>NC_012440.1:0-1200000 GCF_000021565.1 Persephonella marina EX-H1 | reverse complement strand
TACCCTGTGTGTATCAAGTATCCCGTATGCAACAGTTTTACCTCTTTTTCTGACAAGATAAACTGTAACAATCTTACTTTTAAGCTTTATCCTTGATAGCTTCACAACCTCTTCAGCCTGTTTTTTCTTCAGAAGAATATTCTTTTTATCAATCTCCCCTTCAGGAAATAAATCTTTTAACGCCTCTTCAGGTTTTATCAAAAGGCCACCATAGGCAGACAACGAAATGAAAAAAACTAAAAATATCCATCTCATCTTCCTGACCCCATAAACCTTCTGAATTTTTCACAGGAAAAGTTCTCCTCAAGCTTGAGTCTTTCCATAAGAAGAAGCATCCTGTAGTAAAGCTTAAAGATACTGATCTTCTCATCATAGTTATCAGCTCTCTGGAGAGCCTTTGATACATCCTCTGAGAGTTTTTCAATCTCCCTTAAGATTTCCCTGTTCATAACTTCCCTCCTTAATATGATATGTACAGTCTTGTTCCAAATATATTTTCTGAAGATCTCTCTTTTATCTGCTGAAAATCAAGTGTAAAAGATATATAACTGTTGATTCTGTAAAGATAGTAGATCTCGTAAACATACTTTTTTATCTCTTCTTTTATAAATCCTGTTCCAAAAGCTATCCTGTCATTTCTGAAAATATCTTCAATCTGGAAACCGGCAGAAAGAAATAGATCTTTACCTCCTGATCTTTTACTCCCTCTAAAGAAAAGAGCTGATCTTCCAAGACCTATATCAGACGACAGACCAAAACCTTTATTCTCATAATCACTGAATGTATGGTAGTAGTATGGTCTTACATTCAGATTTTCTTTACTGATATTCAGCTGTAAGAACCCTGTATTTCCTTTTTCCGGTGTGTTCTTTATAAAAACGGTTTTAAAAACCATGCCTTTAAGATCATGTTTAATATAAAATCCAGGATTGTAAGAATGTATCGGTGCAACAGGGTTATTTATAAGAGCTGAGTTTAAAAACTGTGTATGCTCATCATTCGCAACATTATTTTCGTCTATGAAAGAGGCTGAATCTATCAAACCTGCAACAAAGACAGAATCTTCAAACTTCTTTTTGTACCACAGCTCAAGGATATACTTTCTCCCGGTATCATTTATGTCCTCAGTCATATCCTGGAGATCATCCCCAGAAGGCAGGAATGTAAATCCCTTACTTGAAAATCTGTTATTCAGACCGTTCCCTAAAGTTATAGAGTTATTTATAAAGATCTGTTCAGTCTTTGACAGATCAAGATACATAAAAATATGTGTTGTGTTGTAAAATGCTCCATAACCATCCGTCTGCTGGAAAACGGATGCATTTACAAAATCTATCCTGTGTTTGTGATAGATATGCTCCTCTATGAAAGGCTTTTCTGAGCTGTTTTTTCCGTAGGCAAACCCTATAAAAAGTATAAGTGGTAATACTAATTTCCTCATGATCATTCCTATTATATTGAGATTAAATCTCAATGTAATATAAATCAGCATAAATTTTTTGTCAATAACCAAGATCAATTTTTAGTCATTCACCAGATTAAGACCTGCGTCCTGTGCGTACTTAAGAGCTTTCAGAAACTCATCCGATTTTATTCTTCTTGAAAGCTCAGGATACTCAAATGCCCTGTAGTAAGGATGGTACTGAGGCATAATGTTAACATGCATATCTGGTGATACAGTTTTAAGAAATTCTATAACATCTTTTGTTGTTGATATATCTTCAGGAAGAACAAGATGTCTAACAAGAACTCCTCTGTATGCTATACCATTCTCATCAGTTTTAAGATCACCTACCTGTCTGTGCATCTCCTTTATAGCCTCTTTCACAGTTTCAGGATAGTTTTTAACCTTTGAGTATCTTCTTCCGTAATCTTCTTTCAGGTATTTAATATCCGGAAGGTATATATCAACTATCCCATCTAAAAGTTTTAATGTTTCAATACTGTCATAGGATGATGTGTTATAAACAACGGGTATTTTAAGCCCGTTTTTTACAGCTATATAAAGAGCCTTTACAAGCTGTGGAACTACATGTGATGGGGATACCCAGTTAATGTTGTGACATTCCTCTTCCTGAAGGTACAACATTATTGATGCTATCTCCTCAGGGCTGTAAAGTTTACCTTCACCTAAATGGCTTATATCATAGTTCTGACAGTAAACACACCTCATATTACAGTAAGAGAAGAATACAGTTCCACTTCCCCTGTAACCTCTTATAGGAAACTCCTCTCCTCTGTGAGGGAAGAATGATGAGACAATAACCTTCTCACCCGTTTTACAGAAGCCTTTCTCATCTTTAAGTCTGTTAACCTCACATCTGTGGGGACATATATCACAGTTTTCAAGTCTGGTGTAAAGCTTTTCAACCCTCTCTTTAAGCTCACCACTCTCATAAAGCTTTAAGTAAGATGGATATCTTTTCATGGCGGAGATTATTTTATTCCTTAAATCAATATTTTCAATACAGTATTTGACTTTCTATTTCCATAGTTATAATCTTAAAATTATCTTCTGGCTACATTCTTATCCATAGGGGAAAAGATGAAGATATGCATTATAGGTGCCGGTGTTGTAGGGAGCTACCTTGCAAAGAAATTATCTGAAGAAGGTTATGACATAGCCGTCATAGATAAGGATAAAGATAAGATTGAGGAGCTACAGAGGACCGTTGATGTCGCCTCCTACAACTGTGATGCGTTCAAAGAGGAATGTATAGCCGACCTTAAGGATTACGAGCTTTTCATAGTTGTTACAAACAAGGACGAGATAAATCTATCAATAGCCTTGATGCTCAGAGCTGTATTCAAAAAAGAGAAGATACTTGTAAGGATTGATGAGGATATTCTTTCAAAGAAAGAGATAGAGAACTTTCTAAAGGTTGATATAGTCAACACATTCAATGAGATATTTAAAAATATTGAGATGATAATAAAGTATCCTTTTATGACAACATTTAATGAGCTTGATGATGGTAAGTTTCTACTTTTCAGTTATAAGGTTTCAAAGTATGACGGCTTTGTTAACAGGAAGATAGCTGATCTGAATGAGATAAGGATAAGAACCCCTTTCACAATAGCCTTACTTGAAAGGGATGGTAAGTTTATTATTCCCACAGGACAGAAGATCATACTTGAGGATGATGTTATATACATCCTTCTTGAGAAATCCCTCTTAGAGAGATTTATAAAGGAGTTCAAGATAAAGAATGATCCTATCAGAAGTATATACTTTCTCGGTATATCAAAGTTAGGATTAAGCCTGATTAAAAAGTTAAGAATGTACAAAAATCTTGAGATAAAGATATTTGAACCTGATATTGATCTGTGTGAACAGGCTGCCGAGATATATCCGGAATCAACTGTTATACATACAGGTCTTATTGATGAGGACACATTAAGAAATGAAGGTATAGACAGTGCAGACCTTGTTATAAGTGCAAGCTACAGGGAGGAGAACATACTATCCTGTATGCTTGCAAAAAGGTTAGGTGCAAAAAAGATACTTGCCTTTATAGAACATCCTGAGTATGAGGATATAGCCCATATACTCGGGATAGATGTTCCGCTTGTTGCAAGGAAGATCGTTGCTAGAAGGGTTTACAGAAAGATCAGACATAAAGGTTTTATAGACACATTTGAGATAATAAAAAATCTTAAAGTCTCAGAGATTTACGTTGATGAAAAACTTGCTGACAGAAAGGTTGAGGAGATATCATCAGGAAATTTTGTTATCCTCGGTATAAAAAGGGATGATGAGATGTATATAGCAAGGGGAAGTACCGTTTTACTTAAAGGGGATACTCTTATAGTCTTAGAGAAAGAGGATTATGAGTAATTTAAGATTCAGCATCATTTATAAATTTGAGACATTCATTTTATTTATCCTCTCTCTGGTAACATTTATACCGCCACTTGTATACTCACTTTACCTTGAGGATGAGGAGATACTTACTTTTCTCATACCTGTTTTACTCGCATTATTCCTATACTCCCTATCAGTTCCTATAAAATCACACAAACTCTCTGAGAAGGAAGCCCTTTTTATAGCTGTATCTATATGGTTCATATTTCCCGTTTTTACAGCTTTAGGTTATATACTGAGCGGTTATATACATGATCCTATTGACGCTTACTTTGAGTCTGTATCCGGATTTACAACAACAGGTGCATCAATACTTGAGGATATAGAGAAACTCCCTGAAAGTGTACTTCTTCTAAGAAGTATAACAAACTGGATAGGTGGTCTTGGTTTTGCTGTTTTTGCGGTCTCTTTCCTTTCAACAAGACTTCCTATAGGGAGAGCTATAGTAAAGTTTGAGTCATCAAAGATAGTTGAGGAAAAGATAGAACCTCGCGTTAAAGAGGTAACAAAGATCGTATTCCTTGTTTATATCACCTTAACGGTTATTGAGATAATTCTCCTTAAAATCTCGGGTCTGAGCTGGTATAACTCAATAACATACACATTCTCAACAGTTGCAACAGGCGGATTTGCACCTGAAAATGAGAGTGTAGGAGCTTTTAACAGCTTTGCTGTTGAGATCATAATATCACTATTTATGATAATGGGTGCTATAAATCTCCAGCTATACTATGTAGCTTATAAAAAAAGATCCGTTATCAGGTTCTTCAGCGATCAGGAAGTTATAGTGTTTTTAGCTATTATCTGTGGATCTGTAATGTTTGCCACAGCTGTTTTATATCTCTCGGGGTTTTATCCGGATATGTATGAGAGCTTCAGGTATGCTCTCTTTCAGATAGTTTCTACAGCAACTACAACAGGATTCTCCTCAACAGATTACTCAGACTGGCATCCTTCTGTTTTATCTTTAATGATGATACTTTCCCTTATAGGAGCTGTTGGAGGATCTACTGGTGGTGGGATCAAGATATTCAGAGCTATACTGGTTTACAAAACTGTAAAGGCAGAGCTTAAAAAGATAGCCCATCCAAAAGCTGTTTACAGAATAACAATAAAAGGAAAACCGCTTGATGTATCAACTATCAGTATGTTCTGGGCTTTCCTATCACTTTATGTTGCAACAACTGTGTTTTTCGGTTTTCTACTGACGCTGAGCGGTCATGATCTTGTAACATCATTTTCAGCCTCTATAGCATGTATAACAAGTTTAGGTCCAGGTCTTGGGGATGTTGGTCCCGCTTCCAACTTTTCCGCTTTTAACGATTTTGAGAAGTTAGCTTTATCGTTTGAGATGATCTTTGGAAGACTTGAGATAATTCCTGTAATAAGTATGCTTTTTATAAAAAATATATGAGATTTAGATTATAATTTTATTACCAAATAAAATTTTTAATGTGAAAAATTGCTGAAAAACTTATTCGGCTACAGATTTAACTACCAAAGTTTTCTCCTCCCCGTTCTTATTGGTCTGTTTGCAGGTCTTTTTGCCATAATATTCTTAAAAGCTATAAAGATATCCTCTGATTTCTTTCTTGGCGGGATAGTATCATACCAGCCTCCATCTCCTTTTGGCGAAGGTGGTTCCCATTTTTTCAGTTTTGAGATGGAAAGGGCATACCTTCTCCCTATATCTACAGCTCTTGGAGGTCTCATTGTAGGGATTCTGGTATATCTCTTTTCACCTGAATCGGCAGGTGTAGGTACAGATGCGGCTATAAGGGCATTCCACCACAGAAAGTATCTTGGACTTAAAACATCAATTATGAAACTTATAACAGCTGCAGTGACAATAGGAAGTGGAGGTGTGTCAGGAAAGGAAGGACCTATAGCACTTATAGGAGCAGGTATAGGATCATTCCTGGGAAGGATATTTAAGCTTTCTGACAGGGAGAAGGATATAGCACTCGCTGTTGGGATGGGTGCTGGTATAGCCGGTGTATTCAAAGCTCCATTCGCAGGAGCTATAATAAGTTCTGAGGTTTTCTATAAGAAAGATTTTGAGACGGAGACACTTATACCAAGCTTTATAGCCTCTTTTATAGCCTTTATTGTTGTTGGATCATTTTTAGGCTTCTCACCTCTATTCCATATAGAACTTCCACAGTTTAACGGCCTTTCTGTAAATGATGCTGCTGCGTATATATTCCTTGGAATATCAACAGCGATGATCGCAAGACTGATGATATTTTCACTTGATAAATCCAGGGAGATCTTCAACTCATTAGGGATACACCCCGTATTCAAGCCTGCTGTTGGTGGCTTTTTTGTTGGTCTTATGGGTATGTTTACACCTGTCGCTATCGGAACTGGATACGGCTGGCTCCAGATGATAATGTCAGGGAATCTTGTTTACCTCTCACCTTTACTTATTGTTGTGAGTATATTTGTTGTGATACTTGCATTTTCATTTACACTCGGGTCTGGTGGATCAGGTGGTGTTTTTGGTCCTTCACTTGTGATTGGGGGACTGACAGGAGCTTCCGTTTACTATCTTCTATCAGCCATAGGTTTTCAGGAGAGTTCTTCTTTTAATATAACGGCCCTAACTGTTGTTGGGATGGTATCAACATTTGCTGCAGCTGCAAAGGCTCCATTATCAACACTTATTCTTGTGGCTGAGATAACAGGTGGGTACCAGCTTTTAGTACCTGCGATAATAGCTGTTGCTATATCCCATTTCCTATCAGGAGAGAAGAGTATATTCAAGAGTCAGGTTGATTATAAGATCAACTCTCCTGTTCATCAGGATGAGTTTAAGTTCCTAATACTCCAGCAGTACAGAGTTGAGGATGTTATGACATCAACAGTTATTACCGTGAACAAGGAAACACCTGTTGTTGAGGTTGGACTTATACTCCAGAATTACGGAATATCACTTTTACCTGTTGTTGAAAATGATGTGGTTATAGGTGTCATATCAGACTCTGATCTTATTAAAGCCTGCAATCAGGATATGAGACAGCTGAAGGTTAAAGATATTATGAATCCAAATCCTATATGTGTTACTCCTGATCTTTCACTTTTTAACACACTCAGTATATTTATTGAGAACAATATAGGTATAGCTCCCGTTGTTGATTCATTGGAAAATAAGAAACTTATAGGTATAATCTCAGATTTTGATATTGGAAAGGTTCTAACAGGAAGTTCACCTATAAAATGATCATGCGATCTTCTTGATCTTCTGCTGATTTTTCTCTATGTATATCTCACCAAAATGTTCATCCTGGTAGATATTTATAACCTCCTCATAGTTAAGGAAAAGAAGCGCAACGAAAGCCTGGGCTTTGTTTGGATGATCAAGCTGGGAAAGCGTTATAACACCTTCAAGATTCTGAAACTCCTTTTCCAGCATCTCAATAGTTTCTTCAAGTGTCGCGTGGAAAAGAGGTATATCAATCGTTTTCGGTTTCCTTGTGTAAGGCTTTCTTCTTACATACTTTCTTTTAGGTTTAAACTCAATCACAGGGGCAATATACTTCTTAAGAACATGGGCTATCTCATCAATTGTGTAAAATCTCTTAATACCAAACACCCTTTTTCTGCTTATCTTCTCCCCTTCATCCTGTTCATCTCCAATATCAAGGGCATCAGCTTTCATCTTTAACAGAAGGGCTGCAGCAGCTAAAGCCTTTGACGCAAGTCTGAGATCAGGTATATGCATATTCTTAATCTCATTAAGGTACTTATCTGCAAGTTCTACAATATCAACATTCCAGGGATCTATCTCACCATTAATCATAAGTTTCAGAACTATATCAAATGGGTGTTTCTCCCTGTATTCCATCTCAACAACTCCAGATGTTGTATTTAAAAAATATTTCGGCAGATAAATATTTTACTTCAATCTACCGATTATCATATCCATATAGTCCGGTCTCAGATCAATACTGTACTTTAAAGCAAATATACTCTCGTTTTTTTCTATCTTTATAAGATCCTTCTCAGTTGTAAGCCATATATCAGCCTTTTTATCAAGTCTCAGATCAGTGTAATCGTAATGGTCAGGAAAGGATATAAACTCTACAATCTCAAAGCTGTACCTTTCAGACAGATCCTTTATAGCATCAAAAAACTGCCTGTTGTTGCCAAGTCCTGAAAAAATACCAACTTTTTTACCTTTTAGAAACTCAAGACTGTATATTCTCTTACCGTCTGTGAGAGAGTTCATCTTTTCAGTTGATAAAAAATATGGCTTTCCAAAACTGTCAAGTTTTTCAATGATTTTTTTCTTCTTTATCTCATCAATAGAGAAGATCTTGCTCACAACTATAATATCTGCATATCTGTAGAACTCCGGTGGCTCTCTCAGTCTTCCCTCAGGTAGTAGCCTGTCCTCCCAGAAAGGTTTTGTAGCATCCACAGTGATGATGTCTATATCCCTGTGGAGCTGAAAATGTTGAAACCCATCATCAAGCAAAAATACATCAACATCCATTGAGTTTAAAGCCTTCATACCGGCTTCATACCTTGATGATGAGACAACAACAGGAATACCGTTTCTGGCTATCAGGAATGCCTCATCCCCAGACTCCCTCCAGTTTACAAAGATATTATTACCATCCGATACAACTACTGTTCCCTTTGACTCTCTTTTGTAGCCCCTTGAAAGAACACAGACATTAAACCCCTTTTCGATAAGCTTTCTGGCTGTGTATATTGTAAGAGGAGTCTTTCCCGTTCCACCAACAGACAGATTTCCGATAGAGATAACAGGACGGGGAAGTTTTTTTGTTTTTAAAACTCCCTTTTCATACAGTTCTCTCCTGAGGTAAGCACCGGCTCCGTAAACATACGACAGAATTCTCAAAAGCATAAAGGAAATTATACAGCATCTTTTTTGAAAATAGGTACTTTTACCTTTACAATATTTAGTAATTGTATGTAATTGATAATAAGAAAAAATATGACAGGTGTTTGGTTGAGAACAATCTCCTTTTCCAGGTGAAAAAGTGATTAACACAAACGGTAAGAACCTGATAGAAGAAACTGATATTGATAAGATCAGACTTATCTACTCATTTACAATATTAGGAACGATAGCACTATATACATTTTCTTTCATACATTTTATAGGTAAAGAGTACTCAATAGCTCTCTTTGAGTTTATAGTGGCAACAGGTGCAGTTCTTAATTTAATACTACTTAAAGTATCCGATGGAAAACTTATAAGGGTTGCCGAAAACTTTATTCTTATCGGGATGATAATACTTCTCACTGGAATAATAATACATGGTGGAATTGCCAATACAGCTATCTACTGGATATACACATACCCTTTACTGTCATTTTTCCTGAAAGGGAACAGAGTAGGTCTCTTCTGGAATATAACTTTGATAGTTGTGATAGTTATACTGGCTGTACTGAACAAACTCAATATAGTTCCAATCCCATACAGTCCTGATGAGATAAGGCAGGCCTTATCTGCGTACGTGGTTATAATGGTTCTTGCTTACGTTTTTGAGTCAGCTCTCCTTTCCTCCTACGAAAAGATCAAAAAACTTGCCACAACAGATCCACTTACAGGAGCTTTTAACAGATACCAGCTTTTTAAAAAGTTAGAAGAGGAGATTGAGAGATCAAAGAGATATGGGAATCATTTATCTTTAATAATGTTTGATATAGACAACTTTAAAAGTATAAATGATACCTACGGCCATAATATAGGAGATCAGGTTTTAAAGATAACCATTGATACGATAAAAAACCATATCAGAAAAACTGATACACTTGGAAGATTCGGTGGAGAGGAGTTTATGATAATCTGTCCCGGTATTAACGACGAAGGGGCAAGAAATATTGCTGAAAAAATAAGAAAGCTCGTTAAAGATATAAAAGTGGAGGGTATTCCAGAGATAACCATAAGTGTTGGTGTGGCTGAATATTTTCCTGATGAAAGTATAACAGATTTTATAAAGAAGGCTGACATAGCTCTATACTCAGCCAAGAAAAAGGGTAAAAACAGAGTTGAGATTTACAGCTCAGAAAATGTATGTTTAATTCCTGTTAGAAAAGAAAAACAGCTGGCATAAAATAAAAGACCTGCCTTGAGGCAGGTCAGAATAACACTCCAAAAGTTGCAAGAATTTATCTAAAACACCCAGTTAAAGTTCACGTAATAGAATCTTCCAGGTTCAGGTATCTTTGTTCCAGCCATAAAAGGATTTCTCAGGTATGAAAGGTGTGTGTAGTAATTTTTATCAAAAAGGTTGTCAATCCCACCACCTACAAATATTCTCTCACCAAGATTAAATCCACCTTTCAGATTAACCACAAAATATGATTTTGTTGTCTTCTCTCCAAGATCTGAATCTACATACTCCTGTTTTGCAGAGTATATAGTCTCAACAAGACCGTAAAAAGCCCCATTATCATACTTTACTGCAACCCTTGATTTCAAAGGCGGTATCTCAGCTAAGTTACTATCCGTGTAATTACCCTTATCCTTTTTTCCTTTCTGGTAGGCAACTCCTACTTCTAAAGATACAGTTTCTGTAAGTATTCCAAGCAGTGAAAAATCACCACCGTATATGTGTGCATCTATATTCTGGTAAGATACGGCGTTAAGTGTTCCTGTGTTATCCTTTATTCTGTCTAAATATATGTAATCCTTGAGCTTGCTGTAAAATATATTTCCTTTTAATCCAATTGTGCCTTTGTAAAACTCAAATCCTGCATCTATCTCATTATTCTTAACAGGCTTAAGATTAGGGTTACCAACCCAGTCCGGAACGTCATCTGGTGTCATCGCTGATGGATCAGGTTTTTTGAGAGCTATATATCTCTCTGCAGGATCAGGAACTCTTACAGTATGTCCAAAACCAAGATAAACGCTTGATCTTTTATCCAGTTTGTATCTTGCTATCACATTTCCAGAAATATAACTGTCAGTCTTTGAAAGATCGTAACTTGTGTAGTACTGATCGTATATACCTCTGTTTGCTGATCCTAAACTGTTTTTGTTAGCTTCAGACTTTGTTTTATCATATCTGAGTCCGGCCGAAACAACCCATTTATTTATCTTTTTATCACCTTTTAGATATATACCTATATTTTTTATATCCACGTCAGGTATCATACCACTGTTATCAAGAGCCATAAGCTCATTATCAGCTTTCCAGTTTCTAAGATATCCATCTATACCTGTTTTAATCCTGACGGTTTTAAGTCTGTACTCCTTCTCTATTTTAAATCCGTAAGTCTTTGTTTTAGCAAGGGTTTTCATCATATAACCACGTGTAGATTTTGTCCCATCAGTCCACTCTATAGAGCTAACTCTCCATTTATCCTGCATATCGTGTTTTACTTTATTCCAGTATGTAGAGACCTTTATCCCTAGAGATCTGTTTATGTACTCAATATTGGCTCTGTGTGTTCTGTCATAAACGGCATCCATCATAAGATAAGGATACAGAACATCCTCAAAGTTATCGTACGCATATCCTATCTTTATCTCATTCTCCTGGTTTGGTGAGATTGAGAGCTTACCCCACACATTTGTTATATCAAATGCTGTACGTTTTTTTTCACTGTCTTTATAGGCTGATTTACCTGTTGGATACTCAGTAAATCTCTTACCTTCTCCAGATTTGTAAGGTTTTGAGTACTGCCTGCTAATACCAAAAAGAGCTTTTATCTTATCGCTTCCACCGTAAACCTGAAGATTACCACTCATATAGGAGAAGGAGCCTCCTGTAAAACCAAGGGATCCACCTAAACCAGACTCTGGATCTTTTGATACCAGATTTACAGTTCCTGCAAGCGACCCCTGATTTGAAACATCAAAAGGACCTTCAAGTATCTGTACTTCCTTTATCTGTGGTGTTGACATATGAAAGATAGGAGGATCCATTCTGTTTGGACATGCACCGTAAATCCTCGCTCCATCAATCAGAACATTTATATTATCCTTTCCAAATCCTCTAATAACTATATCATTGGCGGTTCCACCTTTTCTTATATGGTTTATCTCCGGATAGAGGTTGGAAAGTATCTCTCCAATATCTATCTGTCTTGTTATTTTTATATCTTCCTCAAAAACCTCCTTTGTCTCACCTTTTGTTTCAGCCTCAACTACCTCTTCAGCTACTGTTATCTTTTTAACCTTCAAGACCTGTGCTTCAGATACTGTGAAAATAACAGGGACTGCGAGAGCTGAGTAGAGAAGTTTTTTCATAAGGCACCTCCATCTCCTTGTATTTTGTTATTTTTTATTTAAAACTAACATAATTTTATCTTTAATTCAACTTAAAAACATATCAGTATTAACTTATAGTTATAAATCTAAATAAACATTGATCAATGTCAAATTTTGACTGAAATCAATGGATTTTAAAAAGAATAGGTTAATATCTATATTTAAAGGAGGGTGGAAATGAAAAAACTGATAACTCTTTTATCTGTACTTATTTTTGTAACACTTTCTCTTTCATACCAGTTTTACGGTCTCCCCTATCTTCAGAAGATCAAGGATTTTACACTGACGGATCATAATGGAAAGAAGGTTAAGCTCTCCGACTTTAAAGATAAGATTGTCCTTGTGTTTTTTGGTTATACATTCTGTCCGGATGTATGTCCTGCAACAATGCTCCGAATTAAAGAAACACTTGATAACCTTGGAGATTATAAAAAGTATGTGAAAGTTCTGTTCATATCCGTGGATCCTGAAAGGGATACCCCTGAGAAACTTAAAGAGTATGTTAAATTTTATGATAAAGATGGAACCATAATAGGTCTGACAGGAAAGCCCGAGGAGATAAAAAAGGTCGCGAAAAGTTTTAGAGCATTTTACGAAAAGGTACCTGTAAAGGATAATCCTGATGTTGAGTATCTTATGGATCACACAGCATTTATATACCTTTTAGATAATAGAGGGATACTGAAACTTATATACACACCAAGGAAGGACAATCCAAAAAGGATAGCAGAAGATATAATACAGATGGTAAAATTACTAAAAATGGAGAAATAAGATGGTAAGAATAACTGTTTTACTTTTAATATCCCTATTCATTCCCGCATTTTCACAGCCTGAGATACTTATCAAAGATCCATGGGTAAGGGCTGTTCCTCCGACGATGAACATGACAGCCGGATATATGGTTATTGAAAATAAAGGTGATCAGGATGACTACCTCATAGGTATTGAGTCTGACATATCAAAGATGGCAGATTTACACGTTACAGTTGAAGAAAATAATGTTGTTAAGATGAAACATATTAAAAAGCTAAAAATTCCTGCCAGATCTAAAGTGGAACTTAAGCCTGGTGGATATCACATAATGTTTATGAAACTTAACAAAAAATTACTCCCAGGAAAAAAAGCCAGAATCATACTTATATTTGAGAAATCAGGCAAAAAGGTTGTGGAAGCCGAAGTAAAGATGTCTAACTGATCACTTCAGGCTGAGTATCCACTCAACAATCATATCTATCTGCTTATCAGAGTAGTAAGGTTTTTGAGGAGGCATATACATACCTTTCTCAAACCATTTTTTCCATCTACCTTTGCTTCCTTCCTTTATGCTGTTAAAAAGTATCTTCCTGGCATCAGGAATATCCCTGTATCTGTCAGCTATCTCCTTAAATGAAGGTGCAATAAGCTCCCTTTTTGTGTCGTGACACCATGTACACGGTCTTGCAAGCTGCTTGCCGGTTTTCAAAACATCAATCTCAGCTGAAGCTGAAATTAAAAACCCTGACATAATAAATGTAAAGATCGCTACTCTTTTCATAACCCCTCCTTAAAAATCCTTTTTATTAAATATTTTAAGCCCAATTAAAAAAGGAACAATAACCCACAAAAGCATACTTAAAAGTGAAACTACCATTCCAAGCTGTGTTTCAAAAAATCTCTTAAATATAATACCTGTATAGCCTAGCAGTGCTGATATATCCAGCTGTAGAACAACAAAAATCCTTGCGAGATCAACAGGGTTTATAAGCGAAAGAAAGAGAACAGGTTTTTCAAGTGGGTATTCCTGAAAGTATATAATGATAAAAAGTATTATGCCGTCGTAAACAAGAGTTACATAAAGCCACGTAAGAATTGATGCTCCAAATCCTTTCACCTTATCCTCAAAAACCGTTCCTATCAAAAAGGCTATTGATAAAAAGATAAATGTCATCATAATACCTGATGTAACCACACTTAAATAAAGGCTGTAATCTATAGTTATCTCCCTGAAGAAAAATAGTATAGGAAATGTCACCCCTACAGCAAAACTGAAAGATAGAGAGAATGCTATACCTATAAACTTACTCACGTATATTGATCTCCTGTTTATAGGCTGTGAAAGTAAAAGCTCTATAAAGGCCCTTGAGTCGTACAGAAAAATAGTTCCAAGTATCAGGCTTATTAGAGGTATAACAAGGAGAGTAAGATTTAAAAGTGTTGCACACACCTTAACAGAATCTTTCGTAAAATAAAAAAGAACAGTTGTTATCAGAAGGAAAAAGAAAAAGTAAAATATAATCCATTTATTTCTGTACATATTGTAAAATTCATACTTAAGAAGCTTAAACATCGTATCCCTTCTCCATAAGTTTTGCTATAGCTCTCTCAAGGTTCTTCTCTCCTGACATATCTATAATCTCTTTTACAGTTCCTTTTACATAAACCTTCCCTTCAAGTAGAAAAACAAGTTCATCAGCAACCTCTTCAACCTCACTCATTATATGGGAGGTCAGTATTACAAGCTTTCCTTTATCAACCTCCTCATTTATTCTATCCTTTAAAAAACTGCTTGATACAGGATCAAGGCCTACTGTAGGTTCATCAAGTATGAATATCTGTGGATCAAACATAAAAGCTATCAGTGCGTTTATCTTCTGTTTTGTTCCTCCTGATAGCGTTTTTAATTTTTTATCGTAGTATTTCTCAATTCCAAGGCCTTCAACAAAGTTTTCCATAATCCTTGGATTGTAACCGTCCTTTCTGACATCTATAAGCATCCTTATCAGCTCTTTAACAGTCAGGTTTTCAGGAAAAACGGCAAGCTGTGGCATATAACCTATATCCTTTCTGTAGGTGTAATTTCCTTTTATATCCTTCCCGTTAACAAGAATCTTTCCGGATGTTGGTATCACAAGCCCGAGGATTGATTTTATCAGTGTTGTTTTTCCAGACCCGTTTGGCCCAAGTATTGCAGTAACTTTTCCTTTTTTAATTGTTAGAGATATACCTTTTAAAACCTCATTTTTCCCAAATCTTTTAAAAAGATCTTTTACTTCAACCATTCATACTTCCTCATTAAAGGCTTATTATCTACAAGTGATTCAGGTATAAGCATGGGAAATATCCTCTCAACAAGATCAAGTAGATATATAAAAAAACTCCTTGTGAGTATTATAGATTGAGGATAGTTCTCTGTAAAATATCCAAACAGTGAAACAGGCCTGTAGGGTATATCTCCTATACCATCCCTGTTAAGATCAAACCCTTTGTAATCACTCCAGTAATTTTCTGTATATTTATTTGGATTGTGAAAGCTGTTTGTGACCACATTAAATGTGTTCTCTATGAAATTGTTATGCCTTATTATGTTGTCTGTTGAGTTAGAGTATATCTTAAGGGCAAGACCGTTCTCTATAAAATCATTCTCCTCAATACGTGTTCTTATCGTATTATCAGAAAATATGCCGGTTGTGTTTTTGTAAAAGATATTGTGCGTTATAAAGCTGTCTGTTATATCCTTCAGGAGAAGTCCAAATGTTGCAGGGCCCCAGTTGTACTCAAATCTGTTCCCCTCCATATGTACTTTCTTTGTGTACATTACGGCAACACCGGCACCGTTATGTCTGAAAACATTATTTATGTATATATCTCTGTGAGAGAACATAAAATGAAGACCGTAACGGAGGTTATCCTCACTTAGATTTCCTATAATAACGCTGTCCTTGACAAACTCAAAATAAATTCCATCTCTGTGGTTTGATATGTAGTTGTTGTCTATAGTTATATACCTGCAGTACCACAGATGTATCCCATTTCCAAAACCTGTTTCCGTTACACCTTTTTCTGCTAACTTTCTTCTTTTTGCAGGTCCTTTGATATAATTTTCCTCAATTAAACATTCTTTTGATTTTGCAAGATATATAGCCCAGAAGTTTTTAAAAAACTTATTTTTTCTTATAACACATCCCTTTGATGCTATAACCTTGAGCGCTGCTATGTCCTCAATATAACTTTTTCCTGAATTTTTAAAGATAAAACCTTCCACGGTTACATTATTTGCTTTAACGGTAAGTATCTCATACTTACCCTCTCCATCAAGAACAGGGTAATCTTCTCCAATCAGAGAGATGGATTTACCAACTACTATATTTCCTTCTTTATAAACACCTTTTTTAACAACTATTCTATCTCCGTCTTTAGCATATGAAAGAGCCTCTTTTATAGAAGAGTATTTACAGCCTTCTTTACAGACGGTTAATGTTTCTCCGTAGCTGTGTAGTAATTGAAAGGTCAAAAATATCAACACAATCTGTATATATCTAATCATTTTCACATATGCATGTGGTGTTCGTGATTATGCTTTTTATTTAACCATTTTTCTTTAACCAATGTAAGTACATCTTCCCACTTAAGAATCTCTCCGCCATACTTCTCTTTGACGATTTTTAGTTCATCCTCTGAAGCAAAGGCTGAAAGATTCATACCCATTGGACTGGGAAGATCCTTGGAATGAAGATAGAAAGCTTTCTGTGCAGGTATAAGATTTTTCTTTTGAAAATCTGTAACCCATAGAGAGTGTATCTTTAATCTATCTTTATTTTTTAAATAAAAACCTGCAAGACACTCAACACTATCAAACTTATAAACCTTTCCTGTTGATGTTACAAGCTCTGCCCCATACCTGTCATCCATTATCTTCATCTGGCAGTAATCACATTTGTCTACACCGTAATCAATAGGTACAGGAGCTTTGACCTTTTCACAGGAAAGTGTAAAAATGATAAAAAAGATGGAAAGGATAAAGCTACCTCCCTTCAGAATGTTCATATTAACCTCTCTTCCTGAATATTTCCACACCGGCAGAAATAAGTCCTATTACCATGGAGATAACAGCTATATATGTTCCTGTTGAAGGAAAAGAACAGGCTTTCATGTTGAGAAGCATCTTACAGCCTATAAGAGGAGGCTGATATGCCATTCCTGGAATCTTAATAGGTGCTTTTGGATTAAGATTATGTCCGTAATCGTACTCCCACATATAAAAATCAACTAGACCGGCTATCCCCAAAATAACAAAGAGTACAACCCATGCAATAAGAAGCTTTCTGTTTCCTAATATCGCAGTTAAAAGTCCAAGAAGAGTTAAAAAGCCGAATATAAAAGGCATTATTTTAAGTTCTACAATCTCTTCGGGTTTTATTGGTTTCATTCCTATGTAGTGGTTGAGAAGATTTATGTTGTAAAGATCGTGTGGTGAACCACCTGTTATGTTGTTAACCCATATAAACATCTTTAAACCTTCAGGATACTGAGGGGCTATCAGTGTTATCTCCCAGAGTGGGAAGAAGAAAACACCGATAAGAACTAAAGAAGCGAGGGCAAGAAGCCCTCTTGAAACGACGCTCATATTAAAAACCTCCCTTATTTAGCAGTTTTCATTTCTTCGCCAGTTCCGTACTTAATGGTCACATTAGCTCCTTTAGGAGATACCCTTACGTATCCCTGCATTTCCTGGTGGAGAGCAGAACAGAAGTCTGTACAGTAGAAAGGATAAACACCTGGCTTTTTAGGCTTCCATACAAGTGTTTTTGTCTCACCTGGCATTACAAGAAGTTCAGCATTTTCTGCACCAAAAATAGCGAATCCATGTGGAACGTCCCAGTCCTGTTCAATATTTGTAACATGGAAGTAAACTGTATCACCAACTTTAACACCCTCTATATTATCAGGTGTGAAGTGTGATCTTATTGTTGTCATGTAAACATGAACCTCATTTCCTTTTCTAACAACTTTGGCTTCTTCTTCAGATTTTGTTACGTATGGGTGGTCGTTCTTCTCAAGCTCATAGATCTTAATTGTGTTAGGTGCAACAAGGCTTGCAGGTATCGCCTGTGCGTAGTGTGGTTCACCTATCTCAGCTACATCAAGAAGAAGCTGCATCTTTCCACCAGATATATCATAAAGCTGTCCAACGTGGAAAAGTTCTGGACCTGTAGGTATAAATCTGTCTTTTGTTATCTTGTTCATAGGAAGCAGATATTTACCCCAAGGTTTAGCAGAGTCACCTCCAGGTATCATAAGGTGTCCAACAGCGTAATATGTTGGTGCCCTGTCAACAACCTTACATTTCTTGTAATCAACCTTTATAACCTCTGATGTTATGAAACATGATGTATAAGAGTATCCTTTTCCATCAAACTCTGTATGCAGAGGTCCAAGACACGGGTTTGGAACTTCACAGTAACTTATAGCTTCGTATCTGAGTATAGGAATTCCGTCAACCTCTCCTACAAAATCTTTGTTTTTGATAGCTTTTATCATCTTAGAGAATGAGTGTATTGGAAGAACTGTAGACAGCTTACCACCGGCAATTATGTATTCACCTGTTGGATCAACATCAACACCGTGTGGTGATTTTGGTGTTGGCAGGAAGTAAAGAACACCCTTACACTCTTTAGGAATTATAACCTTAACCTCTTTTTTAACTTCAGAAACGGCTATTCTATCCCCTTCAGGATCAGGTATGTAGTTGTGATAGTATTCTGTTTTCATAACATGGTACTTACCTTCAGCTATACACTGTTCAGCTCTTTTCCAGTTTACTGCAGCTATATAGTCTTTATCCTTCTGTGAAGCATTTATCTCCAGTAATGTATGAGCCTGTTCCGTGTTGTACGAAGTATAGAAACACCATCCGTAAGAAGGTCCTTTTCCACAGTGTGCAAGGTCATAGTCGTAACCTGGAACAAGTATCTGGAATGCTATGTCCATCTTTCCAGGTTTATCAGCTCTTATAAATGTTAGTGTTCCCTTAAAGTTTTTAGCATAACTTGCAATAGGAACGTCCTTCTGTGGTATAGGAACAGAGAATCTTGTACCGGCAGTTATATACTCAGTATTTGGTGTAACAAATGCTGAGGCGTGGTTACCACCAGAGTTCGGTATCTCCAGAATCTCTATAGTCTCAAATGTTCTCAGATCAATTCTTGCAACTCTTGGAGTGTTATTTTCGTTAATAAATATCCATCTACCATCTGGAACCCCATTTGTCTGGGAAAGTTCTGGGTGGTGAGTATCACCCCATGGAATGAAACCATGGCTTGTCATTAGCATGGCTTTAGTTTCTTCTGAATAACCATACCCATTCTCAGGGTTCACGGAAAATACAGGTATAACTTTAATTAATCTTCCTGAAGGAAGACCGTAGACACTCAGCTGACCGCTAAATCCCCCTGAAAGAAATGCATAAAACTCATCATGTTTTCCCGGTGGAACATAAACCTTCTCAGCTGGGCTCTGTGCATGTGCAGTTGAGGCTATAAAGCCTATAGCACAAGCTGAGATTACTCCCAGCCTCCATTTCCTTTTCATCTCTCACACCTCCTATTTTTCTAACGAAAGTATATATTTCACTATTTTTTCTGCTTCTTCCTTTGTAACATGCTGTCTTGGCATATACATCATATTGACCTTAAAACCATACTTTTTAGACAGTCCCTGCCATTTACCCATACTTCCTGAAGTAATACTTGTTACAAGAGTTTTTACAGCATCTGGTTTTCCCTTATACTCCTTGGCAACAGCCTTAAAAGGTGGTCCTGACTTTTGTCTTGAAATATCATGACAGGCAAAACAACCTTTTTTCTTAATAAACTCTTTCATATCCTCACCAGCCAGCGATGGTAAAGATATTATTCCTATACCAAGTAGTACCGCTGTCAGATATTTTTTCATACTACACCTCCGAAATATTTTGGTATTTAAGTTATGGATATAAAACCATAAAAACATTGACCTGAATCAAGGCTTGACAGGTATTAAAAAATTACCTTTTTATTAAATCTCTTTTCCAGAAGGTGCCATGGAGTATTCAAATTTTTTTAAGTCGTTGACCGATAAGGAAATCTCTTACCTTAAATCTATATCCAAGATTAAGGAAAAGAAGGAAGGTGATATAATCTTCTGGGAAGGGGACGATCCTAAATACACATTCTTTCTTATTGAAGGTGTAGTAAAGATATACAAAACAT
The DNA here is from genome assembly GCF_000021565.1 of Persephonella marina EX-H1. Classification (NCBI taxonomy): domain Bacteria; kingdom Pseudomonadati; phylum Aquificota; class Aquificia; order Aquificales; family Hydrogenothermaceae; genus Persephonella; species Persephonella marina. The sequence goes on along the minus strand of NC_012440.1, from coordinate 1,179,869 downwards.
CAAATAACGGAAATGATATAACTTTAAATTACATCCTGCCCCCGTCTTTTATTGGAGAGTTTGCTGTTATAAAAGGTATGAAATATCCAATATCAGCTGAGATGGAATCTAATGGAAGGCTTATAGTATTTGAAACAAAAGGTCTCACAAAATTTATCGAGAAAAACAAAAATTTTATGAGAGAGATAATCATCTATCTTGCAAACAAGATAGAAAAAAATTACAGCTACTGTGAAGATCTTATGGAAAAGAACGCAAAGAAAAAAGTGGCAAAATTTATAAAGGAACATGAAGATCTCTTTTTCAGTTTAAAACATACAAAGATAGCATCTATACTGAACATTACCCCTGAAACACTCTCAAGAACTTTGAGAGAGCTTAAAAATGAAGGTCTGATCGTAGAGAGAAAGATAGTAAAGATAAATAAAAATAAACTTGAAAGTCTTTTAAATGACTAAAAGGGGGAAACAATCCCCCTTTTCAAAGAATTACTTTGTTTTAACCGAACTTGTGTCCAGTGAAAGTATCAGCTTAACTATCTCCCTCGCTTCACTTTCTGTAACCTGTCTCTGTCTTGGCATGTATATAGCCCTTGGTTTCATACCGTATTTCTTAGGTCCAAGAGTCTGCCACTTTCCAAAGCTCGCATAAAGGATACTTTTTACAAGTGTCTCAACAGCATCCTTTTTCCCTTTGTACTCCTTAGCTATCACTCTGTAGGGAACTGAGTTTTTTGGTTTGTCAAGATCATGGCATGTTGTACAGCCTTTCTTTTTGGCTAACTGCATAAGCTTTCTCTCTACATCCTTACCACCAGCATAGGATAAGCCAACAGAAAGCATCCCTAAAGCCAGAACAAAAGTTAAAAATTTCCTCACGACACTTCCCCTCCATTTCCTGCGGATTACTACATAAAGTAAGTTTAGTTTTATCCCGTTTTTATTTCACTGATCATAATCAATAATTGATTATAATTAAGATAATTTCTATTATTTCCTATAAGGAGAGTAAAAATGGGTATAAAAACACCTTTTGTTGCAGTTGACGGAATAATACAGCTCTTTGACAGTGAGGACAGGTTTAGAGGGATCGTCCTTATTGAGAGAAAAAATCCACCTCTAGGACTTGCTATACCAGGAGGATTTGTTGATGTAGGAGAGCGTGTAGAAGATGCTCTTATAAGAGAGATGAAGGAAGAGACAGATCTTGATGTTGAGATTGTCAGACTTTTAGGTGTGTACTCAGATCCTGATAGAGATCCAAGATTCCATACAGTTTCTATAACATATGTTTGTAAAGCCTATGGAGAACCAAAAGCACAGAGTGATGCAAAGGATGTAAAGATTTTCAGACTTGAAGATATTCCATTTGATAAACTTGTTTTTGATCATGCGAAAATTCTGAAGGACTATCTTCTGAGATAGCTTTCATTTCATAAAATTTGCTGTAACTTAAAATTATGATAACTTTTAGTTTATGGATCTGTTATGAGAGTTCTGATTATATACAACAGCGATTTTTCAAAGGTTCTGTTTAGACTTCCTAAACAGACAAAGGAGATATACTCACCTAAAACTATAAATAAGATAGCAGATGCTCTAAGAAAAAAAGGGCATTATGTTGAGATAGCTGACGGAAATATAGAGATAATAGACAGACTGAAAGAGTTTTTCAGTAAAGGAAAAGGGATAGTTTTCAATCTCTCTTATGGAATTCAGGGGGAGGACAGGTACGCACATATACCATCCCTTTTAGAGATGCTTGGTGTTCCATATACAGGATCATCCCCTGAAGGACATACACTTGCTCTTGATAAGGCTGTAACAAAGATCCTCCTTAAGTATTATGATATACCAACACCTGATTTTCATGTATTCTCCCCATCTGATCACGATTTTTCCAATGTAAGATTCCCTGCAATTGTTAAACCCCTTAAAGAAGCCCTTTCCCTTGGTATAACAGTTGTTAAAGATACAGATCAGATGAAAAAGGCTGTATCCAGAATAACAGAAGAGTTCCATCAGGATGCAATTGTTGAGGAGTTTATAAGGGGAAGAGAGTTCTCAGTCGGTCTTATAGGAAATGATGAGGATGTGGAAACATTACCTGTTTTAGAGTTTGATTTTGGAGGAGATCCTGATGCGATACAGACAACATACCTGAAAAGACACAAACCTATAGAGAAGATATGTCCCGCTGATATACCTGAAAAGACAGCAAAAAGAATGCAGGAGCTGAGCAAAAAAGTTTTCCACGTTCTTGGCCTGAGGGATTATGCAAGAACTGACATAAGAATGGACCTTGAGGGGAATATATACATACTTGAGATAAACTCACAGGCAAGTCTCGGTGAAACAGGCTCATTCGTCACAGCAGCAAAAACTGCAGGATATACATATGAGGATCTTATAGAAAAAATTCTAAATACAGCTGTAAAAAGATATCCTTATCTTCTGGAGGGGTGAGATGGATCTGAAAAAGATAGAAAATAGTTTTGAAGCTGATGGGATTAAATTTTCAGAATCAGGAAGATGTATGGTTGCCACAGCATTTCCAGATGCAACACAGGCAGGAATTGAGATGTTCAGACAGGGTGGAAACGCTGTTGATGCTGCCGTTGCTTCAGCCCTCGCTCTGGCTGTCTGCGAACCTCAGGGAAGTGGAATAGGCGGTCAGACTATGATGGTCATATATACAGGAAAAAAGGTGATAGCTATAGATGGATCATCAAGGGCCCCTTCCCTTGCCCATGTAAGTGCCATATATGAGGAGGATAGAGGAGTAGGATATAGAGCAACAACTGTTCCAAGTACACTTGCTGTTCTGGGTTATGTACACAGGAAGTACGGAAAACTGCCATGGTCAACGGTGGTTGAGCCTGCAATAAGGGTAGCCTATGAGGGTTACAAAATAACACAGCTCCAGCATAGACTCCAGAAAAGAGAGCTTGAAAACTTCAAAAAAGTTCCATCTTTCTCAGGTGGAAGGTACTTTCTGAAAGATGGTAAACCTTACAATCCCGGTGATGTCTTTAAACAGCATGATCTTGCAAGACTACTGGAGGATATTGCAAGATACGGTTTTGAGTATTTCTATCAGGGAAAGCCTGCAAAGATGATTGACGCAGACATGAGGGAGAATGGAGGACTTTTAAGATATGACGACCTTGCACTCATACCACTTCCTATTGAGAGAAAACCTGTTGTTGGAAGATTCAGAGGACTGAAGATATACACAATGCCACCACCTGGAGCGGGAAGACCTCTTATTTATGCACTTCTTATGCTTGATGCAACATCACAGAAAGAACTTCATTCAGATAAGATCAAAAAGATACATCTCCTTATAGAGATAATAAGGGAAGCCTTACTTGAGAGAACAGGAAGACCTTACGACCCTAACTTTTACCCACAGATAACACCTGAAAGGATGCTAAGTCCAAGGTATGCCTCAAAAAAGGTGAAACAGATAGCACAGTCCATAGATTTTCATCTCCCAATTCATGAAACATACGACGAGTACACAGAGGAAACAACACATCTGTCTGTTATGGATGAGAATATGGCAGTCAGTCTTACACAGTCTGTAGAAAGGGTTTATGGAAGTAAAGCTGCCGCAGAAGGACTTGGTTTTCTTTATAACAACTACCTTATGGATTTTGAGTATAAAAAACCTGATCACCCTTATTACCTGAGACCAAACTCAGTTCCATGGGCAACTGTATCACCTACAATAGTATTTATGAATGATGAACCGTGGCTTGTGATGGGAAGCCCCGGAAGTGAGAGAATATTCTCTGTTTTAACACAGTTTCTTATGCATATCGTTGATCAGGATATGTCCATAGACAAGGCTATCGTCCAGCCAAGAATACACAGCTCACTTGGTGGACTTATAAGTTATGAGGATAGATTTGATAAGGAGATAATAGAGTACCTGAAAAGGGAAGGTTACAGACTTGACAGGAGGGAAGCTTTCTCATTCTATCTTGGCTCTATACATGCCATACTCAGAAAGATGGATGGAGGTTTCCAGGGTGCTTCTGATGTCAGAAGAGATGGAACAGCAGGAGGTCTGTGATGTTTCCCATTTTAATATCAATCCCTCACGGGGGATGGAAGATTCCCCCTGAGGTTAAAGATCTGGTAGTACTGTCAGAAAGAGATCTTTTTGATGACTCTGATCCCTTTACAGCTGATATATACGATATAGGAGATATGGCTGTAAGTGTTGTAAAAACAGAGATAGCAAGGGCATTTGTTGATCCTAATAGGGCACCAGACGATCTTCCACCAAAAAATCCAGATGGTGTCGTCAAAACAAAAACATGTTATGGCGTACAGATATACAGAGAACCTCTTGATGAAGAAATGATAAAAAAACTCCTTGATAGATATTACTTTCCATATCACAAAAAAATCCAGGAATCCTTAAAAAATCCGGAGATAAAAATAGCATTTGACTGCCACTCTATGGCATCTGTTGCCCCTGAGATATCACCTGATATAGGAATGGAAAGACCTATGATCTGCCTGGGTAATGTTAAAGGTCAGTCCTGCGATTATGAAACAACTGAGAAGCTGAGAGAAGCCTTTATTAAAGCGTTTAACCTTCCTGAAAATGAGGTTACAGTTAACAGACCTTTCTCAGGTGGATATATAACAAGAAGATACGGTAATAAGCCTGTTCCGTGGATACAGATAGAGCTAAACAGAAAGCTTTACCTTTCAGAACCATGGTTTGATAGGGAAAGTTTAAAGGTTAAAAAAGAGAGGTTAGATCAGCTAAAAAATATGTTTATAAAAACCCTTGAACTGTTCTTCAGTTAAAATATATTCATTCTGTCAAAATCATCAGAGGTAAAGGTATGGAGATAAAGGTAAAGTACAGGGGAAAGGAACAGGTACTGAGGTTTGATAAGGAAAAAGTGACGGCATCTGACATACTGAAAGCACTTGGTCTATCTTCAGAACATGCTTTTGTTGCGAAAAATGGTGAGATAGCATCTGAAGATGAGATCATAAGTCCTGAGGACAGTATAAAAGTTGTAAATGCGATATCAGGAGGTTAAAAAAACAGAAATGGGAAAGCTGAAAAAAGGAAGCAGATGTACTATATGCAAGGCAAAAGGTGGAAAGGAAAAGGCTGTTGTATTCCTGCCTCATCACAGACTAGCTCTGTGCAGGGATCATTATATCCAGTGGTTTGAAAAGAGGGTAGAAAAAACGATAAAAGAGTTCAGGATGTTCTCAAAAAAAGATCGTATACTTGTAGCTGTCTCAGGAGGAAAAGACAGCCTTACATTATGGAATGTTCTAACAAAACTTGGATATGAAGCAGATGGTTTTTATATTGATCTTGGTATTGACCAGTACTCAGAGGACTCCAAGAATCTAAGCCTAAGATTCTCAGAAAGGATAGGAAGACCTTTACATATAATCTCTCTAAAGGATGAGATAGCACCAATTCCCGTAATTGATAAATCAACAAACAAACCAGCATGCTCAGCATGTGGAACAGCCAAAAGGTACTATATGAACAGATATGCCAAACAGCTTGGATACAACATAATAGCAACAGGACATAACCTTGATGATGAGGTTGCTGTTCTTTTTGGAAACACTCTCCACTGGGATATTAAATATCTGAAAAAACAGTACCCTGTTTTAAGAGAAGAAGGAGGATTTATAAGAAAGGTAAAACCTCTCTGTAAAATTACCGAAAAAGAAAGTGCTATGTATGCATTTTTTAATGATATAGAGTATATAGAGTATGAATGTCCATTTTCTGAAGGAGCTTCATCTATTGAGTATAAGGAGATACTATCAAAAATTGAGGAGAAGCATCCAGGAACAAAACTACAGTTTTACACAAACTTTCTAAAGAATATGTATCCGATAATAAAGGAGCATTATGAGAAAGAATCACAGATCAATATATGCAAGATATGTGGAGAGCCTTCTTTCAGCGATATATGCGGTATGTGCAGGCTTAAAAAGGCTGTTGAAAAAAGCGGTGTTCATAACTGATATATTAGTCAGATACACTAAAAAAATATTTGAAAAACAGACTAAATTCGGATATCTTAATAATTATATTATATCTGAAGGAGGGTTAAAATGGGGTATTCAATAGATGTAACTGATGAGAACTTTGAAAAGCTTGTTATAGAGAAATCTTATGAGAAGCCTGTAGTTGTTGATTTCTGGGCACCATGGTGTGGTCCATGCCAGATGTTAAAGCCTGTTCTGGAAAAACTGTCAAAGGAGTACGACTTTATACTTGCAAAGGTAAACACAGATGAAAACAGTATGACAGCAAACCAGTTTGGTGTAAGCGGAATACCAGATGTAAGAATCTTTATAGATGGAAAAGAGGTTGACAGATTTGTTGGCGCTTTACCTGAACCAAAGATAAGGGAGATACTTTCAAAACATATGAAATCTGAGATAGACAGGTATCTTGAAGAGGCGTACATGGAGTATATGGCTGGAAATCTTGAAGAGGCTGAAAAGATATATGAAAAACTTATGAGAGAACATCCGGAAAATAAGAAGATCATCCTTGAAGCCGCCAAGTTTTATATAAAGGAGAACAAACTTGATGAGGCTGAAAGGCTTTTAAGTGAGATAAAAGAGTATGAAAAGGAGTACTTCCCAAAAGCTCAGGCTCTGAAGGAGCTTATCACTTTTAAGAACTGGTGTGAGAATCTCACAGCTGAAAATGAGCTAGACAGACTCTTAAAGGAAGGAGCATGTTCAGCGATACATGAGGATTATAAAACAGCACTTGAAAAATTCTTAAAGATAGTCCAGATAGACAAGAAGTACAGAGATGAGGCCGGAAGAAAAGCTATGGTAGCAATATTCAACATACTCGGAGAGTCTGACCCATTAACAAGGGAATACAGGAAAAAGCTCGCTATGTGGCTTTACTGAAGAGGAAAAATATGAGAAAAATCCTTATTCTTTTACTGTTAACTTTTTCTCTATCCTACGCTTCTACCTATCTTGATAAGTTTGAAAATAAGATAAAAAACATATCCTCAATAAGGGGAAAATTTCTACAGATAAACACTATAGAAGGTTTTGATCAGCCCCAGACATTTATAGGTGAACTTTACGCAACAAAACCTGACAGACTGAAGATAGTGTACAAAGATCCATACAGACAGATAATACTGGTTGAAGGTAGGAAAAGCACAGTTTACACCCCTGAGGAAAAACAGGCTGTTATCTCAGATCTTTCTGAGGATTTTATCATAGTGAAGATATTTAAAATTCTTATGGAGAACAGATCTCTGAAGGAGATATTCAGTTTAGATGAGGAAAAAAATACAGATGAAGGAATTTTAATATCCCTTGTACCAAAAAACGAAAAAGGTATAAAAAAGGTGGATCTTATCATAAAAAAAGATCTGAAAATCTATAAAATAAAGATATACGGTGAAGACAGCACGGTAGAACTACAGTTTCCAGATATAGAGTATCTGGATAAGAAGCTTGACCTGAGACTGGATCTTCCTGAGGATGTTGAGATTATAAGACAGTGATGAGGTTGTACATGAGTCCAAACAGGTTTTATCTGGTAGCTATAGGCTTGTTTACAGTGTTTACTATCATTATGTTTTTCACACTTCCAAAAAAGTATGGTATATCGCTTCTCATTATAGATATATCAATAATCATATTTGCATTTTTAGTATGGCTGAATGACAAACATTTTAATGAACAGATAAATGAGAGGATCTTCTCAATCTCCGATAAAGAGTTTATTAAAGATGTGATCATCCGTCAGATGAATATGCACGGTGTAACTGAAGTTGTTGAAGAGGATAATATTATAAAGTTTTACAGAGGTAAAGAAAAAGCTGGAGAGATAAGATTCAAGACCGATGAAAATGGAAATCCGTTAAAGATAGACGGAAAGTATATAATTGAGGTTAGAGCACCTGAGTATATACTTCACAATATAGACCATGAAACATGGAGTATACTGAGCCAGAAATGAAGGTTTTAAAAACAGGTATAAAAGATCTGGAAAAAATTAAGGAAATTTTAACAAAGGAAGGTTATGAGGATATCTTTGTATGGTATGATCCAGCTGGATCGTTTTATGACTGGCATACCCATCCCTATCAGGAAGTCAGGTGGGTTATTGAAGGTGAGATAGTTATGGGAACTGAGGATGGAGATATAACCCTGCAGGCAGGAGACAGATTAGACCTACCTGCAGGAACAAGACACTGGGCCAAAACAGAAAAAGGCGTAAGATACGTTTGTGGGTCTAAAAAATAGGAGGAAGTTATGACAAAAGAAGAAAAACAAAAGGTTGATGAGATAGTGATGAAAACCTTTACATTAGCATATGAGCTTGGGACTAATCTAGATGAGCTTCATAGAATGGTTAGAGAACTAAGATATTCTACAGATAACAAAGATCTTCAGTCTGCATTAATAAATCTGGAACATGCATTTTTTATGACAGCACAGTCCATAAATATCCTGAAGGAACAGACAAGAAATGCACTTTTTCCATTAAAAAAAGCCCATAGGTGTGAGGAGTAAATGGAAAGACTTATGCCTACAGTTTTTTTAAAGGCTTATGAGCTTATTGATGAGAACACGATGGATAAACTTCCTGATGTTGAAACCCCTCTTGTACTCGTTGAGATGGTGGAGGATTTCAAGGAAAACACATTCTGGGTTAAGATCAGAAATGTCTGGACCCTTATAGGGAAGATACCACCACTGGTACCATCTGAAGGAGATATAGTCTTATTCAGGGAGAAAGGACAGTGGGGTTTATTTAAATATCTTGGTGAAGAGGAAGACAGAGTTGTTCTGCGAGATGGGAGAGATGAAAGAACAACAAGAGTTCCAAAAGATGTGATAGAATCTCTGGAACTTTTTGGAAAGGTCATCAGGGTTCAGGAAAAGGTATGATGAGAAAAATCTTTTTCTTTCTGATAGTTTTACCTTTTTTTATACTTTCCTGTGAAAAGAAAGATCATGAAAATAACAGGGATCTCCACAGATATACTCTTGTTGATAAAGATGGAAATCCCGTTCCACTCCCTGAAGATAAACTCATAGTCCTTAACTTTATGGCTTACTCATGTTCTGCCTGTATGGAAGAGATACCTGTTATGAAAAAGGTTATTCAGGAAAAAAAGTACAGGGACAGATTCCAGATAATCGCTATGGTGATAGATTCTGATAAAGGAGATCTCTCAGATCCTGTATTTCCGATATATCCAAATCATAAACAGAACTTTGTCAGATTTCCCGTTCCGGGAACACCAACAACATACATAATCACTCCAGAAGGAAAAAAACTTGTAACAATATACGGAGCTGTAACTGAGGAAAACTTCAGAAAGTATCTAGATGAAGCACTTGAGAAATCTAAAAAGATCCTAAATTAGTATGTAAAACCCTAAAAATATTATAATTTTATCTTCTAAAAACTTTTTTATGAGGTAATGTATGAGCAGAAGAATGGAACATATAAGGAACTTCTCAATAATAGCACACGTAGACCACGGAAAATCAACACTTGCAGACAGACTTATGGAGTTTACAGGAGCTGTTGAGGAGAGGGAAAAGAAGGATCAGCTTTTAGACACACTTGATATAGAAAGGGAAAGGGGAATCACCATAAAGCTTCAGGCTGTAAGGCTTAACTACAAAGCAAAAGATGGACAGGAGTACACACTCCACCTGATAGACACACCGGGACACGTTGATTTTGGTTACGAGGTTTCAAGATCATTAACAGCATGTGAGGGGGCTCTACTGCTTATTGATGCGACACAGGGTATTGAAGCCCAGACGATAGCCACATTCTGGCAGGCATTAGAGCAGGATCTTGAGATCATACCTGTAATAAACAAGATAGATCTTCCATCTGCAGATGTTGAGAGGATAAAGGAACAGATAGCTGATGTTCTCGGACTTGATCCCGACGAGGCTATCCTCGCATCTGGAAAAGCCGGTATAGGAATACAGGACATACTTGAAGCTATAGTAAACAAAATTCCCCCACCAGAAGGTGAGGAAGATAAGCCTTTAAAAGCTTTAATATTTGATTCCTACTACGATCCTTACAGAGGGGCCGTTGCTTTTGTAAGGATATTTGATGGAGAGGTTAAAAAAGGTACAAAGATAAAACTTATGTCAACAGGTAAAGAGTTTGAGGTTACAGAGGTTGGTGCACAGACACCTCAGATGACACAGCTTGATAGCCTGAGAGCCGGTGATGTTGGCTATATTGCAGCTGCTATAAAAGATGTTAGAGATATCAGGATAGGTGATACGATCACAGATGCAAAAAATCCTACAGATCAGCCTGTTCCCGGTTTTAGACCGGCAAAACCTATGGTCTATGCAGGGCTCTACCCAACAGGTTCAACTCTGTTTGAGGATCTGAGGGATGCCCTTGAGAAATACTCAATAAATGATGCAGCCATAACATACGAGATGGAAAGCTCTCCAGCACTTGGTCTTGGTTTCAGATGCGGATTTTTAGGACTTCTCCATATGGAGATCGTTCAGGAAAGACTTGAGAGAGAGTACGATATAGAGCTTATAACAACAGCTCCAAACGTTATATACAAAGTGATCACAAAGAAGGGAGAAGAGCTTGAGGTAAGAAACCCATCACAGATGCCAGATCCTTCACAGATAGATAAGATACTTGAGCCTTATATAGAAGCAAACATTATCACCCCTAACGATTATGTAGGGGCAATAATGCAGCTTGTTCAGGATAAGAGAGGAATACAGAGATCTTTTGAGTACATAGACAAAAAAACGGTTCTCCTCAGATACGACATACCAATGGCTGAAGTTCTGTTTGATTTCCACGACAAGCTTAAAACAGCAACAAGGGGATATGCATCATTTGATTATGAGTTTAAAGATTACAGACCCGGTTATCTTGTTAAGATGGATATAAAGATAAATGGTGAGATCGTTGATGCCCTCTCATTCATTGTCCACAGAGATAAAGCCTACAGGGTGGGAAGAAATATTGTTGACAAGATGAGAGAGGTAATACCAAGACAGCTCTTTGAGGTAAGGATTCAGGCTGTTATAGGATCAAAGGTTGTAGCATCTGCGAGGGTAGCACCACTGAGAAAAGATGTTCTCGCAAAATGTTACGGTGGAGATATAACAAGGAAGAAAAAGCTTCTTGAGAAACAGAAAAAGGGTAAGAAGAGAATGAAACAGCTTGGAAAGGTGGAACTTCCTCAGGAGGCATTTCTCAGTATTCTAAAAGCAGAGTAAAGGGAAGGTCTTAACCTTCCCCTGTTATCTGGGCGTATATCTTAAATTTCTCGTAAGCCTTTCCTGATCTTAAACTCTCTTCAGATAATGATACAGCCTCATCTAAATTTTCAGTAATTCCGTAAGCCATCAGCAGTATACCTGAGGTCAGCAATGCAAAATTTGTATACTTTCTGTCCTCATTTTTCAGTATTGATAAACATATCTTTGCGTTCTCTTCAGGTGGTATCTTTCTCAGTATAAACTCTTTAACTATACCTTCAGGATATACAACGATACTTTTATCATTTAATGATATCTTTGTCTCATGGTTTGGGAATGGTTCAACACCACCTTCAAGACTTTTGAAAGCAGTAATCCTTTTAAAACCTGCAAACCTTCCAATCTCAAAATATTTGAATATGTAAGGTGGGTGTGAAACACCTGTGATAACCTTATCTGTCCTGAATGGGTTTAACATCCTCTCTATCGTATTGTGGTAAGTTCTAAGTCCAAACTCCCTTCTTTTTGGAAGGATACTGTAAAGCTTTTTATTGAATAATCTCTGATGGTAAAAGCCAAAGCCTGCATTTTCAAGTGTTTTTAGTACTGTATCTTTATTTTCAGGGGTTTTACACCCCATAAACTCAAGTATTTTGTGGTATGGGATACCGTATTTCGCAGGGACATCCTCAGATCCATGTCCTGATATGTAAGCACCAGCCCCAGAAGCTATAAATATGGAAGCAGGAAGTATATGGACTGTTCTGTTTTTACCATCATAATTTATAGCTATATCCAGTGGCTTTATTCCTGTTTCTATAAAATCGTTGTTCTCCATATTCGCCTTTAAAAAACCTTTAAGCTCCTCAATTGATGCATATTTATATCTGATAACAGACCAGAAAGCTCCTGTCTGGATGTCTGTAGCTCTGCCGTCAAGTATCATCTTTTCAGCTTCATAAGCCTGATTTAAAGTAAGATCCTTCGCACCTTTCTTTCCTATCCCGATTATCTTCAGATACTCTATCATTAAAACCTCCTTTTGTATGCTTTCTACAGGTTTATATTTTATAACAATTAAATTATAACCAGATGGTAAAATATACCTATGGACAGAACAGATCAGATAATTTTGGAACAGATAGAAGACAAAACCGTATCTGGAGAAAAACTTTCAAAATTAACGGGAATCTCAAGGGTTGCCGTCTGGAAAAGGATCAAAAAACTGGAAGATCTTGGATACAGAATAAAACACAGCTCCGAAGGTTACAGGCTGATTGAGAGAACCCCCTATCTTCTCCCAGTTGAGATAAAAAGAGCATTAAAAACTGGGTATATAGGAAAAAATTACATATTTTTTGACCAGATTGACTCAACAAACATGTACGCAAAATCAAATGATCTTCCTGATGGAACTGTAGTACTTGCAGAGAATCAGACAAAAGGAAAAGGAAGAAAAGGGAGAAGATGGATATCGTCTAAAGGAAAGGGACTGTATTTCTCAATAGTTATAAAAAGAAATTACCCTCTGAATGATCTTATGAAGCTCTCACTTCTTTTTCCCTACGCTGTAAAAGAAGCCATTAAAGATTATTTAGAAAACCAGATAAAGATAAAATGGCCTAACGATCTTTACATAAATAACAGGAAGTTTGCAGGATTCCTTATTGAAACAGAGATTGAAGGAAATGAGATAAACAGGATCATAGCAGGTATAGGTATAAATATAAACAACGAGCCTGAAGAGTTCGGTGATATAAAAGATACAGCAACATCATTAAAGATTGAGGAAGGTAAAACATTCTGCAGAAAAGAGTTATTTTGCAGAGTACTGGAAACAATTGAAAAAAGTCTTGATAAATTCAGCAGTCTTGATCTTACAGATGAGATAGAAAAAGATCTCTTATGGAAAGGAGAGAACATCCGTATATTAGATGAGGGTATTGAAGGAAGACTGATAGGTCTTGACAGGTCTGGAGGGCTAAAAGTACTGACAGAAAAAGGAGTTTTAACGGTATACTCTGGAGATATATCTGTAAGAAAGATATAAATGCAGGTGCTGTACAAGGACGGTATGCCGTCCAGGAGCGCGGGTGTACACCCTCAGCACCTGCGATAAAAATCTAATATTTAACTGTCAGTTCGTCAACTCCCGTCCGAAAATAAAATAAAAAGGAGAAGTAAGATGAAAGTATCTGAATACCACAAAAAGGGTTTAAAGAACTTTGCAGAGGAAAAGCCTGAAGGATATGAAATATTAGGATCGGCTAAAGAAGGAGCTCACAGAGTTGAGATATACATACTGGAAGAAGACGGAAAAATAAAAGATGCAAAGTTCAGCTCATCTAAAAGATGTAAAAAACTTATGGCTATAGCAGACTTTGTGACAGAAAAGATAAAAGGGCAGAGCTTAAATAGTATAAACGTCAGTGATGAGGAGATCCTTAAATTTTTTGAAGAGGAAAAGGAAAAAGACAAGATGTTAAACAGACTGAATATCGTTAAAAAAACCTTCAGTTGATTTATATCTAATAAATAATAATAATATTTATTATAAAAGCATACTTATTATTAAAATGGACTGTTATGAAAAGAGCTGTAATTCCAATAATTTTTATTTTCATCCTAATTCAGGGATGCAGTAAAGAAGATCCAGAATACCTGAAAATAGGTACAAACCTGTGGCCCGGATACGAGCCTTTATACCTTGCAAGGGAGTTAGGTTTTTTCCGTAATAAAAATATTCATCTTGTTGAGTACTCATCTGCATCACAGGTTTTAAGAGCCTACAGAAACGGGATAATAAACGGGGCAGCACTGACACTTGATGAGGTCTTACTCCTGAGAAGCTATGGTTTTAACCCTGAGATAATTCTTGTCCTTGATGTCTCAAATGGTGCAGATGTTATTATTGCAAAACCCTATATAAGGGGGTTGAAAGATCTGAAAGGAAAAAGGATAGGAGTTGAAAACTCTGCCTTAGGTGCTTATATGCTATCAAGAGCACTGGAAAGAGCAGGTCTTACATACAGAGATATAAAAATAGTTCCTTTAGAGATAGATGAACATTACAGAGCTTTTATTAAAAACAAGGTTGATGCTGTAGTCACATTTGAACCTGTTAAAAGCAAACTGCTGAGAAGAGGTGGAAGAATTATCTTTGACAGTTCACAGATACCTAACGAGATAGTTGATGTTCTTGTTGTTGAGGAAGTATATATTAAAAAATATCCTGATGTTGTTCAGGAAGTTGTGAAAGGCTGGTTTAAGGCCCTTAAATTCTGGGAAGGAAATCCCGATAAAGCTATAACTGTTATGGCGAAAAGGGAAGGTCTAACACCAGAACAGTTAAAAAATGCCTTTAACGGGATAAAAATCCCGGATATTAAGGAAAATCTAACTTTAATAGATAGAAAAAATCCTGAACTCAGACAGGTTGCCTATAAATTATTGACTGTAATGAGAACTAACGAACTTATAGGCGAAGGGTTTATAAATATAGATTCCCTTTTCAACGGCAGATTTATAGAGGATAAATAATGTTTTTAGAAAGGGTTTTTGTTTTATTTCCGATAAGAATCGCCTTTCCACTTGTTCTTTTTTTAGTTTTTCTTGTTGTCTCTCTATTTGAAGGTTACTTTGAGAAAAAACATGCCTACAGACAGATAGAACAGGATCACAAAAAGAGGGTGTGTAATTTAGCAGGAAGACTTCAGGAGTTATCTGAGTATTTCATAAATAAAAAAGATGTCTCTTTTATAGAAAGAAGGATAGCAGATATCTCGGCAGACCAGTTTTTTGATGAGATATTTATATCAGATCCTGAAGGCAAGATACTCGTATCATCAAAAAAGAAGTTCAGAGGTGAGGAGTTTAGATCTGTTATTAAAAAAGTTATAGGAAAATCCTTAAATGATCTCTCATTTATTGATCATCTCAGGAAAAAACCTAAGATGAGATGTTTTATCTCACCTGACAGAAATAAGATAATAGCAATATCTCCAGTTTTATTTCCAAAAGAAAAAAAGATAAGGCCATCAAATATCGGTTTTCTCTTTATGATCTACGATCTGAAAGGAATGAAAGAGGAACACAGGAAGGATATCATCTCCCAGCTTTTAAGTGAATCTGGTGTAATGCTTATTCTTCTTGGAATTATATACCTTTTCTTTAGCAAGCTTATAGGTGAAAGAATAGAAAGGCTGTTTAACTCTGTCCAGGAGATAAGCAGAGGAAATTTAGATGTTAATGTAAGACTTTACGGGAACGATGAGTTCGCCGTCATAGCAAGGGTTATAGACAACCTTGTGAAAAGATTAAAAAGATTTATAAGGTATGATTATCTGACAGGAATTTTCAACAGATTTGCCCTTGAAAACCAGATTAAGGAGATGTTAAAAAACTCACCGGAAGATGCAAAAAACATTCTGATATTCATGGATATAGACAACTTTAAGGAGATTAATGACACCTTCGGTCATAATGTTGGTGATCTCGTTCTGAGAATATTCGCAAAAAGATTAAAAAATACCGTAAAGGAAGGGATTGTTGGGAGACTGGGGGGAGATGAGTTTCTCATATTTATACAGGATAGAGGCAGGTTAGATATTAATAGCCTTTTAGATAAATGGATGAGAGTTTTAAGCTCATCATACAAACTGAAAAACAATATTATTGATATATCTGTCACAGCCGGTGTTTCTATCCATGAAGGTAAAAGAGGTGATTTTTACAAACTTCTAAAAGAGAGTGATATCGCCCTTTACTACGGTAAAAAGCAGGGAAAGAATATGTTTATCATCTTTAACGACCAGATCAAGATCAAAGAAGAAAAGAGAATCAAACTTACAAATCTTATGAAACATGCACTGGAAAAGAAAGAGTTCTATCTTGTATACCAGCCTATATACGACATAAATACAGAAAAGATTGTATCTGTTGAAGCACTTCTTAGATGGAAAAATGCCGAAGGTGAACATATACCACCTTCTGATTTCATACCTATTTTAGAAGAGACAGGTCTTATAAAAGAAGTGGGAAGATGGGTGATAGAGGAGGTCTGTAAACAGTTAAAGAGATGGAACAGTTTAGGAATAAAAGATATAACTATCTCAGTGAATATAGATATACAGCAGATACTTGAAGAGAATTTTGTAAAAACTGTTGAGAGTATAATCTCAAAGGAATGTAAAACCTTTTCATCACTAAAATTTGAGATAACTGAAAGTGAGGCTATGAAATTTCCTGAGACGGTTATTCAGACCCTGAAAAATTTAAACAGTATCGGAATAGAGATATCTATTGACGATTTTGGAACAGGATACTCATCATTAAGTTATCTTAAAACAATGCCTGTTGCATACATAAAGATAGATAGATCTTTTATCAAAGACCTTCCTGAAGACAAAGACGACAGAATATTAACAAAAGCTATAGTAGAACTGTCTAAAAATTTTGGATATAAAGTTATAGCCGAAGGTGTTGAGACTGAAGAACAGCTTATATACCTGAAAGAGATTAAGTGTGATATGGTTCAGGGTTTTTATTTCTGCAGACCTTTACCTGCCGATGAGCTGGAAGGTTTACTCAAAAATCAGCTGTAAATCAGGCGTATATTGAAACCTTTTTTCCTTCTATAACAGGTTTTTCTGTTTGAGACTGCTGTGTCTGAGTATTATCCTGTCTGTTTGTCTGGAGATTCTGCTGAACAAGCATATCAACAAGCTGTTTCTGCAGCTCTAAAATACTCTTATAAGCCTGTAGTCCATTTTCCACTTTCATATTGATCCTCCTTATATTTAATATAAGGCAAATTACCTGACAGGCAAAGGAAAATGTACAGGATACTTTACTATACAGACAGAGGCTTGAGAAACTACCAGCAGGACTGCCTTTATATTGATGGTAAGGTAGTTCAGTCTGAAAGTATGGGATCTCCTGAATACACAGAAAAAGATAAAGATGATATTCTTGTTGCCATCTGTGATGGTATGGGAGGCCTCTCCAGCGGGGATATAGCGAGCAGATCTGTGTGCGAGAGTTTAGGTAAATTAAAAATACCATTCAGTGTAGAAGGGGTTTATAAAGCACTTTACAGAATACAGTTAGATTTTATGAAACTTAATATTTTCAATAGTGGAACAACCGTAGCAGGTGTTTATATGAATGGAAGTAAAAGTATCATATTCAACGCAGGTGACAGTAGGGTTTATAAGATAACAGACAGGGAGATAATATATCTCTCACACGACCACAGTTATGTCCAGCAGCTTGTTGATAAAGGGATTATAAGCTACAGAGAAGCATTTTACAGTCCTTACAGACATTATGTTGAGTTTGGTATTGGGGATATTTTTATGGAAGACTGGGAAAGAGGTGTAAAACCCTACATAAAAAATGACTATCTTGAGAAGGATCAGTTCTATTTTATCTGCACAGACGGTGTGAATGATACATTAAAAGATGAGGAGATATTTCAGATCCTTCATCCTGATCCTTTCAAAAATGCAGAAGATCTCATAAAAGAGCTTGACAGAAGAAAAGAGGATAACTACTCCTTCATAATACTCAGTTACTCTTAAAAAACAAGATCAACCCTGTTTCTCTCCTTCCCATTCAAAAATGCCCTTATATTTTCAGCTATCTCCTGAATAAGCCTTTTCCTTGCCTCAATACTTGTCCATGCTATATGAGGTGTTATTAGAAGCCTGTCCCTGTTTTTAATCGAGAGAAGAGGACTGTAAGGATCAATAGGTTCCTTTTCAAGAACATCAAGACCAGCACCTGATATAAGACCTTCATCTAAAGCCCTGGCAAGATCTTCCTCGTTCACTATCCCCCCTCTCCCTAAATTAAGGAGGATAGCGGACGGCTTCATAAGACTGATCTTATCATAGGTTATAAGATTCCTAGTCTTCTCATTTAAAGGGGCGTGTATTGAGACTATATCTGAAGTTTTTAGGAGTTCATCAAGGGGATACTCTCTGTACCTTTCTTCCCTTTTAACACCTGATGTTGAGTGGTATATAACATCACACCCGAAAGATTCAGCAACCTGACCAACCCTTCTTCCTATAGTCCCAAGCCCTATAATCCCCCATCTCTTTCCATTTATCTCTGAAAAAGGTCTCCCAAGATGTGTAAATATATCACTCTCAGCATACTGACCGGATTTTACATAATCATCATAATATCTTAGCTGTTCAAGTATATAAAAAAGCATAGCAAATGTGTGCTGAACAACACTCTCCGTTGAATAACCTGCAACATTGGTTACAGCTATACCCTTCTCCTTTGCATAAAGGATATCAACATTGTTTGTTCCTGTTGCAGCAACACATATAAGCTTAAGATCCCTTGCGTAATCTATAACTTCTCTGTCAATAATAACCTTGTTTGTGATGATAATATCGGCATCATAAACCCTGTCAAAAACCTCAGAACCTTTCGTTGTAGGATAGGCTATAAAATCCCCAAAAGCTTCAAAAACCGAAAGATCTATATCATCTCCAACTGTCTTTGCATCAAGGAAAACTATCTTCATACCATCACCTGTTGTAAAGATCCTCTAAAAGAGCTATTTCTATCTTGTTTTTTAAAGATTTTAATGATTTTACAAAATATCTTTCAGCCTGTTTCTGGATCTCATCCATCTTTCCGGAAAATACTATCTTCTCATCACCTTTATAAACAGTCATAACGTATATATCCTTCTCCCTGTCATATTCCAGTATAGCCTTTATACCTTTACCTGAACTGAACTCTTCAATAAGCTCCCTCATAATTTATCCCTCAACTCTTTGAGTGTATCTATCAAATAATCTATATCTTCCTTAGAATGTCTGTAAGAAATAGTAATTCTCAACCTTGAGCTGCCCTCAGGAACGGTAGGAGGTCTTATTGCCTGTATGAATATACCTTTTTCTACAAGCAGATCCCTAAGGCGGACAGCCTTATCTTCCTTTCCAATCATAAGTGAAAGAATAGGCGTTCCTCTATACTCAATATTATACCCAAGTTTTTTCAAATTTTCGGCTAAATATTCAGACTGTTTTAAGATATACTCCCTTCTAAATGGCTGTGATACCATGATTTTGAGATTATTCAATGATATAAAATTCTGGATAGGTGATAGTGCTGTTGAGAATATAACAGTTCTCATTCTGTTTATAAGAAAATCAATAACAGTTCTGCTTCCACAGACAAAAGCACCGTAACTTCCCACAGCTTTAGATAGTGTCCCCATCTGAATAATGTTCTCATCAGGTTTCATACCGTAATGAAATATTGTTCCCTTTCCATTTCCTAAAATTCCTGTAGAATGGGCGTCATCCAGTATGACAACAGCGCCATATCTGTCAGCTAAGAATTTGAGATCAGGAAAGTTAACTGTATCACCTTCCATACTGAAAACACCATCTGTAACTATAAATCTTTTTCCCCTACCGGAACTCTTTTTAAGCTTATCCTCAAGATCATTCATATCGTTATGTCTGTAAATAACCTTTTCTGCTCTTGACAGTCTTATACCGTCAATAATGGAAGCATGGTTAAACTGGTCGCTGAATACGATATCACCTTCCTCTGTCAACGCCTGAATAAGACCTGTATTTGCGAGATATCCACTTCCCAAAACTATACAGTCCTCTGACTCTTTAAATTCAGATAAAAAATCCTCAAGCTCTTTCTGGATACTCTTATAGCCTGATACAAGCTGTGATGCACCGCTTCCAAGTGAGAGTTTTTCTATATTTTCACAAAGTACCTTTTTTGTCTCTTCACAGTCCTTAAGCCCAAGATAATCATTTGATGAAAAATCAATAAGATTTTCTGGTACTATAAACCTTTTTCTGTAAAGTCCTTTTCTTTTTATATCTTCCAGCCTGCTTTCAAGATAACCATTAAAATCCATGAGAAACTCCGTATATTTGTTAACAACTAAAATAATATACTAATGTGAAAAACTGTATAAAGTTAATGTTAAAATATTTTAATTAAATTCTTACCACCGGAGGCTAACTGAATGGAATATATCTACTTTGAAGGTAAGATAGTCCCTGAAGATCAGGCAAAGATAAGCATAAAAACAAACTCTTTCCATTACGGAACAGCTATATTTGAAGGTATAAGAGCTTACTATGATAAAGATACTGACAGGATGTGGGGACTGTTCTTTAAAGAGCATTACGAAAGGCTTTTCCAGAATATGAAAGTTCTGAATATGGAGATAGAGGAGAGTATAGACCAGCTTGTTGAGATAACAAAGGAGCTTATAAGAAAAAACAATATAAAGGATGATATATACATAAGACCTATAGTTTATTTCTCGGATCTTAAAATAAGTCCTAAACTTGTAGGATACAAATCAAGGATAGCTATATACACATATCCACTTGGAGATTATATAGATATAAACAAGGGGATAAAAGCTATTGTCTCATCATGGACAAGGATAAACGATAATATGATACCACCAAGATTGAAGGTTGCAGGATCTTACGTAAACAGTGCATTCTCAAAAACAGAAGCTATACTGGCAGGGGCAGATGAGGCTATAGTTCTGAACAAAAACGGGTATGTATCGGAAGGTTCAGCTGAAAACATATTTATCGTTAGAGATGGAAAGCTGATAACACCTCCTGTATCAGATGATATACTTGAGGGAATAACAAGAAATGCTATCATCACCATAGCAAAAGATCTCGGATATCAGGTTATAGAGAGACATATATCAAGAACAGAGCTTTACATAGCCGATGAGATATTCTTCTGTGGAACAGGTGCTCAGGTATCCCCTGTCGTTGAGGTTGATCACAGAAAGATAGGGGATGGATCTCCAGGAAAGATAACAAAGGAGATACAGGAAGTTTACTTTAATGCTGTAAGAGGAAAGATAGAAAAATACAGACACTGGGTGATTCCTATAGATTGAAACTAAACAGGTATATATACAACAGCATAAAAAAGAGGTTCCAGAACCTGGATATAATAGAGGAGAGTGTAAAAGCAGGTCACAGCTACATAAAAAGGTCTGAGATAATCTTTGAAAATAAAAAGATAAAAGGCGTACCTGTCTCTACAGGTTATATTGGAAAGGGTATCATTGAAGGGAGGGTTTACAGTATAGAAAATCTGACACCTTCAGTTATTTTCCAGGAAAATCTTAAAGGAAAGATAATATACATAAAGAATGTTGAAAAACCTGAAAAGCTAAGATATCTCCTTCCTTTAAAACCTGAAGCTGTTATCATAAACAGGGAGTTTAAAAGACCTCTCTTTATTGAAGAATTTCCTGTTATATACATTCCCAGCTTAATCAGGGATGGTGAGATAAAGATACAGCTCAATACAAAAAAGACAGAGGAAAGTGTTAAAAATATCTACTTTGATATAGGTTACGGTGCCTACTTTCTTTTCCTGGTCTTTCCTTACGACAGCAGATACCAGACAAAAGACAGTATTGATTTTTACGGAAGCTTTCAGGTAACAAAGGAGATAATAAGGAGACTTCTTGAGGTTAAGAAACCTTCAGGATACAGGATAAGGGTTTTATTTTCTGATCACAAATACACAGGATACAGACCTTTAAAGGAACATATAAAAAAGATAGACAGTGATCTAATTCTTTCCATCATAAATACAGAAAATTCAGGGCTCGGAAATGAAAAACTTATTATAAAAACAGACAGAAATATCATTGACAGTTTCCATTTTGAGAGGATAAAACATCTTTTAGGAAAGCTAAATCTCCCGTTAAAAACAGACAGACTTGAGGCTTTTTACTTCCCTGACTTTAAAGTTCCTGTTGTCTGGTTCTCATCTCAGCCGAATAATAATATATATACACTTAAAAAGGAGTTTTTAAACAGGGAGCTTATTGATAGGTTCGCATCAAACCTGTTTTATATAATGAATAATCTTTACAAGGAAATAGGTTGATAATATACCACATATTAGTAAGGCTTTTTATTACAACAGGCGTTATAGCTGCTCTATACATAGGGAATATAGAGTACAAAACAGCTTTAACAATACTTTCTGTAATATACCTTTTCCTGCATATCCTGACAAACTTTCCAGAGGATAAAGAGATATCAAGGTATATCTCTCTGATTATAGATGTATCATTCCTCACATTTATGATATATATGACAGGTCTTTCATACCTTGCGGTTTTTATCCTCCCTGTATTCTCTGATTTCTTATACTCAAAGAAGGATATGTTCATTTACACAGTCCTTGCAACAGTTCCTGTTGGAACATCACTTTATATATCAAACTTCTCAGAATTTCTATTTATCCCACTTATACTAGGTGGTATGGCTGGAATGGTAAAACTGAGACAGCATTTCTTCCAGAAAGAGAGATATTTCAGACAGCAGAAAGATGAGATGGAAAATCTTTATCTCAAAAATATAGCCTATGAGGAAAAGATAGATCAGTATGCAAGGCTTTTTTCTATAATTGAAAGTCTGCAGAAACTTAAAGACGGGAAGCTTGTTTTTCAGGGATGGCTTTACGAGATAAATGAGATACTATCCGCTGACGGTGTAGCATTTTTTGATTTTAATGAGAGAAAATGTATAAGCACAGGTGAGATAAAGTGTGAGAAAGAGATCCTCAAATATGTAACAGATCCTATACAGGAGTTTGAGGAAAGTCCTGTAAATGAGCTTCTCGGATCTGATTATGTTGTTACCGTTCTTATTGAAGATGGTGAATCAATATCAGGTGTTCTTATAATCTCATACAGATTTAAAACCGAAAGAAGAGAAGAGATCTACAGGGTGATACTTGATTATCTCAGATGCTACCTGAAGGAGAGATCTCAGTATCTCAGCCTCACAGCAAGCTCGTGAAGTGAGTTAACAAGGAAGTACTGGAGAAATATGATAACAGCTATCACAACTAACGGTGCTATATCTATACCACCAAAGTATGTTGGTATAAACTTTCTTATCTTTCTGTAAACAGGTTCTGTAGCTCCCCTTAAAAATCTTACAATTGGATTGTACGGATCAGGATTTATCCATGTGATAAGTGCTGATATTATAACGATCCACATATAAACAGTAAGGGCGATGTCCAGTATTCTGGCCACCGCCTCTATGAAATTTGCGATTATAAACATGGCTACTCTTTGTCTGGATGTTCAACAAACTCAATTATAGCCATCTGGGCATCATCACCTCTTCTTCTCTTGTCAAGCTTGTATATCCTTGTGTAACCGCCGTTTCTCTCCTTAAGAAGAGGTGCTATCTCTTTAAAGAGCTTTGTTGCTGCCTTTGTGTTATTTCTAAGTCTTGCGTTAAGGAGTCTTCTTGCTGCTACTGTCTCCTTCTTTGCAAGCGTTACAAGCTTTTCAACAAAAGGTCTTAAAGCTTTAGCCTTCTGAACTGTTGTCTCTATCTTTCCGTGTTCTATTAAAGCAATAGCAAGGTTAACAAAAAGAGCTTCTCTCTGCTCCTTAGGTCTATGAAAGCTTTTAGTTTTTACTCTATGTCTCATTCCTCTCTACCTCTTAATCTTTTTTAGTTGGTGATGGAGCAAGTTCAAGTCCAAGCTCAGCAAGAGCTTCCTTTATCTCTTTAAGTGCTTTTCTTCCTATACTTTTTGCCTCTTTTAGATCCTCTTCAGTCATCTTAACGAGGTCACCTATTGTCTGGATACCAAGCTTCTTGAGAGTATTTGTTGCCCTTGATGATATCTCAAGCTCCTCTATAGCAAGAGATAGCTTATCAGCCTCTATCTTCTCAGCTATACTTTCAGGCTCAGCCTTCTTTATAACCTCAACCTTTCTTACAGTTGGGTTAAGGAGAAGCTGGAAATGTTCTATAAGAATATTTGTAGCCTTTGTTAATGCTTCTTCAGGTGTTATACTTCCGTCTGTTGTAACCTCAAGTATAAGTTTGTCGTAGTTAGTCTTTTCACCAACCCTTGTAGGTTCAACATAAAAAGTGCATTTCTTTATAGGTGAGAAAGCTGTATCAATTGGTATCCATCCTATCTCCGTAGGAGGTTCCATCTCCTCAACCATCACATAACCACGGCCTTTCTCTATCTTGAGCTCCATTCTAAGCTCTATCTCTTTATCAACGGTAGCTATATGAACATCCGGATTTACTATCTTTATCCCTGCAGGAACTTTTATATCCTTTGCTGTAACCTCACCTGTTCCTTTAAACTCAAGAATGGCAAAATCACTATCAATTCCTTCATCCATCTTGAACTTTATCTGTTTTAGGTTGAGTATTATCTCAGATACATCCTCTATCACACCTTCTATAGTTGTGAATTCATGTGCAACACCGTGTATCTTAACAGCTGTTACAGCTCCACCTTCAAGTGAAGAGAGAAGAACTCTTCTTAACGCATTTCCAAGTGTTATACCGTATCCTCTTTCAAGAGGTTCAACATAAAGTCTTCCAAAACTTTCCGTTTTGGAACTTTCATCCCAGTATATCTTGCTTGGTGTTATAAACTCTAAAAAAGGCATAGGCTATTTTACCTCCATAAATCTGGGATTTTTCCCGTTTATTACATTGAGTAGAACTCAATAATAAGCTGAACGTTAACAGGTATCTCAAGCTCTATCTCTTGAGGTATCTCCAGCACCTTACCTCTGAAGTTCTCCTTGTCAAGTTCAAGCCAGTTAGGAATACTTCTTGGATCCCTGCTTTCAAGGTTTTCCTTAAACAATGGTGAATTTCTACTCTTTTCTCTAAGCTCTATAATATCTCCAGGATCAACCCTGTAAGATGGTATATCAACCTTTCTACCGTTAACAAGGAAATGACCGTGTCTCACAAGCTGTCTTGCCTGTCTTCTTGTTTTTGCGAAACCAAGTCTGTAAACAACATTATCAAGTCTTCTCTCTAAAAGCTGGAGAAGTATCTGACCTGTGTTACCTGCAGATCTTGCAGCCTCATCAAAGTACCTTTTAAACTGCTTCTCTCTAATTCCGCCGTAAAGATATCTTAATTTCTGTTTTTCCTGTAATCTGATAGCATAATCTGAAAGCTTTACTTTTCTTCCCTGAACCCTTCCGTGCTGTCCAGGAGGAAAGTTTCTCTTCTGGAAAGCCTTTAAGCTTCCACCTACAAAAACACCTAATCTTCTACTTACCTTTGTTAACGGACCTAAATATCTACCCATATATTAAACCCTCCTTTTGCTTGGTGGACGACAACCGTTGTGAGGTATAGGAGTTACATCCTTAATGACCTTTATATTAAGTCCTACAGCCTGAATAGTTTTTATAGCTGTCTCTCTACCTGCACCTGGACCTTTAACCCAGACCTCAATATCTTTCATACCAAACTCATCCATAGCTCTTTTTGCAGCCTTCTCAGCAGCCTTCTGAGCAGCGTAAGGTGTGGACTTTCTTGTTCCCTTAAACCCTTCCGTTCCACCTGAAGCCCAGGTAAGAACATTACCCTCTTTATCAGTTATAGTCACGATCGTATTGTTGAATGTAGCCTGTATATGAGCAATTCCGTATGGAACCGTTCTTTTAACTTTTTTTGTAGTTCTTCTTCTTCTTGCCATGATACCTCCATCTAATTAAAAAGTTATCTTCTCTTTCTACCACGTCTTGTTTTTGCGTTAGTTTTTGTTCTCTGTCCTCTAACAGGAAGGCCAAGTCTGTGTCTGATTCCTCTGTAACATCCCATATCCATCAGTCTCTTTATATTTACAGCAACTTCTCTTCTGAGATCACCTTCCACCTTGTAGTTCTGTTCTATGAACTTTCTTATAGTGTTAAGCTCATCTGGAGTAAGCTCTCCAACCCTTTTCATTCCATCTATTCCGGTCTTCTCAAGAATCTCCTTAGCTCTTGTTTTACCAATACCGTATATGTATGTTAGAGCTATCTCAAGTCTCTTTCTATCAGGTAAGTCAACACCAGCTATACGAGCCATCTTATCCTCCTAATTAGCCTTGTTTTTGTTTGTGTCTTGGGTTTTCACATATAACCATAATTCTTCCGTTTCTTTTAATAATTCTGCATTTCTCACATCTTTTCTTAACAGAAGATCTTACCTTCATCTTTCCACCTCACATTCTAAAGATTATTCTACCTCTTGTTAAATCATAAGGTGAGAGCTCCACCTTAACCCTGTCTCCAGGAAGTATCCTGATAAAGTGCATCCTCATCTTACCTGAAACATGGGCAAGAACCTCATGTCCAGTATCAAGCTTCACCTTGAACATAGCATTAGGGAGTGCCTCTTCAACTGTCCCTTCAACTACAATTCCCTTTTCCTTCTGTTCCTTTTTCTTCTTCTTTCCCATTACAAACCCTTCAATCTAATTTTGAAAGTATGTCTGGACCATTTTCCGTAATAGCTACAGAATGCTCAAAATGGGCAGCAAGCGCCTTCTCCTTAGAAACAACAGTCCAGCCATCCTTCAATTTACGGTAGAAGTTCTTTCTTCTACCAAGTGTTGCCATAGGTTCTATAGCCAGAACCATCCCTGGCCTCAGCAAAACATCTTCAGCATTAGCCACACAGTTTGAAACATGAGGTTCCTCGTGTGGCTTACGCCCTATTCCATGTCCCCCGTAATCACATATAGGGGCTAGACGGTAGGCCTCCAACGTGCCTTCTATAGCAGCCGCAATATCTTTTACATTATTTCCAGGAACACATTTTTCTATTCCAGCCATTAAGGCTTTCTCAACACCTTCAAGTAGCCTCTTCTTTCTGTCGCTTATCTTGTCACCTAAGACAAAAGATATGGCAGCATCTCCGTACCAGCCATCAACAACAACACCAAAATCAAGGCTTACTATATCTCCTTCTTTTAAAACCCTATTCTTTTTTGGAACGCCGTGAACTATCTCCTCATTTATAGAAACACAGACAGCAGCTGGAAATCCATAAAGCCCTAAAAAAGCAGGTTTAACACCTCTTCTCTCACATTCTCTACGGGCTATCTCGTCTATATCAACACCTGTCATTCCAGGTTTTGTTTCTTCCTTTAAAAACTGTAAGATCTCAGCAACTATTCTGTTGCTGTATCTTAATTTTTCAATCTCTTCCTTTGTTTTGAGCTCTATCATTACAAACTAATATTATATCACAGATAGTATTTCTTTGTAAACTTCATCCGGAGATTTTGAAGCGTCAACGACGAATAATTTATTCTGATTTCTGTAATATTCAATAAGAGGAGCTGTCTGCTGGTGGTAAACTTCAAGTCTTTTTCTTATTACTTCCTCTCTATCATCCTCACGCTGTATAACCTCTACACCTTCAGGTGGTGGGTTAAATTCTATATGGTAGACCTTACCTGTTTTTGGATCTACTCTTCTTCCTGTAAGCCTTCTCAATATTTCCTCATCTGAAAGATCAAAAAGTATAACCTTATCAAGTGTTCTACCTACAGCAGGAAGCATCCTATCAAGTGCTTCAGCCTGAGGTATAGTTCTTGGAAATCCATCCAGTATGATATCCTTCCCTTCAAGCTCTTTAAGTTTTTCCTCAATTATCGCTATTATAAGATCGTCTGGAACGAGCTTCCCTGCTTCCATATACTCCTTTGCCTTTTTACCAAGCTCAGTCCCTTTTTTAACAGCTTCTCTTAAGATATCACCTGTTGAGAGTTGAACAAAACCTTTTTCCTCAACAAGCCTCTGAGCCTGTGTTCCCTTTCCTGCTCCTGGAGGTCCAAGAAATATTAATGTTTTAGCCATCCTTAACTCCTTTTCAGGAATCCTTCATATTTTTTCATGGCGAGATGAGCCTCTATCTGGTGAAGTGTATCAAGTGCAACAACAACAACGATAAGTGCTGATGTTCCACCGAAGTAGAACGGAACATTAAGCCATTTTATAAGGAACATAGGTAAGACAGCTATAGAAGCGAGGAATATAGATCCAGGGAATACTATTCTTGAAAGTACATGATTAAGATACTCAGCTGTCTGACTTCCCGCTCTTATACCTGGTATAAAAGCTCCGCTTTTTCTCAGATTATCAGCTATATCATTTGGGTTTATAAGTATAGCTGTATAGAAATATGCGAAGAATATGATCAGTCCTACATAGAATATGAAGTAAACATAGCTCTGTGGCGAGAGATAATCAACTATCATTCTCGCTATCTGGCTCTGTTCTACAAACATCTGTGCTATTGTTGCAGGGAACATTAAAAGTGCAACTGCAAATATGATCGGTATAACACCTGCAGGGTTAAGCTTGAAAGGTATGTAAGATGCTGTTGATGCTCCTATACCAACATTCCTTCTTGCATACTGTATAGGGATCCGCCTTTCAGCTTCCTGTATGTAAATGATACCTGCAACAACAACAATTATTATCGCTAAGGCAACCCCAACCTGAAATACTGTAAGATCTCCAGCTCTAAGAAGCTCGTAAGACTGGATTATCGCATTTGGTATACTGACAACGATACTTGCAAGTATCAGCATAGATATACCGTTTCCTATACCAAACTCCGTTATCTTCTCCCCAACCCACATAAGAAAAACAGTTCCTGTTGTGACGATAACGGTTGTCATAAGAACAAAGACAATAGCATTCTCAGATATCAATGCCTGACCTGTCTCAGTTTTAAGATTACTTATCCATAGGGAAAGGGCGAATGACTGAAATCCTGCTATACCAATAGTAAGATATCTTGTGTACTGTGTTATCTTCCATCTACCGTAATCACCTTCTTCCTTCTGGTATCTTTCAAGTGTAGGAATAACAGCTGTTAGAAGCTGCATTATAATAGCAGCAGAGATGTAAGGCATTATACCGAGGGCAAAAACTGATAATCTTCCTAATGCACCACCTGAGAAAAGGTTATAAATATTGAACAGAGCTCCGCCAGCAGCATTGAAATAATGCTGAAGGGCTGCAGTATCAACACCTGGAACAGGAATATGAGTTCCGAGTCTATAAAGAGCGAGCATAAGGAGAGTAAATATTATCCTCTCCCTAAGCTCTTTTATCTCCAGTACATTTTTTATTTTATCTATCAATAAAGGCCCTCTCTAATTAGGTAGATTATTCAATTATCTCACAGTTGCCACCTGCAGCTTTTATCTTCTCTACAGCAGATTTTGAGAATTTGTGAGCTTTTATATTTAAAGGTTTTGTAAGCTCTCCTTCTCCGAGTATCTTCACAGCAGATGTGCAGTGTACAAGTCTCTTTTCCTTGAGAACTTCAGGTGTTATCTCAGCGTTAGCCTCAAAAACCCTGTCAAGTGTTTTAAGATTTACTATCTCATACTCTTTTTTATTTGGATTCTTAAATCCTCTTTTAGGAACTCTCATAATAAATGGTGTCTGTCCACCTTCAAAGAATGCTGGAAGCTCACCATAACCTCTTCTTGACTTCTGTCCTTTATGTCCTCTTCCTGATGTCTTTCCGTGACCTGATCCTATACCCCTTCCAACTCTTTTCTTCTTGTGGGTTGCCCCTTCAGAAGGTTTTAACTGGTGCAGTTTTATTCCCATTACTCTACTTCCTCCACTTGTATCAGGTGTTTAACTTTATTTATATTTCCAAGAACCATAGGATTTTTCTCTAAGATTCTCTCATCATTAACCTTCTTAAGCCCAAGTGATCTGACAGCCTTTATCTGATCCTTTCTCTTTCCAGCGAGTCCTCTTACAAGTTTAACCTTTATTCTCATCTTTTCCTCCACTATTTTACTATTGGAGCTGAAGCATAAATTCTGTAGTTCTTTCTTATCTTCTCCTCATCAACACCTCTTATAGCAGCAACCTGTTCAGGAGATCTTATCTGAAGGAGTGCATCAAATACAGCTCTTACAGTGTTATTTGGGTTTGTTGTTCTTCCTATTATCTTTGTGAGAATGTCTGTAACACCAAGAAGTTCAAGAACAGGTCTTACAGGTCCTCCAGCAACAACCCCAGTACCTTTCCTTGCCGGTTTTAAAAGAACAACAGCTGACTCATACTTACCTATAACATCATGTGGTATTGTTCCCTCTATAAGAGGAACCCTTATAAGATGTTTTTTTGCATCAGCTATAGCTTTAGCTATAGAAGGTGGAACCTCATTTGCTTTTCCGTGTCCAAATCCAACATGTCCGTTCCTGTCTCCAACAACAGCAAGTGTGGAGAATGAAAATCTTCTTCCACCTTCAACTACACGTGTAGTCCTTCTGATCTCAACAACCTTTTCCTCAAGTGTAAGTTCTGCAGGGTTTATAGGTTCTATCTTCTGTCTCTCTTCAATAAGCCTTTCTATATTTTTTACTCCCATCTGACACTCCTTTAAAATTTCAGTCCTTTTTCTCTTGCTGCATCTGCAAAAGCTTTAACCTTACCGTGGTATATAAAACCACCTCTATCAAAAACAACGTTCTGAATACCTTTAGCAAGTGCCTTCTCAGCTATAAACTCACCTAACTTTTTGGCCATCTCTATATTCTTTCCGCCTCTCACACCATACTTCTCAACAAAATCTTTATCAATCGTTGAGGCACTTACGAGTGTATGTCCTGCTTCATCATCAATTATCTGTACGTACAGGTTATTTAAGCTTTTGAAAAATGCCATTCTTGGTCTTTCAGCTGTTCCAAAAACCTTTTTTCTTATTCTTTTATGTCTTATTAATCTTTTTTCCCTTCTTGTTTTTACAGCCATTCTCCATCTACCTCATCTATTTTTATTTACCAACAGATTTTCCAGCTTTCAGTTTTATAACTTCACCCTTGTATCTTATACCCTTTCCTTTGTAAGGGTCAGGTTTTCTGAAATCTCTTATCTTTGCTGCAACCTGTCCAACCTTCTGCTTGTCTATACCTGAAACCTTTATGATGTTCCCCTCAACAGCGATCTGAACACCTTCAGGTGGCTCAAAATGTATCGGGTGAGAGTAACCGAGCTGAAGCTCTATAGCTTTCCCTTTCATGTTTGCTCTGTAACCTATACCCACAATCTCAAGCTCAACTGTGAAACCTTCTGTCACACCTTTTATCATATTTGCTATTAAAGCTCTTGTTGTCCCATGAATAGCTCTCATAAAAGAGCTGTCATTAGGTCTTTCTACTTTTACCTGATTTTCTTCAACATTTATCTTCAGTTCAGGATTGAATTTGTAGGATAGCTCTCCTTTTGGTCCTTTAACTGTAACAAAGTTTCCTTCTCCTACCTTAACTTCAACCCCTTTTGGTATATCAATAGGTTTTTTACCGATCCTTGACATCTAATTTGCCTCCTTAATGGTGAGTATGTTTATTACCATACATAGCAGAGAACTTCTCCACCTACTTTCTCTTTTCTTGCTTCTGCATCTGTAAGGATACCTTTATTTGTAGAGAGGATAGCTATACCAAGTCCTTTTCTAACGTAAGGGATCTCATCAGCACCAACATACTTTCTTAAACCTGGTTTTGATACCCTTCTCAATCCTGATATTGCAGGTTTTGTATTTCTGTTATCAAGATATTTGATTTTTATTATTAATGTTCCCTGATTTCCTTTTTTATTTTCCTCAGATATTGTGTAATCCTCTATATATCCTTCTTTTTTAAGTATCTGGGCTATCTTTTCCTTTATCTTTGAGTGTGGAATGTAAACCTCACTTTTTCTTGCTGCCTGTGCATTTTTTATCCTTGCAAGCATATCTGCTATTGGATCAGTTATCATCTTTTGCCTCCTTACCAGCTCGCTTTTTTAACTCCAGGGATCTCACCTCTTAAAGCTCTCTCCCTGAAGCATATTCTACACATATCAAACTGTCTTAAATACCCCCTTGGTCTTCCACATAGAGGGCATCTTGCATGTTTTCTTGTTTTGAATTTAGGCTCTTTTAAAAATGATTTTGCCCAAAGTGCTTTACGTGCCATATTTATTAATCCTCCTTACTGAGCTCTTATAGGTAATCCAAGTAATGAAAGTAACCATCTTGCCTCTTCGTCTGTCTCTGCTGTTGTTTCTATGATAATATCCATACCTCTGATTCTATCAACCTTGTCGTAATCTATCTCAGGGAATATTATCTGTTCTGAAAGTCCAAAAGCATAGTTTCCTCTTCCGTCAAATGATTTAGGGTTAAGTCCTCTAAAATCCCTAACCCTTGGAAGAGCAACTGATATGAGTTTATCAAGAAAGTCCCACATCCTTTCCTTTCTGAGTGTCACCCTTGCACCAACAGGGAGTCCTTTTCTGAGCTTAAAACCAGCTTCAGACTTTTTAGCCCTTCTTATCTCAGGTCTCTGTCCTGTTATAGCTGTGAGATCTTCAACAGCCCTGTCAAGCTGTTTTATATCCTGAACAGCCTCACCTACACCCATATTAACAACAATCTTTTTTATCCTTGGTATCTGCATAGGTGATTTATATCCAAATCTCTCCATCAGTTTCGGTGCAACCTCTTCTTCGTACTTCTTTCTAAGTCTTGGTATATATCTTTCTGCAACAGCCATTACCTTTTACCTCTTACTTTTTTTCTTTCTCATAAATGATATCTATAGTCTCACCTGTTTTTTTGTTGTATCTCTCTTTTATCACTTTGTTTCCTTCTTCTCTTATTCTTATTCCTATTTTTACCTTTTCACCTTTTGATTCATCGTAGTAAGCAACATTAGATATATGGATAGGTCTTTCTATCTCAAAGATTCCACCTTCCCTTATACCTTCAATATGCTTCACATGTTTCTTACCAACATTAACACCTTCAACAATAACCCTTATCTTATTAGGGTTTTCATCCCTTAATATCTGCTTTATCTTTCCTATCTTTCCCTTTTCCTTACCTGCGATAACTATTACAGTGTCACCTTTTTTCAGCTTTGTTTTAACCATCTTTTATATTACCTCCGGTGCTAAAGACACTATTCTGTAGAATCCTTTAGCCCTTATCTCACGGGCAACCGGTCCTAAGATACGGGTTCCTATAGGCTCAAGGTTGTTATTTAAGAGAACCACAGCATTGTCATCAAACTTTATGTAGCTTCCATCCTCTCTGCTTACTTCCTTAGCTGTTCTTACAACAACAGCTTTGTAAACCTTTCCTTTTTTGGCAGCTCCATTTGGGAGAGCATCTTTAACAGTTACAGTGATAACATCACCAAGTGTTGCAAAGTCAGTCTGTTTTCCAAAGTTTACCTTTTTTGGTATACCTATACACTGAACCTTTTTCGCTCCTGAGTTATCAGCTGTATTTAAATATGTTCCTCTACGTATCATTTCCTACACCTCTTTTTGATTGGATAGGTTGTCCCCGAAAGCGAGGACAAAACAATATTTTATAATTTTTAGAAAGGAAAATCAATATATTACTTCTGTGGCAGTATTTCAATAACAACCCATCTTTTTAATTTAGATAAAGGTCTTGACTCTCTGATTCTTACAATATCACCTATCTTACATCTGTTCTCTTCATCATGGGCATAGAATTTTGTAGTTTTCTTAACCCTTTTCCCGTAAAGTGGATGTGGAACGTATCTCTCAACAGCAACAACAACGGTTTTATCCATCTTATCGCTTACAACCTTTCCAACAAACTCTTTTCTTCTTGATTTTACTTCCTGAGACATTACTCACCTCCAGCCTTTGACAGTTCTCTTTCTCTAAGGATAGTTAATATTCTTGCTATATCCCTTTTTGTTGCCTTTATCTCACTTGGCTTCTCAAGTCCGCCAACGGCATTCTGGAATCTTAGATTCATAAGTTTTTTCTTTAGCTCTGTAAGCTTATCCTTTAGCTCATCATCTGTTAACTTTCTAAGTTCTTCTGCTTTCATC
Source organism: Persephonella marina EX-H1 (assembly GCF_000021565.1). Lineage (NCBI taxonomy): Bacteria > Pseudomonadati > Aquificota > Aquificia > Aquificales > Hydrogenothermaceae > Persephonella > Persephonella marina. The sequence continues at coordinate 1,145,862 of NC_012440.1, read as the reverse complement.
GGCTTACACCTCTTCCCTTGCTTTTACAAGTCTTGTTTTTATTGGAAGTTTGTGTCCTGCTTTTCTGAATGCTTCAGCTGCAACCTCTTCAGGAACACCTGAAAGCTCAAAAAGTATATGTCCTGGTTTTACAACAGCTACAAAATGGTCAAGATCACCTTTCCCTTTACCCATTCTTGTTTCAGCAGGTTTTCTTGTAACAGGTTTATGAGGGAAAACCCTTATCCATACCTTCGCACCTTTTTTAGCTTCCCTTACTATAGCGATACGGGCAGACTCTATCTGTCTTGATGTCATCCAGCACGGCTCAAGTGCCTGAAGACCGTACTCACCAAACGCAACATAATTTCTACGGGAAGCTTTACCTTTCATTCTTCCCCTTTGCTGTTTTCTCCATTTTAACTTCTTTGGCTGTAAGAGAGACATCTATTTATCCTCCTTTAATTTTTTAGACTGTATGAAGTTCCTCTTCTATCTTCTTGAGAACTTCCTCTTTCTGCTCAGCAAGCTTGTCACCTTTGTATATCCAGACCTTAACACCTAATATCCCGTATTTTGTTGATGCTCTTGCTGTTCCGTAATCTATATCGGCTCTTATTGTTTGAAGTGGCATTCTTCCAGCCATAAACCATTCCTTTCTGGCAAGATCAACACCACCTATCCTTCCACCGACCTGAACCTTTATACCTTTTGCACCGGCTTTCATAGCGTTGTCTATAGCTCTCTTCATCGCTCTTCTGTGAGAAACCCTTCTCTCAAGCTGAAGGGCTATATCTTCAGCAACAAGCTTAGCATTAAGTTCTGGCTTTTTAACCTCATCAACATTTACTGTAACATCTTTTGCATTTGTAACAGCCTGGAGAACCTTGTTCAGCTCTTCAACCTCAGCCCCTTTTCTTCCGATAACAATACCTGGTTTTGAGGCCAATATCTTTATTCTTACCTTCTCTCCAAGTCTCTCTATTATTACATCAGCTATCCCTGCCTGCTTGTACCTTTCTTCAACAAACTTTCTTATTTTTACATCTTCATGTAAAAGCTGACCGTATTTTTTCTTATCTGCAAACCATTTTGATTTCCAGTCTTTTGTTACACCTAATCTAAATCCTATAGGATGTACTTTCTGACCCACTTTTATTCCTCCTTATTCCCTTTCAGCTAAGGTTATATAAATGTGTGAAAAACGTCTTTTGATCATTGTTGCCCTACCGTAAGCTCTGGGGATATACCTTTTGAGTATAGGTCCGTCTTCAGCTCTGATCTCTTTAATGTAAAGGTTATCAATATCCATATCCTTCTGCTCAGCATTTGAGATAGCACTTTTGAGAAGCTTCTCAACCATCCTTGCAGCTCTCTTATTAAGCCCCTGTAGTAAAGCAAGGGCAACTCCAACATCCTTTCCTCTGATCAGGTTAATAACCTGTCTCGCTTTTGTTGGGGAAGTTCTTGCATATCTTAAAACAGCTCTCGCCTCTTTCTTTGTAGCTTCTGCCATCTTTTTCACCTCTTATTTTTTCTTAACTGCTTTTGCTGATTTGTCAGGGTGCCCTCTAAATGTTCTTGTGAGGGAAAACTCACCGAGTTTATGTCCAACCATCTCAGGCTGGATATAAACAGGTATGAATTTCATACCGTTGTAAACAGCGATGGTATGTCCTACCATCTCTTCCGTTATTGTGCAGGCTCTATCCCATGTTTTTATAATCTTTCTTTCACCTGTTTCATTCATCTTTCTTATTTTCTTTAAAAGCTTCTCATTTACGTAAGGATTTTTAAACCTTTCGTTCCACTTCCCTTTGTATCCCATTACTATTTACCTCTACGTTTGATTATGAATTTATCAGAGTATTTAGCACCACGTCTTGTTTTGTAACCTTTTGTAGGCTGACCCCATGGTGAAACTGGATGTTTACCAAATGTTTTTCCTTCACCACCACCGTGTGGGTGATCAACAGGGTTCATAGCTGTACCTCTAACCGTTGGTCTTATTCCGAGCCATCTTGCTCTACCTGCCTTTCCGAGTTTTATAAGCTCGTGCTCTGCAAGACCAACAGTTCCAACTGTTGCCATACATTTTTTATGGATCAGCCTTATCTCACCTGATGGAAGTCTTACCTGAACGTAATCTCCCTGTCTACCAAGTATCTGTGCAGACATACCAGCTGCTCTAACAAGCTGTCCACCTTTTCCAGGTGTGAGCTCAATATTGTGTATAAATGTACCAACAGGTATGTTTTCAAGTGGAAGTGCGTTTCCTACCTTTATCTCTGCATCAGGTCCAGCAACAACAGTGTCGCCAACCTTAAGACCCTCAGGCCATATTATGTACCTTTTCTCACCATCAGCATAATGGAGTAATGCTATTCTTGCTGATCTGTTAGGATCGTATTCTATTGCCGCTACCTTCGCAGGAACACCCCATTTGTCCCTTTTGAAATCTATAATTCTGTAGAGTCTTTTGTGTCCGCCACCTTTATGTCTTACAGTTATTCTTCCCTGATTGTTTCTTCCAGCCTTTTTCTTTAAAGGCTCTGTAAGTGATTTCTCAGGCTCTTTCTTTGTTATCTCAGAAAAATCGTAAAGTATCGCATGTCTTGTTCCATTTGTAACAGGCTTTAACTTTCTAACACCCATTTTTATTTCACCTCTATATTAATTCTGCTATATTTATTGGTTTTTCTGATTCTATCTTCACGATAGCTTTCTTCCATTTTTTTGTAAATCCTGGCTTACCAAAACCTACCCTTTTTGGTTTTGGCTTGACTATAACAGTTCTTACCTCTTTAACCTTTACGCCGAAAACCTCTTCAACAGCCTTTCTGATCTCTATCTTGTTAGCATCAAGTGGAACCTCAAAAACAAGCTTGTTCTCCTTCTCATTCTGAGCAACAGCCTTCTCAGTAAGCACAGGACGTATCAGTATATCGTATGGGGTTCTTGTGCTCATCATCCTAACCTCTCATTGATTTTTTCAACTGCCGATTTTGTTACGAGAACATGATCAGCGTTAAGAATATCGTATGTGTTCAGACCTTCAACAAGAAGTACTTTTGCCTTTGGAAGATTTCTGAAAGATTTTATAACATTCATATCCTTTTCAGCTAAAACGAGAAGAACCTTCGCCTTATCAAGATCAAAATTCTTAAGAACCTCTATAGCTTTCTTTGTTTTAGGCTCATCAAATGTAAAGTCCTCAATCACTGTAAGCTCACCATCTCTGAGCTTCATTGAGAGGACTCCTTTAAGAGCCTTCTTTCTTACCTTTTTAGGAAGAGCGTAGTAGTAATCCCTTGGGTGTGGTCCGTGAACAACACCACCACCTACAAATATGTTAGCCTTCCTGTCTCCATGTCTTGCGTTACCAGTTCCTTTCTGAGGAAGTATCTTCCTTCTTGAACCTCTAACTTCGGCTCTTGTTTTTGTGCTTGCAGTTCCTGCCCTTCTTGAGGCAAGCTGCCACTTTATAACTTCCCATACTGTGTGTTCTTTAACCTCAGTATTGAATACAGCATCACTCAGCTGAACAGTTCCTACATTCTCCTTCTTTATATTAACTACATTGGCTTCCATTTACTCTTACCTCTTTGAATTTTGATTTAAGAAGCATAAACAGCTTTAGCTCTTTCTAATTTTCTTTTTCCTTTTCTTCTGTGAATGATCACAGACTCTTTTAATTTAACTACTGATTTTGGAGCTCCTGGAACTGAGCCCTTAACAAGTATGATATTTTTCTCAGGGATTATATCAACAACCTCAAGTCCCTGAACTGTTATTGTTTCATTTCCGTAATGTCCTGCCATTCTCTTTGTTTTCCATACTCTACCTGGATCTGAACATGCACCTATAGAACCTACAGCTCTGTGGTATCTTGAACCGTGAGACTTTTTAAATCCTGAGAAATCCCATCTTTTCATCGCTGATGCAAAACCTCTTCCCTTAGAGGTTCCTGTAACATCAACAAGATCTCCCTTCTCAAAAACATCCTCAACCTTAACTTCCTGTCCCGGCTCAGGCTGTTCACCCTCTTTAAGTGGGAACTCAGCAAGATGTCTTAAAGGCTTAAGTCCAGCCTTTTTAAATATGGCAAGCATAGGTTTTGGTGTTCTCTTCTCTTTCTTCTCTCCTGTTCCTAAAACAACAGCAGAGTATCCATCCTTGTCTTCAGTTCTTATGTTAACAACATAGTTAGGCTCAACCTGTATAACCGTTACAGGTATTGCTTTTCCATCTTTGAAAACCCTTGTCATTCCTATCTTTTTACCGATAATGCCCTTTGGCATGGTTCTCACTCCTTCTCATTAACTTAGTTTTATTTCTACATCAACACCTGCTGGCAGGCTGATATCCATCAGTGCTTCTATAGTCTGTGGTGTTGCATTCTCAATATCTATCAGTCTCTTGTGTATTCTCATCTCAAAATGTTCCCTTGACTGCTCAAACTTGTGTGGCGATCTGAGAACACACCACACCTTTCTCTGTGTAGGAAGTGGGATGGGGCCCTTTATGACCCCACCACTTCTCTTAACAGTATCTATTATCTGCTTAACAGACTGGTCTAAAACTTTATGATCAAAAGCTTTCAGTTTAATTCTTATCTTTTCCTGAACCATTCCTTACCACCTCAATTATTCAATTATTTGAGTAACAACACCAGCACCAACAGTTCTACCACCTTCCCTGATGGCAAATCTCATCTGCTCCTCTATAGCTACTGGCTCCATTAACTCTACTGTTAACTCTACGTTGTCCCCTGGCATTACCATCTCCTGCCCTTCTGGTAACTCTACTACCGTTCCTGTTATATCTGCTGTCCTGATGTAAAACTGTGGTCTGTATCCAAGGAAGAATGGTGTGTGTCTTCCTCCTTCCTCTTTTGAAAGTATGTATACCTGTGCTTTGAACTTCTTGTGTGGTGTGATTGATCCCGGTGCAGCTAATACCTGCCCTCTCTCTACCTCATCCTTTCCTATTCCTCTTAATAACACTCCTACGTTGTCCCCTGCTACTGCCTCATCAAGTGTCTTCCTGAACATCTCTATACCTGTCACTACTGTCTTCCTGATCTCGTCTGATAACCCTACTATCTCTACCTCATCCCCTACTTTTAATGTTCCTCTCTCTACTCTTCCTGTAACAACTGTCCCCCTTCCTGATATCGTAAATACGTCCTCTATCGCCATTAAGAATGGTTTGTCTGTCGCTCTCTCTGGTGTCGGTATGTAGTTGTCCATAGCATCTAATAGCTCTTCTATTGATTTAACCCATTTCTCTTCGTCGTTCAGTGCCCCTAACGCTGAACCTCTGATCACTGGTACATCATCACCTGGAAACTCGTACTTGTTCAGTAGCTCTCTTACCTCTAGCTCTACAAGCTCTAATAGCTCCTCGTCATCTACCATGTCACATTTGTTTAAAAATACTACTATGTATGGAACGTTAACCTGTCTTGCTAATAACACGTGCTCCCTTGTCTGTGGCATTGGTCCGTCCGCTGCTGATACCACAAGTATCGCTCCGTCCATCTGTGCAGCACCTGTTATCATGTTCTTGATGTAGTCTGCGTGACCTGGACAGTCAACGTGTGCGTAGTGTCTCTTCTCTGTCTCGTACTCTACGTGTGTGATGTTGATCGTAATTCCTCTGTCTCTCTCTTCCGGTGCCTTATCAATCTCTCCGTACCCTATGAACTCTGCCAACCCTTTCTTTGATAGTACGTATGTTATAGCAGCTGTTAATGTCGTCTTTCCGTGGTCTACGTGTCCTATCGTTCCCACGTTTACGTGCTCTTTCTTCCTCTCAAACTTCTCTCTTGCCATTCTTTAATCTACCTCCTTAGATTTCTTAAAATTTAGCTTTCAGCTTTGGCTTTAGCGCCAGCTATCTCATCGGCGATATTTTTTGGAACCTCTTCGTACTTTTCAAATACCATTGAGAATGTAGCTCTTCCCTGTGTTAAAGATCTCAGATCTGTAGCATATCCAAACATCTCAGCAAGTGGAACTTCAGCCTTTATTGTCATTGTTGTTCCTTTCTTCTCAGAGCCAAGTATCTTTCCTCTTCTTTTAGAAAGGTCACCCATAACATCTCCCATGTACTCCTCAGGTGTGTCAACCTCAACAAGCATTATTGGCTCAAGGAGAACAGGGTTTGCCTTTTTGGCAGCCTCTCTGAATGCCATAGATCCAGCGATCTTAAATGCTATCTCAGAAGAGTCAACCTCGTGGAAAGATCCATCAAAAAGTGTAGCTTTAACACCTATCATAGGATATCCTGCAACAACACCGCTCTGCATTGCTTCCTGTATACCAGCATCAACAGCAGGTATAAACTCCTTAGGAATAACACCACCTACGATCTTATCAACAAACTCGTAATCCTTTTCTGCTAAAGGTTCTATCTCAATAATCGCATGACCGTACTGACCTCTACCACCAGACTGTCTGATAAACTTACCTTCACCAACAGCCTTCTTCTTGATAGTCTCTTTATAAGCAACCTGTGGCTTACCTACATTAACCTCAATTCCGTACTCCCTTTTCATTCTGTCAACCATGATCTCAAGGTGAAGCTCACCCATTCCGTGTATGAGAGTCTGGTTCGTTTCAGGATCAACTGTAACCTTAAATGTTGGGTCTTCTTTCATAAATTTATTTAAAACCTGTGATAGTTTTTCCTGGTCTGATTTTGTCTTTGGCTCAATAGCCATAGCTATAACAGGTTCTGGGAATTCCATAGACTCAAGAACTATAGGATGGTTTGGATCAGAAAGTGTATCACCTGTTACAGTATCAAGTCCTACAGCAGCTGCAATATCACCTGCGTGAACCTCTGTGATCTCTTCCCTCTGGTTAGCGTGCATTCTCAGTATTCTACCAACTCTGACCTTCTTATTTTTATTCGCTATTAAAATTGTGTCCCCTGCCTTTATAACACCTGAGTAAACTCTGAAGTATGTGAGCTGTCCTGCATAAGGATCTGCCATAACCTTAAATGCAAGGGCACAGAATGGCTCATTATCAGATGCGTGTCTCTCCTCTTCCTCACCTGTGTCAGGGTTAACACCTTTTACAGGTGGAACATCAACAGGTGATGGAAGGAAATCTATAACAGCATCAAGTAAAGGCTGAACACCTTTGTTTTTAAATGCTGATCCACAGAGCATTGGAACGAGCTCTCTACTTATAGTAGCCTTTCTTAAAGCCTTTTTAAGATCCTCAACTGAAAGTTCCTCACCTTCAAGATACTTTTCCATAAGCTCTTCATCTGTCTCAACGATAGCCTCTATCATCTTCTCACGCCACTCTTCAGCAACCGGGAGAACATCAGATGGTATATCATCAGTCACATCGTATTTAGCTCCGAGCTCATCTCCTCTCCAGATGTATGCCTTCATCTCAAAGAGATCAACAATACCTTCAAAGTTCTCCTCAGAACCTATAGGAACCTGTATAGGAACAGGCTTTGCACCTAATTTTTCAATAATGTCATCATAAACCTTGAAAAAGTCTGCTCCTGTTCTGTCCATCTTGTTTACAAATGCTATTCTTGGAACACCAAACTTGTCAGCCCATCTCCAGTTTGCCTCAGACTGTGGCTGAACAGCCTCAACAGAAGAGAAAACAAAAACGATACCGTCAAGAGCTTTCATAGATCTTACAACTTCAACACCAAAGTCAACGTGCCCTGGTGTGTCAATGATGTTAAGCTGGTATCCCTTCCAGTATGCCGCTGTTGTAGCGGATGTTATAGTGATACCTCTCTCTTTCTCCTGTTCCATCCAGTCCATAGTGGCTGCACCTTCGTGCACCTCACCTATCTTATATGTTTTACCTGTATAGAACAGGATTCTTTCTGTTGTTGTAGTCTTACCCGCATCAATATGGGCAACAATACCTATGTTTCTTAACTTTTCAATTGGCACTGGCCTTGCCATTCTCTTTTTTCCTCCAAAATTCTTTTGATTTTATTACCGGATTTTTATTAAAAAACTTTTTATTTAATTACCATCTGTAGTGGGCAAACGCTTTATTTGCCTCAGCCATTCTGTGTGTATCCTCTTTCTTCTTAACAGCTGCTCCTCTGTTGTTGTAAGCATCAAAAAGCTCATTTGTAAGCTTTTCAATCATTGTGTAGTTTCCTTTACCACTTCTGTTTCTTGCAGCCTCAACAAGCCATCTGAGTGCAAGTGATATCTGTCTTCTTGGTGGAACTTCCATAGGAACCTGGTAAGTTGATCCACCAACCCTTCTTGGTCTAACCTCAAGAACAGGTTTTATATTCTCTATAGCTTTATGAAGAGCTGTTAAAGGATCATCTCCCGTTTTTTCAGCTAAATTTTTCATTGCTGTATAAACTATCTTCTCAGCTTTTGATTTTTTCCCATCTTTCATCACTTTATTTATAAGCTTATGAACCAGAACATCCTTATAAACTGGATCTGGGCTTATCTCTCTTGGTTGTACAGGTCCTTTCCTTGGCATACTTCTTACCTCTTATCCTTTATTTTTCCTTAGGTCTTTTTGTTCCATATTTTGAACGTGACTGTTTTCTATCCTTAACACCTGCAGCATCAAGGGCACCTCTTATGATCTTGTATCTAACACCAGGTAGATCCTTAACCCTTCCACCTCTAACAAGAACAATTGAGTGCTCCTGAAGGTTGTGTCCTATACCTGGAATGTAGCATGTAACCTCGTATCCGTTAGAGAGTCTAACCCTGGCAACCTTTCTAAGAGCAGAGTTTGGCTTCTTAGGTGTTGTTGTATAAACCCTTACACAGACACCTCTCTTCTGAGGGTTTCCCTCTAAAGCAGGTGCTTTAGATTTCTTCTTAACCTTCTCTCTTCCCTTTCTTACAAGCTGGTTTATCGTTGGCACACTAATACCTCCTCTAAAATATAAAGACAAGCTAAAATTATAATAAATATTGGTTTTTAAGTCAAATACCGTTTCTTCCTATTTTTAAGCTGGGTTTTTACCCAAAGAATGAATATTTTATCACAGAATCAGGAAATCGGATAAAGAAATATATCCAATCTAAAAAATTTTTCCATATTTGAAAAAGGGGCTTAAAGCCCCTTTAGATCATTCTGATAACCTTTCTATCTCTTCCCTTGGAAGTATAGCCTCAACCTCAGCATACTGTTTTATACCTGTACCTGCTGGAACGATATTTCCAATAATAACGTTCTCTTTCAGCCCTTCAAGCTTATCCTCTTTTCCTTCAACGGCAGCATCAGCAAGAACCCTTGTTGTTTCCTGGAATGAGGCTGCAGAGATCCAGCTTCTTGTTGATAGAGAAGCCTTTGTTATACCAACTAAAACAGGTTCGGCCTTAGGTGGTTTTCCACCTTCCTCAGCTATTCTCTGTATCTCTTCCTCAAGATCTATTCTGTCAACGATCTCATTTAACAGGAATCTGCTGTCTCCCGGATCTACTATCTTAACCTTTCTCAGTATCTGTCTTATTATCACCTCAAAATGTTTGTCGTTAATATCAACACCCTGGAGTCTGTAAACCATCTGGACTTCTTTAACAAGGAATTTAGCAAGCTCCTCAGGTCCCATGATCTTCAGTATGTCGTGAGGGTTAGGTGTTCCGTCTGTAAGAGGATCACCGGCCTTAACAGTCTCTCCATCCTTAACGATTATGAACTTACCTTTTGCTATTGAGTACTCCCTCTGGAGACCTGTCTCTTTGTTGAACACGATAACCTTAACACCTTTTGATTTCAGTCTTACAATTCCTTCAAACTCAGCCTTTACAGATCCATCATCAGTTAGATGCTGTCCTTCCTGAACATGCTGACCGTTCTTAACTATAACAAGGGCATCCTTAGGAACATCGTAAGTTTCAGACTGTCCTGTTATAGGGTTGTAAACGATAATATCGTCAGCATCCTCGTATATTCTAACGATGCCATCTATCTCAGAAACAATAGCTCTGTTCTTAGGTTCTCTTGCCTCAAGAAGCTCCTCAACCCTTGGAAGACCACCAACAATATCCCTAACCTTAGCTGTCTCCTTAGGTATCTTGGCTATAATATCACCTTCATTCACCTTGAATCCTGCTTTCACCTCAAGGTAGTTGTGGTAAACATCTGCTTTTTCAGCTTCTGAACATGCAGGACATTTATCCCATTTTGTCTCAAGCTGATCCCTTGAGAGCATAAGTATAGTGTTTACAGGCAGGTCGTAAGCGTACTCCTTACCGTCATCTCCCTTAATTATCATCCTTGGTGTGTGCAGTACAGCATCCTTAGGTCTCATAAAGCTGATATCCATAATTGTTTTTCCTGTGATATTGTCCCTTTCTTCCCTTAATGTAACATCAAGTATGATATCTCTTAGCTCAAGAGTTCCTGATTTTTCTGCAATTATAGGAATTGAGAAAGGATCCCACTCAACAAGTGTATCTCCAGGCTTAACATCCTGTCCATCCTTAACTTTGAGAACACCACCGTAAGGAACAGGGAATCTCTCTTTTATCTTTCCTTCCTCATCAACTATCTTTATAGCTCCATCCCTGTTAATAACGAGAACCTTACCTTCTTTGTCTGTAACGGTTTTCACATTAAGTAACTTAACCTTTCCTTCAACAGATGCTTCATGTTTTGTCTGAACAGCTTTAGCAGTTGCTGCACCACCTATATGGAATGTTCTCATTGTAAGCTGAGTTCCAGGCTCACCGATAGACTGGGCAGCTATAATACCAACAGCCTCACCTATATCAACAAGCTTTTTCTGTGAAAGATCCCTTCCGTAACATTTAGCACATACTCCTCTCTTCTGTTCACATGTGAGAACTGATCTTATCTTGACCTCCTCAATACCTGCATTCTCTATCTCCTGTGCCTTCTCCTCGTCTATCTCCTCACCTGCTGAGACTATAAGCTCCTCTGTGTATGGATCGTAAATATCCTCAGCTGCGTATCTTCCAAGTATTCTTTCTTTAAGAGGAACTACTATCTCACCACCTTCTATAACAGCAGAAACAACAAGACCGTTAAGTGTTCCACAGTCCTCATTCGTTATAACAACATCCTGGGCAACATCAACAAGTCTTCTTGTAAGGTATCCGGCAACAGCTGTTTTTAGAGCTGTATCTGCAAGACCTTTTCTTGCACCGTAAGTTGAAATAAAGTACTCAACTACAGTCAGACCTTCTCTGAAGTTTGATCTGATAGGTGTCTCAATAAACTCACCTGAGTGTTTTGCCATAAGACCACGCATACCTGCAAGCTGTCTTATCTGATCCCTGTTACCTCTCGCACCTGATAGTGCCATCATATATATAGGATTGAATGTTCCGGGGTACTCCTTACCATTCTCTACTCTTTTTGAGTTCTCTATCTCATCAAACATCATCTTAGTAACTTCATTTGTTGTCTGTGACCATATATCAATAACCTTGTTATGTCTCTCCCCTTTTGTGATGATTCCATCAACATACTGCTGCCATACCCTTTCTGCTTCTTTTTCAGCCTTTCTCACTATCTCCCATTTCTTAGACGGAACAACAAGATCATCTATAGCTATTGATATTCCAGCTCTTGCAGCATACTCAAAACCGAGTGCTTTCAGCCTATCAAGAGTGTCAACGGCTATCTCATTTCCAAACTGATCGTATATCTCTGAGATTATCTTTGAGATCTTTTTCTTATCAACAGTCTCATTTATAAATCTGTAACCTTCAGGGAATACTTTGTTGAATATAAGTCTTCCAACTGTTGTTTCTACAACCTTTCCATCCTTCTTAACCTTTATCTTAGCAAGAAGATCTACCTTCCCAAGCTCATATGCAAGTATTGCCTCATCCTCATCTGCAAAGTACTTTCCTTCTCCCTTAGCACCTTCAATTGCCTGTGTCATATAGTGAGCACCGAGGATAATATCCTGAGAAGGCATTGTTATAGGTTTTCCGTGAGCTGGAGAGAGAATGTTCTGTGTTGAAAGCATGAGTATGTAAGACTCTATCTGTGCTTCCACAGAAAGTGGAACGTGAACAGCCATCTGGTCTCCATCAAAGTCTGCATTAAATGGAGGACAGACAAGTGGATGGAGTTTTATAGCTTTTCCTTCAACAAGTTTTGGCTCAAACGCCTGAACTGACATTCTGTGAAGTGTCGGTGCTCTGTTAAGAAGAACCGGATGCTGCTTAACAACCTCTTCAAGACACTCCCATACCTCTGGAGCCTTTTCTTCAACCATTTTCTTGGCATTCTTTATAGATGTTGCGTAACCTTTCTCCTCAAGTCTTCTGTATATGAAAGGTTTGAAAAGCTCTAAAGCCATTATCTTTGGAAGACCACACTCATGCATCTGTAGATCTGGACCAACAACGATAACTGAACGTCCTGAGTAATCAACCCTTTTTCCGAGAAGGTTCTGTCTGAATCTTCCCTGTTTTCCTCTTAAAGAGTCTGAAAGTGATTTTAAAGGTCTGTTGTTCTGTGTTACTATTCTTCCCCTTCTTCCGTTATCAATAAGGGTATCAACAGCTTCCTGGAGCATTCTCTTTTCGTTTCTGATAATGATCTCTGGTGCATCAAGTTCTATAAGTCTTTTAAGCCTGTTATTTCTGTTTATAACTCTTCTGTAAAGATCGTTAAGGTCGGATGTTGCGAACCTTCCACCATCAAGAGGTATTAAAGGTCTTAGATCAGGTGGAATTACAGGTATAACATCAAGTATCATCCATTCAGGTCTGTTTCCTGACTTTATAAACCCTTCTATAAGTCTGAGCCTTCTTACAAGCTTTTTAAGTTTCTGTTCAGCAACTTCTTTAAGTATTGTCTGTCTTACACTTTCCTTTATAATATCAAAAACAGGTATGTCAGGATTTTTATCCCTGTAATCTCTGTAAAGTTTCTCTAAAGCACCTGGACCGCTGTCAACCTCAAAAGCCTCCTCACCAAGCTCCTCTCTGAGTCTTTCAACCTCTTCTCTGTGTATTAACTGTCCCTTCAGAAGTTCAGTATCTTTAGGATCTATAACAACAAAATACTCTTTTGTGAATATAGCATCTATCTCTTTATCTGTAGGAACAACCTCACCAAATCTGAAACCTACCTCGGCAAGTCTTCTTGCTATCTCGGAGATAACCTTTTTATACAGTCTTTCCTGTGTATTTTTAAACTCAGGCCCAAGCTCATCATAACCTACGGCATAGGATTTCATCTCCTTTCTGAGCTTGTGGGCATAAGCCTCAAGATCAAGTCTTGAGAGGATATCCTTTACCTTCTCAGCACCCATTCCGTACTCATACTTCTCTGAGTGCTCATACTCGTAAGCCTCTCTGAACTCCTCTTCAGATTTAACAAAAAGTTTTACGTACTTTGTTAAAGCTCCGTCCATGAGGGGGATTGTGTTTGGATCATTCTCAAATGCTTCCTCTTCCTCCTCATCAGGATGCTCAACAATAAGGTAAGACTCAAAGTATATAACCCTCTCTATATCCCTTGATGTAAGTCCAAGCAGATTTCCTATCTTTGAAGGTGTTGATTTAAGATACCAGATATGAGCAACCGGGGATGCAAGCTCAATATGCCCAAACCTCTCCCTTCTAACATCCGATCTTGTTACCTCAACACCACATCTATCACATATAGTTCCTTCGTATTTCTTCTTCTTGTACTTTCCACAGAGACATTCATAATCTTTAACAGGACCGAATATCTTTGCACAGAAAAGACCATCTTTTTCAGGCTTTAATGTTCTGTAGTTTAATGTTTCAGGTTTTTTAACCTCTCCATGAGACCACTCTCTTATCCTTTCTGGAGAGGCGAGAGTAAGTCTTATACTTTCAAATGGCATCAAGCCTTTTGCTTTGTTTTCTTCTATCAAGGTTGTAAACCTCCTTAAAAAAGTTTAAAAGGGAGATAGCTCTCCCTCAGTTAAAGCTCTTTCTTCTTGCTTTTAGAAACGATATCAACCTGATCACAGGCCTGTTTTTCGCCACCTTCCATATTACACTGGACATCAAGTGCAAGAGCTTTTAGCTCCCTAACGAGAACCTTAAATGATTCTGGAACACCTATATCGTAGTAATATCTACCTTTTACTATAGACTCATAAACCCTCTTTCTACCTTCTATATCATCAGACTTAACTGTGAGCATCTCCTGTAGTGTGTATGCCGCACCGTGAGCCTCAAGTGCCCAGACTTCCATCTCTCCGAATCTCTGTCCACCAAACTGGGCTCTACCACCAAGTGGCTGCTGTGTGATAAGTGAGTAAGGTCCTGTTGATCTTGCGTGTATCTTGTCATCAACCATATGAATAAGCTTGAGCATGTACATATAACCGGCTGTAACCTCAAGATCAAAAGGTTCACCTGTTCTACCATCTATAAGCTTCATCTTACCTGTCTCTTTGAAGCCTGCTTTCCTGAGCATTGTTTTTATATCTTCCTCTGTAGCTCCCTCGAAAACAGGTGTTCTAACAGGGATACCTATCTCACCGAGATCCTTAATGATAGCCTTCAATGTTTCATCATCAAGGGATTCAAGATACCTTCTAAGTTCCCTTATATCTTCCTCTCTGTATTTCTGTGCAAGCTCACCAGCTGTATCATTCGCTATCTCGTAGTACTCTATTATCTTGTCTATTAAAGCTTCTTTAGAGTTTAGCTTTTTCAGCTCCTCGTAAAGCTTCTGTCCTAACTTTTTAGCAGCGAGTCCAAGGTGTGTTTCAAGTATCTGACCAACGTTCATACGTGATGGAACACCAAGTGGGTTGAGTACTATATCAACAGGAGTTCCATCTTCCATAAACGGCATATCTTCCTCTGGAAGAACAACGGATATAACACCTTTGTTTCCGTGTCTTCCGGCCATCTTATCACCGACCTGTATCTTTCTCTTCTGCGCTATATAGACCTTAACAAGCTCGTTTACACCAGGTTTCAGGTCTGATCCTTTCTGGACAGCAGCCTTCTGCTTCTCGTAGATATTCTCCCAGAGCTCTATCTGAAGTTTTGCCTTTGATACGATCTTCTCAACGTCCTCAGCAACCTTTTTATCTGAAAGGAATCCTGATGGGTTTACAACGATAAATCTGAGTATAGCATCTACAGTTTTTTCTGTTATCTCCTCACCTTTCTTAACAACAACCTTACCTGCAACCTTAATATCCCTTGGAACCTTCTGACCTATTATAAGCTCTTTTACAAGCTCATCCCTTCTAGCCTGAATAAATCTTTTCTTCTCCTCAAGCTCCTTCTCAAGTCTGTTTATCTCTTCCTCTGCAAGCTGTTTTAGGTATCTGTCCTCTTTTTTGCCTGTTTTCTTTCTAGCGAAAACCTGGACATCTATAACGATACCCTCAACACCTGCTGGAACCCTTAGAGAAGAGTCTTTTACCTCAGAAGCTTTCTCACCGAATATTGCAAGGAGAAGCTTCTCTTCAGGTGTAGGCTGTGTCTCACCTTTTGGTGTAACCTTTCCAACAAGTATATCTCCAGGTTTTACGTAAGCACCAACCCTTACAATTCCATGTTCATCAAGGTTTGCAAGAGCTTTTTCAGAAACACCAACTATATTTCTTGTTATCTCTTCAGACCCAAGTTTTGTCTCCCTTGCCTCACACTCAAACTCTTCTATATGAATGGATGTGAAAACATCATCTTTAACAAGTCTCTCAGATATTACGATAGCATCCTCAAAGTTGTATCCTCTCCATGGCATAAACGCAACAAGAACGTTCTTTCCGAGTGCAAGCTCTCCTCTGTATGTTGAAGTTCCATCAGCTATAATAGCACCTGCCTCAACCTTATCACCCCTTCTTACAAGTGGTCTCTGGTTCATACATGTTGCCTGGTTTGAGCCTTTAAACTTCATAAGCTCGTAAACATCAAGACCTATATCAAGTGGATCATCCTGATTTATCTCTTCAGGGTTAACCTTTATCACTATTCTGTTTCCTGAAACGGACTCAACAACACCACCTCTCTTTGCAACGACAGCAGCACCACTGTTTTTAGCAACGATCTTTTCCATTCCCGTTCCAACAAGAGGATACTCTGTTTTTAGAAGTGGAACGGCCTGACGCTGCATGTTTGATCCCATCAAAGCCCTGTTAGCATCGTCATGCTCAAGGAATGGGATCAGTGATGCTGAAACAGAAACAACCTGTTTCGGTGATACGTCCATATAATCAACTTCCTTAGGATCAACAAGACGTATATCACCTTTTGCCCTTGCAAGAACCCTCTCTGCGAGGAAGTTTCCTTCATCATCAACAGGAGCGTTAGCCTGTGCTATAACATACTTCTCTTCATCATAAGCTGCCAGATACTCTATCTCATTTGTCACTTTTCCATTTTTCACCTTTCTGTATGGAGAAACAAGAAATCCAAACTCATTTATTGTTGAGTAAACAGTCATAGATGATATAAGACCGATATTCTGACCTTCAGGTGTTTCAATTGGACAGACCCTTCCGTAATGTGTTGGATGAACGTCCCTGATCTCAAACTTTGCGCTATCCCTTGTTAAACCACCTGGACCAAGTGCGGAGAGTCTTCTTTTATGTGTGAGTTCAGCAAGTGGGTTTGCCTGATCCATAAACTGTGAAAGCTGTCCACCTTTAAGGAACTCAAGTATAGATCCTGTCACATATCTTGGATTTACAATATCAGCCGCTTTCAGGTTTGGATCTTCTATATCAACTGTGGCAACTCTGTCTCTGAAAGCCTTGTTCATTCTGACAAGACCGAGTCTTGCCTGATTTTCAAGAAGCTCACCTACAGGTCTTACCCTTCTATTTCCAAGATGTGCTATATCATCAAGCTCTTTCTTACCAAGTCTTATCTCAAGTAGATACTTGACTATAGCTATAACATCAGGGAGGAGGATAAATCTGGCCTCATCATCAAGGTACTGCTCTACCTTTATCTCCTCAAACTTTAACGTCTTAAGTTTCTCTATAACAGACTGATCTATCTTTGTTCCGGCTTTTAATGTTTCACCTTCAATCTCAACATCCTCACCAAGTGCAAGAGGTGGATACTTCTCAAGAAGTGTGTCAAGATCAAGGGGCTTTATAGTTTTAGGAATATCATGAACCTTGGCATTTATCTTAACTCTACCAACCTTAGACAGATCATATCTCTGGTGATCGTAGAAAACGCTGTTGAAAAGCTCATTCGCTCTCTTAAGGAAAGCTTTAGGATCCATAACAGCTGTGTCTGTTGGACGCATCTTTCTGTAAATATCAACCCTTGCTGCGTCCTGGAATGTGAACATAGCGTTTATCTGTGGCTCATCCTTCTTAAGTGTTTCAATTATGATATTTCCATAAGGTGATTTTCTGAATACAAGAGGTGATATCGCAACGATCTCCTCTATAGTTAACCTGTCATCTAAAAGATACTTTTCTAAGTTCTGAGGCTCAACAGCCTTTTCATGTCTTATTGTGACAGCATTACCCTTTTCATCCTGCTCTTCTACTGTGTATGTTATAAATATCTCATCATTCTCAAGCTCTTTAACAAGCTCATCTATGTTATAAACAACGCCTGTTTTCTCATCAATATACTCATTATCCTTTTTAACATACCTTTTAACATCTGAGTAGAAAGCTTTAAGTATTTTATAAGCAGAATCAAGACCGAAAGCCCTTAAGATAGTTGTTCCGAGTAGTTTTCTTCTGTCTATTCTCGCATTGAATATCTCAACATTTGTGGCATGTTCAAACTCAAGTCTTGAACCTTTCTCAGGAATGATGCTTCCCTTGTATATAATTCTTGTAAGGATATCCTTAGTTTTGTCCTCTTTTGCCTCAAAGAATATTCCTGAAGATCTGATAAGCTGTGATACTACAACCCTTTCACTACCATTTATGATGAAATAAGCTTTATCTGTAAGTAAAGGTATATCACCAAAGTAAACCTTATGCCTTTTAATCGTTTTTGGAGTTATCTCGCCTGTTGAAGGATCAACATGGTTAACTATAAGCTCAAGAAGAACTCTGAGGGGTGCACTGTATGTAAGCCCTTTGTATTTACATTCCTCTATACTGTTTTTCTCCTTGTATATCAGAACTCCACCACAGTTAGGACACGGTATCTCAGGCCCACCTACAACATCCTCTGGAAGAGGTTTTCTACATTTACCACACTCCCAGTCTCCTATCTCGTATGCAATATACCTGATCTCTATCTGTCCGTTTGGATCTTCAAAAGGAAAGGAAGTTCTGAATATGTTTTCAAGGCCTTTATTCTCCCTCTTATAAGGGTTTTTATTGAACTGTACAAAATCCTCAAAAGATTTCTTCTGAACGTGTAAAAGATCAGGTGGAGATATTACCTCTTTTCTTCTTGAGAGATTTTTTCTTAATGGATTGAAGGGTAAATGTTTGATATTTCTCATATTGCACCACCTTCTATGATATTGTTTATTTTAAAACTGTATTAAAATGAATAAAGGCAGACCATACCATAAAAGGTCTGCCTTCTTTAGCTAAATTGCCGGTATCTTTTTCCAGAATAGCAAATTACTTAACTTCGACAGTAGCACCTGCCTCTTCAAGTTTAGCTTTGAACTGTTCAGCTTCTTCCTTAGATACACCTTCTTTGATAGCTTTTGGAGCAGAATCAACGAGTTCTTTAGCTTCTTTAAGCCCAAGACCTGTGATCTCTCTAACAACTTTGATAACGTTGATCTTTTTATCTCCTGGGCTCTGGAGGATAACATCAAACTCAGTTTTTTCCTCTGCAGCAGCACCTGCAGCAGCACCACCTGCAGCTGGAGCAGCAGCTACCATAGCAGCAGCAGAAACTCCAAACTCTTCCTCTAATTCTTTAACGAGCTCAGCAAGCTCTAAAACAGTCATGTTTTTAATAGCTTCTTTGATCTCTTCCTTTGAGATTGTTGCCATAGTATTTAAACCTCCTTAAAATTTTTCAGTTTATTAGATTATCCCTGTTTTTCTTTCTCTTCTTTAATTGCGTTAAGTACCATAACAGCTTTCTGTGGTACAGCGTTAAGCACACGTACAAAGTTTGTTACAGGTGCCATCATAGTAGCGAACAGCTGTGCAAGAAGCTCCTCTCTGCTTGGTAGCGAAGCAAGAGCATCAATTCCTTCAGCAGAAACAAAGCTTCCCTCAACAAGACCTGCTTTAACCTTAGCTGCCTCATTTTCCTTTAAAAACTCTTTTAAGGCTTTTGCAGCTGCAACAACATCCTCGTATGCAAACACAACAGCAGATGGCCCTTTGAAAATATCAATTTTATCATAAAGCTCTGTTCCGTTGCAAGCCCTGTAAAGGATTGTGTTCTTTATAACCTTTATCTCTGCGTTGTTCTTCTTTATCTCTTTCCTGAAATCTGCCATCGCATTTGCATCAATACCTGTAAAATCAAATATGACCATAAGTTTTGCTTTATCTATTTTTTCCTTTATCTCCTCAACAAGCTGTTGTTTCTTTAATACCGATCTTCTCATAACTGCTTCTGACATTTTCTATTCCTCCAAACTATGCTGCTTTAGCTTCTAAGCTTCTTAGTATAGAAAGCACATCAAGTTTAACAGATGGGCTCATCGTTGTTTTCATAACCATATTCTTTATATACTGTCCTTTTAAACCGGAAGGTCTTAACTTCTGAACTGTCTCTATAACCTCAAGGGCGTTTTCAACGAGCTTGTTATTATCGAATGATATCTTACCTATAGGAACATGAAGGTTTCCAGTTTTATCAACCTTAAACTCTACTCTACCTTTTTTAGCTTCTGTAACGGCCTTTTTAACATCCTGTGTTACAGTTCCCACTTTAGGGTTAGGCATAAGTCCTCTTGGACCTAAAACTCTACCTAACTTTGCAACCTTAGGCATCATATCAGGTGTTGCTATAACAACATCAAAATCAAGCCAGTTCTCATTCAGTATTTTGTTTATCATATCCTCGCCACCAACATAGTCAGCACCAGCCTCCTCAGCTTCCTTAACTTTCTCACCCTGAGTTATGACGAGAACCTTAAGCTCTTTACCTAATCCGTGTGGGAGAACTACAGAACCTCTGACCATCTGATCAGCATACTTAGGATCTACCCCAAGTCTGAATATAAGCTCTACCGTCTCATCAAACTTTCTCTGGAGAACCTCTTCCATCTTCTTTAATGTCTCAACAGCCTCTTCAATAGAGTAAAGTTTATCTTTATCAACAAGCTCAAGAGCTTTCAGGTATTTCTTTCCTCTTTTTGCCATGGCTACGCCTCCAATCCTTCTACTTCAATACCCATTGAACGGGCTGTTCCGGCTATAATTCTCATAGCAGCCTCAATATCCTCAGTATTAAGATCCTTCATCTTGATCTCAGCTATCTCTCTTATCTGCTCCTTCGTTACCTTCCCAACCTTTTCCCTTTTTGGATCTGAAGCACCTTTTTTAATACCTGCAGCCTCTTTAAGCAGGTATGAAGCAGGTGGTGTCTTGAGAATGAAAGTAAATGATCTGTCAGCATAAACTGTGATCACAACCGGAACTACTGTTCCAGGTTTCATCTCAGCTGTAGCTGCATTAAAGCTTTTAACAAACTCCATTATATTCACACCATGCTGACCTAACGCAGGACCAACAGGTGGAGATGGAGAAGCCTGTTGAGCCGGTATCATCAGCTCAATCGTTCCTACAACCTTTTTAGCCATAAAAAATACACCTCCTTGAGTCTTTTAGATCTTTTCCACCTGGGAGAACTCAAGTTCAACCGGTGTTGATCTTCCAAATATTGATATTGCAACAACCAATTTCTCTTTTTCAGGTATAACTTCCTCTACAACACCTGTAAAGTTCATAAATGGACCTTCAATAATTCTTACCTGATCACCTCTCTGGAAGAGAAGCTTTTTAACTTTTGGAGCTCCTTTCTGGATCTGGCTCAGAACTTTCTCTATATCTTCATCCTTCAGTGGAACAGGCATTCCGCCGGCACTCACAAAACCGATTATAAATGGGGTTTTCTTTATAAGATCTATAAGATCATCGTTAAGCTCTGCTTTAATAAGGAGATATCCCGGGAATACTTTGTTTTCAAGAACAATACGGGCTTCGGTTTTGTTTTCCTTACACTGGATCTTCTGTCCAGGTTTGGATATAGGGCTGTGTGCAACACACTGTTCATCACCTTCAACGCTCTCTAAAACCCTTACCTTTCCATCCTCTATAAGGAATTTTGTGATTCCCTTCTTTCCCATAACATCTATCTCTCTGTTTGCACCTTTAAGGGAGAGCTTGTATTTCTCTTTTCCGAGGGCTTTTATAACAACCTTTTCTTCAGCTGGTACGAGAACCTCATCAACAAGATGCTTCATATTGTTCATCTCAAGCATCTTTATAAGGTTCTCTTTAGCCCTTATCTCAAGGTTTGATTGTGTGTACAGGGCATACCATTTCTTCTTTTTATCTTTCTCTTCTTTATTTACTTCCGTATTTTCAAGATTTTCATTCTGTTTCATCTCTTCAGACATTCAGCTTTTACCTCTTTTATTTGTAAAGGAAGTTAAATATCCTGTCAAAGAGGATATCCAATCCCCATAAATAAACAGAAACGATCAGTGTAAAAACGATCACAGCTATAGTTGCTGTCCTTACAAGCTGTTTAGAAGGCCATGTTACCTTTTTAAGCTCTTCCCTAACTTCTTTAAGAAACTTTATCGCTTCACCTATACTCAACATATCTCTCCATTTTATAGATACAGCGGGGCAAGGAGGACTCGAACCCCCAACCTGCGGATTTGGAGTCCGCTGCTCTGCCAAATTGAGCTATTGCCCCTTCTAAAGCTACTTTATCTCCCTATGTAATGTATGTTTTCTACAGAACTTGCAATACTTTCTGAGCTCAAGTCTGTCTGTATGCTTTCTTTTATTTTTAGTTGTTGTGTAATTCTTTCTCTTACATTCCGTACAAGCTAAAGTTATTATCTCTCTAGGCATTACACTTTCCTCTATTTTTGTTATTCAATTATTTGAGTAACAACACCAGCACCAACAGTTCTACCACCTTCCCTGATGGCAAATCTCATCTGCTCCTCTATAGCTACTGGCTCCATTAACTCTACTGTTAACTCTACGTTGTCCCCTGGCATTACCATCTCCTGCCCTTCCGGTAACTCTACTACCGTACCTGTTATATCTGCTGTCCTGATGTAAAACTGTGGTCTGTATCCAAGGAAGAATGGTGTGTGTCTTCCTCCTTCCTCTTTTGAAAGTATGTATACCTGTGCTTTGAACTTCTTGTGTGGTGTGATTGATCCCGGTGCAGCTAATACCTGCCCTCTCTCTACCTCATCCTTTCCTATTCCTCTTAATAACACTCCTACGTTGTCCCCTGCTACTGCCTCGTCAAGTGTCTTCCTGAACATCTCTATACCTGTCACTACTGTCTTCCTGATCTCGTCTGATAACCCTACTATCTCTACCTCATCTCCTACTTTTAATGTTCCTCTCTCTACTCTTCCTGTAACAACTGTCCCCCTTCCTGATATCGTAAATACGTCCTCTATCGCCATTAAGAATGGTTTGTCTGTCGCTCTCTCTGGTGTCGGTATGTAGTTGTCCATAGCATCTAATAGCTCTTCTATTGATTTAACCCATTTCTCTTCGTCGTTCAGTGCCCCTAACGCTGAACCTCTGATCACTGGTACATCATCACCTGGAAACTCGTACTTGTTCAGTAGCTCTCTTACCTCTAGCTCTACAAGCTCTAATAGCTCCTCGTCATCTACCATGTCACATTTGTTTAAAAATACTACTATGTATGGAACGTTAACCTGTCTTGCTAATAACACGTGCTCCCTTGTCTGTGGCATTGGTCCGTCCGCTGCTGATACCACAAGTATCGCTCCGTCCATCTGTGCAGCACCTGTTATCATGTTCTTGATGTAGTCTGCGTGACCTGGACAGTCAACGTGTGCGTAGTGTCTCTTCTCTGTCTCGTACTCTACGTGTGTGATGTTGATCGTAATTCCTCTGTCTCTCTCTTCCGGTGCCTTATCAATCTCTCCGTACCCTATGAACTCCGCTAACCCTTTCTTTGATAGTACGTATGTTATAGCAGCTGTTAATGTCGTCTTTCCGTGGTCTACGTGTCCTATCGTCCCCACGTTTACGTGCTCTTTCTTCCTCTCAAACTTCTCTCTTGCCATTCTCTTTTTTACCTCCTGTGATCTTTAGTCTGCCTGCCTAAGCCCACGAGCGGACTTGAACCGCCGACCTCACCCTTACCAAGGGTGTGCTCTGCCGACTGAGCTACGTGGGCATAATACAGCTATTTTATTCAAGCAAAAAAATATTATAACAGAGATAGACATTTTTTGTAAAGATTAACTTTTATGATAAATGGAGAACCATAAGTTTGTTAATGGAGCGGGAGACGGGACTCGAACCCGCGACCATCTGCTTGGAAGGCAGATGCTCTACCAGCTGAGCTACTCCCGCATATTCATATGGTGGAGGAGGCAGGATTCGAACCTGCGCAGGCTTTCGCCAGGAGATTTACAGTCTCCCGCCATTGGCCAGGCTAGGCGACTCCTCCTTATTCTAAAGAGCTGGCGGTGGGACTCGAACCCACGGCCTGGTGATTACAAATCACCTGCTCTGCCGACTGAGCTACGCCAGCTTACCTATTCCCACGAGGCTAAATATTTAAGCACAAAAGTTATCTATTGTCAACAATCATTGTTTGAATTTTACAATTTCACTAATATAATATAGTGACTTTAAATTTCAAGGGGTTTGATATGAAATTTCTTTATATTCACGGCTTTAACTCAGCCGGTTATGGAGATAAAGTAAATCATCTAAGAGAAGCCTTTGGCAGTGAAAATGTAATATCTATAAACCTTCCCTATGACCCTGAGAAGGCTGTTGAACTTCTTGAGTATCTTGTAAGAAATCTGAGAGAAGAGCCTTTAATACTTGTAGGAACATCTCTGGGAGGATTTTATGCTCTATACCTCTCCTATAAATATGGGAATAGATCCGTTCTTATAAATCCGGCAGTTGATGCACATATCATACTGAGATCAGAAATAGGACACCACAAGAATTACAAGACAGATGAGGAGTATGAGTTTACAGAGAAACATTTTAGATCCCTGGAGAGATTTTTTGTTCCTTTAGAAAAACTGGAAAATATAAGAGATAGGATATATGTTTATCTTGACGAAGGTGATGAGGTTTTAGATAGCAGGAAAACAGCTGAGTATTTTAAAGATTTTTATGTGAAGCTTTTTCCAGGTGGAGATCATAGATTTAAACATATGCCTGAGCTTATTGAGGATATAAAGAGAATAATAAAAATGGAGGGTAAAAATGGCTAAAGACAAAAGAAAAAAAGTTGGGGAAATAGCTCCTGAGTTTTGTCTGATAGAAGCTGAAGGTAAGGAGGTATGCCTCAGAGATCTTTTAAGTGAAAACAGGCATGTTCTTATATATTTTTCACAGACAGAAGAAAAAAGAAGATGTGACAGATCAGAATGTCCTTTGAAAGAAAATCTTGAAAAGGTTATGAACCTTGGCGTAACAGTAGTTGTTATTGATCCTGATCCTGTTGAGGAACACAAAAGATTTAAACATGATCATGATATAAAATTTCTTATGTTAAGTGATCCTGATATGACAGCTATAAAAGGTTATGGTGTTTATGAAAAGGTTGATGTACATGGTATAGAGAAGGAGAAGATCGTCAGCACTGTTTTTCTACTTGATCCACAGGGAAGAATTGTACAGGTCTGGGAACCTAAAGTCATTGAAGATAACATTGATGATATAATTAAAACTGTTAAAAAACTTCGCGGAATATAGGAGGATTTTTATGATTGGTGGTATTGGAATCTGGGAACTTTTAATAATATTTGGTATTCTTGTCCTTCTTTTCGGGGCAAAAAAACTGCCTGAAATAGGTAAAGGTTTAGGTGAAGGTATAAGAAGTTTTAAAGACTCATTAAGTGGCGAAACAGAAAAAAAAGAAGAGAAGGTAATACCTACTAAAGAGATAGAAGCTGAAGTTACAAAAGAAGAAAAGGTAGAAGCTAAAGAAAAAGAAAAATCTACAGCATAAAAAAGGGGCTTGAGCCCCCCTTTTAATCTCCTTCACCTATATCTTCAGGCTCAGGGGTACATCCAAAAACATTACCGCAGTGTGGGCAGACATAACATTCTCTTGGCTCTTTATCCTCATCCATAACCTCTTCCCAGTATGCTATCCATCCACATTTCGGACAGATTCTGCATTCCTCAAGTAATGTTCCATCTGCAAGCTCAAGTATTCCCTTTTCATTTATATAAACAGGATTTCCTTCCTTATCAATAACAAACTCACCATCAACAGCCCTTAATGGGAGCTGAAGATCGTTGTCAAGTGCCTCTCTAACAGCATCAGATACATCTGAAAACTCTGAGATAACCTCCTGAGTGTATGGGTTTACAAGCTGGTACCTCCCATCTTTTTCTCTTATGAATACTTTCATCTCAACCCTCCTTTTTTTCTTTTACAGTATTTAATTTAAACACTTTTTTAATTTTGGCTAATGTAGATTGTCGGGAGGATTGAGAAAAGGGAGGAAGATGAATGGTCGGTGGAGGATTCGAACCTCCGACCTCCTGCGTGTCGGGCAGGCGCTCTAGCCATCTGAGCTAACCGACCACAAATTAAAAATGCCCCCGACGGGATTCGAACCCGTGTCGCCGGCGTGAAAGGCCGGTGTCCTAGGCCTGGCTAGACGACGGGGGCATAGCGTAAGATTATACCATAAAAGTGAGCCGCCTGGGGGTCGAACCCAGGACCACCGGTTTAAAAGACCGGTGCTCTACCAACTGAGCTAGCGGCTCAACATATTCAACAAGGACTAAATAATTTAATTTAAATTATAAAAATTGTCAAGACGATCACAATATATTAAATTCATATCTATGATATATATCCATAAGGACTCACAGCTTATAGCAGGTAATAAGATTATCAACCATCCTCAGATTGAAAAGAACATAGATATTTTCTCATCAAAATTAGTTATAAAAAAAGACGATCGGGTATGTATTTTCTCAGAGAACAGACCTGAGTGGATATACAGCTTTTTCGGCATATGGAAAAAAGGGGGAATCCCTGTCCCGATAGATTTTATGTCCGTTGAGGAAGAAGTCTCGTACATATTGGGAGATAGCGAACCTTCCTATATATTCTGTTCAAAAGAGAGGTATCCAACCGTTGAAAAGGCCCTGAATATTCTAAAAAAGGATATACCGGTTATCATCTTTGAAGATCTTAAAACAGAAGGCATAAAGGAAAGTATCAGAGAGATAACCGTCTCAGAAGAAGATACAGCTGTGATACTGTACACATCGGGGACAACAGGTCCTCCAAAAGGTGTTATGCTCTCGTATAAAAATCTACTTTCAAACATAAAAAGTATCCATGAAACGGAGATAGCTGACAGCTCTGACAAAACGATAGCCATCCTTCCTTTTCATCATTCCTACCCTTTAATGGTATCAATGCTTGTCCCATTAACACTTGGTGCAACGATAATATTTCTTGAGAAGCTATCCTCCGAAGAGATACTCAACCTTATGAAAAAACATAAAGTATCAATACTTATAGGTGTTCCCCGTCTTTACACACTTTTTCACAGAAAGATATTTGAGAAGATAAACAGCAACTTGATAACCAGAACACTTTTTAATATAACCAAAACGATAAACAACCAGAGTTTAAGTAGAGTTATTTTCAGTAAAGTTCATAAAACATTTGGAGGTAATATCAAATATTTTGTAAGCGGTGGAGCAAAGCTTGATGAGGATATAGCAAAGGATCTTTGGGCTCTTGGATTTAAGATCGTTGAAGGTTACGGACTTACAGAAACATCTCCTATCGTTTCATTTAACCCACCAGAAAAGATAAAACTTGGATCCGTTGGAAAGCCTATAAAAGGTGTTCATGTAAAGATAAAAGATGGTGAGATAATTGTAAAAGGCGACAATGTTATGAAAGGTTACTACAAAAAACCTGAAAAAACAGCGGAGGTTATAAAGGATGGATGGCTTTACACAGGTGATTTAGGTTATCTGGACGATGAAGGATATCTTTATGTTACAGGAAGAAAGAAAGATATTATTGTGCTTCCAACAGGAAAAAATATAAATCCTGAGGAGATAGAATCAAAGATCTTAAAGGTATCAGATCTTGTAAAGGAAGTTGCTGTTATGATGAAGGATGGGCAGCTTTTTGCGCTCGTTTATCCGGACTTCCAGAAGATATCACAGTCAGGAGTTCTGAATATAGAGGAAACTATAAAATGGAATGTTATAGACAAATACAATCTTACAGTCCCAGATTATAAAAGGATATACAGATTCAAGATAGTAAAGAGGGAACTTCCAAAAACAAGGCTTGGAAAGATAAGGAGATTCCTTTTAGACAGATTTCTTGAAGAAGAAAAAGTAATAAAAAGAGAGGTAAAAGAGCCTGATCTTGAGGAGTACAGAATCTTAAAGGAATATCTGAAAAAGGTCAGTAAAAAGGATATCTATCCTGACAGCCATATTGAGCTTGATCTTGGACTTGATTCACTTGAGAAGGTTGAACTTCAGGCCTTTATTGAGAAAACATTTGGTATTGAGATAACGGATCAGCAGTTATCAAATCTCCAGACTGTAGAAGAGCTTTCCAGATACATATCGGAGAAGAAAAAGAAGATAGAGTTTGAGGAAATAAACTGGAAAAAGTTATTTGAAAAAGAGGTGAAGATTGATATAAAAGAGACAGAACTACCTGTATTAATTCTGAAAAAAGTTACAAAGCCTGTATTTAAAGCCTACTTCTCATTAGAGGTGAAGGGACTGGAAAATATACCTTCAGAAAACTTTATACTTGCACCAAATCACCAGTCTTTACTTGACGGTTTTTTCCTTATAGCCTCACTTCCAGATAAAAATCTTGTAGATACATACTTCCTTGCTGAGGAGATATACTTTAGATCTCCTTTAAGAAAACTCCTGGCAAAATACTTCCATATACTCACAGTAAACATAAACAGAGATCTGAAGCTATCGCTCCAGAAAACGGCAACACTTTTGAAGAAAGGGAAAAATGTTGTGATATTCCCTGAAGGGGCAAGAACAAGGGATGGGAAACTTCTGCCTTTCAAAAAGAGTTTTGCGATCCTCAGTAAAGAATTAAACATACCTGTTGTTCCTGTTGCTATAAAAGGTGCTTATAATGTTTTCCCTATCGGCTCAAGATTTCCAAAACCTGGTAAGGTTACAATCACTTTCTTAAAGCCTGTGTATCCGGAGGGTAAAACGGAAGATCAGATTGTAAATGAGACTTACACAGAGATATCAAAAAATATTTAGATCCATGTCCAGATATCAGTTTCTCTACATTTAGGACATGCTGTTCCCTGCTGGTTAAAAAGAGCCGCAAGCTTTCTTCTTTTCTCTATTGATGATCCTGAGCCGACTATTATAGCCATAACCTTTTCTGTCCCGCCATAAAGCTGGGCTTTTTTCCAGTCTGTTATCTCAAAACCACAGTTTGAGCATTTGATAATCAACATCCTCTCACCTTTTTAATTTTATTAATATCCTGTCCCCTTTTTTTAGTTTAAAAATATCCTTACAGCTTCCTTCAGGGACAAAAATCTCATAAAAACCAAAACTTCCTTTGATCAGATTTAAACTTTCTCTTTCCCCTTCCAGGAAACTCTTTACAACTTTTTTAATAGTGATCCCATTAATCTCAATTTCGTAAAAATCTGGAAGCTCTTTAATATTCGTTATACAGTTACCAAACTTATCAAACTTTATTATCTGTCCTGTCATAGTATTATCTTTTATTTCTGGCTCAGGCAGGTTTATTCTTTTAATATCTTTTAACTCTTTTCCTAACATATCTAAAGGAATACCCCTTGATATATAGGCAGACACTGGAGCAAATATATCCCTTCCGTGGAATGTCTCAGTATCCCTTTTCAGCATAAAATCTTCATTCTTTATCTCTATTATCTTCTCAATCTTTTGATCTTTAACTGCAAGTGATACAACACCATTATCAGGAGCTACAAAAAAGTATTTCTCAGTTTTTACTACAATCGGTCTCCTTTCTGTTCCAACACCTGGATCAACAACAGAGACAAAAACTGTTCCTTCTGGAAAGTACCTGTAAGTAGAGGAAAGGATTAAAGCTCCCTCAAGGATATCAAAAGATTCTATACCATGTGTAATATCAACAATACTTACAGCAGGATTTATACTCTTTATAACCCCTTTAACAGCACCAACGAAACCGTCCTCAGTTCCGAAGTCTGTTAAAAGGGCTATAACTCTCATTAATTTTTAAGACTTCCCTTTTTATAGTTTTTGTCAAAATACTTTAAAAACTCGTCTGTTCTGTCATATTTAGGGTTTGCGTACAAAAGGGACTGCTTATCAACAACAAGTGTGTAACCTTTCTCCTTTGAAAACTTCTGGATATTCTCCTGGAGTAATCTCATAAACTTCTCAGCAAGCTCCTGCCTTTTTTTCATCAGCTCCTGCTGTTTTTCTGCAGCATAAGCCTGAAGCTGTGACTGTGTTTCACCTGCCTGCTGTTTTTTCTGTATCTCTTCCTGAAATTTCTGAGCTTCTCTCTCAAGAACGGACTGTGCTTCCTTTCCTGCAGCTGATTGTGAGACTACCTTCTGGATATCAATATAAACTATCCCATCTTCTGCCAGAGAAACCCCAAAAAACGCAAAAAATATTACCAGCGATAGAACTTTTCTAAACATGATGCCTCCATTAAGATTTTTCTCAATTATACTACATTTCAGCATAAGGTTTTCTTGAAAAATCTTACAATGTTATTATAATATCTCTGCCGGTGGTTTCCGGTGCAGCCGCTCCTGCTTTCGCAGGGGAGGAAAGTCCGGACTCCACAGGGCAGGAAGCTGCCGAAAGGCAGGCAGGGGTAACCCTGCGGAAAGGGCAACAGAGAGTAGACCGCCTGTCCCGATAAACTTAAAGTAGGTGTTAGCACCGAAAGGTTTATCCGGACAGGTAAGGGTGAAACGGTGGGGTAAGAGCCCACCAGCTGTCAGCGTGAGCTGACAGGCTCGGCAACCCCCTTCCGGAGCAATCCCAAATAGGGGAACGTTTGAGGGTGGCCCGCCCGAATGCCTGAAAAGGCTACGTTCCCGGGTAGGGAGCTGAGATAAATGGCTGCGTCAACAGAATCCGGCTTACTGGAGGCCACCGGTAAAAATAAATAGATGTGTGATGAAAATGAAGTTCTTTGTCTTAACAATATTTCCCCAGTTCTTTGAAGGCTTTATAAATACGGGTATTGTATCAAGGGCTGTAAAAAAAGGTATCGTTGATATAAAAAGCGTAGATCTGAGAGATTTTACTGAGGATAAGCACAGAACTGTTGATGATGTAGTCTACGGCGGCGGTCCAGGTATGCTTTTAAAACCTGAACCTATTTTTAAAGCATACGACAGCATAACTGAAAAAGGTCATAAACCTTACGTCCTTATCACAGAACCTTGGGGTAGAAAGTTTGACCAGAAATTTGCTGAGGAGTTATCAAAGAAAGAAGAGATAATGATAATCTGTGGAAGATATGAAGGTGTTGATGAGAGAGTAAAAAGCATTGTTGATGAGGAGGTATCTATAGGAGATTTTATACTCTCAGGTGGAGAACCAGCAGCCCTTGTTATAATGGATGCTGTTATAAGGCTTATTCCCGGTGTTGTAGGTGACAGTGAGAGCTTAAATGCTGACTCGTTCAGTAATGACGGTTTACTTGGATATCCTAACTACACAAGACCTGCAGAGTACAGAGGAATGAAAGTTCCTGAAGTTCTGAGATCAGGGAACCATAAACTGATCAAGTTATGGAGAAGATGGAAGCAGATTGAAAAAACAGCTGTCAGAAAACCAGAGCTTCTGAAAAAAGCAGATCTTTCAGACAGTGACAAAAAGATCATTGATGCTATAAAAAAAGGTTTATCCTTTGAAGATTTTTTAAAGAAATATAAGGTATAATTCATTTACAAACTGATGAGGTAGTTCAGATGGTTTCTAAAGAAAAACCACCTGTAGATATTGTTGAGGAGAATGACAGTTTCATCATAATTATGGATCTTCCAGGT
The DNA here is from genome assembly GCF_000021565.1 of Persephonella marina EX-H1. Lineage (NCBI taxonomy): Bacteria > Pseudomonadati > Aquificota > Aquificia > Aquificales > Hydrogenothermaceae > Persephonella > Persephonella marina. Next base: position 1,114,729 of record NC_012440.1, on the reverse strand, counting down.
GTTTTACCTGAGGATATTGAGATAAAAGGTGATGAGAACAGTATAACTATTCAGGGAATAAAAAGACCTCTGATCGCAGGTAAGTATGTGATTATGGAGAGATCAACAGGAAGATTTAAAAGAAAGGTTGTATTTAAGGATCATATAAATATTGAAAATGCTTACGCAAAAATGGAAAATGGTATTTTATTTATAAAGGTTCCAAAAGCTATGGACAAACTAATCATTAATACCAAAATCAAGATACTGATCAGGAGGTAAGAATGGCTCTGTCCCTATTTGATGAAGAAACAAACATGGAAGCTCCTATACCTGAAGAACTTCCACTTCTTCCTATAAGAGACCTTGTTATATTCCCTTACATGGTTTTCCCTATCTTTGTTGGAAGACCTTTTTCAATAAAAGCTATTGAAGAAGCCATAGAAAGTCACGACAGATATATATTTCTGGCTCTACAAAAAGACAAAGATATAGAAGAGCCTACAAAGGATGATCTTTATGAGATAGGAACCGTTGCAACAATCCTCCGTATGATGAAACTGGAGGATGACAGGATAAAAATACTCGTTCAGGGTGTAGCAAGGGGGAAAATAAAAGAGTTCATAAAAGAAGACAACCTGTATAAGGTAAAGCTTGAGGTTTTAGAAGAACCTAAACCGCCTGAAGAGAATATTGAGGTTGAAGCTCTCATACACTCAATCAAGGATCTTTTAGATAAATCTATAGCCCTTGGTAAACAGGTACTTCCAGATCTTGTTGAGATAATAAGAACTCTTGAAGAGCCAGGAAAGCTTTCTGATCTTGTGGCATCAATACTTGATCTAAAATCACCTGATGCCCAGAAGATACTTGAGATCGTTGATCCTGTTGAGAGATTAAGATACGTTCATGACCTATTTATAAAAGAGGTTGGGCTCCTTGAGATACAGCACAAGATAAGAACAGCAGCAAGAGAATCTATGGAGAAAGATCAGAGGGAGTACTTCCTGAGACAGCAGATAAAGGCTATCCAGGAAGAGCTTGGAGAGAAAGATGAGAGACAGGAAGAGGTAGAACAGTACAGGAAAAAGATTGAAGAAGCAGGCATGCCTGAGGATGTGAGAGAGGAGGCTGAGAAACAGCTTAAAAGACTTGAGAAGATGCACCCTGACTCTGCAGAGGCAGGTGTAATAAGAACATACCTTGACTGGCTTGTTGAACTTCCCTGGAGTAAGAGAACAAAGGATAAACTTGATCTCAAGAGGGCAAAAAGAATACTGGACGAGGATCATTACGATCTTGAGAAGGTAAAAGAGAGAATACTTGAGTATCTTGCCGTCCAGAAACTTAAAAAAGAAAAATCTATGAAAGGTCCTATACTATGCTTTGTTGGACCACCTGGAGTTGGTAAAACCTCTCTCGGGAAATCCATAGCAAGATCTCTTGGGAGAAAGTTTGTAAGACAGTCCCTTGGTGGCGTTAGAGATGAGGCTGAGATAAGGGGACACAGAAGAACATATGTTGGTGCTTTACCAGGAAGGATCATACAGGCTATAAAACAGGCAGGTACTAAGAATCCTGTGATAATGCTTGATGAGGTTGATAAACTTGCATCAGACTTTAGAGGGGATCCTGCCTCAGCGTTACTTGAGGTTTTAGATCCTGAACAGAACAGAGAGTTTACGGATCATTACCTTGGCGTTCCTTTTGATCTATCTGAGGTTATGTTTATATGCACAGCAAACAGGATAGACACAATACCAAGACCTTTACTTGACAGAATGGAGGTTATAAGAATACCCGGTTACTCTGAAGAGGAAAAGCTTTATATAGCAAAGAACTATCTTATCCCAAGACAGCTTAAAGAGAACGGTCTGAGCCAAAAATATGTTGAGTTCACAGACTCAGGACTGAGATTTTTAATAAGGCATTACACAAGGGAAGCCGGTGTTAGAAGTCTTGAGAGACAGATAAATGCTGTATTGAGAAAGATAGCAAAGGAGATAGCCCTTAAAGGTAAAAAGAAAAAGTACAGAATAACAAAATCACTTGTTAAGAAATTCCTTGGTGCTCCATTATACATGCCAGAAAAGGAAAAATCAGATGAGATCGGTGTTGTTACTGGCCTTGCATGGACAGAGGTTGGAGGTGAGATACTGAAGATTGAAGCAACAAGAATGCCTGGAAAGGGACAGCTGATACTGACAGGATCACTTGGTGATGTTATGAAAGAGTCAGCGATGACAGCACTATCATACGTAAAATCAAAGTCTGAGGAGTATGGAATAGACCCTGAAGACTTCCAGAAGTATGATACACATGTACACGTACCTGCCGGAGCTATACCAAAGGATGGTCCTTCTGCAGGTATTTCAATAGCAACAGCTATATGTTCACTGTTTATGAATCTTCCTGTAAGGGCTGATGTTGCAATGACCGGTGAGATAACATTAAGGGGAAAAGTACTTCCTGTTGGTGGATTGAAAGAAAAGATACTCGCTGCTAAGAGAGCTGAGATAAAGGATGTGATCCTTCCAAAGGACAATAAAGATGAGGTTATGGAAGATCTGCCACCATTTGCAAGAAAGAATATAAACCTTATATTCGTTGATCATATTGATCAGGTTTTCAAGATAGCTATAAAGGATTTTGAGAAAAAGATAAACAAAAAGGGTAATAAAGAGAGTTGACAGGTATAAGAAAGGCGAATGTAAAGGATGCCCACCAGATATTCAAAATACTCCAGAGTTACGCCATAAAGGGCATCCTTCTTCCAAGAAGTCTGAACAGCATATACGAGCATATAAGGGATTTTTTCGTCTATGAGATAGATGGGAAGATAGCAGGTGTTTGCTCACTTCATATCTTCTGGGAAGATCTTGCTGAGATAAAATCCCTTGCAGTTCTCCCTGAATATCAGGGAAGGGGTATAGGTAAGAAACTTGTAGAAAGATGTATAGAGGATGCAAGATCACTTGGTGTAAAAAAGGTTTTTGCTTTGACCTACGTTCCACAGTTTTTTGAAAAACTTGGCTTTAGAACTGTTGAAAAATCAGAGTTTCCACAGAAGGTATGGACAGAGTGCATCCACTGTGTGAAGTTCAATGAGTGCAGCGAAGTTCCCGTTCTCTTAAATTTAGAGGATCAGTCATGAAAAGGCTTATACTTTGCAGACATGGAGAGAGTGAGTACAACGCAAAAAGAATAATTCAGGGCCATATAGACACAGATCTTACACCTGCAGGTGTTGTCCAGGCAAGACTCGCAGGGGAAGAGCTTAAAAAATTTAATATCCAGAGAGTTTTCAGCTCAGATCTAAAGAGAGCATTCAGAACTGCACAGATAATAGCTGATGTTCTGGATATGGATATCACAAAGGATAAAAGAATAAGGGAGATGAGCTTTGGTGAATGGGAAGGAAGAACATACGATCATATATTTGAGACGGATTACCAGACTTTCCAGAACTGGCTTAAAAATCCTGTAGCGTGCCCCCTTCCATACCAGGAAGATATTGAGAATTTCAGATCAAGACTTGAATCATTTATAAAGGACATACTGAAACTTCCAGAGGATAACATACTTATCGTAGCCCACGGTGGATCTATCCAGGGTATAATCTGTATTATGACAGGTTTAGGGCTTGAAAATCTCTGGGCTTTAAAACATACAAACACCGGAATCTCGGTTTTAGAAACTGACGGCAGAAAAACAGAGATAAAACTTCTCAACTACTCAAAACATCTTGAGACAGAAAAGAGAACAGAAACGGTTATACTCTAAAAAGGTGTCTTCTCTTTTGCAAGACAGTTTGCAAGTATCATATCTTCCTTTGTTGTTATCTTAAAGTTAAGAACAGATCCTTCATTTACAGTTACACTGTAACCGTACTTTTCCATAAGAAAAGCATCATCCGTCCCAAAAATCTTATCTCTAACAGCTTTTTCATGGGCATCAAGAACTTTTTTATAATCAAACGTCTGTGGTGTCTGAACTATATATAGCTCTTCCCTGTTTAATGTCTGAACCACCTTTTTATCCCTGACCCTTTTTACAGTATCCCTCGCTTTTAAAGCTGTAATACTGCCGTCCCATCCAGATTTAACATTTTTTATACCATCTATAAACATCCTTTCGGTAGCAAAAGGTCTTGCAGAATCATGAATAACAACAATATCTGCATCTTCTATTGATCTTAACGCATTATAAACAGATTCCTGTCTTTCCCTACCACCGGGAACCTTTATAACATTTTTAAACGAAAATATCTTTACTCTATCTATATCCTCTTCAGGAAGTACAAGAACTATCTCAGATATAAGATCAACCTTATTTATAGTATTAAGGGAATACTGGAATACAGGCTCTCCCTTCAGTTTTATAAACTGCTTTTTCTCACCCATTCTTCTTCCTTTCCCTGCAGCCAGTAAAACAGCCGTTACCTTCATTGCAAACTCCTTGAATTAAAATTAAAAAGATCCGAATATATGATAAATAAAAAATTAAATTTAGGAAAATAATATGCATGTACTTCTGGTGGAAGACGATCCATTATTAGGGGAGACTATAGAAGAGTATCTGAAGGAGAATAACATAACTGTTAAATGGATACAGGATGACAGGGAGATTGATGATATATTTGATCTAAACCAGTTTGATGTTATAGTTCTTGATCTTATGCTGAAGTACAGAAAAGGGGAGGAGATATTAAGGGATATAAGAAATAGAGGTGTTGATGTACCAGTTCTTATACTTACCGCAAAATCAGATATAAGGGATAAAGAGGTCTGCTTTAACCTTGGTGCTGATGACTACTTAACAAAACCTTTTGATCCTAAAGAGCTTTTACTCAGACTTAAAGCCCTGTCAAAAAGAAAACACAGGGAGTACTGTGTAAAGATAGGGGATATAACTATAGATATAGACAACCAGATGGTTTACAAAAAAGGAGAAGAGGTAAAACTATCAAGAACAGCATGGGAACTTCTTTACCTTTTAGTAAAAAACAGAGGATCCATCGTTCCTACTGAGAGAATACTCGCCTATGTATGGGGAGACAAACCTGTTGGAGATGAGATAGTCAGAACTTACATTAAGGAACTGAGAAAAATCCTGCCTAAGGATGCTATCGTTACCTACAAAGGAAGAGGTTATAAACTAAATTGATATCATTTGAGAAGAAGATACTTATCATTTTCAGTATTGTGCTTACAATTGGTTTTTCAGTAATAAACGGAATCAGTATCATCTTTTTCAAAAAAAACCTTGAGTATCAGCTTTACAAAGAGGCTCATCTTTATAAGGCTATACTGACTGAAAAACCTTTCTTAAAACTTCCCAGATATTTCACCATCGACAGCAGCTTTGATCCAGAAAGATACGAGATTGTAACATTCTTAGGTGGAAACTACATACTTCTTGACAAAAACTACAAGATAGAAAAGATAAAAACATTCGGTCTTAACCTTCTTGTGTGGGAAGCTGTTTTAACAGTTACACTTCTTTTTGTTATGTACATAACAATAATAAGACATATACAGGAAAAGGAAGAGAACAGGAAACTTCTTGAGATATTTTTACTTACGATAACACATAAACTTGGAAACTTTCTGTCCTCACAGAAACTGAATATAGAACTTATAAAATCAAAATGTAATATAAAGCCTGTAGAGAGGCTTGAAAAAGCTTACCAGCTTATTGAGACAGACTTTAAAAGCAGTCTTCAGATATTAAAAAAGATATCAGAAAGGAAAAGAAGTCTAAGAATAATAAACATAAAGGATGTAATACTAAACACACTTGATCTTTTCTCAGATCATCTTTTGGACAGGAAAGTAATCCTTCATCTTAAAGATTTCTATATAAAAATTGATCCTGTAGATGCGGAAAATATATTTCACACAATAATTGAAAACAGTATCAAATACTCAAAAAGTAAGATACATATAAGGATGTGTACAGATAGAAAGATCTGTTATCTGTTTATAAAAAATGATATACAGGAGATACAGAAAGGTTCTGGAGTTGGTCTGAAAATCTCTGAGTTTTTATTATCCAGATATGGAGGAGAGATAAAAACAAAAGCGAAAAAAGAGTTTTTAACTGTAATAAAGCTGAAAAGATAAACTCACGATTTTTTTATACTAAAGGAATTAATTAAAATATATGGATAAATATATTACAAGGGGATGTAACAGATGAAATATCTGCATATTGTACTTTCAGTCCTATTCCTGTTTTACAGTTATTCACAGGGAAAAATAGTTTCCATCCCTCCTTATGTAGCCTCACATATAGAAAAAGGAGATAAAGCGATAGGACCAATAAAGATCCTAAAAAAAAGAGACAACTATATTGTCTGCTTCATATTTCCAAACAGAGTGATCATAAACCTAAATGACGCTGAAATAGTAGGAAAAAAGGAACTTAAACAGGGTGAAAAGATCTATCTCATCCAGAAAGAATCAGGCAGATTCATTATTATTCCTGTGGAGGAAGAGAATGAAGAAGATCATGATATATATAAAGAAAATTAGTGCTCTTTTAGTAATATTTCTAAGTTTCGTATCACTATCCTACGGTAATATGACCAATTACTGTACAATTCCCCCATTCCTCAAAACTGAAGTAAAACCTAATGTTGTCATGGTTATGGATTATTCAGGAAGTATGCAGTTCCCAGCATATTATCCATGTAATTGGGGGTATCCATACTACTACGATAGTTATGTGGCTGAGTGTGTCTCACGAAACACCGTGGTCATAAGTAACTATGATAATACAACAGTGTATTACGGCCTTTTTGATAGTAATGCATGTTACGAGTACAGCACAGCAGACGGATACTGGATAAAAAGCTCCTGCGATTGTTCTGGAAATAATGGTGCCGGAAATATAGGATGTCTGAGTGGAAACTTCTTAAACTGGGCAACAACAACAAGAATTGATGCTGCACTTAAAGCATTAATAGGTGGAAAAGCCACATGTACAGACACAGACTGTATCTTAAGATCACAGGGTTCAAGAAGAGGCGTTTATGATTCAAATCTTGACTGCATTATATATATAGAACCTGAAAATTACAGCAGAACAACACCTTCATACCAGGATAAAAATGACTACCTGTACATATTTGATGGAAATAGATCATGTGCCCTGGGACAGATTACAGATGGAAGGGCTGTTAACGTTAAGATACCTAAAGATGATTATACAGGCGTAATTCAGGAAAGTTTTGATGATGTAAGAATAACATTTATGGTATACGGGGGAAACAACATAAGAGAAGGTGAAATAAGATACGCTTTTTACCAGAATGATCTAAATGCGTTAATAACTGCTTTACAAAATGAGATTCCATATTACGGGACACCAACCGGTGAAGCAGTATGGGAGGCCTATGATTATCTGAAGCAGAGTAACGATCACTGGTTTGAAAGTAATACCGGATTTATAGGTCTTGGAACAGAAAAAGATCCATACTACGAAGTTCTTGAAAGTGGTGATGTTGTTCCGGCAAGTTGTAGAAATAACTATGTTCTGCTTATATCTGATGGTTTATGGAATGGTGATTTAGATCCAGATAGCCCAGCGAACACTATACACACCACAGATCTGAGATCTGATCTCTCAGGAGATCAAAAAGCAAAAGTCTTCTCACTATACATATTCAATACGGATGTGGAAGGAATTTACTCAATGAAAACTGTTGCTGCTCACGGCAGTTTTGACGATACCTGCAGTAATGATAACTACCCCTATGATCTTCCAGGACTTGGAACAAATAGTAGATATGTAGAATTTCCGAGACCTCACTGTGATCCTAACGGAACATATTTTCCATGCTGTGAAGAATGGGATAAGGATAATGATGGTGTGCCAGACACATTTTATCAGGCAAACAGTGGTGCAGAGATAGAAGCCGCACTGAGAGAGATATTTGGAGAGATCAAGAAAGGAGCAACCTCAGGAACCGTTATAGCTGCCCAAACAACTGGTAAAGGTAAAGGTTCTATAATCAACCATGCCGCAAGCTATCCGAAAAAAACATTTGGAGATATAGACCTTACATGGATAGGATCTTTATATACATACTGGTTTTTAAACACAAAATACGCACAGAATGTTAGAGACAATACGGTAGATAACAGCGGAAGAATCATTCTTGATGTTTATAACCCATCTTACGATCAGAAAAAAGCAAGTGGTGAACCGATTACTGTTAATGATTACTACGATTTTATACTGATGTTTGATACAGATCCTGATGGAAACATTATTGCAAATCTCTATGAGAGCGAGCTTAAAGGTGAACTGAGAACCGATATTGCTGGTGATCCTATACCTGCAGAATACGACCCCAATCCTATTCCTTCAATAGAAGAAACCCATTACCTCTGGGAAGCCGGTGAAGAACTTGCTTTAACAGATGGATTGCAGAGAAACATATTCGCAGCTGTTTCCTCAAACAGTATCGTAAGTTTTGAACCTGCAAACAAATCCTCGTTTGCAAATTTACTGGGAAATGCATCTTTAATCCCATCGTGTATTCCAGGCAATAATGATAACGAAAAGATAGATAACCTTATAAGGTATATAAGGGGAGAATCTGACTTTAAATGTCGCAACAGAACATTTTTTGACGGAACAGCTGACAGGATATGGAAGCTGGGAGATATAATGCATTCATCTCCAGCGATCGTTCAGTATGAATCAAGCTTATACAGAGGAAGTATAGTTTTTGTGGGAGCCAATGATGGTATGCTACATGCTTTTGAGGCTGGAAAGATTAAAAGATTACTTACAAAATATCAGGTTGCAGAACTCATAACAGACTATACTACAAAAGGTCTTGGGAAAGAGCTGTGGGCTTTCATACCTAAAAATGCTCTTCCATACTTGAGATATCTGGCTGATCCTGATTACTGTCACATTTATTACATAGATCAATCACCTTACATCATATACCTTGATAAAGATATTACAGATCTAAATGAAAAACCTGACAGGATAATACTGATCGGAGGAATGAGACTGGGAGGAGCATGTGGTTGTAGCGGAACAAACTGTGTAAATCCTCCTTCTGACACCTGTCCCGATCCTGCATCCTCATCCTGCGTTGGTAGATCCTCTTATTTTGCACTTGATATTACAGATCCATTAAATCCAAAACTCCTATGGGAGTTTTCTGATAAAGATCTTGGATTTAGCTTTTCTGGACCAGGTGTAATAAGAGTTCTCAACGGAAACGCCCAGAAAGCAAAAGTTCTTTTTGCATCAGGACCTACAGACTACAAAGGTATATCAAATCAAAGCCTTAAGTTGTTTATACTTGACGCGGAAACAGGAAGTATTGATACTGTGATAGACACAGGCATCACAGAAGCATTTGGAGGAAGATTACAGTACGAAGGCCTGGATCTTGATGAAGATGGAAATACTGATTACCTGTTCCTGGGATATACAAAAGGCAGTTCTATCTCTACACAAACAGGAGGAATCCTTGTTATCAAAACCAGTGGTGGATATTCATGGACAGATATAACCTCATCAATATCCTCTGGAGGAATGCTTCCTGTAGTAACGTCAGTCTCTTTTATGGACTGTTTCAATGTTCCCTATATCTTTTTTGGAACCGGAAAATGGTTTTATAAAGATGATAACCCTCAAACTACAAAACCAAACAGAATATATGGAATTCCTTTAAACTGTGATACTTCAGGCTGTTCGGTTATAGGTTCTGTCTATAATGTTTCAGGATCAGCAACAGGTGTTTGTAACTACATTACATCCTCAAGGGTTGGATGGTACAGAGAACTGGATCTGGGCTCTGGTAGCTATATGAAAGAGAAAAATCTCGCAAGCCCTTCAGTTACAAACTTTGGAGCTGTATTTTTCGCAACATCACAACCTAACGCTGATATATGTAGTGTTGGAGGAAGACACAGAATATGGCATCTCAACTGTGCTACAGGAGCTCCAGTAACTTACAACTGTGATGCTGGATACTACATAACAGCAAGTTATACATTACTTTACTCTGATACCGGTGGTAGAATAAATCAGGAAAATAAACCAGAATCTACAACAGGTGATTTTTCAACCTCAGGAAATACAGGCTGGAAAAAACATCTTGTTGTCGGGGGTCAGAGTCCACAAACGGCTTACACACCTGGAGGAGAGATACTTTTATGGTTAGAAAGATAAAAGGTTTTACAATAGTTGAACTGCTTCTGGTGATAGTACTGTTTGCAATACTGGCTGCAATTGCCGTTGTTCCTTTTAAGAATAAGATAGAAGCAAACAAGATTGAAACGGATATAAGGAGGATGTATGGACTGCTTCAGGAAGGAAGGATGACCGCTTTTGGAGAGAAAAGAAGGCTTATCTTCAGTCTTAATCCAGCTGATAAATCAGCCTGTCTTATAGATGAGGCCACATCCTCAGTTATAAAATGTGTAAATCTGAATAAAAGCAGTTACAATCCAGTAACAATTACCATTGATAAAAGAGGGACATTCACAAATGGAAGTATATACTTCACAGGAGATAAAAAGGGTGCGGTCTTTGACTGTATCTCCATAAGTTATATAAGGGTCAAGATGGGAGAATGGAATGGTACAGACTGTGTTGTTAAATAAGAAAGGATATACGCTTGTAGAGGCTCTTGTCTCTCTTTTTATCTTTGCACTTGTTCTTATCTTTATGCTCCAGGGATTCACAGTGGCATACAAGATAAATTTTCAGAAGCTTATTAAAGATGAAACAGTTAAGATCGCGCAGGATGAGATTGAGTTTATAAGAAATATGGATCCGAACAGAATATACGATATAAATAACGATGGTAGCTTTGAAGATGTTGTAAACAGAACTGACTGTCCTGTATGCTCAACAGAGCCAACAGTTCCTGAATGTGTAATAACAAGACAGGTAAGGAATGTGAATATAAAGTTTGGCAAACAGGTGATTGTAAACCAGCCTGATCCAACAGCAGATATATTCCGTGTAACAGTTACAATATGCACAGATTATAAAGATTTCCATACAGGAAACAAGATAACACATACAATATCTACTGTGATAGCAAGGGAAGAGTGATGAGATTTATAACTGACAGAGATAAAGGTTACTCAATAATAGAGGTTCTAATAACACTATTTATAGTATCTCTGATACTGAGTGCAGCCTATTTTACCTACGTGAGCATATTTAAAAGTATGAAAGGGGAGTCTGAATCTGTTGAGCTTCAGATGGAAAAGATTGTAGGCCTTGAGCTTCTGAGACTTGATCTTGAGCATGTCGGCTATGGAATAGGGAAACCTCTTACACTTGGATCCGACTACCTTATTTTAGAATCTGTAAATGATGGTAAGGATCTTTTGATAAGATCCACAATGAATAATACGAATAACACAACTATAGGATGGGTTTTATGTAACAACAATGCAGGAAATGATCCAGTTCATGCAGAATTAGAAGCTCCAAATGATAATCTGGTATTTGTTGATAATGAAGGCTTTGTGGCGGGAGTTGTAAACGACGGATTATGCCCATCCGATGGGATACTTGTAGGATTTCCTTTTGATCCAGCGTCTACAGGATGCGGTGGTACATGCTCTGAAATAGTTTATTATCTTAGTAATACCAACCTTCCCTCTCACTGTCATCCCCAAACATACAACCTACTTAGAAAAGTCAATAACGCTACAGGAGGAAACCCCCTTTTATCCTGTGTTGCAGACTTTAAATTCACTATAGATCTGGATATAGATGATGATAATATCGTTGATCTTACAGACCAGATAGTTGATAATTCTATTCCAGCGAATGATCTGAGACTCCAGCTTAAGAGGATAAATGTTTATCTACTCATACAGGAAGGTGGATTTAATCCAGACTATGAGTTTAAAAATTACAGCACTGACTCCAACGGAAATTACATACAGGTAAACGGGATGAAACTTTACCTTCCTGGCTCCTCAGATTTTATACATTACAGATGGAAGGTTATAAAGATATCTGTAAAACCGATGTCAATAATCAAGTAGAGGTTCGTGATGAAGGCAGGAAATGAAAAGGGAATGGCTCTGATAACAACGATGCTTCTCGGATTTGTAGCAATGGCTATCGTTGCGGCATTGATGACATTTATGATATACGGAAAAAAAACCTCAGTCATAGAAGAAAGATACACATCCGCACTTGAGGCGGCTAAAGGTGCAGCAAACTATATTATGAACAGACTATCCACAGATCAGTATATGGAAAGCGATGCGGAAAGAATGATATGCGTTGGTGAGACTACGTTATGTCCATGCTACAGGGTGACATGGAATCCTGACCTTAACAGACTTGAATGTCCTGATGGTAAGCCTGTTGACAGATTTGATCTGGGAAGTTATTCAAACATAGGTGATTATCAGATTGAAGCTTTTATTATTCATAAAGATACAACATCAGGTGGATATGATATTTATGCTATAAGGGTTGTTTCTTCAAGAATTGACAGACCAGAAAGGGCTGAGATAGATTTTATATACAGAACATCCCCTCCAACAACACCTTAGCTTTATTTTTCAACAACAGAACATTTAATTCCTTCAGCTAAAAGATTACATTCAGCTTTGTACTCCGGTATTTTATCGGATTCAGCATCTACAGTCCCACCTGAGACATTGCCACCTGGATTACATACAAAGCTACCTGTAACATTAACTGTAAGATTGTAATCTGGAAGGGTTACATTTTTACAATTACTCAGAGATAAAGAAGAAACATTTATAACTGTAGGTGTTTCAACATTTAACCCTATACAGTATGCTACTATTTCCTTAGAACAGCCATCAGCTATAGGTAAAAGATGGGATGCAACGAAAGATTTATTTCTGTATTTCTGATACATAACCAGAGACATTGAGGAAAGAATAGCGAGTATTGCTACAACTATTAAAAGTTCAACAATTGTAAATCCATTCTTGTTATGAACCATCACATCCCCCCTATTAGGATTTATTAACAAAATTAAGAAAATATTATGCCAATATTACATTGAATTAATTAAGAATCTTTATAAGAATAAAAGATGGTAATGAGTTAAAGGAGATATCTAAAGAGTTCTGAAGTAGTATGAATAAGTCTGAACAAAAATAAAAAGGTGAGCCCTTTTTAGAGCCCACCTCTTTTGTATTATATTTACACTATACTATTATATTGGCTGTACAGAACACTTTATGTTTCCACTTGCATCAGTCTGACAATTGGCTTCATAATCAGCAACACCATCTAATCTATAAACAGCAGATGCACCTGTTAGAGTTCCATTAGTACATGTTCCATTGTTAAGAGTCTGCTGATTTACAGTTCCTCCGGGTGTTGCTGCAGTTGCTACACAGTTTGGCAGATTTGTTGGAGGATAGTTTGTTGGATCTTCTATACACGCAGTAACCATATCCATAACACAACCTCTTGCTATTGGCTCAGCATATGAAGAAACTTTAGCTTTTTGCTGGTATTTTAAATACTGAGGAATTGCTATAGATGCCAGAATAGCGATGATAGCGATAACGATCAGCAGCTCAATCAGTGTAAAACCGCCTTCTTTTTTACGTCTTTCCCTTAAGTCTTTCATGACTGTTACCTCCGATTAATATTTTGTTTTTTTTATTGCAAGTCCTGTGCCATTTTTTTTAAACTTTAAAAATTTGATGACATTAACAAACCAAAACGTTGTCAGCTTTAATCAAGAGAAAGATTTTAAATTTACTGCAGAAATAAGATGTGACAAATTTTGTCAGTTAAGGTGTCAGAAATTGTCAGAAGCTTAATATGAGTTAGGACATGAAAATATCTGATAAACTGTATTATATTGTTTCAAAAAAATCAGGAGGTTTTTTATGGATATCTTAAGGAAGGAAGATGTAGAAAGGATGATAAAGGAAGGAGTATCTCTTAAGGATATAGATCTTACATTTGCTGAGCTTGATGGAATCGATTTTTCAGGTGTTGACCTTTCCGGAGCTTCATTGACAGGAGCGGAGATAAGAAATGCAAACTTTGAAGGAGCAAATCTTGAAGGAGCATTTATTGCTGATGCTGATCTGTCCGGATGTAACTTCAGAAATGCAAATCTATCAAGGGCTGTTCTCCAGAGAGTTCACCTGAGAAACGCAAATTTTGAGAACGCAAATATGTTTAAAGTTCAGCTTATGGTATGTGATGCCTCAGGTGCTAACTTTAAAGGTGCCGATATGAGACAGTCAAGACTTGAGAAAACAAGATTCAGAAGGGCGATAATGGACAAAGCGATAATAACCCACTCAAATCTCAGAGCAACAGATTTTCAGGAAGCATCCTTTATTGGAACAAATATTAGTTTCAGTGACCTCAGGAAAGCACAGCTTCAAAGAGCATGGTTTGAGAATATAAAAGCTGAAGAGGTTTTACTCTACGGAAAGGCTCCATGGATAGAAGGTAGCAAAGCAAAATTAGATCTTGATCAGATAAAAGCTCCAAACTGGGATGACTAAAGTCAGGGAAGGGTTTCTCCCTTCCCACCATTTACAGTTATAATATCTCAAATAATAAAAAATTAGAGGTAAAAATGAGAAAGTTCTCATCATCAAATCTGATTTTTCTTCTGATAATAGGACTGGGAGTTACCTACTATCTTTATCTGAAAGGATATATATTCTCAGACTTTCAAAATTTAGATCCTAAATCAGCTTACAGCCTTATAGAAAAGGAAAAAGATAATGTATTTATACTTGATGTCAGAACCCCTCAGGAGTATAAAGAAGGTCATATTCCAGACTCAACTCTTATCCCTTTGGATTCTCTGCCAAACCAGATAGATAAAATTCCCCGGGATAAAAAGGTTATTGTTTACTGCCGATCAGGAATGAGAAGTGCCTCAGCCTCAAGACTTTTATCATCATTGGGATATGATGTCTATAATATCGCAGGTGGGATCAAATCCTGGAGAGATGAAGGACTACCTGTAGAGAGATAATTACCAGTTCTTAACCCTTACAGAGTTTGCAATAACAAAGGCACTGCTTAGAACCATAGCAAGGGCTGCAAAGATAGGATTCAGCTTACCCATCAGAGCAAGACCAAGACCGATAATATTGTATATAAAAGCCCAGAACATATTTGTGTATATAACCTTTCTTACCTTCTTTGCAAGAAGTATCATTAATGGAACTTTTCTGAGGTCATCTCCAAGAAGACTTACATTAGCACTTTCCCTTGTCAGATCCGTTCCACAACCCATGGCAATTCCTATATCAGCTGATGCAAGAGCTGGAGCATCATTTATCCCATCTCCTACCATAGCAACAGTTTTACCCTTTTTCTTTGCTTCAGATATTATCCTGAGCTTATCCTCAGGAAGCAGACCGGCTTTAACCTGATCTATACCTAACTTTTCCTTAACTATTTTTGCAAAATACGGAGTATCCCCAGTAAGTATTGCAAATTTTATCTTCAGTTTCTGTAAAACCCTGAATACCACAGGAGCTTCTTCCTTTATCTTCTGTGAGAAGAGAACAATGCCTGCAACCTTTTGATCGTCAGCTATAAAAACAGGAACATTTCCTTCCCTCTCTGCTTTATTCTCAATCTTTTTAAGATCCTCAAGTATCTCAAGACCTAATTTTTTCATAAATTTTTCGCTACCTATATAAATCCTTTCTCCATCAACCAATCCTTCTATTCCATAACCAAAATGAACCTTAAAATCCTCAACTTTACAGTCACAATCAAAACCTCTATTAACACAGTAGTTAACAAAGCTTTTACCCAGGGGATGTTCTGAGTTTCTTTCAAGGGCACAGGCTTTTCTGACAGTCTGTTCATCCAATGCTTTAACATAACTGACAACCATATCTTTCTCTGTTATCGTTCCTGTTTTATCAAAGAATACATACTTAACTGTAGAGAGCTTCTCAAGAACATCCGCACCTCTTATAATAATCCCTTCTCTCATAGCCTCCCCAAGACCAATCCATAAGGCAAGAGGAGCACCTATACTGAAAGCACAGGGACAGGATATAAGAAGAACTGACATTGATACTATAAGAGCTCTCTCAAATCCCTCCTGATAAAACCAGTAAACAAATGAACCAGAGACAAGGATTATAACAAGAGGAAGGAAAAAAGCGGCTATTCTATCAGAGATTCTGTTAATAGGAGCTTTAGAAGCTCTTATCTCTTTCATCAGATTTATAAATCTGTTTAATGTCCAGTCCTCTGAAGGTTTGTTAACTTTAATCTTAAAAAGACCATCTATATTAACAGTTCCTGTGAATATCTCATCACCAACATTCTTAAGAACAGGCTTTACCTCTCCTGTTAAAAGAGATTCATCAACATGTCCCTGACCTTCAATAACAATCCCATCAGCAGGTATCTTCTCTCCAGGAATTATCTTTACTATATCACCAACCTTTATATCATCCCGTGATACCTCAACCTCTTTCCCATCCTTTATGATAGTAGCTTTCTCAGGTGAAAGTTCCATAAGTTTTTTCATAAAATTTGAAGCTTTAGCCCTTGAAGAAGTCTCCAGATACCTTCCAAATGTGACAAGAACAAGTATCATAGTTGCGGTCTCAAAGTATATGGAAGGTTTGTTCGTGAAAACAGAGTAAACAGAAAGGAAATAAGCTGAGAAAGCTCCAATAGCTATTAATGTGTCCGTGTTAAGATTTATCCTTCCACCTGAGAACGCATTTTTCAGTATAGGATAACCAAGAAGGATCATAACAGGAGTGGCAAGTATAAGGATGATATATTTAATAAAGCCTGTAAACATCTGTGCCTGAGGATCATCAGGTGTAAGATGGGCTCCATAAAGATATGTACTGAGCATAAAAACGAGCATTGCAAGGAAATACCCAAAACCAAACTTACCTAAGAAAGCAACAGCAGTTCCTTCATCACCTTTAAGCCCTGTGGTCTTATATATCAGATAACATCCGAAACAGCAGAAGTTTTCATCTTTCCCATCAATATTATATCTGACAGGTTTACCTGTTATAGGGATACCACACTGAAAACATTCAACAGCCTCATGAACAGGCTTTGTACATTCACACTCAATTGTAGGTTTTATAGATAAACCCTCTCTTTCCATAAATCCAATCCTGCTGCTTTTTGAAATCCAATTATATCAGAGTTTCACAGGAAGAATAATATAAATATATATCTTAAAATTTCCATACTTCACTAAAAATCGTAAAATAAAACTTGAGATCACAAGGATAAAAATAGAAATGAATAAAAAGATTTTACATCTGGCTATCCCTGCAGCATTAACAAACCTACTTGATACACTGCAGCTTCTTATTGATATATTAATGGTAGGCAGGATATCGCCAGAGGCTGTCGGTGCTGTAGGTCTTAGCGGACAGTTAATAATTCTGATCTACAGCTTTATCTCAATTTTTTATATAGGGACAAACGTTCTTGTATCAAGGTTTTACGGTGAGAAAAAACCAGAAGAAGCAGGCAAAGCTGTATCAGGTCTTCTGATTATCTCAGTTTTATTCTCTTTACCGTTTTTCATATACACATATGAATTTTCTGGATCTTATTTTTCATTAATGGGAGCAGAAAGATCGGTTATAAATCTGGGAACTGATTATACCTCTATACTTTCTCTCTCTATCCCTTTTCTTTTTATCGGAGCTGTTTTATATAGCAGCATAGTAGCTTCAGGTGATACAAAAACACCTCTTATAATCAGCCTGTTTACAAATTTGTTAAACACATTCCTTAATTACTGTTTGATCTTTGGAAATTTTGGTTTTCCCAGATTGGAAGTAGAAGGAGCGGCGATCGCAACAACGATAAGCTATATACTGGAAGTTCTCATATACTTTTTCATATTTCTTTCAGGAAAGACAGGGATAAAACCTGAACTCAGCCTATCTTTCCATTATGTATTAAAAGCCTTAAAAGTGGGGATTCCTGCTGGGATAGAAAAGTTCGTATCATTTGGGTCATTTCTCATATTCGTAAAAATAGTGACTGGATTTGGGACGTACGTTCTGGCAGGTTACCAGATCGGTTTAAGAATAGAAGGACTGGCTTTTATGCCGGGTTTTGGGTTTGCTACAGCAGCTATGGTTCTTGTTGGACAGTATATGGGAGCCAAGGAACCTGAGAAGGCTGAAAAAAGCGTTATACAGACTGTAAAATTAGCTGGTTTATTTATGGGAATAGTTGGTGTTTTCTTTATTGTTTTTCCGGAGTTTTTTGTATCTTTATTCACAGATAATATAAAAACCATCAGAGAAGGATCTTTATATTTAAGAATAGTAGGTGTATCACAGATTCCTCTCGCAGTTGACTTTGTTCTGAATGGAGCATTAAAAGGTGCGGGAGCTACAAAGGTTACACTGATTATAAACAGCCTTTCTTTCTGGATATTCAGAATTATACCTGCCTACATATCAGCAAAGATATTCAATGATATATTGATCGTTTATATAGTTATGACGATTGAGACTTTTATAAAGGGTTTTATTCTCTGGACTGTTTTTAAGAGTGGTTTCTGGAAAAAAATAAAGATATAAGCCCTGGCACCGACCAACTTTCCCGACCGGTCTCCCGGCCAGTATCATAGGCGCAGGGGAGCTTAACTGCCGGGTTCGGAATGGGACCGGGTGTAACCTCCCCGCTATGGGCACCAGGGAAATGGCAATAGAATAAGGGGCAAGTAGAGGTATTAAGAAGTAAGAGGCCAAGCCTCACGGGCGATTAGTACTGCTCGGCTCCACCCATCGCTGAGCTTCCACCTGCAGCCTATCAACCTGGTAGTCTCCCAGGGCCCTTCAGGCACCTTTCGGTGCGGGAGTCCTTATCTTGAGGTGGGCTTCACGCTTAGATGCTTTCAGCGCTTATCCCGTAGCAGGGTGGCTACCCGGCGCTGCTCTTGGAGAACAACCGGTACACCAGAGCCTGCCCCACTCCGGTCCTCTCGTACTAGGAGTGGCCCCTCTCAAGACTCCTGCGCCCGCGGCGGATAGGGACCGAACTGTCTCACGACGTTCTGAACCCAGCTCGCGTGCCGCTTTAATGGGCGAACAGCCCAACCCTTGGGACCGGCTACAGCCCCAGGATGCGGCGAGCCGACATCGAGGTGCCAAACCCCGCCGTCGATGTGGGCTCTCGGGCGGGATTAGCCTGTTATCCCCGGAGTAGCTTTTATCCGCTGATCACACGCCCTTCCACGCGGAACGTGTGGGTCACTAAGCCCCGCTTTCGCGCCTGCTCGACCTGTCGGTCTCACAGTCAGGCACCCTTATGCCTTTGCACTCTAACGGTGGATTTCCGACCCACCTGAGGGTACCTTTGGGCGCCTCCGTTACCCTTTAGGAGGCGACCGCCCCAGTCAAACTGCCCGCCTGACACTGTCCCGGCTGTGGATAACACAGCTCGGTTAGATTACCCACGTGTCAAGGGTGGTATCTCACCGGCGGCTCCAGGCACCCCGAAAGGTGCCCTTCCCAGCCTCCCACCTATCCTGCGCATGACACGCAAGCAATCAATGCCAGGGTACAGTAAAGCTTCACGGGGTCTTTCCGTCCTGCCGCGGGTAGTCGGCATCTTGACCGACACTACAATTTCGCCGGGACTCTCCTCGAGACAGCGTGGGGATCGTTGGACCATTCATGCAGGTCGGAACTTACCCGACAAGGAATTTCGCTACCATAGGACCGTTATAGTTACGGCCGCCGTTTACCCGGGCTTCGGTTCGCGGCTTGCACCGCTCCCCTTAACCTACGGGCACTGGGCAGGTTTCACACCGCATACGTCCTCTTTCGAGTTTGCGCAGTGCTGTGTTTTTGGTAAACAGTCGCCCCCACCTGGTTTCTGCGACCCGCTTCCGCACCTAAACGGCACGGCGTGCGGGCACCCCTTATCCCGAAGTTACGGGGTCAATTTGCCGAGTTCCTTGAGGAGAGTTACCCCGACCGCCTTAGGCTACTAACCCAGCCCACCTGTGTCGGTTTACGGTACGGTCAGCTGTGCTTCATCGACCGTGACGTTATTTCTTGGCAGCCTGGAGTCACCCCCGTTGGGGAGGTCTAAGCCTCCCCTCCCCATCACGCCTCAGGCTTTACGAGGGACGGATTTGCCTATCCCTCACCCTAAGCGCTTAGAGGAAGCAATCCATAGCTTCCCGGAGGCTATCCTTCTGCGTCACGCCCCGGCCTCCACACAGCTGGCGCAGGAATATTAACCTGCTTCCCATCGGCTACGGCTTTCGCCCTCACCTTAGGGTACCGGCTAACCCGACCCTGATTTACATTGGATCGGAAACCTTGGGCTTCCGGCGGACAGGTTTCTAACCTGTCTTCGCTGCTACTCATGCCAGGATTCTCACTACCCAGCAGTCCATCCCTCCTTACGGTAGGACTTCTCCCCGCTGGGTACGCTCCCCTACCGCTTACCCTATTGGGTAAGCCCGCAGCTTCGGTGGCACGCTTAAGCCCCGTTAAATTTTCGGCGCAGAGCCCCTCGACGAGTAAGCTGTTACGCACTCTTTAAAGGATGGCTGCCTCTAAGCCAACCTCCTCGCTGTCTTAGGAGCTCTACCTCCTTCCCCACTTAGCGTGCACTTGGGGACCTTAGCTGGCGATCTGGGTTGTTTCCCTCTCGTCCACGGAGCTGATCCCTCGTGGACTCACTGCCGCTCTACCTTTCCCGGCATTCGGAGTTTGGTTGGGTTCGGTACCCCTTTCGGGGCCCTAGCCCAATCAGTATCTCTACCTCCGGGAAGGAACGAGCGACGCTGCACGTCGATGCATTTCGGGGAGAACGAGCTATCACAGAACGCGATTGGCTTTTCACCCCTATCCACACCTCATCCAACGGTTTTGCAGCACCGATTGGTTCGGGCCTCCAGACGGTGTTACCCGTCCTTCACCCTGGGCATGGATAGATCGTTCCGCTTCGCGTCTGCAGCATGCGACTTTATCGCCCTATTCGGACTCGGTTTCCCTACGGCTTCGCCTCCACGGCTTAACCTCGCCGCATGCCACAACTCCCTGGCTCATTTTCCAAGAGGCACGCAGTCAGGCTTGACCCGAAGGTCATAGCCCTCCCACTGGCTTGTAGGTCCATGGTTTCAGGTTCTATTTCACTCCCCTCCCGGGGTTCTTTTCACCGTTCCCTCGCGGTACTATGCGCTATCGGTCAGCCAGGAATATTTAGCCTTACCCGGTGGTCCGGGCTGATTCCCACCACCTTTCACGGGGGCGGTGGTACTTGGGATCATACCCCAGGGAGATCAGGTGGTTTCGCATACGGGGCTCTCACCCTCTGTGGCGCAGTTTCCCAACTGCTTCTGCTACCACCTGATTTTGTAACTCCCCGAGGGGCCGGCAGTCCCCTCCGGGTATGTCCCGCTACCCCGGTGTGGCTAAGGCTGCCGCCATGGCACCACACCGGTTTAGGCTCCTCCCCTTTCGCTCGCCGCTACTCAGGGAATCCCTTTCGGTTTCTTTTCCTCGGGCTACTAAAAGGTTTTACTTCGCCCGGTTCGGTCACCCTTTCGGGTGTGACGGGATTTCTCCCGCCGGGTTTCCCCATTCGGGAATCCACGGATCATCGCCTGCTTGCGGCTCCCCGTGGCTTTTCGCAGCTTGCCACGCCCTTCATCCCTTCTGGCTGCCGAGGCATCCACCATGGACCCTTAGCAGCTTGGCCTTTTCTTACTTCTTAATTGACCTCTTTCTTACCCCTTATTCTATTGCCATGTAACCTTCTTCGCCATGTAGCTTCTCTTAGTGGAGACGAGGGGATTCGAACCCCTGACCTTCTGCGTGCAAAGCAGATGCTCTCCCAGCTGAGCTACGTCCCCATCATAAAGGCAAGTGGGCCTTGGTGGAATCGAACCACCGACCTTACCCTTATCAGGGGTACGCTCTAACCGTCTGAGCTAAAGGCCCCTAGGTCGCCGCTACATGGCAGCTCAACAGGAGAGCCAGATGTGCTATATATCATCTTCCCTAACTTTTTTCCCTTATAAAGGAGGTGATCCAGCCGCAGGTTCCCCTACGGCTACCTTGTTACGACTTCGCCCCAGTCGCCAGGCCCATCATCGGCCCCTGCCTCCGTCCGAAGACGGTTAGCCCGGGGACTTCCGATGGACCCAACTCCCGTGGCGTGACGGGCGGTGTGTACAAGACCCGGGAACGTATTCACGGCGACATTGCTGATTCGCCATTACTACCGATTCCGCCTTCATGGGGGTGAGTTGCAACCCCCAATCCGCACCACGACAGGGTTTTTGGGATTTGCTCCACCTTGCGGCTTCGCTTCCCTTTGTCCCTGCCACTGTAGCGCCTGTGTAGCCCAGGGCATAAAGGGCATACTGACCTGACGTCATCCCCTCCTTCCTCCGACTTATCGCCGGCAGTCCCCTGTGAGTACCCGGCTTCACCCGCTGGTAACACAGGGCAAGGGTTGCGCTCGTTGCGGGACTTAACCCAACATCTCACGACACGAGCTGACGACGGCCATGCACCACCTGTGCGGCGCGGTTACTCCGAAGAGTAACCTAGCACCCTTTCGGGCACGACACACCGCATGTCAAGCCCTGGTGAGGTTTTTCGGTTAGCATCGAATTAAACCAGACGCTCCACCGGTTGTGCGGGTCCCCGTCAATTCCTTTGAGTTTCAGGCTTGCGCCCGTACTCCCCAGGCGGGGTGCTTAACGCGTTAGCTTACGACACGGACGGGATATCCCCGCCCACATCTAGCACCCATCGTTTACGGCCAGGACTACCCGGGTATCTAATCCGGTTCGCTCCCCTGGCTTTCGTCCCTCAGCGTCAGGTGCGTCCCAGTCGGCCGCCTTCGCCACCGGTGTTCCTCCCGATATCTACGCATTTCACCGCTACACCGGGAATTCCGCCGACCTCTTCCGCCCTCAAGTCCAGCAGTTTGGAAGGCAATTCCACGGTTGAGCCGTGGGCTTTCACCTTCCACTTACCAGACCGCCTACGGACCCTTTACGCCCAGTAATTTCGCGCAACGTTCGGGACCTACGTATTACCGCGGCTGCTGGCACGTAGTTAGCCGTCCCTTCCTCTGGGGGTACCGTCATCATCTTCCCCCCTGACAGGTGTTTACACCCCGAAGGGCTTCTTCCACCACGCGGCGTCGCTGGGTCAGCCTTTCGGCCATTGCCCAATATTCCCCACTGCTGCCCCCCGTAGGGGTGCGGGCCGTGTCTCAGTCCCACTGTGGCCGGCCACCCTCTCAGGCCGGCTACCCGTCGTAGCCTTGGTGAGCCGTTACCTCACCAACTAGCTGATGGGACGCAGCCCCATCCCAGGGCGCCCGTAGGCCTTTGGAACCCCATCATTATACAGGGCTCGTTATTGGGTATTAGCCCCCCTTTCGGAGGGTTATCCCCATCCCTGGGGTAGGTCAGCTACGTGTTACTCACCCGTTCGCCGGTCGCCAGCACCACTCCCGAAGAAGTGGCCTGCTGCCCCACGACTTGCATGTGTTAGGCGCGCCGCCAACGTTCGCGCTGAGCCAGGATCAAACTCTCCACTCAATTCCTTACGCACATCTGGCTCCCCTATTCATCTGCCATGTAGCCTAAGCGCCTTTACCTCAGCCGCTTAAAGCAGATACACAGTATATTTTAGATTTTAATCAATGTCAAGTTTTTTGTTCTTCAAACAGGGAATATTAATTATAGTTCTAAACTGATGATTGTCAAGGGTTTGAATAAAAAAAGGCCGCTTAAAGCGGCCTTCAAATTAAGGTCTGTATTTTGCAAGTATCTCGTCCCAGTCAGGTTCTTCTCCTTCCTTAGGAGCGAACTTCTCTTTCAGCTTTGCTATTCTTTCCTCAAATGTCTCTTTTTCCACTTTATAGAATATTCCGATAGGTCTTTTTCCTTTGAACGGCTCAGCATCCTCAAGCTCAGGATAATCAGCATCAAGTACATGGGAAGCAAGCTCAAGAGCTGCCTTCATATCTGAAGGATCGTGTCCTAGCTCCTTGTTTATATCTATCAGTCTTCCCTTGTAGTATTTGAAAGTATCTATCTTGTTGAAAGTTGGACATGGAGAGAGAACGTTAACGAAAGAAAATCCTTTATGTTCTACAGCTGCCTGTATTGTTTCAGCAAGATGTTTTGGATTACCTGAGTAAGACTGGGCAACAAAAGTTGCACCTGAAGCTATAGCGAACTTGATAACGTTGAACGGATCTTCAATATTTCCGTAAGGGTTTAAAGATCCTTTATACCCATGTCTTGATGTTGGAGATGTCTGGTTCTTTGTTAAAGCATACATTCTGTTATCCATAACTATAAGTGTTATATCAAAGTTCTTTCTTGCAGTGTGTGGGAAGTGCTCCATACCTATTGAGAATATATCACCATCACCTGCTGTTACTATAGTAGGTGTTTCAGGTCTTGCAAGTCTTACACCAACAGCTGCAGGAAGTGCTCTACCGTGAGCTGTGTGTATTCCGAAAGCGTTCATCCAGAGAGGAAGTCTTGAAGAACATCCTATACCGGATGTCATTGTAATCGCTGTTGGATCAAATCTCTCTTCTGAGAATGCTTTAGTTAAAGCTGTAACAACACCAAAGTCTCCACACCCTGGACACCATGTTGGTTCTATATCACTCCTGTACTCCTTAGGTGGGAGTTTTTCTTCTAACTTAATATATTCCATAATTAAATCCTCCTTTTTCTGAGTTATTTATATTAAGCACTTGCTTTCTGTCCAACTAGTTCTAATATCTTTTCTTCAATCTCAGCTGGTATGAATGGTTCACCTCTGTATATGTTGAACTGTACTATTTTCTCCTGAGGGATGTTTGTGAACATCTTCATAAATCTTGCGAAATGTCCAAGATAAGAAGCTTCAGGAACAAGTATCTGATCTGCCATAGATGCAAGTTTTTCAAGTGCGTTCTTAGGAACTGGATAGAGGAGTTTTGGATATAAAGCTGCTATCTTGTATCCTTTTTCTCTAAGTCTCTTAACAGCTTCCTGTGTTATTGATGCTGTTAATCCCCATGCAACAACAGCTATATCAGCCTTATCACCTTCCTGAAGGTCTCCAAGATCCCACTCTACCAGATGTGGATTTTCCTGTTCTATATTTGCTATCTTTCTGAATCTCTTGTCCATCATTACAGTTCTTTCTTTAGGTGTTGTTCTTGGACGTGAGTTCTCAGCGTGTTCAAGACCTGTAGCTGTGTAAGGTTTAGGTGATACTGTTGGAACAAACACAGGAGATATTCCACTTTCAGTTATGGCATATCTGAAAAGATTATCCAGTTCTTCAGGTTTTACATCTTCTTTTCTTACAACTGGTCTTTCTATAAGGTTTTCTTTTATTTTCTTTATATCAGGTGTTGGTATAGCTTCTGCTCTGAGGGATAGAGAACCATCCGTAAGCATTATAACAGGAAGCTGATACTTTTCTGATAAGTTGAATGCTTCTATTGTCAGGTAGAAGTTCTCTTCAACGTTTTTAGGTGCTATGACAACCCTCTGGTCATCACCGTGTCCACCTAATGCAGCAGCAAATAGGTCTGCCTGTTCGTGTTTTGTTGGCATACCTGTTGATGGACCAGCTCTCTGAACATCAACAACTACAACTGGAAGCTCAGTCATTGATGCAAGGTCTATAAGCTCCTGCATAAGAGATATACCTGGACCTGATGTTGCTGTCATCGCTTTAACACCTGCGAATGAAGCACCGATTATAGCAGCCATTGAGGAAATCTCATCCTCAGACTGGTAAACAAATCCACCTGTTTTTAGTATTATTGGTGAAAGGTAGTTACCAACTGTAGTAGCCGGTGTGATCGGATATGCTGCAAAAACTTTAACTCCAGCAGCTGCAGCACCCAAAGCGATAGCCTCGTTACCTTCAAGAATGATAACATCCTTCTTTGGTAATGGTCCTGGTACTTTGTAAGGATCTATTTTTTTGATATTCTCTCTTACGTAGTTAACACCTGCTTCAACAGCTTTGAAGTTTAGGTTAACAACATCTTCACCTTTTTTAGAGAATTTCTTTGTTATCTCCTGTTTGAGAACTTCTATAGGAAATCCAAAAAGTTCAAATGTTGCAGCCATTGCAACAACGTTTTTTGTTATGTACGCACCAACATCCTCTTTTGCTATCTTTGACATTGGAACCGCATATACAAAAACACCTTTTGCTTCTAGTTCTTCTATGTCAGGTTCAAAATCTCCACCTTCAGGTCCGTCCCATATAAGAACAGTTCCTTTTTTAAGTAAAGGTTTGTTTACTTCATAAGCTTCACCATTGAATGCGACAAGGATGTTAAAACCATCCCCCTGAGAAAGTATCTTTTCATCAGACATTCTAACCTGAGAAAGAGCGTATCCTCCTTTTATTTCAGCAGGGAATGATTTGAATGTCACAACTTCGTAACCTAAATTGGATGCGGCTCTCATGGTGAAGTCACCTGCAGAAATGACCCCTTCACCACCTTCACCGGCATACTTGATTGTTAAATCGAATGCCATAGCGGAATCCTCCTTATTTGTTTTGAGTCTTATTTACTTCTCTAAAATATAACACTGTTTGATTTGTAAAATCAAGTTTTTATAACGCTGTTTGATTTTTATTTTCCAAGCACCTCAGCAACAACATCTCCAATAGTTGATATATTTTTAACAGTCGTTGCACCAGCTGCCTCAAGAGCTCTGTACTTTTCATCAGCTGTTCCTTTTCCTCCTGCTATTATCGCACCAGCATGTCCCATTCTTTTTCCCGGAGGTGCTGTAACACCTGCAATATAAGCCACTACAGGTTTTGTAACATACTCTTTTATAAACTCAGCAGCTTCCTCTTCAGCTGTTCCACCTATCTCACCGATCATAACGATAGCTTCTGTTTCTGGATCATCCTGGAACCATTTTAAAACATCAGAGAACACAGTTCCTGGAACAGGGTCTCCTCCTATTCCTATAACTGTTGACTGACCTATCCCTTTGTTTGATAGCTGGAATGCTGCCTCATATGTGAGAGTTCCTGATCTGGAAACTATCCCTACATTTCCTCTCTTAAATATATGTCCTGGCATAATTCCTATTTTTGCCTCTTCAGGTGTTATAACTCCAGGACAGTTAGGACCTATAAGAACAGTATCTGGATAGTATGTTTTTATGTAGTTTTTAACAGGTATCATATCATTTACGGGAATTCCCTCTGTTATACATATTACTGTTTTTATTCCGGCGTCAACAGCTTCAAGAATAGCATCTGCTGCAAATGGAGGTGGAACAAATATCAGGGAGCAGTCAGCACCTGTGTTGTCTACAGCCTCTTTTACAGAATCAAAAACAGGTATCCCTTCTACCTCCTGTCCTCCTTTTCCTGGGGTAACTCCACCAACAACCTGTGTTCCGTAGGCTTTACACTGTGTTGCATGGAAGGATCCTTCCCTTCCTGTTATTCCCTGAACTATAACCTTTGTATTTTTATCTACAAGTACGCTCATTTTCTTCCTCCTTATTTTTTGTATTATGCTTTGCTTGCAAGCTCAACAGCTTTTTTTGCACCTTCCCACATTGTGTCTGCGGGAATAAGGTCTAATCCTGATTCTGCAAGCATTTTCTTCCCAAGCTCAACGTTTGTTCCTTCCATTCTAACTATTATTGGTACATGAGGGTTTACCTCTTTTGATGCCTGTATTATACCTTCAGCAAGTCTGTCACATCTGAGAATTCCACCAAATATATTAATGAATATAGCTTTTACATTGGGATCTGAAAGGATTATCTTGAATGCGTTTGCTATCTGTTCAGCATTGGCTGATCCTCCAACATCAAGGAAGTTTGCCGGTTCACCACCTGCAAGCTTTATTGTGTCCATTGTAGCCATAGCAAGTCCTGCACCGTTAACCATACATGCTATATTTCCATCTAACTTGATGTAGTTAAGGTTGTACTGTTTTGCCTTAACCTCAAGTTCAGATTCCTGAGTAGGATCTTCCATCTCCATAATATCAGGATGTCTGAAAAGAGCGTTGTCATCAAAATCAACTTTTGCGTCAAGTATTACGATATTTCCCTCTTTTGTGAGAACGAGAGGGTTTATCTCAACCATAGATGCATCTTCTTTCATGTAAAGCTCGTAGAGTTTTACAAATAGACCTGCTGCTTTGTTTAAGAGATTTTTAGGAAGTCCAAGCTTTAACGCTATCTCTCTTGCCTGGTACGGTCTGAGGCCTAAGAAAGGATCTATAACCTCTGTGATAATCGCCTCTGGGTTTTTCGCTGCAACCTCTTCTATCTCCATTCCACCTTCTGAGGATGCCATTATTATCAGTTTTGATTTACTTCTATCAAGTGTGATCGCTACGTAAAACTCTTTATCAATGTTTGTTCCTTCTTCTATGTAGATTCTGCTAACTGGAAGTCCTTCAGGTCCTGTCTGGAAAGTGACAAGTGTTTTTCCAAGAAGTTCAGCTGCATACTTCTGAACCTCATCAAGGTTGTTTGCCAGTTTTACACCGCCTGCTTTTCCTCTTCCACCAGCATGAATCTGGGCTTTAACAACGACAGGGAATTTTCCCAGCTGCTGGGCAGCTTCAACTGCTTCCTCGACTGTGAATGCAGGATATCCTTTTGGAACAGGAAGCCCGTATCTTGCAAATATCTCTTTGGCCTGATGCTCATGTACTTTCATCTGAATGCCTCCTATTTATTTTCTTATTCTTTTTATATCACTAACTTTCTGAACTTTTTCTGTCCCTCCTCAAATACATCTCCTCCGTAGATATCATTTGCAACAATAACAGGGAAGTTTTCAAAGTACAGTTTTCTGATAGCCTCTGGTCCTAAATCTTCATAGGCTATGATCTCAACACTTTTTATATGTTTTGATAAAAGCGCCGCTGTTCCTCCATAGGCTGCAAAGTAAACAGCCTTGAATCTCTTTAATGCTTCCTTAACCTCCTCTCCTCTCCATCCTTTTCCTATTGTTCCTTTTAAACCCAGTTCAAGAAGTTTAGGTGTGTATTTGTCCATTCTGTAGGCTGTAGTTGGACCTGCTGAACCTATAACCTGTCCAGGTCTTGGTGGTGTGGGTCCAACGTAGTAAATTATCTGCCCCCTTATATCAAATGGGAGCTTTCCTGTTTTCTCGTACTCCTCTAACATTCTTTTATGTGCTGCATCTCTCGCAGTATAGACGTATCCTGAGATTAAAACCCTGTCGCCTGCTCTCAGGTTCTCTATTATCTCTTCTGTTAGTGGTGTTGTTATCCTTTTTATCTCAGACATAGCTTACCCCTTATATCTCAATCTCTTTATGTCTTGAGGCATGGCACTGTATGTTTACAGCAACAGGTAAAGAGGCTATATGAACAGGAGCTATCTCTATCTTTACATCAACAGCTGTTGTTGTTCCTCCAAACCCTAAAGGTCCCACACCGAGCTGGTTTGCAAGAACAAGAAGTTCCTCTTCCAGAGCTGCTATTTTAGGGTCAGGATGTCTCTCACCTATATGTCTGAAAAGGGCTTTCTTTGCGAGAACAGCTGAGTAATCAAACGTTCCTCCTATACCTACACCAACTGTAAATGGTGGGCATGCGTTTGGACCTGCATTTGCAATACATTTGAGAACAAACTTTTTAACACCTTCCAGGCCGTCAGCAGGTCTCAGCATGATCTGCTTACTCTGATTTTCAGATCCTCCACCTTTAGCTGCAAACTTTATCCTTATCTTATCTCCCGGAACGATATCAAAGTATATAAGTGCAGGTGTGTTATCCCCTGTATTTTTCCTCTCAAAAACAGGATCAAACGCTAAAGATGCTCTT
The DNA here is from genome assembly GCF_000021565.1 of Persephonella marina EX-H1. Classification (NCBI taxonomy): domain Bacteria; kingdom Pseudomonadati; phylum Aquificota; class Aquificia; order Aquificales; family Hydrogenothermaceae; genus Persephonella; species Persephonella marina. The sequence goes on along the minus strand of NC_012440.1, from coordinate 1,084,900 downwards.
AGATAACCTTCCTTGGTAGCTTTTCTTACGCCCTCATTTATAGCATCTCTTATACTTCCACCTACTATATGGACATCCTGACCTATCTCCACAAAAAATACAGGATAACCTGTATCCTGACAGTAAGCTACCTTCTCTTTAGATGCGACCTGGGCATTTTTCAGTATCTCATTAAGTATCTCTTTTCCTATAGGAGATTCTTCTTTGTCAACGGATTTTTCTATTGCATGTATAAAATCCTCAGGTAGATTGTACTCTGCGTCCATTACAAGATCTTTAACTATCTCTGTAATCAAAGAAGCCTGTATCTCTCTCATTACCTACCTCTTAAATCAATCCAAGTTCTTTTATTCTTTCAATTCCTGATTTTACTGAGTTTACAGATGATTTCCACAGATCTTTTTCTTCCGGTGTGAAGTCAAGTTTTAGTATCTCCTCAACACCGTGAGCTCCAAGTTTAACAGGAATACCTATACATACATCTTCTGCATCATAAAACTCTGCGACATCGCCGTCTAAGTATACCGAGCATGGAAGTATCTCTTTTTTATCGTTTATTATCGCCTCAACCATCTCCACAACAGATGCGCCTGGTGCATGGTATGCGGAAGTTCCCATCAGACTGACTATCTCGCCTCCACCAAACTTTGTTCTTTCAACTATCTCCTTTAATCTTTCTTCAGGTATAAGTTTTGTTAAAGGTTCTCCTCCTACATTTGAAACAGACAGGAGAGGCACCATGTCATCACCATGACTTCCTAAAACATAGGCGTTTATATTTTTAACTGACACCTTAAGTTCCATTGATAAAAATGCTTTAAATCTTGCTGTATCAAGAACACCTGCCATTCCCATAACTCTGTTTGCAGGGAAACCGGTAAGTCTGAACGCCGCATAAGTCAGAACATCAACAGGGTTTGAGACAACAATAACTATAGCCTCAGGTGCAAACTGGGCTATCCTTTCTGATATCGTTCTTATAATACCTACATTTTTTGAGAGGAGATCATCTCTGCTCATACCTGGTCTTCTCGGGAAACCTGCCGTAACAACAACGATATCAGATCCTGCAAGAGCTTCGTAACCTTCACCATCAGCTGTTACTGTATATCCTTCGACTTCAACATCACATCCAATAGCTGCCGCCATCTGTTTTATATCAAGGGCTTTACCTTTTACTATTTCGTAAACTTTATCTTCTGTCTGTCTTGCAAGATCAAACATTCTTACATTTGCGATCTCTTTGATGGCTATTAGATTTGCGACGTGTTCACCAACGTTCCCGGCTCCGACCACTGATACTACTGGTCTTTTGTACTCTCCCATTGGCGGCCTCCATATTTTGATAGTTTAAATTAGTCTAAACTTTATAAAAAGTTTTGTCAAACAGCGTTTGATTTGTTTTTCAGGGTAGATTGAGTATTAATTGAGTCTTATAATTATTAACAGTTAAAATCTGACGGAGGTAAAAAAATGGCTTACATCAAATTACCTGAACTTGAAGAGATGGATCCTGAAATTCAGGAGCTTGCAAAAGAGATACTTAAAAAAACAGGAAAGTTAGGGGAGATATTCCAGCTGCTTGCTATCAGAAAGGATATATACTTTATGACGGATAACTGTGTAAAGACCCTCCTTTTAAAGGAGACAGAACTTCCGTACTCAACAAAAGAAAGGATAGCCCTTTTAATCTCAAAAGAAAATAACTGTCCTATGTGCGTTGATGTACATAAGAATATAGCAAAGATGCTGGGTATGTCTGAGGAGCAGATTGAGGAAACATTAAAGGGTGTTGATCATATCAATACTACAGAAGAAGAAAAGGAGCTTTTAAGGTTCTGTATAAGGGCCTCGAGGAAGGATAACTACAAGATGACAAAGGAGGATATAGACAGGATTCTTTCACTTGGTTATACGGTAACACAGTTAGTTGAGGCGATAACGATAACTGCATACTTTAATTATATAAATACACTTTCCAATGTTTTCGGTCTTGGAAAGTAAAAAGGTTTTTAATGAAAATATTAGAGCTTTTTAAAAAGAAGTTAAAGTTTGATATCAGGGTTTACAGAACAAAGATTGATCAGATTGATAGGGAGCTTGCTGATCTTATCTCTGGAAGAAACATGCTCTATGAGCGGTATGAAAGAACAAAAAATGAGAGTTTCAGTGATGTCAACACACTTCATTATAAGATTGAGTACCTGAAAAAACTTGAGAAGGAGATATTATCAATAGATGAAAAGATAAAAGTACTTGAGATGAAAAAGGAAGCTGTTAAACTTCAGATTAAACTGAAAAATGCCGAGAAAAAAAGCGTAGAGAAGTATATTAAGAATATCAACAGAGATGCTCTTAAGAAGGAACTTAAGAAGGAGATACAGATTGCTGAGACTTCTTATAATAACAGGCGTTAGTTTTTCTCTTTTCTTAACGGCGTATTCTGTTGATAATCAACAGGCTGAAAAGATAGAAATACAGAAAGAGATAGAAAGACTCTCAAAGTTGAGGGAAGAGATAAGGAAACTTCTTGAAGAAAAAAAGAAGATTCTGAAACAGATTGAGGAAAGGGAGAAAGCCCTTATAAAAAGGGAGGAAAATATAAAGAAAATTTTGAAAAAAGCTGAGGAAGACAGATATAAAAAACTTGCAAAAGTTTTTGAGAAGATGGATCCTGAGATGGCAGGAGAGAAGATATCTAAAATGACAGATCCTGTAAAGGCTGCTTACATCATATACAACATGAAAGATAGGCTTGCGGGGGAGGTTATGAACTATGTAGATCCGGAAATGGTGGATAAAATAACAAAAATATTAACAGATCTGAAAAAGATAAAAAAAAGTAAATAATGATATTGAAAATTATTTTATAAGAACCCATAATAAGTATTTGAAACTAATAACTGTTATTTATTTGGAGCTTTTTTGTAATAATGGGTGAAAATTTAGAGATAAAACTTGCAAAAAGTATCTTTACAGAGGGATTTGATTATCTATGTTCAATAATCCTCAGAAATCCTTATCAGCAGAAATACTTTGACAGATCAGATGTTGAAAAGTTGAAAAAGATCCATATGGAGGCTTTTCTATCAGGGATAGAGGGGGATCTGAACAATGTTAAAAGAAAGGGATTTATACTCGGGAAAATCCATTTCTCAATGTCAATACCTTTCAGTGCTACACTTACAAACCTTGAAAAGATGGAGTATGTTTTATCCGGATTTATAAAAACCAGATTTATGGAACTGAACTTTAATCCTGAGGATGCCTTAAAAAAGATTGACGGTATATACCATATTTTGAGAAATTCTGTTGCTTACGGTTATCTTTTTTCATTTCTCCAGATTGATAAGGTTGTAATCAGGGAAAAATTAAGGACTGTAAAGTACTCAGAAGAAGAACTGAGATTTTACGTTAAGGAACATCTTGTTTGGTTGAACAAGATAATTGAGGATATTAAGAAGCTGAGAAAGGAAAGCAGTGTTGAGCTTGATGTAAACAAATGTAAGTTCTCTCGTTTATTAGAGGATGAGACTGTACTTAATATAAGTAAAAAGAAATTTAACATACTTAAAGATATTCATGAGAAGATACATAAAACGGCTATTGATATTTATTACAGCATTGAGGAGAGAAATTTTATAAATCTTCTGTTTGATTATATAAACCTTCAGAAACTTTCAGCCCAGTTTTTATCACTTTTAACAGTAAAGATCGCTGTTAGAAGTGTTGAAGATGCCAATGTTGATCCTCTTACAGGTGTTCTAAACAGAAGACCGATGGAGTTTATACTTAACAATCAGTACCAGATATCAAAGATATCAAACAGGCCTGTCTCGATTGCCTTACTTGATATAGATGATTTTAAAAAGATAAACGATAGCTATGGACATCTTGTTGGAGACTGTGTTATAAAACAGGTTTCCTCTATACTACAGAAAAGTCTTAGAAAGTCTGATCTGATATTCAGGTTTGGTGGGGAGGAGTTTCTCATTTTTATGCCTTTTACAGAAAAAAGGGATGCCTTTAAGGTTATGGAAAAGCTGAGAAAGAAGATAGAGGAGAAAGATATTATCTGTGGGAAAAATACCATAAAGGTTACTGTAAGTGTAGGGGTTGAAGGTGCAACACTTCACCCTAATGAGACTGTTAATGATATTATAGAAAGGGCTGATAAAAAGATGTTAAGGGCCAAAAGAACAGGTAAGAACAAGGTTGTTATATGATCATTCCTCTATATAGACATACTCACTTTTGTACCATCCCCACACTGTAGGAAATACATTTTTAAGTTTGTTCTTAACTGCAAGTAGCTCTTCAGGAGCGGCGATAAATATCATTGGCTGTTGTTCACCTATTATTTTGAAGGCTTCCATGTACAGTCTATCTCTCTTTTCAGGATCAAGCTCAACAGCTGCCCTGTTGAAGAGTCTGTCTATCTCCTCCTCCCATTCTGTTGCTGGTTTCTTCTGGTTTGGATACCACATATGTAGATGTCCTGATGAGAGCCAGACATTCTGACCAAAGTAAGGATCCATACTTCCTGTAAGACCTATTATAACGGCCTCCCAGTCGTAGTTGGACATAAGTCTTGTTACAAGGTTGTTAAAATCTATAGCCTGAAAGTTAACCTCAATACCTATTCTTCTAAGGTCATCTTTCAGAATATTTCCTATAATCTCCCTCTCTTTATTTCCAGAGTTCGTGATTAGCGTGAACTCAAGTTTGTGACCTTCCTGATCGTAAAGGTAACCATCTTTTCCCTCTTTAAAACCAATTGAAAGTAGAATCTCTTTTGCTTTTTTTAGATTAAAAGGGTATTTAGGGTAGAAATTTTCATCAAACAGCCTTCTGTTTGCAGGAGTTACGGCAGTGTATATAGGGTATGCAAGCCCGTTGTAAGCTATATTTATAATCCCCTGTCTGTCAACTGCATAAGATATAGCCTGTCTGAAAAGTTTGTTTTTAAACCATTTAAGCTTGTATTCAGGGATGGGAGCTTTTGGGTTCTGGTTAAAAACGACAAACAGAGTTGATGGAGTTGCTCCAAGATTGTAAACTGTAAAATCTTTCTCTTCTGCCTTTGGAAGAATTTCAGGAAGATCAGCAGGTCTGACACCATAGTAATCGATCTCTCCTGAAAGGAATTTAATAAGCCTTACATCCGGATCACCTATAATCTGGGCTTTTACCTTAGTAATATAAGGTATTTTCTGACCTTTACTGTCTTTTTCATAGTAATAAGGATTTCTCTCATAAACAGCATACTGACCAACAACGTACTCCACAAGTCTGTAAGGACCCGTTCCTATAAGCTCTTCGGGAGGTGTGTTAATCCCCCATGTTGATGTGAATGTTCCATTATCCACATACTTTTTAAGTATATGTTTGGGCAGGATAGGCTGTCCTACAGCCTGAAGAAATGGTGCGAAAGGTTTTGGTATAACAAACTCTACAGTGTGATCATCTATCTTTCTAACCTTGAATTTCTTCCCCTCAATTATGAGCATGTCCTTTGCAGATGAAGGAATATCAGGATTGTAGTATATCTCGTTGTACGTGAAAACAACATCATCAGCAGTTACAGGCTTTCCGTCAAACCATCTTGCATCTTTTCTAAGGTAGAATCTCCACACCTTTCCGGATTTATCCCTTTCCCATCTCTCTGCAAGATCAGGCTCAGGCAGTAGGGTCTTAAGGTCTGTTTTTGTAAGGCCGTTGAAAAGAACTCCTATTACAGCTGTTGATGATGTTTCCTGAGCCATAACAGGATTGAATGTCTTTGCATCTCCTGAAAGAGCCCTCTTTAAAGTTCCGCCTTCTCTCCCTATCTCTAAACGGAATTCATCGGGGTTAACCTTTTTTATCGTGTAACTGTACTCCTCACCTGAAGTCTGGATCAGATATATTGGGAGGAAAAGAACAGTTATGGATAAAAAAGCTTTTATAAATGTGAGTATATAATCTTTCATCTTTCCTTTTCTATCATCTTTTTAATATCTTCATCGGTTAACTTTTTCGCCTCTTCTATAAGGAAAACAGGAATATCGTCTATAATAGGATACTCAAGTTTACATTCTGTACATACAAAAGAGTTCTCCGTATATATGAGATCCTTTTTACATACAGGACAGGCTAATATCTGCAGTATATCTTCAGGTATCATAATTTCCTCCAGTTAATATTAGTTATATAATTCTATAATATAAACTTAAAGGAGGTCAGTTAATGGATCCTTCAACTTTGTTTCCAGCTATCATAATAGGTATGGTAGTTCTTGCTGTTGTTGTATTTGGAATAATACTTTATCTGGATAAGGGGTGATATGCACCAGATTCTGAAGAAGTTCTACGCTATAACAGACAGAAAGCAGTTTAAGTATGATTTTGAGACCCAGATAAAAAGGATGCTTGATGCCGGGATCCGTTTTTTCCAGCTCAGGGAGAAAGATCTTCCATCCAGTGAACTTTTCAGATATGCAAAGATCATGGAGGATCTATTAAAAGGATATGATGCCTTTTTTACTGTAAATGAAAGGGTTGATATAGCTGTTTTAACAGGTGCTGCTGGTGTTCACCTTCCTGAAAATAGTATTCCTTTAGATGTTGTTAAACATAAGTTTCCTGATCTTATAGTTGGGAAGTCCTGTCATTCATTAGAGTCAGCATTAAAGGCTGAAGAAGATGGAGCGGATTATATTTTTTTCTCACCTATTTTTGAAACTCCCGGAAAAGGAAAACCTGTAGGTCTGGAAGAACTGAAAAAGGTTGTTGAGAACGTTAACATACCGGTTTACGCTCTCGGAGGAATAACCGAGGACAGAATTCCTGATGTTCTGAAAACAGGAGTTTACGGTATAGCAGGTATAAGACTATTTATAAGTTAGCTACCTGAATCTCTTTAAAAAGTTGTCCACAGTGTCGTGGTAAAGTGCAGATAGAACTTTGTAAGAGTCTCTATCTGCTGATAGAACCCTACCACCAATCTCGTTTCCTCTTATCCACCTGACCTCAAACTTAATTTTAAGCTTATGTCCGGACACGGTAAGTATATCCCCTGTGCTGACAGCAAACTCTACGTAATCAGGAACGACGATTCCTATACCTGTAATAAGACGGTATGATGGCGGATCAAGGGATATATCTTTAATGTGGATTTTGGAAGATATTAGCTGTGCTTTTCTACTCAGCACGAACTTATTTTTAGAAGACCTGTGAATATTCAGTCTGAAGTAGGCTCTTTTGTCCAGACCATGGTATCTGAACTCAGCTTTCAGCAGTCTTTTTGATCTTCTTATTTCTTTAAGTTCACATATTAGTACTTTTTTATTCTTCTTAAGTAAAAGCTTTGTACTTTTTTTTGATAGAAGTAGTTCTTCAATCTCTGGAGGAGAGATTCTTCCTATCTCTACCTGATTATCCTTTACCCTATCTACCTTAAAGCTGAAATAGACAGGTAAGGATCCCTGATCAGTTTCTATCTCAATGGAAGCATAATGGGTTAAAGAGGGTGTAAAACAGGAATCTTCAGACATAATGTTTTCTCCCCGAGGTGTATATCTGTTATTTTTATAAATTAACAGTTAAAATATGTATAGTCAACATCAGGAGGTTCAGTGTGAAAAAAGGGAAAATTATAATTCTTGGTAGTGGTCCAAACAGGATAGGACAGGGGATAGAGTTTGATTATGCCTGTGTTCACTGTGTATGGGCCTTAAAAGAAGAGGGTTATGAGGCAATTATGGTAAACTGTAACCCAGAAACTGTCTCAACCGATTATGACACATCAGATAAGCTTTTCTTTGAACCTATAGTTTATGAGGATGTTATAAATATAATAGAAAGTGAAAAACCTGTCGGTGTTGTAGTTCAGTTTGGAGGTCAGACACCTTTAAAACTCGCTGTTCCTCTCCAGAATGCAGGTGTTAACATACTTGGAACATCTCCAGATAGTATAGATATAGCTGAAGACAGGGAAAGGTTCAGAAATCTTGTTATAAAACTGGGACTTAAACAGCCTGAAAGCGGTATAGCAAGATCAAAGGAAGAGGCAATAATAATATCTGAGAAGATAGGATATCCTGTCCTTGTGAGACCTTCCTATGTACTCGGTGGAAGGGCTATGAGGCTTGTTTATGACACACCTGAACTGCTTAACTATATAGAAGAGGCTGTGTATGTAACTGAGGACAAACCCCTTCTTATAGATAGATTTCTTGAGGATGCTATCGAGCTTGATGTTGATGCTGTTTCCGATGGTGATGATGTCCTTGTTGGTGCTATTATGGAGCATATAGAGGAAGCAGGCATACATTCCGGTGACAGTGCAACATGCATACCTCCATACACCCTCTCAGATCAGATAATGTACGAGGTGAAAAGACAGACAAGGATGCTGGCAAAGGCTCTCAATGTTAAAGGTCTTATGAACGTTCAGTTCGCCGTTAAGGATGATGAGGTGTACATAATAGAGGTGAATCCAAGGGCCTCAAGAACTGTCCCATTTGTAAGTAAAGCTATAGGTTATCCTCTGGCAAAGATCGCTTCTAAGGTTATTGTAGGGAGAAAACTTAAGGATATACTTCCTGATGTTTTTGATATAAAAGAGACTCACCCTGCTACGGATTTTCAACCTAAGGAGTTTAAAAGGTACTCAATAAAAGAAGTTGTTTTCCCTTGGAACAGATTTCCTGAGGTTGATCCTTTACTGGGACCTGAGATGAAATCCACAGGTGAGGTTATGGGGATAGATGAGGATTTTGGACTTGCATATTACAAAGCTCAGGCAGCTACAGGTTCTGTTCTTCCTACAGAAGGGAATATCTTTATATCTGTTGCAGACAGGGATAAACCTCAGATCGTGGAGCTTGCAAGAGGTCTTATAGATCTCGGTTTTAATATATTCGCAACAAAAGGAACACACAGCTTTCTTAAAGAGCATGGTATTGATTCATTCCTTGTAAATAAGCTATCAGAGGAAAGACCTAATATCGTTGATAGAATAAGAAATGGTGAGATAAAGATGATAATAAATACACCTTCAGGGAAGAGGGAGAGATCTGACGCTTACTATATAAGAAGGGCGGCTGTTGAGCATAAGATACCTTACTTCACCACAGTCAGGGCAGCTTACGCTTCCTTAGAGGCTATAAGATCTTTTAGAGATAAAGAATTAAGTGTAAAACCATTACAGGAGATGTTTCAGGAGTGATGCTATGATCAGATTTGATGAGGCTATGGATATTATCATTGAGAATACAAAGATCCTTCAAAAGGAGAAGGTGTTCTTACCTGATGCTCTGGGAAGGGTTCTTGCTGAGGATATATATGCGGACAGGGATAACCCACCTGCAGACAACAGTGGTATGGACGGTTTTGCGGTAAGATACGAGGATATAAAAGGTGCCTCTGAGGACAGCCCGGCTGTTTTAAAGATCGTTGCAGAATCAAAGGCAGGTGGAGAGCTTGTTAAGGTTGAAAAAGGAACAGCAGCATATATATACACAGGAGGTCTTATACCTGAAGGTGCAGATACTGTTGTTCAGAAGGAATTGACAAAGGTTGAGGATGATAAGGTCTTTATATTCCAGGAGTTACCTGAAGGATCAAATATAAGACCTCAGGGCGGTGACTACAGGAAAGGTGATCTTCTCATAAAGTCAGGTAAAAAGATAAGATCTGCTGAGCTTGGGATACTTTCTTCCGTTAATAAGCCTACTGTTTATGTCTATAGAGAGCCTGTTGTTGGAATACTTACAACCGGAGATGAGATACTGGATCTTGGAGAGCCTGTTACAAAGCTTTCACAGATAAGAACATCAAACACATACTCTCTTTACGGACAGATAAAAAGTATGGGTGCAAAACCTGTAATACTTGGCTTTGCAAAGGATGATCCTGAGGATATTAAAGAAAAGCTCTCCTATGCTGAGAGCTGTGATATTCTCCTCACAACAGGTGGAATATCTGTAGGTGAGTATGATCTTGTTAAGGATTTTGTGACTGATGTTTTAGGTGTTGAGATTCTTTTCTGGAAGGTTGCACAGAAGCCAGGAAAACCTGTTGCTTTTGGTGTCTGGGGTGATAAAAAAGAGAAGCTGTTCTTTGGTATACCTGGTAATCCTGTTGCTGCAATGACTGTAGTTGAGACTATGGTTAAGCCTGCTGTAAGGAAGATGAGAGGTGAGAGCTATATATTTGATCCTGTTGTAAAAGCGAAACTTTCAGGAGGATATAAAAGAAAAAAGGCCGAGAGGCTTGAGTTCATAAAGGTATCACTTGAGCTTACAGATGAAGGTTTCGTGGCGAGGGCATACAAAAAGCAGGGCTCAAACATACTGACAAGTATGCTCTATGCAGATGGTTTTGGTCTTGTTGATATTGGTGTTAAGGAGATAAAGGATGGGGAGATGATAGATGTTATTGTTTTTGATACTGATTTTATGAGGAAGAGATGATAAATTATCCGGATTTTTTGAAGAATATCCAGACTTACAAACCCGGAAAGCCTGTAGAAGAGGTAAAAAGGGAACTTGGTCTTAAAGAGGTAATAAAGTTAGCATCAAATGAGAATCCTTTTGGTTGTTCCCTTTCTGTAAAAAGAGCTGTTGAGAGGGAGGCTGTAAATATAAATTTCTACCCTGATGGTGGGGCTTACTATCTGAGAGAGGCTTTATCAGATTTCCATTCTGTTGAACCTGATCAGATCATATTCGGTAACGGATCAAACGAGATAATAGATATGATAGGCAGGGTATTTCTTTCTGATGGTTCTGAGGCTTTAGCATTTGAAGGGAGTTTTGTTGTTTATAAACTTGTTACAGAAATATCAGGTGGGATATTCAGAGAGATACCTTTAGAGTGTGATCTTTCAAGGGATCTGAATAAGATTTTTGATTATATAACAGAGAGAACGAAGGTTATTTTTATTGATAATCCCTGTAACCCTACAGGTTTTGCAAATAAAAAAGAGGAGTTTGAAAGCTTTTTAAAGGATCTGCCTGATAATATACTCCTTGTTTTAGATGAGGCGTACTTTGAGTATGCGAAGGAACACGGCGTTCCTGACGGGATAAACTATATAAGAAGGATTAATCCTGACATACCTGAAAAAAATATAATTGTTCTGAGAACATTCTCAAAGGTTTATGGGCTTGCAGGTCTTAGAATAGGTTATGGGATATCTAACAGGGAGATTATAGAGGTTTTAGAAAAGGTAAGACAGCCTTTTAACACAAACCATCTTGCACAGGTAGCCGCTTTAGAGGCTCTTAAGGATCAGGATTTTGTCAGATTTTCCGTTGAGATGAATGAGAAGGGTAAACTCCAGATATATGAAGGACTTGAGAGATTAGATGTTCATTTTATCCCTTCTTATGGTAATTTTGTTATGTTTAAAGTTGATGATGGGGAAAGGGTTTATAAGGAACTTATGAAAAAAGGTGTTATTGTGAGACCTGCATTTGGTTTTGATAACTATCTGAGGGTATCAATAGGAAGGGAGGATCAGAATAAAATATTTTTAGAAAAACTTGGAGAGATCATATCAAAATGTTAGGAGATGGTTTTCCGAAGTAAAAACCCTGAGAGAAATCAACATCAAGCTCTTTTACAACCTCAAACACCTCTTCAGAATGGACATGCTCAGCAACGGTTTTCTTACCCAATCTTTTTGCAAATCCAACTATAGTCTCAACTATGATCTGTGAGTTTATATTTCTGTCTATATCTTTTATAAGTGAGGAGTCTAACTTTATATAATCAACATCAAGCTTTAGTATAAACTCAAAATTTGAGTATCCACTTCCAAAATCATCTATGGCTATCTGGGCTCCAAGTTTTTTAACCTCTTTTATGAACTGGGATACAGTTCTGTAATTTCTTATACTCTCAGACTCAAGAATTTCAAAGATAATATCATTTCTATAACTTTTCAGAAACTCAAATATCCTTTCTGTAAGCTCCCTGTTCTCTATATCCCTCACAGATAGATTTAAACTGAATTTATGGGGGATATCCTTTATCTTTTTGAATATCGTCTCAATTATTTTTGCTGTTATCTCTGGATAGACGGGACTTTTTTTAGCGATATCAAAGAATGTTTCAGGGAGTATCTCAGACCCATCGGTATCTTTAAGTCTTACAAGTGTTTCGTAACTTTCAACAAGTCCTGTTCTGTTGTTATAAACAGGCTGGAAATGAACGGTAACCATATTCTTTCTTAATGCCTCTTTTATCTTTTTCATAACTGTTATGTTGTGGATGTACTGCTTTTCTATACCAAGGTTTTTAGAGTAAAGCTGAATACTTTTTTTATGCTGTTTTGCGTATTTCAGTGCCATATCTGCTCTGCTGATAAGTCTTTCCTTCCCTGAGGCATAGCCTGCTGTCATATATATATGTATCTCTGTCTCACCGCATATAAATATCTCTTCATGGATGTTTTCTATTATCCTCTGAATAGTGTTAGAGAACTGATCCATAGTAATATCTCTATCTGAAAGGATGGCAAACTCATCACCTGAAAGTTTGTAAACTGTGTACCTGTCTTTATCAACGTAGGAGTTTATCTTTCTGCCAACCTTTTTTAGAAGCTCATCCCCTATCTCCTGACCGTAAAAATCATTTATCTCTTTGAAGCTGTTGATATTGAATATGGCAAGTTTTGGATCTGATGATCCCTTTATATCCTCAATCAGCTTAAGTCTGTTTGGTAGCGATGTTAATGAGTCTGTAAAAAGCTGTTTTTCAAGTTTTCTATTCAGATTCTCAAGCTCCTTTTCTCTTTTTATTATCTCTGTTATATCCCTTTTTATACCAACGTAGTATATAGTTTTCCCTTTCCTGTCTTTTACAGGAAAGACGGAGAGATCAATATTTAAAACTGTCCCATCTTTTCTTTTCAGATCCACTATCCCTCTGAACTTTCCCTGTTCATTCACCTTCCTTATGATCTGTTTTAACTTTTTCTCACCGATGGAGATCGCAGGAGTTTTTCCTATTATCTCTTCATCAGAATATCCTGTAAGATTCCTGTGGGATACATTCTGTATAACATACCTTCCTTTACTGTCTATAACGGCAATCCCATCCTGGGCTTCATGGAATATCTTTTCATAAAGGTTAAGCTTCTCTTCAGTTTTCCTCAAAGATGTTATATCCCTTACAGTAACAACAGCACCTTTATACCCATCTTTGAGATGAACTGTTGATACTGAGAGGTAAACAGGTATGCTCTCATCTCCGGAAACGAGAGAAAAGTCATAGCTGTAAAGATCTTCTTCCCTTTCTATAAGTTCATTGACAAGATCAATAAGTTTAAATTTATTTCCTGAGCTGTCTAATATGTATATCTCTTCTATATCTCTGTCCGTTATATACCTGTCCTCAGAGTAAAGAACACAGCTTTCATTTCTATCGCAAACAAAAAGAAGATCCTTTAGCTCTATAACCCTTTGCGGTGATATAACAATCGTCTTTTCTATCAGGTCATCTCTATCTCTGTTGTCCACTTCTTAACCTTTATTTATCATAAACCTTATATTTTCAAACCAGTTCTCAGCCTCTTCCCTGCTGTCAAAATCCTTACTGAAAAATACAGATTTCTCACCTGCGTTCGTGTAAAAAGCCCATCTGAATATCTCACCGTAAGGCTCAGAGCTAACAACAGACAGCTCTACAGCTGTCACCATATCAGAATTTATGTAAACCCCTTCATCTATCTGGACGAACATCACCCTTCCTCTTCTTTTAATGCTTTCAACTCTTCCCTTTTCTTCTTAAACCATCTGTAAGATGAGACTATGAGAATGATCCCTATAACAGAGCCTGCGATCAGTTTTGATGTCTGTATGTCTGTTTCTGTTATTCTGAAGGTTGAAAACCAGATGAAAACATAAACAAGATAAAGTCCGTAAAGTAAGAGAGCTACTGAGAATGTTTCCCACAGTATCTTTGTAATCATCCAGTTTCTCCATAAATTATTTAAAATTTATTAATCTATATAATAATTATAAATGATAAAAAAAGTAAAGGAGAGGAAAAGTATGCTTGTAAAGGATATATCTGAGATGAAAAGTATTATTAGAGAACTGAAGAAGGAAGGAAGATCTATAGGTTTTGTTCCAACAATGGGATACCTTCATGAAGGTCATATATCTCTAATAAGAGCTTCAAAGAAGGAGAATGATATAACCGTTGTAAGTATATTTGTTAATCCTCTCCAGTTTGGTAAAAATGAGGATCTTGATAGGTATCCAAGGGATTTAGAGAGGGATATGGAGATATGCAGAAGGGAAGGTGTTGATTATCTTTTTTATCCATCTTATGAGGATATGTATCCTGAAGGATTTTCAACATACGTTGTTGTTGAGGGTATAACGGAGAAGCTCTGTGGTGCTTTCAGACCTGGACATTTTAAAGGTGTTACAACTGTTGTCACAAAACTTTTTAATATTGTAAAGCCTGATAGGGCTTACTTTGGGAAGAAGGACTACCAGCAGTTTAAGGTGATACAGAAGATGGTGAGGGATCTGAATATGGATGTTCAGGTTATAGGATGTCCTATAGTGAGGGAAAAGGACGGTCTTGCCATGTCTTCAAGGAATAAATATCTCTCGGAGAATGAGAGGAAAGCGGCTCTCTCTATAAGCAGATCACTCTTTGAGGCTAAAAGGCTTTTTGATCAGGGTGTTGATGATGTGAACAGGCTTAAAGAAGAGATTAAAAGAATAGTTCTGGCTCATCCTGAGGTGAGGGAGATACAGTATGTGGAGATCGTTGATCCTGAAACACTTGAGAGTAAAGAAAAAGCTGAAAAAGGCGATATAATAGCTATCGCAGTATTTGTTGGTGATACAAGGCTTATAGATAATATCCAGCTTTAGAGGTTGATATGAATATAAAAAATGAAAAGATAAACAGGATAATAGATATTCTTTCTGAGTATCTTCAGGGGAAAGAGCTTCCTTTAAGACTTTCCCTGATAACATTTTTTTCTAAAGGGCATCTTCTTGTTGAGGATCTCCCCGGTCTGGGGAAAACAACACTGGCGATAGGGATAGCAAAAACACTTGGTCTTCAGTTTGGGAGGATACAGTGTACAAGTGATCTTCTTCCTACAGATATAACAGGTCTCTCAATATACAACAAGAATCTTGAAAAGTTTGAGTTCCATCCGGGACCGATATTCAACAATATCGTTCTTGTTGATGAGATAAACAGGGCAACACCGAAAACCCAGAGTGCATTACTTGAGGCTATGGCTGAAAAACAGGTAACACTTGAAGGAGAAACATACAAGCTCCCAAAACCTTTCTTTGTTATAGCAACACAGAACCCTGTTGAACAGTTTGGGACATTCCCTTTACCTGAGTCACAGATGGACAGATTTATGATGAAGATAAGTATAGGTTATCCAACAAGGGAGGCTGAGAAGGAGATACTTAAAGGTGGAAGCAGGAGGGAAGAGCTTTACAGAATACAGCCTGTTATGGATCCTGATGAGGTTATTAAGATACAGAATGAGATAGATCAGGTTTATATATCTGACAGGGTGATAGATTACATACTTGATATAGCAGAAGTAACGAGAAGTGGAAAGTTCTTCTCTGCTGGGCTTTCAATAAGGGGAACGCTCGCTCTGGTAAAGACAGCAAAAACAAACGCTTATTTTAAGGGAAGGGATTTTGTTATACCTGAAGATATTAAAGAGCTTGCAGTTTACACAATCCCTCACAGGGTTTTATTTAAGGAAGAGTATGAAAGTATGGAAAGGGAGGAGATTATAAGATCAGTACTGGAAGAGATAAAACTCCCAGCATAATAAAGATAACAAAGGCTGGCTGGCTTTTTATCGGACTTACCATTTTTCTTGGCGTTTCAGCTGTAAATACAGGTAACAACCTTCTTTATATGATAGTTTCTGCTATGCTCGCATTTATGGGTGTTTCAGGTTTTGCAGGTAAGAGAAACATAAGCTCACTTGATCTGGAGATACAGGTTTTAAATGAGATATACGCTAAAAATGAGGGTGTTTTGAAGATAAAACTGAAGAATAATAAAAGGTTTTTACCTTCTTTTATACTCAGTGTAGAACTGTTTGGTAAGAAGATTTTTGTCCCTTTTGTAGAAAGTAAAGGTGAGTTTACAGCTTATCTTAAGGTTTCATTTCCTGATAGGGGTGTTTACAGGATAGAAAGGGTTTATATATGCTCAGTATTTCCTTTTAATTTCTTTAAGAGATGTACATCTGTCAGATCTAACACAGAATTTTATGTGTTTCCAAAGCCTGAAAGACCTTCAGGTATTACAGATCATTCAAGGAATTTAAAGAAGAAAGGTGAGATAACATCTGACAAAAAAGGTTATGAGGGAGATATTATCTCAATAAGAGAGTACCGTTCAGGTGATCCTCTAAAGTACATTCACTGGAAAGCTTCAGCAAAAACAGGCAAGCTTAAAACAAAGGAGCTTGGCGACAGTATTAACAGACCTGTTATAGTTGATATTGACAGGATAGAAGGAGATATAGAAAGGAAGGTATCATGTGCAACATATCTTGTACTTGATCTGTACAAAAGATCCATCCCTTTTGGACTGAAGATAGAAAACAGAATATACAGACCTGAATTTTCTTATAAACATAAGATTAAAATACTGAGGGAACTTGCTGTTTATGGAAAGAATTAAAGTAAAAAATGCTGTTTTGGTTCTTGCCTATATAATCTCATTAACAGGGCTTCTCTCTGTTTTCAGATTTGTTGATCCTCTGTTTTCCCTCTCTTTTTTGATTATGATGTTATTTGGACTCTTTTTTGATTTTAAAAAGAGGCATCCTTTACCGAGATATCTGCTCAACATTATCTCTCTTTTTGTTGTAGGTCTTATGTTTTTTACCGTTAATCTTGATGATCCTGTTACTCCGGTTGTCCAGACATTGCTGATTTTACTCGGGATAAAGATTCTTGAGGATAAAAAATTCAGGGATTTTATGCAGATATACACAATATCCGTTTTTCTACTTTCAGGATCTGCATTTATGAGTATAGATATGATCTTCCTGCTTTTTTTCCTGATTCTATACTTTCTTACTGTTATATCCATGATACTACTTACATTTGTTACACAGGATGAGGAGATATCCTTTCCTTTTAAGGATTTTCTGAAGATAATTTTCAGATCCACATTTATCCCTCTGTTAGCGATACCTGTTACGGTTCTTATATTTCTTATACTTCCAAGAACTGAGTATCCTATCTTTAATTTCCTGAACAAACAGTCCTCGGGTAGATCCGGTTTTTCCGATGTTGTTCAGCTTGGTGATGTCTCCTCAATTCAGGAGGATGATACTGTAGCTTTCAGGGTTATCATGGATAAGATTGATGACAGAAAGCTTTACTGGAGGGGAATGACACTTAACTACTTTGATGGATTGACATGGCTGAGGATACCTGCTGATGACGGAAGATCTTACTTAAGGGGAAAGACTGTATTTCAGGAGATCATTTTAGAGCCTCAGGAGAACAGATACCTTTTCGGTCTTGATAAACCTGTAAGATTTTACGGTGTTTCAGGTAAGATGGATCCTGATATATCCTTCACCACAAGAAGTATAAATTTTAACAGGATAAAGTACAGGGTGAGCTCTGTTATCACTGATTATATAGATACGGAGAGAGTTGACAGGCAGATATACCTTAAACTTCCTAAGAATATCTCTGAAGATATTGTAAAACTTGCTCATGATCTCAAGGGGGATAATGAAGCTGAAACGGTAAAGAATGTTCTGAACTTTATTGAAGAAAATTACAGATACTCACTTAAAGATCTGCCAGAATCTGAAGACCCCCTGTGGGAATTTCTTTTTGATAAGAAGTATGGTAACTGTGAGTACTTTGCCTCATCTGTTGCCGTTTTACTGAGAATAAATCGTATCCCATCAAGGCTTGTTGTTGGTTATAGAGGCGGATACTACAATGATATGGCAGGATACTACATAGTTCCCCAGAGATTTGCACACACATGGGTGGAGGCTTATATAGACGGGAAATGGGTAAGGATAGACCCTACACCTTCAGGGGTTTATAGGGAGGGCTTTTCAGATCAGTTTTCTAAAGGGGGTCTTTACAGATTTATAGAAACACTCCAGTTTGTATGGATAAATCTTATCGTAAATTTTGATCTCCAAAAGCAGATCAGCATTGTTAACAAAATCAGGGAAGGCTTTAAAAAGCCTGATCTTCCTGATATCAATTTTTATTACATAATTATACCTCTCTCTGTTCTTGCTGTTGTTTTTATCTCATTTTTCATAAAAAGGCATCTTTTAATAAGTGTGGAGGAGAGACTGCTTAAGGATTTTTTAAGGAGGATGGAGAGGAAAGGGTATATAAAAAAAGATCATGAAGGTCTTGAAGAGTTTGTAGAGAGGATTGATGACCCTGTTCTGAAGGAAAAGGCTTACAGATTTGTTACCACTTTTGAGAGCTACTACTACAGAGATAAAAAGCCCGATCTGAAAAAACTTAAAGATGCTCTCTCATCAATCTGATTTTGTGTAAACAACATATCTATTCTTTCCTGATTTTTTAGCAAGATACATGGCCATATCAGCATTCTTAATAAGTGTGTCAGCATCTGTTCCATCTAAAGGAAAGACAGCTATTCCTATACTTGTTCCAACATTTATCTTATTTCCATTTATAACAAAAGGTTCTTTAAATGAGTTTAAGATCTTTTTGGCTATAACATTAACATTTTCAGGACTGTTTAGATTTTCTATTATCACTGTGAACTCATCACCTGCAAGTCTTGCAACTGTATCTATCTTCCTTACAGTATGCTGTAATCTTTTCCCTACCTCTTTCAGAAGCTCATCACCTATATCATGTCCGTATGTGTCATTTACCTGTTTAAAGCCATCAAGATCAAGAAACATAACAGCCACATACTCCCTGTTTCTTCTTGCTCTTAAAAGTGTATGCTGGAGTCTGTTGTAGAAAAGCAGTCTGTTTGGAAGTCCTGTAAGACCATCATAGAAGGCAAGTTTTTTCAGCTTTTTCTCTTCAATCTTTCTGTTAGTTATATCTGTTATTATCAGGATATAGTTTATGACCTGTCCTCTGTTTCCCCTTGCAGAGATAAATGTAAACCACATTGGGAAGCTCTCGCCGTTTTTCCTTTTGCCCCAGAACTCACCCTGCCACTCTCCTTTTATCTTCACCTCTTTCCATATCTGTTTCATAAAGTTCTCGTTTGTTTTGAATGGTGGGAGGTTAAGTACATTATGATTCAGTACCTCATCTTCTGTGTAATCTGTTATATCAGCGAAGGTTTTATTTACCCTTAGAACATTGCCCTCTCTGTCTAAGATCAGTATTCCTTCAAGTGTGTACTCAAATACCATGGATGCAAGTTTAAGCTCATGTTCAGATCTTTTTCTGTCTGTTATATCCCTTATAATGTCCTGTATGTATTTTTTACCTCTAATCTCAAAAAGACTTGATGATATCTCAGCTGGAAATGTTCTTCCCAGTTTTGATCTGAGGACCGTCTCATACTTGACAAACCTATCATCTAAAAGCTTGTTAACGGCCCATTTGTACTTTAAAAGCTCATCCTCAAGATAGAGATCCTGTACATTTATAAGTGCAAGATCTATTCTGTTGTATCCGAATATTTCTACAGACTTTCTGTTACTGTCAATGATCGTTCCGCTAAGATCATGTATTATTATCGCATCATTTGAGTTGTCAAAAAGGTTTCTGTACTTCTCCTCATTTTCAATGATCTTCTGGTATGTCTTTGTCTGGTTTGTAACATCCTGAATTATGCCTATAACCCTTGTAATATTTCCGTTTTCATCCCTCAGAACTTTTGTTATCTCCCTTATAACGATCTCAGGTCTGTTCTCTCCTGGTCTTACTCTATAAACAAACTCATAAGGTTTCCCCTTTTCCAGTATCTCTTTTCTCTTTGTGATAAGGAGAGGTTTGTCCTCAGGATGTACAAAATTATAAAACTCTTTTATAAACCCATTGAACTCTTTATTCTCACCACATATAATCTCGCAGGCTTCCTTTGAAAGCCAGAATCTATTAGAATCAACAAACCACTGCCAGTTCCCGAGTCTCGCCAGTTTCTGGGATACAGCGAGCATCTCCATAGTCTCTTTCAGCAGATTCTCCTTTTCCTTTCTCTCCGTGATATCCCTTATTATCCATATGTTTGAGCTGCGATTGTCAAACTCAGCTTCAGAAGCGCTTACCTCTACAGCTATCCTGTTTTTATTTTTTGTGATCAGTTCTATCTCAAACTTTCTTGTCAGATCTGATGATGTTAGTTTCTCGTGGTATTCTGATGGAACAAAGTTCATATAATGCATGCCAATAACTTCTTCAGGGTCGTAGCCGAGGATATCTTTTATCTTCTTGTTTACGTACTTTATTATTCCGTTCTGGATAATAACGATAATATCATTACCTTTTTCAAGAACAGAGAGATATCTCTCAGCCTGTTCTTTTAGTTTTTTCTCCGTTTCCTCTTTAAATTTAACACCTGTTATAAAGCCTGATAGAACAAATATTATCCCTATAAGCCTGAGACCTATCTCCCCTGCAATGTACAGATAGTAAGGCTGCTGGTAAATATAATGTGATATCACCTCAGTCTGTGCTATGAGAAGTGTAGACAGTCCAATAAAAAGAGGTATGTATATTTTACTTTCCGATTTTAGCTTTTCTGTAAAAATCAGTCCAACAACTATGAGAGAGTATATAATGACCTCGCTAAAAAAGGAAAGATCTATTGTTATCTTTACGGGAAATATATACTTCTGGAATATAAAAGCACATATAGAAAGTAAGATAATATAAAAACTGTTCAAAACAAACCCCATCAATATCTTCAATGATAAAGTTAAGTTAAAAGACGAACTAAAGTCAAGTAGATAAAGTTGAATAGTAATCGTTATTAGTTTATAATTTTATTAAACGATTATTAACGAAAAAGGGGTAAATTGATAAAATGACTAAGAAAAAGAACATCTTATCAATCGCTATTGACAAATCATTACAGGACAAACTGAAGGAGCTTTCAAGGGAAAAACATATCTCAGTTTCAAGGCTTGTATCAAGACTTGTTGAGGAAGCTCTCTATCTTGAGGAGAATGTTTTTAAGGATGAGATTTACAAAAATATAGACTGGCTCAGTCAGGAATGGAAGGATAAGTTACAGTTTCTTTTCACAAAGGTTCTTGACACAACACCTGATCCGATCTGGATTAAGGATCTTAACTTAAGAATAATTTATGTAAATCAGGCTTTTGCAGATCTCTTTGGTCTTAAAAAAGAGGAGATAATAGGTAAAAGTGATATAGAGTATCTCCCTTCAGAGATAGCCAAAGAGTCTATATTTTCTGATATGCAGGCCCTTGAGAAGAAACAGTCAACACACACTGTTGAAAAGATAGAAAAGGATGGAAAGGTTAGATATTTTGATGTTATTAAAACGCCTCTATTTAATAAATCGGGAAAGATCGTAGCTATCCTTGGAATATCAAGGGATATAACAAATCTTGTTGAGACAAAGGAAGAGCTTGAAAGAAAAAACAGGGAGTTGCTTGATGCGTACCAGAAGTTAAAGGAGCTCCACGAGTATGACAATGTTACAGGCTTTATGAAAAGAAACAAGTTTATAGAAGAGTTTGATAATCTGCTTAAAAGCAAGGATAGAAGTACGCTTACAGTGGTTATGATTGATATAAATAACTTTAAATATATAAACGAGATATACGGATTTGAGTTTGGAGACAGGCTTTTAAGGGAGATATCAAATCAGCTTAAGAACTTTGTTGAAAATATAGATAATACAGCTTTACTCGGAAAGCTAAGTGGTGACGAGTTTGCGGTTCTTTTTAAAAGAGATATAGATCTGAATGAGATTGTAAAGAGATTCAAGGAGATACTATCCCAGATAAAGCTAAACACACCTAAGTACCATTCCATATACTCACCAAAAGCTGTGTACTGTGCTGTAAAGGTAGAACCTGATATCACACTTTCAGCTGAAGAGATAGTTACACATATGGAGGTTGCAATTTTTGATCTCAGAGAAAGTAAGGATACTGACTTTTCAATAATAGATCTTAAGGAGAATATATCATCTGTTGAGCTTGAGGAGAAGCTGGTTAAAGCTCTTGAAAACAAGAAGATAGTTCCATTTTTACAGCCTGTTTATGATTTTAAAAATGATGAGATTATAGGATATGAGGTCTTTGCAAGAATTGAGGATGAAGGAAACTACATAGAAGCAAAGGATTTCATAACTGTAGCCTACAGAAAGGATTTTATAGTTCCTATTGATCACGAGATTCTGGAGATAGTTAAAAATGAGATAATGCCTCTTATTGAGGATGATAAAAAGCTGTTTATAAATCTCAGCTCATTTTCACTTAATAAGCTGGAAAATATAGCTGATCCTATGGCTAAAGAGATAATCTTTATTAAAGACAGATCTGTTTTTGATATAAATGAACAGGAATTCCTGAGAAATATAAGCAATATAACTGATATTAAAAGAAGTTATAACATATCCTTCTCTATTGATGATTTTGGAACGGGAAATACATCATTCAGAACGCTTATAAGAATATCTGAGGAAAAGATAATTTCGTATCTTAAGATAGACGGTTCCCTTATGAAGGAGCTTGGAAACTCTGAAGAGAAAAAGAATATAGTCAGAAGTATAGTCGCTGCATGTAAACAGCTTGGTATAAAGACTGTAGCTGAAAATATAGAGAATGAAAAGATATACGAGGCTGTCCTTGATATAGGTATAGACTGTGGACAGGGTAATTATCTTTCACAGCCTGAGCATTACGAAAGAGTGTTGAAAAAGTGACCTGCCTCTGCTTAAATAATACACTCTAAAATGGCGGAGGTGGGCTTGAGATTCTTTTTTTATACGGGCTGATCGCAAGTTTCCTTGCAGGGCTGTCAACCGCTGTCGGTGGTTCTTTTGTATTTTTAAAAAAGGATATATCCAAGAAAACTGAAGATATCTTACTTGGCTTCAGTGCAGGCATTATGCTTGCAGCCTCCTTTTTCTCACTTTTAAATCCATCAATTGAGATACTTGAAAAGAATATCTCGGAGAGCTATCTCGTTGCATTAATTACATCCGGTGGATTTTTACTGGGAGCGGTACTTTTCTGGTTTGTTGATAAAACTGTTCCTGAAGATTACTTTATGCGTTTTTCTCCGGAGATACTTGACAGAAAAGACTCAAAGAAGATATGGATATTTGTTCTTGCGATAACAGTTCACAACTTTCCTGAAGGTATGTCTTCGGCACTTGGATTTATGACAGGTGATATAGGAAAGGGTATAGCCCTTGCATCAGGAATAGGTATACAGAACATGCCTGAAGGTCTAGCTGTTGCTGTTGCTCTTATTGCAAAAGGTTTTTCAAAAAGGAAGGCAGTCCTTATAGCATTGATATCAGGCCTTGTTGAACCTGTTGGTGGTCTTACCGGACTTGTTGTTTTTGGTCTTTCTGATATTATACTTCCTGTTGGTCTTGCATTTGCAGCAGGAGCCATGGTTTTTGTTATTAGTAAAGAGATAATACCTGAAACACACAGAAGGGGATTTGAGATAGAGGCAACAACAGGCTTAATCGTTGGTTTTATACTTATGATGTTCCTTGATCTTACATTTGGCTAACCAACATTAACAAGATCAAACCTGTCTGCGTATCTCTCAAAAACGATCTCTTTTAAGACAGTGTGGTGTCTTAGATAAGGATCCTTCTCAATAAGTTTTTGGGCCTCATCTTTTGCTATCTGGAGTATCTTTCTGTCTAAATCTCTTGAAAGATCTGCAATCCCAATGTTCAGTCTACCTGACTGGGCTGTTCCTGCTATATCTCCGCCTCCCCTTATCTTCAGATCCTCTTCTGCTATCCTGAATCCATCATTTGTTTTCACAAGTATCTTTAACCTTTCAACAGTCTGTACCCTTCTTTTTTCCTCATCTCTGTTCTCAAGTTTTCTTTTAAATCTTGAAGGAAGAACAAGGTAACAGTATCCCTCATACTGACCTCTACCTATTCTTCCCCTTAACTGGTGTATCTGTGAAAGTCCAAACCTGTGTGCCTCTTCTATAACCATAACAGAAGCATTTGGTATATCAACTCCAACCTCTATGACAGTCGTTGATACAAGTATATCTGCCTCTCCTTTTCTGAAACTCTCCATTATTCTGTCCTTCTCCTCCTGAGGCATCTTTCCATGGAGAAGAAGGATTTTTTTATCAGGGAAGGCTTTTTTCCACTGCTCGTATCCTTCTTCAGCCGATTTGAGATCTATCTTTTCGGACTCCTCAATCAGTGGATAAACGACAAATACCTGTCTGCCCTTTTCTATCTCCTGTGATACTTTTCTGTAAAGTATCTTTTTCTCATCATCGTATATAAGAACGGTCTCTACAGGTTTTCTTCCCTTTGGAAGCTGTTTTATTGTTGATATATCAAGATCCCCAAAGCTTGCTATCTGCATTGTCCTTGGTATAGGTGTTGCTGTCATTATTAGTGTGTGTGGAACTTTATGTGATTTTTCAATCAGAGCCTTTCTCTGTATCACACCGAATCTGTGCTGTTCATCAACAACAACAAGTGAGAGATTTTTGAATTTTAGCTCATCCTGAATAAGTGCGTGTGTCCCTATAACAACTTTTGCCTCACCTGACTGTATAAGTCTGTATATCTTTTTTTTATCTTTCTGTGGGATACTTCCTGTGAGAAGGTAAGGTGTTATACCGAAATTTTTAAGTATATCTTTAAATGTTCTGTAATGCTGTGCTGCGAGTATTTCTGTAGGAGCCATAACAGCGGTCTGCTTGTTATCAAGAGCTACAGCGATAACAGATGCTGCTGCAACAACGGTTTTTCCGCTACCAACATCTCCCTGAACAAGTCTGTTCATTGGAACTGTTTTTGATATATCTGATAGTATCTCTTTTATAGCTTTTCTCTGATCTTCTGTAAGCTCAAATGGGAGCTTGCTTTCAAACTCATCTATAAATCCTTCACTTACAGTTATCCTTTCAGCCGGATCGGACTTTAAAAGATTCTTCCTGTACATCTGTGCAAGCTGAAGTATAAAAAGATCGTCAAAAATGAGCCTCCTCTGGTATACTGTTCTGAAACTGTTTAAACTCTCAATATCCTGATCCTTTTCAGGAAAATGTAGATTTTTTATACAGCTTTTAATGTCAGGAAAGTTATGTCTTTTGAGGATGTCAGCAGGTATATACTCAGGGTGAAATCTGAGGAAGCTTTTTAGTATTTTAAAGATTCCTCTCCTGAGATGGTTTATAGTCTGGGATGTTATTTTTACTGTTGAATCACCTTTAAGTGAGTAAACTGGAACTATCCTGTCATGTATAACAGGATCAAAATCTGTGAATATCTCAGGCTGAACCATGGATATATCTTTTTTAAAAACAGATACTTTCCCGTAGAGAAGAACCTTTTTTCCCTTCCTGAAGAATGAGAAGAGAAATGGTTTATCATGGACAAAGTAAACCTTCATAAAGTATCTTTCCTGTTTCACAGTCAGTTCTGTTTTCAGTTTACCTCTTTTTATCTTCTTTATATCAACCACCTCAACCTCAAAAAGTCCATACTCCCCATCCTTTATTTTTCCTAACTTTTTAAGTCTTCTGTCCTCATACTTCTTAGGTGGAAAGAAAAATGTGTTGTATACTGTTCCTATGCCCACCTTTTTAAATGCTCTCTTTTCAATAGGTTTTAAAATTTTAAGATCTGAGACTGTTATATTTTTAAGCTCCTCAAATGTTATATAGGTATCCTCTTTTTTCTCTTCAGATCTTTCCCTGTATGTGTTTAGAGCCTCCTCAACAGCTTTAGAAAGGTAGTCTAAAAATGCTCTTTTTTTCCTGACAGGAAGTTTATCAAGATCCTTTAGGTCCTGTATGAAACCTTCAGGTATGTAGCCTTCAAGCAGTGTGTTAAGAGTTTCTGACAGGCCTGTGATCCTTTCTAACAGAATATCATCACTGCTTAAAGCTTTGTCAATTATCTGCTTTGCTGTATTAAGATTTCTCATTATTTTTTATAAACTCTTTAAGCTCCTTTAAAAAGGTTTCAGGATCATGTCCGTAGTTTATTGCAGCCTGAAATATAGTCTCATGCTTTTTACAGGAGCATATATTACAGTACATACTCTTTGAGCTGAAAAATCTCTGTGTGAAAGGATACTTTCTTAAAACCTGCTGTATTGTTGTTTTAAGCTCTATTCCCTTCATCTTCACTCCTTTTTTTCCTTAGTAAAACAACAACATGTGCTGATCCAGCTTCGGATCTTCCTATCTCACCTAACTTTTCGTAAGATTTACCTTTTATAAATATTCTATTTTTATCAATTTGCAAAATATTAGCTGTATTTTCAATGATCTTTTCCCTGAAAGGGAGAAGTTTTGGTCTTTCAAGAAGTATGTAACAGTCGATATTTACTATCTCATAACCTTTTTCTTTTACTATTCTTGATGCCTCTTTTAAGAATATTGAGCTGTCCGCCCCTTCCCATTTTTTGTCAGAGTCTGGAAAAAGCTGTCCGATATCACCGTAACCGATAGCTCCTAAAAGTGCATCTGTAAGAGCGTGAAAAAATATATCCCCATCGGAATGTGCCTTAAATCCTTTTTCAAAAGGTATCTGAACACCACCAATGATGAGCTTCCTGCCTTCCTCAAGTCTGTGTATATCAAACCCTGTACCTATCCTGTACTCCATGTCACTTCCAGTCAAGCTTGTCCCTCAGGATATCAAAGTAGTTTTTGTAAGGAACTCTAACAAGATGGGCAAAATATGGAGACTGTTTTACTATTATCTCATCACCGTACTGGAGCTGTGTACCTTCCTGTCCGTCAAGTGTAAGCCATGCATCCTTCTCCTCTGCTACAAGCTTTATCTTAATAGGTTCGAGTGTTGGAAGTATAAGAGGTCTGTCTGTAAGTGTGTGTGGACATATAGGAACAACAAGGAATATCTCCATCATCGGGTAGACTATAGGTCCACCTGCTGAAAGGGCGTACCCTGTTGAGCCGTTTGGTGTTGATATTATTATCCCATCACCGTTGTATGTTGTTATATAGGTATCCCCAACGTAGACAGCAACATCAACTATCCTTGCAAGTATAGCTTTATTCACAACAACATCATTGAGAACATCTGCCTCAAGTATCTTTTTACCATTTCTGTAGAGTATAGCCCTGAGCATCATTCTCCTTGACAAACAGAGAGGTTTAGAGAGTATATCCTCTAACTTTTCAAATGCGTCGTACTCGTTAAGCTCTGTCAGAAAACCTAACCTTCCTAAGTTTATCCCTAAAACAGGTATGTTAAATCTCGCCACCCTTCTTGTTGCTATAAGGAGAGAACCGTCTCCTCCAACGACAAGGAGGAGATCTGTCCCCTTAAGATTCTTCTCATTTTCAAGCTCTGCAAGGTTCTCAAATATATTGCTCTCTATAGCATAGCTGTTAAGCCAGTTTTTTAACCTTCTTGAGAAATTCCTTGCCTCTTCACTTGCCTTTGTAAAGATATTCACTTTTTTATAAAAAGGTAACGGCTTCATCTACCTCTCAAATCCTTTTTATTATTAATCTAAATAATACTCAGTCCATTCTGGGTAAAGTGGGTATGATGAACATAAAGAAAGAACATCATCCTTAACTTCCTGTATGATCTTCTCATTGTCAAGATTCTTCAGAACCTTCACAATATTTTTAGCTATCCTTCTCATATCGTTCTCTTTCATACCTCTTGTTGTAAGGGCAGCCGTTCCAAGTCTTATACCTGATGTAACCATTGGCTTTTCAGGATCAAAAGGTATCGCATTTTTATTTACAGTTATATTTGCCCTTCCAAGTGCCTCTTCAGCCTGATTACCTTTAACATTTAGAGGTCTGAGATCAACAAGGACGATATGCGAGTCTGTTCCCCCTGATACAATCCTCAGACCTTCTGCCTTTAGCTCCTCAGCAAGAACCTTGGCATTTTTTACAGTCTGGTGGGCATACTCTCTAAACTCTTCCGTCATTGCCTCTTTAAAAGCTACAGCTTTAGCTGCAATAACATGCATTAAAGGTCCACCTTGAAGTCTTGGGAAGACCCATTTATCTATATCTTTTCCGTACTGTGCCTTTGAAAGTATAAATCCACCCCTTGGTCCTCTTAATGTTTTATGTGTTGTTGATGTGACAAAATCTGCATAAGGAACAGGGGATGGATATGCTCCTCCGGCTATTAAGCCAGCGTAATGTGCCATATCAACCATAAGGAGGGCTCCAACCTCATCAGCTATCTCCCTGAATTTAGCCCAGTCTATAATCCTTGAGTAAGCGGATGCTCCTGCAACGATCATCTTTGGTTTATGCTCTTTGGCAAGCTTATAAACCTGATCGTAATCTATAAGTTCTGTTTCAGGGTTTACGCCGTACTGAACAGCATTAAAAACTATCCCTGAAAGGTTTACCTTTGCTCCATGAGTTAAATGTCCACCGTGGGCGAGGCTCATTCCCATTATTGTGTCGCCAGCCTGAAGCTGTGAGAAATAAACAGCCTGATTTGCCTGTGATCCTGAGTGTGGCTGAACATTTGCATGTTCAGCACCGTATATCTTCTTTAATCTTTCTATTGCAAGATCTTCAACTATATCAACATACTCACATCCACCGTAGTATCTTTTGTGTGGAAGTCCCTCAGCGTATTTGTTTGTAAGAACAGAACCCTGTGCTTCCATAACAGCATAAGAGGTGTAATTTTCAGAAGCGATCATCTCTAAATGTTCCTGCTGTCTTTTAAACTCCTTTGAGACAGCCTCAAAAACTTCCTGATCAACCTGTTTAAGATGTTTTAACAACTACTTAACCTCCTTAAAGATTAATTTTTTCTATATTCTGGATGAGATGAACTCTTCTTTCATGTCTTCCGCCTTCAAAATCTGTTGAAAGGAAGGTATCAACTATACTTAATGCGAGATCTATTCCCAGAACCCTTGATCCTAATGCAAGCACATTTGCATCATTATGCTTCCTTGACATTCTCGCCATATACTCATTTGTACAGAGCGCAGCCCTGACACCTTTTATCTTGTTTGCCGAGATTGATATACCTATTCCCGTTCCACATATAACGATCCCCCTGTCTGTCTCACCTTCAGAAACGGATCTTCCTACAGCTTCACCAAATAAAGGGTAATCAACGCTCTCCTTTGAGTAAGTTCCTTTATCTACAACCTCATATCCTTTCTTCTGAAGATGATCCTTAATAATCTCTTTAAGTTCAAAACCTGCGTGATCACTTCCTATAGAGATTTTCATTAATACCTCCATACAGTCAAAAAATCACAAAATTTTCACAGAAATATTATACTATATACAAGATATCTAAATATCCTAAAGGGAGGATTTTATGAATATTAAAAGTATCTTTTCAGTCTTTCTTTTAATTCTTTTTGTATCACTACCATCTTTCTCTGATGAATGTAAGATAAAAGATGTTTCACCTGAGAAGATGGAGAGTAAGCTGAGGAGCGTGCTGGGAAATGGAAAAGTTATCTCCGTTTCAAGGGCACCTGTTGAGGATCTTTACGAGGTTGTTATTGAGATAAGAAACAAAAGAATACCTGTTTATGTTGACTGTTCTATGAGATACCTTATCTCGGGAGAGATTATTGATCTGAAGGAGAGAAGGAGCCTTACCAGAGAAAGGGCTATGGAACTTGCAAAGGCTATGGAAGAGAAAAAAGCTAAAGAGTTAGAGAAAAGACTTGGAAAGAAAAAGGTTGAAAAACTTAAAAATGTTCTTGGTGAGAGAATTGCAGGTGTAAACCTTGTTGATATCTCAAAAATACCTAAGACGACAGTAACTTTTGGTAACAGCAGAGCAAAATACACAATTTATGTTATTGATGATCCAGAATGTCCTTTCTGTGCGAAGTTCCACGATGAGATGCTGAAGGTTCTGGACAAGAGGAACGATGTGAAGTTTGAGATAATACTGTTCCCACTGCCTTTCCACAAACACGCCCAGACGATAGCCCAGAGAATACTGTGTGAAAAAAGCCTTAAGAAAAAGAGGGAAATTCTTGAAGAGAGCTTTAATGCTGTCAAGAGTAAGGATCAATCAAAACTCAGCAGATTGGGTAAAAAGTGTGAGAAAGGTAAGAAGATCATAG
The DNA here is from genome assembly GCF_000021565.1 of Persephonella marina EX-H1. Classification (NCBI taxonomy): domain Bacteria; kingdom Pseudomonadati; phylum Aquificota; class Aquificia; order Aquificales; family Hydrogenothermaceae; genus Persephonella; species Persephonella marina. The sequence continues at coordinate 1,054,639 of NC_012440.1, read as the reverse complement.
AAAAACATTTTGAGTTTGCCCAGGCCTACGGTATAGGAGGAACACCAACATTGATATTCCCTGAAGGTGTTGTTATCTCAGGTTATATGAAAGCTGATAAGATAAGTCAGGTACTTGACGCTTTAAAATAATATGGATGGGGGATAGAATGATGAATGGAAAAACGCTATCCCCCGTTCTAACAGTTAATAATCTGTCTGTAAGTTTCCATATAGAAAAGGAAACGGTTGAGGCATTAAAAGGGATATCATTTGAGATAAACAGAGGTGAGATTGTAGCCCTTGTTGGAGAGTCAGGTTCAGGGAAGAGTGTTACATGCTACTCTATACTTGATCTTCTTCCTAATTATGCAGAGGTAAAGGGTGAGATACTTCTGCACAGAGATGGAAAAAAGGTTAACATCCTGGGACTTTCAAAAAATGAAAAGAGAAAGATAAGAGGCGACTTTATATCAATGATATTTCAGGAACCTTCAGCCGTTTTAAACCCACTTTTCACAGTTGGAAACCAGATTGTTGAGGCTATTCTGGCACACAGAGATGTGAGTTATGAACAGGCTAAAGATATAGCTATTGATGCTATGAAGAAGGCTCATATACCTGATCCTGAAAAGAGGTTTTACCAGTATCCCCATGAGCTTTCAGGTGGTTTAAAACAGAGAGTGGCTATAGCTATAGCTGTTGCCAATAACCCTGAGGTTATTCTTGCCGATGAACCTACAACAGCTCTTGATGTTACAGTCTCCGCTCAGATATTGAAGCTATTCAGGATACTTAAAGATGAGATGGGCATAGGGATACTTCTCATAACACATGATTTAGGTGTTGTTGCTGAGATAGCTGACAGGGTTCTTGTGATTTACAAAGGTGAGATAGTGGAAAGAGGTGATGTTTTTAAGATATTTGACAGTCCGGACCATCCTTATACAAGGAAGTTGTTAACATCAAGGCCTGTTCTTCCCACTTTCTGATTTCCCTACAATAGCTGCAGATATCTGCTTTATATAGTTACTGAAAACCTCTACACTTTCCTTTGCAATCTCAAACAGTCTTTCAGCCTCTATCTCCTTTTCAGGATTTGCAAGATCATCCCTGAGGGAGAGAAGGTAATTCAGCCGGTCGGCTGTTTCTTCAGATAAAATTCCCTCCTTAGAAAGTCCATCAAAACAGTTTTTATGTTTTGATTTTATCTTTCTCAGTATATGCCTGCATATCCACAGACTGCTGTCAACAGCAACTACAAGAAAATATCTCGTTCTGTCAATAAACATAGGGTTATTCCTGAACTCTTCAAAGGGATAATCTAAGAAAATCTTAATTTTTTTTATTGATGATTTTACAGCTTTTGCCTGCTCATTTACTTTTTTTAGATTTACAGGTATCTTCAGCTCAGGTTCTTTTGATTTTATCTCTTTTACAATAGATGCAAGTTCAGGTATGAAATTATCGTAAAGATTGTCCAGTATATTCTTAACAGAAACATACATCTGCTGAGGAGAATAGCTGAATCCAGTTTTGAATATATCATCTCTGAAATTCTGAAAATCAGTCATAGCCCGTGATATCTTACCGGAGAAGATCCCCTGAGATGTTAGTTCTGTTATACAGTTCTCCTTCTTCCTTATCCCTGAAATCTCTTTAAGAAGATGGCAGGCTATCTGATCAAGTTCATCGTAAGCCATTATCATATAGTACTGGACTCTATCCGGATACATAGGTGTGTTTATAAACTCGTCGGGGCCTCTGTCTATAATCTGTTTCACTTTTTTTAAGGCAGATCTTAGTTTGGTGGCTTTTTCATTTAGAAACTGTGTGTCTAACATTTAAACCTCTTCAACTGACTTTGAAAAATTTTCAAGTTCTTCAATGTATCTTACATAAACTTTTCTAATGCTGTTTATATCTAAAAGGTAGTTCTGAATATCCTTTGTTTCCTTTTCAACAATGTGGGATATGTTTTTTTCAAATTTTTCTGATATCTTCATAAGCTTCTCTTTTATATCATCCTTTATATTTTCTATTGATCTCTCAAACTCCTTTCTAATCATGTTTTTGATCATAGCTGTGTATTTCCTGTAAAAGTAGTCATTCATGTATATACTGTCCAGAACAGAGTAGATAAGGATAACAATACCCAGACCTGATACGAGAAGCTCATAAGTTCTGTCAGGTATCATAAATCCAATAGCCAGTAGAAGAAGTCCTGAGGAAAAGATAGCTATAAATCTGGTACTTGGAAGATTCTCTTTGAGAATCTCCAGTTCTGAGAAATTTCTGCTGTAGTTGAATATGTCAGGAGGAAAATCAGGTGCTATATAGTAAAACTGTGATGCCTTTATACCAAAGCTGTCAACCATCTCTGAGAGCTCTTCATTTATTCTCTCTTTCAGTTCAGGATCTATATGAAGTTTTTGAACATACTGATCTATCTTTTTGGCAAGATCTTTTTTGTAATTGTTAAATATATGTTCTATTTTTGGGAAGATATCGTGGGATATATAAAGGTTTATCTCTCCTTCTATCTGCTTCTGGAATACTTTAAGTTCTTCATAACTGTTTATATCGTCTATCTTTTTCAACTTCTGTTTCAACTTTGAAACATCTTTATTAAGCGTTCTGCTTATCGCCTTCTCGAGATTCTGTTCAAGCTCTTTTTTTACCTGTTCCATATAATCCTTAAATGACAGTTGATCCAGTACCCACTGAGCCTTCTCTCCCAACTTATCAAGTTTGTGCACGGTAAACTCAAGTCTTCTCATTATTGAATCGATTGTGTTTAACAGGTTCTCTTTTTCTTTCAGTACGGTTAGTTCTGAAGATTCCATTGATGATGCTGGTTTTTCAAGGATTGACAGATACTTGCTTAAAAACATGTTCAGATCAACATACTCTTTATCTTTAAAAAACTTCTCAAGTTCGTTTTTCTGTGTGTTTTCATCAAGAAATCTGTCTTCTATTATCAGTTTAAGATCTTTTTTTAGATCCTGCAGGAGATGCAGAATTTCAGTTTTTAACTCGTATATCTTAAGTTGTCTTTCTTTTGAGGTCTGATCCATATATAAACTATAACAGTTATTTGCAAAATTACAATCTTATTTTTGCAAAAATATCACTTTTTTACAACAGGAATCATTTATTTAACTACTCTGTAAGATTGGTATACTTTTTGCTTTCTATGATTTTAGCATACCTTTTATGAGGAGAGCTATTATGATCTGTAAATTTCAGAGAACTATAAAGAAGGAGATAAGTATAAAAGGGATAGGTCTCCATTCAGGAGAGCCTGTAACTATAAAGTTAATACCAGCAGAAAGCTATGATGGGATTAACTTCATAAGAGATAACGTTTTAATACCTGCCAGAGTTGAGTATGCAAACAGTTTTGAGTTTTCAACATCACTTAATAAGGATGGTCAGACTGTAAGGACTGTTGAACATCTTATGGCAGCTCTTTATTTTACAGGTATAGACAACATTTTTATAAGTATTGATTCCGAGGAGCTTCCTATTCTTGATGGAAGTTCTATTATGTTCATAGAAAGGATCAAAGATGCTGGAATAATCTCCCTTAAAGAAGAGAAGATATACGCGGTTATAAATGATGAGATCACAGTTTCTGAAGGAGATAAGTTTATAAAGGGAAGGCCGTATAACGGCTTTGTGGCAACATATCAGGCTTCTTACAAAAACAGAATAATAGGGAACAGAAAGTACAGGTATGATTCAACTGTTAAGGATGATTTTCTTAATGTTGCAAAGGCGAGAACTTACTGCTTCCTTGAGGAGATAGAGTTTCTCAGGGAGAAAGGTCTGGCTAAAGGTGGATCTCTTGATAATGCTGTTGTTTTTAAAGGTGATACGGTTTTAAATCCTGAAGGCCTCAGATTTGAGGATGAGCCTGTAAAACATAAGGTTCTTGATCTTATAGGTGATCTTTATCTTCTGGGAATGCCTCTTATTGGTGAGATTTACTCATTTAAAGGCGGACACAGGCTTAACGCCTCTTTTGTTAGAGAGATGATAGGCAGCTCAAAGTTTGATGTGAAGTATGCCTCTGAGGTAATTGATAGTATCTCAGACCTAAAGGCTGGAGTATCAGGCTGAGGATATTATCTCTTTTATTATATTTTCAATGGAAGGCTTTTCAGGGACAAAGAAAGGCTCAATCCCCAAGCTTTTGAGTTTTTTTCCCGTCGTTTTGCCTATCGGTACTACTTTTGTCTGTTTTAGATAATCAAGACCTTTTTCGAATATCTTTAAAAAGTTCTCAACATTTGAAGGGCTTGTGAACACAGCAAAATCTACAAGCTTTTTCTCAAACATCTCTTTAACTTTATCAACATTCTCAGGTATGTTTAAAACGGTCTCATAAACAGGTATCAGTGTTACATTATCAAGATTTTTAATGAGAAGGTCTATCCCTTTTTTTGCCCTTGGTAGGGCGATTTTTTTATCTTTGTAGTTCCTGTTTGACAGGAGTTCTAAGAGTCCTTCAGAACTCTGAATCTGAGGTGTTTTTATATTTTTAAAACCTATTTTCTCAAGTTCTGCTTTTGTTTTATCACCAACAGCAATGATTTGCTTACCTTCCAGTCTCTCAGGTTCAATCTTTTCAAAAAAATATTTAACAGCGTTTACACTTGTAAATACAAAGATATCAAAATCTTCAGTTTTTATATCAAAATCTAAAGGGATCGTTTTTATTGCAGGAAATGGTATGATATCGATCCTTATGTTTTTTACAGCCTCAATTTTTTTAAGCTCTTTCTCAGACTTGGTTATCAGTATGTTTATCAATCCTCTCCACCACCTGCCGGGATAAGGAATACAAAATCTTCCTTTTCAAGTATGAAAGTATCCTTTGGATTTAGATGTATCTTTCCTCTTCTCTCCACAGCAACAGGAAGATATCCATACTTCCTTGTGTACATTAATAGCTGTCCAAAATTCTCAAACTTTCCAAGACCTGTTATCTTTACCTTTTTTATTCCTCTTTCTTTATCAACAAGTGTTTTTATCAGTGATGTTGCTCCAGGGTTCAGTATGCTTGTAAACATTATCTTACCAAGTATCTGGCCGTGTATTATAACCTCCCTCACCCTCATCCTTTTCTGGAATATATCAGCATCCTCATCAAGAAGAACCTCAACATAAAGATGGGCATTTGGGTTTAATGTTTTTATAAGCATTGAGGCAAGTGCCGTTCTCGCATCAATATTCCTCTCCGATAAACCTTCCTCCCTTTCCGCTACTATAACAACATGTTCCGCTTTCTCAATACCAACCTCTGTAAGTATGTTCTCCTGTATAAAATCACCCCTTTTGTAAAATACATCCCTTGGAAGCTCTATACCTATAGCTGATTTTGGAAGGTTAGTAACTATAACAACAGGTTTCTCCTTCTCTATCTTCATGCTGAGGATCTGTTCCATAATCTCCTCTGCTGTCTCATTCCATCCGCATATAACTATATGGTTTTCAAGATTTTCCATCTTCAGTCCACCTTCCTTTAAAGTCATTAATCTGCTTACAAGTGCTGCAGAGAATGTACCTGTTAATGCAGCAACAAGAACTATCCCTCCACCTATCATTATTGATGTTATTATTCTACCTGGATCTGTAACGGGATGTATATCTCCAAAACCTACAGTTGATATTGTTACAATTCCCCAGTAAATTGCGTGCCACATGGAAACGAAAAGTTCATTTCCTGCGTTATACTCAAATATATATACAAGAAGGGACAGTATCACTATCCATGTTATTATTGTGAAGAATATGAATAAAAAAAGGTATGCCTGCTCTTTTATAGCGAATATGAAGCTTTTAATAGCACCCCCGTATCTTATGATCTTAAGAAGCCTGAGAACCCTCAGTATTCTGAAAGCCCTTAAAGGTCTTATAATAGGGAGTATGGATAGAAGGTCAATAATCGCATAAGGTGTTTTCATCCACTGAACTTTAGGTCTGAACGCCTCTTTCAGTGCAAAGAACAGTTTTGATAATTTATTTGGACTTTCGTAAGAGAAATAGGTTCTCTTAAAGTCGTCTGTAAAGTTAGATACAACCCAGAGTCTTGTTAAATACTCAACAACAAAAAATATAAGAACCACCTCTTCGTAATCTCTCAGGAATATATCAAGATCAGGTGGGAGTTTTGCCTCAAGTGGCGTGAGCTCTATAAGAACCCCAATTGAAGATGTTATTACAATAAAAAGTGCGAATACATTGTATATCTGGTTGTAAGGACTGTTTTCATTCTCAAGAATGTTGTAAAGCCAGATCTTGAAAACCCTGACCCTTCCCTGGAGTTTAAGTTTTTCCCTTTCCTCAATGATCTTTCTCAAGATAAAACCTTATATATCCTTAATGTTAGATTTATTTAACAGAACCATAAAAAGTCTGTCAATACCGAGTGATGCACCTGAGCAGTCTGGGAGATCTTCAGTTATTTCTATGAACCTGTAATCAACAGGATAGTCCTTTCCTGTTTCTTCCTTTTTTCTCAAAGCTTCCCTTTCAAGAATATTCTTTACTTTTTCAGGGTCGGTAAGTTCATGGTAGCCGTTAACAAGTTCAAGGCCATTAATATAAGCCTCAAATCTTTTTCCCCTGTTGTTCTCAATCTTTGAAAGTGAAGCAAAAGCAGTTGGATAGTTGTATATGAAAGTGAGCTTCTCTTTTCCAAGATTTGGTTCTACATAAAATGCGTATATTCTGAAAAATGCCTCTTCATAATCTATCTCTTCTTTTATATCCTCTTTTTCCTTCAGGAATCTGATCATATCCTCATATCTGTCTGGATAAACCGATGTAAACCTGTAAAATGCCTCATCAACAGTTATCTTTTCAGATTCTCTCAGGTCGTATCTTTTCCCCATATATGTTACAACAGGTTTTTTATACAGGGATATCGCAGACTCAATAAATATATTCTGTGTGTCATCCATAATATCATCAAGGTTGTAGCCTACCCTGTACCACTCAAGCATTGTAAACTCAATTTTATGTTTTTTTGAACTTTCAAAATTCCTGAACACCTTTGTTATCTGGTATATATCCCTTTTTATCTCAGAGAGTATTCTTTTCATCTCATACTCTGGAGATGTGTGGAGAAATCCTCTTTTTCTCCCTTCATTATCATTGAAGAACAGCTCAACAGGTAAAATATGGGCATCAAGATTTGGATAGAGTCTTAAGATATCTGTAAAAACCTCTATTGCACCTGTTCTTTCAAAATAATCCCTTATCCCTTTTAAAATCTTTGATTTTTCTAAATAAAACATATCAGGCAGGTTCTTCCTTTAAAATCCTTTTCTTTTTCTTCTTTTTCTTTGGAACTATAAGATTGGCTATCTTGGGAGCGTACTGTGCAAATATGATACCTAAAAAAGCCATTATAAATACGTATATACCTATAAATGGTATGAACTGTGTAGGTGCAAACTTTGACATAACAACTGAGAACTCACCTCTGTTAATTATACTGAGTCCTGTTTCTATCGCCTTTCTCTTTGAAAGGCCGTATATAAGACCACCGAGAAATCCTGTCATAAATTTTCCTATTATTGATATGATAACAACGACAATGAGGGCTGTCAGTATCTTTCCATCAAAATTTCCTGTAAACTGTATACCTGCACCAAATAGGAAGAAGAATATCGCAACTGCGAGATCTCTTATTGAGAACATAACTTTTTCAATATCGTGTGACTTTCCTGACTCTGATACGATCATACCCATAAGGAATGCTCCTAAAGCCTCAGAAAGTCCTATATACTGCGTAAACCCTGAGAAAAGTATAAGACCCCCTATAGAGAAAAGTGTGAATATCTCTTCACCTATAAATCTCTCAATAAAGCTTGCGATAGTGTTTTTCAAAAAGAATGCCACAGCAATAGCAAAGGCAAATATGAGAATAACCTTTAAGAGAATCCCACCTAAGGAAAGCATATTGAATGCATTTCCTATGGCTATGGCAGATAGGACAGCCAGAAGAATTGGGGCTATAATATCCTCAAAAACCATAAGACCCAATATTAGTTCTGTCTCAGGGTTTGCTATTCTGTGATCATCTACGATTATCTTTGTTGTTATTGCTGAAGATGAGGCGTAAGCTACGGCACCTGTGAGTATTGATATAAAAGGATCAAATCCCATAAGATACATGGCTGCCGTAACAGCAACAAACCCAAAAAGAAAATCAAAAAGACCTACTATCCATATTTTTTTAGCTGTTGAGAAAGCCCTTTTCAGGTTAAACTCAAGCCCAAGATAAAAGAAAAGGAGAACAATCCCGATCTCACTGAATACCTCTATGGCTTCTTCGCCGTGAATAAAAGGGCCTAAAAAAATACCAAAGAGAATATAAAAAAGTATTGCAGGGAATCTTAATAGTTTTCCTAAATAACCTGCTACAAAAAGGGCGAGATTTAAAAACCCAAAAATCAGTAGAAATGGCAGATGATTATCTTCCATCTATATTAAACTCCCTTAAGAATCTTTCAATCTGATCTCTGGTGCCGATTATCACAATGGTATCACCGCCTTCTATAAGATTATCAGGCAGCGGATTTACTATCGTTTCTCCTTCTTTCTCTTTCATAATAGCTATTACTGTTACACCTGTTCTCTGCCTTATCTGGCTCTCACCTATTTTTTTACCTGCTATGGGAGAGTTAGAAGGAACCTTTATCCACTCAATGGCAAGATTTTCTATAAGCAGTTTTTTCTCCTTCTCCTGCTCAGGTCTGTAGTAAGCACCCATAAGAACCGATCCGAGCTGGTTTGCCTCTTCTTCTGTTAAAACAACGTCACATACCGGTTCATCGTAATCATCCGGTTCAAAGACAAACATCTCTCTCTTTCCTGTAACGTGAACAACAACAGATATCTTGAATTTTTCTGAGGTTATAATTGAAAACTTTTTTCCTATCCCTGGTAAATCACTCTCCTTAAACTCCATCTTTTTAACCTCTATGGTTATTTAACTGTCTTTCGTAAAAAGTTTATTCAGTATAAAGTATGCACTTTCCTCCTTATCCATCGGAGGTATCTCGGTAATTCTTCCGTCACTGAATATTATCACACCTTTGTGTTTCTCCTTACTGAAAACCTCAAGGAGATTTGCGACGATAATATCAAGATTTTTTCTTTTCAGCTTGTCCTTTGCATTTTCTATAAGTTTTTCACTTTCAGCTGCAAAGCCAATAACGATCTGATCATCTCTCTTTCTTTTCCCTATCTCCAGAAGAATATCAGGGTTTGGTTCAAGATTGATTACAGGTTTTTCTTCGGCTTTCTTTAATTTTTTTCTGCTGTAACTTTCAGGTTTGAAATCTGCAACAGCAGCATTCATTATCACTATATCCATATCATCCAGGTGATTCATAACCTCCCTGTACATATCCTCAGCTGATACAACATCTACAGTTTTAACGCCGTAAGGTTTTTTCAGACAGGTTGGTGCTGATATGAGTAGTACATCACCTCCAAGAGCATAGGAGATCTTAGCAAGAGCATAACCCATCTTACCTGATGAGGCGTTTGATATATACCTTATAGGATCAAGAAACTCCCTTGTTCCACCTGCTGTTACAAGAACCTTTTTCCCTTTTAAAGGTTTTGGAAGGATAGAGTAAAGTATTGCTGTTTCTATATCCTCTACATCTGCCAGTCTTCCAGAACCTTCCTCACCACATGCAAGTTCCCCTTCTGAAGGGTCAACGAGTATATGCCCTCTCTCTTTAAGAATACCTATATTTTCCACTGTTGAGGGATTTTCATACATCTTTGTGTTCATCGCTGGAGCGATAACTATAGGCCTGTCATAGGCAAGTGCTACAGATGTTAAGAAATTATCAGCAAGTCCAAACCTGATTTTTGCTATAGTGTTTGCTGATGCAGGAGCTATAACAAAGCTGTCAGCCCATCTTGCCCAGAATATATGCTCAAGTCCTGTTTCGCCATCCTTCCAGTCAGAGAGAACATCATTTTCAGTAAGTGCTCTGAATGTAAGCTCACCAACAAACTCTTTTGCTGAAGGTGTCATACATACTCTTACCGAAGCACCTTTTTTACGGAGTGTTCTTACAAGTTCACATGCTTTATATGCTGCTATTGAACCGGAAACACCTACGAGAATATTTCTGTCTTTTAAAATCATCTTTCCTTCCTTTTTTGATTATTAGAAAAAATTATAACAGCTGTTTTCATACCGGTAACACTACGAATTATAAATCTATAAATTGAACATTTTATTTCAATATCCAGGAGATAAATCCGTGTCGGTAAATCAGGTAAAACAGAAAAAATCCTGAGGAAATTCCGTAAGTTTTTAAAATTTTTAAAATTTTTTTCATTTGAAAACGAAATTATTAATATATTACTAATAAAGACTTTAAAAATTAATGAGAATGTATTATATTTTAAATTAACGGGAGGGAGTAAGATGAGACTTAAAGTGTTGATAAGATCTGATATGGTGCCAATACTTTACAGACATAGGGTTGTTTCCCTTATTAAAAATGCGATAAAACTTGGATCTAACGGAAGTGAAAAATTTTTTGAAGACAAAAGAGTTGTAAGACCTTACTGTTTTAACCTGGCACTTCCAACAAAAAAAACTCAGAAAGTTGGCAAAATTCAGATAGACGAGAATTTTACAGTTGAGGATATAGTTTTCTACACAAATAAAAGGCCTATAGCCCTTTATGTAGGTTCGCTGGACAAGGAACTTATAAACGCAATTTACAAAGGACTTAAAAAGATAAAAAGGTTCAACTTCAGTTCTAACTGCAATATGGTTGTCCAGAACAGAAGACTTGTATGGCAGATAGAGAGAATAATCTTTATAAATGAAAAACCGATAGAAAGTGAGACCGCTGTTTTTAAAACAAACTCACCTATTCTTATAGAAAATGATGAGAACAGACCTGTTTTATTTTCAGATGAAACATTTAATCATTATTTAAATCAGATTATGGACAGAATACTGTCATCTCCTTATCTGAAAGGAAGGGGACTTGATAGACCTCTTAAGTTTGAGCCTGTAGATATGAAAAAACAGGTTGTGAAACATACATTAAAAGATTTCAGGGAGAATACTGGAAAGCCCGTTATGTATCTTACAGGAAGTACAGGTGTTTTCCGATTATCGGGAAGTAAGGAAGACCTTGAGATCATATATAAAACAGGTATAGGGATCAGAACCTGTCAGGGTTTTGGTATGATTGAGTTAAAGGAACAGCTTTAATCTGAATAGATAAACGTTACAGATCCGACCTTTTTCGTTTTAAGGATACCTTCTTTCAGTAATCTGTATGTTCTCTGTGCCGTTTCTCTGTCAAAAATACTCTCAATATCTGAGTAGGTGAAAGGTCTTCTTTTTAATGTTTTTAATATCTGATCTTCACTGAGCTTTCTTTTCTCTACTATACCGTCATTTCCTCTTGTAACAACATTTATATTGAATCCTTCAAATATCTCTGAAAGTTTGAAAAGCTCCTCGTCAGAAACCGGTCTGACCCTGTATGCAGGTGGTCTGTCAACAGTTCCGATATCAATCCTGTCAGGTTTTATATTCTTCAGAACCTCTGCTATCTTTTCCATCTCTAAAGTTGAGTCATTTATACCCTTCACAACCATTATCTCAATAACAAGCTCACCTCTGTATATATCTCTGAATGTCTTTAACCCTTTTATGATCTGTGACAGGGATATATCATCTGAAGGTCTGTCTATCTTTCTGAAAGTCTTTTCATCAACAGTGTCAAGGGAGATCTTGACTATATCAAATTTTTTTAAGATGTTCTGTGTATCCCTTCTGTAAATCGTAGAGCCGTTTGAAAGTATCAATGTTTTGCTTCTTCCTTTAATACTGTTCAGTATATCTATAAGACTATCTAGCTGTGAATAAAGTGTTGGCTCTCCATTTGATGTTACGGTTATAACATCTGGGTGATCATTCTTTTCAAGGTACTCCTTTACCTCTTTTACGATCTGATCTACAGGAGGTTCATTCACAATCCTGTTAACAGGCTCTCCCCTGTTAAGCTCACAGTACAAACAGTCAAAATTACAGCTCTTAAAATCAGGGGAAAGATCTATTCCCAGGGATAAACCAAATCTCCTTGATTTTACAGGACCAAAAATGTACTTCAAAATCTCAACCCTTTTATGTATTATAATCATTAAGAACTCTATTAAAATATTATAGGTGTTATTAATGGGTTTTCCAGTAAGGATAGTACTGGGTCTTTTTTTGTTATTCGGGTTTGCCCACAGCTGGTCTGAGGATGATTATCTAAATCCTGATGATATAGGCGTTATCATTGCAATCGCAATAGATGCCTCAGATGCTACAGATCTATTTGAGAAGTCAAGGGGGAAGGTAAATCTAAGCCTTAAGATGGATTTCACGGAAAAGGCTGATGTTAATGAGAGAATACATTTTTTCAAAACAAAAGGCTTCTTACAGCTAAAAAAGTATGTTGAGAGGGGGAAACCGTACATACCATTAATTAAAAAGATATTTGATAGATACGGCATCCCTGATGAGCTTATATTTCTTCCTATTATAGAAAGCAGATTCAATATAAAAGCAAGATCTCCAGCTGGAGCTGCAGGTCTGTGGCAGTTTATGCCCCAGACAGGTAGGATGTACGGTCTGAGAATAAATAAATGGATTGATGAGAGATACGATATTGAGAAATCAACTATTGCTGCTGCTTTTTATCTTAAAGACCTTTACCATATATTTGATGACTGGATGCTCGCCCTCGCAAGTTATAACACAGGTGAGGGGATAATAATTAGAAAGATAAACAAGTATGGAGGGATAAACTTCTGGGATATTGATGAGTATCTCTCAAGGGAGACAAGGAATTATATACCAAACTTCCTCGCAGCTGTATCTGTTGTGAAGGATATACTTAAAGAGGAACATTTTGATTACGAAACGGTACATTTTGATATTATAAAAGTTAGAAAACCTGTCTCTCTTCTTTATATCTCAGAGCTTACAGGGATCTCACTGTCTACTTTAAAAAAGATGAACCCACATCTGAAAAAAGGCGTTACACCTCCTGATGACGGAGAGTACAACATTTACATACCTGAAGGTTATAAAGAGACGGTTGAGGTGGCTCTGGAGAAATCACCTATTGTTAAATACAGAGCATTAAAGGAATACACAGTAAAAAAAGGGGACAGTCTCTACAAGATAGCTAAAAAGTTTGGGACTACGGTTTCTTATCTAAGGAAGATAAATGATCTTGAGAACAGCATAATAGTGAGAGGGACAGTTCTAAAAGTTCCTTCTTATATTGAGGCGTATCCTGATTATACAGACAGAATCCTGGATCTTTCTGAAGATATTATATACACCCCAAAGGGGATAATATACAAGGTAAAGAAAGGGGATACTCTCGGTAAGATAGCTAAAAAATTCAGGGTTTCTGTTAAAGCTATCAAAAGATGGAACAGGATTGATAAATTTATATACCCGAATCAGAGGATCGTTATATACAAAAAGGTCAGAAATATGAATGTGAGAGATCCCCATATAGTTCCAAGAAATGTGATGTATCTGAAAAAGAAGGTTAAAAAAAGAAAACCAACCATAAAGTATATATTCCATAAGGTCAGACCTGGGGATACTCTTATAAAGATAGCCAGGAAATATGGTGTCAGGGTATCAGACATAAAGAAGTGGAACAGACTTTCATCAAACATCATTGTTGTAGGTCAGAAGATAACGATAATAAAAAGAGTTGGAGCTGGAAGCTGATATGAAAAAGAAACTTCTCGCTCTTATAGAACCACACAAGATACACAGAAAGCTCGGTGATGCCCTTGAGTTTATTGAGGATATTATAGTTTTCTTCCTCATAATTCTCCTCTTTATACTCAGTGTATATGCTCTTTATGATATCGCTGTTGCTCTTATGAAGGAGAAGATAAAGGTATACGATCTCATACCAAAATTTATTTATCTTTTTATACTGATTGAGCTTTTCAGACTGACCATAGTATATCTGAAAGAGAGAAGGATAGACACTTCACTTATGATAAAAACAACCCTTATAGCTGTTTTAAGGGAGATAATAATAAAAGCGCCTCATTTTAAACCTCTTGATTTTGTTGGTATAGGTGTTCTGACCCTCATACTTGCATTAATCTATTATGTTCCTAAATATATATTCATATCTGAAGAACATTTTGAGCTTAAACATAAACCAAAACCTGAAAAGATTAAAACAAAAAGGGTAGTAAAGGCTAAGAAGAAATAATCTTATGACTGAAAAGATTTTTGGTGCTACTGGATCTTATCCAGAATATATAACAGCAAGTACAGCAAAAGAAAGAACGGTTGTTATCCTTCCTGACAGGAAAAGGCAGAAACTTTTCTTGAATGATCTTAATGCCTATCTGGATTTTTTTAAAAGAGATATAAAGGTTATTGAACTACCTGAAAGTGACGATCCATCAGATATAGAGTCACAGATAAAGAGAAATCTTTTTTTGATGTACCTTTTAAAAGGTAAAGATTTTATAGGTGTCGCAACTGAAAAAAGTCTTGATATAAAGGTTGATAAAAATTTTTCTGAGAGACTGATTGATATTAAAACAGGATCTGAGATAAACAGGGATCTCTTAATACATAAACTTATTGAGTCAGGTTACATAAGGGAAGAGTATATAGAAAATGAAGGTGAGTTTTCCGTAAAAGGTGGTTTTATCTCTGTTTATATACCATTTTACGGGGTAGTTCAGATAGACCTTTTTGGCGATCAGGTTGAGTCGGTATTCTTAAAATCAAAACTTGAGACAAGGAAAAGTATAAACTCAGTTACTATATTTCCCCTTTATGATAAACCTTTAATTAGCAGGGATGGAATAGATTTACAGTTCAGAGATATTGAGACTGTTAGGCTTTTTGATCTGATAGATAAAATTGATCTTATAACTGTGGATATATACAGACAGATCTCTGATAACCAGAAAATAGCTATATACTCAAATGGTTCAAATGAAAAACTGCTTAAAAAGGAAGATATAGATAACAGCTTTAAAATAAACAGGTTACCTTTAAGACAGCCTGTTGTATTAAAAGATGAAAAAACAGCATTTATACCTGAGGACTCAAAAAAGGTAGACCTTGAGATACAGCCTATAAAGGAAGGTGACTACATAATACATGAGGATTTTGGTATTGGAATATTCAGGGGTATAGAAACAAGAGAGATCAGGGGAAAGAAGTATGACTTTATGATACTTGAGTATGCAAATAATGAGAAGGTTTATGTATCATACCTCCATTTTGATAAGATACACAGGTATAAAGCATCAGGTGTGATAACATTAGACAGGATAGGTGGAACATCTTGGAGAAATCTGAAGAGAAAGGTTAAAAACTCACTTAAAAAGATAGCATTTCAGCTTGTGAAGTTATATACAGAGAGAAAGCAGATAAGAAGGGATCCGTTGGTTGTGGAAAATGATCTGATTGAGGCTTTTGAAAGATCATTTCCTTACATTGAGACACCAGATCAGCTTAAAGCCATAAAGGATATAAAGAGGGATCTTTCTTCGGACAGACCTATGGAGAGGGTTATATGTGGAGATGTAGGTTTTGGAAAAACGGAGGTGGCAATAAGAGCTGTTTTTATAAATGCTGTTAACGGTAAACAGTCACTTGTTCTCGTCCCAACCACCGTTCTTTCTTATCAGCATTACAGGAATTTTAAGGAGAGGCTTGAGCCTTTTGGTGTTGTTGTTGAAAATCTTTCAAGATTAAAGTCTAAAAAGGAAACGGAGGATATTTTTAAAAGAGTAAAAGAAGGAAAGATAGATGTGATAATAGGAACACATAAAGCGTTAAATGAAAATCTGAAATTCAAAAATCTCGGACTTCTCGTTATTGATGAGGAACACAGGTTTGGTGTAAGAGCGAAGGAAAAGATAAAAGCTTTAAAAAAGGATGTAGATACACTTTATATGACGGCAACACCTATACCGAGAACACTGAATATGGCATTGTCTGGACTGAAGGATATGTCCGTTATCAGCACACCTCCTGAAGGGAGAGTTGAGACAAAAACCTTTGTTTCCATTTTCAGTGAAGACCTTATAAAAAAGGCTGTTAATTTTGAACTGGAAAGGGGAGGACAGGTCTTTTATCTTCACAACAGGATAGAGAGTATAAAAGAGAGAGCAGATCATTTAAGTTCATTATTCAGGGGAGCAAGGATAGGAATTGCACACGGAAAGATGAGACCTAAGGAGATAGAGAAGATCATACTTGAGTTTATAGAGAGAAAGATAGATATACTTGTATCAACATCTATCATAGAGACAGGAATAGATATACCAACAGCAAACACACTTATAATTGAGAGGGCTGATCTTTTTGGTCTTGCCCAGCTATACCACCTGAGGGGGAGAGTTGGAAGGGGGAATATACAGGCTTACTGTTATCTACTGCTCCCTCCACAGATTACAGAGAATGCAGAAAAAAGGATAGATGTGATATTGAGACTGACGAGACCTGGATCTGGACTAAAAGTTTCCATAGAGGATATGCAGATAAGAGGGGTTGGAAATATTCTTGGCGTTGAGCAGTCTGGACATATAAAGGCTGTGGGATATGAGATGTATCTGAAGCTTCTACAGGAAGCTATTAATGAGGAGATGGACAGGAGGGAGAGAGAACCTGTTATTCAGGTTGATTTTGAGAGTTACATACCTGAGGATTTTATACCTGATCCTCAGGAAAGGATGAATATATATATGGCTATAGCAAAAACAACGGATATTGAAGAGATTGATAGACTAAAGGAGTATCTTAAAAACTTCTATGATTTTATCCCTTCAGCTTTCAGTCTTTACCTTGAGATCTCAAAACTTAAAAAAGCTGCAAAGAACAGCGGAATAACAAAGATAGAGCTTAAGGAACCTGTATCTACAATCTACTTTGATTCAGACTTTGATCCTGATCTGATTATGGAGATAGCAAGAAATTTTGAAACAAGAGGTATAGGTACAGACAGGATAGAGATATTCCTGAATAAAAGTGAGATAAATAAGCTGACAGATATACTGTCAGCAAAAAAGGAATCAGCAGGGACAGTTCTATGATCCTTTAAGGCTTTTCAGGTATTCTTTATTGCCGTCAACATATATAAGCACCCACTGGGCAAGTCTCTCACCAAGTCTCTCACATGCTTTGATCTCCTCATCTTTTCTCGGTTCACCTGCGGAAACGGCACCGTAATGAAGTGTGAACTTCTCACCTGTGTAATCTGTTACACCAAAAACAAGAAATCCATAATTCATAAGCATTGTTAGTATGGACATACAGGCAACCTCGTTACCACCACCCCATCCACCTGATGAGGAAAATGCACATCCAATCTTCCCATCAATAGTTCCCCAGAGATCTACAATATCATCCCAGAACTTTTTCATCTTCCAGGACATAACACCAAGATGGGTTGGACTTCCAACGGCAACACCATCACACCACAGGATATCTTCCTTTGAAGCCTCATCAACAGATTTAACCCTCACCTCAACAGGAAATTTCTTGGCTCCCTTTGCAACATACTCGGCCATCTTTGCTGTATGCCCTGTCTCTGAGTCATAAAGAACAAGGATCTTCCCCATCGTACAGCCCTCCTGTTAGATTGTAAATTTCTGTACAGATAAGTTTTTATTAATCTTTAAGGATAAATTTACTGATCTGAGAACTTTATGTCAAAAAGGTTACTCTAAGATTTCTAAATTCGCCCCTTCCCTGTCAATATCAAGGATTTTATACTCTGATCTTATACCTGCTTCTGAAAAGCCTTCAGTCATGGCCTTTCCTATCTCTTCAAAGTTCCTATCCGCAAGTGCCAGTATAGCACTTCCAGCACCACTTAGAGAAACACCTAAAGCCCCTGCGTCGTAACCATTCTGGACAACCCTGTCAAAGTTCGGTATAAGCTTTTTTCTGTAAGGCTGGTGAAATCTATCTTCCATAGCAACTCTGAGAAGATCATACCTTCTGTTCTGTAAAGCTGATAAAAACAGTGATACCCTCTGGACATTGAATATACCATCTCTCAGTGGTATCCTTTCAGGAAGAACAGATCTTGCCTTTTCAGTGGAAAGCTCAAACTCAGGTATTACAACTACAGCTTTTATATCCTCTGGAAAATCTATACTGTTGTAGTATGTTTTTTCCCTATCTTTGAGTGCTGTTATAAATCCACCTTTCCATGCAGGGATGAGATTATCAGGATGAGGTTCAAATCTGTAGGCTATATCAAAGAATATATCATCGGTAAGCTCTGTTTTACTTACAGCTGATGATACAACAATAGCTCCAACTATAGCCGTTGCACTGCTGCCAAGCCCCCTTGCAACAGGAACTCTGTTTATCTGCTTCAGCTTGGCACCGTGAAATGTTTTTCCTCTTCTTTCACAGGCGTACTTTATGACCTGTATAAAAAGGTTATTTTCAGGAATTTCAAGGAACTCATTTTTAGGCTCCGTCTCTATAACTACGCCATCATGTTCCTCAACGATAAACTCGTTGTACAGAGTAAGAGCAAGTCCGAGTGTGTCAAAGCCTGCTCCAAGATTTGCTGTAGTGGCAGGAACTTTAACCTTTAGAACTTTCATCTAGATCCTACCTTCAAGTATATCAACGTACTCTTTTATACCTTTCTCAAGGTTGTACTTCGGAACAAAGCCAAGCTCTTCCTTTATCTTCGACATATCAGCCTGTGTATACTCCTGGTAAAAATCATAAGGACAGTCAAAATAATCAGGCTGAAGATCAAGACCAAGGTATTTGTTCAAAAGGGAAACAATATCATTAAATGATCTTGCCTCACCACTTCCAACATTATAAACGGTGGAATGAGGTGCTTCCTTGGCAAGGATTGTTGCCTCAACAGCATCCTTTATATAAACAAAATCCCTCTTCTGTTCTCCCCATTTGAAAAGTCTAGGTCTCTTCCCTGCTTTCATCTGTCTGTAAAGCTGGTATATCATACTCGCAAACTTTCCTTTATGAGCCTCTCCATAACCATAAACATTGAAGTATCTGACTCCAACAACTTTCAGACCTGTTTTTTCGGAAAAATCCTCCGCAATATTGTCCATTATATACTTTGAGAATGCATAAACATTCTCAGGTGATTTTTCCCTGTCTTCCTTTAATGGGATATGCTCCTTCACATTTCCATAAACAGATGCTGATGAAGCATAAACAACGGTTGCTTCGTTATCGTATGCTATCTCAAGTACATTTTTAAAACCATCAACATTCTTCCTCATCATAAGTTCCTGATCTGTAACGGTTGTGTCAGTTATAGATGCAAGATGGAATATCAGATCAGGCTGAAACTCATCTGCCTTAAAGAATATCTCATCAGATGAGACATCACAGGCTAGAACCTCACCTTTGAACTTTTTAAGGTTTTTAAAGTTAGCACTTGAAAAATCATCAAGTATAAGAATCTTACTTTCAGGATATATCTCCTGAAGAGTGAGAGCAAGATTGGAGCCTATAAATCCGGCTCCACCTGTTATCAGAATATTATTCGGTTGTTTTACCATTTATTTACCTCATCACGCTGGTTCTATATAAAATAATTCCTGTCCGTATTCAACAGGCTGTCCATTTTCAACAAGTATCTTAACAACCCTTCCATTAATATCACTTTCTATCTCGTTCATAACTTTGAGAGCCTCTATTATACAGAGAACCTGTCCCTTAGATACCATATCCCCTTCTTCAACAAATGGAGGTGCCCCTGGTGAAGGTGCTCTGTAAAATGTTCCAACAAGTGGAGATTTTATAACATGATATTTCTGAGCTTCTGTTTTTGCCTCTATCTCAACCTGAGGCTGAACTCCTTTGATCTCCTCCTTTACCTCAATTACAGGGGATGGTGTATGTGATACAACCTCCTTAGGGCCTACATACTGCTTTATCTTTATCTTCCCCTCTTCCGTTTCAAACTCAACCTCTTCAATCTTTGTACCTTTTATCTTTTCAATGATCTCAAAGATTAGATCCTTATCCATAATACTCCCCTTTACTCATTAACTCTTTCAATATACTTACCTGTTCTTGTGTCTATCTTTATCTTGTCACCCTCATTTATAAAAAGAGGTACCTGAACAGTGGCTCCTGTATCAATCTTTGCAGGTTTCAGTGTGGATGTGGCGGTATCACCTTTAAAACCGGGTTCTGTCTCAATAACCTCATAAACAGCAGACTTTGGAAGTTCTACACCGATCGGCTGTCCTTTATCGAGGAATATAAACACCTCCATTCCTTCCTTTAAGAACTGTGCCTCATCTCCGAGAACGGAGGCGGGGACAGCTATCATATCACCTGTATTCATATCTATAAACCAGTAGGAATCGCCATCAAAGTATGAGTAAGACATCTGTCTCTGCTCAAAATCTGCAAGCTCTATACTTTCAGATGATTTGTAGGTTATCTCTATAACATTTCCTGTTTTCATATTCTTTGCCTTTACCCTTACAAAAGCCTGACCCTTTCCAGGTTTTACATGATCATAATCCAGAACTCTATAAGGCTGTCCATCATGAACGATAAACATATCCTTTTTGATCTGGTTTATACCAATTTTTACTCCCATTTAATCCTCCAGATTGATAATAAAACTTTTATAATTTTAGCATAGATTGTTAATTTTTATAAAAGGTGGGATTATGAAGGTTAAAAGTTTAGGTGAGTTTGGTCTGATAGATAGACTTACAAAGATATTAAGAATAGATGATCCTGATGTTGTTGTAGGTTTTGGTGATGACTGTGCATGTGTAAATCTTGATGGAAAGCTCATGCTCTTTACAGGGGATATACAGCTTGAAAACCACCATTTTATAAAGGGAAAGATAAAACCTGAGGATTTAGGATGGAAACTTGTATCAATTAATGTTAGCGATATAGTGGCCTGTGGTGGAAAGCCGAGATGGGGTTTTATTTCAATTGGTATACCTGAAAGTACAGAGTACTCATTTATTGAAGGTGTATATAAAGGCATGAATGATGCCCTTGATAGATACGGATTTTCAGTTATAGGTGGAAACACGACCTCATCGGAAGAGATCATTCTTGATCTTTTTCTTGTAGGGGAGACTGAAAGGTTTGTTCCAAGAGGTGGTGCTGAGGAAGGTGAGGTTATCTTACTGTCCGGATTTACGGGCTGTTCAAGGGCTGGGCTTGAGCTTCTTTTGATGGACAGAGAAAGTTATGAGGATTTTGAGATGAGACTTATAGAGAAACATACAAGACCTGAAGCGAGATATGACCTCCAGAATTTAATACAGAGATATGCAAGATCATGTATAGATATAAGTGACGGTCTTGTTGGTGATCTTTCACATATACAGAAGATGAGTGGTGTTAAGTTAGTTATAGAAAAGGATAAACTTCCAGTTGATCCTGATCTTGAAAGATTCTGTAAAAAGTATGGTAAGGATATATACGATTACATACTTTACGGTGGTGAGGATTACCAGCTTGTTTTTACCGTAAATAAACAGGATACTGAAAAATTTAAAGACTGCTTTAAGATAGGTTACACGGAGAAAGGATCAGGGATCTTTATAAAAGATGAAAAGGGGCTGAAACCCCTTAAAGAGAGAGGATTTGAGCATCTATAAAACCTTTTTTAAAAAATCGCCTAAAATACTGTTAAACGCCTCAGGATTTTCAAAAGGTGGCAGATGGGCGGCGTTATCTATCTCTACAAACCGGGAACCTTTTATGCCATCTGCTATCTTCTTTACAACCGAAGGAGGTGTTACCTTCTCATCATCTCTACCTGCAATTACAAGTGTAGGAATATCAATGCTCTGAAGGATATCTGTATTATCAGGTCTTTCTGCAAGAGCTTTAAGTGCTTTTATTATTCCCTCTTCTGTAGCCTGCCTCATAATACACTCAAGCTTTCTCATCTTATTTCTGTCATTTTTTGTTGATGGTGATGTCTGGGCATCCAGCATAAACTCAATCAGAAATTCCTTACCTTCCTTTTTTATCCTCTCTATCGTTGCGTATCTTCCTTTCTTCCCTTCCTCGGTGTCAGCTTCAGCCCTTGTTGATACAAAAACAAGACCGGATAGAATATCCCTGTATCTTCTCCAGAGATCAAACATTATATATCCACCCATACTGTCTCCTACAGGTATAACCTTCTTTATACCCAGACTGGAGAGTCTGTAAACTATATAGTCTGTAAGCTGTGATATTGAGTAGTCTGAAGGGATGTTCCTCTCTTCACCGAAACCAAAGTAATCAACAGCAACATAGGGAACTCCTTCTTTCTCAAGAAACTCAAACTGTGATCTGTACATCTCTTTATTAAGAGGAAAAGCATGTAAGAATAAAACAGCATAAGGGGTAAATACCTTCATCTCATACCTCCCTTTTAAATACTTGTATTACAGACAAATTATATCTTGCTTATGATAGAATTTTTAATAGATTTTTAAGAAAAATTCTGTAACTGGAGATATTCATGGAAAAAAAGGTTCTTATCTATGATACAACTTTAAGGGATGGAACACAGGCTGAAGGGGTTAATGTATCTGTAGAGGATAAACTTAGAATAACGGAAAAACTTGATGATTTCGGTATACATTACATAGAGGGTGGATGGCCTGGATCAAATCCTAAGGATGATCAGTACTTTAAGGAGGTCAAGAAGTTAAATCTTAAAAACTCAAAGATCGCAGCCTTTGGATCAACAAGAAGGGCTTATCTTAAGGTTGAGGATGATCCTTTAGTCCAGAATCTTGTAAAGGCTGAAACACCTGTAATAACGATATTTGGAAAGTCGTGGGACATACATGTTACACAGGCCTTAAAGACGGATCTTGAGAAAAATCTTGAGATGGTTTTTGATACGGTCCAGTTTCTGAAAAAGCATACAGATGAGGTTGTATTTATAGGTGAGCATTTCTTTGATGGTTATAAATCGAATCCTGAGTATGCTGTTAAGGTTCTGAATGCAGCATCTGAAGGAGGGGCTGACTTCCTTGTCCTTGCTGATACAAACGGCGGGACACTTCCTAACGAGATTGAAAGAATAATAAAGGAGGTAAAAGAGAGAGGAATAAACAACAGACTTGGAATACATGCCCATAATGATTCTGACACAGCTGTCTGGAACTCAATAGTTGCTGTTTTAAATGGTGCTGTTCAGGTTCACGGAACTATAAACGGTTTTGGTGAGAGATGTGGAAATGCGAATCTGTGCTCAATAATTCCTGATCTGACATTAAAACTCGGTTATGAGACTATCCCAAGGGAAAACATTAAAAGACTTAAAGAGATCTCAAACTTTGTTGCAGATCTTGTGAATCTACCCGTTCCAAAGAATATGCCCTATGTCGGGGACAGTGCGTTTGCCCACAAAGGAGGTGTTCACGCTTCAGCTGTAATTAAAAACAGCAGACTTTACGAACATATAGATCCTGAGCAGGTTGGAAACAGAA
Organism: Persephonella marina EX-H1; assembly: GCF_000021565.1. Classification (NCBI taxonomy): domain Bacteria; kingdom Pseudomonadati; phylum Aquificota; class Aquificia; order Aquificales; family Hydrogenothermaceae; genus Persephonella; species Persephonella marina. The sequence continues at coordinate 1,031,111 of NC_012440.1, read as the reverse complement.
GGAAGATACTTGTTTCAGATCTTGCAGGAAAGAGTAACATTATCTACAAGGCAAGAGAGCTTGGTATACAGCTTGATGAGAAAGATCCAAGAATTGCAGAACTTGTAAGGGAGATAAAACAGCTTGAGAACTACGGCTACCATTTTGAGGCTGCTGAAGCATCCCTTGAACTATTAATCAGAAAACATCTTGGAATGCTTAAAAAGTACTTTGATCTTGATGCGTACAGGGTTCTTATAGCAAGAAGATACACAGATAAAGAGCCTGTTTCTGAGGCTACAGTAAGGATAAAGATAGATAATCATTACGAGCATACAGCATCACTCGGTTACGGTCCCGTTAACGCACTTGATAGGGCTTTGAAAAAGGCTCTTGTTGGGATATATCCATCACTTGCAGAGGTTGAGCTTATTGATTATAAGGTGAGAATAGTCAATGAGACAGCCGGAACGGCTGCAAAGATAAGGGTTCTCGTTGAGAGTAAGGACAGGGAGAAAAAATGGGGAACTGTAGGTGTCTCAGACAACATCATTGAAGCATCATGGCAGGCTGTTGTTGACAGTTTTATATACAAACTTATGAAGGATGGCGTATAGGAGGTTGCCATGTCAAAGAAGATTGGATGGATCGGACTTGGACACATGGGACTTCCTATGGCAACAAATCTGTTTAACGCAGGTTATGATATCCATGTATGGAACAGAACATTAGATAAGGCTAAGGAGTCAGGACTTCCTTATAAAAGAGATCTAAACGAGCTTGTAAAGGAAAAGGATATAATCATAACAATGCTCTTTGGATCAGAGTCTGTGAACGATCTTTACACCAGAATACTTAAATCAGGTGTTGATCTGAAAGGAAAACTTTTTATAGACATGACAACGGTCCATCCAGAAACAGCGAGAAAGGTTGCTGAGGATCTTATAAAAAAAGGGGCTGATTTCTTAGAGGCTCCTGTTTTGGGTAGTGTTATCCCGGCAAAGAAAGGGATACTCACGATAGTTGTCAGTGGAGATCAGGATAAGTTTGATCAGAACAGAGACATCTTTGAGGTTCTTGGAAAAGAGATCTTCTATATGGGAGATTACGGTATAGCGTCAACAATGAAGCTTATAAACAACACGGTTCTTGGATCTTTTATGGCTGTTCTTTCTGAAGCTTTTGCTTTTGCTAAAAAGGTTGGTATAGATCCTGAGCTTGCACTCTCAGTACTTGAGAATGGAGCAGGCAGATCCCTCGTTCTTGAAGCCAAAAAGGAGAAACTCTTGAAAGAGGACTACTCAACCCATTTCTCAGTAGGACTTATACACAAAGATCTGACGTACGCCATAGATATAGCACATAAAAACAGATACCCTTTATTTTTAACATCCGTTACAAGAGAGCTTTTTAACAGTGCTAAGGCATACGGCCTTGAAGATGAAGATTTCTGCTCTGTATTAGAGATATTTAAAAAATTATCAAACTACACTGATTAAAGGAGGTTACATGAGAAAGGTAGCTTGGAGTCTGGCACACCAGGAGTTTATTATTTCTGACCATTATTACTTCTCAAAGCTTGAAAGGTATGCCAGGGAAAACGACATAAAGATTGATGAGGTTGATGATGTTGAGAGGTTCTCAGATTACGATACAGTGATATTTAACTACCCTGAGATACCTTTTAAGGAAGAGGAGGTTGATTTTATAGAGGAGCTTGTTAGGAAGGGTAAAACTGTAGGTATTTTCGGGTATTACAAGAATGAGGACAGGATAGCTGATACATGCAACACACTTTCAGAGAGATTTGGTATAAAGTTTAACGGAGATATAGTTACAGACCCATTCAGTAATTACGAAAATGATGATCTGCTGATAGTCGCATCTGACTGCACAAATCTGCCTGAAAATATCAAAAAAGTTATGCTCGCCTGTACAGACACACTTACCACAACAAAAAAAGAGGTAAGACCTCTTATATACGGATCTGATACTGCAAAATCAAAACTTGGGCTTGATCTTCTTCTATTCGCAGAGTATGTACACCCTGAGTCTGGAGGTAAGTTTATAGCAGGTGGAACGTGTGTTTTCTGGGATAACTACTCTATAGACCTGTATAACAACAAGGAGCTCAGCCTTTACATACTGACAGGATGATAAAGGAAGGTGACACAGTCCAGCTTAAAGACAGGAAGAACTCCTTTTTTATAAAGCTTAAAAAAGGGGAGATATTCGGAACCCATAAGGGGAATATATACCACGATCAGATAATAGGAAAGGAGTTTGGGGATACTGTAAAAACCCACAAAGGAAATGAGTTTCTCATTTTAAAGCCGACACTTTACGAGATAATAATGTTTGGTATAAAGAGGCAGACACAGATCATATACCCAAAAGATTCAGCGTACATAACACTGAAACTCGGTATAACAGACGGCATGAGGGTTTTAGAGTCAGGTATAGGAAGTGGAGCATTAACTATTGTTATGGCGAATGCTGTCAAGCCTTCAGGGAAGATTTACGGTTATGAAAAGGAAGAGAAGTATATAGATACAGTAAAAGAAAATCTGAGACTTGCAGGTATGGAAGATTATGTCTCATTGTTCCACCATGATCTTTCTGAAAAACTGCCTGAAGACTACTTTGATGCTGCATTTATTGATGTTAGAGAGCCCTGGCTTTATATGGAAAATGTTAAGTCAGCATTAAAAAGAGGATCACCTATAGGTTTTCTACTTCCCACAACAAATCAGGTAAGCAGGATACTTGAATCACTTTCATACCACGGGTTTATACAGCCTGAAGTTAAAGAGATACTGCTAAGAAATTACAAACCAGTTCCGGACAGGCTAAGACCTGAGGACAGAATGGTAGCTCATACAGGATATCTGATCTTTGCAAGGAAAGGCTGATATGAGAGAAGAACTGAGGAGTATAAAAAGGGTTGTTGTAAAGATAGGATCACATCTTCTTGAAAAGAACAGTGATGTAGATCTGGATTTTATAAAGGATCTCTCAGATCAGATAAAGAGTTTACAGAAAAATGATATAGAAGTTCTGATAGTTTCTTCAGGAGCTGTCCTTGCAGGTATAAAGAAGTTAGGACTTAAATCAAAACCAAAAACAGTTACTGAAAAGCAGGCTGTTGCATCTGTAGGACAGGCCTATCTAATGCAGATATACGATAAGATATTCTCAAAAAACTCCCTTATAATAGGGCAGGTACTTCTAACAATTGAAGGATTACAGGAGAGGAGAAGGTATATCCTTGCCCAGAACACACTTAATAAGCTGCTGGAGATGGATGTTGTTCCTGTAATAAATGAGAATGATACTGTAGCTGTTGAGGAGATAGTTTTTGGTGATAATGATTTTTTAGCAGCCCATGTTTCGGTACTTGTCAATGCTGATCTTCTTGTAATACTTTCAACAGCAGGTGGGCTGTACACGAAGGATCCTTCTGAGAAGGACGCACAGCTTATACAGGAACTTTCAGATATAGATAAGGCTTTAAAGTTTGCAGGATCCTCAAAATCAAAATTTGGTACAGGTGGGATGAGAAGCAAACTTGAGGCGGCAAAGGTAGCTGTCTCACACTCAATCCCTGTTGTTATAGCCCCTAAGGAGAAAGGTGTAGTAGCCAGAATATTATCAGGTGAGAGGATAGGGACATTTATACATCCTGAAAAAAAGAGAAAAAGATCAAGAAAGAAAAGCTGGCTTCAGACATTATCTGTAGCAAAGGGGATAATAACTGTTGATAGGGGAGCTGAAAAGGCTATTAGGGAAGGTAAAAGTCTACTTCCAGCGGGGATAAAGGATATTGAGGGAATTTTCTCAAAAAATGATGTTGTTGCTATACAGAATGAGGATGGGAAGATAATCGGGAAAGGTATAGTCAATTACAGCTACAGGGAGATTAAAAAGATTAAGGGACTTAAATCAAAGGATGTTGAGAAGGTTTTGAAGAAGAAGTTCACAGAGGTTATACACCGGGATAATATGGTGGTTTTCGGATGATAATACCTGGCGGTGTAGATCCAGAAACAATAGAAAGGCTTAAAAGAGAACAGATAGAACTCTCAAAAAAACTCCAGCTGAAAGATATAAGACCTGTTCAGGATATAAGATATGTTGCAGGGGTTGATGTAACATTTACAGATATATGGAAAAAAGAGACAGTGGCTATAGCCTGTATCACAGTTATTGATATAAAGGATAACTTTAAAGAGGTTGAAACTGTCTTCTCTGAGAGGGAGATAGACTTTCCGTATATACCAACATTTTTAGCTTACAGAGAACTTCCACCTGTACTGGACGCCTACGAAAAGATAAGATCAGAGGTTGACGCTTTTATAATAGACGGTATGGGAATACTTCATCCAAGGAAGATGGGAATAGCATCACATTTTGGTGTTATAACAGGAGAGATATCTGTAGGCTGTGGAAAATCCAAGCTTGTTGGTCAGTTTGAAGAGCCTGAAAATAAAAACTTGAGTTACAGGCCTGTTTATATAGATGGTGAGAAAAGAGGTTACATACTTAGAACAAAAAAGAACACAAAACCTATCTTTGTATCTCCAGGTAATAATATCTCTGTAGATTCATCTTTAGAACTTGTAATAAAATGTCTGAACGGTTATAAACTTCCAGAGCCTACAAGAAAAGCACACAACAGACTTCAGGAGTACAGGAGGAAAAAGTATGCTTAAGGAAGGTAAAACAAAGGTTTACACTGAGTATTTAACATTCAATACAAAAAACAGAAGGGAACTGGTAAGAATCACAGAAAGAGTTCAGGAAGCTGTAAGAAAATCTGGTATTCAGGAAGGTCTCTGTCTTGTTTCTGCAATGCATCTGACAGCTTCTGTTTTCATACAGGATGATGAGGAAGGTCTCCATCAGGATATATGGGACTGGCTTGAAAAACTGGCACCATTCAGATCTGATTACAGACACCATCTAACAGGTGAGGATAACGGTGATGCACATCTAAAAAATCTTTTAACACATCTTCAGGTTGTACTACCTGTTACTGAAGGAAGACTTGATCTTGGACCATGGCAGGAGATATTTTACGCTGAGTATGATGGTCAGAGACCAAAAAGGGTGGTTATAAAAATACTGGGTATCTGATTCCACTTTTCTTCACAATTTTTTCACATCATATGTTTTATATTTATAATCAGATGAAGCGCCGATGATGTTTTCTCCTAAACCTCCTCCCCTCTCCATCCCCCACTTAGGGGGATTTTTTTAATCAGAAAGAGCCTTTTTCATAATATTAATAGGTGCTTTTTTTCCTGTCCATATCTCAAATGATCTGGCTCCCTGATAAAGAAGCATTGGAAGTCCGTCCTGCCATAAACAGCCTTTTTCTTCAGCAGCTTTTAGTAGAGGTGTTTTTCTGTAGATAATATCCACGACGATATGTCTCTTCTCAATCTTAGAATAATCAAATAGAGGTCTGTCCTCATCCCTGAGTCCAACTGATGTTGTGTTCACGATAATATCAACATTACACAGGAGCTCTTCTATCTGTGATAATGGTAAAGGTTCTAAAATCTTTTCTGTAAATCTGCTCAGTTTTGAAAAGTCTCTAATTATATCCTCAGCCCTTTTAAGTGTTCTGTTTGATATATATATCTTTTCAGCCCCTTCTTTTATGAGTCCGTAAACAACAGCCCTTGAAGCTCCACCTGCACCGATAACAAGAACCTTTTTCCCTGATATATTTTCCACAAGCTCCTTTAAACCCTGTATAAATCCGTACGCATCTGTGTTGTATGCTATCAGATATCCATCTATATTTTTTATTGTGTTTGAGGCACCTATGTATTTGACTTCTTCAGAGATCTCATTAACAAGCTTTAGAACTTCTTCTTTGTGTGGAACTGTAATATTCACACCTTTGATAGATAAAGCTCTTATACCTTCAACAGCATTTTTTAGATCTTCAGGTTTCACACTGAAAGGAAGATATACAGCGTTTATACCAAGATAGGAAAAGGCGGCATTCTGGAAGAGGGGAGATTTAGAGTGTTTTACAGGATAACCAAAAATACCGTAAACTTCCGTTTCTCCGTTTATAACTGTATCCATCTTATATTGAGTTGTTCAGCTCAAACTTATTCTGTCCTATATGAACGGTCTCAACCCATGGAAGAAGATGTTTTATCGTTGTTATTATCACATCATTCATTGTTATGTCAGGAACAGGACATGTACTGCATGCACCAAGAAGCTCAAGATAAACATCGTTATTTTCTACCTTAATCAGTTTAATATTTCCCTGATCTAAAGCTAAAGCAGGACGGATCTTATTTAAAACCTCCTCAACTTCCTGCTCTTTTGTTTTTAAATCTTCAACCATCTTTAATACCTCTATTCTATATTGTTATTTCTCGGCATCTCTAAATTTAGTTTTTCGTAAAGTTCCCTGAAAAACTGTTCTCTTTTTTCCTGAGGTATATCAAGGACATTAAAAGCTCCCTTTATACTCAGCCTTTTAAGGGCGATATCAACAAGCCTGTTCTGGTAGAAGTATGCAAAGTACTTTCTAACAACCTCTTCACTTTCAGGATACTCCTCAAGAAGATGAAAAACCTTAATGTCCTCTGTTATTCTCATCTTTACCATCAGTCCTGTGTTTTCTTTACATAAAATATATATACACCATCTTCTTCTTTGTATCCAAGAAACTCATTACCTGTTGTCTCACACCATGCCGGTACATCCTGAATTGCCCCTTCGTCATCAGCCAAGAGCTCAACAATCTGACCTTTTTTTGCCTGTCTCATCACCTTTGCAAGCTCTGTTATCGGTATAGGGCAGTATGTTCCTGTAGCATCATGTGTTATATCAGGTTTTATGTTTTCTAATTCAGCCATTATATCCTCCAGCTTTCAAGTCTTTCTTCCTTCAGTCTTTCTCCTAAAATTATACCTTCTTTTTCACCGTGTGGTGAAGAGTATTTAATATTAATTCTTCCGTTTTCATCCGTTTTACAGTACCTTGCCACAAGATCGGCAACAGCTTTTATCTCATCATCTGTAAGATCTCTATCCTCAACAGGCTTTGCTATAGCTACGGCACCTTTTCCAACAGGCTCAAAGAACCAGTAATTTTTACTCAGTCCTCTGATAAATCTTCCCTCACCTTCATTTCTTGTTACTATAACCTTTGTTCCGGAAGGAAGTCTGAAATGTCTTCCTATAGTCAGCAGGTAAAGATCATCCCTGCTTATGCTTCCCTGGAATGATATAACCTCATTGTACTTCCTTGCAAAATTCTCATCTGTGAGGTAACAGCATCCTCCTGCAGGCTGTTCGTACTCATCTATCCCGAACTGTTTTGCAAGCTCAAGCTGTCTCTTTCTGCTTCTTCCGACTATACCTTCTAGCTTATTCCTGTCCACCCATCCCCTTATCTCAGGAATTGTTGGAGGTAAAACTTTTGCGGATAATGGTTTTACAACAAGACCTTCGACACCGGCTTCCCTTTCTATAATCTTCATAGCTTTAAGGTGCTGGCTCATAGGTCTCTGGTTTAAAACCTCACCTGAGACAAGGAAGTCTGCCCCAATATCTTCCATAATCTCTCTGGCTTTCTTATACATGAAAGCCCTGCAGTCAATACATGGATTTATATTTGAGCCGTAACCGTATTTAGGATTTGTGACTATATTGAAGTACTCATCAGATATATCAACTATCTCAAGTTTGAAACCGTATTTTGCAGCGTACTTCAGTGCTGGATTCATGTAGTGAGATCCGTCTTCCTTTTTCTCACCACGTCTTCTTTTTGTCTCAGTTATACAGAACCCTGTATAAAAATGGACTGCTGTAACATCTATACCCTGATTCTGGATAAGCTTTATCGCAAGCGTACTATCAAGACCTCCAGAGTATAAAGCTACAGCTTTTTTACCTTTCATCTTACCCAACATGTTCTAAATCAATACCTTCTTCTTCCTCTTCTTCTATACAGTCTGGTATTTTTGCAGCCTCCTCAACTCTTCCCTGTTTTAAAAGGTAATCTTTTATAGCAACATGTAATGTCTCAAGTCCAAGGTTTGTACAGTGTATCTTCTGAGGTGGAAGACCTCCAAGTTCCTCAAATATCTCTTTGTATGTAAGGTTTAATGCATAATCTATAGGTTTTCCTTTAACCATCTCAGTTAAAACAGATGAAACAGCAATAGCTGATCCACAACCGAATGTTTTGAACTTAACATCCTCTATAACATCTGTCTCTTTATTTACTTTTATAGTAAAAAGCATTGCGTCACCACATGAAGGATTACCACACTGTCCATATCCATCTGGGTTTGGTATCTCTCCAAGGTTTCTCGGATTCATGAAATGATCCATCACTTTCTCTGTGTACTCAAACATCTCTAAACCTCCTCCGGTTAGCTAATTCTTGTTCTCAATTTATAACCTGCGGTTATATTACTCAATGAGTTAAATCATATTAACCTGTTAACGAAATATAAATTATAAAACTAATTCAGGAGGGTTTCTATGAGTATTGAACAGCAGGTTCTGGAAGCTATGCAGAAAGCAGGAAAGCCTTTAAGATCAGGCGAGATAGCCGAGCTTACAGGACTTGATAAAAAAGAGGTTGAGAAGGCAATTAAAAAACTTAAGAAGGAAGGAAAGATTGAGTCACCTAAAAGATGCTACTACGCACCTTCAGGGTAATAAAAGGGGGAGTGTCCCCCTTATCTCACATGTTTATACTTGTCAGCCTTTTTGGCAAACTGATCCCAGTTTTCAGGACCAAAAGGAGATATCTCTCTCAATCTCTGTATAACCTTTGGATACTCCTCAATTATATAATCTATGTCTTCCTCACTGTTTTCCCTTCCAAGTGAGAAAACTATAGATCCGTTAGATGCTTCCTTATCAATACCTATAGCAGCCAGAACGTGAGACTGTTTTAATGCAAAAGATACACATGCTGATCCTGATGCTGTGTATATCTTTTTGTAGTTCAGCATTAGGAGCATAGCCTCACCTTCAATGTACATAACAATAAGTGAAAGATGATTTGGAAGTCTTTTCTCAGGATGACCTGTAAACTGTATATAATCTATCTTCTCTTCTATTCCCTTTTTAAGTTTGTCTCTCAGCTTTTTAAGTCTGTTAACCCTGTCATCCATCTCTTTTATTGCAAGTTCAGCAGCTGCTCCCATACCAACAATCTCCGGCACAGGTTCTGTTCCGGCTCTTCTACCACCTTCCTGTATTCCACCTTCAATTAAAGGCTTGAGCCTTACACCTTTTTTAACATACAGTCCTCCTACACCTTTAGGAGCATAGAAGTAATGACCTGTGAATGATGCCATATCAACTCCCCAGCCTTCAAGGTCAACAGGTGTATGACCTACAGCAGCAGCTATGTCTGAATGGAAAACAGTTCTGGGATTTTTCTCCTTTACAGCCTTAACAAGAGCAGGCATATCCTGAAGTGTTCCTATCTCTCTGTTTGCATAACCTACAGAAACAAGTATGGTATCCTCTCTTACAGCTTCTGCAAGCTTATCAGGATGAATTATCCCGTACTGATCAGGCTGGACATATGTTATCTCAAATCCTTCCTTCTCAAGTGATTTACATGAGTGGAGGATTGAGTGGTGTTCTATAGCTGAGACAACGATATGCTTACCTCTTCTTGTTATACCTGGAGCCTTAGCATATCCTTTTATAGCAAGGTTATTAGCCTCTATAGCTCCTGAGGTGTAAACTATATCCTCAGGTCTGCTTATATTTAAGAGCTGGGCTATCTGCTCCCTTGCTCTGTTTATCGCTTTTTTTGCATCCACACCAAACTGATGAAGGGAGGTTGGATTTCCAAATTTATCTTTATAGTATGGAAGCATTGCCTCTAAAACTTCATCTGCAACAGGTGTTGTTGCCAGATGGTCTGCATAAACATAACCTCTTTTCTTTAACATTATCTAAACCTCCTCATTTAAACGGTTAACTTTTTTATTATTCTCTCTGCTATACTCATAAACGCCTTTGAAGATTCTGAATCCTCTTTTGCTAAAACAACGGGTATTCCAAGATCACCAAACTCAGCAACCTTAGGTTCTATAGGTACTTTTCCAAGGATCTCTGTATTGTACTGTTTGGCAACCTCTTCAGTTCTGCTCTTTCCGAAGATCTCGTATCTTTTTCCCGAGTCTGGGCACACAAAGTAACTCATATTCTCAACAATTCCTATCACAGGTATCATAACCTCGTTAAACATCTGGATACCCTTTTTAACGTCTATAAGAGCTACATCCTGAGGTGTTGTGACGATAACCGCACCATCTATCTCAGCTGTCTGTCCCAGTGTTATCTGAACATCACCTGTTCCTGGTGGAAGGTCTATTATAAGGAAATCAAGCTGATCTTCAGCCCAGTCTATATCAAAAAGGAACTGTGATAAAGCCTTAAATAGTACAGGTCCTCTCCATATTACAGGTGTATCTTCAGATGGGAGTAAAAGTCCTATGGACATCATCTTTATTCCGTGGGCAACAGGTGGTATAAGTTTACCGTCTTCCCTTGCTAAGACCTGTTTATCTTTAGCTCCAAGCATTGTAGGGCCTGAAGGTCCATACATATCAGCATCAAGATAACCTACATCGTAACCCATTCTTTTTAAGGCAGCAGCCAGGTTAACAGCAACAGTTGATTTTCCAACGCCCCCTTTACCTGAGGCAACCGCTATAACCTTTTTAACCTTAGGGATTCTTCTCTTGTTCTCAAAAGGATTCTGCTGTGCCTGTGGAGGTGGTGTCTGTGGAGCTGTTGCCTTTGGTGGCTCATTTGTAAACTCAATATCTACATTTTCTGCACCTATCTCTCTTAAAACCTGTTCCGCTTTTTTCTTTAGAAAATCGTGATACTTATCTGAAGGAGAAAATAGTTTTATATAGATACTGTTACCTTCTATCTTCATATCCCTCAGTATGTCAGCAAGAGAAAAGCTTACACCTATCTCCTCAAGAGATGTTTTTTTTAGTCTGTCAATTACACCCTGAAGTGCCATAAAAACCTCCTGCTAAAACTATTTTAGAATAGAATAAATCATATATCATATTAAGCTATGATACCAATCATAACCTTAAATTTCACATAAAACATTGATATCTGCTAAAATTCTTTAATTAAATAAGAAGCAGGTGAGGTTATGGATATTTTAATAGATCTATTAACAGGTTTACTTATTGATGGCTTTAAGGTTATGGAGCCTTATCAGGGCAGTATAAGTATGGATGAAGGCCATTACACAGCTATGCAGGGGATTATACATTTTATTGGGTGGACCATAGTTATAGGTATTTTTGTTTTTATCTTCAGATATATGAAGAAACACGCACAGGAAGATGAGAGATACAAAAAGTATGTAAAACAGGAAGAGAATAAAAAGGAGACCTGACCTACATGGTCAGATCAAGGATCTTTCCTGCCTTCTGTATATCTTCAACCGAAGGTTTTCTCTCTCCCGGGGCTATCTCTTTAATAAGTAATGCAAGTATGTAAATAAGTGTTCCTACTATCTCAGGAAGCCTTTTCTCAAGTTCTGCCTCTAAAGGATATTTTAATGGTGGCATTGTTGCTAAAAAGTTCAGAACATCCTCTATAGCTATCTCTTCCTCAAGTTTTACAAACTTTTTCATACTTTCTAAAAATCCTTTTGTTAAAGGAATGTCTGACTCCCATATAACCTCTCTGTTATTGTAATTTGCATTTCTTTCACCAATAAGAAGGAGATCGTAAAGTTTTTTCTCAACAATATCCGTTATCTCCTTCACCTTACTTTTCTCAATATCAAGTCCAGCAGCTTTTCTCATGAGTGCCTCTATCTTTGATGCACCAACAACAGCCATATCACACCCTCCTTTTAAATATATTTAATATTTAATCTCTGAATATTTTTGTCTTTTTCAAGCTTTAATAATAACCAGTATTGAATTAATAATTTTTTAATGACAGCTTTTAATATAAACAGACTTAAAATGGAGGGGAATGTAATGAAAAAATTTTTTATCACAACAGGTTTCATAGTTATAACCGGCTCAGTTATTTATACATCATGTGGCGGAGGTGGTGGAGGAGGGGAAACAGTTCCACCTGCATCACAGATTACCAGCACAGAACAGGCTGAACAGGCGATCTCAGGCTCTACACTTCTCATAGCACCCCAAAACAGTATTGGGAATATGTTTAATGGAAACACTCAGTCTGTTCAGTCAGTCCTGTCAGTCCAGATATTAAATCCAACATCAAAGGCTGAGATATCTTCATCAAAAAAGATATTCATACCTGCTGGTCTTACTGTTTATCTTTCAGAGAGGGTTAAAGACTCTATCCTTAAATCCGGTCAGCTTAGCTCACAACAATCACAGAGTATCTGTGATGGAACGGTTCGAAACTGTACAATTGGAGGAAACTGGAAATGTAGCGGAACTATAGACGAGACAAATGAGATTTACGATATAAACTTTGAGTTTAATAGCTGTCAAGAGACAGATATAACAATTCACGGAACAGGTAGCTTAAAAGGAAACAGGAATGATGGGTACACATTTAAAGTGAACAAAGGATTCAAACTTTCCGATACATCAGCAGAAGTAGAGGTTCTCCAGACATTAACAGTTTACGGAAAGTACAGTGAAAACACTGCAGGGACTGAAGGAACAGCAACAACTTCAATAAATGGAAAGATAAGAGCTGTAGATAAATCTGTTACTCCCAATATTACTTATGAGTCAACAATCAGTAACTTTAAAAACAGTATAAGCTGGAAAGAGATAAAGACACAGACCGAAGATAAGGAATCTATCACAATGACAACAGACGGAAGTATATCTTACAGTGAGACAGATGGAACAGATAGCCTCAGCCTTGAGTACAAGTTTTACAGCTTTAAAAGAAGCTCAACTATAGACTATATTAATCATACTGAGAGTCTATCAGTCAGTGGGAAGGTGTATATAAATTACACACCTGATGTATGTTTTGAGGGAACCTATCAGTTCAGCACTATTTACCCTATCACTTATGATTACTGGACAGATGAGTTTAGAGGCGGAATTATAGAGATAAACGGAGCCAGATACAGATTTTTCACTGAAAATGGCATAACCAAAGTGGAAATAACTATAGATGGACAGTCTGAAATCAAGAGTCTTGATGAGCTTGAAGGTGTATGTTCAATTTAAACTTAAAGGGGAGTTTACTCCCCTTTTTCCTCTATCTCCTTTAATGCCTTCTCAAAATCCTTTATATCCTGAAACTCATTGTAAACAGACTTGAACCTTAAGTATGATACAGGATCTATCTTCTTCAGCTTTTCCTGAACGAGATCCCCTATTTCTGTACTCTCAACAACAAGCTTTCCTTCCTCCAGTAAATACTTTTCTATCTCATCAGCTATCTCTACCATCTGCTTTTCAGATACAGGTCTGTTTTTTGAGGCGAGCCTTATTCCTCTTATTATCTTATCCTTATTAAAAGGTTCTGTTGTTCCATTTTTCTTTTTAACAACTATCTTCTCTTCCTCAAATCTCTCATATGTTGTAAATCTGTAACCACAGTCAAGACATTCCCTTCTTCTTCTTATAACAGTTCCATCTTTTGACTGTCTTGTATCAACAACCTTATCATTAAGCGATCCACATTTTGGACATTTCATTAATTAGGTTTATCCTCCTTCAACTCTTTGTAACTTAAACCATAATATATAAAATGTCCCTGAATTTTGTAGTCCCTGTTAAGGTAAAATTTTGAGATAACATCTATCTTTGTTTCCTCTGATGTGTATATGTAATACTCAAGGAGAGCGGTGTGTCCCTTAATCCACAGACCGAGAGGCTTTATCTTAAGTTCTGGAAAAACATTCAGTATAACTGAGAAATACTTCCTCAGTTCGTCTATCCCCTCAAGTGTAAACTTCTCGGGGATCACCTCTTTTGTTTTAGGATCAAAAAGCTCAGCTGTCTCGGCGTAATTTTCTAAAATCTTATCAAGATTTTTCTCATTCCAACCTTCTATCCAGTTATCTATCGTTGTCTGAACAGGTGATTTTCCTTCCAAGACTATCTCCTTTATAAAAGCTGTTTAAAGCAGTCTTCAGCTTTATTTAATGTCTCATCAATATCCTCATCACTGTGTGCTGTACTCAGGAATGCAGCCTCAAACTGTGATGGTGCAAGATAAACACCTTTCTCTAACATAAGTCTGAAGAATTTTGCAAATCTATCAAGATCAGAACTTTTTGCTGTCTCAAAATCCACAACCTCTTTATCTGTAAAGAAAGCTGTTATCATTGATCCAACCCTGTTAACTGTAGCTGGTATCCCGTATTTCTCTGAGAGGTATCTCAGACCTTCCTCAAGTTTTTTACCTTTTCTGTCCAGATCAGGGTATGGATTTTTCTCCTTTAATATCTGGAGCTGTCTGAGACCTCCTGCCATGGCAAGGGGGTTACCTGAGAGGGTTCCTGCCTGATAGACAGGTCCAACAGGTGCAACATACTCCATTATCTCCCTCTTTCCACCGTATGCTCCAACAGGAAGACCGCCACCTATAACCTTTCCAAGTGTTGTGAGATCTGGCTCTATCCCATAAAGCTCCTGAGCTCCACCGTATGCCAGTCTGAAACCTGTCATAACCTCATCCCATATAAGTAATGCTCCGTACTCCTTTGTTATCTCCCTCAGTCTCTGGTGGTACTCCTTTGAAGGAGCAACAACACCCATATTCCCGGCAACAGGCTCAATTATCACACATGCTATATCATCACCGTGTTTCTTAAAAGTTTCCTCAACAGCATCTATATTGTTGTAGGGAAGTACTATTGTGAGATTTGCAAACTCCTCAGGAATACCGGGTGTTCCCGGTATTGATAGTGTTGCAACACCGGATCCAGCTGAAACAAGGAGAGAATCAACATGACCGTGGTAACATCCCTCAAACTTTACTATCTTTTTCTTTCCTGTGTATCCCCTTGCAAGTCTTATAGCAGACATTGTTGCTTCTGTTCCTGAGTTTACGAACCTTACCATCTCTATTGATGGAACTGCATCAACAACAGCTTTTGCCATCTCAATCTCAAGCTCTGTTGGTGCACCAAAGCTTGTTCCGTAGTTTGCAACCTGCTTTATAGCATTAACTATCTGGTCATTTGCATGACCGAGTATTAAAGGTCCCCATGAAAGGACATAATCTATATACTCATTTCCATCAACATCCCATACTCTGCTTCCCTTTCCCTTCTGTATGAAAAGTGGCTCCATACCAACAGATTTAAAAGCCCTTACAGGTGAGTTAACCCCACCTACAAGATATCTCTGTGCTTCCTCAAAAAGGTTTAATGATCTTTCCATTTTCATCTTCTAACCTCTTAATTAGAATATTTAAAAAATTATACCATTTATATATCTGTGATTTCCGGAGATACATAGATTTAAAAGAATTAATAGATATTTTCAGGTTCACCTTCAGGTCTTGTTTTCCATCTTTTGTGTGTCCACATATACTGTTCTGGGTATTCCCTTACAGCATTCTCAACCTCATATGTGTATCTCTGGACGAGAACAGGTACATCCTTCTCAGTAAGATCATCAGTTTTTACCTCTTTTACGAAAAACTGGTAATTTTTTGTTTCTTTATCAAAAACGGAATAACAGAAGAGGACAGGCTTTTTATACTTTAGAGCCACCTTTGCTGGGAAGAAAACTGTTGAGGCTTTCTCTCCAAAGAAATCAACAAAAACACCCCTGTGTCTTAATGTGTTCTGATCAACAAGAAATGATATGATCCTTTTTGAGTTTAAAGCATTGATGAACTTTCTCATAGGCTGGTCATGGTATATTATCTGAGATCCTGCGGACGTTCTGATCTCCTCAATGATCCTGTTTATCTTTCTGTTTCTCTGTCTGTAGGCAAGGGCTGACATCCTATACCCGTGATATGAAAGACCTATATTTATAATCTCCCAGTTTCCAAGATGTCCTGTGAGAAGTATAAAACCTTCATCTCTGTATTTTTCAAGTAGTTCGTCTCCTGATCTGATCCTGAATATACTTTTTATCTCGCCTGTTTTCAGGTACTCGGGAAGTTTTGGAAGTTCTGCAAGAACCCTTCCCAAATTTTTTAAAGATTCTAAAGCTATATATCTTTTCCATTCATCATCTTTCTGGGGAAATGCTATATCAAGATTTTTTTTAATTACATCCTTTCTGTAGCCAAGTCTGTATAGAAGAGTGCCAATCTCCTCTCCCCTTTTTAATGCTTTATCTCTGTTTAGCTTTTTAAGGTAACCAAAGATTAATCTTATTAAAACCTCATCCATTAATTTCGCCTATCTTTTTTAAAGATTTTACAGCTCTACTGAATATCTCTTTATCAGTTTCATATGATAATGTTTCCTCTACTTTATCAAAAGGTATGAACTTAGCCTCATCTATCTCCTCTTTCTGGGGAACGATATCTCCTCCTGCATACCTCATCAGGTAGTAATAAACAAACTTATGTATTCTTGTCAGTCCCATACTGTACCAGTAATCAACCTCACCTAAATAATCTACGATCTCAGCATCAACACCTGTCTCTTCTTTAACCTCCCTTAAGGCTGCCTGATCCTTAGGCTCACCCCTTTCTATATTTCCCTTTGGAAAGCTCCATCTGTTTTTAACCCTTATCAGTAAGATCTCAAGATTGTTATTCTCGTCCTTTCTGAAAACGACTCCTCCGGCGGAAAACTCCCATTTTGTTTCCATTCACTCACCTCACTTCATATATATTAGTATTATCACTGCTATAATAAATGCGCCGATAATGTTCATAAAAAATCCAACTTTAGCCATTCTCTGGATAGGAATCATCTTACTGCCGTAAATAATAGCATTTGGTGGCGTTGCAATTGGAAGCATAAAAGCAAAACTGGCAGATATTATAACACCAAACACAGGGAAAAATAAATCTATTTTCATCTCATTAAGAAGACCTATCAGAATAGGGGCAAATGTGATAACTGTAGCTGTATTTGAGCTTACCTCTGTTAAGAATATCATTGAAAATACAAGAACAAATATAAGTAAAACCACCATCTCAGGTGAAACTACTGATGCTATCTTCTTTCCTATATATGAAGCAAGACCTGTTTTTATTATAAGTTTTCCGAGGGCTATACCACCGCCAAACAGAAGTATTGTGTCCCAGTCAAGCTTTCTAAGATCATCAACTGAGAGTGTACTTTCTTTTTTATTAACTGGAAGGAGAAAGAGAAGTATACCTGCAAGAAGTGCAACGATAGCCTCAGGTATGTGGGCTTTTAAGAATTTATACATCTCCTGATTTCCAAGTATGTTTGCGATACCGGGAAGTATCCACATAAAAACAGCAAGTGAGAAAACGAAAAGTGTGTTTCTCTCACCTCTGTTCATTCTTGGAAGTTTTTCCTTTTCCTTCAGAATAATGGATTTTACCGTTTTAAGATCATACCTGAAATTTCTTATATGGAACTTTATATAAACTATCAGAGCTATATATGAAAGAACTGTAATAGGAGCGGCATAAAGTATCCACTGGAGAAAGTCTATATCGTAACCTTCCTCCTTCAAAAATCCTGCACCTATCAGGTTTGTTGGTGTTCCAACAAGTGTTGTTGCACCACCTATAGAGGCTGAGTAAGCGATTGAAAGAAGTATAAAGAATGCGAAACTTCCAATATCCTTTATATGTTTGCTTTTAAACATATAGATTATCCCGAGGGCAAGTGGTAAAAGCATGGCTGTTGTTGCTGTGTTACTTATCCACATAGAAAGAAGGAATGAGATAACTGAGAAGCCTATAATAAGCCTTATAGGGCTTTTTATAAAAAACTCTTTTGAGAGAAGGTTCAGTGCAAACCTTTTATCAAGACCGTGTTTTGTCATTGATTGGGCAATAAGAAAACTCCCTATAAAGAGAAGTACAACAGGATGTCCAAGACTTAAAAATGCCTCCTTTACACTTACTATTCCTAAAATAACAGCAACAGAGACACCTAACAGTGCCGTCATAGAAAGGGGTATAACTTCTGTAAGCCAGAACACAAGACAGAAAGTCATTATTGAGAAAACAAGATGTGCATCATTTGAGATATCCATAGGGATTATGTAAACAATAACAGAAAGTAACGGAGCAAGAAATATCCCTATCTTTTTTCTATTTTTTTCATAACTGCTTATTTTCATTTTTTACTTTTCTTCGTCTTCCACCCTTATTATGACCGTCTTTTCTACCGTAATTCCCTGCTGTTCTATCTCTTTTATAGCTTTCTGTATATTGTTTTCAGAGGCTGTGTGTGTGAGAATTACAAGGGGAACGACCTTTTCTTTACTTTCATACATACTTACAACCTTTTCCTTCTGTATAACAGCAGCTATGCTTATATTGAATCTCGCAAATACTGCGGCAACCTTTGCAAGTATGCCTGTAACATCAGGGACTGTAAACCTGAGATAGTATCTTGTGTAAAAGTCAGGAACCCTTGTTAGTGTCAGATCTTTATGTTCCCAGTTCATTGATGTTATCTCAATACCCCTTCCCACACCTTCAGCTATACTCTTTGATATATCAACTATATCACTTATGACAGCACTTGCTGTAGGCAGGCTACCTGCACCTTTACCGTAAAACATACTCTCTCCTACAGCATCACCTTCCACCATAACAGCATTGAAAACACCATCAACCTTTGCAAGTGGGTTATCCTCAGGTATGAATGTAGGATGAACCCTTACCTCAACCTCACCGTTATGTCCCTTAGCTATAGCAAGAAGTTTTAAGACATAACCAAGATCCTTCCCAAGCTCTATATCAAGGGGGTGTATACTCTCTATACCTTCAACATAAACCTGAGAAAAATCAAGGAAACCACCGTAAGAAAGAGATGCGAGTATAGTTATCTTATGTGCTGCATCTGTTCCGTTTATATCAAGTGTTGGATCAGCCTCAGCATATCCGAGCTCCTGGGCTTCCCTCAACGCTGTTTTAAAATCCTTACCCTGTTTGTACATACTTGTCAGAATGTAGTTTGTAGTCCCGTTTAAGATCCCGTAGATTTTAATTATATCGTTGGCTATCAGTCCTTCTCTGAGGGCTCTTATTATAGGTATTCCCCCTGCAACAGCAGCCTCATATCCTATTCTTATATCTTTCTGTTCAGCCTTCAGGAATATCTCCTTCCCCCTTTCAGCGAGAAGCGCTTTGTTAGCTGTAACAACATGTTTTCCCTTTTCTACAGCTTCTGAGATTAGTTTGTAGGGAAAATCAATACCCCCTGTAAGCTCAACAACGATTGATATATCATCATCCTGTAAGATCTCATCAAGGGAGTAAGCTTTTTTACTCTCAGGTAATGGGTATGGAAAGCTTTTATTCCAGTTTCTTGTGAAAACCTTTTTCAGATTTATCTCAACACCACTTTTTTTACTGAGCAGTTCCTTTTTCTCTTCAAGTATCCTTGCAACACCATTACCTACAACGCCGTAACCTACCAGTCCAATATCTATTCTTTTCAACAAATACCCCCTTTATTTATTAGAACATTAATCAATTATAAATTTTTTAGGAGATTATTTAAATCATTTTATCTGTGAAAAGAATATATGGGCTATAAACATCTCAGGATAAATTCTGACAGGTATGTTATTGAAGTTTTTAATGGTAAGTATAATATTTCCCTCAAAACCGCCATCTATCCAGCCTGTATTTATTATCCCTATCCCCATCTGTGAAATTCTCAGTTTAGATTCTAAAAAAATTGAGATATTATCTGGAATTTTAATATACTCAAGGGATTCAACGATCAGAAATCTGTTTGGTTCTAAAACTATCCCTTCAGGTGATATATAATCTCTTTCCAATAGATTGAGATACGGGTTTTTAGGATCTAACATTGTGATTTCAGGTTCAAGGTATTCCGGATAACTGAAATACCTGTCTGAAGTCCTTATATCAACAGAGTTTCCTTTCATCTGGAAATCTGGATCAAATGGATCTATCTGGATCTCTTCCTTTTTTATCAGATCTTTAAGAACTCTTGAAGATATTAACATGCTTTTCCTCTCAGTTGTTTATACGAAAATAAAAATTTTTTCCTACAGATCCACTTACATGGATTGAACATCCTGATGTAAGAAAAAGGGCTCCAATGAGCCCTAAAAAAATTAAGATCTTACTTACCTGCAAGTCTTAAAACCTCTTTTACAAGCTTCTCAATTCCTTCTGCAACATCCTTTATCGTTTTACCTTCCATATATGCAGGTGTTGAAACTATCTTGTGCTCCTCGTCAACTAAAGCTTCAGATACAGGACAAACAAGATGCTGCTGTCCCATAGCCTCTATAGCCTTAGAAACCTGTTCATCACTTCCTATTGTAAGTTTAACTTTTGCCTCTCTGAGTGCTGCAGCAACAATAACAGGAGATATACATACAGCTCCTATAGGTTTTCCTTTCTCAAACATCTCAACGAGGAGTCTTTTCACCTCAGGGATAACATCAGCATCAGCCCCTTTCTCAAGGAAGTTTGAGAAGTTCTTTGCAACACCGTATCCTCCTGGCATTATCAGCGCATCAATATCATCAGCTGTTACATCATTGATATCCTTTATCTCACCCCTTGCTATCCTTGCAGCCTCAACAAGAACATTTCTTTTCTCATCCGATTTTTCTCCTGTCAGATGGTTTATAACCTCCTTCTGTGGGATGTTTGGTGCCATGCAGACGATCTCAACACCTTCCCTATCAAGAAAGTAAAGTGTTAATGTTGCCTCATGTATTTCTGCTCCATCAAATACACCACACCCTGCAAGTAAAACACCTACTCTCATTTCTTCCCTCCTGTTAGACATCTTTATCTAATTTATTGTAAACTAATATAGATATACAATCATCAGGAGGCAAGGTAAATAATGTATCCATTAGAGGTTGTCACACCTGAAGGAATAGTTTTTAAAGGTGAGGTAGAACAGACGGTTATAAACACAGCTGACGGTGAGATAGGTATACTTGAGAACCATATGCTTCTGCTCACAAATGTTGTTCCTGGAAAGCTGAGAATTGAGATTCCTGAAGAGGAGCCTAAGGAGTATGCTGTAACACACGGTGTTATAGATGTTAGAGGAGATAAGGTTATCGTTCTTGTTGAGGAAGCCTTTGGTATATCTGAGATAGATGTTGAGAGAGAGAAGAGACTTCTTGAAGAGGCTAAAGCGAAGCTTGAGGAAAGAGAGACATTATCACTTGAAGAGATAGAGAATTACGAAAGAATGAAGGAAAGAGCTGAGATATTATTAGAACTTGCAGGTGTAAAAGTCAGATAAATTGGAATTAAAACCTGATGAAACCCTTTCCCCGTTTATACGGGGAAAGATATCTATTATCCAGAAGAAAGAAGGTTACAGATTCAATATAGACAGCGTAATACTCTCATCTTTTCCAGAGATCACGAAGAAAAAAGGAAAGATTATAGATCTTGGAACAGGCTCAGGAATCATTCTTATACTTCTCTCCCTGAAGTATCCAGATCTTGAGTTTCATGCCATTGAGATACAGGAAGATCTTTTTGATATGGCAAAAAGGAATTTTGAGCTAAATCGTGTAAATGTCAATCTCATTAAAGGTGATATCAAGGATATTAAAAAGTTATATCAACCACAGTATTTTGATTATGTGATAACGAATCCCCCATACTTCAAAAAGGAGTTCACACAGAAGGCCTCTCAGGAGGAAAAAATAGCAAGGTACGAGATAACAGCAACAGTTGAGGATTTTATAAAGGCCGGATCTTATCTACTGAAAGATAAGGGAAGATTCTATATGATCTATCCATCTGAGAGGCTTTCATACATAACCAGAGTGATGGTTGAAAACAGGGTACAGCCTAAGAGATACAGGTTTGTTCATCCTTCAAAAGATGAGAGGTCAACCCATTTTCTTATAGAAGGGATGAGATCTGGAAAGGAAGGAGGGGAGATTATAGAAAAACCTATGATCATTTATGATAATCCTAATATTAAAAAGTACTCACAGGAGCTACAATTTCTCTTAGAAAAGTTTGTTTAAAGGAGGTTTAAATGCAGAAAAGCACACTGAAAAAGCTGACTGTAATATCGGTTCTCGAAGGTATCTCACTGATAGTTCTTCTATTTATAGCTATGCCCCTAAAGTATTTAGGTGGGTATAAAGTAGCAACTCTTATTGTAGGTTCAGCTCACGGACTTCTCTGGCTTGCATTTTTATATGTTTTAAATGAGGCAAGGATAAAAAATCTTTTAGATAGAACTGAGATAATAAAATTTTTTATTCTTTCCGTTGTTCCTTTCGGTTTTATTCCTATGAAAAAAAGTATCTCAGGCAGGTGATTCCCTGATATAATAAAAATAAAAAAGTGAGGAGACGGTAAATGCCAAAACTGGTTCTTGTTAGACATGGACAGTCTGTCTGGAATTTACAGAACAGATTTACAGGATGGGTTGATGTTCCTCTAACTGAAAAAGGTAAAGAGGAAGCGTATAAAGCTGGAGAACTTTTAAAGGATATAAGATTTACAGTGGCTTATACATCAGCATTAACAAGGGCTCAGGAAACATTAAAGATAATACTTGAGACAATTGGTCTTTATATACCTGTTATTAAGGATCAGGCTCTCAATGAAAGGCATTACGGTGCATTACAGGGTCTGAATAAAGACAGAGCAAGGGAGAAATGGGGTGCTGAGATAGTCCATCTCTGGAGGAGAAGTTACGATATACCACCACCTGAAGGGGAATCTCTGAAGGATACAGCGGCAAGAACTATACCTTTCCTTGAAAGGGCGATACTTGGAGATATTATAGATGGTCATGATGTTCTTGTTGTTGCACACGGAAACTCTTTGAGATCAATAGTTATGTATCTGGAAAAGCTTTCACCTGAAGAGATAATAAAGGTGGAGATACCGACAGGAACACCTATCGTTTATGAGTTAGATGAGAAATGTAATGTTGTAAGCAAAGAGATAAGAAACCTTACAGAATAGGAGAAATAGATGAGATATCTTGTAGCAGCAAACTGGAAGATGAACAAAACGGTTGGAGAAACACTTGAGTATCTTGACAGATTTTTACCTTCTGTAAAGGATCTTTTATCTGTTGATATTATGATAGCACCTCCTTTTACAGCTTTATCATCAGCATCAATAAGACTTGACGCTGCAAAGAAGGAAGGTGAGTATAACGTAAAGCTTGGTGCCCAGAATATGTACTATGTTGAAAAGGGAGCTTTCACAGGTGAGATCTCGCCTGTTATGTTAAATGAGCTTGATGTTGAGTATGTTATACTCGGTCATTCTGAGAGAAGACATATATTTGGTGAAAAAGATGATCTTATAAATAAGAAGGTTATAACAGCTGTTGAGACGGGTATAAGGCCTATACTATGTGTAGGTGAGACACTTGAAGAGAGGGAGCAGGGAAAAACATTATCGGTTGTTGAGAGACAGATAAGAAACGGTCTTGCTGGTGTAGAAAAGGACATGGCCTTTATAGATATTGCTTATGAACCTGTCTGGGCTATAGGGACAGGTGTTAATGCAACACCTGAACAGGCTCAGGAAGTTCACAGATTTATAAGATCACTTATAAATGAGATCTCTAAGGGAAATGACTCAAACACAAGAATACTTTACGGTGGAAGTGTTAATGAAAAGAATGCAAGGGATCTCATAAAGGAACCGAATGTTGATGGATTTCTCGTTGGGACAGCAAGTCTTGATCCTGAAAGATTTTATAAGATAATAACAGAGGTTTTAGAGGTATAATATTGATATATAAAGATATTTTGGAGGAATAAATTGGAGATACTATACACGGTTCTCTCAATACTGCTTTTCATTGTTGCTGTATTACTGATAATAATAATTCTGATGCAGAAAACAAAAGGGGCAGAGATAGGGGCTATATTCGGATCAGGGGCAGCTGCAGCTGTTTTAGGAGCCGGTGCGTCCAATATACTTACAAAGATCACTTACTGGTTAGGTGGGATATTTCTTTTTATAGTTTTTGCACTCTCATTTATACATCATAAAACACTTAAGGCACCGACTGTTATTCAGGACATCCCTGCACAGACTGAAAAAGCACCAGCAGAACAAAATAATAAATGATGCAGGTTATGAGGTATATATTAATCTTTCTACTTTTTTTATCACCATACCTTTTAGCCGAAACTGTTGAAGAGAGACTTGAAAAACTTGAAAAAAAGATAATCCAGTTAGAGAGGAGGATTCAGGCTTTAGAAGGGGAGAAAAAACAGAAAGATCAGGAAAAAGATTATAGAACTCCCGTTGAGTTCACCGTCCTATCAAAAAAATTCAAACCTGTAAACCTGCGGGAAAGGTTATGGGAAAAGGGAGATAAGATAGTACTTTATATGAAATTTAAAAACATAACAGGGAAAGCTGTTAGAAATATAAAAGGTATCGTTCAGATAGAGGATATCTCAGGAAGGAAACTTATGGAAACGGAAGTGAACATAAATAAAGCTCTGAATTTCATAACAGGAATGGATATAAAACCTGATGAGACTGTAGAGATGAAGGTTTCATTCCTGTACGATAACAGAAAACCTGAACACAGGTATGTAAAGGAAAGCAGTATTGAAGATCTTAAGGTGCTCTTTAAACCCTTAGAGGTTGAATTTTCAGATGGAACTGTAATAAATTTCAGATAGAGGTGGAAATGGAAAACAGTCATGTTTTTATTTCTGTAGTTCATTATCCTGCTGTAAATAAAGACAAAAAGTGGGTTGTAACATCTTTTACAACACTTGATTTTCATGATATAGCAAGACCTGCCAGAACTTATGAACTTGGCGGTTATTACATAGTACAGCCCCTTGAGGCACAGCAGTTTGTAATATCCCAGCAGATAAAATACTGGCTTGAAGGTTTTGGGAGTAGATTTAATCCAAGAAGAGCTGAAGCTGCGAAACTGGTGAGACTTGTTTCATCAATAACTGAGGCTATAGAAGATATTGAGAAAAATACAGGAAAAAAGCCGAAGCTTGTGGCAACATCAGCAAAAAAGTACCCACAGACTTTATCATACAGTGATCTGAGGAAAAAGATGGAGAAGAAAGAAGATGTTTATCTGATACTTATGGGAACAGGCTGGGGTATGCCTGAAGAGCTTGTTAAAAGCTGTGATTACATAC
Source organism: Persephonella marina EX-H1 (assembly GCF_000021565.1). NCBI lineage: Bacteria > Pseudomonadati > Aquificota > Aquificia > Aquificales > Hydrogenothermaceae > Persephonella > Persephonella marina. Next base: position 1,005,883 of record NC_012440.1, on the reverse strand, counting down.
TTGAGCCTATACTTGGACCTGGAACATACAATCATCTTTCAGTAAGAAATGCAACAGCTATAATACTTGACAGACTTTTTTCAGTTAACAGGGAGTTAGAGAGTTTATAAATGCTTTATCATCTTCTTTATGAGCTTTTTGATATTAATCTTTTCAAATATATAACATTCAGAGGTTTTTATGCTCTTATAACATCATTCGGTATCTCACTGATTTTAGGTCCTTACATCATAAGAAGACTTAAAGTTTTTCAGTATAAGGAAGGTGGTTATATAAGGGAGTACACACCTGATACACATATAGCAAAAAAGCATACTCCGACTATGGGTGGGATACTTATCATACTTTCCGTTATCGTTTCTTCTCTCTTATGGTGCAGACTTGATAACTTTTTTGTATGGCTTGTTATATTTGTTCTTGTATCCTTTGCATTCTTAGGTGGACTTGATGATTATAAGAAGATAACAAAGAAAAAAGGTTTATCAACTAAAACTAAGTTTGTCTGGCAGTTTATTATAGCTCTTGTTGCATCCGTATCACTTTACCTGTACCCAAAGTATGATACAGTTCTTTACTTCCCATTTTTGAAGGATGTTTATATAGATCTGGGATTATTTTATATTCCCTTTATGATATTTATAATTGTTGGTGCATCAAATGCTGTAAACCTTACTGACGGCCTTGACGGTCTTGCTATAGGACCGTCACTTATGTCTATAGCTGCTTTCGCATTTTTTGCCTATGTTGCAGGGCACTCAAAGATAGCAAGTTATCTGCATCTTCCACATATATCAGGTAGCGGTGAGCTGACAGTTTTTATGATGGCCTTACTTGGTGCAGGACTTGGATTTTTATGGTTTAACTCGTTCCCCGCTGAGATGTTCATGGGAGACGCCGGTGCTCTATCCATAGGCGCCGTTCTTGGAACAGTATCAATAATAACTAAGCAGGAGTTTGTCCTTGCAATAGTAGGTGGTGTTTTTGTAGCTGAAACACTATCCGTTATTGCTCAGGTTGCATACTTTAAAGCGACAGGTGGGAAAAGATTGTTTAAGAGGGCTCCTATACATCATCATTTTGAACTTCTGGGAATTCCGGAGCCTAAAATAGTGGTCAGGGTGTGGATAATCTCTATAATACTTGCGATAATAGCCCTTTCAACACTCAAGATCAGGTAACAGGAAGTATAACCTCAAAAACAGCACCTCTCTCTGAAGGAAGAGCCTTTATACTTCCCTTGTGGTTCTCAATTATCTCCTTTGTTATGGCAAGACCAAGACCGCTTCCCTTTGATTTTTTAGAGTAGTAGGGGATGAACACCTTATCCAGCTCTGCTATATCAATACCTTTACCGTTATCTTTAAAGATTATTCTGACCTTACCATCCTTCTTTTCAGCTTTTATATTGAGTTTTCCTCTGCCATCTTCTACACTCTCAAAACTGTTCTGGATTATATTTAAGAAAGCCTGTCTTATCTGCTTTTTATCAGCTTTTATTCTAAGATCATCATCTATATCCAGATTGATCTCAAAGCCGTCAGTCTGGTAGCTGTTTTTCAGCTCATCAAAGAGTCTTTTTAGATTGATCTCCTCAAGCTCTGTATTTATACCTGAAGATGCAAACTGACTGAAATCCTTAACAAGCTTTGAAAGGTAGTCAACCTCCGTATGTATGACATTAACAGCTTTATCAAGTATCTCTGGGAATTTTGGATTTTTATTCTCGTACTGTCTTTTTATCCTCTCTGCAGATAGTCTTATAGGTGTTAAAGGATTTTTTATCTCGTGGGCTATCCTTTTAGCTATCTCTTTCCATGCTAAAACCTTTTCTGCCGCAACTATATCAGTAATATCGTCAAATACAAGTATATAACCCCTTGGAGATAGTTTGGTGAGTTTTGCTATTATGATCTTTCCATTCAGGTTTAATGTCTGTTCCCTGTCCAGATTGTAGATATCAATGCCTATACTGTTCATAAACTCTGTTATATCCCTGTTTTTAAGATTTTCTGGATTTACTCCAAGTATGTCAGATGCTGCTTTGTTTATATTCTCTATCTTCCCGAATCTGTTTGAATAGATAACTCCAGTTCTTGCATTCTCAAGTATAGCTTCAAGATACTCCTTGTTTGCCTTCAGATCCTTATTACTTCTTTCAAGTTTTATATAAAGCTCCTTGAGCTCATCAACCATCTTATTAAACTCTTCTATAAGAATACCTATCTCATCAGGTGCTTTTATACCAACTTTTATATTCAGATCTCCTGAAGCAAGTTTTTTTGAAGCCTCAACTAATTTCTCAAGGGGAAATGTTAGATTTCTGACCACATACTGTGAGAACCAGAGTGCGGCAAATATAACGAACATCGTTATCGTAAGCATTGTTACAATATAGCTGACCCTTATCGGATTTTTGTAATACCTGAATTTGGAATATACATCCGATATATGCTCAAGATCCTTTTTATATTTGGAAAGAAATGGAGGGAGTCTGTACTCAATAACTATATACTTATTTTTTTCATACCTGCTGATAAACTTCAGATAATGATTTCCCCTATACTCAAATATGTATCTTTTCCTTTTAAAGTCTTTATCTGAAAGCTTTTTTATTGGTTTTCCATAAACTATTAACGGCTTTCTGTTATTATCAAGGATCACCATTGATCTTATATTAAACTTTTTAAAAGCCTCGTAAGGTGTTATCTTTTTGTTCTCTAAGAGATAAACAACCTCTTTCAGAAACTGGCTGTACTCTTTTAGATTTTCATCTGTGATCTTCTCAAGACTGTTTAATGCTCTCTCAACCTTACCGCTGAACCAGAGGTTTGTTGCGTTTGATATCAGAGATATTGATGCAACAGAAAGGATCATAGCTGGGATTATAACCATTGATATAAGTATGAATGACAGTTTTTTCCTCAGCTTTCCCGCAGGCTGTTCCTTCTCAAAGAAGAGTTTTATAAGATGTCTTAAGGATATAGCAAGAATACCAAGGAAGAATACAACATTTATATTTATGATAAGAAGGAATACGTATGGATTGAATATATCTTTTACCTTTGAGATCTCGTGAAATATGTAAAGATTTCCGACTATAAATACCGTCAGAACGATTGATATTATTACAATATTTCTTCTTCTTTTCTGGAAGTCTCTGTATTTCTCTTTAAAATCCTTTCTCATCTGGAATCTTTAATCCCTCTTTCTAAACCTTTCAGGAAGCTCCCTTGGACTTAATCCAAGATATTCAACTTCCTTCTCCTCATCAAGCCTTTTTGAAAAAGGTTTTTCCATTGTTAATTCCTCATAAACGTGGGCAACAAGTCCTGCAGTTCTCCCGATTATGAAAAATCCTTTTCCTAACCTCCAGTCAAAACCCATCTCAGAAACAACAGCGGCTATAGCACCATCAACATTCAAAACAAGTTTTTTGCCCTTTATCTTCTCTATAATCTTCTCAACTTTACCTGCAAACTCACAGTACTTCCCGTAAAAACCTTCTCTTTCTGCTATCTCCATAATTTTTAATGATCTTGGATCGTACTTTTTGTAATACCTGTGACCGTATCCCGGTATTCTTTTTCCCTCTTTGAAAAACTCATTTACGACAGTTTCGGGATCTTTCTCAGCATTCTCCTGAAGAAATCTCATAGCCCCTTCAAGAGCTCCTCCGTGTGCCTCACCAAATGCAAGAATTCCAGCACCTACACCAACATGTAAGGAGTTCCCACCACTTGCAACAGCCCTCGCAGCTATAACAGATGGTGGAGCTATTGAATGCTCAACAAGTGATACAAATATAGAATCCAGAACCCTTTTTTCCCTTTCTGAGGGAAGCTCTCCCTTCAGAACGAGAAATATAGCTTCAGTAAAAGATAATGTCCCGATCAGATCAGCAAGCTTATAACCTCTCACATAAGCCTCATGGTCAAAATGCCAGCTTATAGCTGTTCTCCATTTCTTTTCCATTTAAACCTCCGTTTAGATTAAACCCTTTATTATCACCTTTATATAGTATAAAATCTTAGAAAATAAAGATACACACTTTGAGGATATTGATTTAATGTTTCAATATATCATTAAAAGACTGATCCAGATGATCCCTCTTGTTATAGGTATTACGTTTATATCATTTCTTATAATCCAGATGGCTCCCGGCAGTTATCTTGATCAGCTAAAGATGAATCCCCAGATATCAAAGGAAACATTAAAGGAGCTTGAGAGAGCTTATGGACTTGATCAACCTTTACTTGTCCAGTACTTTAAATGGTTAATAAATGCTCTGAAGTTTGATTTAGGTTACTCTTTTAGCTATCACGTACCTGTTCTTGAGCTTATTAAGGAAAGGATCGGGAATACTCTTTTCCTCTCAATAACCTCAGGACTCCTTGCGTGGATTCTTGCAGTTCCACTTGGAATATGGGCTGCACTTAACCCAAATAGATGGATAGATAAGTTTATACAGCTTTTCTCCTTTACTTTTATGTCAATCCCAAACTTTTTTCTCGCCTTTTTGATGCTGTTTGTTGCTGTTAAAACAGGAATATTTCCAACTGGAGGGGCAACATCACCTGACTACGATCAGATGAGTTTATGGGGAAAGATCCTGGATAGATTGTGGCATGTATCACTCCCAGCTTTTGTTCTTGGAATAGGGTCTCTTGCCGGACTTGTAAGACTTGTCAGAAGTGCTATGATCGAGGCAATGCAGTCGGAATATGTCATGTTTGCAAGGGCAAAGGGACTGCCTGAAAGGGATGTTATCTTTAAACATGCATTGAGAAATGCGCTAAACCCTTTTATAACCCTTTTAGGCTTTGAGATAGCATCACTTCTCTCAGGTGCTGCACTTGTTGAGATAATAGTCAACTGGCCTGGAATGGGAATGCTGATGCTGGATGCTGTTCTTTCACAGGATCTTTATCTTGTTATGGGTGGACTTTACATAGGGGCGATTATGCTTATTATTGGAAACCTTATAGCTGACATACTTCTTGCAAAGGTTGATCCAAGGGTAAGACAGAGAGAGATAGAAGGGGTTCTAAAGTAAGATGGGAGAGCTTTTATATTATATAAAGAAAAACAGGCTTGCCTATCTGTCTTTATACATACTTGGGATACTTTATTTTTTAGCCATTTTCGCAGATTTCATAGCTCCCTATCCTTACGATATACAGCATAGAGATACACCTTACCACCCTCCTACACAGATACATTTTTTTGATAAGGAAGGAAATTTTCATCTCAGGCCATTTGTTTATGGTTATGATCTTGTTGATCCAGTTTTCAAAAAATACAGGATAAATTATGAAAAAAAATACCATATAAGATTTTTTGTTGATGGTGAAAAACATTATCTTTTAGGTTTTATACCGACGAAAAAACATCTTTTTGGTGTGGAAGAAGGTGGAAAGATATTCTTACTTGGAGCTGATCATCTTGGTAGGGATATATTTTCAAGGCTGCTCTATGGGGGAAGGGTCTCACTTTCAATAGGTCTTGTGGGTGTTTTGCTCTCATTTACAATCGGGGCGGTTGTAGGAGGTATATCAGGGTATTTTGGTGGAAGAATAGATAACATCCTGATGAGAATATCTGAGATAGTTATGTCATTCCCCGGATTTTATCTTATGCTCGCCTTAAGAGCTGTATTTCCCATAACACTCTCATCTGTTCAGGTTTACTTCCTTATAGTAGTTATACTCTCGTTCATTGGATGGGCAGGTCTTGCAAGGGTTATAAGAGGTATGGTCCTATCAATAAGGGAGCAGGAGTTTGTTTTAGCTGCTAAGTCCTATGGTGCATCTTCGCTTAGAATAATACTCAGACATATAATCCCAAATACATTCTCATATCTACTGATAGCCGCAACATTATCTATTCCCGGATATATACTTGGTGAAAGTGCTTTATCACTTCTTGGTCTTGGTATCCAGGAACCTTACGCAAGCTGGGGAAATATGCTTTCCTCAGCAAGGAGTATATCAGCCATATCATCGTATCCATGGATTCTTGCTCCGGGAATCGCTATCTTTATAACCATCCTTGCTTTCAATCTCCTTGGTGACGCACTCAGAGATGCTCTTGATCCAAAACTGAGAAAGAATCTGTAAAAAAAAATTACACTGTAAAAAAGATTTACATTGGTTTGAAATAGTAATAATAGGCAGTAGAGAGATCAGTATTCAAAAATTTATATTTTTATTATAAGAAGGAACCCCTCTTTTTAGTTTTTTCTCTTATTTTTCAATGACTTTCACATTAGGCATCATTCTTGCTTTACCAAGTAATATTCTAAAACAGGAGGGTATAGTCATGAGACAGAAGAAAAAATTACTGATGGCAGCATTACTGGCTGTTGCGGTCTCAACACAGGGGTTTGCACAGCCAGAGGCACTATCGGAGGATGAGCTGGAAGAAGTTTCAGCTCAGGGGCTGCAGATCGTTGAAAACCACAATGCTACATTCGAAGAACACGGTCCTATCAATTCACAGAACAACAAACTGGATTCAGTACAGGTGAATGATGGAGCTATGTCAGGGGCTATAACAGGATACGGAGCTGTTTTAGCTAACTCAGCTGTTAACTCAACAGCTAACTATCTTTACGACACATTAACACCACCAGAGGAAGTTCCAGAAGATAAAAGCTTCAGCAACTACTTTGAACAGACAAATGACCAGACAGCTAAAAACCATGTAAACAAAGCTGATCCACAGGGAACCCCTGATGACGAGGTGAAAGAGAAATACGCTGAAGCGGCGAATATAAACAAGGAAAGTCAGCGTATAGGGACAGGAGTTGAGGAAGGTTACGATCTTTTAATTAGAAATCAGGACAATAACAACAACTCAGTTCAGCTTAATGAGAGTGCTCAGAGAGAAGCATCAGGAATGGTCCTAATCAACGCAGCGGCATCAGCTGTTAATGCAGGTGAAAACTTCTTCTACGCTGGTAGTGTGAGCGACACAGAGGGATCACAGATAAATTCACAATGGGCCTATAACTTTAAAAATGAAGCTATAGGAACCAATGGAGAAGCACGTGCTTATAACGGTGAGTATGAAAAAGGACCAAAAACTCAGATTGTAAGTAATGCAGGACTCGCACTTTCCCATCCAGAAACACTTATAAATAAAAAAATAACAATAGCTGATCAGGATAACAACAATAACTCAGTCCAGCTTAATGAGAACGCCCAGAGAAAAGCAAGTTACGTTACTATTAAAAATATCGCCAAATCAGCCGCTAATAACGGTCTGAATGCGGTTTACATTGCTGATGGTCTGAGCAACTCATATATTTCACAGATGAACAATCAGACCGCAGGCAATCATAACAACACTGCTACACTCACAGAAGAATCCTTATACGGAGATGCTTTTGCATTTAATGATAATAAACAAAGCCAGCTAATAGATAATGCTTCTACTGTTGAAGATGGTTTTGCAGGAACTGCAGTAATATTAGATCAGGACAACAATAACAACTCCGTCCAGCTTAACAATCAGGCTCAGAGAGAAGCAAAGGCTATGATAATTGAAAACGCAGCAACATCTGCTGTTAACAAAGGTATAAACCTGGTAGGTACAGCAGAAGTTTCAAGCTCCAGTATTGATCAGTCAAATATACAGAATGCTGCAAACTTTAATAATTATGCTGATGGAGTTGATACTGCTGCAGCAGGTAATTATGAAACAGATGAAGCTCAGTACATAATCAACGAACTCGCCGATGTAGAAAAACAGGAAAACAACAATAACTCTGTTCAGATCAATGATACAGCCCAGAGAGAAGCTACAGGTCTGATGATAAACAATGTGGCTAACTCAGCTGAAAATGTAGGCATTAATGTACTTTCTGGTGGTGATATTATTACCTATGATCTGAAAAGATCAGGAAACTTTAATGGCGGTCTGCATCAGCTGAACTCACAGACTGCAGTTAACCATCGTAATAAGGCTTATTCAACTACAGATGAAGGAATGTTTATCGGAGCTTATGCTGAAAATGTCAATAAAGAAAGACAGGTTATTGAAAACAATAATAGATATATAGATGAAGATAAGGAACCTGTCCTTCTTACAATAGCTGATCAGGACAACAACAATAACTCAGTTCAGCTTAATAACCAGGCTCAGTATAAAGCAAAAGCTGGAGTCTTATCAAATACTTCCATGTCAGGATCAAACATAGGTATGAATATTATGGCCGTTGGAGACATAGTAGATTCAAATGTAAACCAATTTAATATACAGTATGCAGAAAACTTTAATAACACTGCAGATGGTGGTATAGTAGGCTCTGCAGTAAACATGGAAGAAGGAGCAACACAGGATATAGACAACAACAACGAGTTTACAGACATAATATCTCAGGACAACAATAACAACTCTGTACAGCTCAACAATAATGCTCAGAGATATGCCAATGCTTTCGTTATAGAAAATGTTGCAAACTCAGCTAAAAACACTGCTATTAACGGCATGCAAACAGGAGCTATAACCGGTACAGAAGTTGAGGATGGTGAGAATATTATAACAACAGTGCATCAAGTAAATACTCAAACAGCAGTAAATCATATGAATTCTGCATCAGGTAAAGGGGCTAGAGCTGAAAACTGGAACAAAGAGACACAGGTTATCAGGAACTTCACAGTTGATGATCCAAGAAGTCTTGCATACATAGAAGATCAGGACAACAACAACAACTCAGTCCAGCTTAACAACAATGCACAGAGAGAAACAGTCACAGGAATAATGGAAAATGTCTCACTTTCAGCTTCTAACACAGCTTTAAATCTCCTTTCTACAGGTGATGTAAATGTTCCAATAAAAGAACCAAACCCTGAAAAGTATGGAAATGTAACATTAAGCTCTATCTTACAGTCCAATAAACAGATGGCAATCAACTTTACTAATTCTGCAACAGGAGACGACAATGCATTAGCAGTTAATAGGGAATCTACTGATGGTGTGTTTTACAGAACTGAAGAGCCTGAAGCGGGACAGATGATAGAGAATATACATGGAAATATACCAGTTGGTGCTGAACAGAACAATAACAACAACTCAGTACAGCTAAATGACAATGCACAGAGAGATGCTGCAAGTATAATAGTCAGCAATATAGCAAACTCTGCAACAAACATAGCAGTAAACATGATGACAACAGGTGATATAACAGACACATATATAACTCAGGAAAATACACAGGAAGCATACAACCATATGAATATGGCTACAGGAGATATGTATGCGTTTGCAGGAAATCTTAACAAACAGAAACAGTACATATACAACTGTAACTGTACAGCGGTTGATGGAGAGCAGAACAACAACATGAACTCAGTACAGCTTAATGATGCAGCACAGGCAAATCTACAGACACTTGTACTTCTAAACTCAGCGAACTCTGCTGCTAACGTTGGGGTAAATGTTCTCCATGCAGGAACAGTATCAGGAAGTTCTATAGTTCAGCAGAACACAGCAACAGCTGTTAACTTCAGCAATACTGCCAACTCTAAAGTAGAAGCAAGAGCAATAAATGCTGAAAACTACGGACTAATAAGATATCTACCTTGGTAATCTAGAGGGGGATCCGTTCCCCCTTTTAAATATTTAAAAAAGATTCCAAAGACAGATAAAACACTTCCTAACATACTGAATGAGGTTCTTATGAGGAGTCTGAAGCAGGCTAAAGATGCATATGAGAAAAAAGCTGACGGATACATAAATATTAAGGTGATGTGGCAGTTTATCGGAACAAAGAGGATTATATATCAGGTCTGTGGCGACATCGTCAGGAGGAAATAGAGATGAGAAAGTTACTAACACTTGTAATGGCAGGATTGATCTTAGGTTCAGCCTCAGCTTACGAACTTAAAAAAGTTGATGACACAGAACTGGAAGATATATACGCTCAGGGTTTTGTGCTGAATGGACAGATGTTCAGCAACCCAATATTCACAGGGACGATAGGGGGAAACCTTTACAACATGAGTATAGGAGATATACAGATAGAAGGTGGTTTACAGATGAACCTTGACAGTTCATTAATGCTTTCAGGAAATGCACAGCAGAACGCTTTTATACCTATAAATGTTGTAGATTCTGCAGTTAACATACCTATAAACATCGTTGTTATTATGGGTGATAATAACGGTACTGTAGATATCAATAATATTCTTAAAAGTATAAACAGATCTAATATAAACGGAGAGTTTTAACAAAGCTCTCTGTTCCTTTTCTACATGATATTCAGGCATTAAAAAATTAGTGTAAAAACTGTTTACAGTTGTAAAAACTTTTTACAAAAACTCAAGATTAGATTTTTTCTATGTTTGAAAGGATATCACCAATCAAAATGTAAAAAAATATTACACATCTACAAAACCTCAAAAAATTTTTCTAATTTTTTCAAAACCTTACAATTGGCATTTGTTTTGCTTTTCATCAGGTTAACAAGATTTTAAAGTTTGAAGGAGGATTTAGCCATGAGACAGAAGAAAAAATTACTGATGGCAGCGTTACTAGCTGTTGCGGTCTCAACACAGGGGTTCGCACAGCCAGAGGCACTATCGGAAGACGAGCTGGAAGAGGTTTCAGCTCAGGGACTGCAGATCGTTGAAAACCACAACGCTACATTTGATAATCACGGTCCTATCAATTCACAGAACAACAACCTGGATTCAGTACAGGTGAATGATGGAGCTATGTCAGGGGCTATAACAGGATACGGAGCTGTTTTAGCTAACTCAGCTGTTAACTCAACAGCTAACTATCTTTATGATTCATTGAACGGAGGTAACGGAAATCAGGACAATGGAAATCAGGATAATGGAGAAGAGCAGGTTAAGACCTTTTCTAACTATTTCGAACAGACAAATGAGCAGACAGCTAAAAATCATGTTAACTTTGCAGACCCATCAAGAGACGGAATTCACAAAAGCGCTGAGGCAGCAAATATTAATAAAGAAAGTCAGCGTGTAGGAACAGGAGTTGAAGTTAGTTATAAATTAAAAATAAAAAGCCAGAATAATAACAACAACTCAGTACAGATAACTGGAGCTGGTCAGTCTGAGGCATCAGGAAAGGTATTGATCAATGCAGCGGCATCAGCTGTTAATGCAGGTGAAAACTTATTCTATGCTGGTAGTGTGAGCGACACAGAAGGATTACAGTATAACAAACAGGAGGCTTACAACTTTAAAAATACAGCAGAAGTTGATATGGGTACAGCCTTGGCTCATAATTCAGAAATTGAAAAAGGATCAAAAACACAGATTGTAAGCAATGCTGGACTCGCACTTTCCCATCCTGAAACAAGATTAAACAAAAAAGTAAAAATAGTAAAACAGAATAACAACAACAACTCTGTACAGCTTAGTAATCAGGCTGAGAAAAAAGCAAGTTATGTCACGCTCAAAAATATAGCTAAATCAGCTGCTAATAATGGAGTGAATGCGGTATATCTTCCTGATGGAATGAAAAACTCTTCCCTTTCACAGACGAACGAACAGAAAGCTGAGAACCATCTAAATGTAGCAAAAGTTAGAGGTGTAGAAGATCTTAAGTTATATGTTGCTGATGCAATAGCTGAGAACGAAAACAAGCAGGGACAGCTTGTTGACAACGCATCTCATAAAGGTAACTACAATGGTTTTGCTAAAATCAGAAAACAGAACAACAACAACAACTCAGTTCAGCTTAACAACAGAGCTCAAAGAAGTGCAAAAGGTGTGATAATAGAGAATGCGGCTGCATCTGCTGTTAACAAAGGTGTCAATCTGTTAGGTATAACTGAAGTTGTCGATTCTAAAATAAAGCAGTCAAATAACCAGAAAGCGTTCAACTTTGATAATATTGCAGAAAGCCCTATATACGCCTATGCAGGAAATACAGAAACAGATGAGGCTCAGAAAGTTATAAATATGGCCGTAAAAATAGGAAAACAGAACAACAACAACAACTCAGTTCAGCTTAACAACAATGCTCAGAGAAGAGTGAAGGGCCTTATTGTAGAAAATTTAGCAAACTCTGCACAAAATACAGGAGTGAATGTTCTTTCTGGAAGTGATCTGTTGACTGTTAAAATACCTCCATCAGATTCTGGTGGTTTTACAGGTTATATAGAACAGTACAATGATCAGATGGCTTCAAACCACAATAACACAGCCACACTTAGTACAAAAGGTGAAACCGCAATAGCTGAGAACTACAATAAAGAAAGACAGGTTGTTGAAACATATAACAGAAGGGCGAGCCAACACCTTAAGATTAACAACCAGAATAATAATAACAACTCAGTACAGTTAAACGGCAATTCTCAGTATAAAGCCAAAGCAGGAGTTATATCAGATTCTTCTCTCTCAGCTAATAACATAGGTCTGAATATTATGGGAGTAGGAGATATAGTCAATTCCGAGATTACTCAGAAAAACCATCAGGTAGCCAAAAACTTCAACAACACAGCAGATAATGCCTATTCTCCATACGCAGGAAATCATGAAGATGGTGCTACTCAGGATATAAACAATATGAATGAGTTTACAGATATCATTAATATGAATAACAACAACAACTCAGTTCAGCTTAACGATGAAGCCGAAAGATATGCAAAAGCTCTGTTGATATCAAATATAGCTAATTCAGCTACAAACTCAGCGATTAATGGACTTAAAACCGGAAATATAACAGATAGTTACGACAGCGTATTCCAGACTAATGAGCAGGAGGCTCTAAATCACATTAATACAACTGATGGTTTTGAAGCTATATCTGAGAATACAAACAAGGAAACACAGGTTATAAGAAACTTCACAGTTGACGATCCAGAAAGTCTTGCTTACATAGAAAACCAGAACAACAATAACAACTCAGTTCAGCTTACTGGAAATGCCCAGTCAAATACGAAAACAGCTATTATGGAAAATATCTCACTATCTGCATCAAATACAGCTTTAAATCTACTATCAACTGGAGATGTTAACGTTCCTATTGGAGAACCAGATCCAGCTCTCTATGGAAATATAACAGGATCCTTAATAGAACAGTTCAACAATCAGGTAGCTAAAAACTTCAACAACGAAGCAACAGGTGAATATGCATTAGCACTTAACGGTGAATTTACTGACGATGAGTTTTACAGAACAGAAGAGCCAGAAGCAGGACAGATGATAGAGAACATACACGGAAATATAGCTGAAGATGGTGTACAGAATAATAACAACAACTCCGTACAACTCAATGACGGTGCGCAAAGTGAGGCAGCGGGCATTATAATCAGCAACATAGCAAACTCTGCAACAAACATAGCAGTAAACATGATGACAACAGGTGATATAACAGGTACAGATATAACTCAGGAAAACAAACAGGAAGCATACAACCATATGAACACAGCTACAGGAGATATGTATGCATTTGCAGGAAATCTTAACAAGCAGAAACAGTACATATACAACTGTAACTGTACAGCTATTGATGGAGAGCAGAACAACAACATGAACTCTGTACAGCTTAATGGAAACGCACAGGCAAATCTACAGACACTTGTACTTCTAAACTCAGCGAACTCTGCTGCTAATATAGGAGTGAACGTTCTCCATGCAGGAACAGTATCAGGAAGTTCTATAGTTCAGAAGAACACAGCCACAGCTGTTAACTTTAGCAATACTGCAACAGGTGGAGTTGAAGCTACAGCTATCAATGCTGAGAATTACACATACCCACCCCTTATGTGGTAAAAGGATGAGGAGGGATTTTTCCCTCCTTTTTCTATCTGAATAAAGGAGGAAATAGAGATGAGAAAGTTACTAACACTTGTAATGGCAGGATTGATCTTAGGTTCAGCCTCAGCTTACGAACTTAAAAAAGTTAGTGACGCGGAACTTGACAGTATATATGCCCAGGGTCTTGTACTAAACAGCCAGTTGTTCAGCAACCCAATATTCACAGGGACGATAGGGGGAAACCTTTACAGCATGAGTATAGGAGACATACAGATAGAAGGTGGTTTACAGATGAACCTTGACAGTTCATTAATGCTTTCAGGAAATGCACAGCAGAACGCTTTTATACCTATAAATGTTGTAGATTCTGCTGTTAATATACCTATAAACATCGTTGTTATTATGGGTGATAATAACGGTACCGTTGATATCAATAATATTCTTAAAAGTATCAGTAAAGCAAACATCACCGGAGGATTTTAATAAGACTTTACTTCCTCTCTTTAATTTCTGATTTACCATCCATTTAATCTAACCAGTTTAAATTTTAAAAACTGTAAAAAATTTTTACACTGTAAAATTTTTTGACAAAGGTCAACAGAGGCTATATTTAACTTTATTTTCAGATCATTTCCAAAAAATCTGTAAAAAGCTGTTACAACTCTTAATGGTATCAATGAAAAATTTCATTAATTATCAATACCTTATTCTTTGGCACGCCGTTTGCTTATAAAAGAGTGCAGATGCACTAAAAATATCATCAAGGAGGTTACATGTCATGAGGCAGAAGAAAAGATTACTGATGGCAGCGCTATTAGCTGTTGCGGTCTCAACACAGGGATTCGCACAGCCAGAGGCACTATCGGAAGACGAGCTGGAAGAGGTTTCAGCTCAGGGACTGCAGATCGTTGAAAATCACAACGCCACATTTGATAATCACGGTCCTATCAATTCACAGAACAACAACCTGGATTCAGTACAGGTGAATGATGGAGCTATGTCAGGGGCTATAACAGGATACGGAGCTGTTTTAGCTAACTCAGCTGTTAACTCAACAGCTAACTATCTTTACGACACATTAACACCACCAGAGGAAGTTCCTAAAGGAAAAAGCTTCAGTAACTACTTCGAACAGACAAATGACCAGACAGCTAAGAACCATGTAAATTATGCTGATCCGCAAGGATATCCAGATGATACTGTATGGAAATCTGCTGAGGCAGCAAATATCAACAAAGAAAGCCAGCGTATTGGAACAGGGGTTCAGGAAGGTTATGAACTTAAAATTGTAGATCAGGATAATAATAACAACTCAGTTCAGCTTAATGAGAGTGCTCAAAGAGAAGCATCAGGAATGGTCCTAATCAACGCAGCCGCATCAGCTGTTAATGCTGGTGAAAACTTCTTCTATGCTGGAACTGTAAGCGAGACATCAGGAAAACAAATGAACGATCAGTCTGCATTTAATTTTAAAAATGAAGCTATTGCAGCTAATGGTAAAGCATCTGCGTATAATGTTGAAAAGGAAAAAGGAAACAAGACACAGATCGTAAGTAATGGGGGAATTACATTATCTCATCCAGAAACTCAATTAAATAAAAATGTTGCAATTGTAGATCAGGATAATAACAACAACTCAGTTCAGCTTAATGATAATGCCCAAAGTGGTGCAAATTACGTTACGATCAAAAATATAGCTAAATCAGCTGTCAATAACGGTCTAAACTCAGTTTATGTTCCTGACGGATTTAATCTCTCAAAACTTGAACAAACAAACTCACAAAAGGCGGAAAATCATGTTAATATCGCTAAAATAGATGAGAAATCCATAAGTGGAGATGCTTACGCATATAATGAAAACAAACAAAGTCAGCTTATAGATAACGCCTCTATTGCTGAAGATTTTGAAGGAATAGCGGCAATAGAAGACCAGGACAACAACAATAACTCAGTACAGCTTAACAACAATGCACAAAGAGAAGCAAAAGCTGTAATAATTGAAAATGCAGCAACATCTGCTGTTAATAAAGGAATAAACCTGCTGGGTACAGGAAGTGTTACAGATTCAACTATAAATCAATATAACGAGCAGTCAGCTTCTAACTTTAATAACACAGCTTCTGGTGTTATTTTTGCTGAAGCAGGAAACTATGAAGAGGATTCTGCTCAGCTTGTAATAAACGAAGTTGCAAATATAGAAAAACAGGATAATAACAATAATTCAGTCCAGATTAATGATACTGCCCAAAGAGAGGCATTGGGGGTAACAATAAACAATGTTGCTAACTCAGCTGAAAACGTAGCTGTTAATGTATTGTCTGGAGGAGATGTTCTTAATTTTGAGAGAGTAGAATCAGGAAACTTTAAAGGATCTTTAACTCAGAAAAATGTACAAACTGGTGACAACCATCACAACCAGGCTACCTCAACCACAGAAGATTTTGGATATGAAATTACAGGAGCTTATGCTGAAAATGTCAACAAAGAAAGACAGGTTATAGATACCAGCAACAGAAATAAGATATATGATGAAGATGAAAACCTGATTACACTTACAATAGCTGATCAGGACAACAACAATAACTCAGTTCAGCTGAATAACCAGGCTCAATATAAAGCAAAAGCTGTTGTTATGTCAAACACATCCATGTCAGGAGCTAACAGCGGTGTAAACATCATGGCTGTTGGAGATATAGAAAACTCTTCAGTAGATCAATCTAATGACCAGACAGCTATCAACTTTAAGAATGAAGCTACAAGTGGTACAGAATCAATGGCATCAAATTATGAAGATGGTGCTACACAGGATATAAATAACAACAACGAGTTTACAGACATAATATCTCAGGACAACAATAACAACTCTGTACAGCTCAACAATAACGCTCAGAGATATGCCAATGCTTTCGTTATAGAAAATGTTGCAAACTCAGCTAAAAACACTGCTATTAACGGCATGAAAACAGGAGCTATAACCGGTACAGAAGTTGAGGATGGTGAGAATATTATAACCGTAATAAATCAGGCTAATGTTCAAACCGCAGAAAATCATCTTAATATTGCAAACGGTGGATTAGCTGAAGCCGGAAATGAAAATAAAGAGACACAGGTTATAAGAAACTTTACAGTTGACGATCCAAGAAGTCTTGCATACATAGAAGATCAGAATAACAACAACAACTCAGTTCAGCTTAACAACAATGCACAGAGAGAAACAGTCACAGGAATAATGGAAAATGTCTCACTTTCAGCATCTAATACAGCGTTAAACCTTCTTTCTACAGGTGATGTAAATGTTCCAATAAAAGAACCAAACCCTGAAAAGTATGGAAATGTAACATTAAGCTCTATCACACAGTATAATAAACAGACTGCAAGTAACTTTACTAATGAAGCTACTGGTAGAGTTGCTTTAGCAGGAAATGGTGAATTCACTGATGGAGAATTTTACAGAACAGGAGAACCAGAAGCAGGACAGATGATAGAGAATATACACGGAAACATACCAGCTGGTTCTGAACAGAACAACAATAACAACTCTGTACAGCTAAATGATAATGCTCAGAGAGATGCTGCAAGCATCATAGTTAGCAACATAGCAAACTCTGCGACAAACATAGCAGTAAACATGATGACAACAGGTGATATAACAAATACAGATATAACTCAGGAAAACAAACAGGAAGCATACAACCACATGAACACAGCTACAGGAGATATGTATGCGTTTGCAGGAAATCTTAACAAGCAGAAACAGTACATATACAACTGTAACTGTACAGCGGTTGATGGAGAACAGAACAACAACATGAACTCTGTACAGCTTAACGATGCTGCACAGGCAAATCTACAGACACTTGTACTTCTAAACTCTGCCAACTCTGCAGCTAACGTAGGAGTAAACGTTCTCCATGCAGGAACAGTATCAGGAAGTTCTATAGTTCAGAAGAACACAGCCACAGCTGTTAACTTCAGCAATACTGCGACAGGTGGTCTTGGAGCAAATGCTATAAATGGTGAGAAGTTAGGAATGCCAGAATATTTACCTTGGTAATCTAAATGGGGGGATCAGTTCCCCCTTTTTAAATAAAAAAAGAATATGAGGGCTATGAGATGATATACAGAAAATTAATGACTGCAGTGAGTTTAATACTTGTCTTAGGAATAGGAACAGATAGCTTTGCAAAGGAAAAATTTATCATCTCATTTGGAGATGGTGGATTTGGAAAATATGAGATTGTTGATAATACCTGTTTTGGATATGTTATGGGCTATCCAAAGACAGATAAAACACTTCCTAATATACTGAATGAGGCTCTTATGAGAAGTCTAAAGCAGGCTAAAGATGCATATGAGAAAAAAGCTGACGGATACATAAATATTAAGGTGATGTGGCAGTTTATCGGAACAAAGAGGATTATATATCAGGTCTGTGGCGACATCGTCAGGAGGAAATAGAGATGAGAAAGTTACTAACACTTGTAATGGCAGGATTGATCTTAGGTTCAGCCTCAGCTTACGAACTTAAAAAAGTTGATGACACAGAACTGGAAGATATATACGCTCAGGGTTTTGTGCTGAATGGACAGATGTTCAGCAACCCAATATTCACAGGGACGATAGGGGGAAACCTTTACAACATGAGTATAGGAGATATACAGATAGAAGGTGGTTTACAGATGAACCTTGACAGTTCATTAATGCTTTCAGGAAATGCACAGCAGAACGCTTTTATACCTATAAATGTTGTAGATTCTGCAGTTAACATACCTATAAACATCGTTGTTATTATGGGTGATAATAACGGTACTGTAGATATCAATAATGTACTTAACAGTATTAACAAAGCTAATATAACAGGAGGGATTTAATCATGACCGGGGGAAACTTTTTTAAAAGAATCTTCGTCTTACTGACCTTCTTTATTCTCCCGGTTTATGGTAATCCCTCCAATAGTCTGGATACTCCCGATATAAAAGAAAAGAGTAAAGCCAAGATAAATCTTCAGATTGGAACATCTTTCGGTAGGATATCTATCAGACCAGTGGTAAAACCTGTATCAGAAATTAAAAGAAAAAATCTCATAAAGCAAAAATTAGATTTCAGTTGTGGTTCTGCAGCAGTTGCAACGATTTTTAATTTCTATCTTGGAGAAAAAGTTACTGAAGAACAGGTTATAAATGGACTTTTTGCAGTTGGAAACGTACAGAAGATAATAAAAAGAAAAGGGTTCTCTCTTCTTGATATAAAAAAGTTTGCACAGGCTATGGGTTATAAAGCAGCTGGTTATAGAACATCCCTGGAAGGGCTTGTATCCCTTAACAGACCTGCAATCGTGACACTGGTTATTGGTAAGTATAAGCATTTTGTAGTATTCAAAGGAGTTTATAAAGGAAGGGTTTTTATTGCTGATCCGTCTTTAGGAAATACCATTCTCTCTGCAGAAGAATTTAAAAAGATGTGGTATAAAAACATAGCTCTTGTTATCTACTCTGAGGATACAAATAAAAAGTTTGAGATAACAAAAGAAGAAAAGATATGGGTGGATACACATACCCTAAGACAATCAATGTATAATCGTCTAGTTCAGTCTTTCAGGAACTTCAATGAGTTTTAAATACATTTGCCTTAAACTTTGGAATTCTGTATATTTATCTGAAAATAGGGAGGGTTTGTATGAAAAAATCTGTTATCATCTTTCTGACGGTAAGTCTGTTTTTAATATCCTATGCCAGTGATAAAGATATAGAAAAGGCGAAGAAAGCCCTTCAGAAAGAAGCACAGCCAGAGGAAGTACTTATCCAGTTTGAAAGAGATTACGTTTTACTTCAGAAAAATAAACTTGAGGTGGAAAGTAGCTTTTCTTATGTTTACTACTCTGCAAACCAGATATATTTAAGTAGTTTTGCAATTCTTGATCCTGTTTTCCTAACACTTGGAGAGTTTGGTATAAAAAATGCCAGAAGACATATATTTCAGTACAATATCTCTATCCGTTACGGAATTCTCAGAAACCTTCAGTTTGAAGTTTCAATCCCTTATGTATATAGAAATGAAAGAACCTCTGTTATCGGTACATCAACAACCGGTGAAAAGGAGAATGTTTTAGAAGAAAGAGGGTTTGGAGATGTATCATTTTCTTTTTCATACCAGCCAATAAGAGAAACAGGTACAAGACCTGCTCTTATAACATTTTTAGCGTTTAAAACAAAAACTGGTAGAAGTCCTTTTGATCTTGATGATCCTGAAAAAGAGTTACCTACTGGAAGTGGATACTATGCGATAAGAGGTGGCATAAATCTAACAAAAACTATAGATCCGGTGGTTGTATTTGGAGGAATATCCTACTCCTATAATATGGAAGAGGATGTTAAAAAGTACTACAAAAGTCCTACTACAGGTGATGTATCACGACTTGATAAGATAAATCCAGGTGATACGTTAAGTCTTAGTTTTGGATTTGCCTATGCTCTGTCATATAACTTTTCTTTAAACTTCCAGTACGCACAGGATTATACTTTCTCTACAGAGAGTACTGTTAATGGTGTGAAATCAACAGTTCCAAATTCCACGTTGAATTCAGCTATACTGAGAATAGGAACAGGATGGGCACTTTCGGACAGATCATCATTCAATTTTTCACTTTCTATAGGTCTTACAAATGATGCCCCAAACTATGTGATAGAGTTCAGATATCCATATAGATTTTGACAGACAAGAAAAAACATGTAATTATAAAAAAGGACGGTATCCGAAGATACCGCCAGCAATAGGAGGTTAGGAGGGCCATGAGAGGAAACACAGCCGGGACTGCAGCAGCATAAATGAGGCTTCTTAAACCTCCAACTACAAACAGTCGGTCTAACCGAGCGAAGGTAATATATGCAAAAAAATAAAAATTTCAATCCTTCTTAAAGTGTTGATGTTATTGATATTTAAAGAAAATGCTGTGATAGTGTTTCAAAGGTGATGATCACCCCTTCCTCTATAGTCTCAGGGGTGAATTCTGCGTCAATACCAACATCTCCAAAACCCCTAAAATACCTGAGGATTCTAAATGTTGGCTTATCTCCATCTTTTTTAACAAGAAAGAATATCTGATTTCTTATCTGTTTTGGCTCAACAACAGACAGTAGTGTGTAACCCTTCACATATTTAAAAAGAGCATAACCATCATCAATATTGTATTTTTCTACAATAGGTAAAATATCCTGTGGACTTTCTATTTTGATATTTTCCATAGTTATTATCCTTTACTGCTTTATTATTAATAATTAATATACAGGTTTATTTTGATTTTGACATTCTGTTTATGATTTTTTCATCTATATACTTCCATTCTTTCTCTTTTAAACTTCCAAGCTCTATACTGCCGATCCTTGTTCTTATCAATCTTTCAACAGGGTAACCAAAATATTTTGTGAATCTCCTTATAATTCTTTTTTTTCCGCTGTGTATGGTTATCTCCAACCATGTATAATTCTTACCTTTTTTTAGTATTTTTATTTCGTCAGGTTTTATAAAACCATCCTCAAGTAAAGCTCCTTTCCTCATTCTGTTAAAACTTTCCAGATTTACTCTTCCTTTAACTTTAACAACATAGGTTTTTTTTATCTTACTTTTTGGATGCATGATCATATTTGCGAAATCACCATCATTTGTGAGAAGGAGTAGTCCCTCGCTTTCATAATCAAGCCTTCCAGCAGGGAAAACATTATCCTTAATCCCAACCTCTTTAAACAGATCTGTTAATGTTTTTCTCCCAAATTTATCCTTTCCAAGCTGAGTCAGATAACCTCTTGGTTTGTAAAGTTTTATATAAACTTTTTTAAGTTCTAACTTTATTAATTTTCCATCTATCTCAACTCTATCTTTTTCTGTATCAACTCTGTATCCAAAATCTTTTACAACCTTTCCGTTAACCTTGACCTTTCCCATCTCAATAAGCTGGTCTGCTTTTCTCCTTGAGCAGTAACCTGATCGTGCTATAAACCTGTTTAATCTCATTTTCATTTCTTTGTCCTGATATTTTGGTGAAATACCATATTATATGAACTGTGTATTTAATATCAATAAAGATTTTTGAACTAAGTTTGTGCATTTTGGTATTGACATAATAGTAAAAAAGGCACATACTTATAGCTGAAGTTGTTTAGAGATCTGGGGAGGGATCCCTTCCACAAGAGCGCTCTAACGGATCTTTAAGCACTTCAAAGTTAAATTTAATTTTTGGAGGTTTTTTAAGTAATGCGTCTCACAGGTACAGTAAAATGGTTCAATTCTAAGAAAGGTTATGGTTTCATAACCAGAGATGATGGTCAGGGTGATGTTTTCGTACATTTCTCAGCTATCGCGGAAAATGGGTTCAAAACACTCGAAGAAGGACAGAAAGTAGAGTTTGATGTTGTTCAGGAAGACAAAGGACAGAAAGCACAGAACGTAGTAAAGATCTAAATTGAACTTCTATACAGGGTGTGGTTGCCACACCCTTTTTCATATCTTAAATTCTAATGTATGATTAAAAAAATCTTATCTTTAATACTCTTGATCTCATGTACGGTCTACAGCGAAGAAACGATATACAAAACATATCTTGGAAGTATTCCCGTAGGAGAGATAAAGATCTCTCTATCTGAAAAAAAGGTTACAGCAGAAGGAAGCACCTACCCTTATATATCATGGCTTTACAGCTATAACTTTAAGTTTGTGATGGATGGCGCAGACTTTTATCTGTATGAAAGAGAAAATGAAAAGGAAAAAAAGTTTGACAGAAAAAAAATATACGAAAAAAAGCCGTGGCTTCCACTGATAGTTGAGTACATAATGTACGGCAAAAACTCAAACTCAGATCTTTACCCGATAAAGGTAGAGAAAAAAGGCAGCATTTACGTTATATACCCTTTGAAAAGCAAAAGGGTAAAGAAGATCGTTATGTATATAGATAAATCAAGATTTCCACTGAAGATAGATATAGACGGAAGGTATCATATAGTTTTAGAGAGATCTAATGTCAATCTATCTGATTGACCTCTTCCTGTTCAAACTTTTCTCCTACAAGCTCCCAGCTTCTCCAGTCTCCAGCTTTTCCTTTATTTATGGACATTATTATGTATGACATATCTGGCTGAGCAAACATAAGATCGGTCTGAGAAGGTCTGTCTGGATGATCCGGATGAGTGTGGTATATACCTATTATCTGAAGGCCTTTACTGTCTGCGTACTCCTCAACCTTTAGATAGTCCTTAGGGTCTATCTCAAATCTGTCATTAGCCCTTTCCTTATTCTGATTTTCTACCTGGTATACTTCCAGAGCTTCTCTTATATTGTTTTCATAATCTATCTTCCCAAGTATAAAACCACATATCTCATAGGGATATCCTTTCTCTCCCTGATCGGCTATCTGGTTTATAAGCTCTCTTTTTATTTTTAACATCCAAGAACCTCTGATATTATAGATTTATGTTAAAGATTATAGACCTTGGGAAAACTGAATATCAAGAAGCTCTTGAAATCCAGAACCGGATTTTTGAAAGAAAATTGACCGGAGAGGATCAGGATAACTATTTTTTTATAACAGAACATCACCCTGTTTATACGGCGGGTAAGACAACAAAACCTGAGCATATCCTTAATACAGAAGATATACCGGTTTATTATATTGATAGAGGGGGAAGTGTAACTTTTCATGGGGAAGGGCAGATCGTTGTATATCCTGTTTTAAGCTTAAAAAATAGGATCTCTGTAAAAAGGTATGTTTTCACACTTGAGGAGATAGTTATAAAAACGGTAAAAGAAATAGGGATAAATGCTTACAGAAAGGATAGATTAAGGGGGGTTTTTACAGATAAAGGTAAGATAGCATCCGTTGGTGTAAAGGTTTCTAAAGGTGTAACAAAACATGGAATTTCTTTAAATGTTAATATTGAAAAGAGGTATTTCAGAAGGATAATTCCCTGTGGAATTTGGGATATACCTGTCTGCAATATAACAGACTTTGTTGAGGCAGATATTGATAAAATAAAACTGAAGCTGATAAAACATATAATTAAAGAAGGAAGGAAGCTGGTTTAATTTCCTTCCCTCAGGCAGTGGTTACAGATACCATTAAAAATGATGTCACAGCCGTCTATTGAGAATCCCCTTTTATCAAAATAACTTTTGTCAACCTTTATTATGTCCAGGTTCTCTACATCGTAGATGTTGTTGCACACCTTACATTTGAAGTGGTAATGTTTGTATGTTTTCGCATCGAACCTTCCTTCTTTCTCATCAACTATCTCTATGATTCTTCCTTCTTCTTTAAGTATGTTCAGGTTTCTGTAAACAGTACCGAGACTGATAGTCGGTATCACTTTCTTAGCCCTCTCATAAATCCATTCAGCTGTAGGATGGATGTCTGTTGAGCTAATGATATCGTATATTATCTCTCTGTGGAATGATCTTCTTAATTTCTTGGTTGCTACACCTATCTCTCCTTTTTTAATCATTTCCTACCTCTCTTAGTAAATAGTTTTTATTTACTATAATCACAAAAATATCCTGTTTTTATGAAAAATATCATAAAATTAATACTAATTATTAATTCTATATAAATTATAATAATATATTTCCTGTATTCAGTTCATCCTTATTATGAATGAATATTCATTAAAAGTCAACCTATATCTTTTATCTTTAACGGGTTACCTCTCTATACATATAAGTATATCTTAATGACATTATAAAAAATTGTCAACAGGATATTAATAACAATTCTGTCGTATAATAATAACCTCATAAATGCCGTAATTCTTAATAAGAGGTTCCGGTATGGAAAAAAACTTTTTTGTTAAGTCTCACGGTCTTGGAAATGAGTATATAGTTCTGGATGATGAGAATATAGATTTTTCTTTGACCAGTGAGAGTATAAAAACTATATGTGATGTGCATTTCGGGATAGGTTCCGATGGAGTGCTGCTGAAGGTTCATTCTGAAAAAGCCGATTTTGGTTTAAGGATATTTAACCCTGATGGCTCTGAGGCTGAAAAAAGTGGGAATGGATTGAGAATATTCTGTAAGTATCTTTTTGATCTTGGATTTACAGATAAAAGGGAGTTTACTGTTGAGACAAAGGGGGGAGTTGTTAGGGCAAGAGTTGAAGAGGTTATAAACGGAAAAGCAAGACTGATAACCGTTGATATAGGAAAGGCTACATTTAAAACAGAGGATATACCTGTCAGTATAGAAAAGGATGAGTGTATAGGTGAAAAAATAGTTGTTGATGACAGGGAGTTTGAGATTAACTGTGTTTCTGTCGGCAACCCCCACTGTGTGATCATTGTTGATAAACTTGATGATGAGATAGTTAAGAAGTATGGAAGACTTATTGAGAATCATCGTATATTCCCTAACAGAACAAATGTCCAGTTTGTAAAGCCTGTTTCAAGGGATCAGGTTGAGATAAGGATATGGGAAAGGGGAGCAGGATATACACTTGCATCAGGAACATCTTCATCAGCTGTTGCAGCTGTTATGGTGAAAAGGGGAATTACTGATAGAGATGTTAACGTTGTTATGCCTGGAGGAATACTGAGAATCTCAGTTGATGAGGAATGGAATATAAGGATGACAGGGGAAGTTCAGGAGATATGCAGAGGTGTTTTAAGTGATGAGATCATTGAGCAGTTTCTGTCTTACTAACTTTCCCTGTATATCAAAAATCTTCCGCAGTGGGGACATGTAAGTAATTTTTTACTCTTTACAAGCTCACTGTATACTTTAGGCGGGATTATCATAAAACAGCCTGTACATGTATCGCTGTCAACAATTACAACGGCCTTTCCGTTTCTTTTCTTCCTTATCATCTCATATTTAGATAATAATGGTGGTCTGACCGTTTTTGAAAACTCCTCCCTTTCCTTCAGTAGTTTCTCAAGTTTTTCCTTAGCTTCTTCAAGCTCCTTTTCTTTTTCCTGTATCTCCTTTTCTATCTCCACCTTCTCTTTATCAACGATACCTTTAAGTTTTGCCTCTTCCTCTCTTAGATTTTCTATCTCTTCCATGATATTCAGGATCTCGTCCTCAAGTTCCATTATAGCTTCTTCTGCATGTGCCTTTTCTCTCAGAAGAGCCTTATACTCCTCGTTTGTTTTTACCTTTTCAAGAGAGGACTGGATCTTTACAATTTTGTCTTCGTAAGTCTGGATATCTAACTCTTTTTCCCTTTTTAAGGCTTCAAGATGGTTGATATCGTTTTTGATCTTGTCAAACTTAAGGATCAGATCAGATTTCTTTTTTTCAAGTGATTTTATCTCCTCAGGTAATCTTTCAATCAGTTTTTTTAGATTGTCTATCTCCAGATCCAGCTGCTGTAGTTTTAACAGCGTATCTATATCGCTATCCATCTTATCCTCATCAAAATTATTTTGTAAATAATATAATCTGTATTTGATTAAATAGCAATCAGTTTTTATCTTTATCCCAGATGCTTTTTCCGGTTATTCCGTTGTATGTTCCAAGAAAATCTATAACAACTTCCTGTAATGTTCTGTTATTTATCTTTTTGTACCTGACACCTAATCTTTCTAACTCCTTTAACACCTGAAAAACAGCTGTTTTAAACGGTTTATCTTCAAGTCTTTCCGTAAGACCTATCTCTGATTTTGAAATGTCTTCCGGGATTATTCCTATTATTACAGTGTCCGCCATCTTACCTGTTAATGGTGTGAGCTCCAACATCTGTAAAACCTCAACCTCATGTGCTGTCTGGTGATAGGATGCTATACCTGATAGGTCATCCGGTGTAAGTCTGTATACAGAACCTGGACTGTCGTTCACAGATATTGTATCAACTATAATAAGATGATCGTACTCATGTAGATAGTTCATAAGACCAAATCCAAGTGTTCCTGCATCTATTAGATCAATATCAGGATCAAAACTGTAATTGGCTTCCAGATACTTTACAACATACACGCCTATTCCCTCATCCTTAAAAAGAACATTTCCTACTCCTGCAACACCTATCTTTTTCATACCGATATCCTTTAACATATTCTTGGTAGCAGCTCACCTGCCGGTGGTTCTAAAATTCTTTTAGAGCCGTAAGAGGATTTTAGAATGACCTTTCCTTTATAATCTGAGATAGCCCTACCTATTATCTGGGCCTCTCTTCCAAGTGGATTATCCCTTAAAACTTCAAGGGTTTTCTCAGCCTGATCTTCAGGAACAGCGATTATAAGTTTACCTTCGTTTGCAAGTGTTAATGGATCAAGACCGAGAAGTTCGCACATACCCTGAACCTCATCTTTCACAGGGATCATATCTTCCTCAATCTCTATTCCTATGTCTGAACTCTCTGCCCACTCATTTAAAACAGCTGAAAGACCGCCTCTTGTAGGATCTCTCATAGCTTTTATAGGGATACCTGAATCTATCAGATCCTTTACAACAGGCCATAATGTAGCACAGTCGGATTTGAGATCTCCTTCCATCTCAATTCCTTCCCTCTGAGCCATTATACATGCTCCGTGGTCACCTACAGTTCCAGAAACCAGAATAATATCTCCCTCCTGTATATTTGAGGCTGATATCCCATCGTAAACAATCCTTCCTATTCCTGTTGTATTGATAAAGATCTTATCAGCTGAGCCTCTTGGAACTACTTTCGTATCCCCTGTAACGATCTTTACTCCAGATTTTTTCATCTCTTCATACATGGATCTTACTATCTCTTCAAGATGATCAAAGGGGAAACCTTCTTCAATTATGAACGAGCAGCTCATATACAGAGGCTGAGCTCCCATCATGGCAAGATCATTAACAGTTCCTGCAACAGCAAGCTTCCCTATATTTCCCCCTTTGAAAAATATTGGTGATACTGTAAAGCTGTCTGTCGTAAAGGCAAGTTTTGAGTTAATCTCCAGTACAGCTGCATCTTCCATCTTTTCAAGGATGGGGTTTGAAAAATACCTGAAAAATAGATCCTTAATAAGTCTCTGTGTTTCTTCTCCTCCACCACCGTGAGAAAGTAGTATCTGTTTCATATCCTTAACCTCAAAAAGGATTTTTATTATTATAAATGAATATTCATTAATTATTCTACAGCTATTCAAGATAAAGTATAGACATTGTAACGATATATATAACTATCAGTGCTATAGACTCAAAGGCAAGTCTTATAGGCTTCTTCTCTGCTCTGTATATCAGGCCTATTATAACAACACTGCTCATAAGTACTGCGGAGAAGGCTCCTGTCATATTCAGATCGCTCATGTCTGCGAAAAGAGATCCTTTCATATAAAAGATATCATCTATAGCAAGTATAAAGATATTAAAGATATTGCTCCCTAAGATGTTAGCCACAGATATTGTTATCATATTCATTTTTATAGCTGCTATAGAAACTGCAAATTCGGGAAGTGATGTTGTAAGTGCGACAAAAAGTGTTCCAAAAAACGTTTCAGTTAGTCCGTACTGATGAGAGATAATCTTACCAACTTTTGGTAAAAAAACAGCAGCAAAAACAAGGATTGATGCGTTGATTAAGTACCTTATAAATATCTCTCTGGTTGTTATTCCCTCATACAGGAGTTCCTGTGCAGCCTTTTTTACAGACCTTGCTATAAGTCTTCTTTCATAATCTGTCACAATCTTTACAGCTATAAGGTATATAACAATAATCAGGATTGATGTGTAACTTATCCATCCAACTGATGGTATAAAATCACCAAGAAATATTCCCATTCCTGCTACGGTTATCATGATAATACCAAAGGCTGTGGATAGTGTAAGACCATGATGGACTTTTGTTGTGATTGGCTTATCCCTGAAAAATGCATCAAGAAAAGCCAGAATCAGCAAGTTAAACATACAGCTTCCGAATATATCTCCAGCTGCTATATCAGGTGTGTCTGCATATGTTACAGAGCTTATACCTGTTATCAGCTCAGGGAGAGATGTAATAGATGCAACAAATATAACACCTACAGTTGTTCTTCCGATGTTAAGCTTTTCAGCGATCATATCCCCGTACTTTACGAGCCTCTTTCCTGTAAAAAATATAACAAGCATTAAAGCTAAAAATACCAGCCAGAGCATTAGATCTTCCTTTCCATCATATACTCAACCCATTTTTTTATCTCAATAATCAGAAACAGTGATGTACATGTTAAAAGTATTAAAAGCCAGTCATTTAAAGTAAGTGGAACAGTGTGAAGCCATTGAGGAAAGAGATAAGTTGCTGAAAGCTGTAAAGCAACACCTATCCCAACGCCAAGATACATATAAGGATTTACTGTAAAACTTTTTATTATATTTTTAAAGAAAGGTTCTTCTCTTATAGCCTGAAATCCGTTGAACCACTGGTTAGCTATAAGTGATGTAAATGTTATACCAACGGCCCTTTCATATGTTGTAACCTCAAGAAGGTATATAAAAAGAATAAGATTAACACCTCCCATGAAAAAGGCCGTAAAAGATATATCAAAAAGCTGTTTTTTATCAAAAAATGTTTTTTCAGGCTTTTTTGGTTTTTCTGACATAACATCCTTCTCTTCTCTGCTGAAAGGGAATGTTTTGTCCTGAACACCCTCTGTAACAACATTTATCCATAAAATCTGCAGGGGATATAAAGGGAGAGGGAGTTTGAGTAAAAATGCTGATGTTAATAGCATTATCTCTCCAAAGCTACAGGAGAGAAGGTAGTAAATAACCTTTCTTATGTTGTGTGCTATTATCCTTCCCTGTTTGACAGCATCAACAATGACCGCAAGATTGTTGTCAGTTATTATCATCTTTGCAACATCTTTAGCCGCCTCTGTTCCCGAACCCATAGCTATACCTAAATCTGCAACCTTTAAAGCCGGAACATCATTTACTCCGTCCCCTGTTACAGCAACTATCTCTTTATTTTTCTGGAGAACCTTCACTATTCTGTACTTATCCTCAGGAGTTGCCCTTGCGATAACTGATGTTCTTTTAAGTATCTGGTAAAGCTCATCATCACTGTATTTTTTTATATCCGATCCTAAAAGGGCTATATCCCCTTTTCCGAAGATAGATACCTTCTCAGCAACAGCCTTTGCCGTTTTTAAGTTATCACCTGTTACCATTATCACCCTTATTCCGGCTCTTTTTGCTATCTCCACAGCCTCCTTTACCCCTTCCTTAGGTGGATCAATAAAGCCTACAAGCCCGGATATCTTAATTTTTATGTCTGTTAGACTTTCTGGTTTTCTATCCACCTCAGTATACCCAAATGCTAAAACCCTCAACCCCTTTTCTGCCATTCTGTCGTGTTCTTTAAAAAGTTTTTCATCCCTGTTTTCTGCAAGTTCAATAAGTGATTCAAAAGCTCCCTTTATCAGCAGGTATTTTTTCCCATCAATCTCATTTACGGTGGCCATAAATCTGAGCTTTGTATCAAATGGCTGTTCCCAGAGTCTTGTGTATCTCTCCCTCATATCAATCCAGTCTATCCCCATTTCATCAAGCCATCTTAAAAGTGCTATCTCAAGAGGATCTCCTTTTTCCAGTGTTGCATCATTACAGAGAGAGGCTGTCAGAAAAAGGAATTCTTCATCTTCTGCCGTATACTCTTCGACTTTCAGTTTCCCCTCTGTTATTGTTCCTGTTTTGTCAGAGACTATAAATGTTGCACTTCCTAAGGTCTCAACTGAAGGAAGGTATTTAACAAGTGTTTTTCTCTTTGCTAAAGCTAAAGCCCCTATAACAAGAACGAATGTTACAACAAGTGGAAGGCCTTCCGGTACAGCTGAAACAAGCTCAGAGATTATAAGCATAAATAGTTTGTAAAGATCTCTACCCTGGATAAGACCTAAAACAAATATAAATATCAGAATAAAGAAAAGTATGATCATCCATTTCATTGAAAATCTTTTTAAGGCTCTGTTTAAAGGTGTTTCAGGTGATTTCTCCTTTATCCTCTCAGCTATCTTTCCTATCTCAGTTCTTCTCCCTGTTGCAACAACAAGACCTTTCGCCTTACCTCTAACAACGATGGTCCCCTTAAATATCATATTTTTCCTGTTGTAAATAGGTGTTTCCTCTTTTAAGAGTATGGAAGCATCCTTCTCAACAGGTATGGACTCACCTGTAAGTATAGCTTCATCAACCATAAGACCAACTGAATCTATAAGTCTTATATCGGCAGGAACAACGTCCCCTTCCTCAAGGATAACTATATCTCCTGGTACGATATGGGAAACGGAGACAGTTTTTTCCTTTCCATCTCTAAGAACTCTTGTTTTTGTTTCTGTAAGTTTCTTTAATGCTTCTATAGATGATCTTGCTTTTATCTCCTGGAAGAAACCGAGAAGTCCGTTAACAAAAACTATTCCAGCTATAATCCCTGCATCTATATAATCACCCATAAAGAAAGTGATGGTAATAGCAACTATAAGTATATAAACGAGTGGGTTGTTAAACTGTCTGAAGAAGATCAGTAAAGAGCTCTCTTTTTTTTCCTCTAACTCATTAAGTCCGTATTTTTCAATTCTTCTCTTTACTTCTTCATCTGAAAGGCCGTTTAGTCCTGTGTTGAAAAAATCTAAAAGATCCTTTACAGGTGTGGAGTAAAACCTGTGATCATCCATCTTTTCTCCGTATGTATCATTTATCTTTAATATAATTGGGAAAAGATGGAGTTTCTACTACTTAAGCTGGAGTTTACCGTATCTGTAATATGCGGAACAGGCTCCCTCAGAAGATACCATACATGAACCGAGAGGGTTTTGTGGTGTACAGGATTTTCCAAAAACCCTGCAGTCGTAAGGTTTTGCAATCCCCTTTAAGATATCACCGCATATACACAGTTTGTGATCGTCTATGGGCTGATCAGGTAAAATATCCCCAAATACCTTTTCGGCATCCAGAAATGAGTACTTATCCTTAAGTTTAAGTGCCGAATACGGTATATCTCCTATTCCTCTCCATCTGAATGTCTCTCTTGGTTCCATATATCTGTATATCATCTCCTGAGCTTTAATATTTCCCTCCCATGTAACAGCTCTTCTGTACTGATTTTCAACCTGAACCCTGCCATCATTAAACTGTCTTACGATCCAGAGAACACTTTCCATAATATCAACAGGCTCAAAACCTGCAATAACAACAGGTGTTCTGTAAAGATCAACTATCTCCTGGTATATCTTTGCCCCTGTTATAACAGAAACATGGGCGGGACCTATAAATGCGTCTATTTTTGCCTCACCACTATCCATAATCGCCTTTATAGGTGGTGGAACAAGTACATGGTTTATATGGAAGTATATATTTTTTATCTTCTCCTGGAGAACCCTCTCTATTAAGGCAGCTGTCATGGGTGTTGTTGTCTCAAAACCTATCGCAAAGTATATAACATTTTTATCAGGGTTCTCCTTCGATATCTTAAGAATATCAAATGGAGCGTAAAGCATTCTCACTTTTTTCCCTTTAGCCCTTTCTTTCTGGAGTGAACTTTTAGACCCCGGAACTCTTATCATATCACCAAGTGTTGCAACTATATTTTTCTCATCCTGAACAAGTGCAACAGCATGATCAATCCTTTCCTTTGGCATTATACATACAGGACAGCCAGGACCGTGGACAAACTGTATCTCTGGGGGAAGTATCTGGTTTAGTCCGTATTTCATTATTGTGTGGGTATGTCCACCACACACTTCCATAACATTAACTGGTCTTCTTACCTCTTTTTGTATCAGTTTTGCAAGAGCTTTTATTCTCTTTGGATCTCTAAAGTCCTTCAGGTAGTCCACTTTTTGCATCTTACATTTCCTTTACTAACGTTTTTAGTTCTTCTGGCTTACTTATAATCTTTATGTTTTCATTTTTTATACAGTCTGAAAAATCATTATCTAGAGATATTAAATAGGGAATTTGGTAATTTTTTACAGTGGACAGTATTAGTGCATCGTTTGTTTTTAACTTTTTGTTCTTTATTAAATTTCTTGCCTCTTCAATAATTTGAAAATTTGAGTTTAAAAATAATATACTGCTAATGAGTTTCCACAAGTCGTTCTCTTTTTTCCTTGCTGTTAGCTTGCCTTTAATTATCAGATGATAATAAACTTCACTGAAAACAATGTCATTTATATAATAATCGTTAAATATGTCCGTGTATATATAGCTTATTAATTCTTTTGCCTGATAATCTGGATTTTTCTTCAAAGCTTCTATGAAGATATTACTATCTATAAAGAACCTTTTATTCATATCTTCCTCTTGAGTAGATATCTTCCTCATCTATATCTTCTTCAATCTCAAATGAGCCGATCAGTTTGTCTAAGGTTTCTTTGGCTTTTACGCGTTTAATTCGCATTTTAAGTCTTTCTAAGGTTTCCTCAATATCTCTTTCATTTTTGATTTTAATGGTCTCTTCTATATTTCCTGGAATTTCAATAATTATTTTTCCCATCGTAATCTCCTTGTTTTTTCTTTAAATTTATGGCTGGCTCTCTTCCTCCTCAAGTTTCTGTATTATCTCCTCGTAAACTTTCAGACTTTCAAGGGCATCCTCTTCACTCATCTTTGTCATCGCGTATCCAACATGGATAAGAACATAATCTCCCACCTCAACGGGTTCAGGCATAAGATCAAGTGAGACCTTTCTTTTTACACCCATTGTATCCACAACAGCATAGTTATCAGGCAGTATCTCAACTATCTTAGAAGGTATTGAGAGACACACATCTTCCTCCATAAGTGAACAGTTATTCAGTTATATAAAGATAATAAAAATATCCGTAAAGGTCAATCATAACTTCCAATATGTATAACAGGCTGAATCCCATCAAAGTTCTCAAACTCTGGAAAGAGGTATGTACCGTAAAGTAGATGCTGGTTTACGTAGGAAAAAAGTTTTGCTGTGGCAAGCACATCTTCTGAACAGTATGCACCTATCTTTTTCAGGTCACCGTTATTAAACATCTGGGAAACTTCTTTACCGTCGCCTTCCTGTTTAACAGGGATACCACAGAGATAGCAAAGATTTTTCAATGATATCTTTTTCCCAAATATATCCTCTGGGATATCTATATGAAACTTTGTGTATCTGTGTGTATATTTTGGAAACTCCTTTTCCCATGTATCAAACCTGTCAAGATGGATGCTTACAAACTTTCTGAGACCCTCTTCAAAATCAGGAATATACCTTAATGTCCTTACCATAATTGTTGGAATATCAAAACCTTTCCCATTGATTGATATAAGAACAGGGAAAACTGATATATGATTTTTTACCTTTCCATCGTTTGGATCTCTATCCTGTATAAAATCAAAAGATTCTCTGTACTTTATCCAGAAAAATCTTAAGGCTTCCATCTCATCAGTTGTTGATATCGTCTCAAAGCTAATTATCCTTTTATCTTTTATTATCATAGTTCCGATTGAGACTATCCTGTGAAATGGAACAGGAAGAAAATCACCTTCCTGATCAATCTTTCTCTCTTTCTCATCAGCTACCTTTTCAAACATCCCCTCATCTTTCACAGTTTCAATATCAAAAATAAAAAAATTTCTGAACTTCTCAAAACTGTCTTTCCTCTTCTTCCTTATCATATCCCAGTTCCAGTTGATGAACATCTCCTAACCTCTCTGTTTTTTCTTTTAATAATAATTGAAGATCATCCAGTTGTCATAAATATAAAATCCTGTAACTATTAATATTATGGGGGATAGAAAAGAGATATCTCAGCTTTTTAACAGAATATCGGACAGATACGAGATCGTTAATCATATCCTCAGTTTTGGCCTTGATATACTGTGGAGGAGAAAGGCCTGTAAAAAGGTTTATGAACTCAATGGAAATGAGAAAGTAAATATATTCTTAGATGTTGCCACCGGAACAGGTGAGATCATAAAACACTGCAGGAACTCTTTAACAGAAAGATTTGTAGGTCTTGATCCTGCAATAAGAATGCTTGAGTTTGCAAAAAATACAACAAAAAATGCATTTTTTATAAATGCAGCAGCAGAGGAAATACCGCTTAAAGATAACAGTACAGATATAATTTTCGTTGCCTTCGGTGTAAGGAATATGGAAGACAGAAAAAAGGCATTTTCTGAGTTCCACAGGGTTCTGAAAGATGGGAAGTATCTTGTTATCCTGGAGTTTATACACAGGGAAGATGGAGGATTTCTTTACAGACTTTCACATTTTTATATACAGAAAATTCTTCCCTACATAGGTGGGATGATAACAGGTGATTTTAAAGCTTACAGATATCTCGCGGACTCTATAGACCATTTTATTACAGCTGGTATGTTAAAGGAAGAGATTGAAGGTTTTGGATTTAAGATTGAGTATATAGAAAACCTATTCCCGACAGTAAGTATTATTATAGGAAGAAATGAAAAAGATTAAGTTACCAGAGGTTTCAATATCGGGAAGGATGCCTTTAGAAAAGGCATTACTGAAAAGAAGATCACACAGATCTTTCAGAAGGTCTCCTCTATCTTTTCAGGATGTTTCACAACTTCTCTGGGCTGGTCAGGGAATTACAGGAAATGATGGTTTTAGAACTTCTCCCTCTGCAGGTGCTTTATACCCCATTGAACTTTACCTTGTTGCTGGGGATGTTGAAGAAATTAACTCCGGAGTTTACAGATATGATCCATACTCACACAGCATAATTTCGATTCTGGAAAAAGATGTTAGAAACCTTCTGTACGAATCGGCTCTCTATCAGGAGTATATTCTGAATGCACCAATCAGTATTGTTATAACCGCTGAATTTGAGAGAACTACAGTTAAATACGGAAGTAGAGGTGTAAGATATGTTTATATGGAAGCCGGACATGTTTCACAGAATATTTACCTTCAGGCAACATCATTAGGTTTGGGAACAGTATCCATTGGAGCTTTTTATGATGAGGTTGTTAAAAAAGTACTGAACACAGCTTATGAACCTATCTATATAATGCCTGTTGGTAGAATAATGCGTATTTAGAATTCCTCTTCAATAAACCTTTCTACAGTCTTCAAAAGGTTTTCTCTACCGGATATAATAAGCTCTCTCTTCACTTCCTGTGCTATGTTGTAGGCCTCTTCTGTGTAACCTGAAAAGTTTAAAATCCTGAAAAGAGGAATTTTCAAAATAGGGAGTTTTGAGATCTCTTTTTCTATCTCTCTTTTAAGAGACATTAACTCCTTAACGTTGTCTGAGTAAAGATCTGCCAGTATGTTGTAGTAGGTGTATAGAACCCTTTCCTTTTTATCTTTTGAGATATTATTGAAAAGTATCTCCATCTCCTTTTTTAAACTTTTAATCTTCTCCTCTGAAAGATCATCTTTTTTATACAGATCAAGCATCTTTATAATAATCCTGTTATCACCTGTCGTTAGTTCTGGGAATATATCTGATATTTCCATATAGTAGTTCTCATAACCGGCTATATAAATATTTGTGAGAAATTCATTTATATACCTTTTCATATCGTAGTTTAAAAATAGAGATCTTTTGTCCGGATTTTTCTTCAGGAATTTATTCAGTTCCAGAAGCTCGTCTCTTATCTTTCTTATATAAAAATCAAGATCTATCATCAGCTTTATCAGAGAGTCTTCAAGCTGAAAAAATAGTCCTGTAAGATTGATAATATGAAAGATGTTGTTATTTTCTGGAAATCTGAGGATTCCTTTCCTGAAAAGATGATCCCTGAGTTCTATATCCTTTATTAAATAACCTAAAGCTCTCTCATTATCATTGATAACCGTTACATAGTAGGAATACATAAACTGGTTAAAGTACGTTGCCGATATAAAAATCTCCTCAATCAGATCTCTGTGATATTTAAGCAGTAGATTCAGATCGTCTAAATATCCTGACAGGTAATATGTGAAAAAGTAAACATCTTTCTTGTTCAGGAGAATATTCAGTACTTTTGTGTATATTTTTGTCCTGATTAAAATTTCTTCCAGCGAGTTGTTTCTGTACTTTTCAAAGATTCTATTTGAAAGAAAAACAGCCAGATCAAACTCTTTCTCTCTTTGGAGTATATCAAATACCGCACTTACAGCCTTAACTCCCCTTCTCTCAATATCTGTAAGTAATGTTGTTAAAAGAGAGGTCGCAAGTTTCAATCTCTCTGTTCCAAAATCAAGCAGTATACTGTCATACAGGTTCTCATTCAGATCTAACACCGAATTTACACTTCTGTACTCATCCATAAATCTTTTGACATTTTCTATTTCAAGTGTAAGATCAGCTTCAAAACCTGATATATAAAAATCCATTTTATTTCCTTAGTTTTTGAGGTATTTTATACCAGTCAGGGTTAAACTTAACTGAAGGAGATCATAATTCTCTTAATTTTTTCAGGATCTCAAACTGTCTTTTCATAACAAACTCACCGATTATATCCTCATGTTTTACAGAAAGGTCAAGAAACTGTATTCCTATCCTGTACATATCTTCTAACTGTGTTATATATTTTATCTCCCCCATAACATCAAAATCTTTATTGTTCAGTATGAAAGATATATGAAGCTTATCTCCTACCTGAAGATCATCTATCATAACGGTAAAAACGCCTATCCCACCAACGGATATATCATCAATAAAACCTTCTATCGTTTTACTGCCTTTCTGTAATGTTATAAGTATTTTGTCCTTGACCCTTACTCTGACAAATTTTCTTTTTTCCTGTGGGATCTCAGAGAAGGAAAACTCAGTAAGTGTTAGAATCCCATGCTGGTAGTTTATATCTTTTATGAGGGCTTTTATAGGTTTTGATAGATCCCCTATCCTTATAAAAACGTAATGTCCAGGTTCAAATATCTTAAATATACAGTGTTTTACATTAAAAACAGCCTCATTTTTGTGGATGGATTTTAACTTACTTTTGCATATAACAGGAACCTCATAAAAGTAATCTATTATAGACACTCTATCCGGTGAGGTCTCTAATAATAGAATAATTTCGTTCTCCTCAACCTCCTGTTTTTCCTTTTTTATTTTTTCAATTGTATTTTCAAGAGAGTTGATATAATCCATATTTGCCCTTTCAATACTCTGTATGTACAGATCAATAAGAGATATAAGTGTTTTAACAGGATTTATATCATCGCTTTTTTCAACAAGATGGTCAATAAAATCTTTTATCATAATCATAAAAAGCTTAGAAAGGACAGATTTTATCTCTGTCTTTGTCTGATACATTTTCAGTGAGAGATGGTAAAGTTCTTTTTCAGGCTGTTTTTTTACGATAAATAAGGTCTTGTAAATATCGTTACCCAGTTTTTTCAGGGCAGTCTCAGGTATTTTGAGTTTTATGTTACTTTTCATAAGACTTGCGAAGTTGTCTGCAAATACACCCTGATATGCTGCGAAAAAATCATTCTCATCAGAAAGCTTTTCCCAAAGATCTTTAACTTTTTTTTCCATTAAGTTAGATCCGTTATTAAATTTTTGATCTCAGATGGTTTATAGAAGTAATATCCCTGGCCGTACTCTACCTTTATATCCTTAAGCTTATCTGCAATAACTTTATTTTCAACAAATTCTGCTATTGTTTCAAGACCCAGCGTTTTAGCGAATGAAACAATGGTCTCAACCGGTTTTATATCTTTATCAGATTTATCAATATTCTTTATCAGTGAACCGTCTATCTTTAGATATCTTATAGCATCTATCTCTGAAAGATCATATACTGTTCTTACAGAAGAGTAACCTGTTCCAAAATCATCAACAGCAAAAATGAAGTTCTGCTCTTTCCTGAGGAATTTAATAAGATCTATATTTTCAAGAAAAGACTGTTCAGTGAGTTCAATGATGGTTTCTATACCCTCTTTTTTCATTCTGCTTATCTTCTGAACAAGCTCTTTCACAAACTCAGGTGAAGATATGGAAGCTGCACTCACGTTTATGAAGATAGTGTCAGTTATTTTTTGTATATATTTTCTGTAATCGTAAACCTTTCTTAAAACTGAAAGATCAAGTTCCTGAATAAGATTCATATCGTATATAAGGTCTATGAAAGCACCTGCTGGTATAAATCTGTCGCCCTGGTTTATTCTGGCTAATGCTTCAAGGTGATTTACTTTTCCTGTTGAGAGGGATACTATAGGTTGGAAGAAAACATCAATTCTGTTCTCTTTGAAAGCCTTTTCAATTACCGTTACATTCTTAAATACAGTATGTATCTCGGAGAAAAACTGTTCTTCGATCTGTTTTTTACTGAAAAATATCACCTCGTCAGGTATCTCTTTTGCCTTCTGGATAGCATGGTTCAGTATCTTTCTGAGCTCTTTCTTGTCCAGGATATCTCCTATCTCAAGTATAGCTATTGATACTTTAAACTTTATATCTATGCTGTTTTTTATGACTATGCTTTCAAGACTTTTCTTTAGAAATCTTCCAAAGTTGTACGGATGTTGAAGCCTGTACCTGTGCAGTATATAAAAATCACCTGAGTAACCTTTTATAAAGATGTTCTGGGAGAAATCAAGCATCTCATGTAAAATTCTCGTTACTGAGTGAAGTACCTTATCACCTGTTTCTGTCCCATAAAATTTATTTATGATCTTTAGATTTCTGACATTTATTATTGTTATATATGGCGTTTCCTTTTTGGTTTTTTCAAGTATTGTTTTAAAGAATATATCTTCCTTGTTCATCTCAAACATAAAATTGACCGTGTCTATATCGTTTAGGAGCCTGTAAACTTCTGCAAGAAAGGTCTTATAAAGGAAATAAGCCTCCATATATCTTTTAGAGTTTACGTAGTAAACAACACTTCTACCTATATTATGAACAGCTTTATGAACTCTCAGTATCTGCTCGTAGGTATCTTTATCCGGACATTTAACCTGAAAGTCAAAACTGCTCAACACTTTGTACAGATCACATTTTTCGGGATCTAGCTCAGGCAGCTTCGCTGATTTCCCATCTATATACTTTGAAATATTTATCGCCCATTCAATAAGGTATCTTTTGTAATCCTTGTACCTCCAAATATCAAATATCTCATACTCATTAATAAATGACTCTACATTGTAGTGGAGATAACCTTTTGAAAAGTAATTTATCCCGATATCAAAAAATGTATTTAAAAAAGGAACAAGGAGTTTGTACTGATCATCCTCAAATATCTTTTTGTATATCTCATTTTTTATATAATTCAGTCCTGAAACAACATTTACAAAGGGAACATCTTTTGATGCATGACTGTAGCCGAGGGCAAAGAATAGCTCCTTTATCTCATCCTCATCCTCTTTTTTAAAAGCCTCTTCTAAAAAGTGTTTTATTTTATCGGCAACATCTTCAATTTCCTGGTCTGATTCAAAGAATTCTGAAAGGTTTTTATCCTTTAAGATGTCCTCTTTGTATTTATCTATTATAGGCTCTATGTAGTGTGTAAGATACGAAAGGGATATCATCTTTTCTCTCCATTTTTCTGTAAAAATACAGAATGTATCTATTAATAAATATGAGGGATGTCATAATTTTGTGAATCTTTTATCTATATTTTGAGATGAAAGGAGAAATATTTTGAAGAAAAAGAAAACCTACGTGTTTGAAAAAGACACACTTAAAAAACTTGAACAGATCAAAGAACTTACAGGTAAGTCAGAAACCCAGATACTCAAAGACGCGATTGATCTTTATCTTAATTTAATCAACGATGATAAAGAAGGTCTTGACAGTATTAAGGACATAACTGATAAGCTTGTAAGAGTGGTTGATAGACTGGAAATCCTTCTGGAAAAGTTACTGGACAAGTAAGATATCAAGAGCTGTTGTTGTTAGTACCTCTGCCTTATCTTTTCTGCATACAACAATATTCTCAAGTCTGACACCACCTTTACCAGGTAGGTATATACCGGGTTCAATGGTAAACACAGTGTTTTCCCGGATTATCTCTTCCGAGTTTTTTGAGATTCTCGGGGCTTCGTGTATCTCAATACCAACGCCATGCCCTGTAGAATGGATAAAGTAATCACCGTAGCCAGATTTCTGTATAACATCTCTTGCAGCCAGATCTATCTCCTTAACAGGGAGACCGGCTTTTACTTTTTCCACTGCTGAGAGATGTGCTTCTTTTACTATCTCGTACACTTTTTTAAGTTCGGGATCTACATTCCCAAGAAATAAAGTTCTTGTAAAATCTGAACAGTAACCTTTATATCTCATTCCCATATCTATAAGTAGAGGAGAGTTCCACTTTACCCTGTGATCAGAGGTTTCGTAATGGGGAATGGCAGAATGTTCTCCGGAAGCAACTATTGAGGGGAAGCTCTCACCTGTTCCTTTCATCTGGAATATCAGGTCTATTATCCTTCTCCTTACATCAAGTTCAGTTTTGAGATCCTTTATCTCCTGAACGATCTTTGAGAAAATTATGTCCGTTTTTTTAACAGCCTCCTTTATAATTTCAATCTCTTTTTCCGTCTTTACCATTCTGATATCGTTCAAAAAGCCTTCATATCCAACAAATGCTGATCTGAAATCCCTATCCTCTGTAAGTTTTTTGAAGAATGATACTGTTACCTTATCCTCCTGAAATCCTATCTTTTTTCCACCTAAATCTTTAAGTATCTCTTTCAGGTGATCTATATGTTTTTTATCATTCTCCCCTAGAAGAATAACATTCCAGTCTTTTAGCTTTTCTTTTGCGGCTTCGTAGTATCTTCCGTCTGTGATAAAGAATCTGTCTCTATCTGTTAGTAAAACAAAAGCGTTTGTTGAACTGAAGTATGTCATATAAAAAATATCAGCAGATCCTGTAAAGAAAAAGGAATCCAGACCCTCTTTTCTTATTTTGTTATGGATCTTATCTAAATTTGGCATATCAGCCTCAGAACACAGGGTAGTTTCCTGTAAAACATGCTGTGCAAAAACCTTTCTGCCTGAACTTATTTGCAGCTCCTATCATACCTTCAAGGGATAGATAGTACAGGCTGTCAACACCGATATAATCCCTTATCTGTTCTATACTCATATTAGCAGCTATAAGCTCCTCTTTTGTTGGTGTGTCTATACCGTAATAGCACGGGCTTATAACAGGTGGTGAGCTTAATAAGAAATGTATCTCCTTAGCCCCCGCCTTTCTCAGCATATTCACTATCTTTTTACTTGTTGTTCCCCTTACAAGAGAGTCATCAATAACAACCAGCCTTTTTCCCTCAACAACCTGTCTGACAGGGTTCAATTTTAATTTAACGCTAAGATCTCTTATCTCCTGTTTTGGCTGTATAAAACTTCTACCAACATAATGGTTTCTTATAAGTCCTATCTCAAGGGGAATACCGCTCTCCTCAGAGTACCCTTTCGCTGCTAAAAGGCCTGAATCAAGGACAGGAACAACATAATCGGCATCAACCTTAAACTCCCTTGCAAGGGTTCTTCCCATCTCCTTTCTTATCTCATAAACCCAGTCCTGAAATATCATACTGTCAGGCCTTGCAAAGTATACAAACTCAAATATGCATTTTCTCGGATTGTCGGCATGATCAAGTGGAAAGTAGGATCTCATCCCTGAATCATCTATAACAAAAACCTCACCGGGTTTTATATCCCTCAGGTATTCAGCATCAACAATATCAAGGGCACATGTTTCAGATGCTATAAAATAACTGCCTGATCTGTTTTTACCAAGAACAAGAGGTCTGAAACCGTAAGGATCCCTTACAGCTATAAGCTGTTTTTCCCTGAGTATAAGAAGTGAGTAAGCACCTTTGACCTTATTCATAGCGGAGAATATGAGTGGAAGGAAATCCCTGTCATTCTCATGGAGCATTAT
The DNA here is from genome assembly GCF_000021565.1 of Persephonella marina EX-H1. NCBI lineage: Bacteria > Pseudomonadati > Aquificota > Aquificia > Aquificales > Hydrogenothermaceae > Persephonella > Persephonella marina. Next base: position 963,410 of record NC_012440.1, on the reverse strand, counting down.
ATGTGAAGGTGGTGGTTCTTTAGCCTTTGCTATCAGGTGTATAAAAACCTCTGTATCTGACGTTGATCTGAAAATAGCGCCGTTTTTCTCAAGATCTTCCCTTATCTGTTCTGCATTAACAAGGTTACCGTTGTGTGCGATCGCAAAAGAACCGCCGTAGAAATGGGCAAAGAAAGGCTGAATATTTTTTGGATTTGAACCACCAGCTGTTGAGTATCTTACATGACCTATAGCTATATCTCCCTTCAGCTCCTGAAGATCCTTTTCCTTAAGGGCTTTTGTAACAAGTCCTTCACCAGTTCTAAGGTTTATATCATAACCATCTGAAACGGCTATACCTGCAGACTCCTGACCTCTGTGTTGAAGGGCGTGAAGTCCTAAAAATGTCATATGTGACGCAAGTGAGTTATTAAAAACGCCAAAAACTCCGCACATAAAATCAGCTCCTAAAAAAATTTTCAGACAAATTAATATATCCTAAATCCGGGAAATAAAAAAGAAGGGCGAGAGCCCTTTTATTCAACAGTCTGTATCCATTTTCTCAGAAGGTGTCCGTTTTTCCAGATATTTACACGGGGAGTTTTTATAGACGAAGCTGTTATAAGTATATCTTCATTTGAGAAAGCGAGAGATATAACAGGAGCTTTTAATCCATCTATACTGTATAGAGTTTCTCCGCTGTTTATATCAATAACATCAACAGTTCTGTCAGGTTTCCCAACGGCGATTTTTTTGTTCTCAGGAGATATGTTTGCGGATAAGATCTCAGAGCCAAACTCAAATATCTTCTGGTTGTTTAGATCCTTATCAAGAATAGCAACTTTTCCATCTGATGATGCTGTTACTATAAACTTTCTGTCAAAGGAAATCTCAAGGCTGTTTACCTTACCCTGATGTATCCTTTTCTCAGTTTTGGATCTCTGTGCCGTATCAAACTGAACAATCTTTCCTGATTCTGTTCCTATAAATATTATCCCTTTATCATACTTTGCTACAGTTGGTTTATCACCGATGCTGATCTCTTCTTTTATCTCTCCAGTTTTGAAATCAGCTATCTTTATATATCCATCTTTGGTTATAAAGTAGAGTTTATCATTTCCTATAAATACAGCTATACTTTCCATCGGATAAAGTTTTGATAAAACGGGAAATGTTGTTTTCATATCCCAGACAAGTATCTTGTCATATTTTTTAGTTTTATCCTTTAAAGCATAGGCGAGCTTTCTTATAGGTTTTATACCTGCGACAAACTCTCCATTCTCAGATATTCCGAAATTTATAAACTTATCAAAGTTTCTTACATCCTTAGGATCATAAAGGGATATCTGGGGCTTGAATTTCTTTATATCCCAGAAGTAGATACCCGCTTTACCCATTGTTACAAGATACTTTCTGTCAGGAGTGAAAGATATAGGACCATAAGCCTGAATTGGTGGAAGCTGAACATCCTCAAGAACATATCTGACATTGAACTCATCACCTTTCTTGACTTTTAAGGTGAAAGAGTCTCTGTAAACACCTTTTTCAATAGTTATCCTGTGAAGGCCTTCATCAAGCTCAACAGTTTTTGGGAAGCTTCCAATCTTTTTCCCATCTATATAAAAAACAGCGTCCTGGGGAATCCCATTGAAATGTATTACAGCTTTCTCAAGATTAACAAAAATTTTAGTTGGTTTTCCATACTCTATATTCACAACCCTTGATGTTCCAACAGCACCAAGTTTGAATATTATATGGTGTTCTCCAACATCTATCTTCTCTTCAAGTGGAGTAACTCCTATAAGCTCTTTATTTTCTAAAACCTGAGCTCCCTGAGGTTTTGAGTCAGCAACAAGTATTCCCTTTGGAGTTGGATTGAATTTCAGTTCTGTAACATGGTCAAAATAGATCTGAACGCCTTTTTTTGTTTCAAGATCAAAAGGTGAGGTTGCTACAGTGATGTTGTATTTTGCCTCCTTCAGTTCAAGCTCAATAGGTGTTTTTCCAACATGCTCACCGTTAATGTAAACATCAGCGTTTGGGGGCTCTTTGATCACAAGCTTTCCTTTTCCTTCACATGAGGCTAAAATAAGAACTGCTAAAAAGAATAAGGTCACCCTCAGGAGATCTTTCATTTTGCATTACCTCTCTGTAAATTTATAAGTTAGTAGTTACTAACAAGATATTATATAATATATTATAATATTTTAAATCTTTTTTTATCAGGAGGTATAAAAATGTCAACAGCACAGGCGGAGGTTACCCAATCCTGTCCACAGCCTTCCTACTGGGAAACCCATAAATTCACTATCTGGCGAAATATAGCCTATATCGTCGTAATCCTCGCACTTATAGTTATTCCTGTTTTCAAGATAGCAAAGATTGATCTTGCCCACAATGAGGCATGGATTTTAGGGGAGAGGGTATCTGTTGAGGATGGACTTGCTCCTGTTATCCTTGCACTTGGGTTTTTTTCAATACTTGTTATAGTGATGAACCTTGTAAATGGAAGGGTTTTCTGTGGATGGGTATGTCCTGGGGGTTTTGTTGCTGAACTTCAGGAGAAACTAAGAAGAAAACTTTACAATCCAAGATCTGAAACAGGGGGGAAAATAGCTTATTACCTTGTAACCGCAGTAATATCCGTTCTTTTTACTATCCTGTTTTTCAACTGGGTTACCGATCTGAGAGTTTTCTTCTATACAACAAATCCAACATTTGCAGGTATGTGGTTCACATTTTTGGCAACCTTTGGGATAGTGTATTTTGAGCTTTTCATAGGAAAGAGATGGTGTAGAACATTCTGCCCAACAGGTATCTACCAGAAGATAACACCATACCACCATAAAATAAAACCTACAATGGATCCAAAATTTAACCTTTCTGACTGCGGAAGCTGCAAGGAATGTATAAAGAACTGTCCTATGGCCCTTGATCCAAGAAGAATGGCTTATATAAATGATTTTTATAAAGGACTTCAGGCATGTATTATATGTGGAAACTGTATAGATACATGCAGACAGGTAAGACTTCCAAAATGTAAAGAACCTTTAATGACCTGGGTTCAGGATTTACCTCCAAGGGATCCTTCCTTCATATCAGGAAAAGTTCATTAAAAAGGGGCTTTTTGCCCCTTCATATTGATATAATCAATCCCTATACTTTATTATAGAAATGTATTTAATACCTGAAGGTCTTTTATTTTGAGTAGAGAACTGCTTGTAATTTCATCAAGGCATCTTTATCTATACGTTATATATGAGGATAATGAACCTGTAGAAGTAAGGGTAGAGTATAAGGATATAATCAAACAATCAGGAAATATATACAAGGGTAAGATTAAAAGATTAATACCTGCAATGAACGCAGCTTTTGTTGACATAGGAGAGGACAGGGAAGCATTCCTTCCTATAAAAGATATTGAGGAATGTAAAAATCTTAAGGTCGGTTCACCTGTTGTTGTTCAGGTAAAAAGGGCACCTATAAATACAAAAGGAGCAAAACTTACCTGTAAAATAACACTGCCAGGTAAGTATCTTGTTCTTATGCCGACTGTAAACACAGTATCCATATCCTCAAAAATAGAAGACCCAGAGTTGAGGGACAGACTGAGGGAGAAGATAAAGGATATCTTAAAACCTTTCAATGAGGAAGATTACGGTTTTATAATAAGAACTGTGGCAGCAACAGCCTCAGAAGAAGCTATAATTGAAGATTTTTTAAACCTGAAACATCTCTGGGAAAACATAATTGAGAGATCAAAATCAAAAAGAACACCATCACTTCTATTTGAAGAAAATCACAAAATATTCTCAATATTGAGGGATTATGCAGGAGATTTTTCAAAAATAACCACAGATAACCTTCATATTCTGAAAGAGATAAAGGATTACATATCTAAACATTTTCCAGATAAAAATATAAAGCTTGAGATCTATAAGAACAGAAAGGTATCCCCATACACGTACTATCAGGTTGATAAACTTATAAACAAGATACTAAGTCCTTACGTATGGCTGAGGAATGGAGGTTACATTGTTATTGAGGAAACTGAGGCTCTTGTAGCCATTGATGTTAACAGCGGAAGCCACTGTAAGCATAAGTCCCTTGAGGAGACAGCCTATCATACGAATGTTGAGGCAGCAAGAGAGATTGCGAGGCAGCTCAGACTGAGGGATCTTGGAGGAATTATTGTTATCGACTTTATAGATATGAAAAGTGAAGAGAGGAAAAAGGCACTTATAGACTTCTTCAGATCTGAGGTCAAAAAAGATAAAAGACCTATAAAGATAAAAGAGTTTACATCACTTGGATTACTTGAGCTGACAAGGAAAAAGATGGAAGAAAGCCTTATAAATCAGCTCAGTGATATGTGTGAGTACTGTAAAGGCAAGGGGTACATAAAAAATGTCAGTCTTGTTATTTTTGAGATAGAAAATAAACTGGAAGAACTCAAACCTTTTGTAAAGATAAAGATCAGAATAAACCCGAGACTGTCAGAAAGCATAAACAGATTTATCAAGGCCATCAATATGGAAGAGCAGATAGATATAGAGTATGATATAAATCTACCTATGGATAAATACTATATTGAGAGAGTGGAATGAGAAATTTAATATTACTGCTGCTTACAGTTTTTGTCTTTTCATGTGCACAGAAGGAGTTTGTTGAAAAGGACGTTCTTCATAAAGGAATACAGCTTTACAAAAAAGGAGATTATGAAGAGGCTAAGGATCTTTTAAAGAAAAGTATATACAAAGTCAAAGGTTTAACAGCGGATGAGCTTATGAAAGCAAGATTTTATCTTGCCGACAGCTATTACAGGGAAGAGCAGTATGTTGATGCTATTGTTGAGTTTGAAGAACTGATAACACTTTTCCCAACAGCTCCATTTATGGATGAAGCACTGTACAAACTTGCCGATTCCTATCTCAAGATATCTCCCGGTGTGGATAGAGATATGAGCTATCCTGAAAAAGCTCTTGAGAAAGCTGAAGAACTGATTGAAAACTATCCGGACAGTAAGTATGCTGCAAAAGCAAAAAAGATCATACATACAGTAAATAAGATGAAAGCTGATCATATACTTGAGATAGCCCAGCTTTACGAAAAGCTCGGTAAGTACTACTCAGCTTCAAGGTATTATCAGCTGGCTTATGATCAGTATGAGGATTTCATAGACAAACCTTTTGTAGAGTTTAAACTTGCATATAATCTGATGAAGACGGAAAATCAGTATAAAGATGAAATGGATGAGTACAAAGAGATGATCTCTGATATACAGGAGAAGATAAAGAAAGAGAAAGACCTGGAAAAGAAAAATGTTCTTATTAACAGAAAAAAAGTTTTGGAGAAACATCTAAATCTTCTCCATGAAAGAATTAAGAGTAGTAAGGAGAGAGGTAAGAAAATACTTCAGTTTATTGTAAAAAACTATAAAAATTCCGAATATGAGAAAAAGGCATTAAATCTCTTAAAAAAATTTACGGAGGTAGAGAACCATTAAAACAGAAGATATTGTAAAAAAAATTGTTCAATCTGCCGAAGAGAAAAAAGGGAAAGATATTGTGGTTCTTAATATCGGAAAAGTATCCCCGATAGCTGACTATATGATAATTATAACGGGAGATGTTCCAACTCATACAAAAGCCATCTGTGATGAGATAACACAGAACCTGAAAAAAGAGGGTGAGATACCTGCCCACGTTGAAGGATATAACGAAGGAAGATGGATAGCGATAGATTATGGAGATGTGATGGTAAATATATTTATACCAGAGGTCAGGGAGTATTATAACCTTGAATGGCTCTGGTCAGATGCACCAAAAGTAGATATAAAAACAGGTAGCTGATATGTCAATAGGCATATTTGATTCAGGTGTTGGTGGTTTAACAGTTTTCAGAGAGATAGATAGAGAGTTTCCTTTTGCTGATATCTATTATCTTGGTGATACAGCAAGGGTTCCATATGGAAACAAATCTAAAGAAACAATAATCAGATACAGCCTTGAATGTGCAAATTACCTTTACAGCTTTGGAATAGATGCTTTGATTGTTGCATGTAATACAGCCTCTTCTTATGCGATTGAGGCTCTTAGAGAGAGCTTTGATATACCTGTTATAGGTGTTATAAAACCCGGGGTTGAACTTGCTGTGAAAACAACAAAAAACGGCAGAATTGGTGTTATAGGAACTCAGGCGACCATAAAAAGTGGCTCCTACAGAACTGAGATTGAGAAAAAAGGAGATTTTACCGTTTACCAGAAACCCTGTCCGCTATTTGTTCCTCTTGTTGAAGAGGGACTTATTGATCACAAGATAACGGAACTTACAGTAAAAGAGTATCTTGATGATATAGTAAGTAAAGGTATAGATACACTTATACTTGGATGTACCCATTACCCTCTTCTTAAAGATGTTATAAAAAAGATATATCCACACCTGAATATTATTGATTCATCAAAGGCAACAGCTCTTTACCTGAAAAAGAAAAATCTTGATCTTAATGGAACCGGTGAAAGAAAGATATTCATAACAGATGAATCACCTTCCTTTGAAAAACTTAAAGATCTTGTTGTTGGGTCTGATATACATTTAGAAAAACTGGAGCTTTCCAAAATCTGTACTTTATAAGGAGGTTATCATGAGAATGAAAAAAAAGATAACTATTTTTCTTACAGGGATGTTTATAGCCTCCTGTGGGGGATATGATGGGATTGGATTAAGTGATGATGGAACCGGTGAGGCCTGCAGATACGATATAGCCACAGCCCTTGATGCTGGAAATTATGATTATGTTATCCAGAAACTTAGCTCTGATATAACCTGTAATGGTGGGATGACAGAGGAAGAAGGGAGATTAAATCTTGCTGCAGCATATGTTGGTAGTGCCGGTTTTACCATTCCAGATATAGTAAATGATATTCTTCAATCCCAGATTGATACAAACTTCAACAATCTACAGAACTACCAGTTTGATCAGTTCCTTGATGTTTTATCAACGAGGGCTAAACCTTCAAATATAACCCTGCTAGAGAAAGCAGCCCAGACATACAGATCTGTTGCAGATAACTGTACTGCAGTAAACCTGACGGATATAGAGAGAGATGCCTGTTTTTACAGAGGTCTTGTTGAGGCTGCAAGATCGTCAATATCACTTGCCTTCACACTTGATAATGTTAATTCATGGCTAAATCCCGGACAGTGTGAAGATCTTAATGGAAATCTTATAGGTGATAATGGAGATATTGAGGCATGCTCTATTGAATATGCTGTGAATAACAGCTGTACAATATCTGGTGTAAATTATACATCCTTTGGGAATGTTACATTTAATGATGGAATCACCTATGAATCGGTCAGATTTACTGTTAAATCAACAGATCCTAACTGTTCAGATAATGAAACTTATAAACTTATATACAGATCAGGTGCTGTAAAAACCGTTGTTCTGACAGAAGGATACTGTGATACAAACTATAACAGCTGTTCTGCCCCTGACGGAACAAACTGCCTACCCTGTCCCGTGTTAGATGCAAACGGTAACCCATACACAATTGAAGGAACAATTCTTGATGCTATAGAAAGTGCTGCAAATCTAATAACTGAAACGGTTGGAAATGTTAACGCTGATGTACAGCAGGCTGTTGATGATTTTAGAAATGAGGTGTGTACAGCTGATGATAACGATCCAACAACCTGTACATCACAGGATCTTGCTAAATATCTAACAACAATTCAGTAAACAAGGGGGGATACAATATGAAGAAGATAGTTTTATCTCTTGGACTGATATCATTTCCAGCTCTGGCCGTAACATACGAATATCCATATCTTTATAAAGACCCAAGGGCTATGGGAATGGGAGGTGCTTACATTGCTGTAGGTGGAACAGCATCATCCGTTTTTTATAACCCTGCTGGCTTAAGTTTTATCAAGAAAGAAGCTGGATTTGAGGTTAATCTTGTAAAGGCATCTGTTGGTGTATCAAAAAACACACTTGATTTTATAAATGATCTGTCTGATGCTCTTGATGCTAAAGATGGAGATTATCTTCCTCCAGATGGTGATGATTCTGATGATCAACTATACGCTGTAAATGAGGTTTTAAAAGCATACCAGGGAAAAAACCTTCATCTTGATATAACAGATTACAGCTCAATATCAAAAAAGGGTGACAGGATTGGTTTTGCAGTCGGTTTTCTCGCATCATTAAAATCTGACAACAGAACACACCAGGGTTTTGGTTCTGATGGTGTTCTTGAAACAGACAGTAACGTTACTTACGGAGGTGTAGCTGGACTTTCTTATGATCTTAATCTTGGTAATAATAAATTATCTGCCGGATTTTCAGCAAAGTATCTGCACAGGGAATCTCTGAAACATACATTTACATCAAGAGAGCTTGTTGAACATGAGGATAATCTTGATGATTACATAACAGATGAACTTAAAAAATCAGGTACTGCTGTTGGTTTTGATGCAGGGGTTATTTACAGTTTTTCACAGGACTCTTTCCTGAGGCCTTCTGTTGGTTTCTCAGTTCTTAATATAGGGGATCTTGATTTTGGAGATGCCGGAAAGATACCAATGACGGCAAATATCGGTATAGCATTAAGACCTAAAATAGGTATATTCAAGGAATGGATACTTGCAGCTGATTATGTTGATATACTGAATAACTATGAGGAAGACAGTGATATAGGTAAGAGAATAAGATTAGGTGCTGAGGTAAAACTCTGGGACACATCTCTTTCCACATTTGCCATAAGGGTAGGGTCTTATCAGGGGTACGCTACAGCGGGAGTAGATCTCAGACTTGCTCTGCTGACTCTTAACTTTACCACATACGCTGAAGAAGTTGGAGCATACTCCGGTCAGGATGAAGACAGAAGATATCTACTTGGACTTTACATAGGGTGGTAATCCCACCCTTTTATATCTTTAGAAAGTCCTTTCTTATAGTCTTCTCTCCAACTTTCTCAAATATAACAACAGCTTTATTACCATCTATCTTTGTAATAACACCCTTTCCAAAAATATCATGTTTAACAGCCTGACCTACCTTTAAATCATCTGAAGATACTGTAGTATTAACTTTATCCGATCTTTTCCTTACAGCTCTCTGGGTTGATATTATCTTCAGGTCATCTTTTATATCCTGTAAGAATCTCGAAGGTTTTGTTTCGTTATAATGCGAGCCATAACCGGCTCTGTATTTTGAGTATGTAAGGAAAAGCTTCTCTTTTGCCCTTGTTATAGCTACATAAAAAAGCCTTCTCTCCTCTTCCATCTGTTCAATATCCTCAAAAGATCTTCCACTTGGGAATATGCCCTCTTCAAGTCCTGCTATAAAAACGACCGGAAACTCAAGACCTTTAGAGGCATGAACTGTCATAATCTTAACACTGTTCTCCTCCTGTATGCTGTCCTGAGCCTGGGAAAGAGAGCTTTCTTCAAGAAACTCCAGCAGGCTTTTCCCTGATCTCTCAACCTCTTTCAGTGCGTTAAAAAGCTCATTAACGTTTGCTATCCTGTCTTCATAATCCTTAGGATACTTTGATACGAGGTACTCTTCGTAATTTATAGCATCAAATACATATTTTGCCATCTGTGAGGGCTTTTCATTCCCGTACTTTCTGACAGTCTCTATAATCTCAAGAAACTCCTGAACTCTCATCCTGATTTTTGGGGAGAGATGATTGTATGAGTCTTCAAGAGCCTGAAGCCAGTCTCTCTCATAGAAAGATCTTATCTTTTCAATCGTTTTATCACCTATTCCCCTTGAAGGGAGGTTTATTATCCTTTTAAATGCCTGTGTGTCTTTCGGCAGCAACGCAAATCTAAGATATGCGAGGATATCCTTTACCTCGGCCCTCTCAAAGAACTTAACACCACCAACTATCTGGTAAGGTATCTTAAGGTTGATAAATGCCTCTTCAATATTCCTTGATACATATGACATTCTTATTAAAACAGCAAAATCTCTGTAGCTGTAGCCTTCATCTGAGATTATCTTTTTAATCATCTTACCTATGAAACCGCTTTCATGCTTGTCTGTATCCAGTCTGATAAGGTAAATATCTTCTCCACCTTTCCTGTCAGTCCAGAGTTTAAGTATCTTCTCTTTCCATCTTCCCTTTGATCCTGATATAACTTTGTTTGCGATTGAGAGTATCTTTTCTGTTGATCTGTAGTTTCTCTCAAGCTTTATTATTTTTGTTCCTGGAAAATCCTTCTCAAACTCAAGTATATTTTCAGGGTTTGCCCCTCTCCATGTGTATATACACTGCTGCGGATCTCCAACAACAGTTATGCAATCCCTATCTCCAACTAAAAGCTTCAATATCTGGTGCTGGACCTTATTTGTATCCTGATACTCATCTACAAGTATGTAATCAAATCTGTTCTGCCACCTTTTTAGAATATCTGGGTTTTGGTTGAAGAGTTTTACAACATTTATCAGAAGATCATCAAAATCCATAGCATTACTGAAAGCTAAATGCTCTTCATACTTTTTATAGATCTCTGGAAGATGGGGCATAGTGAAAGAGTAAAACTCTAAAACTGTGTCATCAAGGGACTGTTTTATATTTGAGAATATATGTTTTACCCTCTCAGGTTTATATAGATCTGAGTTCAGGTTCAGCTCCTTTACAACATCCTTTATAGCCTTCTTACTGTCCTCTTCATCGTAAATGATAAAATCCCTTGAGTAACCGATACTTTCTGCCTCTGATCTTAAAACCTTTACACAGAAACTGTGAAATGTTGATATCCACTGGGGCTCTTCCTCTAAACCGAGATAGTTTTTAACCCTCTCTTTCATCTCAGAGGCAGCTTTATTGGTGAAGGTAATAGCCAATATTCTGTCTAAAGGTATCTCCAACTCTTTAATAAGAAATATTATCTTGTGTGTTATTACCTTTGTTTTACCTGATCCTGCACCTGCAAGAACAAGAAGGGGAGATCCAAAGTATAATACAGCCTCTGCCTGTTTCTCATTAAGTCCTTCAATAACTTCCATCTTTAACCTGCCATATAATGTTTTTTCATATATTCGTTGTAAAGTCCTTCCTCTTTCATAAGCTGTTCATGTGTTCCTTCTTCAACAATTTTTCCTCTGTCAAGAACATAAATATAGTCCGCCTGCTGAACTGTGCTAAGTCTGTGGGCTATTATAATTGTTGTTTTGTTTTTAAGGTATCTCTGTAGTGCCTTGAAAAGCCTGTACTCTGTCTGTGTATCAAGAGCTGATGTTGACTCATCAAGTATAACAATTTTCGGATTCTGGAGTATCATTCTTGCTATAGCAAGCCTCTGTCTCTGTCCACCTGACAGTCTTACTCCATTTTTACCAACAACTGTCTCAAGTCTGTCTGGAAGATTTATAACAAAATCTTTCATCTGGGCAATCTCTAAAGCCTCCCAGATCTTCTCCTCAGGAATATCTTTTCCAAGGGTCAGATTAAATCTCACAGTATCGTTAAACATCATAGGACTCTGCAGAACAAGTGAAACGTTATCTCTTACAACATCAAGGCCTATCTCCTTAACAGATATACCATCGTAAAGGATATCTCCCCTATCAACAGGGTAAAAACCGACCATAATATGAGCCAGTGTTGTTTTTCCACTTCCGCTTGCACCTACAATAGCTATCTTTTTGCCTTTATCAGCTTTCAGATTTATACCTTCAAGGATCATATTCTTCCCATCATAAGAGAAATAAACTTCCTTAAGCTGTATAGAACAGGTCTCTTTATTTTTAAAGGGATTAAGAATGTGTGGGTATTCAGGTTCTTTTTTCATACTGAATATTGAATTAATCCTGTCAAGTGCCGCAGTAGCTGAATGGTAAGCATACTGGATGTTCAGCAGTTCCTGAACAGGCGTCATCATAACCCACAGATAACCAAATATTGCAAGCATCAGCCCTATGGTAAGATCAGAATAGGCAACAAAAAGTATACTTGTTGCTCTGAAAACCTCATAACCTGCCAGGAAAACGAGCATTGAAAGTCTTGTAGCAGCATCACTTTTCCATCCAAACTCTACAGCTGTATCTCTAACTTCCCTTGCTGTGTCTATAACGTATCTGAAAAATGTTTTTTCCCTGTTACTTGCCCTTATCTGCCAGAAAAGATCAAGAGTTTCAGTAAGTTTTTCCTGGAATTTTTCAACAGCTTTGTTCTCCTTCCCTTTAAGCTTTCCAATCTTCCTTCCTACAACAGTTGTGAAATAAATAACAACAGGATTGAGAAAGACTATAAGAAGTCCAAGCTTCCAGTTTATCAGTATCAGGACAACGGCAACGCCTATTATTGTCAGAACAGATATTATGAACCTGCTCACAGTCTTTCCAATAAAATCATCAAGTGTGTTTATATCTGTAACAAGTTTTGAAGCTATACCTCCTGATCCAACCGTCTCAAACTCTGCCATTGATACCTTCTGGAGGTGCTTTATCAGATCTTCCCTGATTTTGTAAGTTACATTTTTAGATATGGTTGTGAATATCTTTGCCTGAACAGCATTGAATACAAAAAACAGAAATCTCATAACAAGTACAATAATAAGGGCTGTAGCCGTATATATAACAGCATTACCTTCTCCAAAGAATCTCTCAAATGTTCTTATAAAAATACCGGGTTTGTTCAATAACACCTCATCAACAAGTAAAGGAAGAAAAAGAGGTGTGGGAACACTTACACAGATAGCAAGAACTGCAAGTATATGTCCCGCTATTAACTCTCTTCTGTACTTTTTTATCTCATCAAATATACTTTTCCAGCTGTACATATCTTAACCCTGGCAGATTTTCAACAGTATTCTATAGTACCATTTTTAAACTCCCATCACCATTACTAAACAAAAGATAGACTTGTTACGAATAATTATTTATATTATTTAATAAAATTAATAGTTTTTACTACTTACTCAGGAGTATTAATATATGACATCAGGCGTTCAGTATATGTTTCTTTCTGAACAGTAAGGTGCAGTATGAAAAGTCTGAAGGGAATAATACTAACCTTTATTCTGGTTGGAGCTGCAGTGGTTTACAGCTATTTTTATTTTGCTGTAAGTAATATATACACAGAACATCTCAAGAAAAGAGCCTATGAGGAATCACATACTCTTGCAAAACAGACCTTTAATTCTATGTTCCAAATAATGAAAAGGGGATGGTCAAGGGAGGATCTTGAGGAGTTTCTGGAAGCGAACCAGAAAGCATTTGAGAAAAGCCTATACACTGTTAACATATACAGAGGAAAGATTGTAGAGGAACTGTTCGGTAAGATAGAACAGAACGAGGTAGACAGATATATACTGAAAGCTTTTAACGAAGGGGAGGATGTTACCGTTGAGAGGGAAGGTGTTCTGAGGCTCATACATCCGTTAAAAGCTGAAAAGATCTGCCAGACATGCCATTATAATGCAGATATAGGAGATGTTCTTGGAGTTATTGAGGTTAAACAGAATATAAGACAGTTTGTAGCCTCGGCAAAAGGTGATTTTGCTCTTTCACTTATAGCTATCTTCCCTCTGCCTATTGCTATAGCTGTAGGTATAGCATTTTTAATAAACAGAAAGATAAAACAGTATATAGATAAACTGAATGAAAAAATAAACGAGGTTGAATCTATCTCAGATCTTTCAAAAATTGAGTTTCATCCTGATGAGTTTGAATTAAAAGAGTTTCACCTTGTTTATACTGGTTTTCAGCATCTTATAGATAAGTTGAAAACCATAGCTGTTGATAAGGATATGCTTGAGTTTGAGATAAAACTTCTTGAGAAGTTTGTCTTGACTTCTGCTGTTATAAAGGACTGGAGAGATTACATAAATCAGATGTTACTGGAGGTCAGTAAGATTCTTCCAGTTTATTCTATGTTTTCAATATTCCAGTCAGGTGAAAACAGTTACGATATTGAGATGTTCTGGGTGTTTGAACCTCACCCTCAGATGAAAAAAGATTTTGAAAATCTCGCACTGTCAAGAATGGGAGAATGTTTTACCACATCAGAAGGTTCCAGAATAAATATAAGACATAACATCATTGACAGGAAGAGATGTATCCCAAGATTTATAGGAAAGAAGATAAAATACAGAAAGAGATGTCTGCTTCTTGATGAGCCAGGAATTGGTGGGGTTGTTGGAATAGGGATTTTACCTGAGGTTCAGACTGACAAAACGAAGGTTCTTATTATTGACAGTATACTCTCAACATTCCTGAATCTTATAATCTCAGTTAAGGCTATCAATAAATATTCAAAGGAGATAGAGTACTACTCAACGAGGGATTCTATAACAGGTCTTTACAATCAGAAGGTCTTCTGGGAGCTTTTAAATTACGAGATAGCCAGGGCTGACAGACACGGCTACAAGTTTACACTATTGACTATAGATATAGATAACTTTAAGGCTATAAATGATACATACGGATACGGTTTCGGTGATATTATCCTTCAGAAGATAGCACAGATAATAAGGGATACTATTAGAAGAGGAGATATTGTTGCAAGATACGGTGGTGATGAGTTTGCTGTTATACTTCCTTTAACCGATGCTGAAAAGGGCTACAGTATAGCTAAAGATATCATTGACAGCATAAATAGATTTTTCCTCATAGCAACTGATGGATCAAAGGTTAAGGTTTCAGCGTCAATAGGTATGGCTGTTTATCCGGATCATGGTAAGGATGCAAAGGATCTTTTCCTGTTTGCAGACAACATCCTTCATAAAGTAAAGATGGAAAACAAAGGTTCTGTCTACCTCCCAACTGAAGATGATGTTGAACAGATTTATAAAAAGATAGGAAAGTTAAACATTACCATACTGAATGCCATTGAGAACAAAAAAGTTATACCGTACTTCCAGCCTATTCTTGATATTAAAGAGGATCAGGTTTATATACATGAGGTTCTGTGTAGAATCGAGAATGAGGTCAAAACATTGAAGGCGGATGAGTTCATAAGAGTAGCTGAAAAGATGGGAGTGATACATAAACTTGATCTGGTTCTTATGGAAAACACATTCAAAAAGGTTAAAGAGGAAAACTATGAGGGTGTTTTATTTATGAACCTATCTCCAAAAGCTATCATGTCAAAGGAGTTTTTAGAGAGTATAAAATCCCTTGTTTCAGATTACCATCTAAATCCTTCCAATATAGTATTTGAGATAACAGAGAGGGAGACTGTAAGTAATATAAGCATACTTGAAGATTTTGTTATGAAACTTAAAGATGAAGGATTTAAGTTTGCGATAGATGACTTTGGTTCTGGATTTTCATCTTTCCATTATATAAAGAGATTCCCGATAGATATAGTGAAAATTGAGGGTGATTTTATAAGAAGTATGGTAAAAAATCCTAAAGACAGAGCCTTTGTTCTCAGTATAACAACATTAACAAAGAATTTAGGAATAAAAACTGTTGCAGAGTATGTTGAAAATGAGGTTATTCTTGAGGCTGTAAAATCTGTCGGTATTGATTATGCACAGGGTTATTATATAGGAAGACCATCACCCCATTTTTATAAAAAGTAAAATCTGTCCTCCTCTTCCAGAAAAGAAACTCTCTCATCTTTTAGCTCTTTCTTTATCTCCTCGGCATACAGAGGTTTCAGATGGTATCCGTATATACTGATATGACCATTTAACTTTCTTATGAGATCCCTCACAGTTTTTGTTGAGTGGTGTTTACTTTTGTATGCGATATCTTCCAGTCTTTCAGGGAAGGAGATATCTATGAAAACCTTTTTAATATCAGGGTTCTCTTTAAGCTGATTGATTATAACATCTGTTGATACTGTATCTCCTGATATAAGTATCTGATCGTTTATAATAAAACCTGAAGTTGGCACTGTATGTTCTGAAGGAAAAGTTTTTACCCTTATACCATCAACTGTATACTCCTCATAATATGATATCTCTATAAACTGGAGGGCAGGTTCTCCAGTTTGTGGAAGCTTTATCTTTGAAAAATCTGGCCAAATACTCTGATTAAAAAGATCTTCCTTCAATGTGTTTATCGTATCTTTCAGAGCGTACAGATAAAGAGGTTTCTCCCTTTTAGAGTATGTTAGATCCAGAAGGAATGGTATATCACTTATATGATCAAAATGAGAATGTGTGAGAAATATGTGTGAGATCTTAAATATATCTTCTTTTAGAGGTTCAATTATATTACCTGCGTCTATACATACAGTATCATTAATAAGAAATGTGGAGGGATTCATGTCCCTGTATTTGCTGCCGTAAGCACCTAAAACCCTGATTTTATTTTTCTTTGAACTCATAGATACCTTCCCAGCCCTCTTCAGGTGGATTTTTAATATAATACTCAGATCTTTCTAAAAGGATCTTTGAAGGATAGTCTTCATACTCTACCCACAACTTTTTAAAAATCTCCTGTGCCGTACTGAACTCAGTATTAAAATAATGTTCAAGAGCCTTCTCGTAAAGGATCTTAATATTTTTATTCCTTTCACTCTTTTCCATTAACTGGTAGATCTCAACGGCTTCCTCTTTTCCTTTTACTCTAACCCTGTCAAGCTTTCTGAATAGAAAGTCTGATTTTACCTTACTTACTGTAAACTGGGAGACTATAATATCAGTTCCGTAGATCCTGTTAAGTCCTTCAAGCCTTGATGCAAGGTTTACAGTATCTCCAATAGCTGTATACTCAAATCTTAAAGATGATCCAAGATTTCCTATAATCGCTCTCCCTGTATTGATCCCGATACCTATTTTTAAATGTGGGAGGTTCTGCTTCTCTAAATTTCTGTTTACCTGATCAAGCCTTTTAACCATATCAAGGGCTGTCTTACATGCTTTATCTGAATGATCCGGAACAGTTAAAGGTGCATTAAAAACAGCCATTATAGCATCACCTATATATTTATCTAAAAGTCCCTTATTCTCCAGAATGATCTTTGTCATACTGTCAAAGTATATATTGAGGAGTTTAGCAACCTGATGTGGACTCAGCTTTTCTGTAATAACTGTAAAATCCCTTATATCTGCAAAAAGTACTGTGATCTCCTTCTCTTCACCACCTAATCCAAGACTTTCAGGATCTTTTACTATCTGCTCAACAACATCAGGTGAGAGATATTTTGAGAAGGCTCTTTTAAGCTCCCTTGTCTGGAGATCAACTCTGAAAAACTGGTATATCTCAAGTGCGATAATATAAAGAAAAGAAAATATAAAAGGATAAACGGTTACTATCCATACATTTTTATAAATGAAAAGGAGAGAAGGGACAAGAAAAGGGATAAATAGTACAGATGCATAAAGAGGCATTCTGTATTTTAGCTTTTTGATATATCCAACTGTGAAAACTGAGAGAAGAAGTACCACTGTGAATGTTATGTCGTAAATCGCAGACTCCCTCAGAAAATCTCCCTTTAGAAGGTTTGATACAGCAACATAATGCAGGAAAACACCTGGCATTAATGGATCAACGGGCGTTGGTCTTATATCGTAAACTCCCATCTCAGTAATACCAACTATAACAATCCTGTCTTTGAAAAATGATGGGTCTATACCCCCTTCAAGTATATCAACAGCTGAGACCGTTTTTATATCCTTATAAAAGTTAAGTCTTATGTAGTTTTCGCTTAACGTAATATCTCCTATATTAAGCTTTTTTACACCAAGCTGATCTATCTCAAGGTATATCTCCCTGTCGAGATAGAATCTTACAAGCTGTAATGCCAGAGATGGAAAGATCATCCCCTCAAAAAGATAGACTGTAGGGTAATGTCTGTATATACCATCCACATCAGGTTTAATATTGAAAAATGCACATGAAAGTGAGTTTTCTAGTATCTGTGGAATATTACTCTCTATGTATGAGAATTCCGGTATACCAACACTCTCAGAAAGTACCCTGTACCTTGGTAGAGAGCAGTCCTCAAGAAAATCTATAACCTCTTCAGTTACTGTCTGTGTTGCGTAATCCCTGAAGAAAAAACCTGATATAACATTTCCATTCTTTCCTATTGAGTCAAATAGAGCTCTATCGCTTTCTGGATTACTTTTTTCTGAAAAAACTATATCCAGACCAACAACCTTAGCCTCTTTTAATCTGTTAATAAGATCAGCTGTTACCTTTCTGTCCCATGGCCATCTCCCAAACCTGTTTATACTTTTCTCATCAATCGCAACAACTACGAGATCATCAAAAGGTTTATGGTCAGCACCAAGAACGCTTTTGATATAGAACTTTATATCTTCCAGATTGTAAACAAACTTTGTAATAGAAGAAGGTTTTGAGAAATAAACAAAAAGAAATAAAACTGATACAAAAAATAAGATCAGAAATCTTATCTTAAACATGATCAAAATCTGTCTAAAAGCTCAAACTCTTTTTCTATATACGGTGGTATCTTTATATCCCTGACCTCACCATCTTTTATACTGACCGCCGTCCCCCCTCTCATCTCAAACTCTTTAACAAACTCTTTGAACTCCTCTTCCATCTCCTTCTTGTATTTTTCATACCCACCTATCTGCTCCTCTTTAAATCTCTCAAATTCGGAGATCTCTCTCTGTCTGTATCTTATAAACTCTCCAACTAAAGATCTGACTGATATAACACCTTCTTTTAGAAAGATATTCATACTGTCATCTGTCATATCTATGATGAACTTTGTTCCTTTAACGCCAATAACAACAGATCTCGCCTTAACTTTCAGTCCTTTAAGCTTACCCCTTTTCTCTATCTTAAAAAGAACTCTCCCTTCATTAGCAGATACCATATCAAGATCCTGAACAATAAGGGATGACTTTTCTGTAAGCACTACCTTTGAACCATCTATAAATCTGATAAAGGCAAGAGACCTGCTTTTAGTTCTTACGATATCTCTGACAAAAATAGGAAAATCAGGATGATCTACCTTCACAGGTCTTACTTTATCTTCCCTGTGAACCTTAACAACACCTTCATACTGAACGATCTTACCGGCCTCCTGAGCGTAAAGAGAAGTGATCGCAAAGATCATGAAAACAAAAACAGCTTTAATCCTCATCTCTAAGCTCCCTCTTTATACTGAACATCTGATCTATATTTTTTAAAAATATATCTGTAAGAAATGGGTCAAAATGTTTCCCCTTCTGTTCCTTAAAAAATCTTACAGTTCTGTCCATATCCCATGCTTTTTTATACGGCCTGTCAGATGTAAGAGCGTCAAACACATCAGATATTGATGTCATTCTCCCGTAAATTGATATCTCCTCTCCCTTCTTTCCAAAAGGATATCCAGTTCCATCCCATCTCTCATGATGCTCAATAGCTATATCAGCCGCTATCTGGAGAAGTCTGCTGTCTCCACCTTTCAGTATCTCATAGCCGTATATCGTATGTTTCTTCATTATCTCCCATTCTTCATCGTTTAGCTTTCCCGGTTTGAGAAGCACCCTGTCAGGTATACCTACCTTCCCTATATCGTGCATGGGGGCTGCAAGCTTTACAAGCTCAACATCTTCTTCATCAAGTCCAGCTTCTCTTGCAAGTATCTCACAGTAAAGTCCAACCCTGATAATATGGTTCTGTGTTTCAGGATCCTTAAATTTTGTTGCATGGGAAAGCCTGTATATAACATCCTCATGGGCTTTTTTAAGTTTTTCATAAAGGATGGCATTTTCAATAGTTGATGATGCATACAGGGAAATATGTCTTAAAAGCTCAATATCCTCTTCTGTAAATACACTGTTTGTTAGCTTATTTATTACCTGAAAAACACCTATTATATTCTGTTTTCTGTCAAAAAGAGGAACTGCAAGAATCGTCCTTGTTCTGTAACCTGTTCTTTTATCAATATCTCTGTCAAACCTTGGATCTTTGTAAGCGTCCGGTATATTTAAGATCTCGCCTGTTCTGAAAACATACCCTGCAATCCCTTTATCAGCATCTATCTCAATCCTGTCAACACCGTGGGCAACAATAGTCCATAAAGTTTTTTTCTGATCATCGTAAAGAAATATACTGCATCTATCAGCTTCCATTATCTCCTTTGCGAGATCTGTTAAGAAAAGGAGAACATTTCTCAGATCTTTCTCATTAGCGATCTTAGAGGAGTAATCAAGCAGAATCTTTAGTTTTCTTTCCATAACAGTCCGTTTTTAATTTAATTTAAAATCCTATTTAAAGATCTGCAAACATATCAAGAAACCACTGTGGGTATGGTCTAACAGGCTGTGTTATCTGATCAAGGTATTCTATATCCTCTTCAGAAAGATCCCACTCTACAGATCCCAGATTGTCCTTAAGCTGATCTAATGAACGAACACCGATTATTATTGAACTGACAAAAGGTTTTGATTTTACCCAGTTAAGTGCAACCTGTGAAACTGTTGCGTTGTACTTCTCAGCTATCTTTCTGAGCTCATCTACAACAAAATAACCTTTTTCCATATCAAATCTTAAAAAAGGCCTTTCCATCCTTGCATATCTTCCATCAGATGGAATACCACTATCTCTGCTGTACTTACCTGTCAGAAAACCTCCAGCTAAGGCACTCCATATCATAAGACCAAGGCCTGATTCCTGACATGCAGGAACAACCTCAAACTCAATATCCCTTCCAAGTAGTGAGTAGTACATCTGGGCAGAGATAAACCTTGACCAGCCTCTCATCTCCTGTATTGATACAGATCTTGCTATCTGCCATCCAGCAAAATCTGATAACCCTATATATCTTACCTTCCCTTCTCTAACAAGATCGTTGAGTGTTTCAAGTGTCTCTTCAATAGGTGTGTGATTGTCCCACCAGTGTAACTGGTATATATCTATATAATCCCTTCCAAGTCTTTTAAGGCTCTCATCTAAGGATCTGATTATATGGTACCTTGACAGTCCTCTTCTGTTTGGATCGTTTTCATCCATAACACCCCTTACTTTAGTGGCTATAATAACATCATTCTTCCTGTTTCCAAGTGCTTTTCCAAGTAAGGTTTCAGACTCTCCAAAAGCGTATATATCAGCTGTGTCAAAAAGATTTACACCATGATCAATGGCATAATCAACAACCCTCTGTATCTCTGAAAAGCTCATTGTTCCAGCAGAACGCCATCCTTTTTCTGTAAAAGTCATAGCTCCAATGGAGATTACAGAAACCTTTAAACCAGACCTTCCTAAATTTCTATACTCCATCTCAAAGCTCCAGTAAATCCGGATTTTCCTTCAGATATTTTTTTGCATCATCTATACTTTCAAAGGATCTGAGATGATCTATAACCTCCTTTACACTGCTGTAAAGATCCTTATCTCCTATAATCTTTTTAAGCTCTTCAGAGATAAGCTTCTCCTCATTTTCCAGTATAAAGCTCTCATCCTGTAACTGGATCTCCCTTGTTATATTAAAGTTAAAATGTAAGATCTGATCTGAACCCGCCTTTAATCCGTAATCTTCAAGTATTTTGAGTATATCCTTAACACCTGATTTTCTTAATATGCCTTTGAATATGACGACAGCATTTTTATCACTTGAGGAAGCTATCTTCTCAACCTTCTCCTTTAAATCCCTTATGAGATCATCAAGAGAGTCCTCATCTAATCTGACCGAGATAAAAGGTCTTAAACTCCTTAATTTTATAAACTCAGCCTTTATCTCTCTATCAACCTCAACAAGATAAACACCTTTCTCTTTTTTTTCCTCAGACTCATGATACGCTGTAAACTCCGTTGAGCCTGACTGAACAATAACAGCTTTATTGATCTCGGTAGGTTCCTGAGCTATATGGTAGTGGCCTATACCAACATAATCAAAGCCTTCAGGTATCTCCTCAGAGAGATACAGCTCAGATTCAGGAAAAAATGGGTAAAACTCCTGATGGAGCATAAGAATCTTAAAACCATTCCCTGTCTGATCCAGAAGCCTGTTTATACTCTCCTTCAGACCTCCAAGATGTCTCAATCCTGCTTTAGAGACATACTTTATTCCTGATATAAAAACACCTTCATGTTCAACAACTCTCTGATCAACAACTGTAAGACCAGATGTCTGGAGTATATTTAAAGGGGATATATCCTTTACATTACTCCCCCTATCATGATTTCCAGATATGGTAAAGAATGGTATATTTCTGTCCTTCAGACGTGAAAGTATATTTATAGCCTCTACTATAACCCTGTTTGAGGGTCTTGATGAATGGAAGAAATCACCTGTATGGATAACAAAATCAACATCCCTTTCAATGGCTATCTCTACAGCCTCATTGAAAGCATCAAAAAAGTCCTTCCCCCTCTCAAAAAGTCCGTACTGGTTATATCCAAGATGTGTATCACTTAGATGTAAAAATCTCATTAATCCCTTCTTTTACCAAAAAGTTTCTCAAAAACAGCATCAGATGGACAGAAACCTGTAAATGCTGATAGATAAAGCATAAATATTATAAAGTAAACTATATACTTTCCCCAGTCATAACCTGTATTAACGAGAAGCATAGCTATAATGAGAAGAGTACCCATCATAAATCTCTGTGCTCTTATAGCTGTTTTGGACATCATAAATCACCTCCTGTAAGATTTTAAATTATTCAGACTTTTAGTTTAATATATAATTATATCTACAACAACTTTATATTAAATAGAAACAGGAGATCTTATGTACTCAGATGAAAAACTCAGAAATCTTTATAAAAATCAGAGGGTAGCTGTCTTCCTTGATATACAGAACCTTTACTACTCGGCAAGAGACTCATTTAACAGAAAGGTAAATTTTGAGAGCGTTCTTGATAAAGTTTTGAATGGTAGAGTTCTTGTAAGGGCAATAGCATACCTTGTTAAACTTCAGGGTGTTGACCAGAAAGGTTTTATTAACACTCTCAAACATATTGGCTATCAGGTAAGGGTGAAAGAACCAAAGATATTTAAAAGACTTGATGAGTATGGAAATTTATGGACAACAATAAAGGCTGACTGGGATATGGGAATTGCTATGGATGCTATATCCCTTGCAGAAAAGATAGATGTTGCCGTTCTCGCAAGTGGTGATGGTGATTTTGCTGATCTTGTCAGATATCTCCATACAAAAGGTGTTAAGGTTGAGATAGCAGCTTTTAAACAGACAGCAGCAAAAGAGCTTATTGAGGTTGCAGATGAGTTTATAGACCTTACAGCATTTGGTGAAGAGGTTTTCCTCTGATTGAAAAACTGGATGATCAAGAATATATTTTTAGAAAAATAAGTATGAGGAGGTTTCCATATATATGAGCGAAGAGAAAAAGGAACAGGAAGTTCAGGTAAAAGAGGAAGAGAAAGAGGAAAAGATAAAAAAACTTGAGGAAGAGATTGAAAATCTGAGAAAAAAACTTGAGAAAACTGAAGAGGCTGCAAAAAAACTTAGCATGCTTTACCAGAATCTCCAGAAAGAGTTTGAGGACTACAAAATAAGGGTAAGAAAGGAAAAGGAAGAGGCAAAAGAGGAAGGAATTGTAAAGATAGCAAAAGGATTTATGGAGATAGTTGATAACTTTGAGAAGGCTCTTGAGAGTGCGAAAACAGCAACTGATATAAATGCACTTATAAAAGGCGTCCAGATGATCCATTACCAGCTTGTTAAATTTCTGAAAGATCACGGTATAGAAAAGATAGAAACAACAGGGGAGTTTAATCCCCTTGAACATGAGGCTGTTGAAACTGTTGTATCAAAGGAGTATAAACCTAACGAGATAGTGAAGGTTATCCAGACAGGCTACAGATACAGGGGAAGGGTTTTAAGACCTGCCAAGGTTGTTGTTGCAATCCCACCTGAGGAAAGGGAAGAGATAACATAAATGGATTTTTACAGAATACTTGGGGTGGGAAGAGATGCCACCCCTGAAGAGATAAAAAAAGCGTTCAGAGAGAAGGCTAAAAAGTACCATCCCGATCTCAACAGAGAGAATGAGGAGATCTTCAAAAAGATTGTTCAGGCTTATGAGACATTAATTGATCCTGAAAAGAGAAAATCCTACGATATCTACATATCAACAGAAAGAAAGAGAAAGCTTGGAGACAGAATCAATGAGGTTATATCAGATATCTTAGGTTACCACTCTAAACCAAAGAGAGGAAGGGATCTACACAAAAAGATATACATAAAAATTGAAGAGGGTTTCTCAGGCTGTATAAAAAGTATATCCTACCTAAGATACGAGAAATGCTCCTACTGTGATGGATCAGGTATTACTGAGAACTCAATAATAAAAAGATGTAAAAGGTGCGAAGGAAAGGGGAGTATAAAAAAACTTTTCCTTAAGATACCCTGTATGGAGTGTGAAGGAAGAGGTTTTTTAGTGCTAAACCCCTGTGAGATATGCAACGGGGAAGGAAGGGTTAAGGTTCAGGCTGAAAAAAGAATAGAGATACCTGCTGGAGTATCTGAGAATACCGTTTTAAAACTGGAAGGTGGTGGGGACAGCGGTGTTTATGGAGGAGATTACGGAGATCTTTACCTTAAAATCAGATTTATAAAGGGAAAAAATATAAAGATTAAAGGGATTGATATACATAAAGATATATACATACAGAAAGATAAAGCCTTAAGAGGTGATTATATATCTTTTCAGGGTTTTGAAGGTAAAAAGCTGAAGATCAAAATACCGGAAAGGACATCCTCTCCTGTTGTCCTGAAGATTAAAAATGAAGGTTACAGAGATCTAGAGGGAAATAGGGGAGATCTATATCTTAAGATCATTCCTGTTTAAAATATTCTTTGTGTATCTGTAGCCTATATCTATAGCATCCTTTATTCTCCAGGCAGAAAAAAGACCTATATCAACAAGATCTTCAGGCTGTATAAAAAGATCGCACACCCTTTTCCTCAGTTCAACATTTGATCTGAAAGCAAGATAAAAACTCCTTATAAGTATGGAAAAAGCGTTGTTGAGCCTCTCTTCTGTTCCAAGAGGGTTTACATCCACACCGATTATATAGTCTGAATGAATTTTTAAAGGCTCTACAGGGAGGTTATCCATAATCCCCCCGTCTATATAGAGATTTCCCTCGTACTCAACAGGTTTGAATATAAACGGAAGTGAGGAAGATGCTGATATCCATAAAAAAAGATCCCCCTTTGATTTATACTCTGGAATACCCTTATTCAGATTTGTGACACAAACAAATAGTTTCTTCTCAAGCTCAGATATATCTTTTTTGCCTATGTACCTTTCAAGAAATTTTTCCAGCTTCTCCAGGGAAAAAAGTGCGCTAAAGGAAAGCTCAGGCTTTAAGTAAGAGAGAAATTTTGTGTTTAATGCTATCTTTTCCATCTCGAGAGGAGAGTAACCTGCTGCATAAAAGGCACCAACTATAGAACCTGCACTTGATCCTGATATAAAATCAGGTTTTATCCCTCTTTCCTCAAGAGCTTTAAGAACGCCTATATGTGCTGCCCCCCTTACAGCACCACCTGAAAGAGCAATACCTATTTTCATCACATTCTTCCGATCTGTGATATCAGATCGTATATAGGACCTATAAATCCAAGCATAACTATGAGCATAAATCCTCCCACCACACCTATTATTATAGGCTCAATCATCTTGGCTATATTCTGTGATATGTACTCAACCTTGTTGTAATAGTAATTTGATATATAGTCAAGCTGCTCATCTAAAGCTCCTGTCTGCTCTCCTATAGATATCATCCTTATGATCAGAGGTGAAAACACATTCTCCTTTTTTAAGGAATCAGAAAATGATCTTCCAAGCTCAATCTCATTTCTTGAGTTTCTTATGGCTGTCTTAAAAACATAATTTCTTATAGCATTTTCCATAATATTTAATGCCTGATAAAGTGGAAGTCCAGCCTGTATCATAAGCCTTACATACTCAGCAAAAAAAGCATAATTAAAGTTCTCAATGATTATGCCAATGACAGGTATCTTTAAAATTAGACGGTCTGTCTCAATTCTTATCTTTTCATTCTTCTTTCTTAACATCTGAAGAAGAATAAATAATATGAAAATAACCACAACAAGAAATATACCGTAAGATCTTAAAAAATCTGATGTTTTCATAATGAATACAGTTGTTGCAGGAAGCTCTATATTAAAATCCTTGAAAGCATCGATTATCTTTGGGAGAACATAAACAAGCCAGAATATCATTGCACCTAAAACACTGAAAAATGCAAATGCAGGATATATCAATGCCTGTTTCGTTTTTGCTTTCAGATCTTCAATCTTTTTTAGATGCTCAGCTGCATCCTTTAATGTTTTATCAAGACTTCCGGTCTCCTCACCAATCTTGAAAAGGGATATAACAACATCTGAGAAAATATCCCTGTAGCTTTCTGCTGCCTGAGATAATGTCTCACCTGCCTGTATTTTAAATGCCATATCAAAAAGCATCTCTTTTAATGATGGGTTCTCTGCATCTTCTGCAAGATCCATAAGTCCTGTATTTATAGGAAGTCCAGATTTTACAATTAGATGTAGATTCTCTAAAACTTCAATTATTTCCTGTCTTTTAATTCTGTATATATACTTTCTTATATTGAGGTATCTGTAGTAATCTGGAAGCTTTTTAATCTTTAAAGGTATAAGACCAGAGAACTCAAGAAGGGGAAATATCTCAGACTCGTCTGTTACGCTTAAAACCTTCTTCTGTTTCTTCCCTTCCTGATCAATAGCCTCAATTAGATAAAATCTCATCTTATCCTGTTACTCTCTTTATCTCTTCAGGGGTTGTGACGCCTTTGAAAACTTTTATAAGACCGTCCTCTTTTAATGTTCTCATTCCTTTTTCCCTTGCTTTCTGAACGATACCAAGAGGAGTACTGCCTTTTACTATCAGGTCTGCTATATCCTCATCAATCTTTAAAAGTTCAGCTATTACAGTCCTTCCAAGATAACCTGTTCCTTTGCAGTGTTCACAACCTTTTCCTCTGTAAATCTTTACCTTTCCATCATCTATATAATCAGATCCGTATCTTTTTATAGAGTCTTCACTAAAACCATAACTTTTAAGATCTTCAATATCTATAATCTCCTCCTCCATACAGAAAGGACATGTTTTTCTTACAAGTCTCTGTGCGGTTATGGCTGAGACACCTGAGGCAACCATATAATCCTTTATCTTCATATCTATTAGCCTTGGTATCGCACTGACAGCGTCATTTGTATGAAGTGTTGATAAAACAAGGTGTCCTGTTATTGATGCTCTCATAGCCATCTCTGCAGTCTCTTCATCTCTTATCTCACCAACAAGAATAACATCAGGATCCTGTCTTAAGAAATGTCTTATAGCCCTTGCAAATGTGTATCCAGCCTTCTCATTAACCTGAGTCTGTTTTATAAAAGGAAATCTGTACTCAACAGGATCTTCAGCTGTGAGAATATTCCTTTCAAGTGCGTTTATCCTTCTTAAAGCAGCATAAAGTGTTGTTGTTTTACCTGAACCTGTAGGACCTGTAACAAGGACTATCCCCTGTGGTTTTAAAAACTCCTCCTCAAGCTGTGAAAGCATATCATCTTCAAATCCGAGACTCTTTAGATTGAAAAGAGACAGATTTTTTGAAAGAACTCTTATAACAACATTCTCACCGTACGCTGTAGGTATTGTTGATACCCTCATATCAAAACTTTCATTAAAAAAAGTATGTGTAAATGCCCCGTCCTGAGGAAGTCTCTGTTCCGCAATATCAAGATTTGCTAGAACTTTAATTCTTGATACTACAGCGTTATGTGTTGATTTTGGAAAGGCATAGTAATGCCTCATTATACCGTCAATTCTGAAAAATATGTGGGATGCTGCACTTTCAGGTGAGATATGAATATCTGTTGCCCTGTCAATAATAGCGTGATTTAAAACGGTATCTATAAATTTTGGTAGTTCAGTTCCGAGAGTTCCGGTTTTTGCCTTTTCTATATAACTCTTAACTGTCTGATCTATCGGTTGTTCTAAAAGAAAGTAATGTATCTCAATACTTTTCAGTAATGTTTCCTTATCTGCCACGTAAACTTTAACTTTAAGATTTGTTCTCCTGCTAACAACATCTATAGCATTTATATCGTAAGGGTTTGTCATCGCGATATGAAGTTCATCTTTATCTATCTCAAATGGAAGGACCTCAAGCTGCTTTGCTATGTTTTTATCAAGGATTCTTAGAGACTCCCTTGTTGGAGGGTACTGAGAAAGGTCTATATAGGGTCTTCCTGACTGTCTTGCTATAGCTTCTGCAACTTCTCTGGGTGATACAAAGGAGAGTTCCTGTAGGATTTCTCCAAGGAGACCCCCCTTTATTTTCTGAACCTCAAGGGCTACCTGTATCTGTTCTTCTGTGACATAACCAAACTCTTTTAATAACTGACCTATAGGTTTGCGGGACATTTAGTTCACCTGTTGTTTTAAGAACTTTTCGTAAAAAGTTAAAAAGAAATGAGGTGGGATCTGATCCCACCTTACTATTTAAAATCTATAGAATATGTCTCTTACCCCTGTAGTGTAATCAGCGTTGGCCTGTATAGATCCTGTATTCCAGATACCATCATCAAATTCTTCATCTAATCTCCTTCCAATATCTGCAGGGACGTTATCCACAAAAACAAAATTGTATGTTCCTGTACCGAAGTTTCTATTAGAGAAACCGTATCTTCCTCCGTATGGGTTTGAAGGTCTTGTGAGTGTCGCTTCATTAGGGTCACCGGCTATTATTCCTGAGGCTCTTAAATGTCTCCATGCCTGAACAGACTCATCGGTATTATTTGTTGAATTAGCTGCACCATCTATAAGTCCGTTTCCGTTTCCATTTAGTATGTTAGGGTATGTTGCACTCCATCTGTCTCCAGCTTTTGGATCATCACCTGGCATTGCTCTGTACCTGTCATAGTAGGTGTAAGCTGCAGCTGTTAACCCTCTAAGGTCATTTACTAACCTTTTGTACTTTGCGTTCTGGATAAGCTCCTGTCCCTTCATAACAGCTCCAAGTATCAGTCCAATAATCACAAGGACTATCGCAAGCTCAACAAGTGTGAAACCTTTTTGATTTCTCATCATCCACCTCCTGTATTTTCACTTTAACTATATTATTTCCATTACCGATATATATATTAAATTATCGGCTTTTAAGTTTAAATTTTAATATATTTTAATAAAATAAGGGATGTATTAATAGCTATGAGTTTAATAACTGTAGAGATCTCAGATGGTAAAGTTAAAGGAGCTGTCCTTAAAAGATACAACAGCTTTGTTGAGATTGTTGATTACAATATAAACAGAACCGGCAGGTACTACATCTCAGTTTTTTATCAGGATTTTATACACTCAAAGATTGTGATCCCACCTGTAAGGGATGAAAATACCCTTTCTTTTCTGATAAAAAATAAGTTGTCTGACAAACTTGAGTCCGGCGTAAATTATATCTTTCTACCTGTAAAGAACAGAGAGGTCTCGGAAAATCAGGTTGAGTATGATGTGTATGCTGTACCGGAAAAACTGTTTTTTGAAGCTGTAGAAAGATTAAATATAAAGGATCTGACAAGTATAGAGGTCTTCACTCTTTCCCAGTTTGCTCTTTCAGGTATAACGTCTAAAATATCAGGTGATGAGACCGTTTTTATGACCTATACAGATGAGGAAAAATTTATCGTTACAGTCAGTCAGAATGGGAAGATCCTGTATACCAGATCAACTAAAATCCCAGAGTTTGTAAATGATGAACAACAGCTTATAAATTTCTATTATGAAAACTTTAACCTGACATATATATATGTTGCCCAGAATCAGGGAATAGATATAGACGTTATAGGCCTTGTAGGTGAGATATCTAAAAATGAACAGTTCGTTGAGCTTATACACACATTTTCCAACAAGCCTGTCTACACTGTTCTTCCTGAGTTATTTGTAAAAAAGGGAAGCTTTGAGCAGTTTAACAGCTATGTTATCCAGATCGGATCTTTAAACATCAAGGATACCTACAATTTCTTGCCTGTTGATGTTAAGCACAAAAAGATATTCTCAGGAGCAAGTAAAAAACTGAGCTATCTTCTTGTTCTTGTACTGCTTATATTTTCATTTTTGAACCTTAATAAATTTATGGATCTTAAAGAGAGATTTTTTAGACTGAAAAACTCCTACTACTCGCTTAAACAGACATTCCAGAGAGAAGTGCTTTCAAAAGAACTCACCTATGATCAGATCGTTTATCTTGTCAGGTATATAAACCTTCTCTCACCAGAGAGAAAGACGATCTATATTCTGAACAGACTATCTGGGATACTTTCCGTTATAAGAGATGAAAATATTAACATTACATATTCAGAAGGAAAAAGGTACATAACTATCAGATCAGATCAAAAATTCAAAAGTGTAAAAGAGATAGAGGATTTTAAGAGAAAATTAAAAAATGAGCTTGATAAGTTAAATGATTTTAAAATTCGTGATAGATCTGTCTACAACATAGATAATCTTACCGGAAAGATCTTTCTTGAGATTGTTAAGGAGAGATAAATGAAAGAGAAAAGTTATGCAGTATACATAACGATCTCAATTCTGATAGGTATAAACCTTATCCTTATGCTCTCCTTTCAGCGTTTTGATGGATATCTCAGAGAGAAAGAAAGGGAACTCAGACATATGTCAGATAAGGTAAGACTGATAAAGGAAAATATAAATGAGATTATTGAACTTAAGAATATTCTAAACTTAAAATATGTTAAAAAAGAGGAAGCAGAAGAGATAATACTCAACAAACTTGATAGTATTAAAAGGATATATCCTGTGAAAATTATTGAAGGACCAGAAGTTAAAGAGGGATCGGTATACGTAAAACTTTCCCTGTCTTTAAAACCAAAAAGTAGTAAAGAGCTTATTGATACTATTTTATTATTTGAACAGTCAATGTATCCTGTAGCGGAGATAGAAAAATTTTTCTTAAATAACGATAAAAATGGAACAACGGTCAATATGATGATAAATCTGACACAACCGTATTATGGTGGAACGTAAGATGATCATGTTAAAAAGTATTCCTCCCAGATACATACTTCTGCTATTAATTCCGATTATAATCCCTGTACTACCGCTTTTTTTTAAAGATTATATTGACAGAACTGTAGGAGATCTCATAAACAGATATGTAGAACCGCATTTTAAACTTGAGATCAATTACCCTGAAATAAACCTGAGTTATAAAGATAAAATGAGAATAAATACTGCCTTTATCAAAAACAGCCTGGATGTACATCCTTATAAAGAAGAGATAACTTCCGATAAAAAGATAAAAGAACCACCTCCAGAATATAAGGTTAATTTTATTTATATAGGAATTAACAAGAAGTTCGTAATGATTAACGGAAAACTTTTTAGGGAGAATGATAGAATTTCAAAGGATGAAAGGATTATAAAAATTGAGAAAGACAGGATATTACTCAAAGGAAAATGGGGTGAAAGATGGATAGATTTTTCAAGGTGATCTTTATTTTTATTCTGACATTTTTTGTCTCCTGTGGATCCACTTCAACAAAAAAGATAGAGGATAAAAAAGAGCTTAAAAAGGAGATAAAAAAGGAGGAAGAAGTTGTTTACAAACCTGTCATAAAACCTCCACCAAAGATCGTCAAACCTGTAATAAAAAAAATATCACCTTTTAAGGATAAGTTCTTTACATTTTCAGCTGATCAGGTTCCACTGAAGGCTGTTCTTTACGCTATTGCCAATGACACAGGAATGAACCTTATAATATCCCCCGATGTAAATCCAAACATACTTATAACAGCGAATTTTAACAAAACCCCTGTAGAGGATGCGTTGAAGGTTGTAACAGACCTTGCAGGCGTTTATTACCAGATAAAGGGGAATATCATCTATATAAAAGGATCAACGACAAAAACATTCCACATCCCTTATGTCCACACAAACTCATCTTTCAGTTCAAAACTTGGAGGTGATGTTCTCGGCGGAGCCATGCAGACAGGTGGAGGTGGTATAGGAGGAGGATATGGAGGTGGTACAATAGGTGGTGGAACTTCAGGTTCTACCGCTAGAAGCATTTCAGGTGA
This sequence comes from Persephonella marina EX-H1, assembly GCF_000021565.1. Classification (NCBI taxonomy): domain Bacteria; kingdom Pseudomonadati; phylum Aquificota; class Aquificia; order Aquificales; family Hydrogenothermaceae; genus Persephonella; species Persephonella marina. The sequence goes on along the minus strand of NC_012440.1, from coordinate 931,440 downwards.
TTTTTCCCTGAAATACGAAAATCCAGAGGAGATTAACGATTTTTACGGTCAGATAGAAAATGGGCTAAAAAATATTTTGAAAGAGGATACAGAAGGTGAAAAGTTCTCTGCTTCACTTGCAAAAAGCAGTTTTACACTGAACAAGTTTACGGGAACCCTTGTCGTAACAGCACCTAAATATAAGATGAGAAAAGTTGAGAAATTTTTAAAAAAGATTCTCTCAGAGGTTAAAAAACAGGTTCTAATTGAGTCAAAAATAGTAGAGGTAACCCTTTCTGATGGAATGCAGTACGGTATAAACTGGTCAGCATTACTGAGAAATGTGGCAGGTGCTTCCATATCGTTAAGACAGACCCTTGCACTTCCCTCAAGTTATGGTGAGGTTGTAGTTGCAGGCCTTGATTTTAACGCTGTTATAAATGCACTTTCTTCAGTTGGCAGGATAGAGACTCTCTCAAATCCCAGAATAAGAGTCTTAAATGGACAGACAGCTCTTATCTCATCAGGAGTTGTAGTTCCATACTGGGAAAAGCAGATAACAACACTTGGAACAACAACTGTAACCCAGAGCGTAATGTATATAAGAAGAAGTGTTCTGAGTGGTGTTTTGCTTGGGGTTACACCTTACATTGAAGGTGATCACATTATGATAAATATCGTTCCAGTATCAACAAAAATAGAAGGGACAAAACAGCTTGTGGAAAACAATGAGGTTGTTGCTGAAGCACCAGTTCTCAATATAAAAGAAGCAGGAACCATCATAAAGGTGAAGGATGGAGATCTGATAATCATAGGTGGGATGATAAATACAGAAAAAAGGGTTGAGGAAAATAAAATCCCTCTGCTCAGCAACATACCGGTATTTGGAAATCTCTTTAAAAATAAAAAGGTGTACAGGGAGAAAAAAGAGCTGATCATATTTTTGAAACCAAGAATAATAAAATTTGACAGCAGGTTAGAAGAATGAGTCTGATGATCCAGATGTTAAGGAAAATAAAAAATAAGAAGGGGGCAAAGCCCGTACCACCGGGACTTGAAGTGAAAAAGAGTGTAAACAAAAGGGTTCTTATACTTTCTGTTATTACATTAATACTTATCGGTTCAGGCATGGGCATCTATTACTATCTAACTGCTATCCCTCAACAGAATATTCTTGTCAGTACAGAAAAGATTGTCAGAGAAAAACCTGTAAATAAACATCAGACAGAAAGAGTAAAAAATCAGGTGACATCTCCCCGGGAGATTAAAAAGGAGATAAAAAAAGAGAGTTCTGGTAATGAACCTCTTCCACCTCTTGATCTTGTTCTAAATGAGATAGAACAAAAAGTTAAGAAAACAGATCTTCAGGATATTAGTATAAATAAGTCAGAAAAAGAACCTGTTAATATTGCCATAATAAAAAAAGAACCGGATCCAGCTGAGATATCAGCCTACATATCTCTTGCAGAAAAAAATATAAAAGAGGGAAATCTTACAGAAGCTTACAGATACTACAAAAAGGTTTACAGTCTGAAAAAAACAGAAGATATACTGAATAACTTACTTGTCCTCGCTGTGGAAACGGGAAATTTTGATGAGATGAAAAAATATCTGTCTGATCTTAAAAATGAGGAAACAGTATCGTCTATAGCAGTTAAACTCATTGATAATGAAGATTTCTACCGTGCAAAAGATATTCTTGACAGATACTCAGAAAAAGAGAAAAAAGGTTATATCAGTTATGCGTACGGATATCTGTACGAGGCAAACGGAGATATATCCAGAGCTCTTTTCTATTATGAAAGGGCATTTACAAAAAATCCTTCTGATCCATACATAGCATATGCCTTCGCAAGAATGCTTGAGATCAAAGGAATTACAGATGAGGCTTACAAAATCTATAAAAAAATATTAAATTTAAGTTGTGATGATGAATTTCTTATCAATATTGTTAATGAAAGGTTGAAATTATTAGAGGCTCTTGGAGAAAGGTAATGGAAAATAAAAAAGGGTTCACACTCATTGAACTTGCAATGATCCTCGTTATTATAGGTGTTCTTATCGGAATAGGAGCAACAACTTTCAGCATTCTTATAAAGAGAGCAAAATATGCAGAGAGTAAAGAGATTGTAAACGCAGCTGTTGAGGCTATAACAGGATATGCGTCATCCTCAGGGAGAATCCCAACAGCTTCTGAACTGAATACGGTCGTAAGGACACTTGAAGACTCATACGGCAAACCTCTCGTCTATGTTTATGACAGAGATCTTACAGTATCTTCTCCTTATGGACATTGCGGATTAAACTCAACAAATATAACAGTTGAGATATGTGATGACCCTTCCTGTGCAACATCCACAACAATTAGTAACGTTGCATTTTTAATCCTGAGTGGTGATGGTAACTACAACAATCAGACCACAGGTTCTCAGGAGATAACAACACCTACAACGATAAGGGTTTTCCAGTATGGCATTGTAGTTGACAACTATCCTGCCGATCTGAATAGATCTGAACCTTATGATGATATTGTAAAATGGGTTACACTTCATGAGCTACAGACTAAAGAAGGATGTGAGTCTCTAACGATAAAAACCCCATCACTTCTACCTAACGGTACTGAAGACTCTCCTTACAACTACAAGTTAGAGGCTTCCGGTGGTAGACCTCCGTACCAGTGGGGATCTTATGATGGAACGACCTGTAATATACCGGCAACCGAGATAGATCTCGGCAACGGTCTAAAAATGAAAAGCGATGGAAGTATTTACGGTACTATAAATATAGAACCTTCATCTCCCCCGGGATCTCTGTCCACATGTAGTAGTACAATTAACCTTAATAATCTCTGTGTAAGAGATTCTGCAGGTAACACTTTTAATCAGAACTTTAGTATTAATGTATATCCTCAGCAGCTTAGAATTGTAACAGAGACTCTTCCAACAGGTTATGAAGGAAGCAGTTACAGCGTAACCCTGTCTGCATTTGGAGGTGGAACTACTTATACGTGGTTATTAGTTGACGGCTCATTACCACCGGGATTAACATTAAATCCTGATGGAACAATTACAGGAACAATAAATTCAGATACAGGATGTTCCAACCCTTCACCTTACACATTTACTGTTCAGGTATCATCCTGCTCAGGTTCATACACAGCTTACAAAGCATTTGCTCTTACTGTTATAGATCCTGACTGTTCGACTGCAGGATCAGGAGGTAGTTCCTGTACCCCTTTTTTCTTAAACCCACCAAGTGGGACGGTTTTTACAGCAACTGTCGGAGTTCCCTTTACACAATCAATATCTCTTTCCGGGGGGAATCCTCCTATAAATCTAACCTCCTGTTCGCCTGCAAGCTGTAATGGGCTTACCTTTAGCTGCAGTACAACAGGTGCTGTAATTTCCGGAACACCATTAACAACGTCATCATGTACATTCTCTGTCAGTTACACGGATTCCTGTACGCCACAACAAAGCATAACAGGGGTTTATACTGTTAATACCTCTGTACCTCCTACACCGCCATCCTGTACTCTATCTGCCACACCTAATGTCATTCCATATGGTGGTACAACAGATCTTACCTGGAATATCTCCGGATATTTCACATCAGGTTATTTCAGTCCTGTTTCCGGCAGCTGTACAAATGTAGTTGATCCCTCTGGGGTATGTACTACAGGAAACTTAAATACAGAAGGAGTTAACACATTCACTCTTAATGTCACTAACGGTGTTCTTACAGGTACATGTTCTACAGATGTTTATGTTGGATGTCAGGGTTACAGAGTATGGAACAGCACAGGTGGATATTACTGTTTTACTGTAAATGGAACTCAGGTAGGTTTAATATTTGATGGAGAGGAGATAACAACTTCCACTTTAAAACTAACAAATGGTCAATTTATTGAGAGATACTACCCTATATGTTTCTGGCGCTGGTGTGTCTGTCGTTATAACAACTCAGATTTAATTGACAAGATATCCTACTCTGACGCTATGAATGCTGATATCCAGAGTAATGGTGGGAATGGCGACTGCAGAGTAAACTACCTCAATAATGGAAGTGTGTCCGACAGATGAAAATCAGCAGATAACCTTACTTTTGCCTGAACTTTTCGCTTTATACATCTTCTGATCAGCCTGTTTTATGATATCAATTACCGATTCATGTTTACTTGTTATATCTTCAATTCCGGCACTGAACGTTACATTAATATATAGGTCCTCACCACAGCATATATAGCTGTCAGATATCTTTTCAAGTAAATTTCTGATAACGATACAGGCATCTCTCTTCTCTGTAAAGGGCATCAGTATTAAAAACTCCTCACCACCATACCTGAAAATAAAATCTGATTTTCTTAGATGTTCCTGAAGCTCTTTGGCAAAGTTCTGGAGAACGCAATCACCTACAAGATGGCCATATCTATCATTTATATTTTTAAAATCATCAAGATCAAGCATAACTATTGATAGAGGTTTTCCTGTTAGTTTTGCTATCTGATACTGGCTGTTAAGTATGAAATCCATAGCTTTTCTGTTCAGCAGCCCTGTAAGATGATCTATATTTATACCTTCAAGACTTCTTGCGGCTATATTCACAGTAGCAAGGGATATAAGCTTTCCGACAAGCTTTATAAGTTCTATATAGTTTGAGGTTAAAAGTGTGAACTTTCTTTTATCTATTGCGTAATAGATACTTGAAGACAGATTTATAAGTTTATTATGGACATCTCTTATAGCCTCTATCTCATCCTTATTCAGAAGTGAGGAAATATACTCCTTTTCATCAATATTCTTCCACTGGACGTTGGACTGGGTATCACAGCTTCTGAGCTTTTTAATATCCTCAGTCAGCTTGTTCACCCATATCAGATAGTCTCTTAAAAATGGTCTCAGCTCTGAGTTCCTGTCCTTAACACTTCTGAGCTCTTTTCTTATTATGTCCTTATCCGATTTTATCATCCTCTGTAGGTAACCGAATGAAACAGCATCTTTCACAGTATTGAAATAATCGTTTATCCTGTTTAACAGACCCTCATTTATATCTCCTTCAAAGGTCAGCTCTCTGATAACATCCTTTTCTATATGATCAAACATATCTACAAAAATATAGTAAGGAACGGACATATCGTAATACTCACCGCCTATTAAGAAAAACTTTCTCTTGATTTCCTGAGATGAGAGGTTAAAAGATCGGGATATGGTGTTTGATATCTCCTCTACCATATTTTTATCTTTGAAGTATAATCCAACACCCTTACATCCAGACAGACCTTCAAGATATTTTATCGTATTAGAAAAAATTACTTTTTGGATCTTTTCATCCATCTTTTTAACCTATTTTATTAATCTATCTTTTAAATTAATAACAATTTCGGGAAAATCAAGAAATCATTTCAGTGATAAGTACTTTTCCTTGACCCACCCTATAATATCATCTTTTTTAACTTTTACCCATTCTCCATCTCTACCAACTACCTCAACAGTATCACCTTCCTTTAAAAGATAGACGATTTCAGACTCTTTTGTAGGTTTTTCTCTCATATTTAACATGTATGCCTTGACCTTCATTTGTTTACTATCATTGATTCTATTTGAAACCTTATCCTGCACAACCTCTTTTTTTTCTGCTTCCTTAACAGATTTTCTGACAGAATCATCTGAGATACTGTAGATATAGTAACCTGCTGTGAAAAGTAAAATGAGAAGAACGGAAAAGACTGCCGGAACAGCGGTTTTAACTGATGATCTTTTTTTTCTTAATTTTAAGCTTTCAGCTGCAGCTTTTATATGCCTGTTATCTATAAACTGATTATTTTCAACAAATGCTGACATTAAAGCTCTTTCCATAAGAAGGTTGACTTTTCTGAGATTACCTTCGGTATAACTGTAAACGAGTCTGTAAACCCCATCTGAGATGTTAACGGCAGGATTACCTGCTTTGGCAAATCTGTAGTTAATATATTTGACAGTCTCATCAAAGGACAGATTCCTGAGATGGGTTATTATGGTTATTCTCTGTCTTAACTGTCTCAACTGGTTTGATTCAAGCTTCTCCTCAAGCTCAGGCTGGCCAAGGAGAATTATCTGTAAAAGTTTCTCCTTGTCCGTCTCCATGTTTGAGAGAATTCTCAGCTCCTCAAGTGTCTCAACCGGAAGGTTCTGAGCCTCGTCAACAATTATAACGATCTTCTTTCCTTCACTTTTCTTCTGGATAAGGAAGTCTCTAAGCAATGAAAAAACCTTATTTTTAGAGCTGTCTGAAGGAACATCTATACCAAAATCCTCAAGTATAGCCTTTAGAAGTTCCTCGGGGGAAAGATTGGGGAAAAGTATGTATGCGTACTCAACATCATCACCAAGCTGGTGTATAAACTTTCTTATAGTTATAGTCTTTCCTGTTCCAGGTTCTCCTATAATAACGGCAAATCCTTCCTCTGATTCTAAAAGATACTCAAGAGAGCCTAAAGCCTCCTGATGAACTGATGACATATAGAAATAGTCTATATCGGGTGTTATCCTGAAAGGATCCTCATTCAGACCAAAAAACTCAACAAAGTCTCTCATTTTTCTAACCTTTTTATGTAAGGTTTTATTCCTATTTCGTTCAATCTGTCTCTTATCTCAAGAGCTTCTTCTCTTCTATAGGCTTTTATATAAACATTTTTTATACTTCCAAGGTCTTCTATCTCAGCCTTTAGACCTGTTTTTTTAAAGATCCTGTCAGAGAGAAACCTGGCATTTTTTAAATTTCTGAAAGCACCTGCATAAATTCTGTATCTCTCTTTCAGAACAGGTTTTTTATGTTTTTTATCCGGTATCTGATTATTAATCACTACAGGATACACAGTTTTATCAAACAGACATACAAAATCACAGATCTCCTCTCTTACCTTTTTTCTCTCTGGTGGTTCTTTTTTAACAACCCTGTTATCTTTCAGACTCTTAAGTATCTCCTTATCCTTCTTTACTATCTTAACCTTATCTTCTTTAATCTCTTTTCCATTATCTTTGAGGTAAAAATAACCTGCTGAAAGACCTGAAATTATCAAAAGGGCTATAAGTAATTTTAGGAAAGGAAAGCCTTTTCCTTTTAGCTGAAACACAAAATTAACGTAAGAAAAGATCTTCTTTGGTTTTATCTCTTCAACGATCCTATCCAGCTTATCACTTCCTGTAAATATAACTGATATATCCTTATCCCCACCGAAGATCTTGATGAGATTAATAATATCAGTCTGATCCATGGAATCAGAATCCTCAATAACAATAAATACCCTTTTGTCAAGCTTCTCTTTCTGGTTGTAAAACTCAATCAGAAACTGCTCAACAGTCAGATTATCAATATCTCTCCCTAACTTCTGGAGTATCTGTCTGTAAATATCTCCAGATTTTGGGGATACAAACAAAACCCTTTTCTGTATATCAAGGCTGTTTAACAGATCCATGATAAAAAGAGATGCAGATCTGCCGTCCTTACCGTACAGAAATCCTATCTGTCCACCATCTTTAAGGAGAATCTTCAGTATGAGAAAGATCTCCTGATTTTCTTTATTGAGATGCCTCATATAATCCTCGCTGTATATTTCATATTATTATAAAATAAGAAAATCATGATGGTGGAGACGAGATGGAACTACAGGGTAAAAATGCTCTTATTACAGGAGCTTCAAAAAGAATAGGAAAGGAGATAGCACTTTTTTTAGCAGAAAAAGGTGCAAACATAATAATACATTACAACAGATCTGAAGATGAGGCTGAGAAGGTAAGGGCTCTCGCTGAGGATTACGGCGTTAAAGCAATTAAGATAAGGGCTGATCTTGAGAAAGAAGAGGATATAAACTTTATCATAAAAGAGAGTCTCCTGATGTTCAGGAAGATAGACATACTTGTAAATAATGCGTCTGTATACTATAAAACGCCACTTGATGATCTAAGTATGGAATCCCTTGATAGATTTTACTCTGTTCATATAAAAGCACCTTTATTTATCTCAAAAAGTCTTGGAAAGATCATGTTTGAAAATGGATACGGAAGAATTATAAATATTATTGATTATGCCCCTTTAAGACCATACAGGGATTACTCAGCTTATATAGTAACAAAAGGTGGACTTTACACAATGACAAAGGTTCTGGCAAAAGAGCTTGCACCTCACGTTCTTGTTAATGGTATTCTACCAGGTCCGATAATCCCTGCTGAAGGTACTGAAGATATAGAAGTTCCTCTAGAAAAAACCGTTCTAAAAAAATGGGGCGGTGAGAAAGAGATATGTAAAGCTGTTGAGTATCTTATAAAAACAGAATTTACAACAGGAAGCTTTATTCCTGTTGAAGGAGGAAGACTGATTTGCTGAAAAACAGTATAACATTTTTAGGGACAGGCGGCGGCAGGGTTGTTGTTTTCAGACAGATAAGATATTCAGGTGGGCTCTGGGTGAATATTGAAGGTATAAACATACTGATTGATCCCGGTCCTGGATCTCTTATCAGAATATTTGAGTTCGGGTTTGATCCAAGGGATATTGATATTATCGCTGTTTCACACAGGCATCTTGATCACTGCTCAGATATAAACGCTGTTATTGAGTCGGCAACAGACAGTAAGAAAAGGCCTTTAAAACTTCTTGTTGCCCCTGATGATGTAACGGGAGGTGATGATCCTGTTCTCCTGAAGTATATAAAAGATGGGATTGAGAGAATAGAGCATACAGAAGAGGGAAAGGAGATAGAGTTTGGAAATCTTAAAATAAAAGCACCTGTTAAGCATATACATGAAGGGGCAAAAACATTCGGACTTCAGTTCAGTACCGGAAATAAGACATTCGTTTATGTTCCCTGTGGAAAGTTTTACGACAAAATGCTGACAGGATATCCTGAGAATGCTGATCTTATGGTTTTCAACACAACATTCCCAAGACCTGTAGATGGGTACTCCCATTTATCCATAGTAGATGTTGAAAAGATGATAAAAAGATTAAAACCGAAAAAGGCGGTTCTCACACATTTCAGTATACCGATGCTGAAAGCAGACCCGATAAAACTTGCAAAGAAGATAAACAAAACAACTGATATTCCAGTTGTGGCAGCTAAAGACGGAATGAGAATACAGTTTTAGGGGAAAGTATGAAAGTCATCATCATAGGCGGTGGGATTATTGGCCTTTCCATTGGAAGATCATTTCTGAAGAAGGGATACTCAGTAACAATAATAGATAAAGATGAGATAGGCAGAGGTGCCTCATGGACCTCTGGAGGTATGCTTGCTCCCCAGTCTGAAGGACTTGATAAAGGTGTATTTCTTGATCTGTGTATAGAAAGCAGAGATATGTACAGGGGTTTTATAGAGGAGATTGAAGATGAGACCGGTGTAGAAACAGGTTACTGGGAGTCAGGTATAGTCTGTCCTGCTTTCTCTGAGGATGAGGCAGATCTGCTTAAGAGAAGGCTGGAGATATACAGATCTGAAGGACTTACAGGAAAATGGCTTGATAGAAAAGAGCTGGAAGAGATTTACTCACCGCTTGGAAGCAGTATCTTAGGAGGAGTTCTTTACGATAGGGATGGTCAGGTTGACAGCAGAGCTATTCTTAAAGCCCTTGTAACCTCTGTAAAAAATTTAAATGCTGAGATCATCAATAACTGCAGGGTTTTAGAAGTAGAAGAAAGAGACGGTATCTTCTCTGGGATAAAAACGGAAAAAGGTTATATAGAAGGAGATCTCTGTGTTGTCTGTGCAGGTGCATGGTCCGGCCAGATAGTTGATATACCTGTTTACCCTATTAAAGGGGAGATGTTAGCTGTCAGTACAGAGGGCAGACCTCTTGATAAAATATTTTACAGCTCAAAGGCTTATATCATACCGAGAAAAGACAGAAGCAGAATAGTTGTTGGGGCAACGGAAGAGAATGTGGGGTTTAAGGAGGGGAATACAGTCAGGGGAATAAAAAAGCTACTTGAAGGGCTTGTAAGTAGTTTACCTGATATGGAATATAGAGATCTTATTGAGATATGGTACGGGTACAGACCTTCAACACCTGATCTTCTTCCTGTACTGGGTAAAACCAAGATAGAAGATCTTTATATCGCCACAGGTCACCACAGAAATGGGATACTCCTTGCACCTGTCACAGCGAAGATAATATCAGACCTTATTGTTGAAAGGAAGGAAAGTGTATACACCCAGACTTTCAGCTATAAAAGATTTGAAAGGTGAGTTATGGAAAGAACTGAAAAGATCAGACCGTTTATAGTTATGGATATTGTCAGAAAAGCATCAAAAATAAAAGATGCTGTCCATTTTGAGATAGGTGAGCCTGATCTTCAGCCTTCCCCTCTGGTGTGGGAGCTTGCTGAGAAGGCTGTAAAGGACAGGGTTAATTACTACACTGAAAGTCTTGGACTCCCTCTATTGAGGGAAAAGATCTCCTCATTTTATTACGAGAGATACGGTGTAGATATAGCACCTGAAAGAATAGCTCTTACAGTAGGAACATCAGGTGCCTTCCTTGTTGCATACTCAATGCTTCTCAATAGAGGAGATAAGATAGCTCTTCCAGATCCTTCATACCCATGTTATAAAAATTTCGCTTATCTTCTTGATATACAGCCTGTTTTTATACCTGTAGGGAGAGAGAGTTCATACCAGCTTACTGCAGAACATCTGAGAGAGTACAGTGATATAAAAGCTGTTCATATATCATCACCATCAAACCCTGTAGGAAATATTTATAAAAAAGAAAATCTAAAGGAGCTTGTAGAGTACTGTGATGAAAAAGGGATATACTTTATATCCGATGAGATATACCACGGACTTGTTTATGAAGGAAAAGAGCATACAGCAGTTGAGTTTTCAGATAATGCTATAGTTATAAACGGGTTCTCTAAATACTTCTGTATGCCGGGATTCAGGCTTGGATGGATAATACTCCCTGAAAAGCTTGTAAGAAAGGCGGAGATAATAATACAGAACGTATTTATCTCACCGCCGACTATAAGCCAGTATGCAGCACTTGGAGCATTTGATCATAAACATTTAGAGAAGAATAAAGAGATATTCAGGAAAAGGAGAGACTTTCTTTTTAGAGAGCTTAAGGAGATCTTCACAATAGATGTTGAGCCTGAAGGGGCTTTTTACATCTGGGCAAATATAGAGAAGTACTCTGACAACTCTTTTGAGTTCGCTAAAGAGCTTCTTGAAAAGATACATGTAGCGGTTACTCCAGGTGTGGATTTTGGAAGTTACAGAACAGACAGGTATATAAGATTTGCATACACAAGGGATATACAACATATGGAAGAAGGGGTCAGGAGACTGAAAGATTATCTCCTTTGATACTCAGTAGTTCCAGCTTCCGTATTGACTTTGTATCTATTTACTACCACCTTAATCTAAAAACTGGAGAAATAATATGGATAAGAAAGAATGCGGTTTCAGTATTGATGATTTTTTATACGCCGTTGAAGGTGGAAATACGATAAGTAAATGGTGGCCTCACAGATTAAACCTGAAAATACTTCAGCAGAACAATCCAGACCTTGTTCCTTTTGATAAAAACTTCAACTACAGGGAAGAATTTTCAAAACTGGACTACTTTGAGCTTAAAGAAGACATAAGAAGGATAATGAGAGAATCTCAGGAATGGTGGCCAGCAGATTACGGTCATTATGGACCTCTTTTTATAAGGATGGCCTGGCACAGTGCTGGAACTTACAGAATTATAGACGGCAAGGGAGGAGCAAACGGCGGAAATCAGAGGTTCGCACCTGTAAACAGCTGGCCTGATAACGTAAATCTTGACAGGGCGAGGAGGCTTTTATGGCCTGTTAAGAAAAAGTACGGTAATAAGATATCCTGGGCTGATCTGATGATACTGGCAGGTAATGTCGCCCTTGAGGATATGGGTTTTAAAACGATAGGTTTTGGCGGTGGAAGGGAAGATATATGGGAGCCTGAGATTGATACATACTGGGGTCCTGAAACTGAATGGCTCGCTGATATGAGACATTCAGAAGAGGGAAAAATTAAAGGACCTTTAGCGGCTGTCCAGATGGGGCTGATATATGTAAACCCTGAAGGTCCAAATGGAGAGCCTGATGTACTTGGAGCAGCAAAGGATATAAAAGAAAGTTTTGGAAAGATGGGGATGAGTATAGAGGAAACTGTAGCTCTCATCGCAGGTGGACATACGTTTGGGAAATGCCACGGGGCGGCAGATCCTTCAAAATATTTAGGTCCAGAGCCTGAAGCAGCACCGATAGAACAGCAGGGTTTAGGATGGAAAAACAGTTATGGAACGGGTAAAGGGAAAGACACTATAACAAGCGGTCTTGAAGGGGCATGGACACCCACACCTATAAAATGGGATAACAGCTTTTTAAGGATACTTTTTAAGTACGAATGGAATCTGCAGAAAAGCCCAGCGGGAGCATGGCAGTGGGTAGCTGTAAATCCTGACAGGGAGGATCTTGTTCCTGATGCTCACATACCTGGGAAATACCATCCACCGATAATGCTCACCACAGATCTTGCTTTAAAACTTGATCCTGAGCTTTCAGAGGTCTCAAAAAGATTTTTAGAAGATCCGGAATATTTCAGAGATGCCTTTGCAAAAGCCTGGTTTAAGCTTACACATAGAGATCTTGGACCAAAATGGAGGTATCTTGGACCTGAAGTTCCGGAAGAGGATTTCATATGGCAGGATCCTATACCTGAGATAAACTACCAGCTTATAGATCAGGATGATATAAAAAATCTAAAAGAAAAGATATTAAAATCGGATGCAACAGTAACAGAGCTTGTATATACAGCATGGTCAGCAGCATCAACATTCAGAAAGTCAGACAGAAGAGGAGGAGTAAATGGTGGAAGGATAGCTTTAGAGCCCCAGATAAGCTGGGAGGTTAATAAAACACACGTACCAAAGGTTTTGAAGATACTGAATGAGATAAAGGAAGATTTTAACAAGCAGTCCTCAGACAAAAAGGTTTCACTTGCTGATCTTATAGTTTTAGCTGGATGTGCTGCAGTTGAGGAGGCTATAAAAAGAGCAGGTTTTGATATACAGGTTCCTTTCAGACCTGGCAGGAATGACACAACACAGGAGCTGACTGATATAAAATCTTTCAGCTTTTTAGAACCAGTAGCAGATGGATTCAGAAACTATATAAAGCCAGAGTGTGATATACCTGAAGAGTATCTTCTTATTGATAAAGCTGATCAGTTAAACCTGACAGTTCCACAGATGTGTGTTCTTGTGGGAGGTTTGAGGGTTCTCGGTGCAAATTATGACTCAACAGATTACGGTGTTTTCACAGATAATGTAGGAACTTTATCCAACGATTTCTTTGTGAATCTTCTTGATATGAGTATAGTATGGAAACCTGTAAGGGTAAATAATCGTGATATTTTTGAAGGATACGACAGAAAAACAGGAGATCTTGTTTACAGAGGAACAAGGGTTGATCTTATCTTCGGTTCAAACTCAGAACTGAGGGCTCAGGCTGAGTTTTACGCACAGGATGACAACAGAGAAAAATTTATAAGGGATTTTGTTGAGGCGTGGGATAAGGTTATGAATCTTGATATAACCTGATCATCCACTATCAGGGAAACAGACTTTACAGCTTCTGTTAAGATGGGCTTCAAACTCCTCTGGGAATTTTCGTAACGCGTCTGATACAGCCTGGGGAGCTGAAAAACCAAGTCCACATATTGATCCTGCAGGTATATTTTCTGAAAGATGCTTTAAATACTCGAGATCTTTTTCTGTTCCCCTTCCTTCCTTTATCTTTTTTAGTATGTTCATCTGTTCGTAAGTTCCAACACGGCAGGGGGTACATTTACCACAGCTCTCATGATGAAAGAAGTTTGCGACCACAAGAAGTGAATCTATTATACAGTCGTCCTCATCAAGTACTATCGTTGTTCCTGTTCCACCAAATCCTTTTGGTGAGTAATCCATGGGCATATCAAGATCCTTCTCCGAGTAAACACCGAGAGCCCCTGAAAATACAGCCTTAAATCTTTTTCCATTCTTAATACCACCGGCCATATCGATAAGCTCTCTTAGAGTGATATCCATTGTAGCTTCATAAACACCCGGCTTTTCTACCTTTCCACTGATAGGGAAAAGTTTCGGTCCATAAAAGCCTGAAGGACCTATATTCATAAAGTACTGTTCGTACGTAACTATAATTGGGATATTAGAGAGGGTTTCTACATTGTTAACTACTGTAGGCTTTCCGTATATTCCTACCTGAGCAGGATATGGTGGTCTCAGTCTTGGATGTCCCCTTTTTCCTTCAAGGCTTTCAATAAGTGCTGTCTCCTCACCGCATATGTACGCTCCAGCACCTCTGTAAACCTTTATATCAAAAGAGAAATTCGTTCCAAGTATGTTCTCACCTAAAAACCCGTAAGATTTAGCCTCCTCAATAGCGTTCTCAAGAATAAGATATCCTGCAGGATACTCACCCCTTATGTATATATAACCTTCCTTCGCACCAAGTGCATATCCTGCTATTATCATCCCTTCAAGTAAAAGGTGTGGATCTCTCTCAACAATTATCCTGTCCTTGAATGTCCCCGGCTCAGACTCATCACAGTTACATATCAGATATCTTGGTTCAGGGTTCATAAGTGCAAATCTCCACTTTCTCGCCGTTGGGAATCCTGCTCCACCTCTTCCCCTTAGCGTACTCTCCTCAACAAGAACAACTATATCTTCAGGTTTCAGTCTTTCCAGAGCTTTCCTTAAGGCAGAGTAACCACCTGTAGTAACGTACTCCTCAATATCGACAGTTCTGTTCTCCTTCGCCCTTCTAAGAAGAAGATTTAGATTACTCTCAACATGTATCTCAGGTAGATGAGGAATTTTATCCCTGATACTCATCACTCATACCTGCTCAGTATTTTTTTTAGATCTTCTTCGGACACTATCTTACTGCCGTCGTAAAGGTCATCATTTATAAGGAATGCTGGAGCTATAGCACAGCTTCCTATACACTCAACAAGCTCTATATACCACTTTCCATCAGGGCTGTTCTTGCCAATATCAGCACCTGTAAGATTTTTTATCTTCTCAAGTAGTAGCTGATATTTACCAAGATGGCATGGGAGATTTCTGCATATCCTTATATGGTTTCTGGCATTCTTCTTATGCCTGAACATATCATAAAATGAGACTATACCCTCAATATCAGATGGTGGAACTTTAAGATAATCAGCGAGCTCAAATACAGCCTGATCAGGTATATCCCTGTATTTGTCAAGTATATCGTGAAGGGATGGTATTATCGCCTGCTGTGGAAAGGGAAATTTATTAAGATGCCTGTCTATCCTCTCTAAAATGTCAGGTGTAAGATATATATACTCTCCCATTATCTCCCCTTAAGAAACGTAGGCTCCTGTTTCTACATCTCCATCAACGGTTAAAAGCCTTAATGTTTTATCATCCTTGGCAGCAAGAACCATACCTTTTGACTCTATACCGAATATCTTTCTTGGCTTTAGATTTGTAAAAACGATAATCTTTTTGCCTACAAGCTCCTCAGGTGTGTAAAACTGTGCAATACCTGAAACTATCGTCCTTTTCTCATCACCAAGGTCAACTGTAAGCTTTAAAAGCTTATCAGCCTTAGGAACTTTCTCAGCCTCTAAAACCTTACCTACCCTGAACTTGAGCTTTGCAAAATCCTCAATGGTTACAACACCTTCCTCTTTTACCTCTTCCAACTTCTCTTCCTCCTCAATCTCAACCCTCGGGAATAGAGGTTTTATCTTCTTCTTCACCTTTACACCTTCAGGGAACGAATAAGGCTCCATCTCTGAAGGTAGATTATCAACACCGAGATACTCTAAAGCTGTCTCCATCTTACCAGGCATAAATGGTTTTAAAAGGTAAGTTATAAGGAGCAGACCATCAGCTACTGTATAAAGTGCAGTATTCAGATAACTATTACCTTCCTTTTTGAGCTTCCAAGGTTCAGTTTTCACTATATACTTGTTGAGAAAATCTATAAACTCCCAGACAATCTCAAGTGCTTTATTAAATTCAAGCTTTGATATATGTTTATCAAAATTCTCAACGGTGTATCTGTAAAGTTCCTTGTACTCTTCCTCAAGCTGTGAAATATCTCCAGCTCCAGGAACAAAGCCTTTGTTGAACTTATTTATCATTGAGAGTGATCTTGAGAAAAGATTGCCAAGATCATTCGCAAGATCTGAGTTTATCCTGCCTATTACAGCCTTTTTAGAAAAATCACCATCAAGACCAAAAGGAACTTCTCTCATTAAAAAGTATCTGAGCTGATCAACACCATATTTCTGTGAAGCCTCAAATGGATCAACAACATTTCCAAGAGATTTTGACATCTTATGTCCTTCAACAGTCCACCATCCGTGTGCAAAGACCATCTCAGGAACTTCAATACCTGCACTCATAAGAAAGGCAGGCCAGTAAACAGCATGAAATCTGAGAATATCCTTACCAACAATATGTACATCAGCTGGCCAGAACTCATTTGGAGAAGGTGGATAACCTACAGCTGTAAGGTAGTTTGTAAGTGCATCAAACCATACATATATCGTGTGATCAGGATCAAAAGGAACAGGTATCCCCCATTTTACCCTCTCTCTTTTTCTTGAAACAGAAAGATCCTTAAGTCCCTGTTTAACAAATGAGACAACCTCATTCTTTCTGTACTCGGGCATTATAAAATCAGGTTTTTCCTGATAGAGCTTTAAAAGTTTATCCTGGTATTTTGAAAGTCTGAAAAAGTAACTCTCTTCCTTTACCTTCTCACAGGGCTTTAGATGTACTGGACATTTATAATCGTAATCCTTTATCTCAGTTTCAGTCTTAAACTCCTCACAGCCTACACAGTACCAGCTCTCATACTCTGAGAGGTATATATCCCCGTTATCATAACATTTCTGGAATATGTACTGGACAGCCTTTATATGATCAGGATCTGTTGTCCTTATGAATCTATCATAAGAAATGTTTAGGACTTCCCACAGCTCTTTAAATTTTTTATGGGTTATATCTGCAAGCTCTTTTGGTGATATACCTTTCTCTTCAGCTGATTTCTGTATCTTAAGACCATGTTCATCGGTTCCTGTAAGGAAAAAAGTTTTTACCCCTTTCTGTCTGAAGTATCTTGCAAGAACATCAGCTGCAACCGTTGTGTAGGCATGGCCAAGGTGAGGAAGATCGTTCACATAGTATATAGGCGTCGTTACATAAAACTTTTTCCTTCCCATTAATTACCTCTTTCAGTGATAAAAGCTAATCCTTAGTATATCAGCTTGAAAGCCATTTTTAAAGATCACTTTGATTTCAAGATTTATCAATCTTATCATTAATGTTAAAATTGTGTTTAACACAAGTCAGGAGGGAATCATGTCTATCAAGTTCGGAACTGACGGATGGAGAGCTGTAATAGCAGACCAGTTCACATTTGACGCTGTCGCAAAAGTTGCACAGGCTCATGCTGATCATTTAAAGGAAAAAAATGGGAAAAGGGTTGTTATAGGCTACGATCCAAGATTTATGTCTGAGGATTTTGCATATATAGTTGCTGAGGTTTTATCAAGTAACGATTTTGAGGTCATCCTTTCCTCTTCAGTCTGTACAACACCTGCACTTGCACTTGCAACTAAAGAGCTAAACGCCGATGAAGGTGTTATGATAACCGCATCACATAATACATACAGGTATAACGGATACAAGATAAAGGGAAGTTACGGTGGACCTGCAACGCCTGAGATAATAAAGGATATTGAAGAGAAAATAGGATTATCACAGGTAAAAAAGGGTAAAACAAGATGGGAAGAGATTGATCTGAACAGCCTTTATATAGAAAGATTAAAAAGATACATCATGCCTGAGCTTTTCAGACAGAAGATGGAAAAGGTCGTTCACGATCCAATGCACGGATCAGCGATGGGGCTTTTATCACAGCTACTTGAAGATACCTTCATAGATGTTTCACAGATAAACCACTACAGAGATCCTTACTTTGGTGGACACCATCCTGAACCTATAGACAAAAATCTATCATTACTGAAAGGTAAGGTCGTTGCAGAGGAAGCGTTAGTTGGAATAGCAAATGATGGTGATGGAGACAGGGTAGGAATAGTTGATGAGGCAGGTGAGTTTGTCAGCACACAGATAGGTTATGCTCTTCTTCTTCTTCACACATTAAGAAATAAGAAGGTTGAAGGTGCTGTAGCAAAAACTGTATCAACATCATATCTGGTTGACAGGATATGTGAGAAAGAGAACAGGAAGCTTTACAAAACACCTGTAGGCTTCAAGTATATAGCTGATATATTTCTGAAAGAGAAGATAGCATTTGGTGGGGAGGAGTCAGGTGGATACGGTTTTGGATTCCACATACCTGAGAGAGATGGGCTTTTATCAGGTCTAATGATCATAGAGATGATACTCTTACACGGAAAACCTCTATCAAAGATTATTGAGGATCTATTCTCTGAGTTTGGAACAGCATACTACAGAAGGGAAGACCTTAAAGTAAATGGTGATGAGGGCAGAATTCTTGTTGAAAGACTGAAAAAAGAGCCACTTAAAGAGCTTGCCGGTCTGAAGATAAAGGAAACAGATCTTACAGATGGTGTGAAGTTCATATTTGAGAATGACGGATGGGTTCTTTTCAGAGCATCAGGGACAGAGCCTGTTTTAAGAATTTATGTTGAGATGCCTGAGAGATCTCAGGTTGACCGGATATTAGAAGAAGCAAAAACATTGATTGGAGGATAAAGATGGAACAGCACATTTACCATCCTTTTGATGTAAGGATGACCGAGGATGAAGAGATTATCGCTATCGTTGAACCTGACAGCTACATACAGGAGATGATAGAAAACGATAAAACATGCTGGGAAGTTGATGTTGATGTTGACTATGATGAGGAGGAACACGAACCATACCTTATGGTTACACTTTTAAAGGATAACGGCCAGATATTTATGGCTTTCCCTTACGGAGAAGCATGGGACGCACTCTCTGAGAAAGGTGTGATAACAGTTGCACTTCTTACACAGTTTGACCTTGACCACGGAAACGTTCATGATGCTATAACAATTTCAATTGAGCTTGATCCATTCTTAAAAGGTTATATAGCAGGTGCTGAAAGAATGTGGGAGGCTGTAAGTGAGGAAGTGGAAGGGGAACATGAGGAATAGATATGGAAGTGATTTACCCAAGAAAGGTGAACTTTTATGAGACAGATGCACAGGGTGTTGTCCATCACTCTAACTACCCGAGATACTTTGAGGAGGCAAGGGGATTTTTCCTGGAAAGTATAGGATTTCCATACCCTGATGTCAGGGAAAAGCTCAACACTGATATAGTCCTTCTTGAACTTCATGTTAAGTACAGACATCCCCTTTACTACGGGGACAGATTTGAGATACTCACACAGCTGAAGATGGAAAACAGGTATTTCTTCAGATTTTTCTACACCATCAGAAAGGGGAATGATACAGTCTCAACAGGAGAAACAAGACACTGCTGTATAGACAGAGATACAAGAAGGATGATACCAGTTCCGGAAGAGATTAAATTAAGATTAAAATAATGGTGCCCAGGGCGGGAGTCGAACCCGCACGCCCTTTCGGGCACTACCCCCTCAAGATAGCGCGTCTGCCAATTCCGCCACCTGGGCGAGTGAGGAAATATATTATATGAAAAAGGAGACAATTTTGCAAGTGGTTTATATAGAGGAAGGAGCAGACCTTGATGCCTTCTCTTCAGCTTACGGCATAACACTTTTATATCCTGAAGCAAAAATACTTCTTCCACATGCTTTATCACCTTCTGTAAGACTCACTATTAACAGGTTTAAGGATCTTCTTGATAAGAAGACTATCAGGAAAAAGGATCTATCAAAGATAGATAGGCTTTTCCTTGTAGATACATCGAACATTAAAAAAGCCAGACAGTACCTTAAAAACTATTTAACAGAAAAAACGGCAATAGATATTTACGACCACCATCCTACAAAACTGAGAAAATCAGAAAATCTCAATCTGTACATAAAGAAAACAGGAAGTGCTACTACCATTATAGTAGAAAAAATTAGAGAAAAAGGGGTAGAGCTGAAGCCTGAAGATTCAACCCTTCTTCTTTTAGGCATATATGAAGACACAGGCTCTTTTACTTACAATATAACAACATCTGATGATCTAAAAGCTGCAGCATTTCTTCTGGAAAGAGGTGCTGATTTAGAGACTGTAAGGACAATCCTTGAAAGGAGGATTGATGAGAAGCAGATAAATATAGTCCAGCAGCTTATCGAAAATATACAGTACTTCCCTGTAAAGGATAAAAAGATAATAATATCCGTTGCTTACAGTAAAGAGTACATACCTGATATATCAGCACATCTCCATCTAATAAAACCGTTTCAGGAGGTAGATGCTTTCTTTGCGATAATAAACGCATCTGGAAAGATAAGCATAATAGGGAGATCAAAAACAAAAGATATAAATGTTGGGAAGATACTTTCATTCTTAGGGGGTGGAGGGCATTACGCTGCAGGAAGTGCGATGATAAAAGGTATGACAACACAGGAGATAAAAACATACCTTGAGAACATACTTATAGGAGAGTTTTACAGGGATCAGAAGATATCAAACATAATGTACAGGAATGTTATAAAGGTTGAGAAAAGCAGGATTATAAAAGAGCTGAAAGATATAATCCAGAAAGTACCTGTCATATTTGTTGTAAACAGAGAAGGAAAGTTTGAAGGTATAGCATTATCAAAAGTTTTAAAAGAGAGTATAAGACATGGTATTGATGATATCTCCGTTGAAAACTTTGTTATAGACAATGTGGTCACATTTGAAGAGAGTATGCCCGTTGCAGAAGCTGAGAAATATCTTATTAACTCATCACAGGACTATTTTCCTGTTTTAAGAAAAGGTTATCCTGTAGGGATAGTATCAAGGAACTATCTTTTAAAGGTTCTCCACGGACAGGTCTTTGATTTTGAGAAGGATATTTTCATAACAAGGGAAAGGATAAAACCAAAGTATCTGAACTACAGAGAGAAACTGCAACAGCATCTTCCTGATGATGTTATACAGGAGCTAAAAAAGATAGGAGTTATAGCAAAAAGATCAGGCTTCAGGGCTTATCTTGTCGGGGGGATAGTAAGGGATATCGTTATGAAAAGGAAGAATCTTGATATAGATATAATCGTTGAAGGTGATGCCATAGAACTTGTTAAAAAGTATGCTAAGGAGAACAACTACAGGTATTACTACTTTGAGGAGTTTATGACAGCTCAGGTCACACTTCCTTCAGGTCTCAAGATAGATTTTGCAACGGCAAGAAAGGAAATATACGAGTATCCGGGAGCATACCCCAAAGTCAGAAAGGCAAGTATTAAAGAGGATCTATACAGGAGAGATTTTACTATAAATACACTTGCTATTGAGATCACAGAGGATAACTTCGGGACGCTTATAGATTTCTTTAATGGACTTAGGGATATAAAAGATAAGGTTATAAGGATACTTCACCAGCTCAGCTTTATTGAAGATCCGGTCAGAATACTGAGAGCAGTAAGGTTTGCAGGTAGGTTTGGATTCAAGATAGGTAAGATGACTGAAAGACTTTTAAAGCTTGCTGTTGATGAGAATCTTTTACTTGTTGCACCAACAGGAAGGGTGAATACAGAGCTTTCATACTCATTTAATGAGGAGAAGGCAACGGAGATCATCTACCTTATGAACAGATACAAAATACTTCACCAGCTTATACCTGAGTTTGTCTTTGATGATAAGAGGGAGGAGGTTATAAACAGGTTAAGGGATATGATAGTAACATTTGAGATATTCTTCGGACATAAAGTTGACAGGGTTGCAAACTACCTTCTTGCACTTATGTATCACCTTCCTCTTGATATTTCTTACCAGTTTTTGGAAAGATACCATTTTTCAAATGGAAAACAGCTCTTTAAGCTTTTCTTTTCTGTGAAGGGAAGATTCCGAAAGATACCTGAAAAGAACAGTGAGCTTTACATGATCATTAAAAATATAAAAAAGGATGTTCTCGTTTTTCTATGCTCATACCTTCCTGCTGAGATATCTGAAAGAATAATCTACATTCTTAAAAAAGAGGAAGAGAGAAAGCTCCTCATTACAGGAAACGATCTGAAGGAACTCGGGCTTAAACCATCTCCATTATTTAAAGAGATACTTGATGAGATCTTCCTTAAATATCTTGACGGCGAGATAAAAAACAGAAGAGAAGCCCTTGAGTATCTGAAAAATAAATATAAATTAAATGAGATATGAAAATCAGTAACTTAACTTTCTTTGCGATAAGTGTTATGTTCGCTATTGTTATAGGTTATGGTCTGTATAAATTCTATGAGGCGTCAAAGCCGAGATACTACAAACCCGATCACAGAAAGATTCCTAATTACTACAAAGGGGATATAAGAAATACACCGGGGTATTACAAAGGTGATATGAAAAAAGTACCTAAATACTATAAAGGGAAGATCTCAGAAAGCCCAAACTACTACAGGCCAAAAGGTGTTAAACCAAGTGAAAAAGAGGAAAGGTCTGACAAAAACAAGCTTGAAGCATTAAGAGAGGGATGGTAGTTCACCGATATTTCACATCTAAAAAATTAATATTAAAAACATGAAGATACTGATAGTTGAGGATAATGTACAGCTGAACGATACGCTTAAAGAGGTTCTTGAGATAAACGGATATCTTGTAGATACAGCTTTTGATGGTGAAGAGGCACTGGACTACCTTAACGCAACAGAGTACGATCTTATAATACTTGATATCATGCTGCCGAAGATAGATGGCTATCAGGTATGTCAGCTTGCAAGGGACAAAGGAATAAACACACCTATTCTTATGCTTACAGCAAAGGACAGACTTGAGGACAAGGTTAAAGGTCTTGATATAGGAGCTGACGACTATCTTGTAAAACCTTTTGAGATAGATGAGCTTATAGCAAGGGTAAGGGCGTTAATAAGAAGAGCTTCTGCTGAGAAAAGTAATATCATAAAAATAGGAGAGTTCGTTATAGACCTGAACAGAAGGGAGGTCAAAAAAAACGGTACAAAACTTATGATAACTCCAAAACTTTTCTGTATACTTGAACAGTTACTGAGAAACAGAGGAAAGGTTGTTACATACGAGACCCTAATGAACAAATGCTGGGATATTAATGATTACCCAACAAGGGAGACAGTAAGGGCAAACATAAAGCTACTGAGAAAGATACTCCAGGACAGGGATATCATCCATAACGTGTCAGGAGTGGGATACAAAATAGAATGAAATTTGACCAGTTTTTAAAAGCCAGAATTAAAATAACAGTTCTTATATCACTTATATCAACATTTATCATAGCTGCGTTCTCAGGAACAATCTACTACTTTTACAAAGAGCAGATCGTTTACGGGATAACAGATGAGCTTAAAAGCATAGCTTTTGAGATATCAAAAAAACTTGATGATCCTGTAACTGATTTTTCAGCTGTTGAACAGATAAGGATACCACCAGATACGTATCTCTGTGTTTTCAACCACAATGCAGCGATGATATTTTACAAAGGGAAGCTTTGCGAGATAAACAAGCATTTTACAGGATTCAGGCTTATAGGCAGTGAGGTTGTTTACGGGGTCAAGATACAGAAGAGCTTTGATTACTACCATGTTTATGTAGGTAAAAATCTGATAAAGGTTCTTGTAAATCTTGAAAAACTTAAATTCATACTTTTTTACTCAACATTTGCCATATCTACCATAATCCTTGTTCTTTCATTTCTTATATCAAAGAGAATACTCCGTCCCATTCAGGAAACTGTTGAGAAGCAGGAAAGATTTACACAGAATGTGTCCCACGATCTTAGAACACCTCTGACTGTTATAGCAACAAACCTTTATCTTATAAAACAGAAGAACTTCCAGAATATAGAAAATCATATTGAGAACATACAGATAAATGTTGATTATATGAAAAACCTTATCTCGGATCTTTTATACATGACACAGATAGGAAAGAAGGACAAAAAGAAGATAGATATAAACAGACTTCTGAGAAAACAGATTGAGATAATAAGACCTAAGATAGAACAGAAAAAGATAAAGCTGATAATAGACGAGGAGAGTGAGATAAGCATAACAGCAAATGAGAGGGATATGGAGATGCTCTTCTCAAATCTTCTTGAGAACGCTGTTAAGTATAACTATGAGAGGGGAGAGATCATAATAACAATAAAAAACAAACAGGTATCAATAAAGAATACAGGGAAGATAATAGAGAAGGAGAATATTAAAAAGATATTTGACAGGTTCTACAGAGAAGAAAAATCAAGGACAACTGAAGGATCAGGTCTCGGTTTATCCATTGTTAAAGAGATAGCAGATTACTACAGATTTAAGATCAAGGTTAAGGTTGATGATAAGTACAATGAGTTCATCATCAGATTTTAATCTTTATTTTGTAAGACATCTTTCTATTAAGCCTGCTCTTTTTTCATAGATACTGTTTATAAAATCTATCCTGTTTGAGAAAGGTGTATGGATGATCTTTACAACAGTGCCATCCACCTCATACCTCTGGATACTGAAAAAATATACTTCTGCCCTTCCTGTTATACTCTTTATATCACCGAGAAAGTCATAAAAAGAGCTGTATCTGATACTTACCTTATAAAGTTTCCCATTGTAAAAATAAAGCAAAACTCTATCTGCAGAGTATCCCTTTATTCTATCCTTTATATATACCTCAAGACCGTCACACCTTTTGTAAATCTCTATACCCTTGATATCTGAACTGCCACTTCCCCATTTAAAGGGAATCTGAAAGGCATAACTGACAGAAAAGATAAGAGTAAAAATAAAGAAAATCCTGAGCATAATTATCTCCATTTATGCTATATTTAGAATATAAAAATATTCAATCAGGGTTGTAAAATGGAAAAGTTTATTTACAGAATAATATCCCAGGAAAACCCATTTAACAATACAGTTGATCAGTGTGATCCATACTCTTCATTTGGTGTTTTCTGTAACGCAAACAGCTTTATAGAAGGGATACTTATCATAATCGGTGTTGTCGGTCTTGTTGCAGGATCACTTTACTTTGTCAAGAAAAATCAGGAAGTAAACGCTGATAAACATAAAGAGAGATACAGAAAGTACAATCAGTGAAACTGGAACTCATCATCCAGAATATCGTCAAGGTTTTTTTCATTCTCTCTTTTCTCTATCTCTTTTAAAGAATCAATAAGTACATACCTTGCAAGAGCTTTTGCATGCTCTAACGGTATCTTGAAAGGGGGCATATAGGCATAACCGGGCCAGTTTGAAGGTTTTGGATTTATTATGAGATACGCAACCTTTTCTATAGCCTTTTCGCTTTTACCATACCTTTTTGAGATCTCAAGGAAGGAAGGACCTACAACCTTTCTATCCGGTGCATGACATGATCCACAGTTATAACGAATAAACAGATCTTTACCGTCCAGTGAGATCGCCGTTTCTGTTAATGTTAACAGTACAAGAAGTATCAGATATATGGTGTATCCCATTTATGAAAATGCCCCCGAAGGGGCTTTTGATTAATGGTTCATTATAAAGTCAGCTAAAGCTTTGAGGTCTCCGTCAGAGAGAGCCTTTGTTTTAGCGAGCTGAGATTTCATGATTCCGAATTTTGCAGGATCAACGATAGCTGGAGCCTCACCTTTGAGGAACTTGATAAGATCTCCTTCCTTACCTTTGTAAGCAGCAGCAATATCCTTGAGAGATGGTCCAACACTTTTAGCAGCTGGTTTGTGGCAAGCACCACATCCTTTTGATTTGAATATTCCTGCTCCGTCAGCTGCCATAGCACTTCCTGCTACAACAGCCAGTCCTACCACTGCAGATACGATAGCTTTCTTCATTAGTCTAACCTCCCATAATGATATAAAATAATTAACTAAGTTTATATATTACACAAAAATTTTTCAGTTAACAACTACTTAATTTATAATGATTATGATTTTCATCTTCAAATTAAGAATAATTTTTAAAGGAGAGCAGAATGAAGGATTTGAAAAATGATCTTTTCTTAAGAGCCTGTTTAAGGGAGCCTGTTGAGAGAACACCTATATGGCTTATGCGTCAGGCAGGAAGGTATATGCCTGAGTACAGAGAGCTCAGGGAGAAAGCAGGAAATTTTGTAACATTCTATAAGGATATAGATCTTTCTGTTAAAGCAACGGTACTTCCAAGAAAACTTCTTGGTGTTGATGCTTCTATAATATTTTCAGATATACTTACACCACTTGAGAGTATAGGTGTTAAATTTGAGTTCAGGGAAGGTGAAGGTCCTGTATTCCTTAATCCAATAGAAACACCTGACGATATCTTAAAACTCAAGCCTTTTGATAAAAATGATGTTTACTATGTAGGTGAGATCATAAAAGGTGTAAACAGAGCTTTAAACCGTGAGATACCAACGATAGGTTTCTGCGGAGCACCTTTCACACTTGCCGCTTATATGATAGAGGGGAGAACATCAAGGGATTTTAAAAAGGCAAAAGCCTTTATGTACAACTATCCGGACGCATTTAAGGATCTTCTGGACAGATTAGCTGATATGCTTATTGAGTATCTCAACTTCCAGATTGAGTCTGGAGCTGATGCTGTCCAGATATTTGACAGCTGGGGAGGTTATCTGTCACCTGATGATTACAGGGAGTTTGCACTTCCACCTGTTAAAAAGATAATAAAGGGAATAAAGAGAGATTACCAGCCTGTTATACATTTCACAAAAGGTGTTGCTGGATTTTTTGATGATATGATAACCTCAGGTGCTGATGTTTACAGTGTTGACTGGATGATAGATCTTTCAGAGGTAAAAGAAAAGCTAAATGGAAAAGCTGCAGCACAGGGAAATCTTGATCCTATAGTTCTTTATGCATCAAAGGATGTTATAAGGGAAAAGGCTGTAAGTATCCTGAACAAATGGGGAAAGGATACAGGTCATATATTCAATCTGGGACATGGTCTCATGCCTGATATGGAAGTGGAGAAGGTTAAGTATCTTGTTGATGTTGTAAAAAAGGAGAGTGTCAGATAGTTTTATGGAACTTTTTGATCTGAACAGACTGGGAAAGTTAGAAAAAGGTTTATTTGTAGAGAGGGTTAACAGATTTACAGGTCTGTGCAGGATTGGGAGTAATATATACACCTGTCATATAGCTGACACAGGTAGACTGAAGGAGATACTGACTGAAGGGAGGGAGATAATTTTAGTAAAGAACAGACCTGAACTTAAAACAGATTACAGACTTGTTTCAGCAAGGATGGAAGATGGATGGGTTCTTGTGAACACATCTATACATTCCAGAATCGGTCTGGAAGCTATAAAGAAAGGGATACTTGGATTTTATCCTGAGAGAATAAAATCAGAGGTAAAGTTTGGAGAGAGCAGGATAGACTATCTCATTGATGATGATACATTTGTTGAGCTGAAGGGAAGTAATCTGCTTTTAGATGGCAGATGCTTATTCCCTGACGCACCTACAGTTAGAGGTGTAAAACATATTAATGAGCTTGTCAGGGCTGTGAAGGAAGGATATAAAGCTTATATACTTATAATGGGGCTAAGGGACTGCAGCTGTTTCTCACCAAACATACAACTTGATCCGGATTTCAGCAGGGCATTTTTTGAGGCTTTAAGATCAGGCGTTAAGTACTCAGGATTTAAAATAAAGATTATGGAAGATGGTAAGATAATACTCAGCGGTAAGATGCCTTTATGTCAGAGCTGATGATGAGTATTGATATATGGACATTTATGAATGTTATAGGTCTCCTTGCCTTTGCTGTTGTTGGATCATTTAAAGCTATCAGGGAAGGTCTTGATCTTTTTGGTATAACAGTTCTTGGAACGATGACAGCTCTGGGAGGTGGGATAACAAGGGATCTTCTTGTTAACACAATTCCGAACGCTCTAAGATCGGTCACAGATATGTCTGTAGCACTTGTAGGTGTATGGCTTGCTATAGTTCTTTACAGGATATTTAAAGGAGATTTCAAAAACAGGTATTTCATCCTTATACCTGATGCAATCGGACTGTCAGCATTTACAACCACTGGAGCTATAATAGCCTATAATGCCGATGTCTCATTTTTCGGGATAGTTATACTTGCAACATTAACAGGTATAGGGGGAGGCGTTATAAGTGATGTTCTTCTTGGAAAGATCCCCACTGTTTTAAGGGATGATTTTTATGCGAGCTGTTCTATTATTGGAGCTGTAGCTTTCTATCTTTCTGTCCAGTCCGGCGTATCAGTTGGAAGTTCAGCATTTATATGCAGTGTTGTTGTTCTAATGATAAGAATACTCGCTATACTTTACAACTGGCGTCTTCCAAGGTTCAGTTAAATGTAAGATAAAAGTAAGTTCCTACCTTTCCGGTTTTTTTATCCCTGCATTTTATACCTATCCTGTTTTTATCCCTTTTAAACTCAGGAGGATTTTTCCATACAAGATATTCACCTTCTCTTTCAGCCCATTTCCATCCAAGTTCTGATACATATATCTCACATCTGTGGTATTTCTCAGGATCTTTCAGTTTGAATTTTATATAGGGCAGAGGGTTCTGTGGTAGAAAACCTACATCTGGATAATGGTATTCAACATCAAGGGCCTCAGTTTTTAAAACCTTGATAAAATGATCAAGACTCCCCCAGTTTCCAACTATAGGCTGTCTGTGTATAAGAAAAGGTGATATGTTGTGTGAAACATTTGCAGGATCCTGTGTAAATAGGGCTTTGTAACCAAGACTTTTAAGTATCTCTATATAATCTCTGTTGTACTCACCATAAGGAAATGCGTAATAAACAGGTCTGTAACCTAACAGTTCTTTAAACCTCTTCTCAGCCTTTTTTGTGTCTTTAATGATCAGATCTCTGAACTTGTCTCTATCCATCTTTTTTATAAGCCTTCCAAACCTTTTATGTGCGTATGAGTGGTTACCAAATGTTATCTTTGGATACTTTTTAAGTTCTTCAAGCTGCTGCTTAGTAAGAAAATCAGGGTATCTACCTACACCTTCCATATAGAGAAAGACTGTAAAGGGAAAGTTGTATTTTTTTAAGACATCAAAGGCTTTCATTGTTGATCTGTATCCGTCATCAATCGTTATAACAACGGTTTTTTCAGGGAAAGGCACTCGGTTATTTATATGCCAGACAAGTTTTTCAAGGGATATAACATTGTAGTTATTCTCCTTCAGATATCTCATCTGATTATCAAAATCCTCTATAGGAATGGATGTTGATGGAGATTTTTCCTCATCAAACTTATGGTATATAAGAATAGTTGCGTAATCAGCCCTAACACTACCTGAGTATATCAGTATAGATAAAATCAGGATTAATCCTGCAGTTATCGTATTTCTGAAGATCGTTTGAAACGATAATGCTCTTAAGTCTCTGAACATAAACCTTCCTCAGTATAGAGTATTTCTCTAAATGGTTCGTTAAAAGTAACGGGTCATCAGTCTGGAGTCTTACAAGTCTGAAGTTCTCGTAAGCCCATCCCACATTTATACTGTAGTAGTAATCATCAACAGCCTGAAGAATATTATCGTACTTTTTAAGGTAGGCATTACTCTTTTTTGCCTTTATCTTGTAAGCATCATTTTTGTTAAATGTCCACACACCAAAAACGTTGTTAGCCTCAACAAAAAATCTTGATGTTCCCCATCCGCTTTCTATAGCAGCCTGTGCAAGTATTATACTTACAGGGGATATATTCAGCCTTTTTAAAAGATCATTTATATTCTCAACCCTGTATTTTTCAAACATATCAGACAAAAACTTTTCCTCAACCGGTAATAGCTCCTGATTGTTCTCAAACTTCTCCTTTATTTTCAGAACAAGATCCCTTTTCTGTTCTATCTCAAAATTTTCTATAAGTATGGAAGGAAGCATTAGTGATATAAACCTCTTTTTTCTCTCTGGTACAGGGAGTGATTCAAGGGATACAACCTTTGTATAGATATAGGGATTTACACTGTCACAGTTCTCAACAGGGGGGATACCGTAAGGAGATGTTAACGAGATATATATAGGTTTTACCTTTTTTATAAAAACAACAGCCTCTTTTTTAAGGGCTTCCTCTTCCTTCTGGGAGATAAAAACCTTCCAGTAAAGATATCCTGAGTAAACAGCTATCAGGGTGGAAACAACAAAAATCTCCCATATCTTTAAGCTTTTAAACCTATCAAATATTTTTGGTTTCATATCTGTGATATATAATACCTATATTCTGAATAACTGTTTTATGATAGAAATCAATCATTACGGAGAAAGTGATGTTTAGAGGGAAGGTAAGACATATACATTTTATAGGTATAGGCGGATCAGGGATGAACGGTATAGCCCAGGTTCTTTTAAACCAGGGGTTTACCGTAACAGGCTCTGATCTTAAAGAGAGCCAGACTGTAATAAACCTGAAAAATATGGGTGCAAAGATCTATATAGGTCATGATCCTAAAAATGTTGATGGTGCTGATGTTGTTGTTTACTCATCTGCTGTAAAACAGGACAACCCTGAGCTTTTGAGGGCAAAACAGTTAGGGATACCTACTATCCCAAGGGGAGAGATGTTAGCTGAGCTTATGAGATTTAAATACGGTATTGCTATTGCAGGAAGTCACGGAAAAACGACAACAACCTCTATGGTTGGGACTATTCTTGGGAAAACGGGATATGATCCTACTGTCGTTATAGGTGGGAAGCTTGAAGCGTACGGGAGCAATGCAAAGTTAGGAAGTGGTGATTTTATAGTGACTGAGGCTGATGAGAGTGATGGATCATTTTTAAAATTAACACCAACTATAGTCTCTATTAACAATATAGACCTTGAACATATAGGTTTTTATAAAAATCTCAATGATATAAAAAGAGCATTTATAGATTTTGCAAACAAAGTTCCCTTTTATGGTGCTGTTGCCGTAAATATAGATGATCAAAATATAAAAGATATAATCCCGGAGATAGAAAAAAAGATAATAAGGTTTGGAATTTCAGAGGATTCAGACATAAGAGGTTATGACCTGAGGCTTGAGAATGGAAGATACAGATTTAAGGTAAATGATTTTGGTGAGATATACCTTTCTATCCCTGGAAAACATAATGTTTACAACGCACTCGCTGCTATATCAATATCTGTTGAGCTTGGAGTACCATTCTGTGTTATAAAGGAAGCTCTTGAAAACTTTAAAAATGCAAACAGAAGATTTGAGATAAAGTATGACGGTTCTGTAACAGTTATAGATGATTACGCCCACCATCCTACTGAGATAAAAGCCACTCTTTCAGCGACGAGGGAGATGTTCGATGGAAGAAGGATCATTGCTGTATTTCAGCCCCACAGATACTCAAGGACTTTCTCCCTTTATGACCATTTTGTAAGATCGTTTAACATTCCTGATATCACAGTTATAACAGAGATATTCCCGGCAGGTGAGAGCCCTATTGACAGTGTAAACGGAGAGAAGCTATCTTCAGATATTAAAAAGGAAACGGGGAAGACCGTTCTATACGGTGAGGATCTACAGAAGACATTTAATATACTGAAGAATATACTAAAGAAAGATGATGTTCTCCTTATCCTTGGAGCAGGAAATGTAACAAGGCTTTCAGACCAGATATCACAGTTCTTGAAAAATAAGGAAGGAGCTTTAAGATGAGGTTTGGCTTTGTAAATGAAGATAATATGTCTATACTGACAGATCTTTACGAACTTACAATGGCTCAGGTCTATTTTAAGGATGGTATGAATAAAACAGCCATATTTGATTTCTATACAAGACCTGTTGAAAACAGATCTTACCTTTTAAATGCAGGTCTTGAACAGCTTATCTACTACCTTCTGAATATAAGATTTACAGATGAAGATATAGATTATCTCAGATCAACCGGAAAGTTTGATGAGGACTTTCTCAGTTACCTTAAAAATTTCAGATTTACAGGTAATCTTTATGCTATAGATGAAGGTGAGATAATATTCCCAAATGAGCCTGTTGTTCAGGTTGAGGCTCCACTTATTGAAGCACAGATAGTTGAGACATTTCTTATCAACACTCTCCAGCTTCCAATACTTGTGGCAACAAAAGCTATGAGATCTTACTCAGTTGCAAGGGGAACTATTCTTGTTGATTTTGGTCTTAGAAGATCTCACGGAACAGACGCAGGTATGAAAGCTGCAAGAGCTTCATACATAGGTGGTTTTGCAGGGACATCAAATGTTCTCGCCGGAAAGGAGTACGGCATACCTATATTTGGGACTATGGCTCACTCGTTTATACTAGCCTACGGTGATGAGAAAAAGGCATTCCAAGCTTTCGCAAAAGTATACCCTGAAAATGCTGTTCTTCTTGTTGATACATTTGACACAGTTAAAGGTGTTGAGAATGCTGTAAAAGCTATGAAAGAGATGGGAATGGAGAGATTTAAAGGGGTAAGGCTTGACAGCGGAGATCTTCTGAAACTGTCAGTAGAGGCAAGGAAGATACTTGATAGTAATGGATACAAAGATGCGATCATTATAGCAAGTGGAGGTATAAACGAGTACAAGATAAAAGATCTCCTTGATAGAGGAGCTCCTATAGATGGATGGGGTGTTGGAACTGAGCTTGTTGTATCTGCAGACCTTCCATATCTTGATTGCGCCTACAAGCTTGTTGAGTATGATGGAAGACCTGTTATGAAACTGAGTAAAAAGAAGGTTACATTACCCTACAAAAAGCAGATATACAGATTTTATGAGGATGGGAAGATAAAGTACGATCTTATAACAGCATATGATGAGGAAGTTAAAGGTGGAAGACCTTTACTCAAAAAGTATATTGAGAATGGTGAGCTTGTTGCCGATCTTCCATCTTTAAGTAAGATAAGGGAGAAAGCCATACAGAACTTTGAGACATTACCTGATGAGATGAAAGATATAAACAGTACCGTACACCATCTGCCCCATGTCAGCAGTAAAATAAAGGAGACTGTTGAGAGAATCATTAAAAAGATAAAAGGTGAGATATGACAAGGGTATCAGGTGTATTTTTTATTTTACTTATATCTGTCCTTATCTCTTACGGGAAGCCTCTTGTTGTAACAACGGTTAAGCCTCTCTCAGATATTGTGAGATCAGTAGGTGGCGATAAGGTTGATGTAAGATATCTGATCCCACCTGACGTGTCTTTACATTTTTATGAGTACAAAAGCTCAGATATAAAGGCTGTTTTTAAAGCTGATCTGTTTCTCTACATAGGTTCCGGAGAGCCAAATATAAAGGGTATATTGAGAAATGTAAGAGGTGAGGCTGTAAAAGTATCAAGGATAAAAGGGATATACACAATAGATCATTTTGAGTTTGGTGAGGATCACGATCACCATTCAGAGATCCATCCAGCATTATGGCTTCATCCAATGAATGGTATAAAAATAGCTGAGTTTGTTTATAAGAAACTCTCACAAATTGACAGTAAAAATAAAGAATACTACAGAAAAAACTTTGAGAGATTCAAAAGGGCCATTGAAACCCTTTATACAGAATGGAAAGACAGGTTTAAAGATCTGAAAAAAAGATATTTTATATCGTACCACTACACATGGCCTTACTTTACTCAGGCTTTTGATCTCGTCTATCTTGATGTTATAGAGCTTGGACATGGAAGGGAACCTACACCAAAACATCTACTGGGAGTTATAAAAAAGATAAAAAAGTACAGGATAAAAAGTATATTTGCCGCAAAACAGTTTTACAACAGTAAGTACGGACGTTTAATAAAGGATCAGACAGGTGTAAACATAATACTTCTTGATCCTTTTGGATCAGGAAAAGATTATATCCAGATGCTCAGATACAATATACAGAATGTTTACAGATCACTTAGATGAGCCTATTATTTTGAGGTAGTTCTCGTATCTTTCCTTTGATATTTCCCCTTTCTTTACAGCTTCCTTAACAAGACAGCCAGGTTCATCTGTGTGTGTGCAGTTTGAAAACCTGCATCTATACCTTAAAAACTCCCTGAAGTAGTTTTTCACCTCTCTTTTTTCCATGAAGTAAAGGGCATCAACACTTGAGAATCCCGGTGTATCACCTATAAAGGAGTTCTCATTAAACCGGTAAAGCCTGACTCCTGTAGTTGTGTGCCTTCCCCTCTCAGTTTTCTCACTTATCTGGCTTACCTTAAGCTCAATACCTGTTAGAGCTGAAAGTATTGAACTTTTCCCGACACCTGAAGGACCTGCAAAAACTGATATATTTCCCTTTATATGCTCTTTAAGTGTGTCAATCCCTTCTCCTGTAATTGCACTTACAGGTATAAAATCATACCCAGCGTTGATATAAATATCCTTCCATCTTTTTAGCTCTTTCCTCTCATCATCGTTAAGAAGATCTATCTTGTTGAATACAATAACAGGCTCAGCACCTAAATACTCATAAACAACAAGAAGATTATCAAGGAGAAAACTATCAAAATCAGGCTTTTTCAGTGTGAAAACAATAATAACCTTATCAACATTTGCAACAGGAGGTCTGACAAGGAAGTTTTTCCTCTCCTCAACACTTTCGATCGCAAATGTTTCACTGTCTATAACATTTCCTAAAACGTAATCACCTGCGTATATCTTCGTTTTTTTAATTATTTTTTTCCTCGGAATTCCCCTGTAAACCTTCTTATCCTCAAAAAGGTAAACCCCTATCATCTGAGCTTCTCTATCAATTACAAGACCTTTTTTCATCAGTTCAAACCCTTTAAATTAATTTATAATATTCTACAACGATCATCTGGAGAAAGGTTTGAGATATACAAGATATATCCTTTTGCTTTTAATTGTATTCTTTTTTTCCTGTGGTGATAGCTCCAAAAAGTTAACGGAAAATGTTGATATAAAGAATAGCAGTTCTGTTATAAAGTTAAACATTGATTATCTCAGTCCCGGGATATCAAAACAGGAAACGAGACAGCTTATATTGGAACTTCCTGATGGAAGCTCAGTTACAGTTGAAAGATCAAGAACAGAAACAAGAGAGGAAGGTTTTTCCTGGTTTGGAAAGGTAATAGATAAGAAGAACAGTTCAGTAATTATAACGGTAGAAAAAGGGGTTGCTTACGGAACAGTAATTTTCAACGGTAAAAGATACAGGATAAAACCTTTAAAACCTGAAGAGAATCTGTATCTGATTGAGGATCTTTCAGGTAAAAAGATAGTCCCATTAAAGGAAGATACAGTCCCTTTTTATCCTGAAAAAAAAATTGAAGATATAAAAGCTCTTGGATCAAACCCTGAGGATGGAAGCAGGGTAGATATTCTTGTTCTATATACTACAGCTGTAAAAAATGAGTATGGAACAGGACTTGAAGCCTTTATCCGATCTCTTATTGATATAGCAAACCAGTCTTTTATAAACAGTAATATCAATACATCCTTAAATCTTGCAGGAATCTCAGAGATAACATCTGTAGATGAAACAGTTTCTCTGGATTCAGCTTTAAATACCTTAAGCTCAGATCAGAATATAGACAGTCTGAGAAAACTAAAAAAAGCTGATATCGTTGTACTTCTCAGAAAATACCAGGGAGGAAATACCTGTGGTCTGGGGTATATTATTGTTAATCTACCTGATAACTTTGATCAGAATCTTTCATACTATACCTCAAGTTACTACAGTTCAGGTTTTTCTGTTGTTGAAGTAGGAAATTATGGATCTTACTACTGTCCAGATGAAACATTTGCACACGAGGTGGGACATAACTTTGGGTGCAGCCACGATAGAGATCACTCAACAGGTTCTGGAGCATTTTCATACTCTTACGGGTATGATGTTCAGGGAGTTTTTGCAACTGTAATGAGTTATGACAGACCTACAATCAGGTATTTCTCAAACCCCAATATAACTTACAAAGGATACAGCATAGGTGTTCCTGAAGGTCAGCCTGATTCGGCAGACAACTCCAAAACTATAAACAGGACAAGACTGATAGTGGCAAACTATATCTCTGTACCTTCCTCAAATCCTCCTGTGATAAACAGTTTCACTGCAGACCCAATATCAGGAAAAGTTCCACTAACAGTATCCTTTAACTGGAATGTTTCAGATCCTGACGGAGACAGCCTCAGATGTAACTTTGATGCTGATGGTGATGGAACAGACGATATAACGGTAACAGACTGTTCTACATATACATACAGTTATGAGTATACATCTGGTGGGAGCTACACACCTAAGCTTTCTGTGTCTGATGGCATTTACATAACCACAAAAACATTAAGTATAACTGTCAATCAAAACAGACCTCCTTCAGGGAGCTTTTCTGCAGACAGAACAGTTATATATGAGGGGGACACTGTAAAATTCTCCTACAGTGCATCTGATCCAGATGGTGATAACTTAATATGCTTAATTGACCTTGACGGTAACGGAAATTATGAGATCAGAGATAACGGTTGTAATAGTAGTCCTGTAAACAGAGTTTATAATATTCCAGGTACATACATAGCAGAGCTTGTGATTGATGATGGATATGACACTGTAAGTTATAAGATAAATATTCAGGTAAAACAGAAAAACAGTCCCCCTGAGACACCTTCAATATCGGGAGTAACCTCCGGTTATACAGATAT
Organism: Persephonella marina EX-H1; assembly: GCF_000021565.1. Classification (NCBI taxonomy): domain Bacteria; kingdom Pseudomonadati; phylum Aquificota; class Aquificia; order Aquificales; family Hydrogenothermaceae; genus Persephonella; species Persephonella marina. Next base: position 894,753 of record NC_012440.1, on the reverse strand, counting down.
CGTTTACCCCTTCACGGCAAGCTCAAAAGACCCAGATGGTGACAGTATATACTACAGATTTGATTGGGGAGATGGAAATGTATCAGACTGGGGTTCTGGAAGGAGAGGTTATCAGTGGGATACTCCAAGGAGGTACTGTGTAAGAGCACAGGCAAAGGATGATCTTGATAATCTCTCCAACTGGTCAGACTGTTTTTATACAGATATTGTTCTTTCATCCACTGTGAACAGTCCTCCTGATATACTGATATTTGAGTCAGACATAACTGAAGGTTATCTGCCTCTGACGGTAACATTCAGATTTAAAGCTGGGGATAAAGATGGTGATCCTTTAGTTTGCAATTTTGATTCAGACGGTGACAACAGCTTTGAGTTTACATCAGATAATTGCGGTGAAGAAACAGTCAACTTTACATACACTCAGCCAGGAGAATACACAGCGGTTCTGGAAGTATCAGATGGGAAAGATACAGTTAAGAAAAGCCTGGTTATAAAGGTCTATTCATCGAATAATGATCCTGTTGTTGATCTATTTTCTGTTGATCCTTTTAAGCTGTTAGAAGGGGATAAAATAACCGTCAGATATAAAGCCCACGATCCTGACGGAGACAGTATAGAATGTCTGATAGATTTTGGAGATGGGACCTATATCTCCGATTACGGATGTTCTAACCAGAAGGTAGAAAAGTATTATAAAGAACCTGGGGAATACGTAATCACACTGACTGTAAAGGATACAAATGGAAATGATATATCCCAGAAGATCACTGTCACAGTAAATCCTGTAATAGATGGAGGTAAGGGTGGCTCTGGATGTTCTTTCTCAGATAATGATCATTTTTATACATTCTTCTTGATAATTTCTGTAATTCTTATAAGGATCTTAAAAATATACAGGGAGGAAAGATGGGAAGTTTTTTGAGAATAAAGATAGACAGCCCATATGCAGTAATCGGTGATATACACGGCTGTGTAAAGGAGTTTGAGAAGCTGGTCAGCATCATAAGAAAAGAGTACGGAGAGGACTGTCTTATAATATCAGCGGGAGATACAGTTGATAGGGGAGATTACAATATTGAAACGATAGAGCTGTGTATGTCTATGTATGAGGAAGGTAACTTTTTAGAAGTTCAGAGCAATCACAATCATAAATTTGTCAGATGGCTGAAAGGCGAATATGTAAAGATAAGTTACGGTATGCAGAAAACTGTTGAACAGTTTGATAAGCTACCGGAAAGTAAAAAAGAAGAGCTTAAGGAAAGATATATAAGTTACTACTCTGAGTGTCCACTCTATCTGATCATAAATGACAACACCGTTGTTGCACATGCAGGAATTAAAGATGAGATGATAGGTAAAACAGGTAAAAAAATAAAGAGTTTTGTCCTTTACGGTGAGACAACTGGAAGAGTAACGGAAGAGGGTTTTCCTGAGAGGATAGACTGGACTAAAAACAGGATACTGAAGCCAGACTCACCAAAGATAGTTTACGGTCATGTGGTTTTTGAAGAGCCTTACATAAACAACCTTTGTTACGGCATAGATACAGGCTGTGTTCTTGGGAATAAGCTGACAGCTTACATACCAGATGAGGAGAGATTTATATTCCAGAAAGCTGAAAAGGTATACTTCAGCTTTAAGTAGTATCTCCTAAGAGTTTCCTCAGCTTTTTTCCTATATCTTCTTCCCTCATCAGGGACTCACCTATCAGGAATCCATCAACCCCATACCCTAAAAGCTCCACAATTTGATCATGGGTGCTTATCCCACTTTCAGCAATAACTATATCTGCACCAAGTTCTTTTAGGTAAGGTGCGAGTTCCTTTGAAAGGTTGATATCAACCTTAAATGTTTTCAGATCCCTGTTATTTATCCCAATGATCTTTCCACCAGACGATACAGCTTTCTCACACTCCTCTTTTGTGTGTACCTCGATCAAAGGCTCCATACCAAAAGATCTTCCGTAATTTATGAGATCTTCAAGTTCTTCATTCTCAAGAACCCTTGCTATAAGGAGAAATGTATCACTCCCAAAGGCGAAAGCCTCATCTATCTGCCTTTTATCTATAATAAAATCTTTCCTCAGGACAGGAATATTAATCCCAGACTCTTTTATCTGCTCTATATACTGTATATCACCTTTAAAGTACTCTTTATCTGTGAGAACCGATATGGCAGCTGCCCCATTTTCCTCATATATCTTCGCTATCTTAACAGGATCAAAATCTTCTCTTATAACACCTTTTGATGGTGATGCCTTTTTTACCTCAGCTATTATATTTATTCTTCCTTTTTTAAAGGCGGATCTGAAATCTATAACAGGGTGTTTTCTTTTTGAGATTTTAATATCAATAAGATCCAGATACTCCTTTGAATAATTCTCCAGTTCTCTTTTCTTTGTAAGAATTATCCTGTCAAGTATGTCCAATATAACACCTCTTTTTATTTTTATTTTATCACAAGCTAATATTGATCATTTTTTGTGGATAGCAATTTGAATAAACTTATATTACTTTTATTATGATCAAAACATGGAGGTATAGATGAGAAAAAAACCTGAAATACTTGCACCTGTAGGACATTATGAGGGGCTTTCTGCTGTTATAAAGGCAGGAGCAGATGCTATATACATGGGTGTTGGTAAGATAAACCAGAGAGCGTTAAAAACACATTTCACAATGGAGGATGTTAAAGAGATAAGAAAGATAACACAGGATGCAGGGGTAAGACAGTACATTGTATTAAACTCGATCGTTTTTGAAGAAGATCTTCCTTATATAGAGGAGACACTTGATCAGTTGAAGGAGATAGGTGTTGATGCTGTCATAGGATGGGATATGTCTGTAATATCAATGTCTATTTCCAGAGGTTTAGAGACACATCTTTCAACTATGGCCTCAGTCTCCAACTCAGAAGCGGCAAAGTTTTACGAAAGACTCGGTGTAAAAAGGATAGTTCCAGCAAGGGAGGTCAAACTGCAGGGACTTCTTGATATTAAAAATAAAACAAACCTTGAGATTGAGATATTTATACACGGTGCTATGTGCATGGCTGTATCAGGAAGATGCTTCCTTTCACATGACGTATTTGAAAAATCTGGGAACAGGGGAGAATGCTATCAGGTCTGCAGACATGAGTATGATGTAAAGATAGTGTCTAAAAACACAGGAACTGAGTTTTTCTTAGGATCAGACTATGTCCTTTCTGCAAGGGATCTTGTAACGATAAACTTTGTTGACAGGCTTATATGGGCTGACAGCTGGAAGATAGAGGGTAGAAATAAAAATGCGGATTACGCTTATATGGTAACTAAAGCTTACAGGGAGGCAAGGGATAGAATACTGAACGGCGAATGGGAAAAGAAAGGATGGAAGGATCTGTGGGATATGCTTGAAAGGGTGTACCATAGAGAGTGGGACAGCGGTTTTTACTTTGGTGAGGGTCTTTTCGGTATAAATAAATCAATAGCAAAAGAACAGAAACTATACGTTGGAGAGGTTGTTAAGTTTTACCCTAAAATCAGCGTAGCTGAGCTTAGAGTTGTGGATCATCCGATCTCCATTGGTGACACAATACATATAATAGGAAAGAAAACAGGTGTTGTAAGACAGAAAGTGAGTTCAATGCAGATAGACAGAAGAGATATACAGACTGCAGAAAGAGGAACGGTCGTAGGATTGAAAACTGTAGAAAGGGTAAGACCTGGGGATAAAGTTTACCTAATGAAAGAGACGGATTCTGCCGATAGTAATATAAATCCACGAAAAAATGAACTTTTAAAGGAGCATACCGGGATAGATTAATGGGGAAAATAACGTGTAAATTTTACGAAAAACTTAGCAACAAAAAGAGGCTTTCCCATGACGAGATCAAGGTCTTGATGAATATTGTTCGTAAAGAGCTGAGTTTTCTTATCAAGCACAATATTCCACCTGTTCCTAATAACTATGAAAAATGGTTTTATATTTTTTGTTCTCTTGTTGAAGAAAATAAAGATCTTTCCGATCTTGAGATAATAGGACTTTACAAAGAGATATATGAAGAGGACTACCAGATTGTTGATATTAATGGTAGCAAGGAGAAAGAAGCCGAAAAGGTATCAGGAAAACTTAGAGATATAGCCGACAAGATAGATATAACCCTGAAAGAGCTAATACAAAATATTGATAACTATCAGGCAAATATAGACAGTCATGCCAGCTCACTTGCTGAGAAGACAAGCGAGATGCAGATATCTGATATAAGTGCCACAGTCCATTTAATACTTGATGAACTTAAAGAACTTAAATCTCAGAATGAGTTTCTAAAAAATCAGATTAAGAAATACCATTCGGAGATTCACCAGCTCAGGCAGGAACTTTCTCACGCTAAAACAGAAGCCTCTATGGACTTTCTTACCGGACTTGTTAACAGAAGGAGATTTGAAAGAGCCCTTGAGGATGCCATAAAGGATTTTGAAAAGAGAAACTATCCGTTCTCACTTATATATGTTGATGTTGATAACTTTAAGGATATCAACGATAACTACGGTCACAGTGTTGGTGATATAGTTTTGAAAGAGATAGCGACTATATTTAAGTTCTATCTCAGGGCAAATACGATCATTGGAAGGATAGGCGGAGAGGAGTTCGCCATACTTCTTCCAGGTGTTGAGATAGAGGATGCTGTAAAGATAGCAGAGAGACTGAGAAATATAATCCAGAACAGAGAGATAAGAATAGGTCCGGACAGGGATGAGATACTAAGAGTTACAGCAAGTTTTGGAGTAACACAGGTTAAGAAAGGTGATACTGTTAACTCAATACTGCACAGAGCCGATACCGCAATGTACAGAGCAAAGAAAACTGGAAAAAATAAGGTTGAGGTGGAGCTTTAAATGGCAGCTCCATCTAAAACATCTTCACAGTTACAGTCAGGCTTTTCAGGAACTTTCTCAATAAATGAGAGAATTATCTCTTTTATCTGATCATTTTTCTCTTTCATCATCTGAATAACTTCATCTGATGTAAGCCTCTCACCTGAAATCCCTGCTGCAAGATTTGTTACAACATTTATTGATGCAAAATGCATTGAAAGCTCTCTCGCGAGTACAATCTCTGGAACAAGCGTCATACCAACAATATCGGCACCAAGTATAGAGAAAGCCTTTATCTCAGCAGATGTTTCAAGTCTTGGACCTTCAGTTGCTATATAGGTCCCTTTTTTATGGTATCTGTATCCTTTCTCATCAAGGATATCTGAGAGTGTTTTCCTCATACTACTGCAAAAAGGATCCGTAACATCAATATGGACAACCCTGTTGTTTTTTAAATACTCGGAAACAAGATCATCTTTTCCATCTGTCTCATCATAAATGGTATATACTCCCTCATAGAATGTTACAGGTCTGACCTTTGTAAAATCTATAAACTGATCGGAAAGAACGAAATCTCCCGGTTTCAAAAGAGGATTTATCCCTCCAACAGCACTAACAGATAGAATTCTGTCAACACCTAACTTCCTGAATCCCCATATATTGGCTCTGTAATTTATAAGGTGGGGTGGATATTTATGCCCTTTACCATGTCTTGGGAGGAAGACAGCTTTCTTTCCCCTGTACTCGGCAATAATATATCTGTCTGAAGGCTCCCCATAGGGGGTTGAAATGTTTACCTCATCCAGAATGTTTATATCATCAACCTGATAAAGACCACTACCACCAATAACACCCAGCATGCTAAACCCCTTAAAACTTTGTAGGATGTATATTTTACCAGCTATCTTTTTGCCTTGCATAAAATTAAGGGCTATATTTGTTATGTGGGGGATCTATATGAAAAAATTGAGATATATCCTGCTTATAGTACCGGTTATATTTTCAATGATAATGGTATACCTGATAGGATACATTATTATAAATCCGGTAGTAGAGAGGAAAGAAAGATCAGAAAAAGTTCAGATGATAGATGAAGAGGAAACTCTCAAAGAAATTGAGAAAAAGTTATCTTCACTTGAGATAGAGAAAAAAATTCCTCCAAAGGTTCACAGACACATTAAAGACCCTGAGAAAGAGGCTGAGGAGTTTGTAAATCTAATAGTTAAAGAGGCTATTGAGGAGATACAGGAAGAGGACAGAACCAGAGAAAAAAGCATACTGGAAAAGATTAAAGAACTTTTTTAATCTATATCCTCAGGTAATCTATACCTGTACACACCTCTTCTTTCCATCTCCTTTTTTATTCTGTATTTCATATAAAAGTAGTACGGTAATGTTATTAGAATAAGAACAGCTACAGCTATAAAAAGGAAGAAAGATATAAAGAAAGAGAATGAGAGAACCGTCAGTATAAGTATAAAAAGCCAAATTTTCGTAATTATTTTATCCATAACTTAAATATACTCTAAAATCTGGTTTATGCTATCCAGTATAAGATCAGGTTTTATGCCTTTCTTAAGATCATCCTGTGTAAACTTACCTGTTTTTACAAGGATACCTTTAAGACCAGCATCCATCCCACCTTTAACATCAGCCTCAATATCATCACCTATAACAGCAACCTCTTCAGGTTTCAGTCCCATCTTCCTAACAGCAAGTAAGAAAAAGTCCTTGGAAGGCTTTCCGATGATTAAAGCTTCTTTACCTGTTGCAAACTCAAGGCCTACAACGAATGCTCCACAGTCAAGTGAAAGCTTCCCATCCCTGTCCATAAAGTATTTATTTTTTGCTGCAGCTATGATCTGTGCACCGTCCATTATATATCTGAAAGCTTTATTCATATTCTCATAACTGAAGTTTTCCCTCGCATCACCAATTACCACATAATTTACAGGTTCCGACGGGATATCCTCAAAATCCTTCTTGGCAAGATCTGTAAGAAGAAGGTATGCTCCACCACCTTTCTCCTTGATAAACTGCTTTGTTGCCTCAAGTGCTGAAAATATCTCATCCTCATTAAGATCAAAACCCATCTCTATAAGTTTCTGGTAAACAACCTTTTTAGGTTTTGTTGTTGTATTTGTTATAAAGACAACCTTGAATCTTTCCCTCAGTTTTTTTAATGTTTCCTGAGCACCTTCTATGGGTCTGTCCACTATGTATAAAACACCATCAAGATCAAGAAGAAGGCCCTTAATATTCTCTAACATAACCTGTCCTCAGTTCAGTATTCTCTCAAGATCTACCCTTATATCTTCCAGATTAAAGTTTATCTTTCTAATATTATGTTTAATTTTCAGCTCATCATCAAAGATATTTCTTAAAGGCTCCTCAAGTGCTGATATATTTTCCTTTGTCTGATTTACAAGCTTCCTAACGTATGTAAATATGATTGAGAAGTTAGTTCCTTCCATATGACCGGACTCTATAAGTCCTCTAAAATACATCGCCTCAAGCTCTTCTATCAAAAGCTTAAGTTTCCTTAGTCTTTTATTGAGCTCCTCAAGTGAGCCAATACTTTTAGAGACCAGATCTGAAAGTTTGTGGAAGTACTCATGAGACGATGATATAAGATAAAAGAAGTTAGCCACATCTCTTTTTAATGCACTGAATATCTCATCCTCGGATCCTGTTTTAACAAGTGAACTTAAAAACTTTCCAAACATAATAATCTCAAGTTTTGAGAGGCTGAGTGTAAAAACGATATCTTTTATCTCTTCTGTGTTTTTATCTATAAGAACCTTCATCTGCTTTATTATCTTACTTTCCTCTTCAGAGTTCTTTCTCATCTCAGCTGAGATCACGGAAAAAACAGCACCTTTACTTCCCAGCCTTAAAGATTCAACAGAGGAGTTTAAAGCTGTAAGCCTTATCTCATCTGTTACCTTGTAAATACTCTCTGACTTTTCTGAAAAAAGCATTCTTAGTTTCTCAAAGTTTGAGATAGAGTTAAAAAGCTCTTCTATAAGTTTATCAAGACTTTTTGATTTTGAGATAATATCATTGAAATACGATACATTCTCCTTTGAAAGCTGTTTGGAGATTGATGGTATCTCAATTTTAAGAAGTGAGGATTTATCTTTCAGCTCTGCAACCAGTATATCCTTCATAAAATCATCATAACTATCATAACCCAGTTTTTTCAATGTATCTGTGAGAGCTTTATATGAAGCATCCATTCCTCCTTCTCTTTCTATCTCAAGAAGTTCCTGATATACCTGAGGGATTATCTTAAAGTAATCTGTGGTCGGTTTTATTCTTATGGATATATACTCTCTAATATTTCCAGACTCATCCTTTACAGGCATAACAGTAGCAAGAACCCAGTAATAACTTCCATCCTTTGCCATATTTTTCACATAGGCTACAATAGGCTTTCCAGACTGTATATAGTCCCAAAGAAGTTTAAAAACTATTTTTGGCATATCTGGATGTCTTATAATGTTATGTGGACTTCCTATAAGCTCATCCATTGAGTACTTGCTTATTCTCTGAAAAACATCATTTCCGGAGAGGATAATGCCTTTCAGATCTGTACTTGAAAAAAAGATCTCATCAGGTTTAAATTCAGATTCCTTATTAATAGGTTTAGGTCTGATTCTTCCCATCTTTATATCCCTATTTTATTGATTTATATCAAGTTCGGTTTTAACAGCAAAATATTTATACTGATAAATACTTTTTAATATTCTGAGCGACTTTCTCAGGAATACCCAGCTTTTTCAACTCCTCTACAGAAGCCTGTGCTATTCTATCAACAGTTTTGTACGTTCTGTAGAGGATCTCCTTTCTCTTTTTCCCAACACCCTCAATCTTATCAAGGAGTTCTTTTAAGGTATCCCTCTCCCTCAGCTTTCTATTATACGATAATGCGAACCTGTGTGCCTCATCTCTGATTGTTGTGAAAAGCTTCAAAAGAGGCTGGTAATTATAAAGATAAACAGATTTACCATCATCTGTGTATAAGATCTCTTCCTTTTTAGCCAGTGAGAAGATCCTGAGATTTTTTATTCCTAATGCATCCCTGACTATCTCACCCTGTTTAAGATGACCTTTGCCACCGTCTATCAGAACAAGTCTGGGGGGATTATCCATCTCTTTGTACTTTCTGAACCTTCTGAAAAGCAACTCCCTTAATGATGCGTAATCATCAATCCCATCAACAGTTTTTATCTTAAATCTTCTGTACTCCCTTTTGTTCATCTTTCCATTTTCCCATACAACAGCGGATCCAACGGTAAAATCACCAAAAAGTGTTGAAATATCAAAACCTTCTATTCTTTCCGGAAGATCAAAACCAAAAGTTCTCTTGAATATCTCCTTTAGATCGGAGAGATCAACACTCCCTATATTTCTGTCTATAAATCCTTTTATCTCATCAGGTATATCAAACAGAAGTCTAACATCACTTCCCTTTTTTTCAGAGAGCCATCTCTTTAGGTTTTTATGGTCTGAAAACTTTCTGTTTGAGATCACAACCTCAGGGATAAAGTTTCCCCTGATGTAATAGTTTGAAATCACAGAAATCTCAAAATCCTGTATACCTTCCTGTTTTATCTGTATAAACTCCTTTCCCACTATTCTGCTTCCTCTAACTACAATCAGATAAACATCCTTTCCGGAAAAATAGAATATATCAGCCTCATTAACAGGAAGACCGAGGACTTCCTGTTTTGATATCAGATTTTCCATAGCAAGTATCTGGTCTCTGACTACAGATGCCTTCTCAAAGTTGAGTTTATTTTTGTACTCCTCTAATCTGTCATAAAGCCTGTATATAAACTTTTTAACATCACCTGAGAGGAAAGCTTTTGCAGCCTTTACATCAAAGTTATAATCCTTTTTAGATATCTTGTTTACACACGGGGCGGAACAAAGCCCAAGATGGTAATCAAAACATACGATATCCCTTTTAGGCAACGGATCACATGTTCTCAGCCTGAACAGTTTATGGATAAGGTCTTTCATAGCTCTTGCAGTTCTTGCTGGTAAAAAAGGACCGAAATACTCACCCTCAATCTCTCCAAACTTTCTGCTTATAACAACCGTGGGATATTCATCATCCGTTATAACGAGCATCGGATAACCTGAGCCTGACTTTAATCTGACGTTATACTTCGGTTTATACTGTTTTATAAGCTCATTCTCAAGAACAAATGCCTCATAATCTGATTTTGTTATTATCCATTCAATCTTTGAGCTCTCATCAAATATCTTTTTCTCTTTAGGGTCTATCCTGTACTGGTTCAGATGGCCTTTAAGCCTGTTTTTTATATTTTTTGCCTTTCCTATATAGATATACTCACCTTTCTTTCCTTTGAAAAGATAAACACCTGGAGACTGGGGAGCTTCATCTATTAAATTTTTTAGATCTTCCATCTCGTCAGAGTGAACAGCATCCTTCATCTTCAGAGAAAGATATTATACTCATTATATCCTGAAAGGACGGTACAGAACTGCTTACATACTGAACAGTTCCATACTTATCAATAATCACTATAAAATCCCCATCTGGATCACAGCCAAACTGCTCACAGAAATCTTCAGTCAGAAGCTGAACATAATCAATAAGCTTTATATTTGCCCTCTCAAACTCCTCCTCTTTATCCTCAAGCTGATCATCCTTTGCTTTATATATAACGATATGGTATTTTTGTTTTAGATCATAAAGGCTTTTTCCCTTTATACCATCAAGAAACTCAAAGTAAGGTGCCTGTTCACCTATTCTTACAGTCATAAAATTCCCCCTTCAATCGTTTGAATAAAAACCATATAAATATATATTGTTTTCAATCAATTATCAAACAATTGTGTTAGAATTATAGGATTTAAAAAAACAAGGAGAGAATTTTTGGAAGCAACAGAAAAAAAGATATTAAGGAAAGAGATCAGAAATATAGCGATAATAGCACATGTTGATCACGGTAAAACAACACTTATAGATGCACTGCTTAAACAGAGCGGAACTTTCAGAGATAATGAGGATATTCAGGAAAGAGTTCTTGACAGTATAGATCTTGAGAGGGAAAGGGGAATAACTATCGTAGCAAAGAACACAGCAATAAGATATAAGGATGTAAAGATAAATATAATTGATACTCCCGGACACGCTGACTTTGGTGGTGAGGTTGAGAGAACACTGAAGATGGTTGACGGTGTAGTTCTGTTAGTTGATGCTGCAGAAGGACCTATGCCACAGACAAGATTCGTTTTACATAAAGCCTTACAGGAAGGTTTAACGCCTCTTGTTGTTATAAATAAGATTGACAGACCTGACGCAAGAATAAGCCAGGTTATAGATGAGGTATACGATCTTTTTATAGATCTTGATGCTACTGAAGATCAGCTTGATTTTCCCATACTTTACACAGTAGGAAAGGATGGGATAGCAAAAGAGGATCCAGATGAAGAAAGTAAAGATATGAAGCCTCTATTTGAGAAGATAGTAAACTATATTCCTCCTCCATCTTATGATCCGGAAAAACCCTTCCAGTTTCTCATCACATCCCTTGATTATGACAGTTATGTTGGAAGACTTGCTGTTGGAAGAATATTCAACGGTAGTATAAAGGTAAATCAGCAGGTATCAATTATAAAAGATAATGGAGAAATCATAAAAGGTGTTGTAAAAGTTTTATACACATATGAAGGACTGAAAAAGGTTGAAACAAAAGAAGCAAAAGCTGGAGATATTATCGCTATAGCTGGTATTGAAGATATAAATATAGGAGATACCATCTCAGACTTTGAAAATCCTGAAGCCCTTCCATCCTTAAAGGTAGAAGAGCCGACAATATCAATGATATTTTCAGTTAACGATTCACCATTTTCAGGAAGATCTGGAAGATTTCTAACATCAAGGGATATAAGGGAAAGACTTTACAGGGAGACGTTAACGAATGTTGCAATAGTAATTGAGGACACTGAAAACCCTGAAGCTTTTCTTGTAAAAGGAAGAGGAGAACTGCAACTTTCAATACTGGCAGAGATGATGAGAAGAGAAGGATATGAGTTTCAGGTATCAAAACCTGAGGTTATAAAAAGAAGTATAGATGGTAAACTGTACGAACCTTTAGAAAGGGTTGTGATAGACATTCCTGAACAGTTTGTAGGCAGTGTTACACAGAAGTTAGGCTCAAGAAAAGGACAGATGGTAGGAATGACAAATCTTGGTTCAGGGAGAGTAAGACTTGAGTTTCTAATCCCATCAAGGGGACTTATAGGTTACAGATCAGAATTTAAGACGGACACTAAAGGTGAAGGAGTTTTGAACACAATATTTGAAGGATGGACAGAATGGCAGGGAGACATTAAAACAAGAATAAACGGGGCTATTGTATCCGACAGAAAGGGAGTATCAACAGCCTACGCTATAAATGGTCTTCAGGACAGAGGAGTGTTCTTTATTGAGGCCGGAACTGAGGTTTACGAAGGTATGGTTTTAGGCGAACACAACAGGGATAAAGATCTGTGGGTAAATATAACGCGGGAAAAGAAACTTACAAATGTAAGAGCTGCAGCCAATGATGAGAATATAAAGCTGATACCTCCAAAAAAGATGGATTTTGAGAAGGCTTTAGAATGGATATCAGATGACGAACTGATAGAAGTAACCCCTGATTCAATAAGAATCAGGAAAAAAATACTGAAAAAACCTTAAGATGTGGATTGAATACTTAATACCTCCATTACTTGGAGCTTTTATAGGTTACGTAACAAACTATATAGCTATAAAGATGCTTTTCAGACCTTTTGAGGAGAAGTATATCTTTGGCTTCAAAGTACCATTTACCCCAGGACTGATACCAAGAAGAAGAAAGGAAATAGCAAACTCTATAGCAGAAACTGTTGAAGAACATATACTTCCCCTTGAAAAACTCCAGAAGCTCTTTGAGGACAGCAATTACAAAGAAAGACTTCACCAGAGGGTTGAACTTGTTATTGATGAACTGATATCAAACATACTTGATGATCTAAGAAAGAATATAAAAGAGGGAATCTCCTTAGGGAAGATAACAATAAAAGGTGCTGTTGTTGTTACAGCTGTAGATAAACTTTTAGATAAAGCCATTGAAAAGCTAAGGCTGAAACTGAAGGAAAAGCTTATAGAAAAGGTCTCAGGTACAATAGAGAAGCATATAGAAGAAGAACTTCCGATTATGCTATCCCAGTTAAGGATAAAAGATATGGTTGTTGAGACATTTATGGAAATTGATATTGAGACGATGGAAAAAGTTGTTATGGGTTTTTCAGAAAAACAGCTCAAACATATTACCTATACAGGTGCGGTTCTTGGATTTCTGATAGGTCTTATCCAGACAACTTATTTACTGATTATTAATTAAACTTGTAAAATTTCATCAATATTTTATATTTATTATTACAACTATATGACATACCAGTATAATATTAATGGAGGGTGAGGAATCTGGCATGAGAATATCTCCAAGAATCAATTTTAACAAAAGCGTCATAATTAAATGCGACCATCAAATAATCCCAGCCCAGTCAATAGACCTCTCCCTCTATGGAATGAAAATAAAAAATCATCCTCTTGATACATGTGACAATGATAATGTTGAGATAACCTTTGAGACAGACAGTGTTGTCTCTTTAAGGGGTCGGATGTTAAATTATCGTCCCGGACATTCTGTAGTTCTATTCAAAGAGTCACCAGAAACACTTGCCTCAACAATTGGGAGATACATAACAAAAAAGATATACGAAGGGAAAAGATGCCCTTACTGTAAGGAAAGGCTTTTTGATGAGGAGAAATCCTGTCCAAAATGCAATATGTACCTCGATTTTACATCCCCTGATATCATCAAAATACTGAAAGATTTTAAGATAGGAAAAGTTATAGAGAGACTTACAGGAACAGAGAAAGAAAAGATAGAGAGAGGGCTGGAAGAAAACAAGGAGATGATAGGAACAAGCGAGGCTATGAAAAAGGTCTTCCAGCTCATCAGAAAGTTTGCACCTACAGACTACCCTGTTCTTATTATTGGTGAGACAGGTACAGGTAAAGAACTAACAGCAAGAGCCATACATGAAAGAAGCAACAGAGCTGACAAACCTTTTGTTGTTGTGAACTGTGCTGCCATACCACACGATCTGTTAGAGGCTGAACTTTTCGGTTACGAGAAAGGTGCATTCACAGGGGCAGACAAGAAAAGAATAGGGAAAATTGAGTATGCTAACGGTGGAACTCTATTTTTAGATGAGATAGGTGATATGCCTTACGATCTACAGTCTAAGATCTTAAGATTTCTACAGGAATACACATTTGAAAGAATAGGTAGTAATGAGACAAAAACTGCTGATGTGAGAATAATAGCAGCTACAAATGTTGATCTGGATCAGGCTGTAAAGGAAGGTAAGTTCAGGAGGGATCTGTACTATAGACTGAGTGTTCTGACAATAAAACTACCACCTTTAAGGGACAGAGGTGAAGACCCTGTCATTATGGCCAAATACTTTGTTGAGAGATACTCTAAGGAACTTGGTAAAAATATAAAAGGCCTTACAGCTGATGCGTTGGAAGTTATAAGAGATCATCCATGGCCGGGGAATGTGAGGGAGCTTATTAACACAATAAGAAAGGCTGTTGTTTTAACTGATAAAGAGTTTATAGATGTTGAGGATTTGGATCTGAAGGTAAAATGCAATCCGCAAGGATCAGGCAACGGAGAGGACATACTTAACCTGAAGAGAAACATTGAGGATCTGGAGAGAAGACTGCTTAAAGAAGCATTCATACTCGCAAAAGGGAATATATCAAAAGTTGCAAAGATGCTTGGAATTAGCAGACCAAAAGTTTATAAACTGATGGAAAAACACGGAATAGGTGAAATACCAGAGTAATTATTTATTTCCACCTTTAGTACCAAGTTCAATCTCATCCCACAGAATTACCTTTTTACTGCCAAAATCAATAATAATCTTTCCACCTGTAATAAAACCTCTTCCGGATATACTGTCAAGTTCCTGATCAGATACTTCCCTGTATCCTGTCCCTCCTTTATCAGAAGGAATATAAACCAACCCTATACTTAAAGCCAGAATAAGAATTAATTTTCGCATCATACCCTTTTACATGCAAAAATCATGCCTTTAAAAATCATCATAATTTTCACTGTAAAACAGAAAAAAATGTAAAAAATTTTTCCATATCCTTTAGAAAACTTATGAAGATTTATTAAGAGAATCTGTAAATCTTTTTTACACTGTAAATTTTTTTTACAGAAAGAACTAAGATATGATTTATCTTATTGTATTTTACCGGCTTAAAGATTTATTATTTTATACCTTTCCAATTTATACAGGAGGTTTTTATGACAGATAAGATAGATGTACAGCTTTCCGTTGAGCTTGCACACCAGTGTGTAAAATGTTCTGCATGTAGATCAGTATGTCCAACTTACAGCGTTGTTAAAGAGGAGAGATCATCACCGAGGGGAAGACTTGCCCTTGCAGAAGCTGTGATAGATGGGATTCTCCCCTTAACTGATGATATAGCGAGACAGTGGAATGAGTGTGCCATGTGCAGAAGATGCGAATGGATCTGTCCAAATGAGGTTGAGTACAAGGAGATAATGTTCAGGGCAAGATATAAGGCGGACAAAAAGATAAAGGAGCCTGTAAAAACAGCTGTTTATAAAGGTCTTGCATCGTTTGGAACAGCGATCTCAAAGATCAGTATGAAGTTTGCCCCATCTCTTATGAAAGCTTACGGATCTCTTTTTAAAAAGGAAGTTCCAGAGTATAACGCAGTCTTCCTGAACACAGGAATCCCAAAGTTCACAAAACTTATACCAAAGCCGACAGGAAAACCATTTGGACTGAGAGGTAAAAAGGTAACGCCTGAAAACAAAAAAGGAACGCTACTTTTCTTTACAGGATGTATGATAGATGCTTTTTACGGAAAGACAGGTGAGAGTGTTATAAAACTTATGGAAAAGGCAGGTTACGAGGTAATAGTTCCTGAAAATATAAGATGCTGTGGAGCTCCTCAGCTTTACGGTGGATATGTTGATCTTTTTGAGAAGCTTTACGAACACAATAAGAAAGAGATAGACAGGTACAACTTTGATTATATAGTTGTTGCATGTCCAACATGTGGAGGTGCCCTGAAAGAAGAGTACGGGTATCCTGTTAAGGATTTTGCTGAGATACTGAGAGAGGAAGGTTATATAACATTCCGTGGAAATGGAGAGAGGGTCACATTCCATTTCCCATGTCATTCGTACACAGCGATGAAAATGAACCCTGATATTTACAGGGATCTGTTGAAAAATATAAAGAACGCAGAATACAGAGAAGGAAATGAGGCGATGATGTGCTGTGGTTTTGCAGGTTACTTCTCAGTATCAAACTATGAAGTTGCAACTGAGCTCCAGAAAAGAAAGATAAATGATATACAGAACACAGGATCACAGTTTGTTCTTTCTGACTGTCCAGGATGTGTTTTTAATTTAGCCGATGGGATGTACAAACATGGAGATTATAAGAATATTAATGTTAAACATCTTGCCGACTATCTTTATGAAAGGTTAGAAGATGATAAGGATTGAGAACTTATCTTTCAGTTACGAAGATAAACAGGTTCTTAAGGATATAAACTTCAGTATAAAAGAGAAGGAGAAGGTTGTTTTACTCGGGATAAACGGCAGTGGAAAATCAACACTTTTAAAGATACTTAACGGTTTAATTTTTCCGGACAGGGGAAGTTACTACTTTAAAGATGAGCTTATAACAGAGAAAAGACTTAAAGATAAAGAGTTTGCCAGAAAATTCAGGAAGAGCAATGTCTTACTTTTCCAGAGTCCGGACAGTATGATATTTAATCCTACAGTTTATGACGAGATAGCATTTGGACTGAGACAGCTTTCACAGGATGGTATTGATGAGAAGGTTAGATTCTGGGCTGATAAACTCGGTATTTACAGATATCTTGATAGATCCCCATTTGAGCTTAGCGGTGGTGAAAAACAGAAGGTATGCCTCGCATCAATACTTGTACTGGAACCTGAGCTACTTCTTCTTGACGAGCCTACAGCAAATCTTGATCCAAGAACAACAGGATGGTTTATTGATTTTCTGTCTGAGCTTGATACAACAGTTATAACAACAACACACAATCTCAGTCTTGCACCAGAACTTGGTGAGAGAGGGATAGTACTTTCTGAGGATCATACGGTAATATACGACGGTGATATTAACAGCTTCATTGATAATATTGATCTTCTAAAGAAGGCGAACCTTGTTCATACCCATTACCACAGACATGGTAAACTAAAACATAAACATTACCACACTCATGATTTTTAGGTGGGAAGATGGGTGAGAAAACTATAAGATTTTCAGTTTCACTTCCTGAGGATCTTCTTAAAGAGCTTGACAGCAGGGTGATAAAGAAAGGATACTCATCAAGATCTGAGCTTATAAGGGATCTTATAAGGGAGCTCATAATTGAAGAGAAATGGGATAGTGAGACAGAAGAGGTATTCGGCGTTCTTACTATCATTTACGACCACCACCAGAGGGATCTTACAAGGAAGATGATAGATATACAGCACAGTAAATACGTTAATATACTTTGCAGTACACATGTACATCTTGATCACAACAACTGCCTTGAGACGATAATAATAAAAGGTAAGCCCTCTGAGATAGAAAAATTATCAATAGAGATAGGCGGTCTTAAAGGGGTTAAGTTCTCAAAACTGACTAAAAGCTCAAAGGTGGAACTTTAAAAGATCTGGTATTATATTTAAACTGAACAATCATTCACCGGAGGATTAATATGTGTAAAGACTGCGGATGCTCTATAACAGACTCTCACGAAAACAACCATCATACACACGATAAAAAGACTGTAGAGGTTCTCACTAAAATACTTGATCAGAACGACAGACAGGCTGAGAGTAACAGGGAACATTTTGACAGGTATGGTATTCTGGCTGTTAACCTTATGAGCTCACCAGGTGCGGGAAAAACAACACTACTTGAAAAGACTATTGAGACCCTTTCTGATCAGATAAAGATAGGCGTTATAGAAGGTGATCTTGAGACAAATAGAGATGCGGAAAGGATAAAAGAGAAAGGTGCACCTGCTTACCAGATAACAACAGGTCAGGCATGCCATCTTGATGCATTTATGGTTCATGAAGGTATACACCACCTTCCGTTAAAAGATCTTGATATCATCTTTGTTGAGAATGTTGGGAACCTTGTATGTCCAGCATCTTACGATATAGGAACACATATAAATGTTGTTCTTCTTTCAGTTCCAGAAGGTGATGACAAACCTGCAAAGTATCCTGTGATGTTCAGATCAGCAGATCTACTTCTCATAACAAAGATAGATCTCTTACCTTACTTTGATTTTGATACTGAAAAGGCTATTGGAGAGGCGAGAAGATTGAATCCCAAGATGGATGTTATACAGATCTCAACTAAAACAGGTGAAGGAATGGAAAGATGGATAAACTACCTGAAGATGAAAACAGCATTGAGAAAGGTGTAATTTTCAGACCACACCATGTATCAATAACGGTCAAAGATCCTGAAAAAAGCAGAAATTTCTACAAACTTTTTGGTTTCAAAGAGGTTTTCAGATGGTCAGATAGCAGTACAACAGTGATCCATATGAAACTGAACGATCTCATACTTGAGATATTCTCATTTAAAGAGACTGAAAGCTCATCAGACCAGAGGGAAAGCTTGGAAGAAGAGCTTAAGATTATAGGTGTGAAGCATTTTGCCTTAAGAGTAAAAGATATACAAAAAGCTAAAAAGTTCCTTTCAGAGATCGGGATAGTACCTGAGAATACCAGAATAAATAAAGGGAGAACAGGGATACTATACTTCTTTATAAGGGATCCTGACGGTATATTCGTTGAGATAGTTCAGGACGATAGGAATATATAAAAATTTTAATATAAAATATTAAAAAATTAACAGAGAGGGTTTAAGTTGCCTAAGGCAAAGAAGGATATCAGGGAAAAAAGAAAGGAAGAGATAATAAAGGTAGCATGCAAGCTCTTTGCTGAAAAGGGATACTACAACACAACAATTCCTGATATTGCAGAAGCTATGGGAATGAGTGTTGGTAATCTTTACAACTACTTTAAATCAAAAGAGGAGCTTGCAAAATTCATAATGCAGTACTCATCAAGACTTCTTGGTGAGGAGATAAAAAAGATAAATGAGCAGGATATAACTACAAAGGAAAAGGTTTACAGGATAGTCAGGAAGTTTTTTGAGATATCTGAGGAGAGACCTGAGCTTATAGAGTACTTTTTGAGGGTTTTTCTCGCAAACAGGGAGGTATTTCAGGAAGGGTGTGAAGGTTTTCTCTGTGTAAGTGAGGTTGTTACTGAACTTATGATATTCCTTGAAGAGGGAGCAAAAAAAGGAGACCTGAGACAGCAGGACTTCTTCCCTGCATTTGTAACTCTTATGGGACCACTTGGAGGTATGGTTTTTCTTAAAGGTGAGGATATACTCCCTAAAAAACCTATTGAGTACTCAGACGAGCTTGCAGAAAATATATGGAGAGCTTTAAAGACATAAGATGAAAAATCTCCTATGGATACAGGGTTTAACATGTAGTGGAAACTCCCAGTCTTTTCTGTGCGGTGAAAATCCAACGGTCTCAGACTTTTTCAGTGAGATAAATCTTTTATGGCATCCTGAGATAAGCTATTCTGAAGATATAATGGATATACTCAACGGTATATACAGGGATGAGATAAAGCTTGATTTTTTAATTATTGAAGGTGCTGTAACAAGTAACAAAAGATTTCACAGAATAGGAAAGTACTCAATAAAGTACATAATAAATAAACTTAAAAGTAAAGCCGATTATATCATCGCTGTTGGAAACTGTGCAGTTCACGGTAACTATCCGGCTTTATACAATCCTGACCAGATAACTGGCATCCAGTTTGGACTGAACGGTAAAAAAGGTCTCTTACCACAGAAATTCAGAACTAAATCAGGTTATCCTGTGATAAATATAACAGGATGTCCTGTCCATCCAGAATGGATAACAAAGACTGTTCTGACATTATCATACGGACTTGATCTTAAACTTGACAGTCAGAACAGACCAAAGGAGCTGTACATGTACCTTTCCCACGATGGATGTACAAGAAATGAGTATTTTGAGTGGAAGGTTGAGGCTGAAGAGTTTGGAACAAAAGAGGGCTGTCTATTCTATGAGCTTGGCTGTAGAGGTCCTGTAACTCATGCCCCATGTAACAGGATACTCTGGAATGGAAGATCATCAAAAACAAGGGCGGGTATGCCCTGTATTGGATGTACAGAGTTTGATTTCCCTTACAGGGAAAACTACCTTGAAACGAAAAAGTATATGGGTATTCCACAGGATATACCCCTTGGAGTAACAAAAAGAGCGTACATAATGATAACAGGTGTTGCAAAAACATTTAAAAATGAGAGACTGACAAAAAAACTTGAAGAGACAGATTAGATGCCGAAGATTGAGAGAAAGGTTCTTCACAGGGTTGAAGGTGAGATCCAGTTAAAACTGATATGGGAAAACAGAAGAATAAAAGATGCATTTATACAGAACCTGAACTTCAGAGGGTTTGAGTTTATACTTGAAAACAGACCACCGTTAGACGCCCTCGTTATAACCCCAAGAATATGTGGTATATGCGGACATTCCCATCTTATAGCAACAGTAAAGGCCCTTGAGGATATTTACAGAAAAAATGGATACAGTATAGATATCTCCTACAAAGCATCTCTTATAAGAAATGTGACACACACAGTTGAGATAATACAGAACCATATAAGATGGTTTTACCTTTTTGTTATGCCTGACTTTCTTAAGCTTGAGAAAGACAAAGACATTCTTGAAGATTTTACACCTTTAAAGGGAGATAAATGGAAAAAAGCCCTCGGTATAAGCAATGAGATCTTAAAGATAATATCCATACTTTCCGGACAGTGGCCCCACACCTCTTATGCAGTTCCCGGAGGTGTTATGTCAGACCCTATAAACACAGATATTGTTGAGGCTATATCAATCACAGACAGTGTTATAAGATTTTTTGAGGAAGAGATCATAGGAACGGATATAAATACCTACCTTTCTGTGGAAAGTTTTGATCAGTTTATGGATAAGATCAATAAAGGAGATCTGAGAAGGTTTATTGAACTTACATTTAAAAATGGTATGGAGAAGACAGGAAGGGCCTATGACAGATTTATAACTGTTGATGCTATACTCCCCTGTGTCAGGGAAGGTGTTAAGAAGAAGAGAAGCTGTAAGTTTGATCCATCAAGAATAAAAGAGGTAGACAGCCACTCTTTTCTTACAAAGGATGGTACAGATTTCTCAAGGAAGAGATACTCATGGGCAAAAGCTGTAAGGTATGACGGACTTCCTATGGAAACAGGACCTCTTGCAAGAAAGGCTGTTTCAAAAAACAGTCTTTTTCAGGATCTTATCTCAAGATTTGGTGACAGCTATCTTGTGAGGATATGGGCAAGGATTGATGAGATAGGAAGGATGGCACTCACATTAAAAAGCTATCTTCTGAGTATAAATACTAAAGAGCCCTCTTATATAAAGCCACCTGTAAAGATAGAAAATCTTGAAGGTGAGGGAACAGGTCTTATAGAGGCTGCAAGGGGTTCACTCTTACACAGGTTAGAACTTGAGAAAGGAAAGATAAAAAAGTACACGATCATCACACCTACAACATGGAATTTAGGTCCTAGATGTGAAAGATACCACTCACCTGCTGAAAAAGCCATTATAGGTCTGGAAAGCTCTCTAAAAGCAGAGATGATCCTCAGAAGCTTTGATGTATGCTCTGTATGTACAACACACTGAAGATAACAGGTTCAAAATAGGTTAAAATATTTGTATTGCTTAATTTTTATAAATGTTTAACTTTATCTTATCAGGAATTATTACTGATAACGGAGGATATTATGAATAGATTGATCATATTTGATACAACTTTAAGGGATGGTGAACAGGCACCAGGATTTTCTATGACTGTTGAAGAAAAGGTTACAATGGCAAAACAGCTTGAGAAGTTAGGTGTTGATGTTATAGAGGCAGGGTTTGCGGCGGCATCTGAAGGTGATTTTCAGGCTGTTAATGCAATCGCAGAAACGATAAAAGATTCTACAGTTTGCTCACTTGCAAGATCACTACATTCTGATATAGAGAAGGCAGGAGAAGCTCTTGCACCTGCTGAGAGAAAAAGGATACACACATTTATTGCAACATCTCCAATACATATGCAGTACAAACTTAAGATGACCCCAGAGCAGGTACTTGAAAGAGCCGTTGATGCTGTGAAGTTTGCAAGGAATTTCACAGATGATGTTGAGTTCTCCGCGGAAGATGCTTTCAGATCAGAAAGGGATTTTCTTTTTAAGGTCTTTGAGGCTGTTATTGATGCAGGAGCAAAAACGATAAATGTACCTGACACCGTTGGTTATGCTATGCCTGAGGAGTTTGGACAGCTTATAGAAGATATAATAAACAACGTCCCGAACATAGACAAAGCTGTAATCTCAGTTCACTGTCATAATGATCTGGGTCTCGCTGTTGCGAACTCACTTTCAGCCATTAAGAAAGGTGCAAGACAGGCACATGTAACCATAAACGGTATTGGAGAAAGGGCAGGGAATGCTGCACTTGAAGAGGTGGTGATGTCAATAAAGGT
Organism: Persephonella marina EX-H1; assembly: GCF_000021565.1. Taxonomy (NCBI): domain Bacteria; kingdom Pseudomonadati; phylum Aquificota; class Aquificia; order Aquificales; family Hydrogenothermaceae; genus Persephonella; species Persephonella marina. The sequence goes on along the minus strand of NC_012440.1, from coordinate 872,118 downwards.
AAGACATGACTACTTCAAGGATGTATACACTGAGATAAACACAAAGGAGATATACAAAACAAGCAGACTTCTCTGCAGAATAACGGGTAGTTTTGTCCAGCCAAATAAGGCTATTGTTGGAGATAACGCCTTTGCCCATGAAGCGGGAATACACCAGCATGGTGTCCTTGCCCACAGGGAGACCTACGAGATCATGAGAGCTGAGGATGTTGGTGTACCAGCTTCCAAGATAGTTCTTGGAAAACACTCTGGAAGACACGCATTTAAAACAAGGTTAGAGGAGTTAGGATACAGAAATCTCTCAGAGGAAGAGGTTGATAAACTTTTCAGAAAGTTTAAAGCTCTAGCTGACAAGAAAAAGGAAGTTTTTGATGAGGATATAGAGGCTCTGATATTTGATGAACTATTCAGAACATATGAAGAGGTAAAACTTGTATACTTCCATGTATTAAGCGGGAACAGTGCTATACCTTCATCTACAGTAAAGATAGAGAAGGACGGAAAGGAGATAACAGCTACAGCCTGTGGAGACGGACCTATTGACAGTGCACTTAAGGCTATAGAAAAAGCCCTTGGTATGACAGGAAGACTTAAGGACTACTCCATAAGATCATTAAGTGCAGGTAAGGATGCTATGGGTGAGGTGAGAACTGTAGTTGATTTTGAGGGAACAACAGTCTCAGGAAAGGGAACATCAACGGATATTATAGAGGCAAGCGTAAAAGCATACCTTGATGCTTACAACAGGTATATAGCAAGAAAGACCTTTATTGAGAAAAGAATATCAGAAGGAGTATAAAGGAGGTTTAATTGAAGGGTAAATTTATAATCTTTCTCCTGCTGGTAGCAATAGCAGGTGCAGGCTACAGCTACTGGCAGGGAATAATTGATTTTACCGAACCTGATATTATCTTTGAAAAAAAGCCAGAGTACCTTGGTGCGAGATCAAAGCTAAAGTTCAAAGTCAAGGATAACAATCCCGGCATAAAGGAGGTCCAGGTCTATATAATCCAGAATAAGAATATCAAAATACTCCATGATACAGATTTCCCACCTAAGCTTAAAGAAAAAGATTACTCAATAGAGATAAACGCAAGAAAGCTCGGCCTAAGACAGGGCAAGGCAAAGCTATCGGTTGTTGCGATTGATGGTTCTCTCCTTTCAAACACAAAAAATCTATCATTTGAGGTCCAGATTGACCTTACACCGCCTACAGTTACTATCCTTTCTTCCCCTGCAACCATAATGAACGGTGGAACAGGTTTCGTATTCTACAGGGCATCGTCTGATGTTGTCAAAACAGGTGTTGCTGTAGGTGATCTTGAGTTTAACTGTTTTAAAGGGATATTTAAAAATGAGAATATATACGGGTGTGCATTCCCCTATCCTTATTACTGGAATGTTAAAAAACCGATAATCGTTTTTGCTGAAGACAGGGCAGGAAACAGAACATCAAACTCACTTACATACTACTTTAAAAGGGTAAAATACAGAAGATCCGTTATAAATATAACTGATGAGTTTATACAGACAAAGGTAAAACCACTTTCAGACAGGGAGATATCCGATCCTGTCGAACTGTTCAGATATGTTAATGTTGAAGTGAGAAAGATGAATGAAGACCAGATACACGAGATAACAAGAAATGTCACACAGGTAAAACCCTTATTCCACAGACCTTTCCTCCAGCTTAAAAACTCAAAGATGCTCGGTGGATTTGCAGATTACAGAAAATACAGGTACAAGGGTAAACTTATAAAAGGAGCAGATGCATACCACAAAGGGATGGATTTTGCATCAATAAAAAATGCAACAGTTCAGGCTGCTGAAGATGGAATAGTTGTGTTTACAGGATTTTTAGGTTTATACGGAAACAGTATAATAATAGAACATGGAATGGGTGTTTTCACACTTTACTCCCACCTTGCTGAGATAAAGGTAAAGGAAGGGGACAAGGTTAGTAGAGGAATGGATATAGGGATAACTGATACTACAGGTCTTGCTGTAGGTGATCATCTACATTTTGGAGTTCTTGTTCAGGGACTTGAGGTTCATCCGATTGAATGGCTTGATAAAAGATGGTTAAGATCAAGATTTCTGAATGAGATAAAGAGAATAAACAGACTTTACGGAGGTAGGTAGATGAAGTTTTTCATTGATACGGCAGACATAGAAGAGATCAGAGCGGCGAATGAGCTTAAGATCCTTGACGGTGTTACTACAAACCCGACACTGATTGCAAAAACAGGAAAACCTTTTATGGATGTTGTTAAGGAGATACTGGCTGAGGTTCCTGACAAACCTGTCTCATTAGAGGTTGCATCAACAGATTACGAGGGAATGATAAGAGAAGGGGAGATGCTAGCACAGCTTGGAAAGAATGTTGTTATAAAGATACCTATGACGATTGATGGCCTTAAAGCTGTTAAGTACTTTGAGTATAACGGGATTAAAACAAATGTTACATTAATATTCTCACCTGCACAGGCGTTACTTGCCATGAAAGCAGGGGCAAGCTATATATCACCATTTGTAGGAAGACTTGACGATATAAGCCATACAGGTATGGAGCTTATATCACAGATTAAGACTATCATTGATAACTACGGTTTCAGCTCACAGATAATTGTTGCAAGTATAAGAAACCCTATGCATGTTTTAGAGGCTGCTTTAATAGGAGCCCATATATCAACTATACCTTATAAGGTGATAGCACAGCTTGTAAAACATCCTTTAACAGATTTAGGAATTGAAAGATTCTTAAAAGACTGGGAATCTGTACCGGAAAAACCTTTCTAAGGGGAGTTCTCCCCTTTCCATTAAAAGATGAAGTACAGAAAGAAGGGTATAAAAAAAGAGCATCATATTATTGAAGAGGGTGAACAGCTTTTAAATGAGCTCGTAAAGAACAGGCTTGTTAAATCTGTGATCCCCGGGAGAATAAAAACAACACCAAAGGGAAAACCGGGAAATCCGAGACTTACATACCAGTACGATACAAAATCTGGAGCAAAGCTTCTTCTTAAGAAAGGATCTACTGTTCAGGAGGTCTTCGTTATAACTGATGATAGAGAGTCTCTAAGGAAATTTATTGAGGAGAGATTTAAAAGTTAAAGTACCGAGAGATTTTGACGAAATGTAGTTATAGGGTCTTATACAACGCCTTAATTCCTCAATATAAACTTTGAAATTTTACCATAAAAAATTCCCAAATCAAAAGAAAATTTTTCTTTTCTTTTTTCCCCAACAGTAGCATAATGGATATCCACCAAAGAAATACGGAGGGGTTGATTATTGGACGTCTGGGGTAATATCCTGTCCTCAATGTCATCAAAGTTAGACCCTTCCACACTAAAACTTCTTAAAGGTGTGGAAAAGGCCGAGTACAGGAATGGAGAGCTTTATATATCAGCCCCAGATCCAGTTTATAAAGACTGGCTTGAAAACAACCTCCTTGACGAAATAAAAATATCAGCATCTTCACTTTTTGGTGAAAATCTAAAGATATTCGTTTTATCAGAAGACGAAGAGGATATTTATATAGATGAGCCTGTTCAGAAGGTTGAATCAAAACCGTACAGACTGACAAATCTCAATCCAAAGTTTGTATTCTCAAACTTCATTGTCGGAAACTGTAATAAGATCGCGTACAGTGCGTGTATGTCCGTTGCAGAAAATCTTGGAAAGATTTATAACCCTTTATTTATATACGGTGGTATAGGATTAGGGAAAACACATCTTTTACACGCTACAGCCCATTATGTTTTATCAAAAAATCCTGACGCAAACATAATTTACACCACAGCTGACACATTTATGTCCGAGCTTATCTACTATATGCAGAATGGCTCCGTTCTTGAGTTCAGAAGAAGATACAGGGATGTTGATCTTCTTCTGATTGATGATGTTCAGTTCCTTGAAGGAAAGGAGAGAACGCAGATAGAGCTTTACCATATATTTAACGCACTTCACCTTATAGGTAAACAGGTTATACTCTCCTCTGATACACCTCCAAAAAATCTTAAAGGTCTTCAGGAAAGACTGAAAAGCAGATTTGTAAGCGGGCTTGTTGTTGAGGTAAAAGCTCCTGATCTCCAGACAAAGATATCCATAATAAATAAGAAATCCAGGGATATGAACATAAAACTACCTAATGACGTTATACTTCTTATAGCAAAAACGATCAATACAAATATAAGGGAGTTAGAAGGATCTCTCAGCAAGCTGAAAGCTTACAGTGAGATACTTGGAAGACCTGTCACCTTTGATATGGCGAGGGAAGTTCTCAAGGATATCCTTGAGATAAAAGAGGTAGAAGAACTCTCCATAGAAAAGATACAGAGGGAGGTATCAAATTACTTTGGCGTGAACATAAACGAGCTTTTAGGTAACTCAAGGAAGAAAAAGGTTGCTACAGCAAGACAGATCGCCATGTATCTATCAAGATATCTTACCGATAGATCATTAAGTGAGATATCAAAGGCTTTCAAAAAGAAAGATCATTCAACTGTTATAAACGCGGTAGAAAAGGTTGAGAAAAATATGGAAAAGGACAGAAAGTTCAGATTAACTGTTGAGTTTCTTAAAGAAAAAATTATGAGTCTATAGAAGGGGAAGATCCCCTCCTTTTATCTTCTTAAAAATCTTCTTCTTCTGTTTGATGTAAAATCTCTTCTTTCAAGCTTCTCTATAGGTTTATCTGAAAGATTTATAAGCTGAATATCAGATCTTGTTTTCTTCTTAACTATCTCAAAAAGTCTGTCTTCAAGAGTTGAAATTATGGAGATAGCAAGACCATCTTTTCCTGCTCTGCCTGTTCTTCCTATCCTGTGAATATAGCTCTCAACATCTCTTGGTAGAGAGTAGTTATACACAACATCAACACCTTTAATATCAAGGCCTCTAGCAGCAACATCTGTAGCAACCAGTATATCTATTCTGTTTCTTCTGAAATCCCTTAATACCCTTTCCCTTTTAGCCTGTGAGTAATCTCCATGGATAGCATCAGCATTAAAACCTTCTCTTCTTAACTTCTTTGAAAGCTCATCAGCTCCTCTTTTTGTCTCTGTAAACACAATACTCTTTTTACCTTCGTTCTCATTGAGTATCTTTGTTAATGTCTCAAACTCCTTACCTGTATCAACCCTGTAAGCTTTCTGTTTAATTCTATCAACGGTAACCTCTTCAGGCTTTATCTTTACAATCTCGTAATCATCATTTAAAAATCTCTCAGCAAGCCTCATAATAGCTTTTGGCATTGTTGCAGAAAATAGAAGTGTCTGTTTAACAGGCGGGGTCTGTTCAAATATGAACTCTATATCCTCTATAAAACCCATATCAAGCATTCTGTCAGCTTCATCAAGAACAAATATCTTCACATCATTCAGATTTAAAACCTTTCTTTCTATAAGATCCTTTATTCTACCGGGTGTTCCAACTATAACAACATCCTTTCCTTTTTTTAAGAAATCTATCTGGTGTCTTATAGACTTTCCACCATAGACCGCAAGGGCAAAGATCCTTTTTTCTCTTCCTATATCCTTGATCTCCTTTGTAACCTGAATAGCCAGCTCTCTTGTTGGTACAAGTACAAGAGCCTGAATTTTTCTGCTCTTTGTGTTAACAGTTTCAACTATAGGAATTCCGAAAGCAGCTGTTTTTCCTGTTCCTGTCTGCGCCTGAGCGATAATATCTTTCCCTTCTAAGATTAAAGGGATTGTTTTTTCCTGAACCTCTGTAGGTTTTTTAAACCCCATCTTCCTGATGGAATTTAATGTTTCCTTTGAGATCTGAAAATCATTGAAACTGAGATTTTCTTTTGACAACATAACTTCTGACATATTTCCTCCTTGGATTTAAAAAGAAAGAACGATTGACCTCTGATTTTTGAAAATCCTTCTTCCTTTCTTGCCTTTTTTGTTTTATTTTAATACTCATATAAGTATATACCAAAAAAACTTAAAAGCAAACATAAGGAGAAAATAATGACCGATTATAAAGCGGTAGTAAATGATGTTTTAAAGAACGATTTCAAGCATATAACAGCTGTCCTGATATATGAAAATGAGCTTCCATCTGTTTTTGTACACCCTCCCTACGCTGACACAAAAACCCTATTCTTTGAGGTTTCACAGGGTTTAAGGGAGATAATGGAAAATATAATAAACTTTGAGATGAACAAGATGCATGAGGTTCCTGTTTATATAGGTAAAAAGCTTGTCCTTGCCTATTTTATGAGAATTGATCCACTCAAGACAGTCGTCATAGTTTCAGATACCAGGGAGAAAGACAACCTTGAGATAAGATTTGAGAAAATACTAAACGAGATAAAGGAAAGGATCAGCTGATAAGCCTCTCAAAAACCTCAGATGCGTTGTAAGAACTCCTGACAAGGATACCGCTGTAAACCTCTTTAAATCCTATCCTGTATCCTTCAGTCTCAAACATCCTGAACTCATCTTCCGTATAATACTTTTTCACAGGGTAGTTATGGATAGAAGGTTGAAGATACTGTCCCACAGTGAATATATCGCAACCTACCGATACCAGATCTCTCATAACAGAAAGAACCTGTTCAACACTCTCACCAAGCCCAACCATGATACCTGATTTTGTTATAACAGAACTGTCCATCTCCTTAACCCATCTGAGTATCTCAAGTGATCTCTTATAATCCCCCTTATGTCTTATTTTTTTGTAAAGCTGTGGAACAGTCTCTATATTATGATTTATTATATCAGGCTTAACTTCCACAACTTTTTCAAGGGATTTTCTATCCCCAGAAAAATCAGGAATAAGAACTTCTATCCTACACTCAGGAGCTGTTCTTCTAACAGCTTTAACTACCTCAGCAAAATGGGATGCACCACCGTCAGGAAGATCATCTCTTGTTACGGATGTTATAACAACATGCCTCAGTTTAAGTCTTTTAACAGCTGTAGCTATATTCTGCGGTTCCTCAGGATCAGGAGGCTCAGGCTTTCCATAATCAACATCACAGTAAGGACAGGCCCTTGTACATATATTACCTAAAATCATAAATGTAGCTGTTTTTTTCTTGAAACACTCGCCTATATTTGGACATGATGCCTCTTCACATACAGTATTCAAACTTAACCTTCTCAGCATCTTTTTCATCTCTGTAACTTCAGGTATAAGGGGAGATATAACTTTCGGTCTCATATAAACCTCCGCTCTGTTATGAAATAAATCATAACATGAATACACCTGTATCTATTAAATTAATCATCTCTTACAAAGAAGGAGGTTTAAGTTATGCCTGTGATAAATAGTGATAAAGAGATTAAAGAAATACTTAAAGAGAGTAAAAATGTTGCTGTTGTAGGAATATCCCCAAACCCTTCAAAGCCAAGCTATTTTGTCTCTGAAGTTGTACAAAGGTACGGCTTTAAGCTTTTCCTTGTTAATCCCAAGTATGCAGGGCAGGAGATACTTGGAGAGAAAGTTTACAGTTCTATTAAGGAAATTCCGGAAGATATAGATATTGTTGATATCTTCAGAAGACCTGCTGATGTTCCAGATGTGGCCAGAGAGGCTAAAGAAAAAGGGTTTAAAACATTCTGGTTTCAGCCAGGAACTGTTAACAATCAGGTTGTGGAAGAGCTTAGCAGTGAAGGATATAATGTTGTGGTTGACAGATGTATGAAAGTTGAATGTATGAGACTTTTAGAGGAGTGATAAGTTGAGTATTGACAGGGAAAAATTAAAAAGATCTATCAGACTTTTTCTTGAAGCTATCGGAGAGGATCCGGACAGGGAAGGTTTAAAGGAAACCCCTGACAGAATAGTGAGACTGTGGGAAGAGTTTAAATCCTACGAAAACTTTAATATGACAGTTTTTGAAGATATAGGTGATTATAATGAGATGGTTGTTGTGAGAGACATACAGTTCTACTCATTCTGCGAACACCATCTCCTTCCTTTTTTCGGAAAAGCCCACATAGCTTACATACCTGAAAAGAAGGTGTGTGGACTTTCAAAGCTCGTAAGGGTTGTTAACAAGTTTGCGTACAGACCTCAGGTTCAGGAAAGACTGACGGCACAGATAGCAGAATTTCTTGAGAAAGAGTTAAGTCCAAAAGGTGTTGCTGTGGTTCTTGAGGCCGAGCACCTGTGTATGTCAATGAGAGGTGTTAAAAACCCAACTTCATACACCATAACGAGCAAGCTAACAGGTGCGTTTATGGAAGATGAAAAAACAAGAAACGAGTTCCTAAATCTCATACATAACGGAAGATAGCCGATCACTCAAAAAAGTACTCATCAGGAGACAGAACATTTGATATCTCCTGTTTAAAACTGTCATTTATATCAACGTAGTAGTCTGAGTGAACAGCTATCTCACAGAAAAACTTTCCTTCCTCAAAAACCTCAATAATAACTTCTTTGTCGCCTCTGTACTTTTCACATATCTCCCTTATCTTTAATGCAACCCCATTCAGAGCTTTTTCTTTTGGGAGTCTGAACTTAACAGTTCTCACCTGTTTATTTATATTTTCTATAGGTTCAACAGATAACGCGTTCATTGATATCCTCTCCTGTTCCTCACTTATTTCTACAGTTCCTTCAATTATTACAATCCTGTCTTCTTCCAAGAATGATGTGTCTTCCATCTTTTCGGTAAATACCCTCACATCTAAAATCCCTGTCTCATCCTGAACGGTGAGAATAGCCATTGTACTTCCAGATCTTGTCTTTTTCTTCTTTATATCGGATATAACACCTGCTATTCTCACCTTATCTCCTGTTTTCCTTTCAGCAAGGGAGTTAATCTTGATAACATACCCCTGAAGCTCTTTTTTGTATGCGTTTAATGGATGCCCTGAGATATAGAAACCTAACACCTCTTTTTCAAAGTTAAGTTTTTCCTTCTCTGATATCGGTTCTGCATTCTCATAAGCAAACCCGTTACCGTCTTCAATCTGGGGCATAAGTCCGAAAAGGGAGTTCTGACCTGATGCTTTTTTCTCTCTTGCTTTCTGTCCTGCCGATAAGGCTCTGTCAACAGATGCAAGCATTACACCTCTGTCAACACCTGAAAAATCAAAGGCACCTGCCTTTATAAGTGCCTCAAGAACTCTTTTATTTAAAGCTTTTGAATCCATCCTCTCAGCAATATCAAAGATATCCTTGTAATCCCCATTCCTTTCCCTTTCCTCAACTATGAGTTTTGCAGACTGTTCACCAACATTTTTTATCCTTGAAAGACCAAACCTTATCTTACCTTTATCCTCTATACTGAAGTTTGACCTGCTTCTGTTAATATCCGGTGGAAGTAGCTTTATACCAAAATCTTCCATATCAAGTAGAAGGTTTAAAAACTTGTTGTCGTTATTCTCTATGGAGAGTTTAACGGCGAAAAACTCTTCAGGATAGTACGTTTTTATGTATGCAGTCCAGTAAGTAAGATACGCATATGCTGTTGAGTGCGATTTATTAAATGAGTAAGATGCAAACTTCTCTATATCATCCCACAGTTTCTCTATCTTAACTTTATCAAATCCCCTTTCAACAGCTCCTGATATAAATCTGTCCTTCATCTTTGCCATAACATCAGCTTTTTTCTTACCTATAGCCTTTCTGAGTGTGTCAGCTTCTGCCATTGTAAATCCTGAGAGGATATTGGCCATGAACATTATCTGTTCCTGGTAAATACAGTTGTGGGAAATAATGTTGTTTGCTATAAAGTTGTGGGTTCCTTCTACTTCTATGTCATAAACATGCTCTTTTCCCGCATACTCTATTTCTCTTATAGGAACAAATCCTATATCCCCATCCATAAGTTTTAAAAGCTCTTCATCTTCAATAACAGGTGCGATTTTCTCTATTACACTGCTCTTGATAAACTGCTGTTTTCCGTTAAAGAAGTTGTTTCTTTGAATTCCTGTAAGTCTGGAAAACTCTCTCTGGGAAATTCCATTTTCTTCGCAGAATGCTTTTACTTTTTCTAATGCAATATCTTTTAGATAGAAAGAGTTATCTGATACCTCTCTGGTTAAATTTCTGGCTTTTTGTGAAATCATATGTGGAAGGATATACTTTTTAAAGTTTTTAAGGTCATAAACCGTTACCTGGTATGAGGTTTTGTCGTCGTAGTAGGATTTATAAATATTAGCCTTGATACCAAGTCTTAAAAGAAGGTAATAAAGTCCATAAGCCAGGTCCTTTGATATCGTTTTGATGTGGGCCAGTTTTTCTCCTATATAGCCATCACAGTCCCAGTAGTAGGCTAAAAACTTACTTATACTTTCTTTATTCAGTTTAAATACAAACTCGGGTATAAACTTCTCCTCTGATTTTTTGTGGAATAGACCAAGTTCTTTAAACCAGTTTATTAATGGATTGCTGTGGTATCTGTTTCTTTCTTTACTCACAATATATATATTCCATACATCCCTTGCCCTTAAAAACTCTTTGAAACTTACATTATCAAAGGCCCTTTCTACAGATACTTTAAAAGCTTCTATCAGTGTTTTATCTTTGTTTACAAAACTTATGGAGCTTTTTGCTAAATAGCCATCTGCAAGTAAATAGGCTAAAACTCTTAACTTGTCCTCATCAGATTCTTCTCCTTCTACATCCACATTAACAGGAACTGCAAGCAGGTCCTTTTCCGCCTGTAACTCTCTCACCGTTTTCCAGCCAAAAGGTGTAAGAAATTTATGGTCTGCTGTTGCCTTTATTTCAAGGCCATTCTGGAGGGTTATCTTATAAACGTCTTTTATACCGTTGTCAAAGCAGTGGGTTATCTTTCCCTTTTTGAGTCCGTTGTCTGAAAGGTCTAGGGTAAGGATCTCTTCATCAATAAGATCGTTTTCAACGATCTCTTTTATAGTTTTTCTGCTTCCATCTGCCATCGTTATCAGCGTATCCCCAGTCAGACAAAGCCCGTAGGTCTCTTCAAGTATCTCCTTAACCTCTTCAAAAGGATACTCAACAGGCTTTCTACCGTGCTTTCTGTCTATAAAATCATCAACCATTCCTGACATTAAAGGTCCAGGTCTGAATAACGCAAGTATAGCTATGATCTCATCAAACTTATCAGGCTTAAGTCTTACTAAAAGATCCTGCATACCCTTTGATTCAAGCTGGAAAACACCTGTTGTTTTTCCTGACTGTAGTAGTCTGTAAACATTCTGGTCATCTATAGGAAGCTTATGGAAGTTTATATCTATACCATGTCTTTCTTTGATAAGATTTTTCATATAGTTCAGTTCTGTTAACGTTTTCAGACCTAAAAAGTCCATCTTGACAAGACCAAGTGTCTCAAGTGTGTTCATATCAAACTGTGTTGCTTTAGTTCCATCCTTATCAACATATACAGGAACAAACTCATCAAGTGGACCTGGAGCAATAACGACACCTGCAGCATGAATACCTGTATGTCTTGCCAGGCCCTCTAACTTCCTTGCAAGATCAATAAGCTCCCTAACCTTCTCATCTGTCTCATAAAGCTTTCTGAACTCAGGATTAGCCTCAAGATTCTCATCTATAGTCAGTGTTGAGCCCTGAACGGGACCTGGAAGTATCATCTTTGCTATTCTGTCAGCCTCTGAATATGAAAATCCAAGGGCACGGGCAACATCCCTTATAACCATCTTGGATTTCATAAAGTTGTAAGTGATAATCTGTGCAACAGACTGCTCACCGTACTTCTCTTTAACATACTCAATAACCTTTCCTCTGTTCTCCATACAGAAATCAACATCAATATCTGGCATTGATATCCTGTCAGGATTGAGAAATCTTTCAAAGATAAGGCCGTGCTGTAATGGATCAACATCTGTTATCCCAAGTGTGTATGCGACCAAAGAACCTGCCGCACTTCCCCTTGCGGGGCCAACAGGGATGCCATTTTTCTTAGCATAGTTGATAAAATCCTGAACAATAAGGAAGTATTCAGGGAAACCCATCTGTTTTATAACATCTATCTCATACCTTAATCTCTCCCTGTACTCCTCAATTTTTGATTTTGGAAGATCTTTCTTTTCTGATAATCTTCTCTCAAGACCTTCCCATGATAATTTCTCAAAGTACTCAACCTTCTCTTCTTCAGTTGCCTCCCTGTCAAGTCCAGGTATCTGGTACTTTGGGAAAAGATAGCCTCTTGTGTCAGCTGTTTCAATCTCAACATTACATTTCTCAGCTATCTCAACTGTATTTCTTAATGCTTCCTCATACCCTTTGAACTTTCTGTACATCTCTTCAGGTTTTGTGAAATGAAGACCTGTTACCTGAAATACCTTTCCTTCCTTTTTAAGCTCTGCTACAGTTTTTTTCATCTGGAGAGCTTTAATAACATCATGGGCTTTCTGATCTTCAGGATTGAGGTAGTGTGAATCATTTGTCGCAACTATCTTGACACCTAACTTTCTGGCAAGCTCAATTATCCCTTTATTTGCAACTTCCTGTTCTGGAAGACCGTTTATCTGGATCTCAAAGTAAAGATCATCACCAAATATATCCTTTAACCTTTTTGCCTGCTGGTATGCCTCATCAAACTTTCCCTGTGATAGTAGATGGGGGATAAAACCTTTCAGACATGCAGTCTGGCATATAAGTCCCTCATGGTATCTTTCAAGCAGTTCCCAGTCTATTCTCGGTTTGTAATAGAAACCTTCTGTATAAGCCAGTGATGAAAGCTTCATAAGGTTTTTAAATCCTGTTTTGTCCTTTGCGTGTAGTATAAGATGGTAGTTTTTATCAGAAAGTATATCCTCTGATCCCTTCCCTTTTTTCTCAAACCTGTTAGATGTGAAGTATGCCTCCATACCTATGATAGGCTTTATCCCTACCTTCTTCATCTCCTGGTAGAACTGGACAGCCCCGAATATATTTCCGTGATCTGTCATCCCAACAGCTTTATATCCGTACTCAACAGCTTTCTGTGCAAGCTCGGGAATCTTGATTGCACCGTCTAACAGTGAGTAATGGGTGTGTAGATGTAAATGGACAAAATCTCCTGACATTCCGTTACCTCAAAAATTTTTTGGAAGGGAATATACAATCTATAAAATTTTTTCGTTTAAATCAATCTGGAAAATTAACATAAGATTAACGGAGATATAAAACATATTTCGTTATTGAATTAAGTACATTCCATTCATATATTTAAAATTAGAAAAAATAATATAACAAGGAGGGTTCAGAGATGAACTTTGAGAAATACGTTGCAAACGGAAATCTGTTTTTAAAAGAGCTTGCTGAGGAACTTGGAGTTCCCGGAGATAAAGACAGAGCAGGAAGAATTCTAAGAGCTGTCTTACACGCCTTAAGAAGAAGATTAACTCCTGAGGAGTTTCTGGACCTTCTTGCACAGCTACCGATGTGTATAAAGGCTATAGCTGTTGATGGCTGGAGAATTACAGAAAGCCCTGATAAGTCTATCAAGCATGTGGAAGATCTTATCCACGCAGTAATGGAAGAGGATAGAAGAACAGCAGCAAGAGATCTTGGAAATGAGCAGCATGCAAAAGAGGCTATAAAGGCTGTTATAAGGGTTATAAAAAGACATGTTTCAGATGGTGAAATAAAAGATGTGGAAGCTGAACTCCCAAAACAGTTAAGGGAGTTTATAGAAGAAGCTTAATTATACCTCTGTAACAGCCTTAATACTTTCTTTAAGACTGTCTAAAAAGTAGTTGAGCTGGTCTTCCGTTATAACAAGGGGTGGCATTATAACCATTACATCGCCAAGGGGTCTTACCCATATTCCCCTTTTTAACATCTCTCCTGCCACCTTGAAGCCTGTTCTCTCTCCATAGGGGAAAGGCTCCATACTTTTTCTATCCCTGACAAGCTCTATACCAGCCATAAATCCGTACTGTCTTACATCACCAACATGTTTCAGGTCCCAGAACTCTTTTAATCTCTCTTCAAGAAGTTTTATCTTTGGCTGTAGTTTTTTCAGTGTCTGTTCCTCTTCAAAAACCTCAAGATTTGCTATAGCAACACTGCAGGCAAGAGGATTTCCTGTATAAGTATGTCCGTGGTAAAAATGTTTAGCCTCTCCAAACTCACCTAAAAACTCGTTGAATATCTCATCTGTGACCAGTGTTGCAGCAAGTGGGAGATAGCCACCCGTTATACCTTTTCCTAAAGCCATAATATCAGGCTCAATACCTTCCTTCTCACAGGCAAACATATAGCCTGATCTTCCAAATCCGGTAGCAACCTCATCCACAATCATAAGTATGTTATACTCATCACATATCCTTCTTATCTCCTTAAGATAACCTTTAGGAAACGGCAGTATTCCAGCAGCTCCCTGAACACCACCTTCCAGAACAAATCCTGCTATCTCCTGATGATTTTTGAATATAAACTCCTCAACCTCCTCAATAAGCAGTTTTGTTGTGTCATACTCAAGGGCCTTTTCCCTTCCAGCTTTCTTAACAGCCTCAAGGTAAGGTGACGGCATCTTGTAAACATCAAAAAGAAGAGGTCTGTACTTCTCATGAAATATATTTATACCCCCAACACTTACACTCCCGATAGTATCACCATGGTATGCCTCAGAAAGGGTTACAAACTTATTTCTCTGAAACTCTCCCTTATTATGCCAGTAATGGTATGCTATCTTTATCGCTATCTCCATAGCCTCAGCACCATCCTCACTGTAAAAAACCTTTCTCAACTTTGGTGGGGCTATATCAATAAGGTTTTTGGCAAAGACAACAGCAGGAACATTTGATGCTCCCAGTGTTGTAAAGTGGGCTATCCTGTTAACCTGATCTATCAATGCCTGATTTAGTTTCGGGTGGTTATGTCCGTGAACATTACACCAAAGGGAAGATACGCCATCAAGATATCTATTTCCATGTATATCATATACATAAACGCCCTCTCCACGCTCAACGATAACATTTTCCTCTTCTCTATAAATCTTCATCTGTGTAAAAGGATGCCAGAAGTACTCCTTATCCCATTTTTCAAGGTAACTTTTATCCAACATCTTCTTCCCTCTCTAGTTTTTTGTATATGTAACTTCCCTTATTAAACTCCCTTTTAAAATTTTTAAACTCTCTCACCGTATCAGCGTGCCCCAGAATAAGGACTCCATCATCCTTTAAAAGTTTATAAAAAATATCCATAGCCTTCTGTTTGTACTCCTCACTGAAATATATAAACAGATTTCTACAAAGAATAAAATCAAACTTACCAAGTGTAAAGATTCTATCAGAAAAAAGATTTATATTTAAAAAACTGACATATCTCTTATAAATATCCTTTATCCTGTATACATTACCGTCAACACGCTCAAAATACCTGTCCAGCACACTTTCATCAACATTCATCATGCTTCTAAATGAAAAAACACCCTTTTTCGCCTTCTCAACAGCTTCTCTGTTAATATCAGCCCCTACTATCTCAAAATTTGATGGATCAACCCCTTTCTCAAGTAAGAATATTAAAAGTGAGTAAACCTCCTCACCAGATGAAGAAGGAATTGAAAGTATTCTTACAGGTTTCTTTTTATCTTTCAAAAGATCATAGATGATCTCAAAATGATGTTTCTCTCTAAAAAAGTATGTCTCATTAACAGTGAGAAAATCTATGAGTTTCTGCATCAGATTATCGCTATCCTCAAGGGCTTTTAAAAAAGAACTGCAGTCTCTGAATCCCTGTTTTCTAAGAAAAGTATCAATCTTTCTCTTTGCTATATCCCTTTTAGTTTTAAATACAATACCTGTTTCCATATAAAACAGATCAAGAATCCTATCAAAACAATCATTAAATGAAACTCTGTCTATTAAATTTGTCATACAACTTCCTTTAATTAGATGTTTGAATTTAGTTCAAAAATTATACAACAGGGAGATATAAATGAGAGTAATAGAAAAGGACTGTTTCATATATATAGAAACGGCAACAAAAACTTTAAAGCTTGGATGGATACTTAATTCAGGGTATCTGAAAGGAGAGTCTGAGTTCCTTATAGGAACGAAAGAAAAAATAAAGGATAAAAAAGATCCATTAAGATATCTAAACAGGGTTAAATGGGCTATCTTCAATGGAATTACAGGTGAACAGGTTACAGAATACCACGACTGGATCTCTCCCCTTGGACTTGTTAAGGGACAGTCAGGATTTTTCAGGGTAACAGAAGAAGGGAAAGAGGCGTTATTCACCCTTGAAGGCAGGAAAACTGAGTGGTTTGATAAGATAAGAGACAGGGGAGCCTTAACGGGAGAAAGCTGTTATTTCTGGGGGAAAAGAGATGGTTATTATGCCCTTTACAACATCAATACTGGTGAAAAACTGACAGATGATTTCAAGTCATCAGTTATTGCAGGAGCCGTAATAGGAAAGTCAGATTATGTAATCGGAAGTTACGGAAATGAGATCTTTTTTATCTACGATCTTAAAACAAAGAAAAAAGTATCAGACAATTTTGATGAAGATAGGCTGATCCAGATATTAAAGAATAATGAGGATCTTGAAAGTGAGATAAAAAAGAAGGTTTAAAAAAATACACCAGGATTTATATTAATTAAAAATACAGCACTCTATCTGCCTCCCGTGTCAAATTTTAAGGTATTGTTATGTCAGATCTCTTCAGCTTCTTTTTTAAAGAGTTTATTGAATCAAGAAGAAGATACAATAAAATTCTTATTGGAGGGCTTTTCTTTGCCGTTTTTGGATATGTATACATACTTGAACCTTACTTCTCATACCAGTCCCAGAAAAGATCACTTGAAATAACCCTTAAGATTCAGCTTACTGAGGTTGAGAAACTTGAAAAAAAGATAAAAAAACTTCAGAAAACCATATCAAGATCTGTTATTTCCTACGAGGATCTTGAAAACAGAATTGATATATTTCCTTACGAACTTGCAGGTGCCATCATTGATTTCAAGGAATACTTTGGATCGGAGAATAGGGAACCACCTGATCCCGGTATCACAGAAGAAGACTACGAGTATTTCAAACATCTTTCAGGGGTTAAAGAGGCTGTTCTATGGTATGTTGATAAATGGTACAGAAATATGTTCAAGATGGCGGATGAGGAGATAATAAGACCTCTAAACAGAACCTCTATGGAAATCGGTATAGACTCGAAAAATCTTTTAAAAATTTATAACTCCACATTCAGATCTTTTGAGAGTTACTACAGATCCCTTGATGAAAATTTCTGGAAAGATTATGATCTCATAATTGAAGATAGGAGTGTGATAGCTGAGAAAATCTCATCCAGTTTCAAACAGACCGTCAGGATATTCCTGGAAGAAATTAAAGATTACCTTGATCGGTTCAGAGGATATCTCGATAGAGAAAGGATAAAAGCCGATAAACTCAAAGAAAAGATCAATGAGGTTAATCTACATGAAGAGAGTCTGAAAAGAAAGTTAAGTACAATAGATTCACCAATAGGTAAACTTCCGGTAAATCTTACAGATTTTATAAAAACATTTCCGGTTATAGTAAGTCTTATAACACTGATTGTATACCTGAATTTCAGGAAGATTATAAGCTTGAAGCAGATTTTAATATCACTATCCGATTCAGAAGACAGGCTTTACAAAATATATTATCTAACAGACAGTTTCATATTTAACAGGTATTACCTGATTTTGATTTTTATTGTTCAACTTTTAATATATCTGAGATCTGTATATCTGATTTTGAGCCAGAAGGATCTATTCATACTGATTACTGGAAACATTAATAAAGTAGAGTTCCTTTTTTACTCTGTGGTTTATCTAGCAGGGTTTTTATTTTTTATTTACATTCTGTCTATGATTATAAGTGAGAAGGGGCTTGAGAGCCCCTACAGATTTTATAAAGATTTTAAGCAGGCTAAAACATCATCGTAGTTTGGTTCTTCTGTTATCTCAGGAACGATCTGTTTGTAAACAACCTTTCCTTCACCGTTAACAACAAATACAGCTCTTGCTAAAATTCCCTTTAAAGCACCTTCAGCTATAAGAACACCGTACTTTTCCATATCTCTGTATCTGAAATCAGATGCTACAGTGATATTTCCTATGTTAAAAGACTCACAGAATCTTTTCTCAGCAAATGGAAGATCCATTGAGACAACTGTTACATCAACATCAAGTCCTGCCAGAATGTCGTTGAACTTTTTAGTTTCAGCCTCACAGACAGGTGTGTCAAGTGAAGGGACTGTAATGATAACCTGAGTCTTTCCTGTAGCTCCACCTATTGTTTTTTCTGAAAGGTCTGAAGCTACCACCACAGCTTCAGGAGCTCTGTCTCCAACATTAATTTCTGGACCTGCCAGTGCAACTGCGTTTCCTTTTAATGTTACTGTTGTAGCCATGTATTTTCCTCCTGTTTTTTATTTTTGTTTTAAAATCTGTGAAAAAGATACCTGAAAAATCAGCTCTATTTTATGATTTTTATCAAATGAGAAATGTCATAAAATAGAAATATCACAGCACATTGAAGGGAAATAGATATGAATGGAGAGATCATTAAAGAGATAATATTTACAGGGGAAGTTCTTTACAGGGAGGGACTGGTAAACAGTCATGCAGGGAATATATCAGTCAGAGAAGGTGACCACCTTTATATAACAAAGACAGGGAGTATGCTTGGCTACCTTAAAGAAGATGATATAGTAAAACTTCCTATATTTTACGAAACTGTAAAGGACAGGATAGCATCAAGCGAGCTTATAGTTCACAGGGAGATATACAAAAATACAGAGGCTAAAGCTGTAATCCATGCACATCCTGTTCATGCAGTTGTGATAAGTTTTTTAACAGAAAATATTTTTGTACCTGTAGACAATGAAGGAAAGCTTTTTGTAGGGGAGGTCCCTATTCTCGACGTTGAAAAACCAAGTGGTTCTAAAGAACTTGCTGAAAAACTTTCAGAAACCTTCAAAAATCAGAATAAAAAAATCGTGATAGTTAAGAAACATGGGAGTTTTGTTATAGGAAATAATCTTAATCAGGCTCTAAAACTCACATCTGACCTTGAGTTCTGCAGTAAAGTATTTTATCTCCTGAAAAAAAGATAGAAAATTGCAAAAAAAACTATAGATTTAGTATTATATCCGTAACACAGGAGATAAAAATGGAACCTATAATTGTAAAAAGCATGTCCTTTGATGAGGGAGAGCCTATCCCTGTTGATTATACATGTGATGGTATGGACATTTCCCCTGAGATAGTCTGGGACAATGTTCCTGAAGAAACAAAAAGCTTCGTTCTCATTATGGAAGATCCGGATGCTCCTATGGGTGTCTTCACACACTGGGTAGTTTACGACATCCCATCCTCTTTAAGACTTCTCCCTGAAAACTTTCCAAAAGTTCCGCAGATAGACGGAATAAAACAGGGGATTAATGATTTTGGAAGAATAGGTTATGGTGGACCCTGTCCTCCCAGGGGAAGTACCCACAGGTATGTTTTTAACGTTTACGCCATTTCCGTTGTTTCCCTCGAACTTCCTACAGGTGCAACAAAAAAGATAGTTGAAGAAAGGATGGAAGGTAAAATACTATCAAAAGGAAAATTAACAGGAATATACGGGAGGTAGCAGATGTTAAGGATCATAGGCTTATTTATTATACTTATCACTTCTCTATACTCTGTGAAAGCTGACGAGAACAACTTTGGTAAACCTTCATTTTTTATAAGGACTTCAGCTTTCATGGAAAACGGATTTATACCCCGTAAGTATACCTGTGATGGTATGAATGTTTCTCCTGATCTTTTCTGGGGAGATTTTCCTCCTGATACGAAAAGCTTTGTAATAATAATGGAAGATCCGGATGCTCCTATGGGTGTCTTCACACACTGGATAATTTATGATATCCCTTATACAGTTACTGCATTAAATGAGAACATTCCAAAAACACCTGTGGTCAATGGTTACATGAAGCAGGGAATTAACGATTTTGGAAGGATCGGTTATTTTGGGCCGTGTCCTCCAAAAGGTATGCCTCACAGATACTACATAAGAATTTATGCCCTTGATATTCCTGTATTGGGTCTTCCTCCAGGAGCTGTTAAACAGGATGTTATGTACAAAATGGAAGGTCACGTTCTTGCACAGACACATATAGTGGGACTTTACGGAAGATAATCAGCCGAGCTTTTCCTGTATTATCTTTTTTATAAGCTCCTGTCTCTCCTTTCCTTTCTCTTTAGTCTGTCTTATATTGGAAAGCTCCTCAAGTATATCTTCCAAGTTCTCAGGAAGGCAGTTTTCAATGATCTCCCTTATCTTTGCAGATAAACCTGGAGCCTTTCCTGAGGTTGTTATCCCTATAACTATATCACCTATCTTTACGTAAGCTGGAAAAATAAAATCACAGTACTCAGGACTGTCAACAGAGTTCACGGGAATCTTAAGATCTCTGCAGTACTTAAATATCTCCTTCTGAAGATCAATATTATCAACCGCTACTATCACCATTTCTTTATCTATCAGATCCTCTTTTTTAAATGATCTCTCTATTACTTTTATACCGTTTTCTGTACATATTTTTCTAACATCTTCCGATACCTTTTCTGCCACAACAGTGATATTTGGGGAAAATGGTATCAGTTTCTCTATCTTTCTCAGTGCAACATTCCCCGCACCAACTACAAGAACCTCCTTGTCTTTAAGATCAACAAACATAGGAAATAAAGCCATCTCTAATCCTCAAATCTGTCCATAAATCTGTAAAGTAATTTCTCTATTGTGTTGAAATTATCCTCTCTAGAAAGAATATACTCAGGAGACTGTATATATATGCCCTTTTCCTTTAGCTCCTCTTCTGAGTTTTCAATAAGTCCCTTTGCAGTCTGTAAATCTGTCTCCAAATGAAACTGTAAACCTACAACACGGTCTTCATAAACAAAAGCCTGATTTTCACAGGCCTCAGATCTTGCCGTATGGACAGCTCCATCAGGTATCTCAAAAGTATCACCATGCCAGTGGAAAGCTGTAAATCTTTCAGGAAGATCTGAGAAAAATTTTGATTTTTTCCCTTCAGATGTAAGCTGAACATCAAACCAGCCTATCTCCTTGTATCTGTTTTTGTAAACCTTTCCTCCAAGAACATCAGCGATAAGCTGAGCTCCAAGACATATGCCAAGTATCTTCTTTCCCGATTTTATAGATCTTTCTATAAATTTTTTCTCATCTTTTAACCATGGGTATTCATCCTCATCATAAACACCCATGGGTCCTCCTAAAATAACAAGAAGATCAAATGAGCCTATATCAGGAAAAGGATCATTTAAGAAAAGTTTTGTTCCCTCTATCTGGTGCTTTTTATAATCTGCCCATCTGTAAATATTTGCCGGCGTCTCAAAATGGACATGCTGTATGTAGTGTATCCTCATCCTTCCCTCACTGCACAAAATTAGTGCATCTGCACTTAATTAGTCCAGAGTGTTAATCACAATTATACATCTTATTTCCTTTTTTTTCAGGAATTTCAATATTTAGAGAGGATTCTTTTCTTTTGGCACGCTTATTGCTAAATAGCTTTTAAAGAAAAAAAATATGAGGACTGAAGTTGGATGGAAAGGTTAATTAAAATAAGCGAGGAGAAGAATAAAAGATTAAATAAGATAGAACAGCTTAAAGAGCGGTATTCAGCAGAAGAAGCTTTTGAGAGAATTAAAATTTATGCACAGAAAGGATTTTCATCAATACCTGAGCATGATCTTAACTTCTTTTTAAAAAATTTCGGTATCTTTTACAGACCTTCAACACCTGAAAGATTCATGATAAGGGTAAGAGTTCCCGGTGGAAGATTAAAAAAAGAACAGGCAATAGAGATAGGCAGAATAGCCAGGGAGTTTGGAAGAGATTATATAGATATAACAACACGTATGCAGGTTGAACTCAGGTATATAAGGATAGAGGATATTCCGGTTATATTAGAGAGACTTGAATCTGTAGGAATAACAACATACCAGACAGGTGTTGATAACTTCAGAAATATTGTTCAGGATCCTTTAGATGGACTTTCATTTGATAATGTTATAACTACATGGGATATTCTCCAGAAAATCCAGTCTATCTTCTTAAAGAATCCAGAATGGCTTTGTAAACTACCAAGGAAGTTCAATATCTCAATAAATGGAAGTTTCTCAAACAGATGTAACGCTTTTGGTCATGATCTCTGTTTTGTATTGGCTGAGAAGAATGGGATTTTTGGTTTTAACGTGTACCTCGGGGGGAAGGTGGGAGAAGTAGCAAAACCAGCAGATCTATTTTTAACTGGGGACCTTGTCCCCACTTTTTTTGAAGGTGTCGGGAAGATATATAGAAAATACGGTTTTAGGGACAGCAGAAACAGAAACAGAATAAAGTATCTGATAGATGCTGTAGGTATGAAAGAGTTTATCAATGCTGTTGAGAATGAGATCGGTATTGAGTTTCAAAAATCAGGAAGAACCTTAACAGAGTTAGATGGAGGAGATCACCCAGAAAAAATCCAGCTAAAAGATGGAAGTTTTGCTGTTCATGTTGTTGTTCCTGCCGGTATATTTTCCGGTTCTGATCTTTTAGAAGCGGTACGTATCATTGAGGAAAACGGAAATGGAGAGATAAGATTTACCGTTGAACAGAACTTTTACATTACAGGGATAAAAGATCCTGAAAGCATAAAAGATTACCCACTGTTTAAAAAATACAGAAACAGATCAACAGCCTACTTTACAAACCTTACTGCCTGTGCAGGAACAGAGCACTGCCCGTTTGGCATCATCCCAAACAAGCCAGATGCTATAAAACTGGCAGACTACCTTTCTGAAAAATACCCACTGGACAGCAGTGAAGGAAAGATAAGAATGTACTGGTCCGCCTGCCAGAAAGGATGCGGTATTCACGGAATGGGAGATCTGGGTTTCGTAGGTGTAAAGTTCAAAAAGGACGGAAAGGTTGTTACAGGGGTTGATATTTATTACGGTGGAACGGTTATAGGTGAGAGCACAGAAGGAAAGCTCCTTCTCAGATCCATCCCATTAGATCAGATAAGCTCCTACATCGAGCAGATTGTAAAGATCTATATAGAGCTGAAGAAAGAGAAGGAAAGTTTTGAGAAGTTCTACAAAAGGGTTTTATCAAGAATATCTAAAGAGGCTTTAAGATTTATAATCATATTTAACAATCTGATAAAGAATGATTATCCACAACTATCTTTAACGGTCAACAGTTCAGTTTTAAACAGATCATCTGAAGAGGAAGAGATATTTACATTGGGATTTCAGCTTTACAGGAGAGCCACAGGAAAAAACCCTTATTCAAGGAATAACATACTTGAGATATACGATCAGCCGGAACCTGAACGCCCCTCAAAACTGAATCCTTACATCCCAAAAAAATTAGAATCAGTGATTCTGAGAATGATCACAAAGGACAACAAAAAAAGATACAGGGTTTTTACAGAGATAGAAGAAGACCTGAAGGAGGTTTTTTATGGAAAGTAACAGTTTCAGGATCAAAGGTAGTCCTATGACAGGACTTATAATGGCAACATTTGGATTTTTTATAGGGTTTGCAGCTGTCTCACTGTACGGACCTGTTGCAAAAAATCTGAAAGAGATCTTAGGGCTTTCTGGTTTTTTACTTGGACTTCTCGTTGCAGCACCTAATCTCACAGGTTCTCTTTTAAGAATACCTTTTGCAGCATGGGTGGATAAGGCTGGTGGAAAGATACCATTAACAACACTGCTCGTACTGTCTGTTATAGGTATGGGAGGTTTATCTACGCTCCTATACTTCTACTACCCTAACCTTGAACCATGGATGTACTGGCTTATACTATTTTTCGGTTTTTTAAGTGGATGTGGTATAGCCACTTTTTCAGTGGGAATCGCCCAGACAGCTTACTGGTTTCCTGAAAATAAACAGGGTTTTGCACTTGGGATTTACGCAGGTGTGGGAAATCTTGCTCCTGGTCTCTTTGGACTTGTTCTCCCCTTTGCTTTAAAAGAGATCGGACTAACAACATCATATATACTCTGGTTTGGTTTTTTACTTGTTGGAACTGTTATTTATATCCTTTTTGCAAAAGATGCCCCTTACTTCCAGCTAATCAAATCTGGTATCCCAAGGGATGAGGCTATAATCAGAGCAAAGGAAAAAGGACAGGAACTTATACCAACAGGCAGTCTTATTGAATCCCTCAAAAACTCAGCAAGACATATTGAAACATGGGCTTTAGTAGCATTATATTTCACCTCTTTTGGTGGTTTCCTCGCTCTGACAGGCTGGTTTATCGTTTTCTGGGTTGAGAGCTATGATATGGAAGTGAGACATGCAGGACTTCTGATGGCCTTTGGTTTTTCCTTACTCGCCTCTGTTATAAGGATTTTCGGCGGATGGATGTCTGATAAGATCGGTGGTGAACTCGTCTCAATAGTTGCTTTTGGAATGATACTGATAGGCGCTCTTATCGTTATATCAGGTGGAAATACAAACTTCTCAGTCTCTCTGGCAGGTGAGATCTTAATGGGAGCAGGTATGGGTATTGCAAACGGTGCTGTTTTCAAACTTGTCCCCAAGTATGTTCCACATGCTACAGGTGGTGCTGCAGGATGGGTTGGTGGTCTGGGAGCATTTGGGGGATTTGTTGTTCCACCTATACTGGGCATTTTTGTCCAGAACTTTGGTATCTCAGGTTACTCAAAAGGTTTTATAGTTTACGTTCTTCTATCTGTTATGGCAATTATCATATCAGGACTACTATGGAAAGCCTACGGAAAAGAGATAAACAAGCCGATTGAGGAGCTTTAAGATGAGTGAGATTCTCGCAAAAGCCCAGTGCCCTTACTGTGGGGTAGGATGTGGTCTGGAGATCTTTAAAGACAGAAAAGGAAGAACAAAGATAAGAGGTGATAAAAAACATCCTGCAACATCAGGTGACCTCTGTCTAAAGCCTGTACCATATCCCAAGGTTATGGATATTGGACGTGTTCCATCCCCACTTTACAGGGAGAATAAAAAAGAACAGTTCAGAGAGATAAGCTGGGAGGAGGCATTTGATATAATCTCTGAAAAACTGACCCATAATAAACCAGATGAAAACTACTTCTATATATCAGGCCAGCTAACAACAGAGGACAGCTACGTTATAAACAAATTTGTTAAAGGGTTTATAAGAACAAACAATATAGATGCAAACTCAAGGCTGTGTATGGCATCAGCTGTTATGGGATACAAACTCTCTTTTGGCTCTGATGGTGTACCTGGAAGTTATGAGGATATTGATGATTCAGATGCCTTTGTATTCGCAGGATCTAACGCAGCATGGACACATCCTGTACTCTTTAAAAGGGTTCTGAAGAGAAAGAAAGAGTATCCTGAAACCAGAATAATAGTTATAGACCCTGTTAAAACAGCAACAGCAGATAAAGCTGATATATGGATTGATATAAAACCTGGAACAGATACGGTACTTTTTAACAGTGTTCTGTACTTACTTAACAAAAAAGGATGGCTTGATTACGGATTTATAAAAGAACATACTGAAAACTTTGAAGATGCTATAGATGAAGCAGAGAGATACCCTCCTGATATAGCAGCTCAGATATGTGGTATAAAAGAGAGTCATATATATAAACTGGCAGAGATCTATGCTTTCAGTAAGAAACTGATCTCTTTCTGGACTATGGGGTTGAACCAGTCTTCAAATGGAACGATGAAAAATATCTCCCTGATAAACCTTCATCTTGCCACAGGCAGAATTAATGAGAAAGGCTGTCCGTTCTCACTTACAGGTCAGCCAAACGCCATGGGTGGAAGGGAGGTTGGCTATCTTGTTAACGGACTTCCAGGATACAGGGATGTGAGAAATAAAGAGGACAGGGATTTTATGGAGAGATTCTGGAAGATTCATGAAGGATCTATAAAAGAAAAACCTGGAGTAACCGCTGTTGAAGCTGTTGAAAGAATGATAGATGGTGATATAAAGCTCTTCTGGATTGTCTGTACAAATCCTGCCGTTACCATGCCTAACCTTAATAAATTCTGGAAAGCTTTAAGAAATACATTTGTGATAGTTCAGGATGCCTATCTGACTGACTCTGTTGATTATGCAAATTTAGTCCTTCCTGCAACACAGTGGGGTGAGAAAGAAGGTGTGATGACAGGTTCTGACAGAACCATAACATACAACGGCATATTCAGAGATCCTCCACCACAGTGTAAGCACGACTGGGAGATATTCTGTGAGGTAGCAAAAAGATTAGGCTGGGAAGAACATTTCAGTTATAAAAGCTCAAAGGAAATATTTGACGAGTATAAAAAGACAACAAAAGGCAGGCTGTGTGATATCTCTGATTTCAGTTATGAAGACCTTCCAAAGAGATGGGGTGAAAGATGGCTATACAGGGACAAAAAGTTTCCAACCCCATCCGGAAAGGCAAAGTTCAACAGAGCTGTTTTTAAAGAACCTGAAGACAGGGTAAAGTATCCATACTCTTTTATCCTGACTACAGGAAGAACAAAAAAGCAGTGGCACACAATGACCAGAACAGGAAAATCCCTTGAACTGCTCAGAGACGAGGCCGAGCCTTACATACTGATAAATGAGAAGGATGCTTTTGAACTTGGTATTGTAGACAATGACTACATAAATGTAAGATCAAAGAGGGGACAGATCTATATAAAAACAAAGGTTGGAAGTATCAGAAGGGGTGTTCTTTTTGCACCCTTTGGATACGGAAAGATCTACCATTTCCCTACAAACATCCTTGTTTCAGATGCTGTAGACCCTATCTCAAAGGAACCTGAACTTAAGTTCAGCTCCGTTTATATGAAGGCAAGGAAGAAAAGGATATACAGACTTTCAGATGATACATACCAGAAGGTAAAGAACAGCTTTAAAGCCGTTGAAAGATTCCTGGATGATGCTTTAGAAACAGGATTTCACAGTATAAAAGATAAACTTGGTATGGACAGCGAAAGTGTTAAACTTTTAACAATGAAAACAGGAGAGCTAATAAGACTTTTCATACTCAATCCTACAGACTGGGAAAAAGCTATGGTTTTAAATGAAGAGATAGCATCTATTTATATCTCACTAAACTTCCAGCCTGAATACCAGAGATCCCTGACTGAAAGCTTTTCAAAAAGTATGGAAAGGATATTTGATCTTGATAAAGATGAGCTTATAGCATGGGAATACACCTACGAGTTTTTATTCCACGGTATATTTGAGATAGTTAAGAGATACTACGAGGATAGGGAGCTAAGAAAGCAGGATTAAAATCTGCCTGACTTTATCTCTTTTAGCCCTTCCACTTTTCCCCTGTAAATATAGATATAACACGGTATTATCCCTTTTTCTGTCTCAACATTTTCAATCTCCCTTACATATAGACTCCCTTCATCCTCAACCCTGTCTATAATCTTAAGAGTTCTTTCATCTATCTTATAAACCTCACCATAAACGATACCATCACCTTTCACAACAGCCGGATACCATGAAACGAGATACATCCTGTATCCTTTTACAAAACCTTCAGATACGAATCTGGAATTCTTTAGATAGTGATGAAGTCTGTAGCCCCTTTTTAACGTTCCATAAACGAAAAGGTGGTCTGTCATCTTAATTTTTTCAGGTACTCCTTTGCTGTTACATTTTCAGGATCAAGTATGAGTATATCCTTAAAAAGATACTCAGCCTGTTTTTTATCCCCCTGATAAAACCTTACAAGAGCAAGCTCAGTTAGAAAATTAATATCTGTAGGATATAAAGAGAGCATCTTATTTATAACCTTTACAGCCATATCATACTTTTTCTGCATCCTTAAGACAAAGGACAGTCTTAGATTTCCATAATAGTTATAAAAATCTGTGTTAAGTATCTGGTAGCATATCTTCTCAACATCTGTATACTTCCCCTGGGCTAAAAGGGGGAGCGTGTACCCCAGTTTCGCTTCAACAGATGACGGGATGACCTTTAAAGCCTTCTCATAATGGTATATGGAGTTTGCGTAATTCTTATTAAGGTAATAAAGCCATCCAAGTCTGAGATTTACAGTGTAACCTTCAGGATACTCTTTATACACGATCATGATTGATTTTACAGCATTCTCAAAATCCCCAACCTTTTCATACTGGTAGGATCTGTAGTAGGCATCTTTTATCTTTTCATAATCTAAAGCGTAAGAAAAAACAGAAAGTATAAGTAAGATAGATATGATTCCTCTCATCACATTCCTCTAAAATGTTGTTCCCACCGTGATCACAAATATACTCGCCTTACTCTTTAAAGGACTCCCTGCTTCTTTAAACTCTGTTCTGCTGTACTTTCCTGTAAAGCTCATATTTTTACTTAAGATATACCTAAGGTATAAAGAGTATCCTCCTGTGTATTTTTCTGAAAGATTGTAAACGATAAAGCCGTGGTTCTTAACGGCGAATGACTGCTCCCCAGCCCATAAAGAAAAACCTGCTGTAAGACTGCCGTAGTAATAATCTAAACTTCCCTCTGTTGAGTAAAAGCTCTTACCGAACCCTGTATTATCAGACAGCTGTATCAGATAAGCTTTAAGTCCCGCTGTAAAACTTCCATAACTGTAGTAGTCACCAAAACTGTAGCTTATACCAGGTGTTATCTGGAAAACTGATAATCCCTTTTTACCAGTTGAGTAATCAGGATAAAATGAGTAGTTAATATCAAAACCTGCACTGTACCTGTAAGGTATGTAATACTCATAGCCTAATGTGAATATACTTCCCATATCTGTATTTTTATCATCTGAGAATATACGGTGGTATCCAAATCTTATCTTTCTGTTCATAAAGGAGTAGTTTGTATAAAGAAGAGTAAGATCAAACTGGTTCAGATCAGGCTGAGTCAGATACTTTATGTATGTGTAATCTATCTCCCCTTCTAAGGAGTGTTCAAGCCCTACTCCAAGATACCAGTAAACACCTGCTGTCATACCTGAATCTCTTATTGAGCTGTCATACTGTATAGCACCTGTATAAAAAACTGTATCAAATCTGTAAGCTGTTCCTGCTGTTGAAAGTGTAAATAATGAAAGAAAAACAGCTATAACCCTTCTTACCATAACGAACCTCTACTTGTACTCTGTTTTTACAAGTTCTAACTCTATATCATCCGTTCTGACACTTTTTATACCCAAAAATTCGTCTAACTCAACATAAAAATCTTTCCTCATATTAAGTATGCTTGATCTTACAGACCCTTTTATCTTTCTAATATCAAGAAACTCCCCTGTATATTTTACATCTGCAAAATCATGTTTAAAAGAGCTTATAAAAAGTATGACTGAATTTTTAAGCTTTCCTGTTACTATCTTTAAAGGTATATGGTCTTCCCATCTGATACCCTGCCTGTAGAACAGAGGTATCTTAGGTAAAGCTTCAAAGAGCAGTTTAAGGTATTCATCATCACCATCAAGCCTGAAAAAGTAAAATGTTCCCTCATACTTTCCAAAGTAAAGCTTTCCCTTACCTGAATCAAAATAAAAAGTTCCGTCAGGGGACATCTTTACAGTGATCTTAAGCCTTTCTTCCTCTTTTCCCTTTTTTAAAACCTTATACTCAAAGGAGTTATCAAGGACGAATGAGAACTTAAGTTCAAGAGTTTTATCTGGGAATACAGGCTCCACAACGCTTCCCTCATCAGGAAGATCGTTTGAGTAAAATCTTCCATCAGATATGAAATTAACAAAACTGAAGGGAACTGTATATCCTCCCACACTGTCAGACAGCTGTACCTGAATATGAATATGTGGCTGTGGGGAGTAACCTGAATTTCCACACAGTCCTATATAACTTCCAACCTCAACCCAGTCCCCCTCCTTTACCTTTACTGATCTGTATGAGAGATGGGATATCTCAACATAAAAACCTCTCGGATCGTGGATAATAACAAGATTTCCCCAGCTGTTCTCCCTGTCCACCTGACCTATAGGATTATCAGGAAGATCATTTATGACCTTTACAACCCTTCCTCTAACAGGGGATAAAACAGGTTTTCTGAATGCATAGTAATCCTCAAGTTCAAGACCTTCATTCCTGTAGGTCTTCCCTTCCTCATCTGTTATAACAAAATCGTAAGCATACCTCCATCCACCTTTATGCGTCCATCTTCCATTAAAACCCTGATACACAGTCCATCTGCCTGAGAAAGGCAGGTGTAGAGTTCTTTCAGACCCTTTATATCTCTTAAGGTTGGTAAGGTAAAAATCAAGTGTCTCTTCAGGTGTTTTCCTTATTATCCTTGCAACAAAAGGGAACCCAACGATACCTAAAACATATATGAATGTTAAGGTGATAATATTAAAAGGAAGTGTAAATGCCGGTATGCCGTACAATGCCCAGAAGGTTTTTATAGCTGAAAGAACAATGGTTGAGGTTATAACACCTGTTAAAGCAACAAAGTAGGACCTTATAGATGGTATAAGAAATATACCTCCAAGTGCCATTGATATCAGTATAAAATTAAAATGGCTTATATCTGAAAACGCCTGGTAGAGAGAGCCTGTCAAGATACCTGAGGCAAAAGTTCCGCTGTAGTAACCGATAACTGACAGGAAAAAGAGTATCCTTGAGATATAGAAGATCACAAGGGAGAAGATAAAACCTGCAAGTATGTCAGGTAAGAAAAGTATCGTCCCAAGGGATTTAAAATAACCTGACACCCATACAGGAATATAGTTTTCAAGAAAGGAAAAATTTATGTGTGGATAAAGGGAGCTTACAAATAGGTTTGAGTAGTTTGAAACAGCAAGGTATATTGTTGAGCTTATAACAACAAAAGGTATACTGAGTATTGGTAGCCTGAGATAGTATGAGAAAAGGCTGAAAAGCATAACAGAAAAAACGAAAGTCAAGATCCCTGAAGCAGCTATAAAGAACACTGTAAGAGGTGTTATCTTGAAAAGATACCCGATGGACAGTCCAACAAGGAGAGGATTATAGGTATAAAATCCTGATGATAAAAACTCCTTTTCCATCTTAAGAAATCTTGCAAATATGTAAGCTGAGAAAAGTGCTATTATACCTGCTACACCGATATTTGGGTTCAAAAATGTGAGAAAAAACAGAACTGATCCGGCTAAATAGTTCTCAAAGAAAAATATCTCAGAGTAACTGTTAAAGATAGCTTTTATATCCTCTTTTATCTTTACTCTCATAGATCCATTACTGATTTATTCTAAGTTTTTCAGGTAATCTCTCCCTTCTTTCAATATCGGAGATATCTTCCCTTTCTCTGACTATCTCAACAGATCCATCCTCCATGATCATAACAACATTAGGTCTGTACTCAATGAACTGCATCCACTGTGTGTTGTTGTATGCTCCTACAGGTGATATGATCAGTCTTGTTCCCCTCTCAAGAGGTGGGAGCATCGTTCCATCGTCTATAACATCTATATTCATACATAAAGGTCCGTATATAACGGAAGGCTCGTTCGTCCCCTGAACTTCTCTGTCAATCTCTATATTGAACTTATACCAGAAAGCTGTAAAAAGGATGTTCACTCCAGCATCAGCTATGTAAGCCTTCCTTCCGTCTGGAAGTCTTTTTGATGCGAATATGGTGGTTATAAGATACTCAGCCTCATCTATAATTGCTCTTCCCGTCTCAAGTATAAGCTTTGGAAAGTCTCCAGGTCTCAAATTTGAGTACAGAGCCTCAGTTATCTTTTCAGCATACTCCTCAACTGAAGGAACGAGAACATCCGGTGGAAGATAAGTTCCCTTCAGTTTGTTTTTAGAAGGGAATCCACCACCTATATCAAGATACTCTATCTTGAAACCGAAGTTATCCTCTATCTCATATGCAAGTTTAACAAGCTTCTCAACTTCCTTTCCGTAAGCTTCTGGCTCAAGTATGAATGTTCCTATATGTGAGTGAAGCCCATTCAGAACAAGCTTTCCACCTGTTGCTATCCTTTTTACAGCATCTAAAGCCTGTCCCGTTTCAAGATTAAACCCAAATCTGTCCCACTGTGGGTGTATACCGGTGTCCATATTCACCCTTATGGCTACCTTTATCTTTTTTCCCAGTCTGTCTGCAATCTTCTCAAGATCAATTATCTCATCAAAATGATCTATATGTATCATTGCCCCTTCAGATGCAGCCTTTTCAAGAATATCCAGGGTTTTGTGAGGACCGTTGAATATTATATTCTTACCATCTATACCGAGATTTCTCGCTTTCTCATACTCAAAGGCTGAGACAACCTCAGCTATAGCCCCCTCCTGATGGAGTACTGAGCAGACAGCCTTTAGATAGTTTGTTTTGTAAGACCAGCCAAACTGGACGTTAGGGTATCTTGATGAGAAGGCGTTGTATATCTTTCTGTATCTTTCCCTCAGTTTTCTTTCAGATATCACAAATAGAGGGGAGCCGTACCTTTCAACAAGTTCAGAAACGGGAACGCCGTCTATATCCTTTCTTATCTTTCTTGCATAAAGGGGAGAACCCCCAAATTTATTCATAAAACCTGTCTCAAGCTTTGTTATAACAGGCTTCTCATAAACCTTTTTCATCAGCTCTCACCTCTTGTTATTATTCTCTGGAATCTTTCCATATCTGTAACAAGATCATCTGTGTACCTTACATAAAGCTTCCCGGCGGGATAATCCTTATACTGAACAACAGGCATTCCAAACGCTTTTCTTATGATATTTGCAGGTATGTTCACACCAACACCTGTTGCGAAGTAAGACCATGCCGGAAATCTTGGGTTTATCTCTATCAGGTAAACCTTATCATTTTTCAGATCAACAATACACTCAAGCTCAAAGGCCCCCCTCCACCCAAACTTTTTTATAAACCTTTCAGCTGCTGAGAGCATCTTTTCATTCTTTATGGTCACACCTGTCCATATCTTGCCAAGCTCTGTAATCCAGATCTTTTTTATACCTACCATTCCAAGTGATCCCCCCTCTCCATCACCTGCACCAACAACATTCATCTCCTCACCTGTAACAACCTGCTGAACAATCACAGGATAACCCCACTGTGCAACGATCTTATTAAAGTAATTTACAGCCTCCTGTTTTGTGTAAGCTCTGTAAGCCTTGTAAAATGCCCCTTTTACCATAACAGGAAGTCCTATCCTATCAACAGCTTTTAAAAGCTCGTCAACAGATGAGACAACCTCAGATTCTGGAATATCTATACCTATACTAACTGCTATCTCCTCAAGTCTGTCTTTCCCTCTCAGTTTAAACTGCTCAAGTGTTGGGAGAAATGTTTTTATCCCATTTCTCTCAAGCTCATCGGCATACTTTATAAGGACAGGAAGCTCAGAGTCTAAAACTGACATAAAAAAATCAAGACCGTTATTTTCCTTTATGTAGTAAAGTCTGTTTATGAAGGCATCATGTCCTCCCGATGGGTAAGGCATTATGAAAGACCTATCAACTATCCAGTCCATGTATATCCCAGGTTCCATAGCATCATATGCAAGACCGATGATCTCAGCTTTAAAATCTTCGGCTTCCTTCAGGCTTTTTGCAACACCGATGCCGGGACCCGGATTGTCAACAGCATTTACCCCTGAAACACCTATCTTAATATCCATACCTCCTCCTAAATGAGTCTATAGCTTCTCAGCTTCTCTATAAAATCTGTCAGATCCCTTTCAGCCTCATCCTTTGAGACCTCAAAGTTCTCAACGATTTCCTCAACGATCTCCTCTTCTGTTTTCCCCTCTTTTAACCCTTTCAGTATCAAAAGCCCTGTCTGGTTTACGGTAAAACTCTCACCTGTTAAAGGATCAAAAACAAAACCTTCTTCATTTATAGCAAGCTGTGAAATCCTGTCCATCTTAAAACCTCTTTTTTTAGATTAAATTATATGGTTATAACTTATAAATCAAGGTAATTTTACCCTACTGTAATCTTCTTATCAGTTCACCTGTTAAATGTATGATTATAAGAACAACAGAGGCTATACTGATATGCTCAAGTATAGTAATTAAAGGATTCTCATCTCTATCCTTGGCTATCTTATAACTGAAAACTGTAAGAAGGAAAAACCCCCACAGAACACAGACAGGAACGGCAAGCCTCATATCAAGAAAAAGAAGAGGGACAAGAAATGAAGAGGCTATAACAAACTTTGAGATGAATGTTGAGATAGTAGCTGTCCATATATGTCTTGCCTCTGATTTCTCGTGAGATTCCTCGGCTATATGTATCCCAAGTGCGTCAGAAGCAGCATCAGCTATAGCGATGGAGATTATACCACCAACGATGATAGCTTTTGATTCAGATATAGCAGAAAGTCCGATCAGCATACCTAAGGTTGTGATCACACCTGAAGTCAGACCAAATCCTATACCTTTCTTAATATAACTTATCATTACTCTTCATCTTCATGGTTGTGGTACTTTTCCTGTATCTGGACACCTTTTCCTTTCACCCCAACGCCATGTTCATAAACAAGTTTTCCACCTATTCTTCCCTGAAGACCTATAACACCTGCTACAACAATACCTGCGATCAGGTAAACGATAAATAATAGATCCTTACTTTTGAAAAACAGATATATCCTTAAAAGACCCAATACAGTTACAGCCCAGGGCAGTATCTCCCCTATCTCCTCATGTTTCTCAAGAAGTTCGTAAGCTGCTGTTCCTTTTATGGCTTCCTCAACGAGCTCCTCTGCCTGATGACCTGTAAATGCTGCTCCCCATACTGCAAGCATACCAAAAACTATAGTCCAGAAACCTGCATGTTTAAGATGATCCTTCTTTAGAACAAAACCTGCTATATCAAAAAACACACCTATCATCACAAGTGCTATAGCAAAATGAACCATCGGTGGGTGTAACTGTGATAGTAACTCCATCGTATCCTCCTTATTATTGATATTTTTAAATTTAGACTCCCTTCCCTCCGGAAGGAAGGGAGTCTTTTTAGGCCTTCTGTGTCAGTCTGTAAACGATCTTATAAACTATAGGCAGAAGTATTAATGTTAAGAATGTTGATGTGAATATACCTCCTATCACAACAACAGCTATAGGTTTCTGTATCTCTGAACCTATATCCTGTGTAAAGAGTATAGGGAGAAGACCAAGGGATGCAGCTGTTGCCGTTATAAGTATAGGTCTTAATCTTAGCTTTGTGGCTCTGTTTATTGATTCCTCAATATCAAAGCCCTCATCAAGCATCTGCCTTATGTATGAAACTAGAACAACACCGTTAAGCGTTGCTATACCAAATACGGCTATAAAACCTATCGCTGCCGGAACTGAAAGATGAAAACCTGATATATATAGGGCTAATATACCTCCAATTGTCGCAAACGGAACATTTAACATTATCAGGAGAGAATCCCTTACAGAGTTGTAATTTATATAAAGGAGAACAAATATCAGAAGGATAGCTATAGGAACGACTATAGAGAGTCTCTTCATAGCCCTTTCCTGATTCTCAAACTGTCCTGCAAACTTTATGAAATATCCTTCAGGAAGCTTTATCTCCTCCTTTATCTTTGCCTCAAGCTCCCTTATAAAACCTCCAAGATCTCTTCCTTCAAGATTCATCTGAACAAGAGCATACCTGAGCCCGTTCTCATGTCTGATCTTTGAAAATCCAGGGACTATTCTAACATCTGCCACATCCTGAAGCCTGAGCAGTGTTCCATCATCCTTCCTGAAAAGAGGAATATTTTTTATCTTTTCAATATTATCAAGCGTGTCCTCAGGAAGTTTTATCATAACGGGGAAGCTGATAAGCTCTTTTCTGAACTCATTCACCTCAACACCAGCCATATACTCGCCTACAAGGTCTAACAATCTCTGGACATCATATCCGTATTTGTAAAGCTGATCGTACTTCGGTATAATCTGGAGCTGGAGCCTTCCAGACTGTATCTCCGTTTCAACATCAACAGCACCTGGTATCTTTGTTGCTACCTCCTCAACCTTCATGGCTATCCTATTTATCTCATTAAGATCCTCACCAAAAACCTTAACAGCTATCATAGCCCTGACTCCGGATAGAAGCTCCTCTATCCTCATAGCAATCGGCTGTGTGAAAACAAGTCCTGCTACAGGCAGATCATGTAACTTCTCCCTTAAAGCCTCCTCAAACTCCTTTCTCGTTTTCATACTTTTCCATTCCCTGTACGGCTTTAGAAGTATCCATACCTCAAAGTATGAAACATCTGTAACCTCACCTTTCTCAGCCCTTCCTACCGTTGTGAACGCATTTGTAACAACATCAAAGGATTTTGCCCTTTCCTCAATAACATTTGCTATCTTCTTAGCTTCCTCCCTCGATATGTTAGTATCCAGAAAAACCTCAAGTAATACAGCTCCCTCATCAAGCTCAGGTGTGAACTCTGTTCCCACTTTCGTGAGAAGATATACAGAAAAACCAAAAAGAATAACCGTTGCAACAAACAGTGGAAGACCTATTTTCATCGCCCCTTTCAGGACTGTTATATAGATCTTCTCTATAAAATCCATAACAACATTCTTTTCTGATCCTGGTTTCAGACCAAAGTAAGCGAGAACAGGCATTGAGACATATGCAACAAGGAGAGATGCAGCAAGGGCAACTATTATGGTTAAGGCAAGGGGCTTGAAGTATTTACCTTCAACAGACTCAAAACTGAAGATAGGAAGGAAAACAACCATTATTATGATTATCGCAAAGAATACAGGTCTTGTTATCTCCTGAACTGATAACTTAATAATTTCAAGTTTTACCTCTTTATTATTCACCCTGTTTTTAGCATGACTTAAATGTCTGAATATATTCTCTATAACAACAACTGTAGCATCAGCAAAAAGACCAAGTCCTATAGCAAGACCTCCAAGTGACATAAGATCAGCGGTAAGTCCGAGATTTTT
The DNA here is from genome assembly GCF_000021565.1 of Persephonella marina EX-H1. Classification (NCBI taxonomy): domain Bacteria; kingdom Pseudomonadati; phylum Aquificota; class Aquificia; order Aquificales; family Hydrogenothermaceae; genus Persephonella; species Persephonella marina. Next base: position 835,318 of record NC_012440.1, on the reverse strand, counting down.
CATAACGGCAAATGCTATCAGAAGTGTAAAAGGGATTGATAGAATAACTAAAACAGCAGCCCTTACATTCCAGAGGAATATCATCATAGCTATTGAAACAAGAATTATACCTTCAAGTAATGCCTTTTCTATCGTTGAAAGTGCTTTGTCTGTGAGATAAGACTGATCGTAAAGTATGACTATCTTTACATCCTCCGGTAGAACCTCACTGTTTATCTTTTCTATCTCAGCTTTAAGTTTTTTTATAAGCTCTTTTGTGTTTGTGTGAACCCTTTTAAGAACGATATTACCCTGAACTTCCTCTCCATTGAGTGTGAATGCACCTCTTCTCTGGGGAACTTCACCTTCCTCAACAACAGCCAGATCCTTTACTCTTATAACAGTTCCGTGATCTACCTTTACAGGGATCTCCTTTATCTGATCTATTTCTGTTATACTTGCAACGGCTCTTACAACAAGATCTCCCTCAGGTGTCTTTGTGTATCCACCACCTGCAAGACCGCCGTTTCTCTCAACAGCCTCAAATATATCTCCAAGTGTGAGATCGTACTGTATAAGTTTTTCAGGATCTGGCTTAATAAGGTATGCCTTTTCAGGACCCCACTGTGATATATCCTCAACACCGTCTATAGATTTAAGTATAGGTTTTATAAGCCATTCCTGGATCGCCCTTAGATCTGTTAGAGAGTACTTATTGTTCTCAGTGATAAGCGCGTATATAAGAACATTTCCAAGTCCTGAAGTGTTAGGCCCCATAATAGGAACGATACCTGGGGGAAGCTGACTCTGGGCCTCAGGGAGTTTTTCCATAACAAGTCTTCTATCAAAGTAGATATCCGTTCCGTCTTTGAAGAATATCGCAACATAGGAAAGACCAGGTATAGATGTACTCCTTACCTTCTCAACATCCTTTATCCCGGACATAACAGTTTCTATCTTTTTTGTTATGAGAGCCTCAACCTCCTCTGCAGAGTAACCGGGTGCTTCCGTGTATATATTTACCTGTAATGGTGTTGGATCAGGAAATGTATCAACAGGGATAGTTTTAAATGAGTAATAACCGTAAGAGATAACACCTATAAGGGCAAAAATAACAAGTAATCTATACTGAAGTATCCATCTAATCATCTTTTCCTCCCTTAATGTCCTTCAACTTCAGCTAAAAATCTGCTTTTCAGAAAAGAGACACCTTCAACTATTATCTGATCACCTTCATGTAAACCATCTATAAGTCTGTAAAAGCCATCTATCTTTTCACCTAACACAACCTCCACAGGTGAGACATGACTGTTTTCCTTCTGGAAAACATAGAACTTTCCATCCTTAAGGACAACAGCCTTTTCAGGTATAAAAATCCCTTTTACCTTCTTCTTTTTCACCAGAACATCAACAAACATATTTGGTTTTAATGTGTCATTTGAGTTATCACCTATGATTCTCACCTCATTTCTCTTGGTTTCAGGGTCTACCTTATGACTTATGAAATCTACGAAACCTTTTGTTTTCCCAAGTGGAGAAAGGATATCAACATTCATTCCTTCCTTGAAAATTCCTGTCTCCCCAACGGGAACCAGTGCAACAACCCACAGTTTTTCATGGGAGTGTATCTTGAAAAGCTGTTTTGAAAGATCAACACTATCTCCAAGAACAACATTCTGAACGGCAACATACCCGTCCATATGAGATTTGAGAACAAGGTATGTTCCTTCTATCTCCCCGTAAGCTCTGAGAGATTCCTTGAGTGCGTTAAGCTCACCTAAAGCGTTCTCATAATTTATCTTTGCTGTAAAAAATCTACCGTATGGTATCACTTCAGCTTCATATAGCTTCTTCTCCCTCTCATAAACAGCCTTAAGATTTCTGACTTTTACCTGTGCAAGTTTTATATCAGCTATGAGCTTCCTTATCTCAGGTGAGTATATAAGTGCAAGTTTCTGACCTTTTTTAACAGGATCTCCTTCCTTTACAAATAGCTTTTTAACGATACCTTCAACAGGTGAGTAAACAGCTTCTGATAGTGTAAGATCATCCTTTACAACAGCAGGATACTTCCTTTTTAAGGAAATCTCCCTCTCTTTAACCAGATCCCATTTTATATTCAGTTTTTCAACTATCTCCTTACTCAGTTCAAACTCCCCTTCTCCAAGGTCTCCATGTCCATGTCCTCCACCTGCAAAGGCGATAAAAGATAAACCAAGGAAAGATATCAGAAAGTAAAGTATTGATCTCATCTTATTCCTCCTATTTTTATGTATTCTCCGTAAGCCTGGTGTATCTCATTTAGAAGTTGAGCTCTGTAAACTAAAGCCTCTATATACTGCTTTCTTAAATCAGAAAGCTCAAAAAGTGTTATTACCTTGAGCTTAAAGCTTTTCTTCCCAAGGTTTAGAGCATCTGAAAGTGAAGGGATTATCTTACTGTCAATATCTTTAAGCTGTGATCTGAGGATCGCATACTTCTGTTTCAGACCTTCAATCTTTGATCTGTATATGAGCTTCCTCTGTTTTATCTTCTGTAAGATACTGTTTTTTGTACCGACAAGCTTTATAATCTCACCTTCATTTCTGTAAAACACAGGGAGGGTTGTTGATATACCTATACCAAACTCATACTTCCCAAGTTCTGCTGCATCCTCACCTGCTATCAGCTCAACGCCTATCTGCGGTTTTGCAAGACCTTTCTGAACTAAAACAGCTTTTTCTACAGATTCCTTAAGTTTTTCCAGATACTTTATCTCAGGAAGCTGATCTATCTGAAGATCCTTTATATCTTTTATAACCTTTAGATCTCCTTCTACACTTCTGACCTCTCTTCCAACTGTACCTGAAAGCTCTTTTAGTCTTATCTGGAACTCTGTTTTAACCTGATCAAGTTCAAGCTGGGCTATCTTAAGATCCTTCTCAGCCCTGAAAAGGTTTAACTTTGTCTCCTCCCCAAGCTCATAATTCTTCCTAACAAAATCGTAAAAGGACTTTACTATATTCAGGTTCTCCTCTTTTATTTTTAAAAGCTCCCTGTAGTAAAGGGCTTCATAAAACTTTTTGTAAACCTCACCAGCTATCTGATTTCTGTAAAAATCAAACATATACTCAAAGGCAGATTTTTTAAGTAAAGCTTCCTCTACAGCATTTTTCCTTGTTCCCCACAGTCTCAACTGCTGGTGTATGGAGATCTCAGTCAGGTTAAAACCGCTTTCAGACTGGGAATACAACCTCCCAAACTGTACGTAAGCCTCAGGGTTAGGCAGAGCCTCTGCAGACTTTATATCCCCCTTAACAGACTCAACCTCATACCTGTAAGCCTTTATCTGCGGACTGTTTTTTACTGCATAATCAATAAGCTGTTCAACGGTCTCACCATAGGAAAGACCTGCTAAGAACAACACAAACAGGAACATATACCTTCTAATCATACTTTCCTCCTGAAAATTTAAGTGTGGTAAAAAGACAGAATAAGGGTGTGAAAAGATTGATCAGATATGTTTAGGTGGTTTGAATATCTCTGAGGCGAGAGGGTCTAACTCAGGCTTTTTATAGTAAAAGCTGTATTTCTCCTCAAACCTGTCTGATATGGGAATGATAAAAAAAGGCTTTATATAAGGCATATGTAGATTTTCATGTATCTGACAGTAGCCGTCATCAATCTGGAAGGCTGTGTTTGCATACTCCATACAGGGGTCTACATTGTAAAACAGGTAATCATGAAATGTGTTAAACAGCAAACCTATTAATAAAAAGCTAAATATAACCTTTCTGATTTTCATTACTATTAAATATAACATCTGTATTTTACGAAAACAAATAATATAGATCATATTGCCTGAGATAAAAAAATGTAATAAATTCTATAAGATGCTCACCCAGATAAATATCAAAAAATTTCTTTATATGGAAGATATAAGTATAGATCTTGACGAAGGCCTTAATGTTTTCACAGGAGAAACAGGTGTCGGAAAATCTCTAATTATTGATGCTGTTGAGTTCGTTCTTGGGAAAAAAGGAAATTTCTCAGATGGAAGCTATGTTGAGCTTGTCTTTGAAAATGTTGATAATCAATACTCGGAAGATGGAACACTGATAATATCAAGGGAGATAAAAGGAGGCAGAAGTGCTTACTATATAAATGGAAGGAGATCTACACTCTCAACAGTTAAAGAGGCTTCAGAAGGCGTTGTTGAGATACACGGTCAGCACCAGCAGCAAAAACTTCTACATAAGGAATACCACAGATACATACTGGACAGATACGCTGGCATTCTGGATGTGTTAGAAAAATACCAGAAGGTTTACAGAAGATATACAGAGCTTAGAAAAAAAGAAGAGAAACTCCTGGAGGAACAGTCAAACAGGATTAAAGAGTTAGACATACTCAGGTATCAGCTTCAGGAACTTGAAGAGGCAGATATTAAAGAAGGGGAGAAAAAGGATTTAGAGGAAAAGTACTCCTATATAAGCAGAATTCAGGAGATACATCAGAACATATCAAGATCTCTTATGAATATATCAGAAGAGGAAAACTCAATACTTGATAAGTTAGATCAGGTTATAAAGGATATTGGGAAGATATCGGATACACATAGAGAACTGAAAAACATTCTGGAAAACCTGGAAGAGGCAAGAATACTGCTGAAAGAAAGCTCATACAGCCTTCTTGATTTTGATCTTGATATTGATAGATCTGAAATGGTCAGGATACAGGAAAGATTGGATCTAATTAACAGACTTGAGATGAAATACAACACAGATGAGAAGGGTCTTATCATCCTCAAAGAAAAACTTAAAAAAAGGATAGAATATCTTGAAAATTTGGAGTTTGAGATACCAGAGGTAACTAAAGAAAAAGAAAAAGCATACAAAGAGTTAAAAGAACTGGCTGAAGAGATATCAGCTATCAGAAAGAAAAAAGGGAGAGAGCTTGAGGAAAAGGTAAGAAAGCATCTAACTGATCTTGCCCTGAAAGATGCAACTTTTATTGTTGATATAAAGGAGAAGGAGTTAGACAGGACTGGAAAGGATGATATCTCTTTTCTTTTCTCAGGTAATAAGGATATTCCACCATCTCCTCTTGGAGAGGCAGCCTCAGGTGGTGAGATCTCAAGGGTATCCCTTGCATTAAAGGTTGTTGCAGGAAGCGATACTGACTGTATGATATTTGATGAGATAGATACAGGTATTGGAGGAAAAACTGCCATACTGATGGCAGATAAACTAAAGAAGCTTTCTGAGAACTATCAGGTAGTTCTTGTAACACATCTTCCACAGGTCGCTGTCAGAGCTGATAAACATTTCTACATAGACAAGTTTTCAGAGAATGGAAAGACCCGTGCTGTAGTAAAAGAGGTGTCTGGAGAAGAGAGGAAAATGGAGATAGCCAGAATGCTCTCAGGTGTGATAAACAGTAAGAGTCTTCAGCTTGCAGATGAACTTCTGGCAGATGTTGTCAGATAGCCTCTATAACCTTACTTATATGCTCAGGTAACTTCTGAAGGGTTATATCTATCTTTTCTCCAGTTCTTGGATGATCAAAAGCTATCCTGTAAGCTAAAAGTGCATGGTATAAAGTCTGATCTGATATACTTCTCATCTTTTCTGATCTAAGCTGGCTCTTTTTAAAACCATAAACCTTATCGTTGAATAATGGATGACCAATAGCTGAGAAATGTACCCTTATCTGGTGTGTTCTTCCTGTATGAAGTTTTATATCTACAACTGTTAGATTCTCCTTTTCTGATCTATTTTTCACCCAGTACTCTGTAAGGGCATCTCTGAGATTTGTTGCCTCTGTTCCCATCTTCTTCCTGTTGTATATTGATCTTCCTATAGGAAGGTCTATAAAACCGTGATCATTCTGAACGATACCTGTTACAACGGCAATATACCTTTTATCAACGGTTCTCTCCTGAAACTGTTTCTGTAGCTCTTTATGTGCAAACTCTGACTTTGCTATTATCATAAGTCCTGCTGTATCCTTATCAAGCCTGTGAACTATACCAGCCCTTTCCTTTCCACCGTACTCTGAGATATTCCTGAAATGGTAAAGAAGTGCGTTAACAAGAGTACCTGATGTATGTCCTGGAGAAGGATGAACAACCATACCTGCAGGCTTGTAAACAACAGCTATATCTTCATCCTCAAACAGGATATCAACAGGTATATTTTCAGGTTTTATCTCCAGCGTTTCTGGAGGTGGAATAACCAATGTTATCTCCTGTCCTTTTCTGACTTTATAAGAAGGTTTTTTAATATCTTTACCATCCTCAAAAACATAACCATCCTTTATAAGTTTCTGGAAGTAAGATCTTGAGTACTCCGGGTAAACTGAAGACAGAAACTGATCCAGTCTCTTCCTATCATACTCTTCATCAACCATAAAGCTGAGAATCTCATCTTTATGATTCAAATAAAAAAACCTCCTTTAAATTTTCCGCAGGAAACACATTATAATATTAAGTCTTATTCTTTCAAGGTGGCAGGATGGAGAAGAAAAAGAAGATACTCATAACTGTAATAATCTTAAACCTTATTATTGTTGTATCACAGATAGGCTTTGGTATATACGCCCACTCTCTTGCTCTTATCACAGATGCCGTCCATAACTTTCAGGATGTTATATCACTTGTTATAGCCTTTATAGCTGCTGTATTTATGACTAAAAAACCAACTGAAAAGATGACTTTTGGTTATCTCAGATCCGAGGCGATGGCAGGGTTTATAAACTCTGCATTCCTGGTTGGTGCTATCGTTCTCATTATAATAAGCAGTATTGAAAGGCTCTTCTTTCCACAGGAGGTTGACAGTATATATGTAATCATTGTGGGATTTATAGCATTTGTTGTAAACGCTCTATCTGCATATTTTCTTGGATTACACAAACATGACCAGGACAAACATGGACACGAGGACCTTAATATAAAGGCTGCATATCTGCATCTCCTCAGTGATGCTGGTATATCTGTAGGAGTGGTTATCGGTGGTATTCTTATATACTTCTATAAGATTTACTGGGTAGACCCATTAATATCAATACTTTTCAGTCTCTACATATTTAAGGAAACATACCCTGTCTTAAAAAAAACATACATGATACTTATGGAGTCTGTCCCACCGGATATCAATACAAAGGAGATACAGGAGATTATATTAAAAGAGTGTAAGGATATCCTTGAACTACATGATCTCCATGTCTGGGCTTTATCCTCAAAGGATATATACCTTACCGCCCATGTTGTCCTTAAACCGTCTGTAACTGTTGAGGAGTTTGACAGAAAGGTTCAGAGGATATCCCAGATAATGGGGGAAAAGGGGATAAACCATGTAACAATACAGCCTGAGACTGAAGATTTCAAATGTCCTAATATCTACTGATAGATATTATTTTCACAGTCCATGCAATAAGAACGATAACAAGCCAGAAAACGATTATAAACAGTATCCCAAACTGTAGTGTAAGAAAGAATATCTTAAAAAACAGGTAAAAAAGATAAGGAACAGATATCAGGATCACAACAAAAACTATAAGAACAACAGCCAAAACAGAAAAGGCTAAAAGATAATCCTTTATATCTCTTCTATCCATATCACTGGTAAACATGTATGTGGTTGTAAAGTGTATCCCTCTCAACAGGTATCTTTCCTGCTTCCTTTATAAGTCTGATAAGTTTCTCCTTCTGCTGTTGAGTTGGTGATTTAGCACCTGCAAAATGTGCTATCTTCTCCTCCATAACAGTCCCATCCATATCATCAGCACCAAAGTTTAAAGCTGTCTGGGCTATCTTCTCCCCTATCATAACCCAGTAGGCTTTAATATGGGGAAGATTGTCAAGAAGAAGCCTTGCTACAGCTATAGTTTTCAGGTCATCAACACCAGATGTATGCTCTGTTATATTCAGATCATTGTTCTCAGGCTGGTATGCGAGGGGTATAAAGCATGTAAAACCACCTGTCTCATCCTGAGCATCTCTGATCTTAAGTATATGATCAACCCTCTCCTCATATGTCTCAACATGTCCGTAAAGCATTGTTACAGTAGAGTTTAATCCAAGTCTGTGAGCCGTTTTGTGTATCTCAAGATACTTCTTCCAGCCTATCTTTGTAGGAGCGATAATTCTTCTAACCCTTGGTGAGAATATCTCTGCACCACCACCTGGGAGACTGTTAAGTCCTGCCTCTTTAAGACTTACAAGAACCTCCTCATATGAAAGTCCTGATATCCTTGAGAAGTAATCTATCTCAACAGCTGTAAATGCTTTTATATGAAGATCAGGAAAGTTCTTCCTCAGAATAGAGATCATATTAAGATAAACCTGAAAATCCCAGTCTGGATGAAGACCGCCAACTATATGAACCTCAGATGCACCCTGTTTAACAGCATAATCAGCTTTAGAAATAATATCCTCATAACTCATCTCGTATGCCTTTGGATCATTCCTGTCCATAGTTGCAAAAGCACAGAACTTACAGTCAAGGGCACATATATTTGTAGGGTTTATCTGCCTGTTTATAACAAAGTAAGCATACTTACCGTTTTTCTTCTCCGTTACATAGTTAGCGAGTATCCCAACTGTCAGAAGATCGCCTGTTTCAAAAAGCTTAAGACCATCTTCAGATGAGAGCCTCTTTCCTGAAAGAACCTTATCTATAACCGGGAAAAGATCCTTATCAGATGCGAGTGAAACAGCTCTTTCAATATCAATAGAAAACATAACAGCCTCCATTAATTAATCACTGATAAAATAATATATACAAAATTAAGAAAGGTGAACATACTATGTTTTACTTTTTTATTATCTATCTGATTTTACTTACAGGAATATCAATGGGAAAAGATGTTCAGATATTTTCAGATGACGGCTTTGTTTTAAAAGGACAGCTCTATAAACCTGAAGGTAAAAAGAAACCTCCAGTTGCTGTCCTCGTCCACCAGTTTGGAAGTTCTCTCAAAATGTGGGAGGATTTTTACCCATCGTTAATTGAGTCCGGTTACGCTGTTTTACTGATAGACCTTAGAGGGCACGGAAAATCAATTTTGAAAAACGGAAAAGAAACAAAAATATTCTTCAAGGAGAATTTCAGATCACCTGCTGATATTATCAACTTTTTTAAAAAGAGTAATCAGAATGTAAATTTCTCTCTAATCCCTGATGACATATCCCTATGGATAGACCATCTTATTGAAAGTGAGAATATTGATCCTGAAAGAGTTATACTTGTAGGGTCATCACTTGGAGGAATCTCAATATTCCCTGTAGTATTACAGCAGGATATAAAATGTTTAGTTTCAATATCTCCAGGATCACCTGTATCTGTAGGTAAAGAAAGGATAGATCTTTCTCTCAGCTATTACGAAAATCCTGTAATGATCGTATCCTCATTAAACGATCCTTTAGGTTCTTCAAAAGTAAGTCTTTATCTTATGGAAAGACTGAATAACGGGACCCTGATCCTTATATCAGGTAAATACCACGGGAAACCATTGATACCTAAGGTAAAAGGGTATATATTACAGTTCCTTAAAAAATGTGATGGAGAGTTATGAAGAAGTTTCCTGTAAATAAAGAGACAGATCTTAAGAGTTTCATCTCAGAAGTGTTAGGCCTGACAAAGAATAAGGCAAAAGAGATTATAGACAGCAAAAATGTTTTTGTTAACAGTAAAAGGGTCTGGATAGCCTCACATACATTAAAAAAAGGTGATATCGTTGAGATAGCAGACATAGATAACTCTTTCAGCTGGAAACCTGAAAAAAGCGTAATATACGAAGATCAGTTTATATTAGCCGTTCAAAAACCACCTTTTTTAGAATCCGAAGGCAGAAAAGGATCAGTTGAATATCAGTTGAGAAAGGTTTTAGACAGAAGATTAAAGGCAATTCACAGACTTGACAGGGAAACCTCAGGAGTCCTTCTATTTGCAAAAAATGAAAAGATCTTTCACAGGTTTAAGGATCTGTGGCACAGGAAAGAGGTAGTAAAAGTTTACCTTTCCATATCATATGGGGAGGCAAAATTCAAAAAAAAGGTTGTTAATATGCCTGTTGATAAAAAGTACGCAAAATCAATATTTTTTACAAAAAAGATCTCAAAGGGTTTCACTCTTTTTGAAGTTGAGATAAAAACAGGAAGGAAACACCAGATAAGAATCCATTCCTCAAAGATAAGACACCCTATAGTCGGAGATAAGATTTATGGATTAAAAAAGGTCGAGGATCCCCTCACAAAGAATGTAAAAAGACAGATGCTTCACGGATACAGACTTAGATTTTTACACCCATTTACAGGAAAGGTTGTTGATATAAAAGCACCTGTTTATCACGACTTTTATAACTTTGGAAAGTTAGTAAAATTGTTATAAAATTAATAAAAATAACTGTTGGAGAGTAAGATGGCTATAAAAGAAGAAAAAATGGTAATCCATGTGGCTCACAGCCCTGACTCTGATGATGCTTTTATGTTTTATGCTATCAATCAGAACAAGATTGATACAAAGGGTTACAGATTTATTGATGTTTTATCTGATATAGAGACATTAAACCAGAAAGCTTTAAAAGGTGTTTATGAGGTAAGTGCGATCTCAATCCATGCATTTCCGTATGTTGCAGACAAGTACGCCCTTCTATCAAGTGGGGCAAGTATGGGCGATAATTACGGTCCAATGATTGTTGCAAGGGAAAGTTTTGATGTTTCTGAACTGAAGAATAAAAAGATAGCTGTTCCTGGTAAACTGACATCAGCATTTCTCGCCCTTGAACTCTTCCTTGAAACCTCTGATTTTGATTACGAAGTTATAGATTTTGATGAGATCATTCCTGCAGTGAAGGAAGGAAAGGTTGATGCAGGTCTTATAATACATGAGGGACAGTTAACATACCAGGATGAAGGTCTTGTATGTATTGTTGATTTAGGAAAGTGGTGGTACGAAAAGACAGGAGGTCTTCCACTTCCCCTTGGTGGAAATGTAATCAGGAAAGATTTAGGTGAAGAGGTTATGAAAGAGGTATCTGAAATACTGAGGGAAAGTATAAAATACTCACTTGAACACAGGGATGAGGCCGTTGAGTATGCATTGAAGTACGCAAGAGGAATGACAAAGGAAAAGGCTGACAGATTTATAGGTATGTATGTAAATGAGCTTACAGTCGATTACGGAGAAAGGGGAAGAAAGGCCATTGAGCTTTTCTTAAAAGAAGCTTACGAAAAAGGATTTATAGATACCTTGCCAGAAATAAAATTTGTATAAGGGAAGGATAGATGAAGATACTCCTGCTTGATGATGATGTTGAGACCTACAGAGTACTACAGGATGTAGCTCAGTTCAGTAACTCAAAGGTGATACAGGTAAGGTCAATTCAGGAGGCAAAGGAGATACTTTCATCTGAAAGGGATATTGACGGAATAGTAGCTGAGATAAGGCTTAACGGTCAGCCAACCTGGGAGATACTTTCCTTTATGAGAAAAAATGAGGATATAAAAGAACTGCCTTTTATTGTCCTCAGCAGTCCCCTCTCCGATGAGGAAAAGGAGTTTTTTGAACATATGAAAGTGACAGCCATTCTTGAAAAACCATTCAACCCTCTGGAGGTTTTTACAGAGATACTTGAGCACCTTAAAAAAGTAAAAGGTGAGGAGTACATAAGGGAGAGATTAGAAGAGGAAGAGGTGGACAGATCTCTCCTGAAATCCATAATCCAAAAGATCATAAACGCCTTAAAGAATATTTTCAAAAAGAAATAATGGAATTCAGCTCCTTTGAAGACTGGAAAGAAAAGCTTAAAGAAGAAGGAAGCAGAGAAAATGTTGTTGTTCTTGTAGAAGGAAAAAAAGATGAGGATAGATTAAAAAAATTAGGTATTAAAAATATAATACCTCTCAAGGGAAAGAAATTTTATGATATTCTGGAAAAAGTTGAAAACTGCAGTGAGGTTATACTTTTATTTGATCTGGATAAACACGGAGAAAAGATATTCTGTAAGTTCTTTCAGATACTTCAGAGGGAAGGAATACCTGTTAACAGAGATTTCAGAGATTTCTTAAAAAAATTCAATATAAAAGAGATAGAAAATATACCTCTTGAAGGAGAACCTGAACTTAAAAAAAACGAGGTGAGAGATGCTTGCTAAAAGAATAATCCCATGTCTTGACGTTAATAAAGGAAGGGTTGTAAAAGGTGTTAACTTTGTTAATCTTGTTGATGCGGGAGACCCTGTAGAGGCTGCTAAAGCCTATGACGAGGCAGGGGCTGACGAACTTGTTTTCCTTGATATAACAGCATCTGCAGAAGAAAGGGATATAATACTTGATGTTGTTAAACAGACAGCTGAGACAGTCTTTATGCCTCTAACGGTTGGGGGAGGTGTCAGATCACTTGAGGATGTGAGGAAACTCCTTGAGAGTGGTGCTGACAAGGTATCTATAAATACAGCCGCAGTAAAAAATCCATCCCTTGTAGAATCAGCTGCTGTAAGATTTGGTTCGTCAACAATAGTGGTAGCGATAGATGCAAAAAGAACAGGCAAGGATAGATGGGAGGTTTATATAAACGGAGGAAGAACAGCTACAGGTATAGATGCTGTTGAATGGGCTAAAGCTGTTGAGGATTTAGGTGCAGGGGAGATACTTCTAACATCAATGGACAGGGATGGAACCAAAAATGGTTACGATATAGCTCTAACAAGAGCCATAAGTGAGGCCGTTTCAATACCTGTTATAGCTTCAGGTGGAGCAGGAAAAAAGGAAGATTTTTATGATGCATTCACAGAGGGGAAGGCTGATGCTGCACTTGCTGCCTCACTTTTCCATTTCAAAGAGCTTACAATAGGGGAGCTTAAAGAGTTTTTAAAGGAAAAAGGGATTCCGGTAAGGTTATAGATCTATACTTTCAGACAATGTCCTTGTTGCCTTAACAAGCTGTTCATGACCTACTTTTGCATATCTTGCTGTTGTCAGTGGAGATGCGTGACCCAGCAACTCCTGAATAACTCTGAGCTCTGCCCCAGACTTTAAAGCTATTGTTGCAGCTGTATGCCTAAGTTTATGTGGATGAAGAGGTATTCCTGATCTACTGCCTATGTTGCTTATCAGTCTTCTGAGTGTATGGTATGAAAAAGGAAAGAGTCTTTCATCCCTGTTTTTATCAAGATACTGAAGAAGAATATTAAGAGGTTTTCCTGAAACCGGAACAACCCTCTCCTTTCCACCTTTTCCTTTTATCTTTATATAAGCCACTTCGCTTCCATCTGTATAATTTTCAAGGATAGTATCCGGAGCAAAAGTTCTCCCGTCTTTTTCTATCAGTATATCCGATCTTCTGATGCTTAATAGTTCAGATGACCTTATACCCGTCGTTAACATCAGAACAATAACAGTTTTTTCAAGGAGATTTTCACATGACTTGAGAACTTTCTGGATCTCCTCGTTAGATAAAGATGAAGGAATTTTCTGAGAAACCTTAGGTCTGTGAGATTTAGAAACAGGAGATGAGCTTATCAGTTCAAGATCAATAAGATACTCAAAAAACGAGTTAACAGATGCAAGCTTTCTCGCTATTGTTGATGACTTTCTCCTGTTTGCCTGAAGGAACATCCTGAACTTTGCTATATCCGCTTTTGTAATCTCTGTTATATCTTTATCCCCAACAGACTGGACAAACTGTTTGAGATCAGTCCTGTAATTTCTTACAGTATAAGCTGATCTGTCCGATATATATGAAAGATAAAGCTCAACACACTCACTTATCCTCATCCTCCCTCCATCTTCTGTAAAGTGAGTGTTCAACACCGAATATATCCAGCAGTTTACCTACAACAAAATTTACAATATCATCAACACTCTCAGGTCTGTGGTAAAAACCTGGTGATGCAGGAGCTATTATACCACCTGCAAGGGTAAACTTCCTCATGTTCTCTATATGAACAAGGGAGTAAGGCATCTCCCTTACAAGAAGACATACCTTTTTCCTTTCCTTTAGAGCAACATCAACAACCCTGTGTATCAGATTGCTGGAAATTCCATTGGCAACAGCGCCAAGTGTTCCCATTGAACATGGAGCTACTATAACCCCTTTCACACTGGAAAATCTTGATCCACTTGCCACAGGAGCATCTATCTGTTCCTCAGAGTAGATCTCAACATTTTCAGGTAAATTTTTGATGAAAGCATCTCTTGAGATACCAAGCTCCTTTTCCATAACAGTGTAGGCACCATTGGAAACAACAAGAAATACTTTATACCTTAATGACAGTTCCTGAACAGTCCTTATACCGTATAATGAACCACTTGCACCTGTAATACATACGATAAAACTCTCCATAGTAACCTAATTATAGAGAATAAAACTCAAAATCACAAAATATTGCCTGTGATAATATGATCAGATATAATTAAACAGAAACAATAATAATTACGATAATCATAATAATTATAATCACACAGGAGGGATTCTATGAGGAAAATTTCAGCATTATTGATGTTTGTCTTTTTTCTTTTAGCTTCTTCCAAGGTTTTCTCGGCAGGACCTCACGAAGGTCTAGACTGTCTTGGATGTCATGATCCTCACTACGCAAAAGCCCAGAAGATATTTAAAGTGAAAAACGATAAATACATAAATCCAAGAACTGGAAAGAAAACACAGGGTATAAATGCTCTCTGTCTTGGATGTCATAACCTTACTGAGTTTGGTGGAGCAGGCGTAAGACCAATATTCCTCCATATGACACACCCTGTAGGTATAAAGCCAAATCCCAAGATAGCAAAGGTCCCCGAACAGCTTTTAAGGGACGGTGTTCTCCAGTGTGTAAGCTGTCATGATCCTCATCCATCAAACCCAAACTGGAAGTACCTCAGAGTTGATACAAAAAACGGAAGTCAGGTTGGTGTTTTCTGTATGACATGCCATCCTGCAAAAGTTGATACTAAATTTTACGGTGTGACCCAGATAAAGATATTCACATCTATGAACGAAGAAACAGGTCCTGGACAGTTCAGTCTTGATGATCCTAACCTTGTTATATTCAATCCAACACCAAACTATATAAAGCCTTTAGGTGATTATCCAAACGATATAGGTCCTGCATACATGACTGTTCCAAATGAGGCATGGATTTACAGTCCAGACCCTGCGAAACTACCTCCTGAATTAAAATCACTTCTAAATAAATAATCATTTCAGACCCCTTTCAGGGGTCTTTTCTTTTTAACTTGCCTTTCCACCGTTATCGTTTTATTTTTTAATTGAGAGTTATTTATTTGAGAGGCCAAAATGGGGAAAAACAAAAGAAAACCTGTTGAAAAAAGGAAAGAGGAGATCTTTTTCATAATATCCCAGATAATATCTGAGAGTGGCTTTTCAGCGGTTTCAACAACAGAGATTGCGAGAAGACTTGGTGTTTCACAGCCAGCAATATACAAATACTTCAAAAATAAGGACGAACTTATTAAATACTTTTTAGAACAGGTTAAGGAAAATCTTAAAAAGATAGTCAGATCTGCAGAGAAAGGTAAGACAACAGAGGAAAAATTAAAAATACTGTACAGAGAACATCTGAATCTTATTGAAAGGACTAAAGTTCTTCCCAGGATAGTTTTTGCAGATGAGATACACCTCGGTGAAGATAAAAGGGAAAAACTGAAGGATGCTATATTTTTTTACAGGGACAGTATACAGAAGATAATAAAAGAGGGGATTGAAAAGGGAGAGGTTAAAAAAAGTGTTGATCCTGAGATAGCCACAAGATTTTTTCTTGGATCTATAATCTCATCATCACTTTACTGGATGCTTTCCGGTATGAAATACTCATTATCAGAAGAGTCGGACAAACTATCTGATTTTTTAAATAAAATCCTGAACTAAAAATCAATTCCCTTAACAGCCTTTACTCCTTTTCTATAGTAATGTTTAACTTCCTTCATCTCTGTAACAAGATCTGCCATATCAATAATCTCTCCAGGACAGTATCTTCCTGTAAGTATAAAATGTTTATCCCTGAACTCTTTTAAAAGATCAGTAATCTTTCTGGTATCCAGTAATCTGTAGTAAACAGCAACACAGATCTCATCCAGTATAATCAGATCGTATTCCGATGCCCTCTGTCTGACAAAACTGATACCTTCCTCAGCAAGTTTAAAATCAATATCTGAAAAAGGTTTTACACCTGCCTTCAAAAGATCTGGATTTTTTTTAAGCTCCTCTTCAGGGAGATAAAAACCCTCCCTCCCGAAACTGTATATATCAAATCCTTTAAGATCCTTAATCACATTGTACTCAGATGATCTTTCCTTAACCTTCATAAACTGAACCATCAGAACTTTTTTCCCTGCTCCCAAAGCTCTTATACCTGTTCCTACAGCCGCTGTTGTTTTCCCCTTTCCATTTCCTGTAAAAATGATTATCATATCTCACACACACTCCATCCACATACTGGACATTTCTTACATCCCTCTATATTTATCAGTGGCGTCTCACATACAGGACAGATATCTTTCCCCTTTGTTCCTCGCTCAATCTCTGCTTCCTCATGGACTACAGACTCTTTGTATATAGAAACACCTTTAGCCTTAACATCCCTTATAGGTGTAAGCTTTGCCTCTTCCTTCTTCTCCTCTCCGGCAACATAGACACCCTTTATAGATTTATACCTGTAAACTGTCAGTCCCTTACATCCAAGGTAATGGGCAAGAAGGTAAGCCCTTTTCATATCCTCAACAGTGGCATCCTCCGGGAAGTTTATAGTTTTTGATACTGAGGAGTCAGTCCATTTCTGGACAGAAGCAAGAGCCTTAACGTGATCCTCTGCTGATATATCCATAGCTGTTACAAAAACCTTCTTCCATTTTTCAGGTATATACTTTATATCCTGTATTGATCCTTCATTCTTTGATACATCCTTTATAAGCGTATCATCAAATATCCCTTCCCTTTCCATAGTTTTCTCAAAAACCGGATCAACATAGTAAAATGTTCCAACTGTGACCTTCTTCTCATAAACAAGTGCAAATATCGGCTCTATTCCTGATGTAGTTCCTGCTATCATACTTATTGAGCCTGTTGGAGCAATAACTGTTGTGAAAGCATTTCTAAGACCGTGTTTCTTTATCTTATCTATAAGTTTATCCCAGTCCAAATTCCAGCTTTCCTTCTCTTCAAACCCTCTTATAGGAAGTTTTCCTTTCCTGTAAAAGCTTTTGTTGTAACTTGGAAACTTTCCTCTCTCCTTCGCAAGCTGTATAGATTCCTCCTTTGAGTAGTAATTTACAAACTCCATCACCCTTTCCATCCATCTTCTTCCATCTTCGGAGTTATAAGGGATCTCAAGCTCAAATAGGAAGTCTGCAAGCCCCATTATTCCGAGTCCTATCTTCCTGTTTTTCAAAGTCTCCTTTTCTATCTCTTTAAACGGGTATTTGTTAATATCAAGGACGTTATCTAAAAATCTTGTTGCTATTCTCACAGTTTTTTCAAGACCATCCCAGTCAACCTCAACCTTTCTTCCATTTCCGTCATAGTACTCCTTTATAAATGCCCATAGATTTATTGACCCAAGATCACAGGACTCATTTGGATAAAGAAGAACCTCTCCACATGGGTTTGTTGCCTGTATTCTTCCAAAGGTTTCAAGGAAAGGGTTGTACCTGTTTATATTGTCATCAAATAAGAGTCCCGGTTCTGCAGATTCCCAACCTTCATAAACTATAGTATCAAAAAGGTTTCTTGGGTTTACATACTTCCATACCTTACCATCCCTTGGATTTATAAGGGGATACGGTTTGTTTTCTCTGTAGTAATCCCAGAAATCTTCCTTTAAAAAAACTGATATATTAAAGTTTGTAAGCTGAACATTCCCTTTCTTTGCAACTATAAACTCCTCAATATCAGGATGATCTGAGTTTAAAATCCCCATATTTGCTCCCCTTCTTACCCCTCCCTGCTTTATAACATCTGTCATCTTGTCATAAAGTGTCATAAACGCTATAGGTCCTGAGCTTTTACCGTGTGTTGTGCTGATAAAATCTCCCTTTGGTCTGAGCTTTGAGAAGTTATATCCACAACCACCACCTGCTTTAAATATGAGTGCTGCTCTCTTTAATGTTTCCATAATAGACTCAATAGAGTCTTCCATATCAAGAACAAAACATGCCATCCCCATACCGAGAGGGTTTCCAAAGTTTACAAGAACAGGTGTGTTAGGCATAAACTTTTTTTCAACCATTATGCTGTAGTACTGATCTATCTCTCTGCCGTAGCTTTCAAAATCCCCCTTTTCAATCATCTTCAGTAATTTAGAAAAAGGGATCTTCATTCTTCTCTCATTGTTAAGTCTGTCGTAAACCCTTTTAAGACCTTCAAGATGGTATCTGTTTAGCGTGTAATCCCCTATCTTTAATTTTCCCTCATACCTTTCAGGATCAAAATCTTCCACAGGCTGTTTTTTAAGCTCTTTCTTTGAGTAAACCCTCTCATCATAAAGTAAAGAAGGGAGCGCAGTATTTACAGCAACCCTCTGGAAGAGCTGTTTTGGACTTTCAATTATCTTTCCTGCTCTATCTTTGTTAAGATATCTTGCTGCAAGAACCCTTAAAGCGTTTATATCAAACCTCTTATCAACCTCATCTATCTCTTTTTTATTCAGTATCTGCTGTTTTTCTTTCCTTATCTCAGCCCTTTTCTGCCTGTAAAGGATGTAAGCTTTAGCAACCCTTGCAAGACCGGCTTCTATAAGTTTTCTCTCAACTATATCCTGTATCTGTTCAACATCAGGTATCTCACCAGGTTTCAATGTTCTTTCAAGTTCTCTGACAACCTCTTTTGAGATCTTTTCAGCTGTTGAGAAATCTTTTTCACCAACAGCCTGCATGGCCTTCCAGATGGCATTTGTTATCTTTTCAGGATTAAATGGAACTATACGCCCGTCCCTTTTTCTGATTTTTTTGATCATACCGCCCTCCACTGGGGGTTTATTTTTTAAATATACGGAAAAGAGGAGGGCAGAGAAAGTGTTTTAAAGATTTTCACTGTCAAAGACTATCTGTACATCCCCGTCTTCTGTAACTCTACCAAACGGTCTCTCATAGGATGAGTAGTAGTAAGGTGTGTAAGCTTTAAACTCTGCTGCACATGTATCTACAACCTTGTAAGAAACATTCATTCTTCTCTCTCTTATCTTATCTTCTGTTGTCTTTAAGAGTCTTGCAAGTTCTTTATCTGAAAAACCCCACTGTTTTGCCTTTTCAAGTTCTTCATCCGTAACTGTTGAGAGGTTTTTCTCAGACAGGTATATCTCATAATCAATGATCTCTTTTATCTGGTGTAAGAACCATCTGTCTATATGTGAGAGCTGGTGGATCTCATCAACTGTGTACCCCCTTCTGAAAGCTTCAGCTATATACCAGAGCCTGTCAGCATTCGGCGTTATAACTTTCTTTCTTATCTCCTCTTCATCTTCTTTTTCAAGACCTATATAAAAACCGTATCTTCCAAGTTCAAGACTTCTTATAGCTTTATGAAGACTTTCTTTAAATGTTCTGCCTATAGCCATAACCTCTCCAACAGATTTCATCATTGTTGTGAGTGTTGGATCAGCTTCAGGAAATTTTGCAAAATCAAATCTAGGTATCTTTGTAACAACATAATCTATCGTAGGCTCAAAAGATGCAGGAGTTTCCTTCGTTATATCGTTAGGAAGCTCGTCAAGTGTATACCCCACAGCAAGTTTCGCCGCTATCTTTGCTATCGGGAAACCTGTAGCCTTTGATGCTAAAGCTGAAGATCTTGAGACCCTTGGATTCATCTCAATAACATAAAACTGTCCCGTTTCAGGGTTTTGGGAGAACTGAACATTTGATCCTCCGGTCTCAACACCTATCTCCCTTATAACAGCTATAGAGTAATCCCTCAGCATCTGGTACTCTTTATCTGTAAGTGTCATAGCAGGAGCAATTGTTATACTGTCCCCTGTATGGATTCCCATTGGATCAAGATTCTCTATTGAACAGATAATAACACAGTTATCATTCTTATCCCTCATAACCTCCATCTCAAACTCTTTCCAGCCCAAAACGCTCTCCTCAAGAAGAACCTCGTGAACAGGGGATGCATCGAGTCCTGCTTTCACCTTGTAGTAAAACTCATCCCTGTTGTAAGCTATAGATCCACCGGTTCCACCAAGTGTAAATGAAGGCCTGATTATCACAGGAAATCCTATCCAGTCTATTATCTCTTCCGCTTCAGCAAGTGATTTAACAACAGCACTTTTAGGCATCTCAAGACCGATCTTTTCCATAGCCTCTTTAAAAAGCTCCCTGTCCTCAGCCTTCTTTATAGCCTCGTAGTTAGCTCCAATCATCTTCACATTGTATTTATCAAGTATCCCTTTCTCGTAAAGATCAACAGCGAGATTTAAGGCTGTCTGTCCTCCAAGTGTTGGGAGAAGTGCATCAGGTCTCTCCCTTTCTATTATTTTTTCTATAACAGGTGTTATAAGAGGCTCAATATATGTTTTGTCAGCAACTTCGGGATCTGTCATTATTGTTGCAGGATTAGAGTTAACAAGTATTACCTCATAACCTTCCTCTTTTAATGCTTTTGCTCCCTGAGTTCCTGAATAATCAAACTCAGCAGCCTGACCTATTATGATAGGCCCTGATCCTATCAGAAGTATTCTGTTTATATCTGTTCTTTTAGGCATACATATACCTCAGTTTTTCAGTGATTTGGTTAAATATTTTAACATGATAGGCTGAATCTTTATATAAAGATTGATTTTTTCATCAAATTTTTAATCACATTGAAATATTAGATAAATATACTTAATATAAATTTCATTATTAATAAGCTATTAATGAGAAAGTCCAGAGATAACCTCCTGTAATCTCTGATTCTTTCTCTTCTTCCTTCCGGAGGATGTCATGAAGAATGTTATCAGAATTTTTATACTTTTTATATCTGTTTATATATACTCCTGTGGCGGCGGTGGCGGTAATCAGACCCAAATTGATAGTAATATAGAAACTTCTGACTCAGAAAGACCTGTTTACAAAACCTCTGATGGTAAAGAGTTTAAGCTTTTAACAGAGGAAGAGATAAAAAAAGATATAGAATATAACGAGCTGATATCAAAGTTTGAAGAAGAACTTTCAAAAAAAGAGGGGATCTTTATAGCAGGTGAACTTCCAGAGAAGGTCTTTTTAAAAGATATACAGACAGGTATAAAAAATCAGGGTAGTAGGGGAACTTGCGTGAGCTTTGCTGTAGCTGCAGGTGTTGAGGCGATGTATAAAAGTCAGTTCGGTTTAAATCTGAACCTCTCAGAACAGTATATAAACCATCTTCAGAAGATGCTCCATCTCAGAAAAAATACAGACCTGCCAGTAACAGAGACTATGCTGGGAAGCTGGGGAGGTTCACAGGTTCCTTATTTGGCGAATCTCCTGAGATACTACATAGTTGTCCCAAACTACAGATCTGTAACAGATGACTATATCTCTGACAGCTGTTTTGAAAGGACAGCAGAATCACCAACAGAGGATTCATCAGAAAATGACAACCCAAAATACAGCTGGAATGGTTACAGAAATAAAAATCCTTCCTATACACAGAAAGCCTTTAATGATTTTAATCTTTATCAGTCAGGCGTTTTTTCAAACAGCTTTGAACTTTTTGGTGTAAAGGAGCTATCTGATTACAAAAACAGGTTTAAATTTCCCCAGAAATACGGATTCCTGTGTGTAGAAAAGGATATTTCAAACCATTTTATTTTTTTAAACAGTGCTAATGCAATGTTTGGTATAGCTGAAAAAAGAACAGCACGCAGCTCAGAACTTACAGACCTGAACTGGTACAAAAGAAATCTGGCCGATGGAAGGGTCATAGTTTTTGGAACAACATTAAGTCCGGCAGAGTTCAAAAATGGAGTCTGGGTTCCAAAAAGTCCTTATGATCCTTCGGACAGAAGCGGTGGTCATGCGATGTTGATCGTTGGATATGACGACAGTAAAAATGCCTTTATAGTAAAAAACTCATGGGGCTTACAGAAAGTTGTGGATGAAGATGGAAACCCTGTTCTTGATTCTGACGGGAATGAGATATTCAAGGGAAGACCTGTTGAGGCAGATGAAGACTCCGACGGATTCATACTGATGGATTATAAATGGGCAACGGAAGGGGTTGTTCACTCTGCTGTTGTTATAAACAGTGTAATAGATCCTTCAATCTTTAATCAAAGATATATACCTACGGTTACTATTTTAGGAAGGTGGGAGATACACTTTGGATCTGGATCTGAAACAGGAGAACCCACTAAAAAACCTGCTGGTAGATTAGATATTTACCATATTCCCGGTTCAATGAGTTTTAAATTTAGAGATAATAGAGTGGGTACATTCTTTGATAATAATAACAACGGGTTTAGAGTAAACGGAAACTACACCGGTAATGTATATCTTGATAAAACCAGAAGCTTCACATTCTATTTCAACAGAAACAATCCAGATATGAAACCTGATGAAAATCAGCAGGGGAAAATTTTTAATAGCTTTTTCAGTGAAAACAAAAAATGGATGGCTGGCTACTATACAGACGATATAGACGGAAGTAAATACGGCTTTTTAGCGTTTAAAGACTTCCTTGAATGTCCATACGGTGGTAATTACTGCTTTAAATACGACTTTAGAGAACATCCAACAGAAATAACAGATGAAACTTACAAAGGTCAGTGGACAATAATTGACGGCTTTGACGAAATTAAAGGTGTTAATTTTGACAGTTTTACTACTGATGGTGATTTAAAGACTTACACTGGAATAGATGAGTATTATGATTTAGAACCAGATGGTACAATCAGATATCACACAATTCATAATTATCAGCTAAAAGTAAACAGCTCCAATCCTTCAGAGGTAGAGATAATCCATACTTACAGAAAATTAAATCCCGGTGCAGGTTATGAAGAAACGGTGGAAATATACAAGGGGTATCTTTTTAAAAATAACCCCTACAGAATGGCAGGATATTACGTAAAGGACGGGATAAAGTATCCTTTTTATGCTGAAAGGATAAAACCTCCACCTTTGAAGGTTATTATTAATAAGCCAGATCTGACATACGGCTTTTATGGTGAGCTTTACTCAGGAAATATCAGATTTGAGGCTCAGGTTTTAAATGCTAAGTACTATGGACTATCGTCTGATTACAGGATTTTATGGACTGTAAGGAATGGATATGACGTAATAGGTGAAGGTTCTGTTATTGATGTAACTCTTCCTTATACAGACGGCTATATTGAGATAATTGCCTGTCTAACTAAGGAAAACCAGTGTGATACATTTGATGATACCTACAGTAATATCTTTATAAAAATTGTTAATTTTCCACCGTCTGTTAATATTACTTCTCCCCCTGGCGGCTCTACATTCTGCACAGGACAGGATATCACCTTTAGAGCTGACGTGACGGACAGTAATGGAGAAGATATCATAGACTCAAGGATACAGTGGATTTTTGGAGATATAGGTGAAAAGTACGGAAGAACTGTTACAGGAAAATTCTTAAATCCGGGATCGTATATTGTAACTGTTAGATATGCTGATCAGGGTGGAAAAATAGGAGAAGATCAGATAACTGTTAATATAGAAAACTGCACAGATTATCCCCCAAGTATAACAATAAACTCTCCAGCAAATGGATCATATATACCAGATCCTTCGAACAGTTATTCTGATGGAACTGAGGATATAACTATATCTGTAGATTACACAGCTTCAGACCCTGAAGACGGTGTTATAAACAGCTCTGATATAACCTGGATGCTGTACATACCAGATATTGACTATACAATAGTTGGCACATATAGCGAGTACGAGATATGTTTAGAGCCTACACCTTTAGGCTGCAACAGATACGGCATACTAAAACAGGTAATATTTGAAAGGGTTCCAGCCTGTGTAGATGCCTATCTTAAAGCCTCAGTTTTTGACTCTGCAGGAAATTTCAGCGAAGATTCGGTGTTATTAAAGAAAAGGGTGGGGTGCAACCTTATCTAAAGGTTGATAATTTTTATCTAAAAGATATATTTAAGACCGTTCCATCATTAAAATGGAGGGGACGGTATGGAAGCTCTCGCGTGGATGTCAAAAAAGAAGGACGGAAAGGTTCTGTGTACAGCATGTAGCCAAAGATGTGTTTTATCTAAAGGTGAGTATGGTAAATGTGGGATAAGGAAGGTTGGAGAGGATGGAAATCTTTATCTCACAGTTTACGGACTTGCCGCCTCATACAATATAGATCCTGTTGAGAAAAAACCTCTATTCCATTTCCTGCCTGCAACACAGATATTTTCATTGGGAACTGTCGGCTGTAACTTCTGCTGTAAGTTCTGTCAGAACTGGGAGATATCACAGCATCCACAGACGCATAACGGAGAGGTTTTCGGGATCCAGCTCATGCCTGAAACGATAGTAAATATCTGTAAAACAAACAACATCCCATCTATTGCATACACATACAATGAACCTGTTGTTTTCTTTGAGTATGCCTACGACACAATGAAGTTAGCAAAGGAAAATGGGATAAGAAATGTTTTTGTATCAAGCGGATACGAAACAAAAGAAGCTTTAGACACTCTTTCTCCATATCTTGATGCTATGAATATTGATCTTAAAGCGTTTAATGATGATTTTTACAGAAATATATCCTGTGCAAGACTAAAACCTGTATTAAAAACGATAGAACATGCCAAGGAGCTTGGGATATGGGTTGAGCTTACAACACTGATAATCCCCGGTTATAACGATGATGAAAAGGAATTAAAAGAGGCTGCAAAATGGATAGCATCCTTAGATAAAGATATACCATGGCATATATCAAGATTCTTCCCTGCATACAAGATGACAGATGTTCCACCAACTCCTGTTGAGACTCTAAGAAAAGCTTACGAGATAGGTAAGGAAGCCGGGCTGAACTACGTTTATGTTGGAAATCTCGATGATAAAGACAGAGAATCAACATACTGCCCAGAGTGTAACTTTAAAGTTATAGAAAGATCAGGACATATAGGCCAGTTCGTAAAGAACAATCTTAAAGATGGAAGATGTCCTAAATGCAATACTGAGATTAAAGGGGTTTGGAAATAAAAAATGGGGCTAAATGCCCCTTCAGATGAAGAAGTTAGTAGCACTTCTCTTCAGTCAGATAAACTCAGATAAAATTTCAGATAAAGGTTATTAATCAATATAAGACTTATTAACTATTATGTCAAGATATTAACCATCTTTACAGCAGGGCTTTTTAGATTCGGCACAGTTAGGACATGAAGGTTTATTAGGCTTCTCCACCTTTTTTTCATCACAATTTGAACAGCATGGCTTACCTATATTGAGCTGTTTTATATCCTTACCTCTGTCAGTATCAGATGCTACAGAAAAAGTTATTAATATTAATAATGTTAACAGAGAAGAGAATATCCTTTTCATTTTTACTTCCTCCAGAAGTTTTAACTAAGATTTTAACAGTTTATTCCTTTTAAGTTCATACTTTTTTGTGACCGTGTATATAGCAGGTATTATCACAAGTGTAAGGATAGCAGAGCTTACAACACCACCTATCATAGGTGCTGCGATCCTCTGCATAACCTCTGACCCTACACCTGTTATGTACATTATCGGTAATAGACCAGCAAGTATGGCTGAAACTGTCATCATCTTTGGACGTATTCTGAGAACAGCTCCTTCATATATCGCATCGTAGAACTGTTTTTCCGTTATCGTTTTAAACTGTTTAAGTCTGCTTTTTACAGCCTCTTCAAGATATATTATCATTACTATAGCTGTCTCAGCAGCAACACCTAAAAGGGCTAAAAACCCAACAACAACAGCTATACTCATATTAAAGTTCAGGTAGTCTATATACCACAGCCCACCAAGAAGGGCAAAAGGTATAGACAGAAGAATAATAAGGGTGTTCTTTATACTTCTGAATGTGAAATAAACGAGTAAAAATATTATCGCCACTGTTAGAGGTATGATATACATAAGTCTTTCCTTTGCATGCTCTAAATATTGGCTCTGCCCCGCCCACTCAATAAAGAACCCCTGAGGAAGTTTTATCTGTGATAGAACTTTTTTTGCTTTTTCCACATACTCTTCAGGTGTTACATTCTGGTGAGGTGTTATGTATACAAAAACCACCTTCATACCTTTTTCAGACTTTATCACAGATGGGGCTTCGTCGTAGTATACATCCGCAACAGCCTTTAGCGGTATACCTCTGCCGTCAGGTGTTGGAATTATAAGATTTTTTAATGCCTCAATATTCTCCCTGTAATCCTTTTCATACCTGACAAGTAAGGGATACCTCTCAAGACCGTGGTATATCGTTGAAACAGGCATTCCACCTATTCCCATCTGAATAATACTCTCAACATCCTCAATGGAAAGACCGTATCTTGCTATCTTTTTCCTGTCTATCTTTATGTTAAGGAAATATCCCTGAGCAACTCTGTCAGCGAACACAGACATACTTTCGGGAAGTTTCTGGAGAGCCTTCTCTATCTTTCCAGCATACTCCTGAAGCTTATCAAGATCATCACCGTAAAGCTTTATACCAAGTGGGGTTCTTATACCTGTAAGGAGCATATCTATCCTTCCCCTTATAGGATATGTCCAGCTGTTTGTGAGCCCGGGAACCTGGAGTTTTTCTTCCATCTCCTGCATTAATGACTGGAATGTTACACCTTCTCTCCAGTACTCCTTCGGTTTAAATGTGATTATCGTCTCAATCATAGAAAGGGGTGCTGGATCTGTAGCTGTTTCAGCCCTTCCTGCTTTCCCGAAGACTGTATCAACCTCAGGGAAAGATGCGAGTATTTTATCCGTAAGCTGTGTCAGTTCCCTTGCCTGTGTTATAGATATGCCGTAAGGTGTAACAGGCATATACATAAATGTCTGTTCGTTTAACATAGGCATAAATTCCCAGCTCAGCTTTTTGTATATCGGGTAGACCATTCCTATAGCAACAACAGCAAGTATTATGACCAGATATCTCACCTTCAATGTCAGTTTTATAATAGGTGAGTATATCTTTATAAGTATCCAGTTAACCGGGTTTTTTTCCTCAGATACTATTCTTCCTTTAATAAGCCATACCATAAGTATAGGAACAAGTGTTACAGCAAAAACTGAAGCTGCGAGCATTGTAAATGTCTTTGTGAAGGCGAGGGGTTTGAATAGCATACCTTCCTGACCTGAGAGGGCAAAGACGGGAAGAAATGAGACAACAATTAGGAGAAGTGCAAAGAATATAGGTCTTCCAACCTGTTTTGCTGCCTTTACTATAGCTTCTATTCTCTCTCTGTCTGTGTATTCACCTTTTTCTTTTCTCAGCTTTTCAAGATGTTTATGGGCATTTTCAACCATAACAATGGCAGCATCCACCATAGCTCCGATCGCTATCGCGATTCCACCAAGTGACATAATATTTGATGTTATGTTGAAGAACTTCATAAACAGAAATCCTGTTATCACAGCAAGTGGGAGAGTGATAATGATCACAAGTGAACTTCTGAAATGGAAAAGGAATATACCTATAACTATCAGAACTATTATACTCTCCTCAATCAATGTTCTTTTAAGTGTGTTAACAGCCTTCTCTATAAGCTGTGATCTGTCGTAGGTAGTGATTATCTTTATATCTTCAGGGAGGTTTTCCTTTATCTCTTTTATCTTCTCTTTAACTCTCTGTATAACCTGGTATGCGTTCTCTCCAAAACGCATCACAACTATTCCGCCAACAACCTCACCAAGACCGTTCAGATCAGCCATACCCCTTCTGTTCATAGGAACAAGCTCAACCCTTGCAATATCCTTTATCCTGACAGGAATACCGTTTGGAGTGATCTTAACGGTTATATCCTTTATATCATCCAGTGTTTTTATGTAGCCGATACCCTGAATTATAAACTCAAATCCGTTGCTCTCTATTATTCTCCCACCTGTGTCATTGTTATTCATTTTTAATGAACTGATTACCTGTTTAAGTGAGATATCGTAAGCTCTCAGTTTCTGCGGATTTAAAGTTATCTGGTAGCCTTTAACAAAACCACCTATAGATGCAACCTCTGAGACTCCGTCAACACCAAGAAGTGTATATTTTAGATACCAGTCCTGAAGTGTTCTTAGCTGCCACAGATTTCTCTTGTCTGAATAAAGGGCGTACTGGTAAACCCATCCAACACCTGTAGCGTCAGGTCCAAGTGTAACCTCTGCAGTTTTTGGGAGTTTATCTTTTATCTGGGAAAGATACTCAAGAACCCTGCTCCTCGCCCAGTATATATCAGTTCCCTCTTTGAAGATCACATAAACAGCAGAAGTCTCAAATGAGGATATCCCTCTAACTGTTTCTATCTCAGGAGCTGACAGCAGTGTAGAGACTACAGGATAGGTTATCTGATCCTCAACAACGGAAGGGGACTGACCCTGCCATTTTGTGTAAACGATAACCTGAGGCGGTGATAGATCAGGTATCGCGTCAAGGGGTGTGTTCTTTAAAGCCCATATTGATGCTCCAAGTACTATAAGAGAAAGGGAAACAACGATAAGTTTATTTCTAACAGACCATTCTATTATCTTCTCAATCATATCCAGACTCCATCAGTGGTGATGCATCATTTTCATAGGTTTTTGCTCACCTTCTTTCTGATACTTTCCTTTCAACTGTGCATCAGCATCTAAAAGGAACAGTGCAGAGTTTGCAACAACAGTTCCGTGACCAACACCGGACAGTATCTCGTAGTATCCGTCTATATACCTTCCGAGCTTAACAAAAACAGGCTCAAAAACCCCTTTCTCCTTCTGGACAAAAACAACCTGTTTCTTACCTGTGTTAATAACAGCTGTCTCAGGAAGAACCATAAGTTTTCCTAATGGGATATCTATATGTATGTTTGAGTACATTCCGGGAATGAGCTTATACTCAGGGTTTGGAATAACAATCCTCACATCAACAGTTCTGTTCCTTATATCCATCATAGGATATATATAATCAACAACACCGTGATAGATCTGATCAGGGTAGGACTCAAAATGTATCATAACCTTCTGACCTTTCTTTATAAAAGGGATATCCTGTTCGTAAACCTTGGCTATAAGCCATAGATTTTCATGTTTTGCTATTCTCAGAACGGGCTTTCCTGCCTCAACCTTTGATCCAAGATTAACAAACTTTTCCATTATCCAACCGTCATATGGGGAGTAGAGAGTGAGCGTTTTCATAACCTTTTTACTTTTTTTCAGATTTTCTATCTGCTGGGGTGTTATATCCCAGTATAAAAGTCTTTTGTAAGCCGCCTCATACATATCCTGAGCTGTCTTTTTCAGTATCCCATTATCAGCATTTTCTATCTGTGACAGGTACTCGTAAGCTCTTATAAACTCCTCCTGTGCTGACACAAGCTCAGGACTGTAAACTGTCAGGAGAGGCTGACCTTTTTTTATGTATTTACCGGTGTAATCAGCGTAAAGCTTTTCAACATAACCGTTTATCTTAAATGTTATATCCCTCACATCTGTTTCAGGGTGAACAAGCTCACCGTAAGTCTCTATCCTCTTTGTCAGATCTACATGGGAAACTACAGTAGTATCTATATTAAAAAGCTGTTCCACCGTCAGAATACCCTTTTTGTTCTTACTTTCAGGAAGCTTTGCAGACTGTATCTCTGCCGGCTGAGTTTCAACAAAAGACTGGATAACAGGAATTATCTGAGAGCCTATCTGGGTAAATACGCCAACAGCAAGCCCAAAAACAAAAAGAGTGACAGCTATAAACAAACCTTTCCAGCTCATTTTAAATCTCCTGAAAGTTCTTTTATTTCAATTAATGCCTCGTTGTAGCTGTATATCTCATCTATGATTTTCAGTTTTACAGAGAGTATCTGTTTCAGTGAGTATAGAAGATCAATCATATTTTTCTTTCCCACTTTATACTCAGCTATTATGCTCTCAAAACCCTTTTCAGTCTGTTTTATGTATATATCCTTTAAAAGCCTATAAGTCTGAAGAGCATCGTTAAGTTTGTAGTATCTATCCTCAAGCTGATATGTAAGATCGGTTAACTTTTCCTGATACTCCTTCTGTACTACAGTTTTTTCCTGGGTTTTCTCTAAAACCTTCATATCCTGACGGCTTTTCTGCCATACTGGGATATTAAAACTTACTCCAACTGTAAGATAATCATTAAATCCCTGTCTGTAGGCATAGTTTGCAAAAAATCTGAAATCAGGTCTGTAATCCTTCTTAGAAAGCTTTATCTGGTAGTCCTTTTCCTTTATCTTCTCCTTTATGTAGGCAAGATAAGGACTGTTATTTTTCATTCTTTCAATAAACTGTGACAGATCAGGCTTTCCATCAGGTTCAGGGAGATCAAGACTCACGCTTTCTATATCTCTGTTTACAAGTGATGAAAGTTTTGCCTTTACCCTCTCTTTTAGGTTCTTAAGGTTTATCTCCATCTCCTTAAGCTGCGTGTAGTATATCTGTGCATTTATAACATCACTCTGTGATGATTTACCTACAGCATAAAGGGTGTTTGAGAGCTTTATGATCTGTGACGCAACATCCTGATACTTCTTTATTATTTTCAGTTTCTCATCAATCTTCCACAGTTTATAAGCAGAGATATAAATATTCTTTAAAACCTTCTGCTCCGATGCTTTCAGTCTGTAATACTCACTGTCGTACTTTTTTTGGACGATCTGCTCTTTCAGATCAAGCTTTCCAAAGTAAGGTATCTTCTGGGAGATACCTATAACAACAGCCTGCATTGGCTCTATCTGCCTTGAAAAAGGTCTATAGAAAAGCTGAATATCCGTAATACTGAAGGACACAACAGGATCTTCAAGACTACCTTCAAACTCCTTTTTATACTGATAAACTTTCAGTCTTTCTTTTATCTTTATCAGTTCTGGATTGGATTTTCTCCCTTCATCAATAATACTCTTCAGATCTACTCCGTAAGATACCATTGCTATACTAAACAATGTAGTAATTATTACCAATAAGTATCCTCTCATATTCATCTAAAACTCCTAATGCATACTACACAGGCAGTAATTAAAGACGTAAGAAAACAGTATAAAGACAGTAAGAAGGAGAGAAAAACTGAGATAAACCCTTTCTACCTTGAAATCCTCATATGAAAGATGACCGAGTAAAAACTGAATTCTCTGGCTTAAATAACTGTTCATCATAGGAACGGAAACACCTGTCCTGTATGTATAAAATCTCAATACTGTGTTTGCAAGCTCAACTTTTTTTCTGTCGGATACGCAGAACATATCAGCTTCAATCTCTTTAAGGAGGGAAAAATCTTTAAGAAGTTTATCTGCGAGCTTTTTTGGAAAAAGATTAACAAGAACAGAGAATATAAAAAGTTTATAGCTGTCGCCATTTTTCAGATGTCCTTTTTCATGGAGGAAAACGGTTTTTTTCTCATCCTTTGAAAAGATGTCAAGTATCTGCTTTGATATAACTATCTTCCTTTTAAAAAATCCCGTATTAAAAGCGACGATCTGATCTGAGTTGATGATATAAAGATTCTTAAATCTTTTATAAAGATTTCTATTTATATAACTGTTAAGCTTAAAGTAACCAAAAATGGATCTGAAAAGAGAAAAGATAGTTTTAACTATAAGAAAACTGGAGATCACAAGCAGAGATAGGTATAGAAATATGTTCAGATGGTTTTCCAGAAACGGTAAAAAGTCCATCTCAATAAAACAGTTTTTCAGATCAATAATCCAGGTAGGTGCTGTCGTAATAAGGAAGTAGTAATAATAAAAGTATAAACCTACCACAGATAGAAAGATCACAAATATTAGATCACTTTTTTTCATCTCTCATTTTCTCTTCAATCATTTTTTTGAGATGGTATATCTCTTCCTCGGAAAGTTTTTCAATTGCACCTTCAAATGCAGCTATAGCTGTCTCCGGATGAGATCTGATAATATCTGTAATAACCTTTTCAGCAACCTTCTTCTCAAATTCCTCTTTTGATATTAAAGGAAAATATCTGTAGCTCTTACCTTCTTTAATCCTTTTTAAAAGACCCTTCTTGTAAAGTCTGTCCAGTATTGTCATAACTGTAGTATGTGCCAAATTCTCATTTAACTGCTCTCTAACTTCTCTTACCGTCCCATTTCCTATTTTCCAAAGAACGTTCATAACTTTCTCTTCAAGATCACCAAGAGGGGTGGGCCTGTCTTTTTTAAATTTCAGGCTTTTAAACCCTTTCTTGAAAAATTCCAATACCATTTCCTGCTCCTTTCGGTTATAAATTAAATCCAAACTTTATACTTTCCTTCTTGCCACCTTTTTCAACAACTATGGTTATCTGCCATGTTCCACTCATAGATAGATTTACATCACTTTCATAAAATTGTCCAGTATTTTTAACAGGATAATCAAAACTCATCTCAGGCATTCCCGGCATTGGAGGCATGTAACCATTAATTTTAACGGAAGCATCAGTAACAGCTGAACCATCCTTTGTATAAACATACACCTTCCATTTGTTTACTCCCACATGGGGCGGCTGGTCTGAAACTATAACCACTTTATAACTGTCCGAGATTAGTTCTTTCTTGTACGCCTCTTTTTTTGTACAGGAAAAAACTGTAAATCCTACCAAGAGTAGTAGAATGGCTGTAAAAGATATTCTCCTCATGCTGAATCTCCTTTTTACTATTTAATGTAGTAATAATATAAACAAAAATATTCAATTTTTCAAGGGGGATTATACAGGTATTTTTCACTTTTTCTTTAAAATTTAAAAAACTATATTTAATAGTAGTACTGAGAGAAGTACTGAAGGGAGGTAGCGGAAATGAAAGCTTTAAAAGTCATTTCTGTAACTATTCCTTTAAGTATTGCTCTTATCTCATGTGGTGGAGGTGGTGGTGGAGGTGAGACAACACAGACCACAAATCAGGCAACAACTGAGGACGTATTATCCAGTAGTGGTGTTGAGATAGGTGATGTGCTGTACAACAGTCTGGCAAGTAGTGTATCAAATCCAAACTTAGGTGTTCCCATTGTTTTACCATCAATGCCTCAAGGTTTTGGTCCAGTATCAGCAACAATATCTGCTCAGCAGGTTACAAACTGTACAGGAAGCGCATCAGGAGATCTAACTGACATAGATGATGATGGTATTCCTGTAAACGGAACTTACACTTTTGAATGTAAATACGGAACCTATGTCACATGGAAAGGAAAGATAAGTGCGAAGGACGACAACGATAATGACAGACTAAGCGGTTATGATATATGTACAGGTGTGTTCAGCAACGGCTGCTCAAGAGAGCCAACAACAATGACATCATCTTTAGGAACCGTTGAGAAGATTACGGATGTAAACATAGACAAGGTAGACTCTACATATGTATTCACACCTTTCTACCATAAATGGACTTTCAAACCTTCTGATCCGACAGCGTCTACCATTTACGGGATATTAGAATCCACAGATCTGAGCTATACTCCAGATGCTGATGGGGATAATGACCCTTGGGACAGTGGTACGTGGAACGGAACAATAACAGCAACAGGGTCCGATGGAACAAGCACAGCATCTATAAATATTACCGCCACTGATTTACACATTTCAGATACCTGTGACGGTGCAGACGGAGGAAGTATAACATACAGCGGAACATGTGATACTGGGGGAACATTTAGATTGACTGTAACCTTGACAGGTTGCAAGACAGGAACGTTAGAAATAACAGATTGTAATGGTAATACACTACCGACTATAAATTTTTAATGTAAAAAGATGATTTACATTAATGCTATAATTTCTGTATGGAGAACGGCATAGTACAGCAGATAGACTATCTTTTGAAACAGCTTTTTTTAGGGACGCCCATTTATAAATGGGCGTTAGCCCTTCTGGTTTTTCTTCTTTTTCTATTTTTTAGAAAACTTTTTACACATATAATCATAGGTATCATCAGAAAACTTACCTCTAGAACGAAAACAACAATTGATGACAAGCTTCTGAAGGTAATAGAAAGTCCCTTTAAATTTCTCTTTATAGTTTTTGGGGTCTGGTTTGCATTCAGTATATTGAATGTTGAACAGGAGATAGTAAATCATCTCATTAAGAGTCTTTTTATAATCACAGTTTTCTGGATTTTATACAACGCTGTGATCATATTTCAGGAAGGATTCTATAAGTTTGCTGAAAGGTTTGGGAAGGATCTTTCAAGGGAGCTTGGCAGTTTCTTCATAAAATCTGCAAAGATATTTATATTTGTTCTTGGATTTGTCGCTGTTCTTCAGGAGTGGGGAATTGATGTAACAGCATTTATAGCCTCTCTCGGTCTTGGTGGTCTTGCATTTGCCCTTGCTGCTAAGGACACTGTTGCAAACCTATTTGGTGGTCTTACGATACTTGCAGATAAATCCTTAAAGATAGGTGATTGGGTTAAGGTTGGATCTGTTGAAGGTATCGTTGAGGATCTTGGTATCAGAACAACAAAGATAAGAACTTTTGAGAAATCCCTTATAACTGTCCCAAACAGCTATATAGCCAATAATCCCATTGAGAACTACTCAAGAAGGGATAACAGAAGAATAAAGATGACAATAGGTCTCGTTTATGATACGCCCGGTGAGACTGTTAAAAAGATAGTGGATGATATAAGAAGTATGCTGAAAGAACACCCAAGGATATCAAAAGATCTTATAACACTTGTGTTCTTTGATAAGTTTGGAGACAGCTCACTTGATATTTTTATATACACATTTACAGACACATCAAACTGGGAAAAGTACATGGCTATAAAAGAAGATATTAACCTAAAAATAATGGAGATTGTTGAAAGGAATGGCTCATCATTTGCTTATCCAAGCCAGTCTATCTATATAGAAAAAGTTCCTGAGAAGCTTATTTTTTACGACCCAGACAAAAAAGATTAACCTTTTATATTTATAACAGGTTTTACCTGATCTATGATCTCTACCACTACACCTCTCTGGGCTTCTATCACCTGATTTATATCCTTGTATGCGAAAGGTGCCTCATCCAGTGTAGATGGTGATACTTTCGCAACTATATCTGCACTATCCATTACCTTTTTAAACTCTTCAAGATCTATAAGCTCTTTTGCCTTTCTCCTTGATAAAACCCTACCAGCTCCGTGTGAAGCAGATGATAGAAACTCTTTATTTCCAAGACCTACAGTAACATACACACCATCCCTCATATTTGCAGGAATTATACCTAACTGTCCTTCATCTGCAGGTGTTGCCCCTTTCCTGTGTAGCACTCCCTCTTCAGTTATAACTGCGTGGTTGTGGTTCTCATTTATCAATGTTTTCTTAATTATCTTCTTAGCTTCCTTTTCAGTAAATCCTAAGATCTTAAGTATCTCTTTCATCATTGTCAGTCTGTTTTCAAGTGCATACTCAAGTGCAAAGTTCATATCCTGAATATAAGCCTGTCCAATATCTGATTTTAAAGGGAGAAATCTTCCCTTTTTCATGTAGTACGAAGCAATAGAATGACCTATATTCCTTGATCCTGAGTGTATCGTTATGCATACATACCCTTCAAGATTTTCACCTATCTCTATAAAATGATTTCCGCTTCCAAGTGTTCCAAGTGAGTGGTAAAGTTTATCATTAACCTTTTTCGTCAGATTTTTGTCCCCTGATGCAGACTTAAAAGGTTTATAATCAAGAGGCTTTTTCCTTATATTATTCCCTACAGGAATGGCTTTATATATCTGCTGGGCTATCTTTTCTCTCTCCTTTCTTGATCTGAAGATCTCCTCTTTTTTAACACCTGTATTAACAAAACACATCCCACAGCCTATATCATATCCGACAAAAGATGGTGATATATGATCCTCAACAAGTGCCACACCACCTATACACAGATCATAGCCTGTATGGACATCAGGCATAATGGCAAGCTTTTTTACTATATCAAGTGATGCAACATCATATATCTGTTTTAAAGCCTCAGGCTCTATCTGTGAAAGATCTATAAGGCTTTTTATCTTGTCCTTCATTCCACAAACAGCCCTCCGAACGCAATATTCTGAACATCAATAGGCAGTCTTTCATTTAACAATATATTCCTGTCCGGAAGATGTTTCAGTATCCTACCTGTTAATACAGGATTTGAGAAAAGATCTCCTGCTAAAACAAGATTGTTTATCTTTAGTTTTGTGAGGGCTGTCTGTGACTGGTTAACTATCCATTCCCCAAGACCTTCAAAGAATGAGTAAGAAAGCATAGGTATATCAGTTCCTGCTATTTTATAAGACATAAGGCTTCTCAGTGTTGTTCTCCAGTCGAGATAGAATACTCCTTCCTCTTCATAAAGGAAGAAATCAACTTTTAAGGCTTTTCTTTTTGGATAATCTAACGCTTTATTTTCAAAAATTTCAGCAGGTTCTTCAAAATAGCTTAAATCATTTTGCTCAAACGCTCCCAATATTACCGATATAAGATTTATAACAGCTGTTATACTCTCTGACTCTCTTCCATTATCATCCAGCTGTATCTTCTCTATCTTTTTAAATATATCAGGAAACTTTTTTGCATAATTACTTATCAGCCTCTCGCCTTCAGGTGACATACTCTTTATCTCTTCTAAAGCCCATTTAACCGTTTTTAGAAAATCTTCAAATAACAGAACTGGTTTTATTTTAATAAGCTGTTTTAAAGGTTTTGTATGGGATCTTACCGCAAAGCAGTTATTATCGCTCTTTGTAGATAGATATATACCTACAAAAGGCTGATCCAGAAGATTATGCTCGGCAACAACTGAGTATAAAGCTCCTTCATAGTCTTTAAAATCTCTAATGTTGTTGTATGGTATGTTTATAACCTCATATCTTCCATCTAAAAGTCTTACCTCATCTGCTTTTGATAAAAATCCATCAATAATAGGCAGAACTTTATCTTTTCTGTCTATCAGGTACTCCCCATCCTCAACAGGAACAGCAACGTAATCTCCTGCAACTGATATGTTGTAGACAGGTTTTCCTTTCAGTACAGCAGGCAGTATCCCCTTTTCTCCTTCCTTTATTAAAATTCTGTCTCCAACTGTAAAAACTTCCGTGTCTTTCTGGATATTAACAATTGGGACATCATGATCTAAGCCGTCATTTATCTTATCCAGATTGTCTTCTGAGATATCGTGAATAAAGATGTAGGGAATTCCTCTCTCTTTCAGGAAAAATGCTATAAAGCTGAGAACAGGATCATCTACAAGCTTAAAGTTTACAAAACCTGTCTGTGAAACAAGATCTCTCTCCAAGAAAGCATCTTTTGCCTGAAGTTTAACAACAGGTCTTTCCTGAGATGAGAGGGCTTTTATCTGTGTATCATTTACATAAGCTATATCATCAAGTTTTGATATATCCGTAATAAGAACTGTTACAGGTTTTCTTCCTGTTTTTTCTATCTCTCTTATCTTCTTTATGTTTTCCTCATGTATGGTTCCTATAACTTTATAGCCGTTAGCTGTCTTAACTTTTACAGGTTTTCCTTCAGATACAAGTCCTGCTATGGCGTTAAAAAGCTTTTCTCTTTCTTCAGGTGTAAAGGCTATCCTTTCTTTACTTTTTGATCTGTAAAATACAGGTGCAAAACAGTCAGGACAGGATATAAGCTCATACCTGTATCTGAAGCTACTACTGTTTTCATACTCTTTTTTACAGTTTTCACAGGGATGGAAGAATTTAAATACTGTTTTCTCCCTCTCAAATGGATACTCAAATAAAAATGCATACTGTGACCCACAGTAGTTACAGGATATAAATGGGTAAAAAAATCTTCTGTCCGTAGGGTTTAGACTTTCCTCAAGACAGTTTATACATACTGATCTATTTAATGGGATTATATTTAGATCCTCATTTTTAATATGGAAACCTTTTTCTTCCGGATGATCTATAACTTCTGTTGATGAAGATCTCATAAAAATTGAGAAAGGCATTTTTGAGCCTAACTCTTCCATAAAACTGGTAAGCTGTTCCTCACTTCCCTGAGAGATTATCAGTATACGGTCATCCTCTCTGCTGACATAACCTTTTATACCGTTTCTTTCTGCTACCTGTTTAATAAATCTGAGAACGGTATCGTTCTCAGATAAGTACTTTATTTCCGTTTTTAATGTTATCCTTTCCATTAGTGAATACCCTTTCAGTTTTTGGTTTATAACATGATACCATAAAGAGGAAGTATAGGTGGGGGTTAAGTATACTACCTTAGATACAGATTATAAGCTTATCTTCCTGCCCAATAATCATAGAGGTGTAGTAAAAATACAATAAAAAAGATTATAAAATACTCCATTTCACTACCTCCCCCTTAGATTAAATCTCTCTTTAAAATATAAACGCCTTTTATTTATTTTTCTGACATGTTACCCATAGTCTGTTTTAACTTTTATTCAAAACTCCTTTAAATTTTGAGAATCTTCCCGTCGTTAACAGACCAAGTAAATATTCTTTATCTTTACATTTTGAGATAAGTTTTAGATATTCTTCGTAAGGCAGGATAACCGCCTTTTTTTCTTTCCTTTTGTTATCAACTATTAGCACTCTTTCGTTTAATATCTTCGTAAATTCTTTTTGAGCCTGACTGATATTTAAAACCTTCATAATTATATCTCCAGATTTAATACATAAGTATATTCAACTACCCCTTAACAGATCTCTAAAATATCTGCCTGATAATATCTCTTCCGGTGGTGGAAGCTGAGACAGGATAAATTTTTTAAGTTCTTTCCATTTCTCAGGATCTCTTGGTCTGGTTCTTTTGTATCTTATCTTTTTGTTCTCTTTTCTTCTTTTTAACTCCTTCTCTAATCTGTATTTAGGGAGATTTTCTAAATCTATCTCAATTTTCATCTTTGATTAATTCCTCCAGCTTTTCATCAACTTTTTCTTCTTTTGCCCTTTCTTTTAAATATTTAAGATCTATTTTATCTTTGAACTCCTCTATCAAAACTTCAGCCCATTCACAGTCAGAGTAAGATTTCCAGTGGACACATGCATTAAGTCTGTCAATAATCAGATCTTCCAATCCTATCACTCTTATATCCAGATTCTCATCTATCTTTATAATGTTCGTTTTTTCCATACTCCCTGCGAGTTTTTCATCTACAATTTCCACAAACAGTCCAAGCTTCTCAGATATTAAATTTTTTCCTGATTTTCTAAAATAACCTGTATCAAGTATAACTTTCTCTATTTCATCCCTATACGGTGATACAAGATCAATATCTCCTGTTAGATAAAAACCTCCTGTATAGATTTCTAACGCTGAACCACCAACAATAACAGGTAAGGGAATATTTTTTTCTTTAAGTTTTTGAGAAAGCCATGCTGAAAAAAGAAGATGTTTTTTTAAGATATCCTTTTCTGCTTTAACTTTTTCCAGTAAATTCATCACATAACTCCATATTTCTCCAGTTACTTTAAATTAAAAATAAGACATAACATAAATTATTGCATTACTGTATAAATCTGTGATTTTTTAATAAATCTTCTGCTTTAACCAGTATTCAAATAACGGATCTTGAAGATAATACCTGTTTTCCCTTCTGTCTATTATGTCCTTCTCCATTAAGATCTGGATGATCTTCCTCAGAGATCCTACTTTTATCTCGTATTTTGCGAGTATGTGTTCATCATAAAGATTTTGGCCGTTTTTTTCCACTATCAGCTTTAGAACCTTTTTTTGATTGGATGTAAGATTGTCCCACTCTGTTGCAAAAAGGTCTTCTTCCCTCTCCATTATAAGTTTAAGTGTTTCTTTAAATACCTGTTCATCTACCTCTTTTTCCGTATTTTCCCACAGTTCATAAGCAAACTGCTGTGTGTAGTAGGGAAATCCTCTTGTTATTGTTACTATCTCTTTTATAAAACTCTTATCTATATCTTTTCCTGTTTTCTTAAATCTATCCTGAATGAACTTTATCCAGTCTTTTTCTGATATTTCCTTTATCTGGAAATGTTTTACAGATCTATAAAATGCTCTCTTTTTGTCCTGAAATATCTTCTGCAGAATACTCTTTTTAGAACCCATAAAAATATAAGAAATTCTGTTTGAGTGGTGCTGTAGTTTTGATCTTAATCTGTTCTCTATTCCTAAAACTTCAATCTCCTGAAACTCATCAAAAACTATACAGATATTTCTGCCTTTTTTAGCATAAAAAAGAGGTAAATCCAGTACCTCTTCAAGGGTTTCTAAGGTTTTCTCAGGAGAAAACTCAAGATGAAACTTTGTCCTTCCATACTCATCAACTGTTACTCTGATTACAGGTCTAAACTTGATAACATTTTTGAAAAAGTTTATAACCTTGTCCAGAGGTTCTTCAAGAGACTGGGCTACTGCATTGAAGTACTCATTTATAAACTCCTCTTTTGAGGAAATCCCCATCAGGTCAACAAATATATACTTTAGTTTTTTTTCTTTTTTCAGCTTTTCTAAAGTATGAATTACAAGTGAACTTTTTCCAAATCTTCGTGGTGCATAGATAAGAATATTAAGACCATTGAGTATATCCTTCTTAAGCTCTTTTATTTCATTCTCCCTATTACAGAAATACTTTTCAGAAACAATCCCACCGTAATAAAAAGGATTTCTCATTTATTATACCTTTGGTATAGTAAATTTTATACTTTTAGTATAATACCAGAAGTATAATACAGCAACCTGCCTTTATCTCTTCATCAGAGATAAAAAAATAAGTGCTGTTGTTATGCTGTCATAAAGGGCGTTGTGTCTCTTCCTTACTGGGATATTCAGTTCCTCAGCGATCTGATCAAGGCTCTTCTCTTTTATTTTCTCGTATGGTGTGTATGATTTTACTTTTTTCTTTATATAAAGCTGTGAAACGTCTATGTATGGATTTAGAATGGGAAAGCCGTAAAATTTCTGTGTGTATTTTGAGAGCATACTTATATCAAAACTGACAAAATATCCTATCAGAACGGTTCCTTTTATGTACTCAAGAAACTTCGGGAGAACATCTCTTATATCCTCTCCTTTCTTCATCTCTGATGCCGTAATACTGTGAATAAGTATATTTTCTTTTTCCGGTATCCTCTCTGGTTTTACAATCCTGTAAAAAGATGTTGATAGATCTATCTTCATCTCTTTTATCTTAACAGCACCTATGGATATAATCTCATCTTTTTCCACATCAAGACCTGTAGTTTCAAGATCAAAAGAACAGAAAGTTATTTTATTAATATCCTTCTCATTTACATCTCTAAAGAACTTTTTAAAATAAGAGTTATTTCTATACCTCAGTATTTTTAATTTCCTGATAATATCCATACTACACTCTCAGTCTGAAATGGACACCTAACATCTCCTGAAACTTTTTTATAATCCTGAAAGATTCTTTCAGAATGTCCTTTTCAAATCTTGTCAGTTTTTCTGGATTTATATAGTTATCAGGACTTTTTCCTTCTTTTA
Organism: Persephonella marina EX-H1; assembly: GCF_000021565.1. Taxonomy (NCBI): domain Bacteria; kingdom Pseudomonadati; phylum Aquificota; class Aquificia; order Aquificales; family Hydrogenothermaceae; genus Persephonella; species Persephonella marina. The sequence goes on along the minus strand of NC_012440.1, from coordinate 793,839 downwards.
TCTTCTCAATCTGGTTTTTTAGCCTTAATGTCTGTAAAAATTTAAAGCTCTCTATAAGCTCATCAGATAGGTTCTCTCCTAATTTTTTTCTCAGCTTTCTGATCCTGTCTATAGTGTTTGTTGAACGGATCTTATTTTCCAGAGAAAGAACCCTTACACCAGAAACTATAGGAAGTATTCCTCCCTTTTTAAGATCAAGCTCATTTTTGTGTTCACCTGATTTCTCAACTGTAAACCTGCCAAAAAATCCCACAGGTGGTTCAAGCTCAAGTGTTTTTAATGCCATTGATAAGAGAAAGTTCTGATTTTTCTCTATAAGGCTGAATATAAAGTCCTGAAGCTGATCTGTGAGGGTCTCATCTCCGTAAGCATTTCTGAAATCAAAGAATATACCTGTCATAAGTATATTTTCCGCATCAGGTTTTGAGATCCATTCCTCAACGACATTTTTCCAGTCATCAAGACTTTTAACCCATCTCTCATTTGATGCCATTACGTTACCTTCACATCTTGGAAAACCTATCCTGAGAAGAATACCAACAACCTCTCTGCCTAATCTCAAAAATTTTTCCCTCTCATCTCTGTCTGAAAATATTATCCCGTTATCAATATCAGTGGATATGGTTACTTCCCTTCTTCCCTCACTTCCAAACAGAACAAATGAAAATCTTCCTTTTATATCAAGTTTTTCAAGGGAGATCTCAACAGCTTTTCTGACAAATCTGTCGTTTATCTCCGAGATGTATTTCTGTATGATCTCTATATCCTTTCCTGTGTTAAATATCTCCTCAACTGAAAGTTTTAAGCTTTTGTATATCTGTGAAAGATTTTTTATGTCGTACTCATCTTCTATCTGACCAATAAGATATAGAATATTCCTTGACTGTCTTACCAGTATATCTCTGTCCTCAACTACACCTATAACTTTACCTTCCTCTAAAACAGGTAACCTTTTAATGTTCTTCCTTATCATTTTCAATACAGCTTCAAAAAGAAACCTGTCCGATTCTATAAACTCAACAGGATAGGTTTTTATATCTGAAGCTTTTATCTTTGAAGGGTCGTGTCCTTTTGCAAGAACTCTATCTTTAAGATCCTTATCTGTAATTATCCCCTTTATACTATCCTCCCTTCCAACAAGACAGCATGACGTATCAGCTGACGACATCTTTTTAGCCACCTGTGTTACAGAATCTTCTTCATCACAGAAAACAGCAGGTCTGAGATCAATACTTTTTAAGGTGAGTAATGATATATCATCATATGATACAGATCTTAACTTTTTTGATCCTTCAGAGATCTTCTTCGTTATACTTTTCTCAAAATGATCCTTAAATTCAGGATGCTCCTTTAAAATAGCCTGAATAACCTTAGATGGTATTAACAGAAGAATACTGTCATCTTCAGCTTTTACTTTAAAACCAGATGGATCCTTTAAGATCTCCCCAGATTCTAACAGCTCTATAACGGTGTTGTCCTTAAGTAGGGAAAGAACACCTTTTATTACCAGATATAAATAATCTGATCTCTTTTTTTCATCAAGGATAATACTGTTTTTAGGTATATAATCAAGGAGAGAGTTTGATATTATGTAGTCTATCTCCTCCTCTGAAAGAAGTGAAAAAGGCTCAGTATTTTTAAGTAGCTCTGGCAGATCAATGGACATATTTTAACCTCAGGGGCGAAAAGCCCCTGTTTTATTCAGCACCAATACCAAGATACTTCCTTACCTTCATCTCTTCAAACTTCTCTTCAGCTTCCCTTTCCTTTGTCATCAGAGAGACTATTATCCCAACTGCGAAAGCCGCTGTCATAGAGATAATAGCAGGATTTTTGTACGGGAATACAGGTTCTGGATTTCCGAGGATAGCAACCCATACAGTTTTACTTAGAATAATAAGAACAACTGAGAGAACAAGTCCTGTTGCCATACTTGCAACAGCTCCTGCTGTGGTAAACTTTTTCCAGACTATAGACAGGAATAGAGCCGGGAAGTTTGTTGACGCTGCTATAGCAAAAGCAAGACCAACCATAAAGGCGATATTCTGATTTTCAAATGCAATTCCAAGGATTATGGCTATAATTCCCAGTATAAAAACAGCTATTCTTGTTATCTTAACCTCCTGCTCCTCAGATGATTCACCTTTCCTTATAACACCTACATAGAGATCGTGTGATAACGCACTTGCTCCAGCGAGAGTCAGTCCTGCAACAACAGCGAGTATTGTTGCAAAGGCAACAGCAGCTATAAATCCTAAAAATGCATCACCACCTAAAGCCTGGGCAAGAAGTGGAGCGGCCATATTTCCACCTTTACCAACTGAGAGTATTTTATCAAGACCTACAAGAACAACAGCACCAAAACCTATAACAAATGTTAGTATGTAGAAATATCCAATAAACCCTGTTGCGTAGAAAACAGACTTCCTTGCCTCCTTAGCATCAGGAACTGTGTAAAATCTCATAAGAATATGTGGAAGTCCTGCTGTACCAAACATTAGAGCAAGTCCCAGAGAAACAGCATCTATCGGGTCTGAAACAAGTCCACCAGGCTGAAGCCATTTTTCTCCTGCCACATCTTTAACATTCTGGAAGAGATTTTCAGGAGAAAAACCGAACTTAGCAAGTGTCCAGACTGTCATTATTGTTGCACCACCTAAAAGAAGAACAGCCTTTATTATCTGAACCCATGTTGTTGCAAGCATTCCACCAAAGAGAACGTAAGTGATCATAAGACCACCGATTATAACAACAGCAAGCTCATATGGTATCCCAAAAACGAGCTGGATAAGTTTACCTGATCCAACCATCTGGGCTATAAGATAGAGGATAACTACAGCTATTGATCCCAAAGCTGCAAGTATCTTTATAGGTCTTAGCTGAAGCCTGTAAGCAACAACATCTGCAAATGTGTACTTACCGAGATTTCTTAAAGGTTCAGCTATAAGAAACATTATAACAGGCCATCCAACAAGAAAGCCTATTGAGTATATAAGACCGTCATAACCTTTTGTTGCAACCATACCGGCGATACCTAAAAAAGAGGCAGCACTCATATAATCACCTGCGAGGGCTAGCCCGTTCTGAAATCCTGATACGGATCTACCAGCAGCATAAAACTCCGTAGCTGTTCTTGATCTTTTTGCCGCCCAGTAGGTTATACCAAGTGTTGCTGATATAAAAAACAGGAAAAATGCGATAGCGACAGGGTTCATACCAACTATAGCCTCGTTAGAAGCGAAAGAGGAAAAAGAAACAGCCAGAACTGTAAGATATATACCTAAAACTCTTATCATCACACTACCTCCTGAACCTATCCCTGAGTTTCTTGACCATCGGATCGTAATTCTTATTTGCCCAGTAAACGTAAAGACCTGTAAGTATCCATGAAGCGATAATCACACCAATTCCTACAGGAATCCCAACGGTTGTTGCAGACGAATCAGATAGAGGCTTCCCAAGAAAATCTTTACCGTAAGCAAGCAGGAATATAAAAGAGTAGTAAACGATAAGAATCAGAACAAAAAACACAGTTGAGACAAAGCTTACCTTCTTCATAAGATTTTGAAACTCTGGGTCATTAAGTATCTTTTTTAACTCTTCTTTAGTCATCTCTTCCTCCGTTAATCCTCAAGTGTTGATATATCTCCAAGTGGCATACCAAGTTCTCTTGCCTTAAGAACCCTTCTCATAATCTTTCCTGATCTTGTTTTTGGAAGCTTGTCCATAATTTCTATCTCATCCGGAACGGCAAGAGAACCAAGCTCCCTTCTTACGTGGAGCTTCAGATCCTTGATAAGAGTTTCTGAAGGTTCATGACCTTCCTTAAGAATCACAAATGCCTTAATGGATTCCCCTTTCACATCGTGAGGCTTTCCAATCACAGCCGCCTCAGCAACTGCAGGATGTGACACAAGGGCACTTTCAACCTCAGCTGTTCCTATTCTGTGACCTGAGACATTTATAACATCATCAGCCCTACCGAGTATCATTATGTAACCGTCTTCATCTTTTGTAGCAAGATCACCTGAGAAATAGTAATGATCTATCTCCGTCCAGTACTTTTCAAATCTTTCCGGTTCTCCCCAGCATGCTCTGAGTGCAGAAGGCCAGGGTTGTTTTATCACAAGATAACCAACCTTGTTGTTCTCCTCCGGATAACCTTCCCTGTCAACAACATCAACCTCAACACCCCAGAAAGGCTTACCTGCCTTACCAGGTTTCTGCGGATAGGCTGGAACTGTTGTGATCATATGACCTCCTGTTTCGGTCTGCCACCATGTATCAACGATTGAACATCTGCTGTTTCCTATAACCTCGTAATACCAGAGCCATGCTTCAGGGTTTATAGGCTCACCAACAGAGCCTAATATTCTCAGTGAAGAAAGATCGTATTTCTTGGGCCATTCGTCTCCGTACTTCATAAAAAGTCTAATAGCTGTAGGGGCCGTGTAGAATATGTTTACCCTGTATTTCTCAACTATTGACCACCATCTTCCTGGATCAGGATAGTCTGGAGCACCTTCAGCTATAACTGATGTTGCACCAACTGATAAAGGCCCATAAACCATATAGCTGTGTCCTGTTATCCAGCCTGGATCTGCTGTACACCAGTAGATATCATCCTCATGAATGTCAAATATATACTTTGTTGTCAGGTGTGTATAAAGGTTGTAACCTGCAACTGTGTGTAAAACACCTTTTGGCTTTCCTGTTGAACCTGAGGTGTAAAGTATGAAAAGAGGATCTTCAGCATCCATAACTTCAGGTTCACACTCAGGAGACTGTTTCTCTATCAGCTCGTAAAAATCTATCTCCCTCTCAACAAGCTCAAACTGATCTCCATCTCTCTGGAGAACAACTATTGATTCAACTGTCTCAACACCATCTACAGCCTCATCTACAACAGATTTAAGATCTATTTTTTTGCCCCTTCTTTTTGTCCATGTTGATGTTACAACAACTTTAGCTTTAGCATCCTCAATCCTCATTTTAAGAGCATTTGCACTGAACCCTGCATAAACCACAGAGTGTATAGCTCCTATCCTTGCACACGCAAGCATTGTAGCGAGCTGTTCAATAACAAGGGGCATATAAATAACAACCCTGTCCCCCTTTTCAACACCTAAGGATTTAAGTCCATTTGCTATCTTATTAACAAGCTCAAGAAGCTCACCGTAAGTGATCTTTATCTCTTCATTGTCCTCATTTGTGTATATGTAAGCCACTTTGTTTCTTTTCCCATTTTTTACATGTCTGTCCAGGCAGTTGTAGGTGATATTCAGCTTACCGCCTATAAACCATCTGTAATTTGGAAATTCCCACTCCCTGATTTTTTCCCATTTTTTGAACCAGTGGAGCTCATTTTCAGCAAGCCTTGACCAGAAGCCTTCAGGATCCTTAATGGACTCCTCATACATTCTGTCAAACTCTTCAGCAGTGATTAAAACCTTCTCAAGGACCCTCTCAGGTGGATTGTATATCTTGTTTACCTTAAGGAGAACCTCATCTTTATTTGCTGACATAACCTACCTCCTTAAAAGAGTATTTGGGTCTGGAGATACACAGCGTCCTGTTTTGATGCATCACTCTCATTTATCTTGTACTCAGCTTTTATATTTGCCCTGAATCCGTCTATCCAGTAAGCAAATCCTATGTAGTACTCTGTAGTATCATTCCCAGAGATTGATGAATCAAAGTTCTGGTATCTTAAAACTGGTTCTACTTTACCTATACCTATATTTTTGTTAAACAGATAACCAAACTGGGCATATACAGCCTTTCCATCACTTGAGTTAAGATTTCCGTAATCGTAGTTTATGTAACCTGCCTCAAATGTAACAACATCACTATTCTCAAGTGGATAATCTACAAAAAGATCTACAGTCCATGCTTTATAATCATCTACCTTAGTAGGTGAGTCATAACTGTCAGCTGCAGCATCCTTCTGGTAATCAAAACCTGCACCTATTGATACAATCTTCTTCTTACCAAGGTACGTTCCCTTGTAGTAAAAGCCTTCACTGTCAAAAAGGTTGTACTGGATTCTTCCAGTTAGTCTGTAGTTATCATCACCGTTGATAGTAACACCTGTTCCCTTTAATGTTTCTACACCATCAAATATTCCAACTCTGTAGTCAAGGCTTCCTGCTGGAAGTGATACTAGTCCCATAACCTCAGCACCGTAATCCCTCCAAACGAAATGACCTGTCTGAGGAAACTTGACTACACTGAGATTGTAATCAAGACCAAGGAGTGATGTAGCCCCTGTAGCGTTGTTGTGTGAGAAAGGAAGGAGTATCTGTCCAAAAACTACCTTGAATGCTTTTGAAAATGTAAGTCTTACCCATGCATCCTGTATAAATGTTCTTGATTCAGTACTGCTTTTGTAACCTATAGTATTTCCAGCGTTATCTTTAATAGCTGTATCCTTCCCCATATTAGGGTTATCAGTCTCAACAAAGAAATCAACATACCTGTTTATCTTTCCACCAAAAAGTATCCTTGCCCTTCTGATGTAAAAATCACTCTTCCATCCTGAACCATCAATCTGTCCATCCTCAAGCCACTCACCTCTAAGCTGTAATAGAAAGCTGATCCATACGTTGCTCTCATCATTGATCTTAAACTTTGCTGCTGCCTCAGATGGAGAATTTAAAAGTAGAGAAGCTGTAAGTAGTGATGGGACAACGATTTTCCACGCTTTTTTCCTCATTTTTAACCTCCTTTTATTCTTTTCAAACGAAGTTTGAAAAAACATACAGGTTTAAAATACCATTGTCAAGCAAATCTACATAATTCCCTATAAGAAAATACACTGCAATTTCAATTACTTACGGATCAAACGACGTTTTAATTTAAATAGTCACTGAAGTTGAAACTAACTATCAATTTTTTTCACTTAAAAATTTTCAAACGCTGTTTGATTTAAATAAGAACAGAAAATTTTTTAAAATTTAGCTGATATTACTTAAATTGAGAATGTTGGAGCTAACAGTTCAGTTATCTCCTCGGCAGCAGATATGATCTTATCTTTTATCTCCCCTTCCATCTTTTCAGGAGGGGTTCTGTACATAGGTGCGATAATAGATACAGCAGCTAAAGGATGATAGAACTCATCTCTTACTATTGTTGCAATCTCAGATATCTCCTCCTCAGGATGTATCTCGTACTCGTATATAAAACCTACTTCCTTTTTGGCCCTTTTCAGAACCTTTCCCGCTGCGGTTTTTGAGGCTTTAAACCTTTTAGCCAGTCTTGATTTTATAATAACAGGTTTTCTCGTCTGCTCCTCGTATATATAGATAACATCTTTTTTGTGTGGTATGGATAGATAAACTGTTTCATCCAGCTCCTGTCTTAAAGCTCTCAGTACAGGTTTTGCTATCTCTATAAATGGAAGACTTTTTATGTATGCGTACTCAAGTTTGATAAAGTTAGTTCCAAGCTTGTATTTTCCTGTTTCCTGATCAAGCTCAACAAGACCCTTCAGCTCTAAAGTTGCTATAATTCTGAAAACTTTGTTCTTGTTAAGTTTAAGGATCTTACTGAGCTCAGAAACACCCATGGAATACTCTTTACCAAGTATCTCTATAATGTTAAGTGCATCCTCTAATGCCTGATTAGCCATATTCCTTCCCGTTAGAATATTTAGCTTTAATCTAAGTTTTTTAAACACAAAAAGCAATAATAGATTATACATCAACAGAAAAACTGTTGACTGATGAATGGATATTCATTAATATAGTATTACTAATTGAAAAAAAGTAATACGGATTGAGATGAGAAGATTTATTTTAGCAATTATTTTTCTTATATCTTCTGTATACGCACATGATCTGTGGATTGAAAAAGAGGGTAAAAGCTACACACTTTACTATGGACACAGATACTCATCACATAAAGGAAAAAATATTATAAGGTATAACCCGGAAAATATTGAATCTGTCGTATGTGTTGACAGTTCAGGAGATAAAAAAAAGCTAAATATACTCAGGGTTTACCCTTTAAAGATAAGATCTGAATGTTCATTGCTGTATGTGATATTAAAGCCACAGTACTGGACGAAGACACCTTACGGAACTGTTAACAAGAAAAAAAGCGTTGTAAAAATGCCTATAAACAGCTGGGTATCCCACGAAGGGGTTAAGAGAATTGATAGATGGAACAGGGATCTTCAGAGATCATTTAAAGATGGTATAGATATAATCCCTGTAAATGATCCTTTCAGTCTTGATGTGGGGGATAAACTCAGACTCCTTATTACATTCAATGGGAAACCTGTTGAGAATGTTGCTGTTGCTTATGATGGTAGATTCAGAGGAATGACAGACAGGAACGGAAGAATAAATATCAGGATAAAACATAAGGGACTTCAGTCTGTAGAGGCAACATACAGGATTAAGCTTGATTCTGAAGAGGTTGATGAGATCCTTCACACATTAATACTTAATTTTGAGTTAAGGTAAGATGGTAGTACTGTTATTTTTAATCGTCTTCTCTATATCATACGGTCACTCACTGACAACAGCTGTTGAATACTCAGAGGCTGTTGTTGTTAAGATAAACTACTCTGACGGAACACCATTTTCATATGAAAAATACGAGATATACTCTCCGGAAGATGAGGTTATTCCTTATCAGGTTGGAAGAACAGATAGAGAAGGAAGGATCATCTTTATACCTGATACTCCAGGTAAATGGAAGATAAAAGCCTTTTCTGAAGATGGTCACGGTATTGTTAAGGAGATAAATGTTGAAAAAGTAAAAAAAGAGGGGATAGATGAAGATAAAACAGGATTTCTGATAAAGGTTCTATCAGGGATCATACTCATATTCCTTATATACTCGGTTTTCTATCTTACTGTAAGGAGGAGAAAGGTTGGTAAGGAAGATTAAATCTCTGATCTTTATTCTCTTTATTTTTTATCTTCCGGCTTTAGCCCATCACGGCGTAGCCTCACTTGGAACAGCAGGTATTGAAGGTCCAGGAGCTCCCCTTGAAACATCATCCTCAGCCACACTCCCTGAGGGAAAGTTTCTCGCCTATATGAAGCTTGATTATGCCTCATTTTATAAATACACACCTGAAATTGATGATGAGACTGAGAGTTATACATTCTGGATATACGGTATTGGATACGGTTTAAAGTCATACCTTTCCCTTTATCTTTTTGTTCCATACTACACAAAAAAACTTGAGGACAACTCTTTTAACAGCTCTGGATTTGCTGATATATCTGTAATGGCTGTTTACGGCTTCAAGTATGATGAAGGTTTTATGCCTGTTCCGGAAAAAGAAAGCCTTGATGACCTTATGGACTGGCATTTTACAGTTTACACAGGTATTTCACTTCCTACAGGCGATCCAAATATAAGGGACAGAGATGGAAATATTGATCCTGGAATGTCACTTGGTTTCGGCAAACCAACTGTTACAGTCGGTTTTACAGGAACCAAGCAGATAAATGAAGATCTCACATTTATACTTGACAGTAACTATCTGAAGTTCTTTGAGTACAGGTATAATGATGGAAATAAATACAGATTTGGGGATGAGTTCAGATTTAACACAGCATTTACTTACAGATTAATCACAGACCCGAAAAGTAAATTCAGACTTGATGGAAATTTTGAACTTAACTATCTGTATCTGGGGAGAGACTCCCAGAACGGTGTAAAACTTAAAGGGACAGGCGGGGATATAGTTTACTCCGTTTTAGGATTCCGCCTTTACTACAGGACTATCAGTGTTGGACTTGGTATAAAAAAACCTGTCTGGAAGGATCTTAACGAACAGAGCATTCAGCAGGGAGCAGAAGGAAAGGAAAACTACAGAATTATATTCACATTTTCAGCTTTATTTTAAGGTGTAAATATGCATATTCCTGATGGGTTTATATCTCCAAAGGTTTATATTCCGGCTTATATAATTGCATCAGGTTTATGGGTATACAGTTTTAACAGGATAAAATCATATCTTGATGAGAAAACAGTACCTTTACTTTCTGTTTTAACAGCCTTCTCTTTTATACTTATGCTTATAATGATACCTCTCCCCGGGGGAAGCTCAGCCCATCCATCTGGTATAGCTCTGCTCTCAGTTATATTCGGGTATCATATATCTTTTATCGCCCTTTCTATAGTCTTTTTCATACAGGCTGTCATACTTGGTGAAGGCGGGATAACAACATTCCCGATTAATGCTGTAATAATAGGATTCTTAGGCAGTTTATCAGCCTATTTTACTTACAGATCTCTGAAAAACCTTAATAAAAATCTTGCACTCTTTCTCTCCGGATGGGTATCTGTCAATATATCAGCTTTTTTTATAGCTTTAATACTTGGAGTTCAGCCTTTGATAGCCCATACACCAGATGGAAAGCCTCTTTTTTTCCCTTTCGGTATTGGTATAACAGTTCCTGCAGTAATGATCCCCCACTTTTTTATAGGTATAGCTGATGGGATTATAACAGTTTTAGGCTACAGGATACTGAGGAAGATAAGAAATGATATATAGAATCGCTCTTATACTTTACCTTCTGGCTGTTGTAACTCTGTCTTCCATACATGATTACAGATTTTTCCTGTTTATAATACCTTTACTAATTCTTCTATCATTCAAAGACCCATTCAGGTTAATCAAAAAAACATTTATATCTGTTCTCCCCTTTAACCTTGTTGTCTCCCTGTCTTATGCTGTTATCTCAACATTAAAAGACCAGTTTCATTACGATTATCTTCTTCTTATAAATCTCAGGGTTTTTAGCATAACATTTTTAACATTTTTATTTTTCAGCAGGTTTAATATCTTCAAGGTCTTTGATTTTTCCAGATCTTTAACATTCCTACTTGTTCTTTCCTACAGCCAGATAAATACATTCAGAAGATACTTTTACGAGTTCAAACTTGCATTTAAAAGCAGGATGATAGTCTCACCTTCAAAGAGGGATATGTATAACTTTATATCTTCAGTTCTTATGTTCTTTGCAAACAGATCTGTTAACAGCTCAAAGGAGATAACACAGGCTATGAAATCAAGGGGATTCTTTATAGATCGGTGATCTGGTCAAAACTGTCAACCTGCCTGTATGGGAAGTTATCAATATAAGGGCTGTCTTCAGGTCTTGATATTTTTATAACCTTCATTCCTGCCTCCGCTGCTGCCCTTATCTCATCAGGATTGTCAGAGAGGAAAAGTATATTCTCAGGCTTAAGACCTACAGCTTCAGCTATCTTTAAGTAGGACTGTGGATCTTTTTTGTTTCCTGTTTTTGTGTCAAAAAATCCTGAGAAAAATCCTGTCAGATCTCCATACTCTGTATGGGAGAAAAAAAGCTTCTGTGCCTTTACAGATCCTGAAGAGTATATGTACATGGGGATATTCTTCTCCTTCCATTCTTTTAACTTCCTGTACGCATCTTCATAAACAGGTGCTTTCAATCTTCCTGATCTGAAACCTTCCTCCCATATGTACCCCTGTATCTCTTTTAGAGGGGTTATCTTTTTATCCTGATCTATCCATCTTATAAGGGTATTTACCACCTCTTCTAAGGTCAGATCCCTTCCTTCTATATTTTTAATATCCTGTATGATCCTTTTTATATCTGGATTATCAAGGTTTTTCTTTATAAACTCCTCAATTCTCTCCTTAGAGTATGGAAAAAGAACCTCCTTAACAAATGATATAGGAGATACAGTCCCTTCAATATCAATAAGAACAGCCTTTATCAAGATCTACCTCCTTTTTCAGATTGGCTGTGAAACATTTTAACACGGTGGGAGATTTTTTTCTTTATACCCTTTATGTTATATTTTTATCTATGCATAAAAAAGACAGCGGCAGCAAAAGAAGATGTAGAATATGCGGATTTGTATACGACCCTCAGAAGGGAGATCCATTAAGAAATATACCTCCTGGTATTAGATTTGAGGATCTTCCTGACAGTTACAGATGTCCTGTATGTAAGTACACAAAATCACATTTTTTCACAATTAAAAGCTGGATGGAATGATGGATATAGGAAAAAGGTTTGATCAGGTTGCAAACAGATACGACACACCTGACAAGTTTGAAAGATCAAAGATATTTGTTGAAAATATACTCTCACAGATACCTGTAAAAAATGATTTTAAAGTCCTTGATGTTGGAGCAGGAACAGGAACTGTTGACATTCTTTTATCTCCTTATGTTAAAGAGATACACGCTTATGATCTTTCCGAAGGCATGCTTTCAGTTTTCAGTGAGAAGATCAGAAGGGAAGGTATCAAAAATATAAAGATATTCAGAGAAGATATCCTGAATAAGGATGGGGATCACACTGATTTTGATCTTGTTATTACATCCATGACATTACACCATATTGAGGATACATATAAGGCTGTTAAAAAGCTGTCAGACTTTTTAAAGGTCGGTGGTTATCTTGTGGTTGTGGATCTTGAAAAGGAAGACGGAACTTTCCATTCTGACAATACAGATGTTAAACATTTTGGATTTGATAGGGAAGAGATAGAAAGTATGTTCAGATCAGCAGGTCTTCAGGATATAAATGTCCAGACTGTCTTCACGATAGATAAGGAAAGAGAAGGGAAGATAAGAAAATATCCTGTTTTTATGGCTTACGGGAGAAAATCTATTTAATACTCAGGTTGAATATCGGCAGAAGTGTTGCGAAAACGAAAAATCCTATAAGAACTGAAAGTATTATCAGAACAGCAGGTTCAAGATAGCTTAAGAACAGTGATATAAGCCTTTCTGTCTGCTTCTTATATATCTGTGAAACGAGTAAAAGCATCTTATCAAGCTGTCCTGTCTCTTCCCCTATCTTTAAAAGCTGTATGCTGTTTTCAGGTAAGAGTTTTTCCCTTTTCAGTAGATCAGAAAGGGATTTACCCTTCTTTATCTCTTCAGCTACAGTATTAAATCCTTCTCTTATATAGATATTATTTATGGTCTCATTTGATATCTCAACAGCCCTGTCAAGTGTTAGACCCCCTTTAAGGAGAATACCGAGTGTGTTACTCCATGTTGAGTATATTGAGTACCTGTGAACCTTATTAAAAAAAGGTATCTTCAGTCTGATCCTGTCCAAAACCTTTCTGTTTAAAAATCTTTTTCTCATAAAAAATAGAGGGATCACAAGAACGGGGAGAAACTTTAAAAAAGTGGAGCTTATATTTGAGAATGCCACTACGATCTTTGTTGATGTTGGAAGTTCCTTCCCAAACTGCTGATATATGTTTGTTATCGTTGGAACGACAAAATTCATTATAACTATCATAGCCAAAAACCCAACGCCTATTACTATTGAGGGGTATATAAGGGAGTTTATAATCTTCCTTTTGAACTCCTCCTGTTTCTCTATGAACTCTGAGGCGGATAAAAATATCTTATCAAGTGCACCTGATGTCTCACCTGCTCTTATCATCTCAACAAGAAACCGGGGAAATATCTTTGTTTTTCCAAGCGCCTCAGATACGGAGCTCCCTTCCTGAAGGTATGTTTTTGCAGATAAAACAGCCTTTTTTATCTCCTGATTTTCCATCTGCTTTGACAGGATATCAAATATCTGTGTTATATGGACATTTCTCTCAAGTAGTATCCCTATCTCGTAAAGTAAAAGTGATAGATCCTCATTTGATATCTTTTTTCTTCTGAATATCTCAAGCTGGAATACAGATCTTCTCTTCTGTTCAGCTGTAACTTCCTCTATCTCGTAGGGAACAAGATCCTTTGAACTCAGGATACTTTTCAGATGTGAAACTGAGACAGCCTCCTCAACAGCTGTAACCTCTTTTCCATCCTTTGAGAATGCTCTGTATCTGTAAAAAGGCATCCTTACACCTGTGCCACCTGGAGAACTTCCTCAACTGTTGTTACACCTTTTACCACTTTTAAAAGTCCGTCCTGTATCAGAGTTCTCATACCCTTTTCCAGCGCTTTTTCTTTAACAGCCATACTTTCAGGCTGTTTAGATATAACAGCTCTCATCTCCTCGTCTATCTCCATAATTTCGTATATAGCTATTCTTCCTTTAAATCCTGTTCCGAGACAGTTATCACAGCCTTCCCCCTTATAAAGCTTACCGATCTTTAGCTCCCTTCCCATATACCTGTTTATCTCCTCAACCTCGTCATCCCTCGGTATATACTCTTTCTTACAGCTTTCACATATCTTTCTGACAAGTCTCTGTGCTATAACACCCTCAAGTGATGATGCTACAAGGAAAGGCTCAACACCCATATCAACAAGTCTTGCAACAGCTGAAGGAGCATCATTTGTGTGAAGTGTTGAAAGAACAAGGTGACCTGTCATTGATGCGTGTATCGCTATCTCTGCTGTCTCAAGATCCCTTATCTCACCTACCATCACAATGTCAGGATCCTGTCTAAGTATGCTCCTAAGTCCGTTTGCAAAAGTAAGATCTATCTTTGGATTGACCTGTATCTGGCTTATTCCATCTATCTGGTACTCAACAGGATCTTCTATAGTTATTATGTTCTTTCTCGGTGTTTTAAGTTTTAGTAGTGATGCGTAAAGTGTTGTTGATTTACCAGAGCCTGTTGGTCCTGTAACAAGAACAAGACCGTGTGGTTTTCTTATAATCCTTTCGTACTTCTCAAGATCGTCAGGCTCAAAACCAAGCTCCTCAAGTGTTAAAAGAGTGTCCGATCTGTCTAAAAGTCTTATAACAACCCTCTCACCAAAAACTGTAGGAAGTGTGGACACCCTCATATCAAGCTTTTTTTCACCGATCTTGACCTTTATTCTTCCATCCTGAGGAAGCCTTTTTTCAGCCACATTAAGTTTTGATATTATCTTTATCCTTGATACAACCTGAGGATATGCATTTAACGGTATTGTAGAAACCTCATGTAGAACACCATCAAGTCTGAACCTTACAACAACCCTGTCTGAGAAAGGCTCAAAATGTATATCACTTGCGTCTGATCTTACAGCTTTAAGGAAGAGGGAGTTTAACATCTGGATTACAGGTGCGTCTGAACCGACAAGAAGATCCTCAAAGAATGTCTCCTTTATCTCTGTCTCTTCCTCAAGGCTGTTCTGTATATTTGAGATATACTCCTCAAGTTTTTCGTTGAACTCCTCTTCAGATATAAGAACGGTCTCAGGTGTTTTTCCTGTAAGAAATCTTATATCCTCAACTGCGTAAAAAGGTGTTTTTTTAGTTATAAAAACCTTTCCGTCTTCAGAAGGAACGATCTGATTCTCCTTTAAAAACTCAACAGGGAGATTATCAACACCCAATATCAACCCCCAAAGTAACCTCTGTAATTTTCAAAGATATCTTTATTTTCCTTCTTTTCAACTTCCTTAGCTTTTTCTTCTTTTTTCTTACCTTTCAGTAGAGCCTCACTTAACTTCTGGTGCTCTTCAGTTATCCTTGCAAGATCCTCAGGCTTTTCAATAATAAAAGGTGTGAGGAAAACAAAAAGGTTAGTTTTATTCAGATCCTCAGACCTGTACTTGAAGAGATTTCCTATTATAGGAATTGATGAGAAGAATGGTACTCCTTCCATAGTTTTTATGGTTTTCTTTGAAACAAGACCCCCTAAAACGATGGTTTTTCCGTTTGTTACAGTTATTGTTGTGTTAAGCTCCCTTTTTGATGTTATCGGGACAACATAACTTATCTCTCCTATCTGAGGCTTTTCATAACCTATAACTTCATTCACCTCCTGATGTATCTCCATAACTATGTTATCACCTGATATATGGGGTGTTACTTTAAGAATAAGACCAACCTCTTTATAGTCGTAGTTAATTATCGGATTTCCGTTAATATCAAACTTGACACTCTGTGCAAAAGGTGTAACCTGTGAAACATTTATTGATGCCTCAATATTGTCCATTGTAAGAATTTTTGGTGATGATACTATATTGAAACCTGTTCCCCTCTCAAGCAGTGAGAACAGGAATAAAAGATCAGGGAAGAACAGAACATTTCCACCTATCTCAACATTTTCTCCTGATGTTGATAGAACACCTGCTACAAAGTTAGTAGAACCTATAATGTTGTAAAATCCTTCCTTTGATATACCACCTCTGAAAGCGGCTCCACCCTGTGAACCGAATACCTGCCATCTTACACCTATCTCTTTTAAAGCCTGCTCTGACACCTCAGTTATAAGTGCCGTTACAAGAACCTGTTTCTTCTGTTTGTCAAGATTCTGGACAAGCTCCTTTATAGCCTCGTACTCCGTTTTATTTGCATAGATTATTATCGAGTTAGAAGCCTTATCAGCAACAACCTTTGGTCTGTCTGTCTTCTGGGTTGATACAGGTTTTGTGTATGTTTTCAGATTTTTTATCTGTGTCTTCCCCTTTTTTGCTCCCTCCTTCAGTGAAACAAGCCTTATATTCTCAAGAAGTTTGTTCAGAACATTTGCTATATCCTCAGCCTTTGAGTTTTTCAGGTAGATGGTCCAGAATCTTCTGTAAGTTGGGTGAGGGGTAGGCTGATCAAGTATTGATATTATGTCCTGTATCTCCTTAAATACATAGGAAGGTGCTTTGACAACAACAGCATTCTGAGATTTTAAGTTGTAAGCCTTAAGCTGGACACCTTTCTTTGCAAGATCTGAGAAAAGTGATGTTAGAGCAGCTGCGATCTCCCCTGAGCTTGAGTATTTAAGTTTATAAACTTTTATCTCCATACCTTCTGATGGTGTATCTATAAGGGAGATTACCTGTTTTAGATTTTTAATATTTGATTGTGAATCTGTGATTATTATTATATTTGCTGGATTGTATGAGAATATTAGACCTTTTGGTGATTTAAGACCTCTAAGGACGTTTACAGCCTGTGTTACATCGGCATTTTTGAATTTGTAAACGTAAGTTACCATATCTTCCGATTCTTCAAGTTCGGGCTTTACAGGTGGTGTCACATTCCTTGAGAAACCTGAAGGTATAACCTCATAAAAAGAGCCTTTATCTACAAGAATATAATTTCTTGATTTAAGTATTGATGTGTATATATTCCAGGCATCATCAATTGATACAGGCTCAGGAAAGATAAGTGATATCTGACCTTTTATATCCGCACTTAAAACTATATTTTTACCTGTAAGTCCCGAGATGAAGTATGTGAGAAGTTTAAGATCTATCTTCTCAAAATTGAAGTAAACCTGACCTGTCTCTTTAAACTCCTTTGCCTGCTGTATTATCCTCTGTAAGCTGTCATCTTCAGATCTTGCAGGCATTATAAAAAAGGATATTAATAAAAGCAGTAAAACTAAATATCTACCTGATCTCATAGGTTATAACCTTCCTTTTTCCATTTCTTTCTATTACAAGCTTAATAAACTGCTCATTTCTTAACATATTATATATTTTAAATGCCTCTTCTGCTGTTCTAACGGGCATATCGTTTATACTGATTATCAGGTCTCCTGATCTCAGACCGAATTTATAAAGAAGGCTCTGAGGTTTTACATACCTGAACCTGAATCCGATAGTCTCATTGTTTTTTATCTCAGGAACAATGAGAACATCCTTTAAAAGCGTCCCAATATCTGCTGTTTTTTCCTCAACAAATCTTCTGTCTATTTTTATAACCTCGCTGTCCGCTTTTGAGACCTTTTCAGTTTTTTTGTAAATCCTTGAGCTTTTAACTGATCCTGATCCAATATTTACTGTCAGTCTATAAATCTTCCCATTCTTTTTCATCATAAGGGAGAAATCTTCTATACTTATTATCCTGTAGCCATCTACAAGATCGTCCTTTTTAACAAGAGCTGTTCCTTTTTTTGTTTTCAGCAGTGCAACCTTTTTTCCATTAAAGTTTATAACTCCTATAAGCTTTATATCTTTTGCTGTTTCAACAACCTTTTCTGATTCTTTCCTTTCCTGACCTTTAACTTCAAACTCTTCAGGCTCAGCTTTCTCTTCAGTTTCAAAAACATACACCATACCTGTGTACGATCTGTTCTCCTTTTCAACCTTTTTTATACTGCTGCTTTCATGTTTAGAAACCTCAGGAAGTGTAAAAAATCTCATCTCAATGTAGCTGTTTATTATAAGAGCTAAAGAAGTACCGAAAGATACTACAAGTAATATAAAAAATATCTTCTCTATATCTAACTTTGTCAGGATCTTAACCATCTCTTCTTATTTTTCTCCTTAAGATCATAGATATAACCAGTAAAATATATGCTGTCAGCATCCCAAAATCACTTCCTGAGGACAATCTGCATCCTTCACTACCTTTGACCTCAGGAAATACAACTCCTGTCTCTGCCTGAGATACACCATTACCTTCAAGTTTGACAGTAAGGGTTTTTCCGTTACCGTAATTTATGAAAAGTGTCCCTATATAATAATTAACGGATGTTGGGGTGAAACTCACATTTATCGTGCAGATACTGTTACTTTTAACAGGTGTTCCTGAGCATGTCTCAGATACAGTGAAATTACCGCTGTTTGTATAAACAGAGCTCACATTAAGATCAACCTCTCCTGTATTCCTCACTGTAATACTCTCCGTTTTTGTTGTATTAACAACGGTATCTCCAAAGTTATGAGCTATCCTATCAAGACAGATCTTTTCCTCATTATCATTTATAAAAAGGTTGTATAGATTTAGAACATTACAGGTGTATGAGTAACCTGAGAGCTTGTCAGGATGATTTTTTCCTGAGAACATAAGCTTATCCTTTATCTGTGATACTGTGAGAGCTGTATCTGTGGAATATAGAAGTCCTGCAGCTCCTGCAACAAAAGGTGCAGCCTGTGAAGTTCCTGAGATAAGAACGTACTGATTGTTTTTATATGTGCTCAGTATCTCCTTTCCAGGTGCAAACAACTTTACCTTAAATATGCCGTAGTTTGAGGATAAAGATGCTGTAAAACTCGCTTTATTATTTGTCTGGTCTGACGCACCTATACAGATCTGGTTATCAAGATCGTAGTTACATGGATGGAAATTTATGGACTCATTATCCTTACCTTCATTTCCAGCTGCTGAAACAAAAAGTATATCAGTCAGTGAGTTTATCTTTGTTCTCTCAATATCTGAAGATGGATACTCACCACCATAACTTGCATTTAAAGCGATAATGTTCAGTCCCTTGTCTGTCTTTAACTTTTTGATGTAATCAAGACAGATCATCTCACCATCTAAGGATCCGTTTCCACTTGCATCCAAAAATTTGCAGGGAACTATCTTCACATTCCAGTTAACCCCAGCAACACCGATACCGTTATTTGTAACAGCTCCTATAATTCCGGCTACATGTGTCCCATGTCCGTCATCATCGTATGCGTCGGGTGTGCTGCATCCAGGTAAAGTATTGTTGTAAACAAGATTTCCATTCTGGTACTGGTAGCAAAGGGCATTTATCCCGTAACAGTCATCTATATAGCCGTTTCCATCCCCATCATCTCCGTTTTCACAGCCGTCATCTATACCATTGCCGTCATTATCAGTATTAAGAAGCTCACCAGCATTTACCCACAGATTTCCTTTCAGATCAGGATGGTTGTAATCAACACCTGTATCCACAACAGCTATATAAACTGTCCCTGATCCTGTAGATACATCCCATGCATCAGGTGCATTTATAACCGACCACCACCATTTTGGACTGCCATCTGTGTTGTAAAAATCTGGATCGTCAGGTAAAGCTAAAGCTCTGAGTATGTAGTTAGGTTCTGCATAGAGGATATCATCTCTTTTTTTCAGTTCCTGGATAAACTGCTGAATATCCTTTCCTTCAGGGACTGAAAGTTTTGAGAGCTTTAATTCTGAAGACGCTGAAGATATATCACCATTTTTAAACATCACTATAACTTCATTCTTGAAAGCACCACCATAAGTAAGATAAAAAAAGGATAAGAACACAATTATCAAAGGTCTCATCTCTCTCTCCTTATATATTCAGCTGTGAAAAATTTAAAAA
The DNA here is from genome assembly GCF_000021565.1 of Persephonella marina EX-H1. Taxonomy (NCBI): domain Bacteria; kingdom Pseudomonadati; phylum Aquificota; class Aquificia; order Aquificales; family Hydrogenothermaceae; genus Persephonella; species Persephonella marina. Next base: position 773,916 of record NC_012440.1, on the reverse strand, counting down.
GATCTCCCTTTTTACCTTCCCGTTGAAGATATCTCCATCAAACCTTCCTTTTATATAACCTTTTTTTATATCTGCCGGAAGGTAAAGTTCACCTTCAAAAAATCCCTTTACAACATCCCCTGTTATCTGTGCAGACACTTTATTTTTATCATCGTCACCTTTTATAGTGTAGTTAACGGTAACATTAGAGATAGGGATACCTGTCACTTTTGAGATAAAAATCTTACCTTCACCATCTATCAGTATATTTTTCCCTGTTTTTATGGTCAGGTCTGCTGTTATCCTTCCAGTAATATCTTTTTTCTTCTGAACAGAAGAGATATCAAAATCCTTCAAAGTAAGATGTATCTTTTTCCCAGGTATATCAATACTCCCAGCTTTTTCACCATTGATTTTTATATCCAGCTCTGTAAATCCGTTTAAAATCTCCAGACTTTTAACTTCAAACTTCCCAGCTGAAAGACCTTTTATCTTAAGATGGAAGATATCACCCTCAATGGATCTGTAACTTACACCATTTTTTGAAAGAATGTAACCGGCAAACCTGTCCACTGGAAATGTGTACAGAGCAGTCAGGATAAACGAAACCAGAAACAGTAAAGTGTATAATAGAAACCTTCTCACATCCTTTCCCCTATTACCGTTCTAACATTTAGCCTTCCGTTACCTTTAGGATCGCTTATACTTAGAGATAAAATGTAAAAACCTTTTTCCTTAACACTTTTTAAAAATGAAACAAGCTGCTCACCTGATATCTTCTCAAATGATACCTCTATACTGTTAAAATTCTGCTGGTAAGGTTTTAAGGATAGTATATTTGATTTTATACCTGCCTTCTCTGCAAGCTCTTCCACTTTTGATAGTGAAAGTCTATCCCCTTTTACAGAAGGGCTGTAACTTCTGTACTGGTTTATTATCTTCTGGAGCTCAACATAACTCTCTATCTCCTTTTTTATCTTTTTCTCAACCTTCTCCAATCTTTCAAGATTGTATGAACCTGCAAGGAGAACACCACCAATAAGTATAAAGGCATAAATACCTATAAACAGAACAACCCTTTCCCTCTGTTCAAGTGAGTTAATAAAAAGTATCAATCTTTTCATCTGATCACCCCAGATATGCTGAACCTTACCATCCCTTCAGGTGTTGATACTGTTTCATCAATATTAGCCTCATACTTTGAGTTCAGACCGTTTTTGAATCTTTCAACATCCTTGATGCTGTAGGCTATCCCCTGAATAACAAATCTCTCAGACGTTATACTTATCCTGTATATCCTGCTTATACCTGCAGACCTTTTTGATCTCCCTATAAAATCAAGTATATCAACAGCATCTTCCTTTTTAACAGAGGATGCTTTTAATGAAGCTATCTTACCCTTCGCCTGTTCTAAAGGATCAAAAACCTCTCCTGTGTAGTTAAAACCTTTCACAAAAAGCTCTTTTTCCTTCTCCTTTATTGATCTCAACTGTCTCTCAAGCAGTTCAAGCCTAAAGATAAGAGCAAGATTAAACAGAACAACAGCCAAGGTAAGGTAAACCGCACCTTTTAATATCTTCTCAGTGTAAAGCTCCTCTGATCTGTGAAGAAGATCAATACCTGTATCATCAACACCTCTGAGTAAAAGTCCAAACGCAACATTAAGAGAAGGATCATCTGTTGGATTTTTCAGTATTCTGTTACTACTTATATCTTCCGGTATGTTACCTGAGAGGTAAAAGTTATCATCTATCTCAGGTTTCTGGGAGAAAACCCTGACCTGATCTATAAACTGATCTTTTATCTTCAGATAAACAGAGTATCCTTCTGAGAAGTGTAAGATCTCACAGTTGTTTAAACCGTTATATTTTGCAAGCCTTAGAAGGGCAAATATCTCACTATCTATAATATCCCCATCCTTTATCTTCTGTAAGTCTTCCTTTCTTACAATCACACAGAAGATCTCAGTTCTGTTTTTCTCATACCTTTCAAAGTATGAGTACTCTATCTGGTCTACAGGAAATGGGAGATCCATCTGAAGCTGTGTTCTTACAGCCTTTTCAATCTTTGATCTGTCTTTAAAAGGGAATGAGTACTTTCTAAATGTTGATTTTGAAGAAGGAAAACCGTAAACCTTCTTACAGATCTTAGGCTCCTTTTTGATGATCTTTATATTTTTTTTTAAAGGATTGACCTCCCCTATAAGCTCCCTTTTTAAGCCTAAATCAACAGCCTTAATGATCACAGATACACCTCAGTAAAGCTTTTTCCATATCTCTCTTGTTTTTCCTTTTCTGTTTAATAGTATAACAAGTTTATATTTCCTGTCTCCAAGCTGTATATCTATAGTAGCCAGAAAGTTCTCACTTTTCACATCAATATAAGGTTTTATCCTGTATAAGATATCAGAGTTCATACCATCAACATTGATCAGATCATCAACCCTTTTAAAAGGTTTCCCCTTTCTGTAAGAGATTATCGCATTCGCAACAGTCTCATCAATATCCCTGTCCAGAGCCATTAAAACCCATTTAGATGCTGTATTTATATTCACCTTCCCATTAGAGTAAGGTGATATAACAGATCTAAGACCTGGATGAAACTGTCCGTTCACAATCCTCCCGTTGTATATCCTGTCATCAACACCTTTTATAAGTCTGAGCTCCTCAACAGTGTCCAATGGGGCATTTTTTGCCTTATAAAGATCGTAATCCTCCTCTCCTCCACTGCTGAAGCTGTCCCTGTCTATCCAGTCAACAATATTGAAAAGTATCTGCTGGTTCACATCTAAGATCTCAAAAAGTCTCTCAAAAATGCTGAACATCTTCTGATCAATCTTTTTTCTTTTTATTAATAAGTTTGGATTTAGATACCTTTCCTGATCTGCTATCTGTATGTTTATCTTTCCCTCATCCAGAACTAAAGGTATGTTCTGGGACCAGAACTCTCCTAAATAATCAATCTTTTTATCATCCATATCAAGAAGCTTTATCACAGCCTCAGATGCGGATTTTGAGACTAAAAATATCTCCTCTGTTTCAACACTGTTCTGTATATAACTTTCAAAAAGGTATCTCTCATGAGAGAGATTTAGAACTACAGCACCAAGAGAGGAGATCAACATAAAAACAACAATAAGTATCATATCATCTACCTGCTGTTATATAGAATGTCTGATCGTCAATAATTATCTTTATAATATCTGGAAAGCTTTTTCCTCTAAAGTTCTCATATATCTTCCCCTTATCCACAGCAAAAAATGAGATCTTTTTAAAATTTCCTATCGTTATCTTTTTTATCCCGTCCCAGCCAAGTTTTCCATCTATATAGGGAAACTCCTCATATACCAGGATATACCTGCCTTCCTCCGTTTTTTTAATCCTGTATTCGGCTCTAACAGCTCCTGAGTAGAAAAGAGGATAAAGTGTGTAAAAGGAGATTCTGTCCCTGTCAAGCAGGAAATTCTGTTCTTTCTTTTCAAATCTGGCAAATATCTGTTTTGAAAGCTGGTTTGTAACTGAGAGATACTGTGTGTACTTACTTATCCTTGATGTCAGATCCATACTGTCTCTAACATTTGAGATGTATGAAAAACCGACAACACCAAAAACAAGGAGTATCAGTGTTAAAACTAATAGAACCTCAAGAAGTGTAAATCCTCTTTTATCTCTCATAGGTTTTTATTTCTAAGATTTTTTCTCCTGTTTTTCTGTCTGTTATCCTGTATATGATCTCATTTATCCCAAACTGTATCTTCTTCTTTTCAACTCTGTATCCGAAATCTTCCTTTGAGGTTTCCCTCTCAGGTATTGTGTAAACCTCCTCCTTAAAAAATTTCAGTGCATTAATCTTTTTGAAGTTCTCCTCAACCTTTGAGATGTTATCAGTCTGTATCTTTACGAGGATCGTGAAGGCGACAGCAAATATTGTTATTGCAACAAGAATCTCAAGGAGGGTGAAACCCTCCTGATCAATCTTCCCAGACTGATATATCATCTTCCGTTCCAAGCTCTCCATCAGGACCTTTTGATTTCAGTTCAAATGGGTGTTTTTCAGCAGGTGATATATAGATAAAATCGTTACCCCAAGCATCTTTTGGAAGGGAGTCAAGGTACTGTTTCCATTTTCTTGGTTCGGGTGGTATTTTTGGTTTCTCAACAAGAGCTTTAAGACCTTGCTCTGTTGTAGGATACATACCGTTATCAAGCTTGTACATCTCAAGTGTTCTTTTAAGCTCCTTTAACTGTATCTTTGTAGTATCTATCTTTGCCTCATCCACCCTTCCTGTTATCTTCGGGATAACGAGGGCTGCTATAAGAGAAAGAATAACGATAACAACAAGAAGCTCAAGTAAAGTAAAACCCTTTTCCCTTTTCATATCCTCTCCTTAAACAGTTTTTATAAAATTATACTTAAATCTCATACCTTTCAAGTAACTGTTCTATCTCTGAGAGCTTTTTCTGTATAATTCTCTCAACCTTACTTCTCTCCTTCTCAGGTAGTTTACTGTAAATTCTGGAAACCTTTTTGTTTATCTCCCTGAAGGACTCCTTAAACGGATTTTTAACCCTTTTTGCCGCTTCCTCACCAAGTATCTCTCTGACCCTTATCTCAACCTCCTTTTTTGTAAGATCATTCATGATGATCTCATCAATAAGCTGTCTCATCTTATCAGGGTAGCTTCTCAGTTTGTTTACCTCTATGGCGAGGCTGTAAGACCAGCCGTATTTTTTTATAGCATCCTTTATCTCCTCAGCAACATTTAAGATCTTAAGTCTCTCTATAAAGGTTCTGAGGTTTGTTCCGCTAAGTTTCTGGAGTGTCTTTTCTATCACCTGACCCCTTCTCCTGTCCTCATCTGGAAGCTCCTTAATATTTCCTGATATGTAGTTAAATATCTTTCTTGCAACCCTTATAACCTCATCTTTATCAGTTCCAAGTATGAAGGAGAGATACTCAAGATGTGACATAAGCTTGTCGTAATCGTTAAGGTCTTCCCTCTGGGCGTTCTCAGATATCATAAGTGCAAGTGCTGTTTCCTCATCTATATCAAGAACTATCGCCGGGATTTTATCCCTTCCAAGATACTCAAATGCCTTCAGTCTTATATAACCTATCACCCTCTCATAACTTCCATCTTCAAGCTTCCTTACAACTATAGGCTGGGCAAGTCCAAACTCCTTAATATTCTCAGCAAGGGATGCTATCCTTTCCTGTGAGACATAACTTCTGTCGTGGAATCTTGGACTCTTTATCCTGGATATAGGTATCTCTTCAGGTTTGACCTCTTCTATAGTCTGTTTTATCTCTTTTATCTTCTTTGCCTTTGGTGTTTCAAGAATATCATCAAAAATTCCTAAATCCATAACTTACACCTCCACACCAATCTCTGAATGGATCATAACCCTTCTTATAATCTCATCAGTTATGTTCTCAAGTGAGAGAAGTATATCCCTCTGACCTTTTTTCTCCTTCTCTATATACTCCCTGATTGAGACCCTTTTCCCTGCTGCCTCAGCCCATGCTATACGGTCTTTTAAAGGCTCAAGGAAAAGCTCCTCAGAAGCTGTTTTTATAAAATCATGCTTTGATAGTATCTGGGGTATCGTCGTTTTCAGTGAGGCAAGAACATCGTTATGCTCTCTCAGTCTTGATTTGTAAGCTACAGGTATAAATCCAAGAATTGAGAGATCAAGTCTGAATGTGATAACAGCCTGTATGATTGTCTGGAGAGTCCCAACAAGTCCTGTTGAGTCAACAAAAGTCAGCCTTGTAGGTATAAGAACATAATCGCTTGCAGCTATCGTTCCTACAGTTAAAGCACCAGAATCAGCAGGTGAGTCTATAAAAACGATATCGTAATCCTCCGCTATACCTTTTTTACCAAATCCACCTCTCAGAAAGTTTGAAAGAACAAGCTCTTTTCCCATCTTTCCGCTTTCAGCTTCCTCTCTCAGATTTGGGTTTGCAGGTAAAAGATCAAGATTTTCCTTAACAGATATGGGGTTTAGATCCTTTCCGTTAAAGATATTTGTCATATCATGCTCTGTGCCTATAAACTGTGAAAGTCTGTTGTAACCGAATAGCATTGTCTGGGTTCCCTGTGGGTCGTAATCAACAACAAGAACCCTGTAACCCCTTCTTGCAAACTCATTTGAAAGAGCATTTGTAATACTGCTCTTTCCAGCACCTCCCTTCTGGTTTACAAGACCTACAATCTTTCCCATATCACTCTCCTTAAAATTGATTGTCTTAAATACAGTTCGGCTTTTTTAAAAAAAATATTAAATCTAAGACAGAAGGATGTCTTAAAAAAGCTTTCCTATCTTTCTGAACCCAAATATGTAAAGGGCTACACTAAGAACTGTCAATGCAACAAAGTAAGGGATTAGATCTGAAGAGTGGATTCCTCTAAAAAATATACTTAAACTACCCTCTATATAGTATCTGAGGGGGGATATATAAGACAGGTACTGGATAAATGGATGCATTGAATGTATAGGAGTCCATGCACCACTTAAAAAGATCATAGGCATCATGATAACAACAGAAAGCTGGGCAACCTGAAGCATACTTCTTGCTACAGATGCTATAAAAAGACCTATACCTGTTACCGCAAAAAGAAATGCAAATGTGAAGAGTATAAAAACTGTAAAGCTTCCATTTATAGGAACATCAAAAACACCAAACAGAACCGTCCCGACAGATACAACAGTTCCAGCCATAACAATGACCATCTGAGAGAATGTTTTTGCAAGTATTATAAGCTTTGGATCAACAGGTGTTAAAAGCATTATATCCCATGTCCCGTTCTCCTTTTCCCTCACAAAGACAACAGCTGAAAGAATAACACCTATAAGTGTCACTATTGAGAGGAACTCTGAGAATGAGATAAATTTCCTTGTGTCTGCATTCTGGTTAAAAAGCTTATGTGTTTTTATCTCAACATGAATCTCATACTTGTAAAATCTCAGAATAATATTTCTCAGATATGACAGTGTTATATACGCCTGTGCTGCTGCTGTTGAGTCTAAAAGGATGTTGAGTGTTGCCTTTCCCTCATAAAAATTTTTCTCAAAATCAGGTTCAAATACAAGACCAACAATTATCTCCCTGTTAAATATAGCTCTGCTGAGCTCTTCCTGGGAGTTAAACCTTACAGGCTCTTTAAACTCCGGTGAATGAAGATGTGACAGTATCTTTTTTGATATCACACCTGAGCTGTAATCAACATAGCCTACAGAAACATTCCTCGGTTTAACCTCAAAACCCTGACCTGCTATATAAACATCAAGTGTAAAGGAGTATATCAGGACAATTACAAGACCCCAGTTCCTCAGGAATGTAACTATCTCCTTTAAAAAAATAGCTGTAAAAACTCTCATCTCATTTCCTTCTTCATCAGAAGACTTCCTACTATAAGAAGTGTCAGGCCGTAAAATATAAGAATAATCAGATAAAGAACATTCTTAGGTGAGGAGAATCCCTGTCCTATCAGAAATGTGTCATAGATAATATGGTTGTAGTACATAACAGGGAAAAGATGTGCCTCAATGTAAGCCTCACCTTTCATTGAAGATATAGGCATCATAATTCCAGAGTAAAGAAAGCCGGGGATGATCGTTATAATAATAACAGCCAGAAGTGCCACTATCTGTGTCCTTGTAACAATAGAAACCAGAAGACCTATTGAAAGACTTATTATTATATATATCTCAGAAACAAGCCAGAATATTAAGAAGTTTCCTCTAAATGGAACATTAAAAACATAAGTAGCCCAGAGGAAGAGTATAAAGATATTTATTGAGTGTAGGAAAAAAACAGGGGTAAGTTTTGCTACAAGAAAATCTATCTTTTTTACAGGTGAGGAATAAAAGTTAAAAATTGTTCCAGTTTCCTTCTCTTTTACAATTAGAAGTGCTGAAAGTATGGCAGGGGCAACAAGAAGTATTATCCCGAACAATCCTGGAACTATAGCATCCTCATCTCTCATAGCCTGATTGAAAAGATTTCTCTGGTTTATCTTTACAAGGCTGATCTTCTCCCTTGCCGTTTCCTCCATTATCTGGTACAGAACACCCTCAACATAACTCTCCATAGTCATCCCTCTCATAGGGAAAGCGGCATCAACAAAAACGCCTATCTCCGTTTTCTGGTTTTTAAGAACCTTCCTCTCAAAACCCTCAGGGATTATTATAAGTATGCTTATCTCCCCTCTTTTCATTCTATCAATCGCTTCTTTCTCTGTGATATTGAGAACTTTTGTATTGAAGTATTTTGAGTGTTCAAATTTTGAGATCATCTGTAAAGACAGTTTTGATCTGTCGTGGTCTAATATAACCGTGTCTGCATTTTTTACCTCCATCTTTATCCCATTACCAAAAAGGAACATAACCATTGAGGGCATAAGATAGACCATTATTATTATCTTTGATCTAAAAAGCTCTGAAAGCTCCTTTATTATATAAGCTTTAATAACACCTCTGTTCAATCTTCACCCTTAAATAATTTTTAATAGATCCAGTATCTTATTCTCTATAATATCCCTTACATTCCTGAATATAACCAGTCTTTCCTCTTCCGTTCCTGAAGCCTCTGCCGGATCGGGCAGATTCCAGTGAAAAACGTTTTTACAGCTGACCACAGGACAGTTTTTCTCAGCATCTGAGCATAAGGTGATCAGATAATCAATCTTATTTAAAGGTATATCATCAAGGGATTTTGATCTCTGTCCGGATATATCTATACCTTTCTCAAGCATCACCTTTACAGATAATGGATGTATATAACCTGATGGGCTGGAGCCTGCCGAGTAAACAGCTATATCTTTACCTGAGATTTCTGCGTAATACTTGCAGAAACCTTCAGCCATCTGGCTTCTTGCTGAGTTTCCTGTGCATATAAACGCTATCTTTGTCTCCATAAAACCTCCTATCTGTAAAATCTGACAAATATATCCTCAAAACTTTCTGCTTCAGGGAATTTTCTATGAAGATTTTCAACGGTATCATCAACGACCTTCTTACCCTGTCTTAAAAGAACAACCCTGTCACAGTATTCAGCCTCACTCATATAGTGTGTTGTAACAAGTATTGATATACCCCATTTGTCCCTGAGCTGGTGTACAAGCTTCCAGAACTGTGCCCTTGCCACAGCATCAACCCCACTTGTAGGCTCGTCTAAAAAAAGAACAACAGGTTCATGAAGTATAGCTGCTGCTACGGAAAATCTCTGGTTTATACCTATGGGAAGTTCTGTAGGTAGATAATCAAGATACTGTGAAAAACCTAAACTCTCGGAAAGTCTTTTTATCCTGTTTAAGGATTTTGATGGGGGTATTTTGTGGAGATTTGCAAAGTAAAGTAGATTCTCCCTGACCGTCATATCCTTATAAAGTGAAAATCTCTGACTGACATAACCTATCATACTTTTAAGCTGTATTCTGTCCTGTGGACTTTTTATCTTCTTTCCAAGAAGTTCAAGCTCCCCTTCATCAATGGGGTAAAGACCTAAAAGCATCTTTATAAATGTTGTCTTTCCAGCTCCATTTGGACCAAGAAGTCCAAGTATCTCACCTTTTTTAAGAATCATACTGACCTTATCAACAGCTGTAAACTTTCCAAACCTCTTTGTCAGACCTTTCGCCTCCATAACGATATCCGGTATATCAAGCTCTGTTTCCCTTTCCTCTATATGTATCTCAGGTATTCTCTTTACCTTCTTCAGTGTGTTAACAAAGAAAACAGCCTCAAGATCAGGTTTTTCATGTGGAACAGGTAAAGGCTTGAGTGAGTATGTCTTTCTGTTAAAGCTGAAGCACTCATCCTCACAGGAAGTCTCAACATATGTGTACTCCTTAACAGACTCCTTAAGCTGATCGGCGGTTCCTTCAGCTATTATCTTTCCATCCTCAAAAAGAAGAACCCTGTCCATCTTTTCAGCTTCCTGCATATACCCTGTACTTATCACAGCTATGATATGTTCCTTCTTTCTTATCTGGTCTATAATCTCCCACAGCTCCCTCCTGCTTAAAGGATCAACACCTGTTGTAGGCTCATCAAGTATAAGGAGCTTGGGTCTGTGTATGAGCGTACATATTAGAGAGAGCTTTTGCTGCATTCCGCCACTAAGCTTTCCTGCTTCTCTGTTCTGGAACTGGTAAAGACCAGCCATCTTAAGGAGTCTTTCCCTGTACCTGTAGTACTCCTCATCCTTCTTTATATTCCTTATAGCTGTAAAAAACTCAAGATGCTCCTTTACAGTGAGTAAAGGATAGAGCACAAGACCTATCCCCTGGGGCATAAGACCTGTAAATTTCTTAATAGGTTCAGCTTCCTTAGGAGATGTGTATACAATCCCCTTATAAACTATCTTTCCTTCAAACCTTATAACACCTGCAATTGAGTGTAAGAGAGAGCTTTTTCCAGAACCATCAGCACCTATAAGTCCTATTATCTCCCCATCATTTGCTGAGAATGTTGCATCCTTTATACCTATCTTTTTTCTGTATCTGACTGTAACATTAATCACTTCAAGGTCTGCCATTTTTATTCACTCTTTTTTATAACAAGCTCATTTTTGAACCATACATCCCTCTGTGGGAATGGTATCTCTATGCCTTTTTCTTTAAAAGCAGACCATATTCTGTAGTTCAGCTCGCTTTTTGCAAGGGGTATAGGTATCTTTTTAACATTTATCCAGACAAGAAGTTCAAAGTTTAGAGAGCTGCTTCCAAACTCTATAAATCTCGCCTCCGGAGAGGGAGACTCCAGTACAAATGGCGTATCTAATGCGATCTCAAGGAGTGTCTCTTTAACAAGGTTAACATCAGACCTGTAAGAAACACCAACAGGTATATGAACCCTCACAACGGGATCAACATAAGACCAGTTAATAAGCTGATTTGATACAAGCTGTGAGTTTGGTATGATTATATCAATATTATCAAGTGTTCTGAGTGTTGATGTCCTTATTCCTATATCAACAACCTTACCAAAGTTATCACCAAGTGTTATCCAGTCACCCCTTTTTACAGTTTTGCTTATAAGTATGATAAAACCGCTTATAAAGTTGTTCACAACATCCTGAATACCAAAACCTATCCCTATTCCAAGTGCACCTGCTATCGGTATAAGAAGCTTCCATGTTATACCCATAGTTGAAAGTGTTATAAGAAATATAAGGACAAGTGCAAAGTGGTAAACAAGTATATCAACGGTTGATGCAACATCCTCACCTTTTGCCCTGTATGTTATGTATATCTCAATTATCTTTCTTATTATCCTTGTTATAAGAAGAAGTATGTAAAATGTTATAAAACCTTTAAGTATTGAGTAAAAACTTAGTTTGATAGCCTCTGTATCAATTATGTTTGAGTGTAGTATTGGAAGTATATAATTCCTCAAAAACTCTCCAATTACAGGAAAATCAAGAAGAATATTAAATAAAAGAACAAAAACAGATATATCAAGAAGTTTTATTATAGACTCCCTTAAGGATATAATCCTCTCCTCATGAACTGAAAAGATCTCTTTAATCTTACCTGTGAAAACAGGTGTGTATCTTCTGAGAAGGAAATAGATCAAAACTACAAATACAAGCTCTGTAACAGGAAATAAAAAATCCTTCCAGCTCACCTTATATCTCCGGCAGTTCTTTCAAACTTTTTGGAAGTCCTTTTCCGGTTATGGATATAACACCAACAGCAGGAAGACCGAGCTTAAGAACAGGCTCTACCTTTAAAGGCTTTATATGAACAGCATAAACTCTCTGTATCCTGTCCTCTTTTACAGCAACCTCTTTAGGGGTAAACTCAGCTCTCTGAGATATTCTCACAACCCTTGCCTCAATAGGTCTGTCAGGATAGGCATCTAAAAATATCAAAGCCCTGTCCCCTATTTTTATCTTCCCGTTGTTAATCGTATCAACAAATATCTTGAGATACAGTGTCTCTGGATCAATAACTGTTGCAACAACCATCCCTTCTCCCAGAACCTCACCTTTATCAGCAATTTTATCAACGATATAACCATCTACGGGAGATCTTATCTTAAGCTCATCAAGTATAACCATCAGCTGTTTTTCCCTTGATTTTAAAGCATTGATACCGATTTTAAGTGCAGATATACCTTTCTCAAGTATCTCTATCTTTTTAACTGTAGCCTCAGCCTGTTTTAGACTGCTCTTTGCTGCATCAATCTGCTGTATTATCTGTTTTTTCTTTTCAAGAAAACCCTTTAATCTATTTCTGTCTGACTCAAGCTTCAGTTTTATCTTTTCAAGTCTGTCCTCAGGGATAAGTTTCTTCTCATAAAGATTTTTAAATCTTTCATAATCTTTCTCATCCTTTTCAACGATACTCTTAACTGTCTCTATCTGTTTCTCAAGCTCTTTTAGAAGGGAAAGGTTTATCTTCAATGATGATCTTGCCTTCTTAACATTCTCGGGTAATGTTTTTTTAAGTATCTCAAGCTCTATCTCTTTAGCTTCTATCTCTTTTTCCTTAGCTTTTATGTTGTACCTCACAGCCTCAAGCTCAGCTTCATACTCCTTTCCCGATAGGACGGCGATTATCTCTCCTTTCTTAACCTCTTTACCTTCCTCAACGAATATCTCCTTTACCCTTCCTGCATACTTTGTATTCAGACTTATCAGATCACCATCAATCCTTCCTACACCAACAATAAGATGAGGCGGTATCTCCTTCTGGGAAAGCTTTCTGTATATAAGATAGATTGACGTTAGAAGTAGTAGAATAACCAGAAAGCCAATCCAGTACTGCCTAAGTATTTTCATAACTCATCCTCTTTTTTCTAAAAATATCAGTATAGACCAATATCAGAACAGGTAAAGCACCTAAAAGTCCCCATAATCCAGCAACAAAAAATGTGTCCTGAAATGACCAGTTCATACTATAAAGATACTGCGTTTTGTAAATTATTGCCTGTGATAATTTCTCAGCCTTTTCAATATCAAATATCTGTGAAAAAAGGGCTTTAAACTTTTCAAAGAATACAAAAACATAAGATGTATCCTGCATATTGTTTATACCTTCATAATGCTGATATCCAAACCTGTAAAGATCATTTGTTGCTATAGCTGTCCCAAACGAACCACCTATAAAACTTGAGTAGTGGAGAAGTCCTGTTCCCAAAGATGTTTTCTCACCAAGATTTCTGAGGGCAAGTGTTGTAACAGGGGCAAAAAACATCCCCATAGATATCCCAAGTGGGATCAGAAGTAAAGCTGCCTGAAGATTAGGTGTGAAATACTCAAGTGATGGCAGTATAAAAAGTGCGCTGAAAAGGTAAAGTGTAACAGCCATATAAAGGACATACCTTTCACCGATCTTGTCAGAAAGAATACCTGCTATAGGTGAGAAAAGGGCTATAAAAAGTGCAAAACCGAGTATATGGATACCTGCATCAAGTGTTGACAGTCCTTTTAATCTCTCAAAATACAGTGGAAGAAGATAAAAGATCTGGTACATAGAAAATCCAAGAACAAGGAAGAAAACGGATATACCAACAAAGTACTCTTTTATCCTGAATATTGAAAAATCAATTAAAGGTTCCTTTGAGACAATCTCGGATAGGATATATAAAAGAAGTGAAAATACAGATATAACAGTCAGATAAACTATAGTGTCAGACATAAACCATCCAAGCTGTTGACCTTTTGATAGGACAATAAGCGTAGATATGGTAAATGAAGAGAGGAAAAAGAATGAGATAAAGTTGAGCTTTGCCTTTTCCCTGAAGTAAGAAGTCTCAGGAAGATAAAAAAGAGCAAGCAGAACTGTAATTATACCAAAAGGTATATTTATGAAAAAAACCCATCTCCAGTCTAAATGTTCCGTTATGTAACCACCAAGTGTTGGACCTATTGATGGTGCAAAGCTTACACCAAGTCCAAATATACCCATAGCGATACCTTTTTTCTCAGGTGGGTAAACAGCAAAAAGTATTGTCTGTGCTGTAGCCATTATGAAAGCCTCTCCTGCCCCCTGAAAAACCCTTGCTATTATCATCTCCTCAAGTGATGTGGATATACCACAGGCAAATGATGAGAGAGTGAAAAGAGTGATACCTGCTATATAAACATTCCTCAGTTCAAAATTCTTATCAAGCCATCCTGAGAGAATGAGCATTGTTGCAGAAGCGATCATATACGCAGTGATAACCCACTGGACACCGTAAAGATCCGTCTGGAGAGGTGCTGTTATCTTTGGGACTATAATATCAACTATTGTTGTGTCAAGAATAGCCATAAATGCACCGGACATAACAATAAATGTTATAAGCCCTCTCTCAAAGTTAGATATCCTCTCATAAATAGGAGGCTGTTCCATAACTCCCTTATCTCTCCTTCTTTATCTCAACCTCACCGCTCATACCGACCCTTAAAAGGGTTTTATCTCCCTTTACTATCCTTATCTTTACAGGTATTCTCTGGGCTACCTTTGTAAACTCACCTGCTGTTACATCCCTTGGAACTAAAGCAAACTTTGCCGCAGAAGCAGGATTTATCTCCTCAACAACACCTTCATACACCTCATCAGGGTATGCATCTATCTTTATGTAAGCCTTACTCCCTTTCCTTATACCTTTTAGCTTTGTTTCCTCAAGAAGAACGTTTATATATATATCTTTATCAGAGACAAGGGCATAAACAGGAATTCCAGGTGATACAACCTCACCTTCAGTCTTATACTTTTTCGCTATCTTTCCATCAAAAGGTGCTAAAAGTTTTGTTTCCTTAATCAGATTCTGTATATCCTCCTTCTGTTTTTTCAGAGCGTTCATCTTTTCCTCAATTGAGGAAATCTCCTTTTTAAGCTCTCTTACCTTCAGGATATCAGATTCTGCCTGTTTTACTTTTTTTTCTGTTATATCCCTGCTTATCTTCATCTGTTCAAGCTTTGATACTACAGACTCCCTTTCAACTTTAAGTATCTTTAGCTCAGTTTCCATCTTTTCAAGCTTCCTTGCAGGTGCAAGATCCTTCTTAACAAGATTTCTGAATCTATTTATATCCCTTTTCAGCTGGCCTATCCTGAGATCTATCTGTTTTAATCTCAGGGACAAACCCTTTATACCCTCTTCCACCTGTTTTAATGAGAGTTTTGATATCTCTAACTTCTTGTTCAGCTGATCATCTATCCTTTTAAGTTTTTCTTCAAGGGCTTTCTTCCTGTAGTAAAGGCTTTTTATCTCAGATACTATCCTCTCCAGCTGAACTTTATAGTCAGATGGGTCTATCTCTGCCAGAATATCTCCTTTTTTAACATCATCACCTTCATCTTTGTGCATTTTTATTATCTTTCCTGAAACCCTCTTAAAGGAAAGATTTGCAAGCTTTTCTGACTCAACAAAAACAGCATCTGTTATCGCATACTCCATCCTGTGTTTTATCCATCTGAAAGAGATAACTGAAAAAACAATTATAAGAAGTAAAACAACCGTCAGACCTATCTTATTCTTCAATTTTGCCTCCTACCGCTTTTTCAAGATCTATGTAAGCCTTTAAAAGCTGGTAACGGGATATAGTTACACCTTTTCTGGCAGATGTAAGATAACTCTCCGCATCAAGAACATCTGTTGTTGAGGCTAATTGATTTATGTACTGCTCCTTAACCATTCTGTAGTACTCTTTAGCCTCCTTAAGACTGCTCTGTGCTACCTTAAGATTTTTCAGTGCAACAGAGAAGTTCTCGTATGCTGCTTTCACCTGAAGCTTTATACTGTTCTGTAGATCTCTTATCTTCAGTTTTAGCTTTCTCTTCTCCTCTTTAACCTTAAGTGAGGCGTAGTAAGGCTTTATACCCTGAAACTGGAGATTAAGGGCAACTGTAAATGATAGATTTCCCTTAGGATCAAGGTAGGGATACTGATCCGAGTAAAAGTACTTTCCCTGTGCAAAAACTTTTGGGTAAAAATCTGATTTTTCTATCTTCTCAAGATAGTCAAGCTCACTTTCCTTTATTCTCATAGCTTTTATCACATTTCTGTTCTCAAGGGCTGATCTTATAAGCCCGTTCAGATCCAGACTATCGGGAATCTCTATATAAACAGGCTCTACATCAAAATCCTTATCCATCTTTTGATCCAGAAGTACATTAAGTCTTGATTTCGCCACATTCAGATCACCTTCAGCTTTCTTTATTTTCATCTCTATCTGTGAAAGTCTGACCTTTGACTGTAACACCTCAACCTTTGCTATCAGACCTTCCTTATAAAACTCCTCAGCCCTCTCAAGATGAGATTTAACTGCACTGTACTGTTTCCTGTATATATCAAGAACAGCCTCCGCCATTAAAACGTCTATATACGCCTTCTTAACCTCTGCTACTGTGTTTATCCTCTCCTCATCATAGATCTTTTGATTGAAGTTTATCTCAGCCTTTGATATCTTTATCTTTCCTGTTCTTGAGAATCCCGTAAAAATAGGGTAGTTAAAACCTATCTCAAAGTTATAAAAATCTCTGCTCATCTGTTTGAATGAAAAGGGAACGGGAAACAAGGCTGAAGGGGGAAGGTTTGTATAAGGTGTGTCCTTAAGAAATGTAAATGAGTAGTTAATAAAAAACTGTGGATACCATAGATTTTTATCCTCTTTTAGCTGGAGTTTAGAGATATGGATATCCATCTCTTTCTGTTTTATTCTCAGGTTATTCTGAAGAGCTATATTTACAGCTTCGTCCATTGTTAAACCAAAAGCTGTTAATGGCAGCAAAACAAGTATTAAACCTTTTCTCATCTCATTCCCCTGAAGATTATTTTCACCCCTTTCTCAAACTCACCAATCACCTGATTTATATCCTGTTTCTGTATAAGGATATTAAACTCTAAAAGCCTTTTACCGAAACCCATAAGAATATCTGCCGCTACCTCCTTTTGTGGATAACCTTTCAGAGTTTCCATATAAAAGTCTCTTATCCTGTTATTTGTTGATACGTATATACTTTTGAACTTCTCATCTATGCTGAAAAGCTGAAAAAGGTATATATAAGCGATCTCCCTGTAACTGTAGAGAACAGTAAATATCTCTCTCCCAAAATTTATCACCTTTGTTTCAGCATTGTGATCAGAAGATATAAACTTTTCTATAGTCCCGTTTATCTGATCAACTATATACTCAACAATAGAAAGAAATATCTCCTCCTTACTTTTAAAGTAAAGATAAAAAGTTCCCTGAGCTACACCGGCATCTTTTACGATATCAGACACCTTTGTATTGAAATACCCTTTCTCTGAAAAGATCTTTACAGCAGAATTTATAAGCCTCTCTTTCGTATCTGACTGACTCATCAGTCATAATTTTATTAAGTGAAGATCCTTATGTCAAGACAAACTTTAAAAATTAATTTTTCACTGATAAAATTACGAAATATTCTTAATAAAAATGGAGGGATCTTAAAATGAATATCGCTGTTATCTCTTTTGATCAGGAGCTATCAAACAAAATCAAATCCAGACTTTCAGATCTGAATGTACAGCTGTATATAGACAGTTTAAGTATGCTGAAAGATATAAGCAGTTTTAATCCTGATATTATCATATACGATGCATCAGCAGGTGACTTTGCTGTGGATGATCTTAAATTTCTCTTAACAAGGGATAAACTTGAAGACAAAAAGTTTGAGATACTTGTATCAAAGGAAAACCCTATTGACAGAAAGGAACTTCCTGAAAATGTATCAATACAGTTCTTTATAAAAAATGAAGAGGATGAAAAACTTATAGAGTCTGTAAAACGGGCTTCCTCCGAACTGAAAAAAGAGGAAAGTTTTTCAGAAGAGGTGTATCAACCCCCTGAGGATATAGAGGCATTACTTGGTGATTTTGGTGGGAACGAAGTCTCATCTGAAGATAAGGGCAGCGATATAGAATCAATTATTCAGGAAATACCTCAGGTAGAGGAAAATATTGAGGAGATAAATCTTGATGAGAACATACCTGCAAGCATTGAAGAGGTAATACCGGATTCAGGAATATTTGAGGAAACTGTAAATATACCTGAAAAAAATGAGGTTATCCCTAAGAGCCAGCCCTCGAATAATATAAAGCTTGAGATTGAGATCTCTCCTGAAGAGCTTAAAAGGATGATAATAGAGCTGACTGTTGAGAAGCTTGTAAATGACCTTAAAAATGATGATGCGATACAGAAGCTGATATCTGACCTACAGAAAGATTTTATTGATAGAACAGAGAAGGAGCTTGAGGATCTTAAAGAGTCTCTGAAAAAAGAGATTAAGGAGAATCTCGTTTCCAAGATAGAGAAGGATCTCAAGGAAACAATAAAAGACAGTATAAAGGAGGATGTAACAAAGATCACATCTGAGATTGTTAAAGAAAAGTTAGAACAGCTTTTTGGTAAAAAATAATTATTTTCTTAAAAATATATAGCTGAAACCTGCTATAAAAGCTGCCCCTATAAGTATGAAAATGTGGACAAAAACTGAGGACAGGAGAGCTGTATCCTTATCAAGTCCTGAAAGGTAAAGTATTCCAGCATAACCTCCCTCATACGTTCCTATCCCTGCAACGCCGTGTATTGGAAGGATTGTTGTAAAATCCCCGGCTGCCGCTGCAAAAAAGTTTTCAATAAATGTTAGATCAATACCGTGGGGGATAACAAAGTAAAAACCTGAGAATTTGAAAACAAAAGTAAGTACTGAGAGTATATACAGAACAAGGATATTCTTTACAGTAAGGACATTTCTGTTAAAGTTCTGTAACTTTTCTATCTTTATGTAACCTGCCATAAACTTGATTATATAAAAACTGAAAGGCATCACTAAAACAAGCAGTAATGAAAAAAGTGTAAAACCCTTATATACCAGATATGAGGAGAGGAAAACTGTAAAAAGTGATACAGCATCAAAAAATCTCACTGTAAAAAAGCTTATTGCACTTTCTTTGAAAGGTACATTCTCTTTTTTTAACATATAGAAAAAGGAGAGCTCTCCTGTTCTGAAAGGGAGAAATATATTAAACACAGTGTTGAATGATGTGATCTTGAAGAGCTTTTTAAAATCTTTTATCTCAAGGGTTATCTTCCATCTGTATGTTCTTGTTATATATGAAAAAAGGTAAAGTATGAAAGCTATAAAAAGATCTGTAGGGGAAACTTTTTTCAAAAAGTATATCAGCTTCTCAAAACCTATTACAACATAAAAAAGGTATATAAATCCTCCAGTTACAGCTAATGAGACGATTAATTCAAATATCTTTATATACTTTTTCAATTTAGCTTTCTTTCTTAACTATTTCCTTGATAATATACGGTCTCTTGCCCTGGGACTCATAGTATGTCCTTGTTATAAGCTCAGCTACAATCCCTGTGGATACAAGCTGTATACCTGAGAGAACAAAAAGAGTTCCAAATATCAAAAGAGGCCTGTTCCCAATGTCCTGACCAAACAGAACCTTTATCAGAACCAGATAAGAAAGTGTTATAGATCCAAACAGAAATAAAACAGCCCCTGTTCCTCCAAAAACCCTCAAAGGCTTTGTTCTGTAATCAAGTAAAAATTTAACAAGCATAAGGTCAAGTAGTACTTTGAATGTTCTTGATATACCGTATTTTGATTTTCCATATATCCTCGGATGGTGTTTTACAGGAATCTCAGTGATTTTTGCCCCTATAGATTTTGATAAGGCTGGCAGGAATCTG
This sequence comes from Persephonella marina EX-H1, assembly GCF_000021565.1. Taxonomy (NCBI): domain Bacteria; kingdom Pseudomonadati; phylum Aquificota; class Aquificia; order Aquificales; family Hydrogenothermaceae; genus Persephonella; species Persephonella marina. Next base: position 754,260 of record NC_012440.1, on the reverse strand, counting down.
TGCATCTCACCGTAAAAATCAAGCTGTTTTGCCACATCAGCCCTGTATGCTTTCAGGGAACAGCCGTAATCATGGAGATGAACACCTGTAACTTTAGATATAAGCCAGTTTGCAATTCTTGAAGGTAGAGTTCTGCTTAAAAAGGCATCCTTTCTATCTTTTCTCCATCCACTAACTATATCGTAACCCTGATCTATAAGCTCAAGAAGTTTAGGAATATCCTCAGGGTCATTCTGGAGATCACCATCCATAGTTATTATCACTTCACCTCTGGCTGTTTCAAACCCGGCTGACATCGCAGCTGTCTGACCAAAGTTTTTTCTGAAATTAACACCAACAACATGGCTGTCTTTCTCAGCAAACTCCTTTATGATCTCCCATGATCTATCTCTACTTCCGTCATTAACAAAGATGATCTCATACTCCTTTCCAAGACTATCAAGAACTTTTTTAAGTTTTTCGTAAAGAAGGGGTAGATTTTCTTCCTCATCAAAGATCGGTATAACCACTGAGATATCTATCTTTTTTCCTTCCATCTCACTCCTACTTTCTAACAAATTTTACTATTCCTTTAAAGCCGTCCGGCTTAAGATTTTTTCTATAAAACCTTGAAGCCTCAAGGTAACTTTTGAAATATCCTATTATAACAAAATAATACTCTGTACCATCTATATTTCTTCTCTTGATCTGAGGTTCAAAACCCTTTTCTTTAAGTTTTTCATAAATATCCATGGCAGATTTTTCATCCGAGAAAACACCTACCTGAACATAAAATCTTATTTTTGGTTTAATAACCTTCTTAGGCGTCTCCGGAACAGATCTCTTTGCTACTTTTGTATCCCTTTCTCCTCCAATCTTAACCCTTTCATTTTCGCTCTTTTCTTTTTCCGGTTTCTTTTCTTCCATAACAGGGGATTCTTCCTTCTTTTCTGGTTCAGATAGATCTTTACCTGTGTCCAATGTTTCTACAACTTTATCTTCTTTTCTTATCTCTTTTTTAACAACCCGCTTAACACTAACCTTCTTTTTTACACTCTGTTCTTTTATCTCCCTTTCTTTTTTCTCAACTATCTTTCTATCAACTATATCTATAAATTTTACAGCTTCCTGCTTTACGAACATATCATCCCCAGCTACCTTCTTAGCCTTCTGGAAGAAATATCTTGATTTTTCATACTCACCTAGATAGTAGTAAGCCTTTCCAAGACCAAGATATATATATGGATTTACAAGACCTGCATTTACAGCCCTCGTAAATATATCGTATGCATCTGTATATCTCTTCTGGAGTATGTAGTAATTTCCAAGTGTTATATATGCATTCATAAAGTAAGGATTATATGATATTGTCCTTTTTAAAGCCTCCTCAAATTTGGGAAGATTACCCATCTTTCTGTAAACAACAGCAATGTTATAAAGGGCTTTTTCTTTATTTCTGTAATTCGGGTTTTCTATAGCCTTTTCTAAATACCACAGTGCCTGTTCGTAATTTCCTTCCTGTGCCAGTAAAACACCGAGATTTGTGTATGTCTCAGGTTTATCAGGGAGGATCTCTATAGATTTAAGGAAAAACTCTTTGGCCCTTGAATACTCTTTAACATTCGTATATGCGATACCCAGGGCATTAAGGATGTCAGGATCTTCAGGATCAATCTCGTATGCCTTATTAAGATAGTAAATAGCCTGTGCTATATTACCGCTGTTGAGATATGAAAGACCTATCTTGTAGTAATACTGGCTGTTCTGGATTCTTTTCTCCTCATACTCTGCAGGTTTAGGTGCACAGCTAAAAACAAATGATAAGAAGACAAACAGCAGTGCAAATTTAAAAATTTTTTTCATAACTGTTTTTATTTCCTGTAGGACTTTATATATATAATCATAACTTATTTACAGATATATTTAAATCTTCTATTTTCCTGTGGATAGTATTTCTATGAATCCCAAGATATTTAGCTGCTTCCGATATATTCCCGTTTGTATGCTTTAAAACTTCCTGTATAACCAGTTTCTCTGCCTCTTCTATCATTTTTACGTAGATATTTTTCTTGTTCTGAAGTATCAGACTTCTTGCCTCCTTTACAAAACCACTCCTCCAGTCTGTTCCACCAAAATCTTCTGAACCTGTTATCTTTGGAGGTATAAGATCTGGTGTTATAGGCCTTTCCCTGTGAAGTGCTATAAGCTTGTTTACTATATTTTTAAGCTCCCTCACATTTCCAGGATAGTCATAGTTCATCATAACTTCCACAGCTTCTTTCGTAAAACCACCCCTTTTCAGACCGTACTTTTTCATAGCCTGTTTTGAGAAAAGCTCTATAAGATCAGGTATGTCCTCTTTCCTTTCCCTGAGAGGAGGTATATGTATCTCTATAACTGAAAGTCTGTAGAAAAGATCCTCCCTGAACTTACCTTCTGCAACAAGCTTTATAAGATCCCTGTTTGTTGCCGATATAACTCTAACATCAATGCTGTATGTTTTTGATGAACCTACAGGTGTTACCTCCATTTCCTGAAGAACTCTAAGAAGCTTACTCTGGGCTTCAAGAGACATCTCGCTTATCTCATCAAGGAATATCGTTCCACCGTCTGCAAGTAAAAACTTTCCTTTCTTTGGTTTGTCAGCTCCTGTAAACGCACCTTTCTCGTAACCGAAAAGCTCTGACTCTATAAGTCCTGAGGGAATAGCTGCACAGTTTATAGCGATAAAAGGTCTGTCTGATCTGTTGCTGTATCTGTGTATAAGCTTCGCTATCACCTCTTTACCTGTTCCGCTTTCACCTGTTATAAGAACAGGCTCATCACTTGCTCCAGCTCTACCTACCATCTTGAATATCTCACCCATAGATGGGCTTTTACCTACTATATCTATATCAAGGGTTTCAGAGACTGTCTGTGCTCCTGCTATCTTTTTTATATCATTCACAACCTTTCTTATTCTTTCTATATCAAAGGGCTTTGGTATGTAGTCATAAGCACCAAGCTTCATGGCTTCTATAAGATAGTTGTACTCGTTATGACCTGATATCATAACAACATAAGGTTTGTTCTCAAAGCCTATAACCTGTTTAAGTATCTCAAGCCCGTCAGCATCTCCAAGTGATATATCAAGGAAGACTATATCAGGTAGCTCTTCCTGAATGATCTGGACAGCATCTTTCCCACTTTCGTATGTTTTTACTGTAAGGTCTTCTTTCATAAGAACCTTTTTAAGAACATTTCTTATCGTTCTCTCATCATCAAAAACAAGTGCCTTCATCTTTACTCCTTGTAGGGAAGTAGTATTTCAAATGTAGCATCCCCTATGTATCTGAGAACACCTCCATGCTCTTTAACTATCTTGTATGAAGAGGAAAGTCCTATACCCATTCCTCCTTTTTTTGTAGATGTAAAAGGAACAAAAAGCTTATCAATGATCTCTTCAGGAACTCCCTTCCCGCTGTCCTTTATTCTTATAAATATCTTGTTTCCCTTTGGTGAGTAAACCTTGTCCCAAGAGATACCTGTGTAAACTGTTATTTTTCCTTTTCCTTCAACAGCCTCTATACCATTTCTGATTATATTTATCAGAACTCTCAGCATATACTCCCTGTCAAGTTCAATATCAGGTAAGCTCGGGTCGTATATCCTTTCAAACTCAATCTCCGGATACTGGGACTTAAGAGATTTTATGGCTCTGTCTATAAGCATATGAATATTAGTTTTTTCCTTCTGTAGTTTAATAGTTTTTGTTATTAATGTTACATCATTTATCATACTTTCAAGTCTTTTAACCTCGTAGAGTATATCCTCTATAAGCTCCTGATCTGATGGGTCTTCTTTTAAAAGCTGTGCAGAACCTTTTATACCACCTATAGGTCCTTTCATATCGTGAAATATGTTTGATATCAGCCTTGAGATCGTTACTATCCATCCCTCCTTCTTATTTTTCTCCTCAAGCTCAATAAATCTGGTTATATCCCTTATAAGAAGGGTTACTCCATCGTCTCCATAAGGAAAGGCATCTATCAAAAACTTACTCTTTTCTATCTCCTTGAATATACTTTTAACAGATATCCTGTTTTTAACATGTTTAAGCGTTAATGGATAATTTATAAGCTCATAAAAATGTCTTTTTCCTATCTGGGCTTTTAGCTGTTGAGCTGACTGGTTAAGATAAATTATCTCCCCTTTGAAATCAGTTACAACGATTGGGTCTTCAATACTTTCAAGTATGTTTTCTATCTTCTCCATCTATTACCTTGATAGAAAGGGGCTGAAAGCCCCCAGCATTTAATTTTCTTCTTTAGTATCTATCTGTGCAAAATCAGGACTCTGGCTTACAGCCTCCTGAACATTCTGGGATATTCTGTATGCACAGAATGAAGGTCCACACATTGAACAGAATTTGGCTGATTTGTATCCTTCCTGTGGCAGTGTTTCATCATGGTACTTTCTTGCTGTTTCAGGATCTATAGCAAGCTCAAACTGTTTCTCCCAGTCAAACTCGTATCTTGCCTTTGACATAGCATCATCCCACTCTTTTGCACCTTTCCTGTGTCTGGCAAGATCAGCTGCGTGAGCTGCTATCTTATAAGCTATCAGCCCCTGCTTAACATCCTCTGCATTTGGAAGTCCTAAATGTTCCTTAGGTGTTACATAACAGAGCATTGATGCCCCATACCATCCTGCCATCGCAGCTCCTATAGCTGATGCTATATGGTCATAACCGGGTGCTATATCTGTAACGAGAGGTCCAAGAACATAAAATGGAGCTTCATGACATAACTCCATCTCTTTCTTTATATTAAGCTCGATCTGATCCATTGGAACGTGACCTGGACCTTCTATCATAACCTGAACACCGTGTTCCCAAGCTTTCTTTGTAAGTTCACCTAAAACCTTAAGCTCTGCGAACTGAGCCTCATCTGAAGCATCATTTATACAGCCAGGTCTGAGACCATCTCCAAGTGAGAATGTTACATCGTACTTTTTGAATATCTCACATATCTTATCAAAATGTGTGTATAGAGGATTCTGTTTTCCATGAACTGTCATCCATTCAGCCATTATTGATCCGCCACGTGAAACGATACCCATCAATCTGTGATTAACCAGCGGTAAAAACTCCTTTAAGACACCTGCGTGAATTGTCATATAATCAACACCCTGCTGTGCCTGAAGCTCAATAATATCAAGGATATCCTGTTCTGTAAGCTGTTCTATAGTTCTGACCTCCTGAAGAGCCTGATATATAGGAACTGTTCCTACAGGAACAGGAGATTCCCTTATTATAGCCTCCCTTATCTCGTTTACATTTCCACCTGTTGAAAGATCCATAACTGTATCTGCTCCATATTTAAGAGCTACTCTTAACTTCTCAAGCTCACCTTCAACATCGGAAACAACAGCAGAGTTTCCTATATTAGCATTAACTTTACATTTTGCCTCAATACCGATAGCCATAGGTTCAAGTGAGTAGTGATGTATGTTAGCCGGGATTATCATTCTCCCTCTGGCAACCTCCGATCTGACAAGCTCAACAGGAAGATCTTCCCTTTTTGCAACATACTCCATCTCAGGTGTGATTATACCTTCCCTGGCATAATCCATCTGGGTTTTTCCGTATGTGGTGCTCCTTGGGACTTTATATTTACCCATTATATATTTACCTCCATTTATAATTTCCTACGGTATCTGATAACATATATCTAATTAGATAAAAAATGAAATCAATCATAAATTTTGCAATATATATTAACATTTCACAGCAGTATTTTCTTATAAACAGCCCCCTGAGGTGTGAGTATACTTTCAATAATATTTACCTCAAGACTTTCCTGAGTATCAAAAAGAATATCCTCATACTTCTTCACTTTTTCAACAAAATCTTCCCTTTTTACACCCTTAAGCCTTTTGAGTGTAATATGTGGAACAAACGGTTTGATCTCTTTTTTGTAACCTAGAACTGAAAGTCTGTCCTGTATAAAGTTGTTTATCTCAACAAGATCTCCATTACTGTCCTCAACTTTTATAAAAAAGACCCTTGGATTACTAATATTTGGGAAAGCTCCAACCCCTTTAAGATTAAGACTGACAGTCCGTGGATAGTTTATCTCATTTTTCAGGAGAGAGTATATATCTTCAAGCTCCTTACTGGTAACATCTCCGATAAATCTGTATGTTATGTGAAAGTTCTGTACCGGAACCCATCTTCCCGTTGTTATTCCGCCAAAATCCTTCTTTATTCTCGTATAGAATTTAGTATTACTTAGTTTGATAAAACTACCTATAAATATTCTTTTTTTAAACATTTACTTTTCCGTTCCGAATAGTAATAATAATAAATACCTGTATATAATATCTGGAGTTTTTAGATGAAATCAATACGATCTAAATTACTGTTAAGAGTAGCTGTACTACTTTTTATACTGTTCCTTGTCAATCAGATACTTGAGTACAAAAGCTTCAGAGAGGTTAATATCAACCACGTTAAGAATCAGTCATCGGTTATAGCAGAGATAGTCAGAGACTCCCTCACAACACTTATGGAGATCGGGAAGATAGATAAAAGGGATCTATTTTTAAGTAATATAAAGCTTGAACATAGAAATATAGAGGAGATAAGGGTTATAAGGGGAGATAAAGTTGTTCAGCAGTATGGAGAAGGTTCTGAAAATGAAAAGCCAAAAACGGAAGCTGAACTGAAGGTTTTACAGACAGGAATACCCTACGAAAAACTTGAAGAGACCTTTGATAAAGTCAGCTATGTTCTCATACTTCCTTACAAGGCAGAGCCTATAAACAGGATAAACTGTCTTAAATGTCATAATGTAGAAGCTGGTGCCGTCTTAGGTGCTATATACATAAAAACAGATCTTACCCCTGTAAGATCCTTCACCTTTGCAAATCTTATACAGACAACATTCATGTCAATGTTTATATTCCTTATGACAACATTTGTTATCCTTAGATTCTTCCAGCCTTACACAGAGTTTTTCTCAAGACTGAAAAGAGGACTGAGCAAAGCTAAGGATGGAGATTTCTCAGAGAGAGTGTTTATAAACACAAACGACGAGGCTAAGGAAGTTGCTGATACATATAATGAAACAATGGATAAACTATGCAACACACTCACAGCCATAGAGAACAGGGTTTCATATCTTATCGGTGGAAATATTAACAAAAGCAGTAATGCACTGAAAGATACCTATATGATAGTTGAAGAGCTTGTTAAGATTTACAACTTTAAAAAGATTGTGGAAAAAGACGCATCAAAAGAGGATATCTATCTGAGACTTAGAAAGTTAATGAAAGATATGAATATACAGCAGTACTCTATCTATGAGGTAGATACAGAGAACAATAAACTGATAGATATAGACGAAGAGACAAAATGGTGTAAGGATGTTGTGTTCCTTGACGCTGATCAGTGTAGGGTGAAAAGAACAGGATCTGAGGTTGTTTCTGAGGAGTATGCATGTGTATGTCCTAACTTTATTAAATGTGAGAATGGAGAGGCTGAGGAGTTTTTCACATGTATTCCTATCTATGTTGGTGGTAGAGTTGGAATTATACTCCAGCTGATTTACGATAAGGAAAGCAGGGTTAATATAAAGAACAAGCTTCCATTCATTGAGGCTTACCTCAGAGAGGTTGCACCTGTTATTGAGGCAAAATCTTATATGGAAAAACTTAGAAAACAGTCACTTGTTGATCAGCTTACAGGACTGTACAATAGAAGATTCCTTGAGGAGCTCATACCAAAACTTTCACAGCAGACAATAAGAAGAAAATCAACAATAGGCATACTTATGGTTGATGTTGATTTCTTCAAACAGGTTAATGACCAGTACGGACATGATGTTGGAGATACGGTACTAAAAAGGGTTGCTGATATTCTGAATAAAAGTGTAAGAGAAGCTGATATTGTTGTCAGGTACGGTGGCGAAGAGTTTATAGTTTTACTTGTTGATGTGGAAAAAGGAAAATCTGTTGAGATAGCAGAGAAGATTAGAAAGAAGGTTGAAAATATGGTAATACACACAGATGGGGTTACATTAAAGAAAACGGTGAGTATAGGTGTTTCTGAGTTTCCTCATGATAGTGATAGATTCTGGCAGTGTATTAAATTTGCAGATATCGCACTTTACAGAGCCAAAGAAACAGGAAGAAATAAGGTTGTTAGATTTGAAAAGAGTATGTGGGAGCGTGAAGAGTATTGATGTTTTCAGACAGGATATAGTTGTATGGGATAAAAAAAGGAAGATCTATGTACCCCAGCCTACAAGATTCTGGATACTTGATAGGGATATAAGGGCAAAAATATCAAGACTTGAGGAGAAAGGCTATATAGCCTGCTTTTCTGAAAAGATAAGCACTGATGAGTCACTTTTCAGCTTTTTTATAACCTTACATGAAAGGGAGATCGAGGAAAGGATAAAGATTTTTAAAGAAAAGTATCCTCAGTTTCTAGACGATCCAAGATTTTCAGTCTTACTTGATAAAAATGTCGGTATCGGTGGTATAAGAGATTTCAAGGAAAAACCTTTTAAAGTAAAATGCCTCCACCTGTGGACAGCTTACCACAGTGGAGACAAAAGGTTTGAAAATCCTATTGGTGAGTTCGTTCTGAAGAATATTTAGAATGCAGCATCAAATCCTATCAGAATATATCCTTCCTTTGTCTCATGTCCTACAAAATCAGGATCATTATCCTTTGACTGGAAGTCGTATGTTGCCTCAATAATACCTTTAACATTTCTCATAAAGTAGTATGAGTATGTGAGTGTTAATGTGTTTATATTTATACCTTCATAAACTGTTGATGTTCCGTCAAAGTCTCCAGCATCAGCATAGTTATACAGAACAGACAGAACAACTTTATCACTGTAGACATAATCAACTCCTGCGAAGACACCCCACCACTGGTATTTTTTGTTTGGTGTATCATCAAAGTACTTTCCCCAGTCATTGTAAAGATACTGGAAGAAATAGTAGACCTTATCATTTACATTTCCAGATATATCAAGCCCGTATATCTTTTTATCCGCATACCTGCTTCCACTTTTTGTTCCTGCACTTGTTGTGAGCTTTGTTTTTTGCTTACCGTAAAGTCCGAACAGACCTGCTGAGACACCTGCTATATCTACACCGATCCTGCCGAATGCTGTCTTCTTCCTGTCATTATCAAACATATGATCAGGTCTTTTATAACCCGGGCTGTTTATCTTAAGGTTTTCCTCAATCCCATTTCCGTTCACAAGACCTAAATCTATGGAAACTGGATCAAAGCCTTTACTGAATATAACTCCTCTATCATAGGTTATTCCAGCCATTCTGTATATCATATAATCCTGGAATGTAAGTCTGAGCTCCCTTGGGAACATCAGATCTGATATCTGGAACTGACCTATCATAAGGTCTATCCCTGTATTGAAAATGCTTGAGTAGCTGAACCACGCATCCTCAACGATAACAGTTCCGTTCTCTCCTTTCTCAGCTAAGATACCGTAAAAGTAAAAGGATATTCTGTCTGAAAGTGGAGCACTTGAAAGAATCTTTATCATATACGGAGCCTGAAAGTCTGTGTCAGCTTTTTCAGTCTCACCACTGACCGGATCTATATACTTTCCTTCCCTTACCTGAGCGTAAGCCATAGCCCTTATTGAAAGTGGAACATACTTAGGTAGAGCGAGCATACTGTCGCCTGTATCTAGAACAGTGTCCCTCCAGTTAGGCATTCTGTAGTTTTCATCTGCAAACTGTTCACCATAGCTATTCAGCCTTGGAAATGCTGCATGACATGTGTTACAGCTAACCTTGTACTGTCTCGCAAATGCAGGTATAGCAAAAACCTGCTGGGGCAAAATCAAAAAAAGTCCCATAATAAAGATGATAATAAAGGGAAACATAACACCTCCTCCCTGTAACGGAATATATACTTTTATATTTACTGTTTTGAAAAAATATATTCAAGCTGTGTTGTATAAAGGTATGATTTTCATATATTATTTTAGTTTCATATAACAGAAAAGAGGTGATCTTATGGTATATGACCTTGAGTATGATGTTGTTGTTATAGGTGGTGGTCATGCTGGTATTGAGGCTGCCCTTGCCTCTGCAAAGCTCGGGGTGAAGACTGCCCTTATCACATTAGATAAAGAAAAAGTAGGTCTTATGCCTTGTAATCCAGCTATAGGTGGTATTGCAAAAGGTATTGTTGTAAGGGAGATTGATGCTTTCGGCGGTGAGATGGGAAAGGCGATTGATGCTACAGGTATCCAGTTTAAAACCTTAAACACAAGAAAAGGTCCAGCTGTAAGATCACCGAGGGCACAGGCTGACAAGGAAGAGTACAGAAAGTATATGGTTAATAAGGTTCTAAACACAGAGAATCTCACAGTTATTGAAGGTGAGGCTACAGATATTTATCTGAAAGAGAGCAGTTACGAAGTTGAAGGTGTTGAGGTAGATAGAAGATTAAAGATCAGAGCCAAGTCTGTTGTTGTTACAACAGGAACATTCCTCGATGGTGTTATTCATATAGGAGATAAAAGGATACCTGCAGGAAGAATGGACGAAAAACCATCAACAAAACTCCCTGATTTTTACAGAAAGCTTGGATTTCCCCTCCAGAGGTTCAAAACAGGAACACCTGCGAGACTTGATAAAAGAACGATTGATTTTTCAGGTCTTGAGGAAGCTCCAGGAGATGAACCTGCACCAAAGTTCTCATTCTGGACCGATCCAGAGCACTCATACTGGTTCAGAAAAAACCAGAAAGAGCAGATACCTTGCTACATAACATATACAACTCCAGAAACACACAGAATAATAAGGGAGAATTTACACAGAACAGCACTTTATGGCGGAGCTATAAAAGGTATAGGTCCCCGTTACTGTCCTTCAATAGAAGACAAGATAGTAAAGTTTGAGAACAAAGAGAGACATACAGTATGGCTTGAGCCTGAAACAAAGAACGGCATAAGTATATATCCAAACGGCCTTTCAACATCTCTACCTGAAGAAGTCCAGTGGGAGATGTACAGATCAATCCCGGGACTTGAGAATGTTGTATTACTAAAGCCTGCATACGCAATTGAGTATGATATAGTCCCACCAACTGAACTTTACCCAACACTTGAGACAAAGAGAGTAAAAGGTCTGTACCACGCAGGAAACTTTAATGGAACAACAGGATATGAAGAAGCAGCGGGACAGGGTCTTGTCGCAGGTATAAATGCTGCACTGAGGGCACTTGGTAAAGAACCGTTTTATATAAGAAGAGACGAGGCTTATATAGGTGTTATGATTGATGATCTCACAACAAAAGGTGTTATAGAGCCTTACAGACTTTTTACATCAAGATCAGAGTACAGACTTCATCTCAGACAGGACAATCCTGTTTTAAGACTTTACAGAAAGGCTTACAATCTCGGTATGCTGAGCTACGAGCAGTTTAAAGCTGTAGAAGAGATAGAGAAAGAGATAGGCAGATGGCTTGATATTTACAGAAATGAGAGAAGGAAGATAGTATCAAAAGGCGAGACAAGATCCGTTTCAGCTTATGATCTTTTAAAAAGACCTGATATAGATGTTAATAAACTTAAAGAGTACGGCTTTGAAACACCTGAGAGTGATTATGTGGCTGAAGAGATAGATATCAATGTTAAGTACTCAGGATACTTTGAAAGGGAAAGAAAGATGAATGAAAAGATGAGATATCTGGAGAACATAAAGATACCTGAAGATATAGACTACTCACAGATAGCCGGACTTACAAAAGAGGTAGTCCAGAAATTGACAGCTGCAAAACCTCTAACCCTCGGTCATGCTGCAAGACTTGAAGGGATAACTCCAGCGGCTATAACAGCTATAATGATACATCTCCAGAAGTTAAAAAGGTTGAAAGCCTGATGTATTCAGCTTTTACGCTTTATATACTGCTGGTATTACTGCTATCACTTACATATTTTAACAGCCTATTTTTCTATGCCTCCTTCTTTGTTCTTATCTCCCCTCTTATCTTTAAGGATCTAAAAGAGTTAGGCTTAAAAAACTACAGATCCGGAATATTGTATGGGTCGTTGTTGTCTTCTGTATATCTCCCTTTTATATGGAATAGTATCTCAATACAAAATTTCTATCAGTCAGGACAGGTTTTTGCAGAGGAGATATTTTTTAGAGGTTATCTTTTATCCACAGTACCGGTAAAGAATATTCATCTCCGGAATATCACAGTCTCCGTCCTTTTTTCCTTACCTCACGTTATCATAAATCCAGATATACTGAGTGTTCTCACCTTCTTCCCCTCTCTGATATTTGGATATCTTTATATCAGATCTGGTTCGGTTATAGCTCCATTTATATTTCATCTTTTTTCAAACATTTTCTTTCAACAGTACCTTATTCATAAGTTATAATATCTTTGTTTATTTTACAGAGGGAGAATTTTGATAGAGAGTTTAGAGAATTTTCTTCAGCATTACGGGTATATAGCAGTTTTTATAGGAACTTTCCTTGAAGGTGAGATATTTCTCCTTATAGTTGGCTTTTTTATAAAACTTAAGATGCTCAACCCTTTTGTATCCCTTGTATCTGCAATGTCAGGAGCATTTCTCCACGAGATAATATACTTTCTCCTCGGTAGATGGAAGGGAAGGGAGTTTTTACTTGGAAATGTTTACACAAGAAAAAAATACAGGAAGGCAAAACAGCTTGTTGATAAATACGGAATACTGTCAATATTCATTATCAGATTTCTTTACGGGATGAGAGTAGTCCCTATGGTTCTTATGGGTGCAACAGGATTTGGTATGTTTAAGTTTATATTTTTTAATCTTATATCCCTTTTCTTCTGGGCTGTTATATACCTTTCCATAGGCTTTTTCTTTGGAAAAGCTGCAGAACATATATTTGGCGAAGTAAAAGAGTACTACTTTATGGCTGTAGGTGTACTTTTTGTCCTTATAACTCTATTCCTTATATACCCAAAAATTAAAGAAAAGCTACTTAACAACTAATACAGACTGGTTTGCATACTTAACAAGATTACCAGCTGTTGTTCCAAGTATCAGCCTTTTAAATCCACCTGCTCCTCTATGACCAACAACTATAAGATCACATCCGTTAGCATCAGCATAACTCATAAGCTCTTCAGCGGGCTCACCTTCAAGAACCTTTGTTTTTGCCTCAATGCCCGATTCTTTCGCTATCTCAAGAGCCTCTTTTAAAAATCTCTCCTCTTTTGATATCTCCTCTTTCTCATAAGCCTCTATCTCTTCAGGAAGTATAAAATCAACAGCAGCAAACTGGAAAGGTCTGACAACACCTACTATATGTAGATCGCTTTTCATTATTTTTGAGAGTTCTACAGCCTTTTTTAAAGCCTTCTTACTTGGATCAGATCCATCATAACCTACAAGGATATTTTTATAACTCATCTCCTACCTCTTAACCTTTAACTACTATGTTAAGTATTTTACCCTTTATAAATATAACTTTAACTATCTCCTTACCTTCTGTCCATTTTTTAACACTTTCATTCTCAAAAGCTATATTTTTGACCGTCTCCTCATCAGCATCTGCAGGGACGGTAATTCTTGCCCTCACCTTTCCGTTTATCTGGACAGGTATCTCTTTTGTTTTTTCAACAAGAGCCTCCTCATCAGGTTCAGGGAAAGGCTGCTGTATTGTGTATCCTTCTTTTCCTATAGTTCTCCACAGCTGGTCTGCTATGAAAGGGGTAAATGGGGAAAGCATAAGTATAAGATTTTCAACAGCTTCCTTTAAAACTTTAAGATTACTTCCCTTATAGGATGTAAGCTCATTCATAAGCTCCATAATGGCAGCTATTGCTGTATTAAACTGGTACTCCCTTGTTATGTCTTCGTTTACCTTTTTTATTGTCTGGTGAAGTTTTCTTCTCAGTTTCTGGTCTTCATTAGGAAGGTTTTTAAAATCTTCCTTTGAGTATGAGACATCTTTTAGCTGGTCTGCCCTTTCAACAACAAAGTTCCAGACCCTTTTTAAAAATCTGTGTGCCCCTTCAATACCGCTGTCTATCCAGTCAAAGCTGTTCTGTGGTGGAGCTGCAAAAAGTATGTAAAGCCTGACAGTATCCGCCCCGTACTTTTCTATCATCTCATCAGGATCAACTGTGTTGTGTTTAGATTTTGACATCTTGTCAGATTTTCCGTATTTTTCCTCAAGCTGTTTCAAAACTTCCATATCAAGATCTAACTTTTCAAAAAGAAGTTTCGCGTTATCATTAAGTGTCAGATGGTTCTCTTCAAGAAACTCTTTCAGGGTTTTCATTCCCGCTCCTTGATTAAAGTTTTATAAAACTTATTATAACATCTGGAGGAGTATAGATATCATGGGAGGTCAGGAAAAGAGTTTTTCAACAGCGATATCTTACAAATGGGGATATCAGAAAGGTTTTCCAGTATAGAATTATATTTAGATTTGAAAATGGCTAAGCCTACGATGTTATTATTTTAGTAAAAGAGTTTAAGAAAGCTTTAAAAACAGATAAAAGAATAGAGGCTCTCTCTGTTATACAGCTTGAAAGAGAACCTACACATCCGGGGGAGATTCTTGAAGAGGAATTTATAAAACCTTTAGGACTTTCGCAGTCAAGACTTGCCAGAGAACTTGGAGTTAGTGTGAGAGCTATTAATGAAATAGTAAACAAAGATTCATAGCTAAAGCAGGATTTAAAAATTCTTTTTAATCCACAGTTCCATAATAGGGTCTATAATTTGATAAGTATTTCTTTCCTTAGTGATGATATCCTTTTTTTGAAGTTGTTCTATTGCTCTTTTAAGATGTGAAGCAGTGATCTCAAATTCAGAAAGAGTGTTTTTTGAATAAATATTTTTACCATTTGTGTAGGTTATTATTTTTAAAGCTTTCTTCTGAGTTGGCGGTAAATTTGACCACTCTTCCCAGAAAGAGTCCTCTTCCCTTTCCAGAACAAGATTTATTGCATAATCTAGATCTTCTTTTTTTACTTTTTCTTTAGAAACTTCCCACAGAACATAACATATATGCTGGATATAATATGGAAATCCTCGGCAGATACAAAAAACCTCTTTTATTATTTCTTCATCTATCTTTTTTCCTGTTTTTTCAAATTTATTCTGGATAAACGGTATCCACTCTTCAAGTGGAATTTCCTTTAATGGAAATTTTTTAACCGACTTATAAAAAGGTCTGCTTTTATTAGAAAAAATCTGGGTAAGGACACTCTTTTTACTTCCTGAAAATACATAAGAAACATTCCTGCCGTGGTTCTGGATAACTGTTCTGATCTCTTTTTCTAATCCTAAATTCTCAACTTCCTGAAATTCATCAAATATTACTGCGACATTTGCGTTGTTTTTGGTAGCGTATAAAAATGGAATTTCCAGTATCTCTTTTAAAACTGTTTTTTTCTCTTTTGAAGAAAAAGAAACAGAAAAGGTTACACTGCCGTCAGGTTTAAGGGTAGAGCTAACACTAAAGTTAAGGTTTGTCAGTTCCTTTAGAGTCTGAATAACCTTCTCTTTTCTGGAGAGCAGTGTTTTTATAGTTTCATCAAAGTACCGGTTTATAAAATCTTTCTCATCTACAACAGGAAACAGATCAAGTAAAATAACTTTTATTCCTTCATTTTCCAGCTGTTCTTTTAGCCTTAGAAGGAGTGATGATTTTCCAAATCTCCGTGGAGAATACAGAAGTATGTTGATGCCAGAAAAAATATCCCTCTTCAGCTCTTCAAGCTCCCTTTCCCTGTTGCAAAAATCTTCGTTACTAACAGTTCCACCAAAATAAAAAGGATTTCTTTCTTTATGTTCCATTATACAAATCCGTATTATACATCGTTGTATAATACATAAATGTATAATTAATTTTTCCGGTTACAAGTATTACTTACTCTTTAGTTCTTCCACCTTCAGTTTCAGTTCATCCAGCGTTATGTTTTCATCAACCCCAAGTATCTCAAGGAGTTTTTCTATCTTTATCCACTTTTTCAGAACCATTCCCTGTGTGAGAAGCTGGGAGAACGGCTCTTCAACATCAACAAGACCTATTTCCATTAAAAACTTCGTGAAAAACCTTGAGTAAAGCAGATGTAGTACAGCATGCTCTATCCCACCGATATACAGATCAACAGGCATCCAGTAGTCAGCCTTTTCTTTATCAAAAGGTAGTTCTTCATTGTGAGGATCACAGTATCTCAGGAAATACCATGAGCTGTCTATAAATGTGTCCATAGTATCAGTTTCTCTTCTCGCAGGCTTTCCACATCTTGGACAGGTTGTTTTAACAAACTCTTCAACCTGTTCAAGGGGATTTCCCATGCCTGTAAACTCAACATTCTCAGGAAGTAAAACAGGCAGATCTTCTTCAGGAACAGGAACAGTTCCACAGTCATTACAGTAAATTATAGGTATAGGCGTACCCCAGTATCTCTGTCTTGATATATTCCAGTCTCTGAGTCTGAAGTTTATTGTTTTTTCTCCAATACCTCTCTTTTCAATCTCCTCTGTTATCTTTTCCTTTGCCTCAGATGATTTAAGCCCATCAAAGCCATCAGAATTTATAAGAATCCCTTCCTCTTCAAATGCTTTCTCCTGGTAGTCCCACTCACCTTCCAAAGGCTTTATAACAGGCTTTATTGGAATTCCGTATTTTTTTGCAAACTCGTGATCCCTCTCATCGTGAGCTGGAACAGCCATAATCGCACCTGTCCCATATCCCCAGAGAATGTAGTTAGCAACCCATACAGGTATTTTCTCTCCTGTTAGAGGGTTTATCGCATACCTTCCTGTGAAAACCCCTTCTTTCTCCTCAACTATGCCTCTTTCCTTTGTTGACATTGTTAGATATTTCTGAACAAAAGCTTTAACATCCTCTTCCTGATCTGTTCCTTTTGAAAGCTCTAAAACAACAGGATGTTCGGGAGCTAAAGCCATAAAAGTAACACCAAAAACTGTATCAGGTCTCGTTGTGAAAACCTCAATATACTGTGAAGAGTTCTCCACAGGAAATCTTATCGTTGCACCAACAGACTTTCCTATCCAGTTTTTCTGCATTGTAAGGACAGCTTCAGGCCATTTCCCTTTTAGTGTCTCAAGATCATCAAGTAAAACCTCAGCATAATCTGTTATCCTTAAAAACCATGAAGGTATCTCTTTCTGAACAACAGGTGTATCACATCTCCAGCATCTTCCTTCAATAACCTGCTCATTTGCAAGAACAGTCATATCGTGTGGACACCAGTTAACTACAGCAGACTTTCTGTAAGCGATTCCCTTCTCGTACATCTTAAGGAATATCCACTGGTTCCATCTGTAATACTCAGGCGAGCAGGTTGTTACCTCTCTGTTCCAGTCGTATGAAAATCCAAGCCTTTTAAGCTCTTTTTTCATATAATCAATATTCTCATAAGTCCATTTTGCTGGGTGAACACCACTTTTTATTGCAGCATTTTCAGCAGGCATACCAAATGCATCCCATCCCATAGGGTGAAGTGTGTTTTTACCTTTCATCCTGAGGTATCTGTTAACAACATCACCTATAGCGTAATTCCTTACATGCCCC
This sequence comes from Persephonella marina EX-H1, assembly GCF_000021565.1. NCBI lineage: Bacteria > Pseudomonadati > Aquificota > Aquificia > Aquificales > Hydrogenothermaceae > Persephonella > Persephonella marina. The sequence continues at coordinate 736,689 of NC_012440.1, read as the reverse complement.
ATATGTATTCTTCCTGAAGGGTAAGGGAACATCTCAAGAACGTAAAATTTATCCTTATCAGGTTTTTCCTCTGTTTTAAAAAGATCATTTTCTTCCCACTCTTTTAAAAGCTTCTCCTCTATCTCTTTGAAGTTGTACTCTCTGTTCAAATCTTTCCTCCACAAATATTTTCAGTTTAAGAATATTATAAAACATTAATCTGTATTCAATGGGAGATGATATAATTAGTTTTAAACTCATACAACTGGAGGGAAAATGCTTAAAAAAGTTATCCTCTTTATCCTATTTTTTGATCTCAGTTTTTCATTTGCAGACACATTATTTTTAAGCAGAACAGGACATTCAACATACATTCAGGAAGAGGAGTTTATGGTTGCTGACGGTGAGAATGTTATAGGACCTATCTTTTTAAAACCTATAGCAATAACTGACAGCATTCTTATAGAAGCTGATGGTATAGAGATAGAAGGCTACTTTCTTGAGAATGTAAGTAAAGACTGGAAAAAAAATCTTATAGGGAAGTTTGTATCTGTTGAAGGTGAAGGAAGGGTTATAAAAGGAACAGTTATAGATATCAATGATGAATATATAAAGATAAACACAAGAAAAGGTTTTGTAATAACAACTGTTCCAGATTTTCCATCAAGAATAAAATCACCACTTAAATGGAATGAGCTTTTCTCTCCCCAGATAACAGTTAAAGTAAAGTCTGAGCTTGCCCAGAGCCAGATATTCAGGGTAAAGTACCCTGTAGAAGGTCTAAACTGGGATGCGGAGTATATACTTGTTGAGAAGAGCAACGGTAAGTATCTGACAGGATTTATAAATATAAAAAATACAACACCTGTTGAGTTTAAAAATCTCAATGTGATACTCATTGATGGAAGATACAGAAAGGATATGGGAGAGATACATATAAACAGTTTCGGCGAGAAAAAGTTAAGATTTTTCTATAAAAAGATAACAGAAAAAGAGATACTTGATATCCCTGATGGAAAGGTGTCCGTATTTAAAGATGGAATATTTATAGGTTACAGATACATAAAAAACGGTACATTACATTAATGGGAACACTCTATATCGTTGCAACACCGATAGGTAACCTGAAAGATATCACTTACAGAGCTGTTGAGATATTAAAAAATGTAGATATCATAGCCTGTGAGGATACGAGGGTAACAAGAAAACTTCTCAGCCATTACGGGATAACAGGGAAAAAACTTGTTTCATACCATGAGCATATAGAGGAAAAGGCTTCTGATAAGATTATATCCCTTTTAAAAGAAGGAATGGATATCGCACTTGTCTCAGACGCCGGAACACCGTGTATCTCAGATCCTGGATACAGGGTTGTTAAAAAAGCATGGGAAAACAGTATAAATGTTGTTCCCATCCCCGGTCCTTTTGCTGGAGCAGCAGCATTATCAGCATCAGGACTTCCCTCAGACAGATTTATTTTTGTAGGATTTCTTCCTCAGAAGGAAAAGAAAAAAAAGGAAGAGATAGAGAGATTAAAACAGATAGGGTACACATTTATCCTTTATGAAAGCCCTCTGAGAGTTTTGAAAACATTAAAAATAATTGAGGAGATCATTCCTGACAGTGAGGTTGTTGTTGGGAAGGAGATAACGAAAATCCATGAAAGATTTATAAGAGGAAATATAAAGGATGTTTACCGGTATCTGGATCAGAATAAGGATATTATTAAGGGAGAGTTTGTGATCATCTGTAATCCTGTTCAAAGTGAGGAATTTAACGAGGATTATATAATTGAAATGGCGGAAGAGCTTTACAAAAAAGGTAAAAGGATAAAGGAGATATCAAAAATAATATCCGAGGAAACAGGATTTCCAAAAAACAGGATTTACAAACTTCTATTAAAAAAATTCAATACTTGATCAAAATCAATGTCATACTGAAAATCAATTAATATCTTTAATACCGATATTTCAAACTTGTCATATGGACAAAAATGATATAACCTTATGAATAAGGTTTAATAAGATTTATTAGAAAATGCTAATATCTGGAGGATAAAAATGAACATCTCATATTTAAGAGTCTCCGTTACAGACAAGTGCAACCTGAAATGTTTTTACTGCCGTCCGGATAACTCAGAGTTTGTTCCCCATGACGAGATACTGAGATATGAGGAGATAGCAAGACTCGTTAAGGCTATGACGAAGTACGGACTGAGGAAGGTGAGGATAACAGGCGGCGAGCCGTTAGTCAGACCCCAGCTTGAAGAGCTTGTAAAAATGTTAAAAGATATCCCCCAGATAAATGATATATCACTTACAACAAATGCTATAACACTGTCAAAACATGCTGAGAAACTGAGAAAGGCAGGTTTAGACAGACTTAATATATCAATTGACAGCCTAAAGCCTGAACTTTTCTACCAGATAACAAAGGGAAGACTTGAGGATGTTCTTGAAGGGATAAGGGTTTCAAAGGAGCTTGGATACGATCCTATAAAGGTAAATGCTGTTATAGTAAAAGGTTTAAATGAGGATGAAGCCCTTGATTTTGTTGAGTTTGGTAAAGAGTACGGTGTTGAGGTCAGATTTATTGAGATGATGCCTATAGGTGGTGAACAGATCCAGTGGTCGGAGGATAAGGTACAGCCTCTTAAAGAGATAAAGGATAAGATAGAAAAAAAGTACGGTAAACTCATACCTGCCATATCCGTTGGAAGCGGTGCAGCAAGGGTTTACAAAATACCAAAACTTGGAACAAAGATAGGTTTTATAACACCTATATCAAACCCATTCTGTGATGGCTGTTCAAAACTTAGACTTACAGCGGAAGGACATATCAAGCTGTGTCTCAGAACAGATGACGAACTGGACGCAAAAGAGGTTGTCAGATACGGAACTGATGAGGAGTTAGACAGATTTATAAAGAAGGTTCTCATTGAGAAAGATATATCAAACCAGAAGATAATGAGATCGGGGTATGCATTCTCAGACTGCAGAAGAATAATGACAAGCATAGGAGGGTAGTTTTTTAAGAGTCCTGTTTCGGTGTTATAATAGAAAAGTTTTAATAAAAAGCCGAAACAGGTTTGATGGAAAGATTACCCCTGACTGTAGCTCTAATTTCTTACAATGAGGAAGACCGTATTGAAGGTGTATTAAAGGCGGTCAAAGATATAGCCTCTGAGATTATCGTCCTTGATTCAGGATCAACAGACAGAACCGTTGAGATAGCTAAAGAATACGGAGCTAAGGTTTATATAGAAAACTGGAAAGGATACAGGGAGCAGAAAAACTCATTAATAAAAAAATGTTCACAGGAATGGATACTTTTTCTTGATTGTGATGAGATCCCATCCAAAGAGCTGAAAAGATCAATCATTCAGGCAGTAAGAAATCCCAAAGCTGATGGATACTTTATAAACAGAAAAACTGTCTATCTTGGGAAGATCTTAAATTACGCCTTTCAGCCTGACTGGAAGCTTAGGCTTGTAAAAAGATCATCTAACCCAAGATGGGAAGGTGGAAATGTACACGAGTATCTCGTCATTGACGGTAAAACATCAAAGATAAATGGAGATCTTTTACACTACTCATACAGGGATATTTATGATCATTTCTCAAAGGTTTTGAGATACTCAAAGATCTCAGCTGAGGATATGTACACAAAAGGTAAAAAGTTCAGACTCCGTAATATTATAATCAATCCTGTATCAGCTTTTATTAAAGAGTTTTTTATAAGAAAAGGTTTTTTAGATGGAATAAGAGGTTTTATCGTTGCATTAAGTACAACATTTTATACATTTTTGAAATATATATTTCTCTGGGAAAAAAATATCAGGGAGAGGTAGATTGGAAGGTCTTGTTAGCGTAGTTATCCCCGTTTACAACGGTGAGAGATTTATAAAAGATGCCGTAAATTCAGCTATAAACCAGACCTATTCAGACATTGAGATAGTTATTGTTGATGACGCATCTAAAGATAGAACAGAAGAGATTATATTTGGCAGCTTTAATGATCTGATAGGCAAAAAGATACATTACTACAGAAACGAGAAAAATATGGAGAGAGCTTACAGCAGAAATTTTGGAGTATCAAAAGCTAAAGGCTCTTTTATCTTCTTCCTTGATTACGACGATATCTGGGAGAAAGGGTATGTAAGTGAGAGTGTAAAGTATCTTCAGGAGTACGATATCGTCTATTCATTTCCAAGAACGTTTATTGATGAAAAAGGGAAGGTGATAAGAAGATCAACTAAAAAAATACCGAAAACTATAGAAGAGATCCTTTATTCATCAATGATAGGATACCCTACAGCTACAGCTTTAAGGAAAGAAAAATTCTCAGGTTACAAAGATAAATATATCCCAAGAGAAGACTGGGAGTTCTTCCTAAGATCTTTCAAAGAGGGTCTGAAGATAAAAATATTAGATAATGATAAGGTTTTTATGAGAGAACATGGAGGAAGAACAAGCAGAAATCCTGTTTTCTGGAGATCAACTTTAAAGGTTTATCAGGATTATATAAACCAGATACCTGATGAGTATCATCATCTTTTTTTATTCTCCATCGGCGAGGTCTGCCTCAGGTTTGGCGATTTAAAAACAGGCTGGAAGCTGATTATAGAATCTTTAAAGAAGGAGCCTTCACTCTTGGCTGATAAAAGAAGACTGTTATCCGTCTTAAAGAGAGGTTTCAGGATTGATAGGATTTTAAAAAAGGGAGGTAGCCCCTCCCAATAAGATGGGTTAGCAGCAGCAGGATCTACATTTTATATTCCTACTAGGCAATTAAAATGCCAATGATTTAGATCAAGAAAAGTTATTTATTAAGAACAAATTACAGATAAACAAGATTTCAAGCTGTTCCATTCAGGACAGAAAACTGTTCTATTTGGAACATTCATTTAACAGATAAAAGGAGACCATCACCGACAGGAATTATGATAGATCTGTATCTTTCAGACATATAACTGTTAAACTCCCTTAATCTTTCAGCTTTTCTGTCTGTTTCAGAAAGTATATTTCCGTGCCACAGAACATTGTCAGCTATAATTATCGCATCTTCAGAAAGGTTTTCTTCAAGGGTTTTAACAGCTTCCAGATATCTCAACTTCTCTAAATCAAGGAAAAGAATATCTATATCTTTATACTCTTTTGCTATCTCAACAGCATCTCCAACTCTGAACTCAGCCTTATCAGTAAGACCTCCTTTTTCAAAAAAGTATCTTGCCCTTTCTATATTCCTCTCCTGGTAATCTATAAGAACTACCTTTCCATTCTCTAAAGCCTTCGCAAAGTAATATGCGGAATATCCAAAGCCTGATCCAAGTTCAACAACAAGTTCAGGCTTTTTTATTTTTGTTATCAGATTGAGAAAACTTCCGGAGTATCTATCTATAATCGGAAAATCATTCTCCTTCCCAAACCTTTCCATTTCCTTTAATACTTCATCCTCAAGGCTGAAAAGATTGTAAATATAATCCAGGATCTCCTTACCAAAAATAGCTGACATCAGTCCTCCTCTTTGTAATATACAATCTTCAGTATATATTATTTTATCTACTACTCACTGAAAAGGGAGAAAGATGGGAAGAACGCCTTTCAAGATAGATATGCCATTTCCTCCAGCAGGAGATCAGCCAAAAGCCATAAATCAGCTTTATGAAAACCTAAAACAGGGAGTAAAAGAGCAGGTTCTATTGGGAGCCACTGGAACAGGAAAGACTTTCACTATCGGCAATGTTATTGAAAAATATGGAAAACCTACTTTAGTTTTGACCCATAACAAAACTCTCGCCGCACAGCTTTACAGAGAACTTAAAGAGCTTTTCCCAGATAATGCTGTTGAGTACTTTGTCTCATACTACGATTACTACCAGCCTGAGGCTTATGTTCCTGAAAAGGATCTTTATATTGAAAAGGACAGTTCAATAAATGATGCTATAGACAGACTGAGACACTCAGCAACAAAAAGTCTTATAGAGAGACCTGATACGATCGTTGTTGCCTCTGTATCATGTATATACGGTCTTGGAACACCAGAGTTTTACGAAAAATTAAGACTCCATCTTTTTGTTGGACAGCAGATTGAAAGGCAGGATCTTCTAAAAAGACTTGTTGAACTTCAGTACGTAAGGGATGATTTTTCGTTTAAAAGAGGAACATTCAGGGTAAAGGGAGACACTGTAGAGATACTCCCATCTCACTCAGAGGATATTATTCTAAGGGTTGAGTTTTTCGGTGATGAGATAGAGAGCATAACAGAGCTTGATATATTCAACAGGGATATAAAAAGAAAGCTGAACACTACAGTTGTATTTCCTGCAAGTCATTATGTTATACCGAGACCTGATATGATAGAGGCTATAAAACAGATAAAGGCTGATCTTGAGAGGGAGGTTGAGGAGTTCAGAAAGCAGGGGAAGGAGATTGAGGCAAACAGGCTGTGGCAGAGAACTAACTACGATATAGAGATGATGCTTGAACTTGGAACATGTAAAGGTATTGAGAACTACTCAAGATACTTTGATGGGAGAAAACCAGGAGAGCCGCCTTACACACTTATGGACTACTTTCCTGATGACTTTTTACTGATAGTTGATGAGTCTCACGTAACAATCCCACAGGTTAGAGCCATGTACAACGGAGATAGAAGAAGGAAGGACAACCTCGTTAAATACGGATGGAGGTTAAAATCAGCCTATGACAACAGACCTTTAAAATTTGAGGAGTTTGTTGAAAAGATACAGAGAGCTATATACGTATCTGCAACACCGGCAGAATGGGAGATAGAGAGATCAAAAGGTGTTATTGTGGAGCAGATAATAAGACCTACAGGACTTTTAGATCCTGAGGTGGTCGTAAAACCAACAGAAGGACAGATTGATGATCTTATATCAGAGATCTGGAATATAAAAGAGAGAAATGAGAGAGCCATAGTTATAACACTCACAAAAAAGATGGCTGAGAACCTTGCAGACTACCTTGAGGAAAGGGATATAAAGGCTATATACCTCCATTCAGAGATAGATACCATAGAAAGGGTAAAGATAATAAAAGAGCTTAGAGAAGGAAAGTACGATGTTATAGTTGGCGTTAATCTCCTCAGGGAAGGTATTGACATGCCTGAGGTTTCACTTGTTGCAGTTCTTGATGCAGATAAACAGGGATTTTTAAGATCGGCAACAGCTCTTATCCAGATCATAGGAAGAGCAGCAAGGAATGTAAACGGAAAGGCTATTCTTTATGCAGATACAATAACACCTGCTATGGAAAAGGCTATAAATGAGACGGAGAGAAGAAGGAAATTACAGAAGGAGTACAATGAAAGGTACGGTATTGAACCTAAAACTGTATCAAAAGAGGTAAAAGATCTTATATCACTTGAGGAGATAGGAATATATGAGATGTATGAAAACCTGCCTGAAGATATAGAAAGTGAAGAGGATCTTTTAAAACAGATAGAAAGCCTTGAAAAACAGATGTGGGAATATGCTGAAAAATGGGAGTTTGAGAAGGCTGCAGAGATAAGGGATAAAATTGAGAAACTACGATCCCTTATAGGAGCATTTTAAAGTTTTTATTTTTCTGCCGATAAATATATTAACAGAATATAAGGGAAGGTCAGTAAGATGTTTAACATAATTACAGATGAATCAAAGAAGATAGAGATGGTTTTCCTTTTCCTGATATTCCTTGTTGTATTTGGTATGTTTCTGATGGGGGAGTTAAGCAGTTCAGCTGAGGCTGTATCAGTTTCAGAGAGTATAGTGATAAACCTTCCTTAAACGTATATATCTATTCTCCCCTTCTTTATCTCAACAGAAACCTCAGCCTTTTTTTCTGAAGATTTAGGTTTTGTTATCTTTTTTGAAGGCCTTGGTCTCATCCACAATCTTTTAAGACTTTTCTCATCTGTAGGAGGCTTTATTTTTAATACCTCAGACAGGCTGTACCACGCCATAACAGATCTCCGGTATGATTTATATAATAAATATATTTCTATGAATATAGTATATCAATAATATTACAAGAATAAAATATGCTAAAATTTTTATATAGGAGATAGCCATGGATAAAATCCCACAGATGCCCCAGAAAGAGAAAGTCTCAAATTTTTTCAAGATATTTCCAGTGATCTTTGTGTTTTTGATACTCCTTTTCCTTTTAGCAAATCCTTTCGTTATCATACCCAGTGGATATGTTGGGGTAAAACTTACACTTGGTAAAGCAGATAAGGAAGAACTACATCCCGGCCTTAATATCGTTATACCGATAGTCCAGAAGGTTGTTAAGATGTCTGTAAGAACACACTCTTACGATCTTAGAGGTGCAAACTCCATAAACTCACTTTCCAAAGACGGTCTGACGATAAACACGGAGCTTACAGTTCTTTACAAGATCATGTCTGATAAGGCTGCTGAGATATACATTGAGTACGGTCTTGAGTATGAGGACAAGATAATAAAACCTGTTATAAGATCTGCTGTTAGGGATGTTATAGCAAAACTTGACAGTTCACAGGTTTATCAGGAGAGGGATGTCATACAGAAAAAGCTTATGGAAAAGGTATCAAAGGAGCTTGAGAAAAGATACATACTGTTAGATGAGATACTGATAAGGGATATAAAACTTCCAAAAAGGGTTGTTGAGGCTATTGAACAGAAGAGAAGAGCCTACGAAGAGGCTGAGAAGATGAAATTCCTCGTTGAGAAGGAGAAGCTTGAGGCTGAAAGAAAGAGGGTTGAGGCAAAAGGTATAGCTGATGCGAACAAGATAATAGCAGGATCTTTAACCAAGGAGTATCTCCAGTGGAAGTTCATAGAGAATATAAAATCTTACGCTGAAGGTGATAATAACACTGTCATTCTTATACCTTATGACACAGAGATGACACCTATAATTAATCTGCCAAATACAAGAAAATAGGAGGTTTAAATGGAAAAGAAGGCCGTTGTCAGACTTCAGGACAGCACTTTTACAGGTGAGATAAACGGAAAGAGTATAAATCTCACAGAGACAGGAATGAGAGCTGTTGATCTGATGCTAATCTCCATAGGTTACTGTTTCGGACTGACAGTTGAGGCTTATGTGAACCACAAAGGTTACAAAATAGAGGATCTCCAGATCACAGTAAAAGGAAAGAAACATGAAAAGGAAAACAGGTACGACAGTATAACGATTGAGGTATCTTTCAGATCAGACCTGACACCTGAACAGATAGAAAGAGTTTTAACTATAGGAAAAAGAGGATGTACTGTAAGCAACACAATGCTTAAAACACCAGATATAAAAACCGTATATCTGGAAAACGTAAATTCTTAGGGAGGTAAGAGTGATGGAAGCAAGCACATTTTTCTTAGGTATTATCGCCTTATGTATGGTTATTATCACTGTAGGGATGCTTGTTGTGTCTGTTGTTCTATTTGCAATACTTAAAACACTGTCCCAGATCCTTGTAAGGCTGAATGTTGACTACAAAACACTTTCTCCTAAAGTTCATAAGATTGTTGAGAATCTTGAGTATACAACATCAATCTTAGGTCTGTTATCATTTTTTAGAAGAAAAAAATCTTAGGGGAAAGGATATGAGGAAGAACATCATAATATTTTTAATAGGAACTGTTATGGGTTCAATAGCAACATACCTGACAATAAGAAACAAGAAAAAGATATACAAGAAGCTGAATGATATTGAAAAAAAGGTGGAAAGGTTAGATATTAAAAATAACGTAAGGGATATGATAGAGGATACCGTTGACAGTATAAAGTTCCTGACAAAGAAAGCTGAGAAAGCTGCCATTGACGAGAAGGAAGCTATAATACACAAGGTTGAAGAGAAGATAAAAAGATTAGAAAAACTCATAAAATAGGAGGGAGTTATGAAAAAAGGGACTATACTTATGGTTCTTGGAACAGCACTTGGAGCTGTAGGTGCTTATGTTGCAGCAAAAAGAAAGGAAGAGATACTCCAGAAACTTGACGAGATACAGGCTATGCTGAAAGAGGCAGAGCTGACAGATAAGGCTAAAAATCTCCTCTCAGAAGTTGTTGATAAACTCACAACACTTGTAAAAAGGGAGGAAGAGCTTTCAGAGGAAGAGAAGAGAAAAGCGTTAGGTGAGGTTGAGGAGAAGATAAAAAAATTAGAAGAGGTAGTTAAGTCTGAAACTTGAGATATCTTCACAGGATAAATCCTTACAGATTCTTTAAGATCAGAAAAGGAAAGCCCTTTTTAAAAAATTTTTTCAGCAGTTTCTACAGGGCTTTCCTTGATTACTTTAAGGTAGGTTTTGGATACCACAGCGCTGCCATATCATACTTTACACTGATGTCGTTCTTCCCTTTACTTGTTGTTCTAACAGTTCTGATATCATTCCTCGCTGATATAAACATACAGATTATTCTTGAGGTATTACAGAGATTTTTTCCTTCTGTAACTCAGGAGTTTCTTGATCTTCTTGTTACATTATCATCAAAAAGAGCCTTTTTCGGTATAATCGGGACTGTTATAGCCTTCTATTTTGCGACAGGTATATTTACATCACTTCATGAAGCTCTCGTATATGTTTTTGACGGAAGAGAGGTAAGTATAAAAAAAACAGCCTTTGTTTATATATTTGGTATCCCTGTTTTTACAGTTGCACTCATAATAATTTACATAATAGGTCTTGTGATATCATCAGTTCTTGAGACTGTAAAAAGTTTTGCCCTATGGAAGTATCTTGAAGAGATCTTTGATGTTGTCCACCTTAAGTTTTTACTTGATACAGCAACAAATATAACAAATGTGGTCCACTATATCACATTTTTCATAATAATATTCCTTATATACAGGTATCTTACACCGCTTATAAAGGTAAATATGAGAAATGTTCTCTGGTCAACTATCTTTATATCGCTTATACTTTTTCTTCTAAAGACAGGTTTTAACAGCTATATAATATTAGCCTCAAAAACAAACCCTATATACGGAACATTAAGCGGTATATTCGCATTTTTAGCATGGCTTTATATGAGCTTTGGTGCGATTCTTATAGGTGCAAGAATGCTTTACTACCTTGAGAAGATAGAAGACAGTTAACCCCATTTCTTTAAACTTATCCTGTCAAATGTATCAGGAAAGATCTTTGCCAAAATAATAAGATATCTGTACCAGTGAGGATACCAGATCTCTCTTTTCTTTTTCAGATATGCTTTATACGTAACCTCTGCAAATCTTTCAGGAGATCCACCGTAAGGGGTTTCAGGTGGTTTTTTACTTCCCATAGCCCTTTTAGAGAAACCTGTTTTTATCCTTCCAACTATCAGATTTAAAACGTGTATACCATAAGGTTTCAATTCAGCCCTTAAGCTGTCTGAAAAGGCATTTATCGCATACTTTGAGGAGCAGTAAGCTCCCATATAAGGCATATAAAGCTTTCCTGCCACAGATGAAACGTTTATTACAGTCCCCTTAGTCTCCTTTAGATAAGGAACTGCCTTTTTTGTAAGGTCTATAACAGAGAAAAGATTTAGATCAAAAAGTTTTCTTATATCATCCATATCTGAGCCTTCCCATCTCTCGTAAAGACCTATACCTGCGTTATTTATAAGAATGTCTATTCTCCCAAATCTTTCTGCTGTCTGGCGGATAACTTTATCCCTTTCAGTCTGGTCTGTGATGTCTGCCTTTATAAAAAGATCAATATCTGTATCAGGCTGTGATCTTGAGACACCTGAGATATAAAATCCTTCAGATCTGAACTTCTCTGCGAGGGATTTTCCCAGACCTTTAGAAACACCTGTTATCAGAGCGACCTTTTTCATCAATCTTTCCGTTTATCTTTTTAGTTATTATAATATCAAATTCAGAGAAGTCAGGCTTTTCAACCGCTGAGTACTGGTTTAAGATCACTGAAGGTTTTAATCTTTTATCCCTGTCTTTATTGAACTGTCTCTTGATACACTCCTTAAGATCAGGCTTGAAATAGACAGCTATTTTCAGACAGTCGTCACACAGTAAAAGAAACTTTCTCCTTGCCTTTTTAGTCAGATTTGTGTTGTCAATATAGAATAATCTCCTGTCAGAATCTAAGAGCTGTTTTTTGGCTAATGGAAGAATCTTTATCTTATTGTCCGTTATATATCTGAAAACCTCAGAGTATTTTATATCCTCTTTTTCAGGAAAATTCTTTCTGTATATATCAACCCTTATCTTATCAAAGGAAATATACTCTATATCAAAATCTTCCTTCAGATCTTTAAAAAGAGTGGTCTTACCACTTCCAGATATGCCAACAGGCATTATTATTATCTTCCTGTCTTCATTTGCTTTTAAGATATCTTTCAGAACTTTCATACCGGGAAGAATTTATGATTTTAAAAAGATTTTTCAATATAATAGATTTCCCATAACAATCTAAGGAGTTAAGGATGAACAGAACGATAAGAAGTCTGAAACCCTATCCTATGGAAGAGTTAAACAGAATTAAAGCTGAACTAAAAGATAAAGGGATAAAGATATACGATTTTGGTACAGGAGACCCTAAGGAGCCTACAGACCCTAAAATCAGGCAGGCTCTTATTGATGCAGTTCCTGAAGTCAGCCAGTATCCTTCAGTTGCAGGAAGAAAGGAGTTGAGAGAGGCTGTCTCAAGATGGTTTTTAAACAGATTTGGTGTTAAGCTTGATCCTGACAGCCAGATAATACCTTCAAACGGATCAAAAGAGGCTATATTCCACTTTCCACTCGTTTTTATTGATACAGATATCCCTGAAAAAAATAAGGTGATCTTTGGAACTCCTGCATATCCTGTTTATGAGAGGGGAACACTTTATGCAGGTGGAGTTCCAGTCCCTGTCCCTCTTAGGGAAGAGGACGGTTTTTTACTCAGACTTGATAAGCTTGATAAGTCATTACTTGAGGAAACAAAGATAGTCTGGATAAACTATCCCCACAACCCGACAGGTGCTACAGCTCCAAGAAGCTATTTTGAGGAAGTTTACGGTATATGCAGGGATTACGGGATAATTCTATGCTCTGATGAGTGTTACACGGAGATATACTACGGGGAAAAGCCCCTTTCTGCACTTCAGACAGGTATTGAAGGTGTTGTTGTTTTTCACTCACTATCAAAGAGAAGCGGTCTGACAGGATACAGAACAGGATTTATAGCCGGAGATCCCAATCTTATAAAAGAGTACAGAAAAGGAAGAGCCTCATTTGGCGTTGCAACACCTGATTTTATCCAGAAGGCAGCGGAAGTTGCATGGTCTGATGAAGAGCATGTAGAGGAAAGAAGAAAGATATTTAATGAGAAGAGAAAGATATTCATTGAGTTCTTTGACCGTATAGGGCTTAAGTATCTATACCCTGAGGCAACATTTTATTTCTGGATAAAAGCTCCAGATGGGATGACAGGTGAGGAGTACGCAAAACATCTTTTAAAGTATGGGATAGTTGTATCACCTGGTGTCAACTTCTGCTCTGGCATAGAGATACTTGAGAACAGATGCAGTTCAGAGTATTTCAGGATAGCCCTTGTTCCAACTGTTGAGGAATGTAGGGAAGCTGTTTCTGTATGGGAGAAAGCCCACAGAGAACTTTAGTATGGTGGGCCCGGGAGGACTCGAACCTCCGACCGGACGGTTATGAGCCGTCTGCTCTGCCAACTGAGCTACGAGCCCAAAGCGGATTAATAATATATAACGTTGGTGATAAAATGTCAATATATTTTTATCCTGTATAACTACCTGATGAACTTAAACTTTAAAAAAGTACTCATTTTTGGTATAATTCTTTTTTCGTAATTCTGACTTTTGCAAGATAAGAAGGAGGTATTTAAAATATGGCAGCACCTAAAAGAAAAAAATCAAAAGCAAAAACAGCAATGAGAAAAGCTCAATGGATGAGAAAATTAACTGTACCTGGATTATCTTTATGCCCTGAATGTGGACAGCCAAAAACTCCTCACAGAGTATGTCCACACTGCGGATACTACAAAGATAAAGAGGTAGTAGAGGTCGTATAATTGTATATAGCTTTAGATGCTATGGGGGGTGATTACGCCCCTCAGAGTAACGTTGAAGGGGCTGTTTTATTTGCCAGAGAGTTCAATATAGGCGTTTACCTTGTAGGTAATAAGGATCTTTTAGAGAAGGAACTTAAGAAGTATGACACAAAGGATCTCCCTGTAGAGATCGTCCACGCAGAAGAAGTTATAGATATGGATGAACCCCCTTCTATCGCAGTCAGAAAAAAAAGAAAATCATCAATGCATATAGCTGCTAAACTGGTCAGAGAAGGGAAAGCAAGCGGTTTTGTCTCTGCAGGTAACACCGGGGCAGCTATGGCAATATCAAAGTTCGTTGTTGGAGCTGCTGAAGGTATAGAAAGACCGGGAATAGCTGTTGCATTCCCAACAAAAAAAGAAAAACCAACAGTTCTCATAGATGTTGGGGCTAACGTTGACTGCCGTCCAAGACATCTTATCTATTTTGCTGTAATGGGGCATACCTACGCCAAGGAGATACTGAGAGTAAGTGACAATCCCAAGGTTGGAATTCTAAGTATAGGTGAAGAGGAAGGTAAAGGTAACGATCTTGTTAAGGATACATATCCTCTATTAAAGATGACAAAACTGAACTTTATAGGAAACGCTGAAGGAAGGGATATATTTACAGGTGATTTTGATGTTATTGTGTGTGATGGATTTGTTGGTAATATCGTTTTAAAAACAAGTGAGAGCCTCGGCAGTATAATAGTTGAGATGATAAAAAATGAGGTAAAGAAAAGCCTCGTCTCAAAAATAGGGGCTGCACTTATGATACCTGCACTTAAAAGATTTAAAAGGAAGGCGGACTTTGCCGAGTACGGTGGAGCTCCACTTCTTGGAACAAAGGGAACATGTATAATAACACACGGAAGGGCTGACAGCAGAGCTATCAAAAACGCACTAAAAGCAGCTTCAGACTTTGAAAAGACACATTTCAACGACAGATTAAAAGAAAATATAGACAACCTTCTACCTGAAGAACTGAAAGGTTAGGATAGATGGGTGATATCAAGGCTGAGATAAAAGGTATAGGGATAAACATACCTGAAAGAATCCTTACAAATTTTGATCTTGAGAAGTTCTTAGACACATCTGATGAATGGATAACAACAAGAACAGGTATAAAAGAGAGAAGAATAGCTGAGGAGTGGGAAAAGGCAAGTGATATAGCCCTTCCAGCTGCTAAGGAAGCTATAGAAAATGCAGGTCTCACCCCAAAGGATATAGATGCTGTTATCGTTGCAACATCAACACCTGATATGACATTTCCATCAACCGCCTGTTTTCTTGCTGACAAGCTTGGATCCTCAAAACCTATGGCTTTTGATATATCAGCTGCCTGTAGTGGATTTATTTACGGTCTTACCCTGGCTAACTCCTTTATAAAATCAGGTCAGTTTGAAAACATCTTAGTTGTAGGAGCAGAGGTTTTCTCCCAGATAATAGACTGGAACGACAGATCAACAGCTGTTATCTTCGGTGATGGTGCAGGTGCTGTTGTTGTCTCAAAATCTGACGGTGAGAGTGATATCCTCTCAGCTGTTATGAAATCTGACGGGTCACACTGGGGATCTCTTTACTGTCCTGTAGGTGAGAAACTCAGAATGAGAGGAAGGGAGACATTTAAGCTTGCGATAAAATCTATGGAAACAGCATCAAAGAAAGCTCTTCAAAAGGCAGGTCTTACACTGGAAGATATAAAGCTTGTTATACCCCATCAGGCTAATATAAGAATAATAAATGCCCTTGCTGAAAGGATGGAACTTCCTGAGGAAAGGGTTTACAGCAATATTCACAGATACGGAAACACAAGTGCAGCATCAATACCCATAGCATTTTATGAGGCATGGAAAGAGGGAAAGATAGATAAAGGAGATCATATCCTCCTCACAGCATTTGGAGGAGGTCTAACCTGGGGTGCTATCGTTCTAAAATTTTAGACTGAAGGGTTTTTACCAAAATCCTCAGGTTTTATTGACTCAAGCCAGTCCTGTATCTCTTCCTCTTCCGTTTCAATCTCATTTTCTATCCTTGACTGTTTTAAAACAGCCTCTGAAACATAGATAGGTGCGTTGCATCTCAGAGCAATATTGATAGCATCACTTGGTCTTGAGTCTATAACTATCCTCTCTCCGTTAAGTATAAGTGATATCTCTGCGTAATAGGTGTTGGCTTTAAGATCATGTATATGAATGTACTCAACAGATGCTGAGAGAGAGTTTATCAGATTCTTTATAAGATCGTGTGTCATAGGTCTTGGTCTCTCCACCCCCTCAAGCTGCATCGCTATTGCGTTAGCCTCAAATATCCCTATCCAGATCGGGAGTATATCCTCACTTTCCTTACCTTTTAACACGACTATCGGCATATTCGTAACAGGATCAAGCGTAATCCCCTGAACACTCATCTCAATCATAACAGGCCTCCTAAATTTATACTAATTGTTCTATCGCTTCCCCTTCAAGACTGAACCTGTTTACCTTTGTAACCTTCACATCAACTATCTCTCCTAACAAATTATTCCTTCCTTCAATATGAACAAGCTTATTTGTCCTTGTTCTTCCAACAAACCTTCCTTCCTTCTCTTCCTCAACAAGAACCTCAACTGTTTTACCTTCGTACTGTAGATTCTTCTTAAATGTTATCTCCTTTTGCATTAATATAAGGTCGTTAAGCCACTTACTCAAGGTTTTTGGATCTTCAGTCATGGGCATCTGTGCAGCAGGTGTTCCGGGACGTGGAGAGTACTTAAAGGCAAATACCTGATCGTATTCCACCTCTTTTAAGACTTTTATAGTTTCCATATAATCCTCGTATGTCTCACCTGGAAATCCTACAATAATATCTGTTGAGAGAGATATATCAGGTATATACTTCTTTAAAAGCTCTATCTTCTCAAGATACTCCTTCTGTGTGTATCCCCTTTCCATAGCTTTAAGTATCCTGTCTGATCCAGCCTGAATAGGTAGATGTAGATGTTCACATATCTGTGGTATCTCAGCCATAGCCTTTATTGTTTCCTCATCAAGATCCCTTGGATGTCCTGTTGTAAATCTTATCCTCTCAACACCTTCAACATCTGCAACAGCGTAGAGAAGATCAACAAATCTCACATCTCCAAGATCCTTACCGTAAGCTGTAACATTCTGACCTATCAGATGTATCTCCTTTACACCATCATCAATAAGCCACTGGACTTCTTGAAGTATCTCCCCTATACGTCTGCTTCTCTCTTTACCACGTGTGTAGGGAACTATACAGTATGTACATTTCTTGTCACATCCTCTCATAACTGTTACGTAAGCCGTATATCTGTTCTCTCTGACAGTAGGGTATTTATCAAGCTCTGTCTCATTCTGGTCTATATCCTCTAATATCTCAACAGCTTTATTACCCTGAAGTGCCTCTTCAAGAAGTTTTGGAAGATGGTGTATATTTGTTGTCCCAAATACCATATCAACAAAAGGAGCTTTCTGGAGTATCTCATAACCTGCCCTCTGTGCGAGACATCCGCAGACACCTATAACAGCATCAGGCTTTTTATTTTTTATCTTCTTAAACTCACCAAGAGCAGAAAGAACCTTCTGATCAGGCTTTTCCCTTACAGAACATGTATTTACAAGGATTATATCAGCATCTTCCCAGTCCCTTGCAGGTTCATAACCAAGTGTTTTAAGCATTCCTGCCATCTTCTGTGAGTCGTTTATATTCATCTGACAGCCAAAAGTTCTTATATAATACTTTTTCAACTGCTACACCTCTTTTATTTTTTATTTCAAACTAACAATTTATACTATAAACTATTTTTATTCAAACGTTAAAAGGTGGGTTATGTTAGCTGTAGCTGTTTTTCTCCTTATTTTATCCCTGACATCCTACGCTTCAGATATAAGTATATACTCTGAGTCTGTATATCCGGGATCATTAAACTATATAAAGATAAACAGCTTTGAAAGAAATTCAGAGTATACGATAGAGATTGAGTCCGGCAGTAAAACTTACAGATTTCCAGTAAAGGACAGTATAGCTTTCTTCGCTGTCCCTTATAAAAGCTCATCTGTTATAACGGTAAATCTGCTGAAAGACGGCAGAGTCATATACAGGAAGTTTATATCTGTGAGCAGAAAATCTTACCCCGTCTCAAAGATAAGGGTAAAGGAGAGAAAGAGAACAAAAGAAGTATTAAAGAGAATAGAAAAAGAGTACTTTTTGCTTAGAAAGATATTCAGAAAGTACTCACAGAAGCTTTTTGATGAAAGCTCATTTTATCCACCTCTTGATAAACTTTATGTAACCACGCCTTTTGGAGCAAAAAGAATTATAAACGGGAAGAAAAGATCAATACACTGGGGAACAGACTTTAGGGCAGCTGAAGGAACGCCTGTTTACGCCTCCCTTTCAGGAAAGGTTGAGATAGCAAGGGATCTGTTTTTTACAGGAAACACAGTCATAATAAATCACGGGCTTGGACTTTTTACACTTTATGCCCATCTTTCTGAGATCAGTGTAAAGGAAGGAAGCTTTGTAAAAGCTGGACAGATAATAGGAAAGGTAGGATCAACAGGAAGATCAACAGCACCTCACCTTCATTTTGGTATTTATATAAACGATCAGAGGGTTGATCCTGAGCTTGCTCTGGATATTATCTTTTTAGAGTAGGATAATATTAAAAAAAGATCAGAGGTACAGGTTGAAGGAAGAAAAGAATATAACACCTATGTTAGCCCAGTACCACAAAATAAAAGATCAGTATCCTGATGCCCTTGTTCTTTATAGACTTGGTGATTTTTATGAGATGTTCTATGAGGACGCCCATACGGGAGCAAGGGAACTGAACATAGTTCTGACAAAGAAAAAGGTAGGAAAGGACAGATACATACCTATGTGTGGTATCCCCTTCCATTCCGCTGACAGCTATATAACAAGACTTGTATCAAAAGGCTACAAGGTTGCTATCTGTGAACAGCTTGAAGATGCTTCAAAGGCTAAAGGTATTGTAAAGAGGGATGTTATCAGGGTTCTCACACCTGGAACATATTTTGAGAACGAAAAGCTGAAAAGCGCTCTCCTTGGGATATATCAGGAGAGGGGAAGGTTTTATATAGCCTACCTTGATCTTTCTACAGGAGAGTTCACTGGAGGCAGTCTAAACAGGGATGAGCTTATATCCTTTATAGGAAAATTCCAGCCAAAAGAGATCGTTGTTCAGGAAGGGTATGATTTTTCAGATCTAAGATCACAGTTTAAAAGTATATTTTTCTCTCAGCTCCCTGAAGATTACTTCAGTGAGGATACACACTCTGAGTTTCTGGGATTTTTCAAAACAGGACATATATCTGCTTTTGGTTTTGACACAGAAGAACAGAATGTTATATATCCCCTATCAGCTGTATGGAAGTATGCGAAGGTAACACAGAAATCATTTCTCCCATTTATATCAACACCAAAGCCCTACAGGGAAGACAGCTATGTAAGACTTGACTACTCTGCACAGAAACATCTTGAGATAGTAAGCCCAAATGAGGGGAATATACCTCTTCTGAGGGTTATGGACAGAACATTAACAGGAATGGGAAGGAGAAAGTTAAGATTTTTCCTCCTACATCCCCTTAAAAACAGTAAGGAGATAATAAAAAGACAGAACGCTGTAACAGAGCTTGTTGAGAATACTGAGTTAAGGGAAAAGATAAGGGATATACTTGATCAGATATTTGATATAGAAAGGCTTATCTCAAAGATATCCTCAAACACATCAACACCGAGGGACCTTGTTGGGCTGAGGGAGTCATTAAAGAAGGTATCAAAACTGAAGGAGATATCAAAAGAGATAAAATCAGATCTGCTGAAAGAGTCATTTGAAAGGATAGAGGATTACAGCTGGCTTATTGAGAAACTTGATAGATACCTTGAGGATGATCCACCTATACATCTTAAGGAAGGAGGTCTTATAAAGAAAGGTGTTGATAAAGATCTTGATGAGCTGAAGGAGATAAAAGAAAAAGGTAATGAATGGCTAAAAAGCTACCAGGAAAAACTGAGAAAAGAGACAGGGATACAGAGTCTAAAGATAGGATTTAACAAAGTTATGGGATACTACATAGAGGTAACGAAGCCAAACCTCAAGCTTGTTCCAGATCATTTCAGAAGAAGACAGACATTATCAAATGCTGAGAGATTTATAACTGATGAACTTCAAAGTTTTGAAGAAAAGATACTCTCTGCAGATGAGAAGATAAAAGCATTAGAGTATGAGATATTCATGAGAATAAGGGAAGAGGTTGCATTCCTGTCAGACAGAATAGGAAAAACAGCCCAGCAGGTTGGGATGATAGATGCTATCCAGTCACTTGCACAGATAGCTGTTGAGAAGGGATGGACGAAACCTGATATACACGACGGTTACGAGATAGAGATAAAAGAGGGATACCATCCTGTTATAAAAGAGTTTATGCCTGATTTCGTTCCAAATAACCTTAAGATGAACAGAAACTCATACTTTCATATAATCACAGGACCAAATATGGCAGGTAAAAGCACATTTATAAGACAGTCAGCGATAATCATTCTCCTTGCACAGACAGGATCTTACATACCTGCGAAAAAAGGAAAGATAGGTGTTGTTGATGCTATCTTCACAAGGATAGGATCAGGTGATGCCCTTGCCAAAGGTCTATCAACATTTATGGTTGAGATGCTTGAGATGGCGAATATAGTAAACAATGCTACTGAGAGAAGTTTTATCGTATTAGATGAGGTAGGAAGGGGAACAAGTACGTATGACGGACTGTCTATAGGATGGGCTATATCTGAGTATCTCGCTGAAAAGGTAAAGGTGAAAACATTATTTGCTACGCATTACCACGAGCTTACACAGCTTGAGAGGGAGATAAAAGGTGTTAAGAACTTCCATATGGACATATTTGAGGATGGAGAAAATATAAAATTCTTATACAGGGTTAAGGAAGGTTTCAGCAATAAAAGTTACGGTGTCCATGTTGCAAAACTTGCAGGGATTAAAGAACAGATAATAAAAAGAGCATACGAGATACTTTACTACTTTGAGGAGCAGAGGGATAAAAAACTTGAGGAAGATATATACTCACTTAAACAGAAGGAAAACAGTTACCTTAATGAGATAAATGAGCTTCCACTTTTTAAAGAGATAGAAGATATTGAGAAAGATGAGTACAGACAGATACTGGAAGAGATAGAGAGTATAGACATAGGAAGTATAACACCGGTAGAAGCTCTTGTTTTCCTGAATGATCTAAAGAAGAAGATAAAAAGACTGAAAGAGAGTTAAAAGGGGCTTAAAGCCCCCTTTTTATGACCTGGCTTCTGCTTCCTGTTTTACTCTGAAAACAAGCTGACCGTTCTCCTCATCAAGAACAACTGTATCCCCAGGTTTTACCTCACCTGAGAGTATCTTTTCAGAAAGTGGTGTTTCAACATACTTCTGTATAGCCCTTCTGAGAGGTCTTGCTCCGTAAACAGGATCGTATCCAAGTTTTGATATAAGCTCCCTCGCTTTATCTGTAGCCTCAAGATGAATATCCCTGTCTCTAAGTCTTGCGTTCAGGAGCTTTAGCATCATATCCACGATCTGGAGTAGCTCATTCTTCAGAAGTGGTTTGAATACAAGTATATCGTCAAGCCTGTTTAAGAACTCAGGTCTGAAGTAATTTTTAACCTCATCTAAAACCTTCTGTTTCGCTGACTCAAACTCCTTTTCCACAACATCATCTGGAGCATCAAAAGGTATCAATGTGAGGTACTGACTTCCTATATTTGATGTCATTATGATGATCGTATTCCTGAAGTTAACAGTTCTTCCTTTTGAGTCTGTAAGTCTTCCATCATCAAGAACCTGGAGGAACACATCAAAAACCCTTGGATGTGCCTTTTCTATCTCATCAAGGAGTATGACTGAGTAAGGCTTTCTTCTTACAGCCTCTGTAAGTTTACCACCTTCCTCATAACCTACATATCCTGGAGGTGCTCCAATAAGTTTGGCGACAGAGTGTTCCTCTTTAAACTCTGACATATCAAGTCTTATAAGTGCATCCTCATCTCCAAAAAGAACCTCCGCAAGTGCTTTTGCCGTCTCTGTTTTACCTACACCTGTTGGACCAAGGAACATAAATGATGCTAAAGGTTTTCTTGGGTCAGAAAGTCCAGCCCTTGCTCTTCTTATAGCCTCTGCAACAGTTTTTATAACATGCTCCTGATCAACAACCCTCTTATGCAGTTCTTCCTCAAGTCTTAAAAGTCTCTGCATCTCCTCTTCTTTCAGTCTTGATATTGGAATACCTGTCCAGTCTGATATGACCTCAGCAACATCATCCTCAGAAACAACAGTTTTCTCAGCTATCTTAAGCTCAAGCTCTTTTATCTGTTTCTCAAGTTTTGCCTTCTCTATCTTAAGCTCTGTCTCTTTCTCGTAGTCTCCTTTTTCAGCTGTCTCTATTATTCTTCTCTCAAGCTCCTCAAGCTGTTTCTTAAGCTGATCAAGTTTCAGATGCTCACTGTCCGATTTTGACATAACCTCTTTAAGCTCTTTCTCAAGCTTTGCTTTTTCTATCTTAAGCTGGGCTTCCTTCTCATAATCACCTTCCAGAGAAGCCTGAACTATCTGTTCATCAAGCATCTTTATCTTTCTCTCTATCTCTATCACCTCAGGTGGAGCGTAAACGAGCTTGAGCTTTTTCCTTGCACATGCCTGATCCAGTGCATCTATAGCTTTATCAGGAAGCTTTCTGTCTGTAACATACCTGTGTGTGAGCTTTGCAGCAGCTTCTATAGCTGAAGGATCTATCTTTACCCCATGGTGTTTCTCAAGTCTTGGCTTGAGAGCGTTCAGTATCTCAATGGTTGTCTCAACATCAGGCTCTTCCACATAAACAGGCTGGAATCTTCTCTCAAGTGCAGGATCTTTTTCTATATGTTTTCTGTACTCATCTATAGTTGTGGCACCAATAACCCTTATCTCACCTCTTGCAAGTGAAGGCTTCAGAAGATTACCTGCATCTGTAGCTCCTTCAGCAGCACCGGCTCCAACGATTGTATGAAGCTCATCTATAAAGAGAATGACATTTCCATCATTCTTTATCTCATCTATAATCCCTTTAAGTCTTTCCTCAAACTCACCCCTATACTTTGTTCCAGCGAGTAATGCTCCCATATCAAGTGCAAGTATCTTCTTGTCATAAAGCTCCTCTGGAACTTCTTTATTTACTATCTTCTGGGCAAGACCTTCAACTATAGCTGTCTTACCAACACCAGCCTCACCTACGAGGACAGGGTTGTTTTTTGTTCTTCTTAGAAGAACCTCTATAACCTGCTGAATCTCTTTTTCTCTTCCTATAACCGGATCAAGCTTTCCCTCCCTTGCTAAAGCTGTAAGATCCACTGTAAATTTTTCCAGTGGTGATTTTTCTTCTTCAGCCATCTCTTTCTGGATATTTTCTCCATTCATCTTCTCTTTTCCTCCTGACAGTATTTGTTTTAATATTTTTCCTGCGATAGTTGTCTCATCTTCTATAAGTGCAGATGCTATATGGTAAGGCTTTACCTGAGTCTCACCTGAGGATAAAGCCTTTTTCTCTGCGGTTTCAAGTACTTTTATAAATTTATTACTGTAGATCTTACCTGTCTCAGTTCCGAGAGCTTCCTGAGATATTTTTACAACAACCCTGTCAGGCGAAAATCCCAGATCATCAATCTGTTTTACCAGATCTGAGTTCTCTATAACTCTGTATAAAACAGCTGAGAGCGTTATATTGCCTGAAATAAAAGCCTCTGCAGTTTTCTCATCCATTACCTGTAGCAGTGATCTTTTAATCTGGTCTATCTGGCTTCTCAGCTGATCTTCATACCTTTTCAGCCTTTCGTACTCAATCCTTACAGAGCTTCCAAAACCACCCCAGAAGGAGCTTTCCTCGTATCTCAACTCATTCTCAAGCTCCCTTTTCTCAGCTGAAACCCTTTTTAACTCTTCCTGTATATTTATAAGATCGTTTCTAACCTTTGTAAGCTGTCTCTGAAGATCTTTTATGTAGTTTATATACTCTGTAACAGATCTGTTTATCTGTGAATAAAGATCCTTCAGATAACTGTCAATCTTATTTACAAGATCCTCTGTATCTATACCTCTTTTTTCAAGTATCTTAATTAAAGGGGAGTCTTTCTTAGATATGAGTGCAAGGAGCAGATGGTCTGTATCAACAAGCTTATCCCCCTGCTTCTGTGCGATACTTTTTGATAGATCTATAAGCTCCCTTGATTTCTTATCCAGTAGATTCTCACTGAACATCCTTTCCTCCTTAAATATTAGCTTAGTGTTATAAAATTTCTTTAGTGTTTGGTTATAAATATAATACCTGATAGAAAATTATGCAATACCAATTGAAGAACTGATCAGATTATAAGATCAAAAAAAGCGAGAGGATCTTTAAAATCCAGTTTTTAGTCGGTTTTCTTGAATTTATCTAAAAACTCAAGCATCTCTGTTGGGAATGGGAAGACTATAGTTTTTGCGTTTTTCTGTCCTATTGTTGTTAGTGTTTCAAGATATCTCAGCTGCATAGCTATAGGCTGTTTTGATAGAAGTTCTGCAGCCTCAACAAGTTTCTGAGCGGCCTGATACTCAGCCTCTGCACCTATTATCTTAGCCCTTCTCTCCCTTTCAGCTTCAGCCTGTCTTGCCATAGCCTTAACAAGCTCTTCAGGAAGATCTATTCTCTTAAGTTCAACGGAAACAACCTTCACACCCCATATATCCGTCTCCCTGTCTATTATTTCCTGAAGCTTCAGGTTCAGTTTGTCCCTCTGTGATAGAAGCTCATCAAGCTCAGCCTGACCACAAACGCTTCTAAGTGTTGTCTGTGAAAGCTGGGATATCGCATAAACATAGTCCTCAACATTAACTATAGCCTTAACAGGGTCTATAACCCTGAAGTAAACAACAGCATCAACCTTAACAGAAACGTTATCCTTCGTTATAATATCCTGAGTTGGAACATCAAGTGTTACAACCCTTAGAGAAACCCTCACCATCTTATCTATGAAAGGGATAAGGATTATAAGTCCAGGTCCTTTTGCACCAATAACCCTACCAAGACGGAAAACAACACCTCTCTCGTATTCAGGAAGTATTCTTATTGCTGCCGCTAAAAATATGATTATCAGTATTACCAAAACTATTATTGATGGTGCCATGCCCAACCCCTTTAAAAAACTCAGTATTTCTGGTAAAAGATCAAATCCCCCGACAGCGATTGTAAAAACTACGAGGTATACTAAAACTGTTAAAAGCTCTTTTATAAGTCTCATTATGGGATTATATTACAGCATAAAATCAGGTGTAGCAAATACTTACCTGTAAAGAGTATCATCTATCCATTTAAGATAGGAATCTGAACCGGCTATAATAGGAAGTGCTATTACCTCAGGAACTGTGTAAGGATGTATCTTTTTAACAAAATCAGTGAGCTTCTCAAAGATCTCCAGCCTTGTTTTTACAATAAGAAGAAGCTCATCATCATTTTCTATATTACCTTTCCAGTAGTAAATGGAGTTTATATCCTTGACTATATTTACACAGGCTGCTAATTTTTCTTCAACAAGTTTTTTAGCTATATTATTTGCTGTTTTACTGTCTGGAACTGTTATAAAAACGACTATATACTCAACTTTCATCCAATCTCCCCTAAACATTTGATATATTTGATATGGTATCTGTAATCTTATTAATATTATACTCAACCTCTTCAAGCTCGTACTTTAGATTTCTGTTTTCATCTTTGACCTCAGATAGGGGAACTGATATATCGTTAAGTATATCTTTTGTACTCTCAACGAGTTTGTTTACCTCTGTAAATATTATAGAAAAGCTTGTTTCTGTCTGGTGAGCTGATTCTACCATACCATTAAGGTAAAGAAACTCAAGCCTTTTTATAAGGATCTTCAGCTTTTTAAGATACTCGGAGATGTTCAATAGATGATGTCCCATCTTTTCAGAGTAAGAATATGTTTTTTCTGAAGATATCTTTAATGATCTGACAAGATCAATAATATTCTGCTCAAGCTCTTCTATATCATTATCTTCTCTGGTTTCATCCTCCTCAAGTATAGAGTGTAAAAATTTTGTTATAGCTATAACTTCAAGCTTTGATATGTTTATCAGAAGGATTATCCTGTCTATATCTTCCATAATTATCTCTGTTATCTTTCTCATCTCGTCTATTATTTTATTCCCTACCTCTGAGTTCTTCCTCATCTCAGCAGAGAGAACAGAAAAGGATGCTCCCTGACTTCCAAGTTTGAAAGACTCAACTGAGGAGTTCAGTGATATAAGTCTTATATCATCTGTAAGACTGAATATTCTGTCTGATTTTTCATCAAGAAGCTTTCCGAGGTTCTCAAAATGAGTGATCTTCCTGTATATGCTGTCATACAGCTCATCAATCTTTTTCGCATACCTGAATATTGTTGCCACATTCTCTGTAAAACTGTTTTCAAAGATCATATCTGGTGGAATATCTTCTACCTTAAGAACATCTTTTTTATCCTCTATCTCTTTGCTTAAAATGTCTGTCATAAAGCTGTCATAGCTTTTATAACCTAAAGATCTTACTATCTCTTCAAGTTTTTTTAATGATGCTTCCATACCTCCGGACTTTTCAGCATTGAGAAGTTCAGCGTAAACCTTTGGTATATGATCAAAAAACTGTGTTGTCGGTTTTATCCTTATAGAAAGATACTTTTCTATATTTCCCTCATTATCAAAGATAGGAACAACCGTGGCAAGAACCCAGTAGTAACTGCCGTCTTTTGCTATATTTTTTACATAGGCAACTATCGGCTTTCCAGACTGTATATAATCCCACAGAAGCTTAAAGACTATTCTGGGCATATCTGGATGTCTGATAATGTTGTGGGGTTTTCCTATAAGTTCTTCCTTAGAGAACTTACTTACTCTGATAAAAACATCATTACCTGACAGAATTATACCTTTAAGATCCGTAGTGGAAAAGAACATCTCATCAGGTAAAAATACAGATTCTATATTTTTAGGTTCTACCTTAGGTCTGTGCATACCTCCCTCCTTAAGCTGGAACGGATTTCAGATTTATTCCAATAAACTCCATAAGATCATCAACTGTTACCATCTCATCAACAGGTTTTTCTATTCCATCTATAACATTCTGTATCATAGCCCTTTTCTCCTCTAACTTCTGGAGTATCCTCTCCTCAACTGTATTTCTCATCACAAAGTTATATATATTAATCTTGTTCTTCTGACCTATTCTGTGAATCCTGTCCTCAGCCTGCCATATCTTTGCAGGATTCCAGTGGAGATCAAAAAATATAGCATAACTTGATTCTGTTAATGTCAGACCTTCTCCCGCAGAAGTAATAGTACCAATAAATACATACTTATTCTTCTTTTCCTTAAAATCCTTTACAGCTTTTATCTTTTCCTCAGGTCTCATCCCACCGTGGTACTGGACTATATAATCTGGATTGATGTAATAGGAAAGATTGTTAACTATCCTTTCTATCCCGTATTTAACAAAGTTTGTGAAAACTATAACCTTTTCATCATTTTTTATAAGTTCTATTATTATCTCCCTCAGTCTCGCCATCTTTGGACTGTCAAAACCTTTAGAGGGGAAATTACATACCTGTCTAAGTTTCTGGATAGAGTGTATGATATTCTGTTTAAGTATAAATTTGAAGTTCTTCTCATCTCTGTATTTATCTATAATGTCCTCTATTTTCTCTATCTCCCTTCCAAGAATCGAATCGTACTCTAATTGCTGTGAAGGTGATAGATCAAATTTCTCTATCTCTGGAGGTAATTTTTCAGGAAGCTCTTTAAGAACATCCTTTTTAAGTCTTCTGAGCATAACAGGTCTGATAAGCTCCCTTGCCTCCTCCTCAGATATACTCTCCTTTCTCTGTTTATCAGGGAAGAGAAACTCGTAAAGTGAGAGAAGTTCTTTCAGGTTGTTCTGGAGAGGTGTTCCACTTAAAGCCCACTTATATCTGGAAAGTCTTGATATAAACTTAACGGCCTTTGTTTTTAAAGCAGAAGGATTTTTTATATTGTGGGCTTCATCTATTATTACAAGATCCAGAGTGATTCTGAACTTTCCAAGATAATCTTTATAATGTTTGTAATCGTTTTTTAAGCTGTCATAGCTTATAAGGTAAACATGGGAGTCTATGTTCCACAGAACTTTTCTGCCTTCTTTACTATCCCTTATAGTTACAAACTGTATCTCCGGAGCCCATAGATTCAGATGTTCTTCCCATACTGAGATAAGGTTTGACGGAACTATTATGATAGCTTTCTTTACATCTCCCTTCATAAATAAGATTCTGAGAGCTGTCGTTGACATAACAGTTTTTCCTGTTCCCATCTGGTCAGCAAGAAGTGCTGATCTGTTGCTTATAAGGAACTTTATCCCCTGTATCTGGTAGTTGAAAAGTCTGTGTGGGAATGTTAGATCCTGAGGTATATCAAAATCTATGGATGGCATCAGAACAGGTTTTATAAGATCAAAGATGGATAGATTTTTATACTCCCTCTTCGTCAGTTTAACTGATTTAAAGTCGCCATTTAATATTTTATTAATATCTTTATCTTTTTTAATAAATATCTTTCCTATATTTTTAACTGTTGGGATCGGCTTTACAAGATTCTCAGAAACCCCACATATAGAATCGTTAAAGAGAGATACTGTATTCACCTCAATATCTTTAACCAGATTTCCAGATATATCAATCATCACTGACCCTTCTCTGAAAGGTATTTTATCGCTTTTTCTATTCGGTCAAAAGGTTCCATAATGTTAAAGTTTTTATATATCTCGTTAAGCTGTTGTGATATAGAAACGAGTCTGTTTTCATCCTGAGAGGATATAGTTATGTATAAAGGTTCATACTTCTCCTGTAGATTTATTATCTTATGACTCTGTCTGTTCAAAGGCATGAAGTACTCGTACTTCTGGATATGTACAACAGGTTTCTTGATCTCCTTCCTTATAGAAAGGAGAGATTTTTCCTTAACAAGAACTATATCGTAATCTTCCTGAAGAGAATCTAAAAGCTGGACTGTAAATCTTTCTTTATATAGAACCTCTTTAAGAGATTCCCCATAGAGTATCTCCTGGAGCTGATCAATATTAAGATTTGTAGTAATTCTGAACTCTACAGGTTTTGTAGTTTCATCTGTAAGAAGAACTCCTGCCCTGTAATTATCACCTTCTATTAAAAAATTTATGTAAGCTATCCTCATCTTAGCTCCCTGAGTATTTTTTTAACTTTTCGGCATTTAGATCAAACTGAAAAATATATGTGTAATAATATAAAAAATCTTGACAATGATTAACTAAAATATTATATTTTTTATGAGAGAATAAAAAAGGAGGTACCGATTAATGGGAAAGGTAATAGGAATAGACCTTGGAACTACTAACTCAGTTGTTTCAGTTATACAGGGAGGAGAGCCTGTTGTAATAGCAAACCAGGAAGGATTCAGAACAACACCATCAATAGTCTCATGGACAAAGGAAGGGGAGATACTTGTAGGTGATCCTGCAAAAAGAAGAGCTGTCCTTGATCCTGAAAATACTATATACGAATCAAAAAGATTTATAGGAAGAAAGTATGACGAGGTTCAGGAAGAGATAAAACATGTTCCTTATAAAGTTGTATCAGACGATAAAGGAGACGCTGCATTTGATGTTCCAAATGCAGGAAAGATTGTAAGACCTGAAGAGGTTGGAGCACAGGTATTAAAGAAACTTAAAGAGGCAGCTGAGAACTACCTTGGTGAGAAAGTTACAGAAGCTGTTATTACAGTTCCAGCATACTTTAATGAGAGACAGAGACAGGCTACAAAAGATGCAGGTAAGATAGCTGGACTTGAAGTTAAGAGAATAATCAACGAACCAACAGCGGCAGCTCTAGCTTATGGATTAGACAAAAAATCCGACGTTAAGATACTTGTTTACGACTTTGGTGGTGGTACTTTTGATGTATCAATTCTTGAAGGTGGAGATGGCGTAATAGAAGTTAAGGTATCAGATGGTGATACACATCTTGGTGGTTCTGATATAGATGCGAGAATAATAAACTGGCTTTTAGAGGAGTTTAAGAAGGATCACGGTATAGATCTTAAACAGGACAAGACAGCATTCCAGAGATTAAAAGAAGCAGCAGAACAGGCAAAGAAAGAGCTGTCATTCAAGATGGAAACGGAGATAAACCTTCCTTTCATAACAATAGATCCTAACACAAATCAGCCTTTACACCTTGAGAAAAAGCTGACAAGGGCGAGACTTGAAGAGATGATAAAAGATCTTGTTGACAGAACTATGGATATTGTCAAAAGAGCCCTTGAGGAAGCGAAACTCACACCAGCCGATATAGATGATGTTGTTCTCGTTGGTGGATCAACAAGAATACCACTTGTACAGCAGAAGATAAAAGAGTTCTTCGGAAAAGAACCTCACAAAGGTGTTAACCCTGATGAGGTTGTTGCTATAGGTGCTGCTATACAGGGTGGTGTTCTGGCAGGTGAGGTTAAAGATGTTCTTCTTATAGATGTTACACCTCTCTCACTCGGTATAGAAACACTTGGTGGTGTTATGACTGTTCTTATACCAAGAAACACTCCTATACCAACAAAGAAATGTGAGATATTCACAACAGCAGCTGACAACCAGACACAGGTTGAGATACATGTTCTACAGGGTGAGAGAAAAATGGCCAAGGAGAATAAATCACTTGGAAAGTTCTTCCTGACAGACATACCACCTGCACCAAGGGGAGTTCCACAGATTGAGGTGTGCTTTGATATAGATGCTGATGGTATCCTGCATGTTACAGCAACAGATAAAGCAACAGGAAAATCACAGTCTATAACTGTTCAGCAGTCTTCAGGATTAACTGAAGATGAGATAAACAGAATAATAGAGGAAGCTAAAAAACATGAAGAGGAAGATAAAAAGTTCCAGGAGACCGTTGAGCTGAGAAACCAGCTTGATGCCCTCGTCTACAGTCTTGAGAAAACCATCAATGAGAACAAGGGTAAACTGTCAGATGAGGATGTAAAAGAGGCTGAAAGTGTGATCAAGGAAGGAAAAGATGCCATAGCTTCAAATGACAGAGGAAAGATACAGTCAGCTATAGATAAGGTAACATCCGTTGCAAACAAGATAGCTCAGAAACTTTACCAGTCTGGAGCTCAGCAGTCTGAAGGAAAGAAAGGTGACGACGACGTTATTGAACCTGAGGTGAACTAAAAATGAGGGTAGCCCTGTGGCTACCCTGCCATAACAATATTCTTTCCACTACCTTTTGCCTTATAAAGCAGATTATCAGCCCTTCTCACTATAGAAACTGAATCATCACCTTCTAAAACCTCTGTAATACCGCCGCTTATCGTTATTCTTCCGACAACATCAAACACATGTCTGGATATCATCTTCCTGATACCATCAACAACGTGAAAACAGCTTTTCAGATCAGTATTAGGGAAAAGAATTATAAACTCCTCACCACCCCACCTTGCAAAAAGACTGTCATTTCTCAAACTTCTTCTAACAACGTTTACCACCTCTTTTAAAACATGGTCTCCCCTATGATGGCCATAGCTGTCGTTTATCTTCTTAAAGTTGTCTATATCAAAAAGGAAAAGACAGAATTTTGATCCGTTTAAAGAGAAATCTCTCAGTTTTTCCTCGAGTATCTCCTCAAATTTTACCCTGTTATAAATACCTGTAAGACCATCTGTTGTTGCGAGTTTCTCAAGCTTTTTCTCCAGTATCTTTTTCTCTGTGATATCGTGTCCTATGGAAAATATCTCTATAAGATTATTATCTGAGTCGTATACTGGTCTGTTCTTCCATAGTATCCAAACCCTTTTTCCATCTTTTGTCATATTTTCGTTCTCATTGTTAACATACCTGTTTGGATTTCTGGTTATATCCTCTATCATCTGGTGAAGGTTGTTACCTTCAGAATCACACTGCGGTACAATAGTATCGCAGACATTCTTTCCTATAAGCTCCTTTCTTTTATAACCGAAGAACTTTTCACCAAACCTGTTTATGAATGTTATGGTTCCATCAGGCTTCCATCTTAGAACTATACTGTTCACGTTCTCAACAAGCTCCCTGTAGTTCTTTTCCCTTTCCCTTAAAGCTGCTTCAGCCTGTATCTTTTCTGTTATATCCTTTAGATGCCATATCCTTCCAGAAACCCTGTTCTGAACCTTAAAAGGGATTGAATACCATTCGTATATCCTTCCATTGAGAAGTGTTAATCTGCCTTTACCGGATGCATAAATATCCTTTCTGAGCTCATCGATCCTTTTTAAAAACATCTTCTCATATACCACTTTTTTTGAAGCGATGTATAAAAATCTCGTTGTATCTTCCAGATCCTCATCCTTAACTCCCCATATATTCAGGAAGTTCTGGTTGTAAAGAATTATGTTGAAATTAAGATCAACAACAACAATACCGTCTGAAAGGGATTCTATAGTCCATCTCAGTATAGAGTTAGTTTTTTCAAGTATCTTTTCTAACTCTTTCTGCTTTGTTATATCAATGAAGAAATTGAGTATAGCAGGTTTGCCCTCATAGGTTATCTTAACAGGTCTTATCTGGAGCCATTTTGTCTGTAAGTTTATATCCCTGATTCTGAAAGTATAGCTTTCAGGTGCTGGCTTCCCCTGAAGTCTGTTTATATAGTTATTAAGGACCATCTGTTTGTCTTCAGGATGTATGAACTGTTCAAATGTTGAGTTCAGCAGTTTTTCCCTAGGTATTCCCACAAGAGAGGCCGCTTTCGGGTTCAGATATTTCATATACCCGCCCTGAAGTATAACTATAGCCTCCCCTGCATTTTCAACAATAGTTTTATATCTATTTTTCTCCTCTATCTGCTTCTTTAATCTTTCTATTTCTGACCTTAACTTTTCTACTTCTGCTGTTTTGTCGCCCATCATCCCTCCCAAAAATCATTATTTATGAATAACTTTTATTATATGATATTCTTCACTGAAATTTCACACTTTTAGAATACTATAAAAAAGAAAAACCAAGGAGGTAGCTAAAAGATGCATACTATCAAAACAGTCCTGCTACTTGGTGTTTTAACTGGACTGTTTTTACTTGCAGGGAAGATAATAGGTGGTCAGACCGGTATGATAATAGCCTTCTTCTTTGCAATGGCTATGAACTTCTTTGCATACTGGTTCTCAGATAAAATGGCATTAAAAATGTACAGGGCTCAGGAGATTCCTTATGAAGAAGCCCCATGGCTACACGATATGGTGGCTGAACTTGCAAGGAATGCAGGTATTCCAAAACCAAGAATATACCTTGCCCCAACGGAAATACCAAATGCATTTGCAACAGGTAGAAACCCTAAAAATGCTGTTGTGGCTGTTACATCAGGAATACTGAATATCCTCTCTCCTGAAGAGTTAAGAGGGGTTCTTGCACATGAGATAGCCCATATAAAAAACAGGGATATACTTATCTCATCAATTGCAGCAACTATTGGTGGCGCTATCTCAATGCTTGCTGAGATGGCCTTCTGGTCAAATATTTTTGGAGGAAATGATGAGGACAACGGTATAGGAGGACTTATCGGCTCACTGCTGTTATTTATTCTTGCACCTATAGCAGCGATGATAATACAGATGGCAATATCAAGATCAAGGGAGTACGCTGCTGACGCTACAGGTGCTGAGATATGCAGATGTCCTCTATCACTTGCAAAAGCTCTGGAAAAGTTAGAGATGGCCGCTCATCAACTTGCACCTGTAGCAGCAAGGGAGGTTAATCCCGGAACTGCACATATGATGATAGTTAATCCTTTAAAAGGAAGTTCTATAGCCTCACTATTCTCAACACATCCACCTACAGAGGAAAGAATTAGAAGACTCTATGAGATGGCAAGAAGAATGGGGAGTGTCTAATATACAGTGCCGCTTATAAGCGGCATCTTTCCCTTAAAGTTTCCTCTTTTATTCTCCGATAACCCTATTAAATAACAGATAAAAATAAAAGGAGCAAGTTATGCTATTTAAGCGGATCGTCTATTTTCAATATAAAAAGTTCAATATGAATAACTTTTCAATTTTAAAAGATCTGGCAAAGAAACTTGACGAAGAAGTAGTAATACTGGTTTCTGACCTTGATAATATCCCAAAAGACAGTATAGAAAGGGATCTCATAAATGAAGGGATCAATTATAAGATAGAGGTCAAATCAAGTCTTGATGAAGGAATAGAGTTTGTAAAAAGCTACTCACCTGACCTGCTTGTTTTAACAAAAGAAAAGATAGATCCTTTAGAACATATATTCCACCATACATACTGCGAAAAAATACTGGAGGAGTTTGAAAGTACAAACATACTGGCTTTACAGGAAGATACAGATACTTTAAAAAATGGTCTGATATATGTAAGTAAAGACCATTCAACCGTTGATTTCATAAAGAGCTCAAAATATTTCGCAGACAGAGTATTAGAGAATTATAAATTCATATATTCATTTTACGAGGACTTCTATGAAAAAAGACTTGTAAAGACCCACACTGAAGGTGAAGCAAAGCAGATAATAGCTGAGATGTTCAGGGAGCATGTTGATACTGTCAGATCACTGATAGCTAAAGCTGTAGGTGAAGAGAAAACGGAACTTCTCGTTATAAAAGGAGATCCTAAAAAGGAAATCCCATACTATGCAAGAAAAAACAACTATGATCTCCTGATATTCAACAGAGGTGTTGAGGATATAAACTCATTTATTGAAAACTCTGAAACATCAATAGGAATATTTTTAGATCAGACAAAATGAAAGGAGTAGGATGGTGGAACATCATTCAATTTTAAGTATGCTGGGCCTTGGAAGTAAAGAGATAATCTACTGGGTATCAATAGTTCTTTTTGTTGGAACTTACACTATGATAATCCTTGAGAAGTTTTTCCACAGAGTTCCCGCTGCTCTGTTTGGTGGTCTTCTGGCGGTTTTTTTAGGAGTTGTAACCCCTGAGGCTGCGTGGGAATCGATAGATCACAATACAATGTTCCTTCTAATAGGGATGATGATAATCGTATCTGTCCTTATAGAATCAGGCTTCTTTTCGATACTTTCAGCTACAGCTTTAAAGCTTACGAAAGGAGACCCACTTAAAATACTGTTGACATTTACAACACTGACAGCTGTCCTGTCAGCTTTTCTGGACAACGTTACAACAGTTTTATTTATGGTTCCAATACTTATTACGATGACAGCAAGACTAAAGTTAAAACCGGTTCCATATATAATAGCTGTCGTATTAGCATCAAATATTGGCGGGACGGCAACCCTGATAGGTGATCCTCCAAACATTATTATAGGATCAATAGGTGGATTTACATTTATGGATTTCATCGTTAACCTTGCACCAATAATAGTTGTTACACTGATAATAGGTACCGCTGTATTCACGTTTATGATGAAAATAAAAGGAGATCTGGAACCAAAGATAAAAGATGAGGAAGAGCTGAAAAAGATAGTCGAAGCCCAGAGGGTAGAATTTGATATTGTTCTTATGAGAAAAGGTCTTATCATTTTTGGTATAACGATAATCCTGTTTTTCCTCCATCATATTCTTCATTTAGAAGCCGGTACTATAGCCCTCTTTATGGCCTCGGTTCTGATGCTGTGGGCAAAGGAGAATCCTGAAAGAATACTTGAAAGGGTTGAGTGGACAACACTTATGTTTTTCCTGGGATTATTCATTGTTATAGGTGGTCTTGAACATTCTGGTGTTTTTGAGGATGTAGCCCATATGATAGCAGGTATTATAAAAGATCCCATACTTGGTATTCTCATCCTTGGACCCTTTGCAGCTATCATATCAGGAATTGTTGATAACATACCTTTCACCATGGCTATGTCTTATGTTCTTTTAGATTTTGCGAAAACAGCAGCATTTGATGTTGAACCATTATGGTGGGCATTAGCACTAGGTGCATGCCTTGGAGGAAACCTGACTATAATCGGAGCTTCAGCTAACGTTGTGGCTGCCGGTCTTGCAGAAAGGGAAGGCTATCCCATAAAGTTCTTCGACTTTGTTAAAGCAGGAACACCGGTA
This sequence comes from Persephonella marina EX-H1, assembly GCF_000021565.1. Taxonomy (NCBI): domain Bacteria; kingdom Pseudomonadati; phylum Aquificota; class Aquificia; order Aquificales; family Hydrogenothermaceae; genus Persephonella; species Persephonella marina. Next base: position 700,508 of record NC_012440.1, on the reverse strand, counting down.
ACCGTAATCACAGTCATAGTTGCACTGGGACTGCTGTGGCTTAAATACTATATCCTTGGTGTATAAAGGGGAGGTATCCCCTTTATATCTTTTTGTTGAAAAGACCTTTCTGCTCCTGTGATATATTACCAGACTGATCGTACTTCTGGGGTTCCTCAAAAAGTACTGAAAATATCTCATCTATAAACTGGGCGTTATTTGCTGCAAGAGTGAGATTTGATCTTCCGAGTGTTTCTATCTCTCTTAATTTATCCTCAAAACCTTTAAAATCCTCCCTGTTATACTTTGATAACTGTGAAAGTATATCCCTTTTTTCTTCAATCACCTTAACAAGCTCTTCAACATACCTGGCGTCCTGTATACTTTTAATCAGTAAATCCTTCTCTTCTTTTAGTTTTCCTATTAGTTTGTCCAGCAGGTTATTAACATTTTCCATTTTTCACCGATATTTATTTATAAGCGGATTTAATTATAATACTATTTTCGGTTGAGGAATAATTTGAATTTAGAGAAGTTAAGGGAAAAGATTCACCAATTTACAGGTAACCTTTATGATGAAGACAGACTTAAACTCCTTGAGGTCAAAGTAAGAAGCTTTATCAGAAAGTACGGTGTTTCAATTGACGAGGTATTCCGCAATAATGAGCTTTTTGATCTCTTTATAGACAGTATACTTGTAAATGAGACATCTTTTTTTAGACATAAAGAACAGATGTTTGAGTTCAAAGATCTATATCTTAAAGAACTAATAAATAAACCTTTCTACAAAATAATGAGCGCCGGATGTTCAACAGGTAAAGAGGTTTATTCTATCGCTATGATGATACTTGATCTGAAACCTGATGAAAAAAACAAAAGGGTAACAGGCGTTGATCTGAGCAGTTCTGTTCTCTCTGTAGCAAGGGAAGGTATATACGAAGCTGAAAAGATCAATCAGATTCCGGTTCCTTACAGGAAGTTTGTCACTTTGAAGGATGGTAAGCTGTATATAAAAGAGGACGTTAAAAATATAACCGAATTCAAACAGGGGAATATTGTCAGTGAAGACTACTTCTTCTTCAGAAACTATTCAGCTATATTCTGCAGGAATGTAATAATATACTTCACAAAAGAGAAGCTGAGAAAAGCGTTAAAAAATTTTCATTCATCTTTGACAAAATCAGGTATATTGGTCCTTGCACCTACTGAAAAGATAGACAGGGAGTTTTCTGATCTTTTCATTCCGGAAAAGAAAGGTAAATACACATTTTACAGGAGAGTAAATTGATCAATACAGTTATAGTTGATGACTCCTCAACAGTAAGAGCAGCTTTAAAAAAGATACTTGGTGATGCAAAAGATATAAATATCTCAGGAATCGCCACAAACGGTCTTGAAGCTGTTGAACTTGTTGAAAAACTAAGGCCCGATGTGGTCACACTTGATATTGAGATGCCCGTTATGAATGGACTTGAGGCCCTTGAGAAGATAAAAAAGGTCTCACCTTCAACAAAGATAATCATACTGAGCTCCTTAACAGAGGAAGGTGCAGAAATCACATTTGAAGCTTTAAAAAAAGGGGCTGACGATTTTATAACAAAACCTTCATCATTCATGGATCTTTTTAAACTTAAAGAAGATCTTATAAATAAGATCAGATCTCTATCACAATCAAAGGTAAAGCCATCATTCCACAGACAGAAAACTGAGATAAATCCAGAATTTGATGATACTCCTCTTATCGGAATCGGGGCTTCAACAGGTGGTCCTCAGGTCGTGTCTGAAATACTTTCTGGTATCAAAGAAAATCTTAAAGCTCATGTTGTCGTAGCTATCCATATGCCTGAAGGGTTTACCCAGACTTTTGCAAAAAGATTAAACCAGAGCTCCAGAATAACGGTTAAAGAAGCAGAAAATGGAGAGATACTAAAAGACAGTGTTGCGTATATAGTAAAAGGCGGAAAAAATATGATCATTGAAAATTTCAACGGAAAGAGAATGTTTAAAACGATTAATAAAAAAAGCAGATTTGTACCATCCATAGACCTACTCTTAAGCTCCATAGCACATACTACGAAAAAAAATAGTGTGGGGATTATCCTATCAGGTATGGGAAATGACGGTAGTGAAGGTGTAAAAGAAATAAAAAAATACGGTGGGTTAAATATAGCCCAGAATCCGGAAAGCTGCGTTCTTCCATCAATGCCCGAAAACGCTATAAAAACAGGTAAGGTCGATCTTATTCTAGATCCGGAACAGATTACCGAATTTCTAAATAATATTCAGGAGGTAAGATATGAACGAAAATCTATTTGATGAGCTGAAAAGGGTACTGTCTTTAATAGAACAATACAAAAAGGATATAGAAAGCCTTGGAAGTAAAAAAGAAGGATTTAGAAGTGTGAATGAACATATAGAGCTTGCAATACAGGAAAGTGAAGAGGCTACTCAGAAAATACTGGACAATATAATGGAGATAACATCTTTGATTAACAACAGTTTACAGACCGTTCTAAAGATAGACAATACAGAGATCAAGGAATCTCTGGAAGAAAACCTGAAAAAAGCAGTAGGTAAGCTGACAGAAACATTAACATTACTGGAGTTTCAGGACATCATATCACAGAGACTTCAAAAGATATCAAACTTCATATCAGATGTGGAAAAAGAGATACTGAAAATACTTATTCTGTTTGGAATTGGGAGAGAAACTTCCGAAAAGAAAAAGGAAGAACTTAAAGAGAAACTTGAAGAGCTTGAATGGAAGAGAGACGTTTCACAGGAAGATGTGGACGACATATTAAAACAGTTCGGACTTTAAAAAAATTTTGAGGTAATAAAAATGAAACTCGAATTCACTGATGATATGAAAGAGATCCTTGAAGAGTTTCTTATAGAAGCAGATGAAATACTGTCAAATCTTGATCAGGATCTTATAGAGCTTGAGACATCACCAGAAGATAAGGATCTGTTAAACAGAATATTCCGCAGTATGCATACATTAAAAGGTGGTGCAGGATTTTTAGGCCTTAATTCTATCGTAGAGATCGCACATAAGATAGAAGACATATTTAACAAGTTAAGGAACGATGAGTTAAAACTTACATCTGATATGATGGATGTTATATTTGAAGGTGTCGATAAACTTAAAGAATCCATTGAGATGCTTAAAGAAAACAGTGAGATACCAGATGAAGAAGAAGTAAAACCACTTCTCGATAAACTTGACACTATATTAGAAGGTGAGATAATACCTGAGATACAGCATGTAGCAGATGAAAAATCTGATAACGATGAAGATTTTGAGTTTGTACCTGATGTTGATCCTGACATAAAGGAACTGATATTAAAGTACAAAGGGAAGGATCTTGGGGAGATACTGGAAGAACTGATCCTACTTCCACCAGACGAAAGACCTTCACTTGAGGTTATTGAAAAACTTGAAAAACTTATTACTGAGGGAAAGGATGTAAAAGATCTGATAAAACCCAGGGAGGAATCCAGACCTGAGGGGGAAAAACAGGAAGAGGTTAAAGAAAAAGAGGATGCCCCTGTAAAAACAGATGAAAAACCACAACCAAAAGAGGAAACAAAACAGGTAACAAAAACAAAGAAAAAATCTGAAAAGAAGGAAGAGGTTATAAGGGTTGATGTTGAAAGGGTTGAGACATTAATGAACCTTGTAGGGGAGCTTGTTTTAGACAGGAACAGAATAGTAAAGCTGGCCTCAAATCTTGAAACTTCCTGTGAGAGTACAGATCTGATTGAGGAACTGCTGGATTCAATAACGGGAATGAGCAGAACTGTAAGTGACCTTCAGGATGCTGTAATGAAACTGAGAATGCAGCCTGTAAGAAAGATATTCAGCAAGTTCCCAAGGATAGTAAGGGATCTGGCGAAAAAACTTAACAGAAAGGTAAATCTTATACTGGAAGGAGAAGATACAGAGATAGACAGATCCATACTTGATAAACTTGAAGATCCATTAATACATCTTGTAAGAAACGCTATAGATCATGGTATAGAACCTGTTGAAGAAAGGTTAAAGGCAGGAAAACCTGAAACAGGAATTATAAAACTTTCAGCTTACCAGGAAGGAGACAGAATAATAATTTCTATAGAAGATGATGGAAGAGGAATAGATGTTGAAAAAGTCAAAAATAAAGCTGTTGAAAAAGGTCTTATAACACCTGAACAGGCACAGAATATGTCTGATAAAGAGGCTTTTGAGCTTCTGTTTATGCCTGGATTTTCCACAGCAGACCAGGTGAGTGAGGTTTCAGGAAGAGGCGTTGGAATGGACGTTGTTGCATCTACAATTCACTCACTTAGAGGAAGCATAGAGGTAGAAAGTGAAAGAGGGAAAGGCTCTAAATTCATAATGAAACTACCTCTAACAGTGGCAATTATAAGAACACTTATGGTAGGTGCAAACAACAGGATCTTTGCGATACCCCTTTACTCAGTTGTTGAGATAGTCAAGTATGAGCCTGAGAATGTAAAAAATATAGGACAGTTTAAATCGTTCATGCTCAGGGATGAGGTATTTTTACTTTTCAGTCTGAACGAGCTTTTTGACATGGAAGATAAAGGGGAGAAAGAGTTTATCGTTATTGTCAGGGTTGGGGAAAAGAATATAGCTATATCTGTTGAGGAGCTTTACGGTGAGGAAGAGATCGTTATAAAACCTCTTGGAAAACTGCTTGAAAATGTTCAGGGAATTGCAGGTGCTACAATAACGGGGGATGGAAAGGTTGTACTTATAGTGGATACAAACTCCCTTATAAATGATAAAAAATCACAGCTTGTAGGAGTACTATGATGAAAGACCTTGAAGTTTTAGGTGTTAAAGAGATAGAGAAGAGTGCATCTTATGAAGAAAGATTGATAACCTTCAGACTCAATCAGGAACTTATAGGGGTCAACATTCAGGATGTTATTAAGATAACAAAGGATATAGAAATAACGCCAGTTCCAAAAACAAAAGATTATATCTTAGGTGTGATGAACCTTAGAGGAAATATAATCCCGGTTGTAACACTTAAAAAGAAGTTCAATCTTCCTGAGAAAAGTGAAGAAGACAGCAAAAAAACTATTGTTGTTGTTGAAACTGAACTTGGACATATAGGAATTCTTGTTGACAAGGTAGAAGGGGCGATAAATATAAATCCGGATGAAATACAACCTGCTCCCATGAACGCAATAGGTATAGACCCTGAATTTATAGACGGTGTGATAATGATCTCAGGTGAGAAAGAGAAAGAGCTTTTAACACTTTTAAACATAAAAAAGATATTTAAAAAGGAAAATCTATGATAAGCACCCTGGAGGAATTTTATGAGTAAAAAGGATTTTTTACCAAAAATACTGGAAACAGGTGCAAATGAACTGGAAATCATTGATTTCAGAATGTTTGAAGAGTTAGACAACGGTGAGATATACGAATGGATACTTGGGGTTAACGTGGCTAAAGTTAGAGAGGTTATAAGAAAACCAAATCCTATCGTAAAATCCCCGGGATCACCGCCTGAGGTTGAAGGTATAGCAAAGATAAGAGGGGAGGTTGTTCCTATAGTCAACCTCGCCAAATGGATGAAGATTAAAGAACCTGAGAATGCAGGAAAGTACGTTATCGTTATGGAATTCCTGAGAGAGATAGTTGGTGTTATAGTACACGAGGCAAAAAGGATAAGAAGAATAAGGTGGGCAGACATAAGAAAGCCTCCCCCAAGTATAGAAGAGAGACTTGGTGGAAAGATTGTTGGAGTGATAGAGATAGAGGATGGAAATCTTCTCTTACTGCTTGATTTTGAAGGAATACTTGATGAACTTGGGATGATAAAAATATTCGGAATAGATGAGCATATATCTGAAGAGGAAGTGGAGAGAACCGGCCATTTCAACATACTTATACTTGATGACAGTCCTGTAGCCAGAAAGATAATAAGGGGTATTCTTGAAAAAGATGGACATACAGTTATTGAGGCAAAAAGTGGTCTGGAAGGTCTTGATATACTGAACAAATATCTGGAACAGGCATCAGCTGAAGGTAAAGATATAACAGATTATATCCAGTTAATAGTTTCAGACATAGAGATGCCCGGAATGGACGGTCTCACCTTTACAAGGAAGATAAAAGAACATCCAGAATTCAGTAAAATTCCTGTAATAATAAACACATCTTTAAGTGATAAAGCAACAGTTGATAAAGCCAAGTATGTAAATGCCGATGCTCATCTTGTCAAGTTTGATGCACCGGATCTTTTAAAGCTTGTCCATAAATACGCAATAAAAAAGTAGGAGGAAACAGATGGCTTTACCTGACAGAAATATAAAGATACTTGTTGTTGATGATATGGCAACAATGAGAAAGATAATAAAAGGTCTTTTAGACCAGCTGGGATTTAAAAATATAGACGAGGCTGAAGATGGAAAGGTTGCACTGCAAAAATTAAGATCAGGGAATTATGATTTTGTTATAACAGACTGGAATATGCCCAATATGACAGGACTTGAACTTGTCCAGGAGATCAGAAAAGACGAAAATCTGAAACATCTACCTGTTCTGATGGTCACAGCCGAGGCAAAAAAAGAAAATGTTCTATTAGCCATAAAAGCAGGTGTAAACAACTACATAGTAAAACCTTTCACAGCAGAAGTGTTAAAAGAGAAGATTGAAAAGATATTCTCAGCATTAAAAAAATAACTTTTACTTATCAGTGCAGGAGGTTATAAGGATGGGTCTATTTGGCTGTAAAGAGGTCTATAAAATAGTGGATCAGTTGAAAGAGGAGCTGGAAAAGAAGAATGAGTACATAGCACAGCTTGAGGAAGCTTTACAGATGAAAAACAGCGAGATCGATCAGCTTGATGAGGAATTAAGAAATAAAACATCAGCTATAGAAAAACTGAAGGAGGAGTTGAATAAAAAGGACGAAATAGCCAGAAAGATGCAGCAGGAAGTCAGCAGCATACAGCAGCAGCTTAAACAGCTGAAAGATAAAGCACATGAGGGATGGGAGATACTTGACAACCTTCAGGAAGAAGGGATATTCATAGCATCAACTGATTTTAAAGAAGGGAATGAAGGTAACGAGCTTATTTATATAAACAGGAAAGGAAGAGAGATATTAAAGAGGCTTGGTGATGAGATTAACAGAACATTCGGTTATAACATAGACTGGAACAACCCTTTAGGCATATCCATACACAAGTTTCACAAAAATCCGGAAAGGATAAAACAGCTTTTAAAGAATCTGAAACCGGGTGAGGTAAAGAAAAACGCCGACATAAACATAGGAAACTTTGTTATAGAATCTAACAGATTTGTTGTAACAGATTCTGAAGGTAATATTACCGGTTACGCATCTTCATGGAGAGATGTTACAGCGGACAGATACATAGATAAAGTTTTCTTTGAAGCATCTCCGGAAGTAGCATCTGTTATATTTGAGACATCACTGACAAACGGTGGTTCATTCAAACTCAGATCAAAGATAAAAGCCTTCAAAGAAGAGCTTGAGGATATGGTAAATTCGGTTGAGCAGATAAGTATGGCTGTCTCTGATCTTGCAAGCTCAATAATGGAAGTCCAGAATACACAGGAAACGATAAATCACCTTGTTGAAAAAGGTTCACAGTCTATAGAGAAATCCGTCTCAAATATAAAACAGTCCGTTCAGGTTATGAACCAGCTCTCAGATTCAACAATGGAGCTTAAGAAGAGAATAAGCGGTATTGAACATATACTTGATGTTATCCTTGAGATCACAGAACAGACAAACCTTTTAGCTCTGAATGCTGCTATAGAGGCTGCAAGAGCTGGTGAGGTAGGAAGAGGGTTTGCAGTTGTTGCTGATGAGGTTAGAAAGTTAGCAGAAAAAACATCAAAGAGTGCAAACGAGATAAGAAATGTAATATCGGGTATCGTTAATGAGATGGAAAAAACAGAAAGAGAGGTAAGTAAAGCAACAAACATAGTAAAAGAAGGTGTTGAGTTCTCAACAGAGATAACATCCATATTCCAGAAGATAAAAGAGGAAGGGGAAAAGATAACAGATATGATAGCAAGACAGACAGCTGCAACGGAAGAACAGTCTCAGGTTATAAAAACGGTTTCAGAACATGCAAACGCATTCCTGGATGTTGTTAATGAGATAGTATCAATATCTGAAGAGATCGATGAGATTGCAGAAAGAACGTTCCACAACGGAGAGGAAGCGTGGAATCTTCTCTCAAAACTGAAAGAAGGAGATGCTGTAAATATTCTCACAAAAGTTATTGACCACGGTAAGTTTATGCAGAATGTATTTAGAGCTATAGAAGGCAAGGTTGGATACACATTTGTAGATCATACACAGTGCGATCTCGGCAGATGGTATTACTCTGAAGGTATTAAAGATATAAGTACGTACGGGGACGAAGCGATAAACCTTTTCAAAAACATGGAGAAAGCCCATATAGAGTTCCACGCAGCAGGAAATGAAGCAGTAAAACTGTTCAACGAAGGAAAAATAGAAGAAGCTGACAGAAAGGTCAGTGAGATGATAAGACTTTCTAAAGAACTCGTAGACTACCTTATCAAGATTTACAAGATCATTTCAGTAAAAACAAAAGAGAAAAGCTACAGTGGTGAGATCTGAAGATGAGTATAAAATCAAAACTTATCGTTTCTCTTGTTTTAGAAGTTTTAATAATATTTTTTCTGACAGAATATGTACATAAAAAGATTAATGAGTACAGAAAGATACAGACAGAGCTTGATATAGCAAAAAGTTACCTGAACAGTATAAATACATTTGAGAGAATAACAGAGTTTCGTATAGATATAGATAGAAAAAAGTTTTTATCTGACCTTAAAAACAGCTTAAGAACACTTGACAGCAGAAGGATCAGAAAACTGGTAGACTCTGAACTTAACAGGATAGACAGCAGTTACAGTACAGAAAAGATCAGAAAAATTCTGAAAAGGATTGAAGGCTCACTGAAAACTGAGATAAAAAGACTTGAAGACGAAAAGGATAACCTGCTGTCAACAGCCTCAACCGTTGTCGTCCTGATTCCCCTTTTCAGTCTAATTGTGATCGGTATAGGATCATTTACAACATACAGAGCTGTGGTTCGTCCCATAAACAAGATGATCACTATTATGGATCAGATACAGAAAGGTGACCTGAATAAAAAACTATCATTACACAGTAAGGACGAACTTGGGAAGTTAGGGGAGAAGTTTGATAAATTTATAACCTGGATAAGAGATACATTCAAGGACATTATCGTACTTTCAGGGAACATATCAAAAGATACATCACTTCTTATAACTGATCTTACTGAAACAAAAGATAAAAATAACAAGATGTACAGAAGATCACTTGATCTAGGGATGTCGTTAGAGATACTTTCCGTCTCAATTGACAATGTAAGCAACCATATAAAAAATGTTTACAATACGGTTAAGGATGTTGAGGAGAAAGCTGTTACAGGATCAGATAGGATAGTTTCCTCTATTGAAGAAGTTCAGAAACTTGCCGATGAGGTTATATCCCTACGTGAAAATATAGATACACTCAGAGAACAGTCATCAAAAATTCAGGATGTTGTTGAAACAATAAAGTATATAGCAGACCAGATAGACCTGTTAGCTTTAAACGCCGCTATAGAAGCAGCAAGAGCAGGTGAACATGGAAAAGGTTTTGCCGTTGTTGCTGATGAGGTGAGATCTTTAGCGATCAGAGCCATGCAGTCAACTGAGGAGATAGAGGGAATAATAAAAAGTATATCTAAATCCATGGTCTCTCTGGCCTACTTCCTGGAAGAAAAGTCAGATGAGGCTCTCAGGGTGAGGAAATCCATGTCAGAATCAAGTGAAAGTATAAACACAATAAAGAATCAGATAAGAACTGTAGCAGGCCTGTCTGAAGAGATATCCACACTTATAGGAGAGCAGGAAGAGGCGGTTAATATAGTGAAGAAACACGTACTTGAGATGAACAAAAGTATTGAAAGCTTCAGCTCAGTGTTCAGAGAACTTGAAAAAAGTATTTACAACACAAAAAATGTTATCAATAATGTGGAGAATGAGATATCAAGATTTAATATTGGTGATATCGCTGTAGTTGAAAGGGGAAGATTCCTTATCTCTGAGTGGATATCAAAGATACCTTTTATGTTTGAGGATAAAAAGTTTTATCCTATAAAAGAAAGCACATTCTATAAATGGCTAAATGAAGATCTTAAAAAGATAGTAAACAAAAATCCCCAGCTGCTGGTTCTGTATAAAAATATCACTGACACGGTAAATCAGATAGAAATAACGGTAAAAGAGTTTGTAGAAGGTGATAAGAACGATGAAAGCCTGAAAGTAACAAAAGAGCTCATAAACAGATTTATGCAGGATCTAACAGAACTGGAAAAAAATCTTCAAGGTGGTAAAAATGTTTGATTTTATTGAAGGTAAAAGATACCTTGGAGAGTTTGAGATCGTCAGGAAGTGTGAGAAAAGAAGGATAAAGATAGATTTCAAAAGCCTATTCAGTTTTGAGGTTGAAAGGATAGAGAATGATACAATAACAGTAAAAAATCTGAATCCTTACCAGATAAACAGGATTTTACCCTACATTAAAGAAATTAAAATATACATTAAGAAAGTAAGTTCTGTTTTTGTAATAAAAGGATCAATAGTGGATAGCAAAGATGACAGTTATGTGATAAAACTGGATGGAGAATCCCTGTATAAGGAAAAAAGAAGATTTCACAGATTTAGCTTCTGTTGCGAGGATCTGGGTAAGTATTTGATAAAAAAGGATGGAAAACATATAACCGAGGATGCCTGTATCATAGAGATAAGCAGACTTGGATTAAAAATTCTGACCAAGTTACACAGCACATTAAAAAGATGTGAGATATGTACAGTTGAAAGTTTGGAGGAAGATGTTAAATTTGATATAAATGTTGTGGATATAAAAGAGGAATACGGTTACCATATTATTAGAGCTGAGATAACAAAAACAAATATTAATCTTATAAACTTTGTTATGAACGGTTATATTAAGGTTGCTGAAAAATTAATTTTAGAAGGACAATAAATTGCCACAGGATAAAAAGGAAAAAGATCTTAAAGGTACGGAAAAGGCAGCAATTCTTCTCTCTCTTCTACCTGAAGAAGCAACGGTAAATATATTCAAACACCTGAAAGAACACGAGATAGAAAAGATAGTCAAACAGATACTCAGCATAGAGACACCATCAAAAGAGGTCGCAAAATCCATCCTTGAAGAAGCCTATGAGCTTTTAAGGGAGGCAACTCCCCTAAAGATAGCACCCGATAACCTCAAGAAGATACTTGAAAGGGCCTTACCCCCTGATAAACTTGAAAAACTACTCGCAGAAACACTTACCGTTGAGGAAGGGAAGGCTATATTCAGGGAACTTGAGAAGATGGACCCTAAATTTGTTGCAAGTATAATACAGAATGAGCATCCACAGGTAATAGCCCTTATACTCTCCCAGTTAAACCCTGTAAAAGCTGCAGATATTATACAGTACCTTCCAAAAAGGGTTGGTGTAACAAACATACAGGAAGAGGTTATAAAAAGGATAGCTGCCATTGAGAAGATATCAAGCGATATGATAAAGGTTGTTGCAGACACAATAGAGGAAGAGCTTTTAACGGTAGGCGCAGGAAAGGAGGAGACACTGAGTGGTGTTGATATTGCAGCTGAGATAGTTAACGTTCTTCCTAAGGAGCTCGGTCAGGAGATATTAGACGAAATAAGAAAAGAAAATCCAACACTTGCCGAAACTATAGAAGAGAAGATGTTCAAGTTTGAGGACATTGTTAAACTGGACAACAGGGCGATAATAGAGATACTTAAAGTTGTTGATAAGAACGATCTGCTTGTTGCACTGAAAGGAGCACCTCAGGAGATAATGGACAAATTCCTTTCAAATATGTCAAAAAGAGCTGCACAGATGTTTATGGAAGATATGGAAGTTTTAGGACCTATTAAGAAATCAGAAGTTGAGAAGGCAAGGAAGAAGATAATAGCAACCATAAAAGGTCTTATAGAGAAAGGGGTTATTGAGTACGGGGCCGGTGAAGAACTTATCTAGGAGGCTTTATCTTGTCGGACGAGTTTCTCTCCCAGGAAGAGATAGATGCTTTATTAGGTGGTGGTGAAGAGGAGAAAAAGGAAGAGGTAAAGTCTGACATAGCCCCTTTTGATTTTTCTGAGGTTGAACATATTAAAAAAGGCGGTCTTCCCGGTCTTGAGATGATATTTGAAAGATGGATAAAGATATACAGGGATGATGTACGTAAGATAACTCCAAGGATAAATATGGTATGGAGGGAGAATATATACATAACAAGATTTAACACATTTATGCTGAAAATCCCTCTCCCATCAAGTTACAACATATTCACAATAAGACCTCTAAAGGAAAACGCCCTTTTAATAATAGACTCAAGACTTGTTTTTACAATAATAAGTGTCCTCTTTGGAGGACCGGCAAAACCATTCAAGGTAGAGGGAAGGGAGTTCACAAAGTTAGAGACAAAGATCGTTGAGGATCTTGTAAACTCAGCTCTTAAATCTTTTGAGTCTGTCTGGAACAGTATATACCCTGTTGTTATTGAGCTGAGATCAATTGAGTTAAACCCAAACCTTGCAAAGATAGTCTCCCCAAATGAGAAGGTTGTTGTTGTTGAGTGTAGAATGGATATAGATGGTTATGAGGCACCATTTTACTTCTGTTTCCCTCAAAGTATGTTCCTGCCTATAAAAGAGATCATTTACACACAGGTTTCTGTGTCTGAAGATCCTATATGGAAAAAGAATCTGGATGAGAAGATAAGAAAGCTGAACCTTAAGCTTACTATGGAGATAGCAAAGTTACAGTTTAAGATAAGGGATATACTCAGCTGGAAGGAAGGATCGGAGTTAGATCTTGGTGTAACAAAGGATGATATATTCAGGTTATATGTTGAGGACAGACACAAATTTAATGTAAAACTTGGTAAGGTAAACAATAAATATGCTGCAATGATCGTAGAACCAGTTTACGAGGAGGAAAAGGAGTCAGAAAATGAGTGAAGAAGAAAAGAAAGAGCAGGAAGAAAAAGAGGAAGAGATAGATCAGGAAGCCCTCGCCGAAGAATGGGCTAAGATGGCAGAGTCTGAGAAGAAGGAAGAAGAGGAAGAAGAGGTAGATCAGGAAAAGCTTGCTGAAGAGTGGGCCAAGATGGCTGAGGAGTCTGAGGAGGAAAAAGAGGAAGAGGTAGACCAGGAGGCCCTTGCAAAAGAATGGGAACAGATGGCAGAGAAAAAAGAGGAGAAGCCAGAAGAAAAACCGGTTGAAAGGTTTGAAAAGCCTGCAGGACTTGAGCAGGAAAAGTTAGATCTCTTAATGGATATACCCCTTGAGGTATCTGTTGAGATAGGAAGTACACACCTTCCACTTGAGGAGATACTTAAGCTAAACCCGAACAATATTGTTGAGCTTGACAAATTTATAAACCAGCCTGTTGATCTTAAGGTTAACGGAAAGCTTATAGCAAAAGGCGAGCTTTACACAGTTGAGGATCATTTCGGTATAAAAATAACAAGTATAATAACAGTTCAGGAAAGGATGAAACTTCTCACAGAAGAGCAGGAATAAAGTAAAAAAAACACAGACCGAAAAGTATCTAAAATCTCTGAACGGTAGTAAAAATGGCTATAAACTTCCAACCTATATACATCTTAGCATCAGGCGGGGCAAGGGCTATAGAACAGCTTGATACAACATCAAACAATCTTGCGAATGTTAACACCCCGGGATTTAAAAAACTTTTAATGAGGGAGATGAGCCAGACAATCCCTGAAAATAAAGGAAACAAAAAGCATCTCTTTGTATTTCCAAGATTTCAGGACACACCTGTTATACTGTCACAGGGTGCCTTAAAAAAGACTGACAACCCACTTGATATAGCCATATTTGGATCTGGATTTTTCACCATTGAAACAGGACAGGGCGTTTTTCTAACGAGAAGCGGACATTTTCTTTTAAACAGTGATGGGTATATAGTTGATCCTAACGGGAACTACCTTTTAGACAGAGAAGGGAAAAGGATAAAACTGGAGGAAAGCTCAGGTATAACAGTAAACCAGAATGGTGAGATATTCCAGAAAGGTAAAAAGGTAGCCCGGATAAATATCGTTAATTACGAGAATATAAGACATATAGGACATTCTTACTATCAGGGTGAAGGTCAGGAGGTACCTGCCGATTACTCCCTGAAACAGGGATTTTTAGAGCAGTCAAACACAAACGGCATTGAGGCTATGATAGAACTTATAAATGCACAGAGAAGATTTGAGATTTATGGAAATCTTATGAGAAGCCTTGATGCGATGGAACAAAAAAGTAATGAGATAGGAAAAGCCTAATAAGGAGAGGATAAGATGATAAGAGCTTTATGGACATCAGCTTCAGGAATGGGAGCACAGCAGACAAACCTTGATGTAATATCAAACAATATAGCCAATGTTAATACTGTAGGCTTCAAAAGAAGCAGGGCAAACTTTGAGGATCTTATCTATCAGGATATAAAAGATCCAGGTGTTATGAGCTCAAACGAGACGAGGGTTCCGTCAGGAATACAGATAGGTCTCGGTGTTAAACTTTCAGATGTTAGCAAGATATTCACACAGGGAAGCCTTATAAAGACAGACAAACCTCTTGATATAGCTATACAGGGAGATGGATTTTTCAAGATAGAACTTCCAGGAGGTGGAGAGGCTTACACAAGGGCAGGAAACTTCCAGATAGATAACGAAGGTTATATAGTGACACCAAACGGATACAGACTATCACCAAATATACAGATATCAGCACCTGAAACACTTGTAAGCATATCAATTAGTCCAAACGGTAAGGTTTATGTTGTGAGAAATGAAGGAGGTCAGCAGACAACAGAGGAGCTTACAGATATAAAACTTTACAAGTTTATAAACCCTGCAGGACTTAAAGCTATAGGTGAGAACCTTTTTAAGTACACTGAAGCTTCAGGTGAACCTATTGAGGGAGATCCTAACACAGATGGCTTTGGTAAGCTTGCACAGGGATTTTTAGAGGCTTCAAATGTGAATATAGTTGAGGAGATGGTAAATCTTATAGTTGCCCAGAGAGCCTACGAGATAAACTCAAAAGGTATCATAACAGCTGATGAGATGCTCAGAACTGTTGGAACGCTTAAAAGTTAGTATCTTTCTCATAATACTTATATCCCTTCCAGCATTAAGTAAAACGGAGATAAGACTCAAAAAAGAGGTTGAGTTAGAGAGGGATACAGTATACCTCTCAGATATAGCAGATATAAAGTCAGACAACAGGAAGTTTGAAGAGTTTCTCTCAGGTATAAAGATACACAAGTTAAAGAAGAGAAAGGAAAAGATCTCAAGGGATTTTATAAAAAATGTCCTTAAGAATAACTATATAGATCTCTCAAGGATTGTGTTCACAGGAGCTGACAACACATTACTCAGAAAGAAAATCCACAGGATAACACAGAGATCTGTAGAGGATGAGATAAGATCATTTATAAAAAGTAGATACAGAGATCTTAAGATCGTAAGTATAAACATACCAAAATTCAGTATAGAGACTGATGGAAAACTGGAGAGGGAGATCAGGGAGATAAACTCAACAGGATCATACATATACCTGAGCTACAGAGTTTTTAAAGACGGCGTTGAGCTAAAAAAGCTGAGGATATCTGTAAAGTACAGGAAGCTGAGAAGGGTTATAGCAGCCAAGAGGTATATAAAAAAAGGAGAGATTATAACAGAGGAAGATATCAGGTTTATAAAAACGGATAAAAATGTGAGAAAGCCCTTCACAGATATAAAAGATATAGTGGGATCAACAGCAAAGATTGATATATCTGAAAATGATGTTATCACTGAAAGAATGGTTATACCGGACTACAAGGTGAAAAGGAAGGATTATGTTAAAGTTATATACAGCCGAAACAGTATAAGAATAGAGATACAGGGAGTTGCCCTTGAAAATGGAAAGTTAGGAGATCTTATAAAGGTTAAAAATATATCTTCAGGGAAAGTGTTAATATGCAAGGTTATTGGAAAAGATACAGTTTTATATACAGGTGGACAGCAGCCTTAGCTTTTATACTCTTATTTTCATGTGCCCAGAAGGAGAAGGAAGTTTTTAAACCGTTCAATCCACAGCCTCCGGAGATCATTGAAGATCAGGTAAAACCACCTGCCGGATCACTTTACACAGGATACGGAAATCTTTTTTCAGACGATAAGGCATACCAGGTTGGAGATATAATAACAATAAAGGTTGTGGAGAATATATCTGGATCAGGATCAGCAAACAGCTCAGGAAGCAGGGACAGTAGTGTTGATCTTGATTTTCCATCACCAACAATAATGGGAAAGCAGACTCCCAATAAATCACCTATAGCAGGTCTTAAAGCGGGATCAAAAAACAACTTTAAAGGAACAGGAAAGACTGACAGGAAGGCTAAACTTATAGCCACAATATCAGCAAGGGTTGTTAAGGTTTACCCAAACGGGAATCTTTTTATAGTGGGAAAGAAGATAGTGAAGATAAATGAGGATGAACAGATACTTAAGATATCAGGTATTGTAAAGCCAACATACATTGAGCAGGACAACTCTGTTCTTTCAGACAGAATATCCGATATGTACGTTGAGTACAACGGTAAAGGGTTTATAGCAGACAACCAGAAACCTGGATGGCTCTCAAGATTTCTCGTTAAAATCTGGCCTTTTTAGGGGTGTAAGATGCTGAGATCACTTATCATCCTGCTTTTGATTGTAGATATAGCATTTGCGGTAAACAGGGTTAAGATAGGAAACGAGGTTGAGGTTGTTGGTGTTAGACAGAACTACCTTACAGGATACGGTATAGTTGTTGGGCTGAAAGGAACTGGAGATGGAACAACGAGCAGATTTACACTTATAAGTATAGCAAACATGCTTAAAAAGATGGGAATATATGTTGATCCAAGACAGGTAAGAACTAAAAATGCCGCTGCTGTTATTGTTACAGCATCAATGCCACCATTTGCAAAAAACGGTATGAGATTTGATGTTACAGTCTCCTCACTTGGTGATGCAAAAAGCCTTGAAAATGGTGTTCTTATAAGAACACCTCTTATGGGTCCTGATGGAAAGATATACGCTTTTGCACAGGGACCTGTATCGCTTGGAGGAGGTTTTTCAGAATCAAACAAAGGGGGAAGGGTTACAAAGAACTTCCCAACAACAGGTGTTGTTCTAAACGGTGGAATAATTGAAAGGGATCTTCCCTTCAGCTTTGAAAGTATGAAGGATCTAACATTAACATTAAAGATTCCTGACTTTACAAAGGCAACAAAGATACAGAACGCTATAAACAGACATTTTGGAAAACAGCTTGCGAAAGCTATAGATGCAACAACAGTAAAGGTAAAATTCCCTGAAGGGATAGATCCTGTCGAGTTCACATCACAGATAATGAACCTTGAGATAGAGTCTGATAATGAACCAACAGTTGTTATATACGAGAGAACAGGAACTGTTATAATGAGCGGGGATATAAAGATAGACACACCTATATACGTCTCTCACGGGAATATATACGTATCCGTTCTTAAAACACCTGTAGTATCACAGCCGCCTCCACTATCAGGTGGTGAGACTGTAACTGCTGAGAAGGTTGAGACAACAGTTGTAGAGGAAGAAGGGAGGATATTCTCCATACAGAGCCCTTCACTTAAGGATCTTGTTCAGGCTTTAAACGACCTTGGTGTGTCCCCAAGGGATCTTATAGCCATAATTCAGGCTATAAAAAATGCGGGAAAACTACACGCAAAGATAATAATTATGTAAGGTAGAGCTATGGAAGAGATAAAGATAAGACCGTACTGGGATATTAAGGATATATCACAGATAAAAAGTAAAGAAGAGATAGCCAAGGAGTTTGAGGCTATATTTGTAAGAATGCTGATGAAGGAGTTCAGAAAATCCATTCCTGAAGGTCTCTTCTCATCATTCTCATCAAAGATGTATCTTGATATGTTTGATATGCAGATATCTGAAGCTGTCGCTTCATCTGATCAGCTTGGTATAAAATCTTATATACTTGAAGCTATAAAAAGTTACGAAAAATACTCAACTGAGGAATAGATGGGTGAGACCTTAAATGCCTTCTTCAATAAAGTAAACCAGTATTCTGACGCTATCGTTGTTATTCTTATAATAATAATACTCTCATCAATGGTTCTCCCTGTTCCACCATTCCTTCTTGATATACTTCTTACAGGGAGTATCACATTTTCTATCGTTCTTTTAATGTCAACACTTTATGTTAAAAGCCCTCTTCAGCTTTCATCATTCCCATCACTTCTGCTTATAGCAACACTTTTCAGACTATCACTTAACGTTGCAACAACGAGGAGAATTCTACTTCACGGACATGAAGGTCCTGATGCTGCCGGTCATGTTATACAGGCTTTCGGACAGTTTGTTGTTGGAGGGAATTATATTGTAGGTTTTATCGTATTTCTTATACTTGTGACGATAAACTATATCGTCATAACAAAAGGTACAGAAAGGATCTCTGAGGTTGCTGCAAGATTCACACTTGATGCATTACCAGGTAAACAGATGAGCATAGATGCTGATCTTAACGCAGGTCTCATAGATGAGAAGGAAGCCCAGAGGAGAAGACAGGAGCTTGCGAAAGAGTCTGACTTTTACGGAGCAATGGACGGTGCGAGTAAGTTTATAAGAGGGGATGCTATAGCAGGGATAATAATAACAATAGTAAATATATTAGGTGGTCTCGCTATAGGGATTCTCCAGCATGGGATGGACGTTCAGACAGCCCTTGTAAACTTCACACTTCTTACTGTAGGTGATGGTCTTGTAAGTCAGATACCATCTCTGATAACATCCACAGCGGCAGGTCTAATGGTAACGAGAGCTGTATCTGAGGAGAATCTCGGTAAGGAGGTTTTTACACAGCTAACCACATTCCCCAAAGCTCTATACATGGCGTCAGGTTTTATATTCCTGATGGGTATCGTTCCGGGAATGCCCTTTCTCCCGTTTATGCTTCTATCAGCACTACTTGGACTTACAGCATACATGATATCAAGCCTTATAAAAGAGAGGGAGAAAAAAGAGGCTGAAGAGAAGGCTAAAGAGCTTCTCTCTGCACCTGAGAAGGAGGAAAAACCTGAAGAGCTTATACCACAGCCCGAAACAATAACATTTGAGATAGGTTATGCCCTCATTCCATACGTTGATGAATCACAGAACGGTGAGGTTGTTAAAAGGATAAGATCTCTGAGAAAACAGCTCTCAAAGGAGCTTGGTCTTATAATCCCATTAATTCATATAAAGGATAATCTGGAGCTCAAACCTGGAGAGTACAGAATTCTCATAAGGGATATAGAGGTAGCTAAAGGTGAGATAATACCTGACAAATTACTGGCTATAGATACAGGATCAACAAAAGGTAAGATAGAAGGTGTTAAAACAAAAGAGCCAGCATTTGGTCTTGATGCTTACTGGATTGATGAGGAACAGAAAGATAAGGCAAAGATGCTCGGTTACACAGTTGTTGATATTCCTACAGTGATAGTGACTCACCTCTCTGAGATACTCAAAAAATACGCACATGAGATACTTGGAAGAAACGAGACAAAAGAGCTTGTTGACAACCTATCCAGCAAATACCCCATTGTTAAGGATATTGTTCCTGAGCAGGTCCCACTTAACATACTTCACAGGGTTTTACAGAACCTTCTGAGAGAGGGAATACCTATTAAAGACCTTCTGACTATCATTGAGACACTTTCTGACAACATAATAAAAACAAACGATCCAGAGATACTTACAGAGTTTGTGAGACAGTCATTATCAAGGATGATATCATCAATATATGCAAAGAATGGTGAGATCTTTGCAGTTACACTTGGACCATCAACGGAAAGGTTTATACTTGATAAGGTTAAGGAGAATGAAGGTGCACTTCCACCTTTTGATCCAACATTCGTTCAGAAGCTTATAGGCGAACTCTCAAAGCATATGGAACAGTTCGTTTTAAATCAGGCGACACCTGTTCTTCTGACATCACCTGCTGTTAGAAGGTATGTGAGAAAGATCATAGAGCCTTACATACCAAACTTTGCCGTTTTATCTTATAATGAGATTGATCCGAAAATTAAACTAAACGTTCTTGGAATGGTAGAAGTCCATGGAGATTAAAATTTACGAGGGTTACAATCTTGAAGAGCTTATCCAGAAAGCAAAAGAGGAGCTTGGAGAGGATATAAAGATAGTTCATTATGAGACAATAACAGAGAGAAGATGGTTTCTATTCGGGAGTAAAAAAAGATACAAGCTGTTTGTTGAGATGCCTGAGATTGAAGAGCCCGTTGTCCAGTTTGAAGATATCTTTGAGAAGATAGAAGAGATAATAGATAAAAAGATACAGCAGACATTACCTAAGGTAAACAGCCCAAGCCCTGTAATACAGAATCCAGAAAAAAGTCAGCAGTTAGTATCTGAACAGTTCAGCGAGTTTACAGGTGAGGCTTTAGAGCTTATAAACCAGCTTCTAAACAGGGATGTTCTTCCAGACGTAGCGAAGAAGCTTGTTAAGGAAGGGTGTGGTCTTGATATTGACACAAACAGATGGGATCTAAACACATTAACATCAAAAGAAGCTCTAATAAAAGGGATAAGAAAGTATATAAAATTCACAGGACCTTTTGATCAGGAAAAAGAAGGACTAAAGATACTAACATTTGTTGGTCCTACAGGTGTGGGGAAAACAACAAACCTTTTCAAGATAGCATCCCATTTCGTTATAAACCAGAAGATGAAGGTCGCCGTTATTAGTACAGACACATTCAAGGTAGGTGCAACACAGCAGGCGAGAATTTATGCAAACATACTTAATATCCCATTCTACTCAGCATCTGAATCAAAGAAACTGAAATCAACTGTATCGGAGCTTGAGAACTACGATTTCATCCTTATAGATACAGTAGGAAGAAGCCATTACGACTACTGGAGGCTTGGTGAGATAAAGGAGATACTTGGAGATCTGAGCGAGAATATGCATATAGTCCTGACTGTAAGCTGTAATTTCAAGAATGAGGATGCATTTGAGGTTGTAAACAGATACTCATCATTCTTTGATATAGACAGCCTACTATTTACAAAGATAGATGAGACATCAAAACCAGGTCTTCTCTTAAATCTTCCTGTTGAAACAAAGATACCTGTTTCCTACATAAGCACAGGCCAGAGGGTTCCGGAAGATATAAAGATATTAAAACCTGAGAATATTACATCTTACATACTTGGCGATTAAAGGGGTAGTTATGGAAGTTGGGGAACAGGCTAAAGAGCTTATCAAGCTTGTAGGCAGTAAGGAAAATATATCAAACACAAAGTTTATCACGGTGGCAAGCGGAAAAGGCGGTGTAGGCAAAACAAACTTTGCTGTCAATTTTGCCTACGTCCTGTCAAACGTTTACAACAAAAAGGTTCTCTTAGTAGATGCGGATATGGGAATGGCAAATGTACACATCCTTGTAAATGTTGATACAAAAAAAACATTAAAAGATATCATCTCAGGTGTTCCTGTTGAGGAGGTTATATTCACAACAAGAGGAATAGATATACTACCGGGTTTTTCAGGTATAGATATGCTTGAGGAGGTTGAGGAAAGCTCTGTTCTCAGGCTTGTTCAGTCACTTGATGATATATCAAAAAACTACGACTACATAATAATAGACACAGGAGCAGGTATAGATAACAGGATAGTATCATTCATAAAAGCATCATCAAAAACCTATGTTATAACAACACCGGAACCAACAGCAATAATAGACGCTTACGCCCTTATAAAATCTGTAAAAAAGATATTCGGTTACTCCGAGTTCAGGATTGTTGTAAATATGGTAAAAAACAGGAATGAAGGTTTTGATACATTTGAGAAACTAAAAAACTCTGCAAAGAAGTTCCTTGAGATAGATTTATCTCTGCTGGGCATTCTGCCGAACACTAAAAATATGAAAAAAAGTGTAAAGAACAAACAGCTTATTGCTGAGATATACCCATCTGATGATTTTGTTAGAGAGTTAAAGGTTATCGCATCATCTGAGCTTGGAGAACCACCTCCACCTGAAAAAACAAGATTCTGGGAAAAGGTGGTAAATCTTTTAAGAAGAGATTGATAGATGGGAGACAGTATAGATAAAAAAAACAAAGAGCAGATAGTTCTTGAAAATCTCTCCCTTGTTAAAAAGGTGGCAAGCAAGATATACTCAAGACTGCCTAAGGGGGATATAGAGTTTGATGACCTTGTTAATACATGGATCATCGGACTTATGAAGGCTATAGATAGATACGACAAGGACAAAGCAAAATTCTCAACTTACGCATACATAAAGATAAGGGGAGAGATACTTGATTATCTGAGAAGTCTTGATATAGTTCCAAGAACTGTAAGGGACAGAATTAAAAAAGAAAAGGCCGAGAGAGAAGAACCTATGCCCCTTTCAACATCCGCTGTAATGGTAAGCATCGAAAAAGCCCTATCAACAAAAGATGAAAGTCTCAAACTTATAGACACCCTTGTATCTAAGAAAGAAACACCGGAAGAGGAAGTCATAAAAGATGATCTCAAGGATAGACTTATAAAAGTTATAGATATGCTGAATGAAAAGGAAAAAAGAGTCCTCCAGATGCTTTACTTTGAAGAACTTGACTTTAAAACAGTTGCCAGCGAGCTTAACATATCAGTTTCAAGGGTGTCTCAGATAAAATCGGAAGCACTGAGGAAACTTAAGAGTATATTCAGTTATTAACAATTTTTGCAAACTTACGAAAAAGATTTTAGATTTAAATAAAAATTAAATGGTAGATATATGAAAATAGCTGTTGAGAATCCAGCACAGATAAAAGGAGTAAAGCAAGGAAAAAATAAAAAAAAGAAAAACTCTGTTGATTTCATATCCGTTCTTCTAAAAACAACCGAAAAAATGATAAAAAATGATAAAAAAATCAAAAATTCATCAGAGATAACAAAGAAAACAGAAAAGTCAGAAAAAAAACCAGAACCAAAAACTGAAGCATATGCCACAAAAGTTGAGAACAGTCATATACCGTTGTTTTTTAAAGTAGTCTATTTCCAAAAAAACAGAGAGAGAGATAAAAGTTTAAAATCTGATGAACACAGACAGGATTTAAACATCCATCCTGAAGAACTTTCTAAAAAAGAACCAGAGCAGGAAATAGCTAAAGCGAAAAAATATTACAGTTTTCTACAGGAATCAACTGAAAAGAATCTTCAGATCGAAAAAAAACAGACAAAGAACGATAAATCTGAGATCGAGATCCCCATTGGAAAAGAAAAAGTAAAGAGTGTATACAACCAGCAGAAAAATTACAGTGTCAAAACAGAAGATCCTCATACATATCTAACCGAGAAAAAGGAAAACAGACATTTTTATATTATTAAGAACAACGACGAAAAAAACCATATAAAAGAAAAAATCGTTAAAGAAAAAGAATCCGGTACTAAACAAACAGCTATTCAGCCATCTCCAGATAATTTTATAAAAAAAGCTGAAAGTCATCCTTTGAAAAGTCAGGAGAGAACAGGGGAGAAAAGAGCGAAATACGTGAGTCCCCAACCTGAAACAGCAAAAACAGAGAAAGAGATAGTAAAAAATAGACCACAGAAAACAGAAAAAAATGTTGAGCTAAACACTGATTTTTATAAATCAACCGGTTATACATCAAAAAACGGTCAGGAGATTTTGAATACAGACAGCAGAAAAAAAGTACAGGAAAACAAAAACAGTGAACAGTATTTTATATTTAAAAGAGATACAAAGACGGATAACGGTAAAACACTCAATATAAACACTCACAAAAAAACAGAAGAGATAATTTCCAGCAAAAATTCACATAGCAGGGAAGAAATATCAAACAAAAAGACCAGAAATGAAGTACAAAACGCCCAGATCAAACTTTCCAAAACCTCCACAAAAGAAAAAATACAGACTGAAAAAAAAGATACAAAGATCTTCCCCGATCAAAATGAGATACCTGACAGACTTGAGGACAACCTGCAGATCACTCTGAATCAAAAAGAGAACAGAAACCCTGAAACAAACAGAAAAACTGAGACAATCATCAACAGGGATCTTTTCATCAATGTAGAGGAATCAGGGGGAAGTAAACATTCTTACAGCGATCAGAATTTCAGTAACGGTGAGAATAAAGAGGGCTTTTCCTACATCAGTTTTGACGAAAATATCCCAGAAAACGAAACCCAGAACTTCAACAGACATTTTACAATGAATATAAAACTTGAAGATCTTAATATGAACGTAAAGCTCAACAGAAACTTTCTTAATATGACAGTTATATTCCACAACCAGACAACAGCATCCCTGGAACAGCTTAAAAACCAGATAGGTGATATACTTAAAGAGTCAGGCTTTGAACAGTTTAATCTGAGACTGAAAACAAAGGATAAAAAAACATATTTAGAGAACAGAAAATCCGGAGAAAACTACTACAGTAGAAGTGAAATAAATGTCAGGGTTTAAACTGATCTTAACGGTTCTTTTAATAATAATATCTCCCTCCTTTGCAGAGGAAAAAACTGTTTTAAACCAGCAGGAGAGTCCTTTTAAAAGCCTTTCTGAAGAAGAGGCCTCACAGATATATAGAGAAGCCATCCAGATGTACAGAAGGAAGTCCTACTACTCAGCCCTCAACCTTCTTACAAAACTTATAACCCACAGGGATAATATACATTACTCTGACGCACTTTTTCTAACAGCAAAGATATATCTTGAACTTGGGAGAAAGACAGGAAAAAAATCACTTATCTTAAAAGCTCTGAACTATATAAACAAATACTCATATATGGCTAAAAACTCTGAAAACTGGGATTTTTATTACACAAAGGGAAATATATATGAGAATCTATACATGTATGAAAGGGCCCTTGCTCTTTATAAATTGGCTTTCTACAGAGCATTGACAAAGAAACAGCAGTTCAAAACGATAGCAGCGATACTGAGAACAGCAGCATGGACTCACAAGATGGATCTTGTGACAAGGTATATAGTTTTTGTGAATGTTGAAGAGCTTTCACATGAGGAGAAAAAAGAGTTTGAGTTTATAAAAGGTCTTTTAGAGTTCCAGAAAGGTAATTACGAGAAGGCATATGAATACCTCTCAAAGGTTTACAAAGAGTATGAGCCTTACCTTATAGAAAATCCATACTACTACTACATATTTGCAGAAAACACATACAGGATAAGAAAGTACGAGTTCTCAAAACAGCTTTTCAGAAGGATAATAAGTCTGATAAAGGATGAGGAGATAATAAGAAGATCACTTCTCAGACTTGGAGATATCTTCAACATAAAAGGAGATAAGATAACGGCCTTTAATTATTACTACTCAATAGTTGAGAAATACCCCGATTCACAGGAAGCAAAGGTTGCAAAACTCAAGATCTTAAGTATGGAAGATGATAGAAGGATAAAGGAAAAGATATATCTACTTAAGAAAAAGGATAAAGATTTTGAAAAACCTTTAAGATTCGTTTACAGGATGCTTGTGTCAAACAGAAATTCGTACATAGGAAATTTTGCCATAGGAAACTTTGGGAAGATGGTTTTTG
The DNA here is from genome assembly GCF_000021565.1 of Persephonella marina EX-H1. Taxonomy (NCBI): domain Bacteria; kingdom Pseudomonadati; phylum Aquificota; class Aquificia; order Aquificales; family Hydrogenothermaceae; genus Persephonella; species Persephonella marina. The sequence goes on along the minus strand of NC_012440.1, from coordinate 674,786 downwards.
ATATGAAGAACGAGTCACTTTTTTCAGAACTTGTTAAAGAGCTTTCCCTTATATATCCGGAGAGGATGCTTTACGAGCAGAAGGAGTATATCAGAAAGCTCTGGGATAAAGGATTATTGGAACTGCCGCCGGATAAAATCTGTGAGCTTTACAGGACAAACAGAAGATTTTTCAAAAACATATTTGACAGAAAAGTCCTATTAAAGATAGTTGAAGACCTGAAAAAATGTAATATGAGAAAGGACAGGATCGATCTTGCAGAATGGATACTGAAGAAATGGAATGATGATATCTCAAGACTTGCTCTTGCGAAGGTTTACTTTGAGGAGAACAAGTTTAAAAAATCTCTTGAAGTCCTGTCAAAGATGAAAAACAGAAACTGTAACTACGCAAAACTGTACACAAAGAATATAATAGAGCTCGACAGAGATACCAGAAAAAGCTCAGAGATACTAAATACCTGTAAAAATGATAAGGAGGCTTTACTTTTAGAAGCCGTACTTTATTTTAGATCCGGGAATTTAGACAGTTCTATTAAAACACTATCAAAGATAAAGGATGATCTATACAGATTCTATTCTGACCCTTTCTTCAGAAAATATATCTCACGTATAATCACCAGATCTATATCTGAAAACAGATACAGTGATGTGTTAAACATACTCCTACCTGTATCCGAAAAGTTAGATGACTGCAACATTAACAGCTGGCTGTTGATCAGTATGGTAAGAACTGGATCAGAGGAAACTGAAAAATATATGAAAAAGATAGAAAAATGTGATACCTCATGGTCTTCAGTGGCTAAAAATGTATATGAGGACAGCATCCTTATGAAGGAGGTCTCAAGATGAGTGAGCTTTTTTCCCATATAGATAGACTTGAAGAGAAGGCATCATACTTTTTAGAAAGGACAAAGGTTATACAGAGTAATATAGCGAATGCTGATACTCCTTTTTACAAGCCTAAGGATCTCGTTTTTGAGAAGGTTTTAACAGAGCAGATAAAACTAAAGAAAACAGACCCAAAACATATAGACCCTTTTCCTGAGGAAAGATCATCAATCAAACTGGTTGAACAGGGAAAGCTTACAGGTTACGATCAGAATCAGGTTAATGTGGAGGAAGAACTGGCCAAACTTGCAGAAAGCTCAATAATGTACAAAACACTTTTAGAATCAATGAAAAAAGAGATGGCAAAACTTAAGTATGCTATAACTGGTAGATAATCGGAGGGAGTAAGATGATATTCAAAGGACTTGAGGTTTCAGTAACAGGGATGGCTGCACAGAGAATAAGGATTGATATAACATCAAGTAATCTTGCAAATGTAAACTCAACAAGAACTGAGGACGGACAGCCTTACAGAAGAAAGGTTCCTGTCTTTCAGGCTGTACTTGATAACCAGACAAAAACACCAGTTTACAAGGTGAAAATACCTGAGGTTATAGAAGATCCTTCACCATTCAAACTAAAGTTTGACCCTTCACATCCTGATGCTGACCAGAACGGTTATGTGGCATACCCGAATGTTGATCCTTTAAGGGAGATGGTTGATATGATGTCAGCTATAAGAACATACGAGGCAAACCTGACAGCTTTCAATACACATAAGGATATGCTTTTAAAATCTCTTGAGCTGATAAGAGTCTAATAAGGAGCAGGGGGATCTGTTATGAGAATTGAAGGTCTAAATGATTTTACATCACTTGTCAGTAAACAGAAGAATGAAAAGGAGGTAAAACCTTTCAGTGAGGTTTTAGAGGAGTTTGTGGCAGATGTTAATTACGATCTGAAGGTTGCAAAAGAAGCTGAAAGAAAGATAGCTGCAGGTGAGGTTGAAAACCTTGAAAACCTTATGTACCAGATAGCAAAATCTGATATATCATTGAGACTTATAACTGAGATAAGAAACAAAGCTCTGGAAAGCTATCAGGAAATAATGAGAATGCAGGTGTAGAGGTAGGAAAACTTGGATTTTAACGAGATTCTTAAAAAAACTTCAGAGTTTATTAAAAAAAATCTAAACCCAAGAAATATAGCATTAATAATTGCAGGACTTCTCCTGATAACATTCCTTGGGATTATAGCCTTCAAAACGGTAACAAAGGAAGAGTATGGTGTTTTATACACACATCTAAACCCTGATGACGCAGGAAGTATTCTATCTGTTCTTCAGGAGGAAAACATACCGTACAAAGTTGAGGGAGATGGAAGCATAATACTTGTTCCAAGAAATAAAGTCCATGAGATAAGACTGAAACTCGCTGCCAAAGGACTTCCATCAGGAAAGACCGTAGGATTTGAGATTTTTGAAGAACCAAAGATGGGAATAACACAGTTTCAGGAAAATGTTAACTATCTGAGAGCCCTAGAAGGTGAGCTATCAAGAACGATAAGACAGCTTGACCCAGTGAGGGACGCCAAGGTAAATATAGCCCTTCCAAAGGAGAGCATATTCGTAAGGGAAGAGGATGAACCTAAAGCATCCATAATACTGAAACTCTGGCCGGGGAAGGATCTCACAAAAGAACAGGTTAAGGCTGTTGTATTTCTCGTTTCACATGCTGTTCCAAAACTTAAGCCTGAAAATGTGACCGTTGTTGATAACAGGGGGAGAGTTCTTTCAGATATACTTGAGGAAGACACGGTAACAGCAGTCTCAGACAAAAATGTTGAGATAAAAAGGAAACTTGAGAGACAGATTGAGAAAAATGTCCAGACAATGCTCTCAAGAGCCTTAGGTGAGGGAAAGGTTGTTGTTAGAGCTACAGTTGAGATAGAAACAGGAAAACTTCAACAGCAGGATGAGATATACGATCCTGACAGAACAGCTGTTGTAAGTGAAAGGAAGATACAGGAAAAAGAAAAGGAGTTTAAACAGCAGGAAGCTCTACCACCTGGAACACCTACAAATGTTCCACCTGTTATAGACGAGACAGGACAGGGAAGTATTATCAAACAGAAAGAGAGGAAAGACACAACAAAGAACTATAACGTAACAAAATCCCTTGTAAACACACAGAAGCCTATATTCAACATAAAAAAGATAAGTGTAGGTGTTCTTATAGATGGAAAGTATGAGAAGGTCAAAGATGAAGAGGGTAATGAAAAATACAGGTTCATACCAAGATCAGAAGAGGAGCTTAAGGTATACGAATCACTTGTAAAGAGTGCTATAGGATACGATCCAAAAAGAGGGGATCAGGTAACCGTTGTAAGCGTTCCTTTTGAGGCAAAACCTGAAGTTGCTGTTGCTGAAGAGAGAAAGATTGAGGATATAATACTTCTCGTTGCTATAGGAATACTTGGACTTGCCGTTCTCGCAGTTGCTGCGATCATTCTTGTAAAAGTCCTGAAGGGAAAGAAAAAAGTACCGGAAGCTGTTCCACCTGGAATATCTCCAGAGGCAGCTGCAGCCTATGCCATACATGAAAAGGAGATGGAAGAGTTCCAGCTTGAGAGGGAACCTATATACAGAAAACTTGTTGATCTTGCACAGGAAAACCCAGAACTTATAGCAGAACTTATAACAAAATGGATGAAAGAAGAAGGAAGATAGTATGGCGAGGCTTGAGCTTGATGATTTTGGCAGTGGTGAGGAAAAACCTGACTTAGAAAAGATATCAAAAGAAGAGATAGAAAGGTTCTACCAGGAAAAGATAAAAAAGATAGAAGAAGAGCTTAAAAAAAGAATACAGCAGGAAAAAGAAAAGGCATTTAAAGAAGGATACCTGAAGGGAAAGGAAGAAGCGGAAAAGGAGTTTTCAGATCAGCTCGAAAAAAAACTTGATGAAGAGATAAAAAAAATAAAAGATCAGTACGAATCAAAGATAAAAGCCCTTAAAAATGAGATAAACGAGCTCTCAGAATCTTTAAAAAAAGCCTACCAGGAGTATATAGACCATATAAACGATCTTATACTCTCAGCACTTGAGGAGATGTTAAACTACCTTTATATATCACCGGAAAACGAGAAATTCTTATCTCAGCAGATAATCTCGGTGATAAATGAGTTCAGAAACTACCCAAAACTTAAGATAACGCTCTCACCTGATATGGAAGATGTAGCAAAAATGCTTGAGAAGGAAAACTTTGATGTGTCCATAGATAAAACACTTGTAAAAGGTGATTTCAGAATAAATATTGAAGATATACAGCTTGAAAGTAACTTTAAGGAGAAGATGCAGATACTGAAAGATGAGATTAAAAGAGAGATTAAGAAGCATTCCAAGATATAAGGTTAAGGGGAAGATAACAGGTGTTGTTGGTCCCGTCATAGAGGCTGTTCTCCCCAAGGTATCTATAGGAGATGCCTGTATTCTTGAAAATGGACTTGAGGCTGAGGTTGTAGGTTTTAAAGATGGGAAAACCCTGCTTATGGCCTTTGATGACACTATAGGAATCAGAGTTGGGAGCTGGGTTGAGGCAAGGCAGGAACCTGTAAGTATAGAGGTTGGTGAGGAGCTTTTAGGAACTGTTCTTGATCCTTTTGGAAAACCTTTAAATAAAGACAGGATAAATCCTTCACACCATTACTACCTGAAAAATGCAACGATAAATCCCCTTGACAGAGAAAGGATAAAAGAACCCCTTGATGTTGGGGTGAGATCAATAAATGCACTTCTTACAATAGGGAAGGGACAGAGGATAGGTATCTTCTCAGGGGCAGGTGTTGGTAAAAGTACACTCCTCGGTATGATCTCAAGGTTTACAGAGGCTGATGTTAACGTTATAGCACTTATAGGTGAAAGGGGAAGAGAGGTCAGAGAGTTTATTGAGGACAACCTTGGAGAGGAAGGACTGAAAAAGTCTGTTGTTATCGTTGCAACATCAGACCAGACTCCTCTAGCAAAGATAAGAGCCGCATACTCGGCTATAGCTGTTGCAAAATTTTTCTCAAACTCGGGAAAAAATGTTCTCTTCCTCCTTGACTCCCTCACAAGACTTGCTATGGCACAGAGGGAGATAGGTCTCGCAGTTGGTGAACCACCAACAACAAAAGGCTACACACCTTCAGTATTTGCCCTGCTCCCAAAATTCATAGAGCAGGCCGGTAATTTTTACAACAGGGGAAGTATAACGGGAATATACACAGTTTTGGTTGAAGGTGATGATATAACAATGGATCCAGTGGCTGATGCAGCGATGGGATTTTTAGATGGTCATATAGTCCTTTCAAGGGAGCTTGCAAACAAAAGGGTGTTTCCCGCGATAGATGTTCTAAAAAGTGTAAGCAGGTTAATGCCACAGATAGTATCTGACGATATATTAAAATATCAGGGAATATTTACAGAGATAGAGAGTATATACAGAGAAGCTGAGGATATGATCAATCTTGGATTATATAAGAAAGGAACCACACCCAAGGTAGATCTTGCGATACAGATGCACAGCAGGATGGAAGGCTTCATAAAACAGGATATGCATAAAAAAGTAACCCTGAATGAATCTTTTAAACAGCTGGAGGAACTTATAGATCTGATTGTTAAAGAAGGAGGTGAAAAATATGGAATCAGCTGGGATTTATGATATACAGAAAAATGAGGTGAGGATAGTAGAAGCAGGTTATGATAACTCAAAGATGGAAAATGAGGACTTTCTAAAGGTTTTACTTGCAGATCTCCAGTGGCAGGATCCACTTCAGGCAAACGATATAACAGATTTCATCCAGAATACAGTAAAGCTCAGAGAGATGGAGGTATTAAACAGCTTTCAGGAAACCGTTGAACTTCTAAAGGAGACAAATGAGGCAAACTCACTTTTATACGCATCAGGACTTATAGGTAAGAAAGTCGTCTACGAGGGAAACCAGACATTTGTAGAAAATGGTAGATCATCAGTATCGTTCAGACTTGATGACAACGCTGATATAGTTACTGTTACTGTAATGGACAAACAGGGAAATGTTGTTGAGACAGAAAGTTTTTCAAACCTTCAGGGAGGTGTTGATTACCCATTTGAGATAGACAACCCGAATTTAACAGACGGTTACTACACAGTGTATATAGAGGCCACAAAAGACGGGAGTCCTGTAAAAAGCTCTGTGAAGAGTTTAGGCCTCGTTGAAAGTGTAGTAAGGGAAAGTGATGGAATAAAGGTTTTATTTGATGACATAAATGTTGATCTAAACTCAATAGTCCAGATAGGAGGTTAAAATCATGATTCAATCATTTTACACAGGGAATGCAGGTTTAAATGCAAATAAAAACTGGCTCTCAGTGATCTCAGACAACATAGCGAATGTTAATACGATAGGTTTTAAGGCTGAGAGGGTAAACTTTGAGGATCTCATATCAAGCAGTCTCACAACATTTGCAAACAACTCACCTAAAAATATGGAGATAGGCGGTGGTTCATTTGTAGGAAGTACAACAAAGGATTTCTCCCAGGGTGCTTTGATGAACACAAATACACCAACAGACCTGGCTCTTGATGGCGAAGGATTCTTTATGGTAAGGGATGCACAGGATGTTACATACTACACAAGGGCAGGACAGTTCAGAACTGATGCTAACGGTGACCTCATAAATCTTAACGGGATGAAACTTTTAGGGTGGCAGTTAGATGATGCTGGGAATATTGCAGGTGCGATAGGTGCCATAAACATACCAAATGACATGCCTCCCCATGTAACAACAAAACTCGCACTAAAAGAACCTACAAATCTTGACGCTGGATCAGAACTGGTAACAGGTGTATTTGATACAAGTGACGCAAGAACTTACAGCTATGTTAATGCCATAACAGTTTATGACTCATTAGGCGTTCCTCACGAGGCACAGCTCTATTTTGTTCACACAGGCCCTAACCAGTGGAGAGTTTTTGGATTAATGGATGATGAACCGATCCAGTTCAATGTTCCAGGTGATGCAAACACATACGATGCACTGGTTGTTGAGTTTAACGGTGTTGGACAGATAAACAGGGTATTTGGTTATGGAATAAACACGGATCAGACAATTACAGGTGCAGGAACAGAAACCGAGTCAGGTGATCTTGGACAGTTCACATTAAATAACACACCTGTTCTTCCTGGCTCAGTTGTTATAACACAGTATACGGATGGGGCGACAACTTACAATGTGAACTGGATAGACGATGGACACGGAAACATCATAGACCTTAACAATGACAACAGGGTTGTTGGAAGTATAAGCTACGATGATGGGACTGTTTTTATAAACCAGTTTGCTGGAAATGGAGCTACGGAAACATTAACGGCAGGAAGCTATAAAACATATGATACTACAGTGTCAACAAACACTATTCCTCCAGACAGCATATCAATAGTCCCTATACCTGTTAACAATCCAAACTCTGCAACATTAAACACTGGAGGTAACCCTATCCAGTTTACTTTAGACATACAGAATATGAAGCAGGTTGAGTCTGAATTCATATTTTACGCAGAACAGGATGGTTATGCGAAAGGTGATCTTCTTTCAGTATCAGTCAGTGAAGACGGTCTTGTAAGAGGTGTCTACTCAAACGGACAGGTTAAGGACTGGGCAAGAATAGCTATAGCAACATTTAATGACAAGGAGATTCTGATAAGAAAAGGAAATAACCTTTTCCTTCCTAACAGTCAGACCTACACACCGATAATAGTTCCCGGAGGTGTTATATCTAAAATCAGAGGTGGATTTTTAGAGCTTTCAAATGTAGATATATCAAGAGAGTTTATAAACCTTATAACAGCACAGAGAGCATACCAGGCAAATGCAAGAACTATAACAACATCAGATCAGGTTCTACAGGAAACAATGAACATAAAAAGGTAAACAAATAAATCTGGAGTGATAGATGGCTGAGGAAAATAAAGAGCAGGAACAGGAAGAGAAGAAAGGTGGGAAGAAAAAACTACTTATAATAGCTGTCCTCCTCCTTGTTATACTCGCAGGTGGAGGAGGGGCAGCTTATAAATTTTTAGTCCTTGACAAACAGAAGGAAGAAAAACAGGAAAACAAGGCAGAGAAGATTCAGGAAGAGATAAAGGATATAGAAAACCTCGGGATTATGTTTGAGGTTGGTACATTTATAGTTAACCTTGCGGACAAGGATGCTGATAGATTTTTGAAAGTTACAGTAATACTTGAGATAGAGAACGAGCAGGTAAAGATGGAAGTGGAAAAGAGACTTCCACAGATAAAGGATGCTATAACAACACTTCTTTTTACAAAAAACTCAAGGGAGCTCAAAACAGCTGAAGGTATAGAGCTTTTAAAGGAAGAGATAATAAAGAGGGTAAATGCTATACTACCTTTAGGCGGTGTAAAGAATGTTTACTTTACAGATTTTGTAATACAGACAGCGTAGGTGCTGACATGTCACAGGAGCACGATATATCTTTCTTGAAGGATGTTACAGTAAAGGTAACAGGAGAGGTAGGTAGAGTCAAAAAACTTTTTATAGAGATAATTACCCTTAAAGAAGGGGACATTATAAAGCTTGATAAACATATAGAGGATTATGTTGAACTTTATGTAAAAGATCAGCTGTTTGCCGTTGGTGAACTTATCGTAGCAAACGAGAAATACGGCATAAGGGTTGTGGATCTTGCTTGAGTACACAGACTATCTGAAGTTTATTTCCTCTTTTGTTATCATTATCATATTTCTGTACGCCATTTATTACTTTGTGAATAACTACGGAAAAGGGCTTATACCAGGAAAGAAAGGACTTATCAAAATTCTGGACATCAGGTATATATCAAAGGGAAAAGGATTTGCTATAATTGAGGCGAACAGGCAGTTTTTCCTTATCTCTTTTGATGAAAAAGAGATAAAGGTTATAAAAGAGTGGGATACAATCAATACCGGAGACTCATTAAGTGAAAAAGATGAGAATAATAATCCTTAGCTTTCTTATCATAACTTATACATCCTTGGGACAGACTGATGCTGTGAACGATACGCTGGCACAGCTTAACAATCTCGATATAACACTCAAGATTCTCTTCCTCATTACTATACTCAGCCTTGCCCCTTCAATACTTATCACAGTTACAGCGTTTGTAAGGATAGTTATCGTTCTGTCTCTTTTAAGACATGCCCTCGGTATCCCTCAGTCCCCTCCAAATCAGGTTATAATAGCTTTTTCCCTCTTCCTTACATTTTTTGTGATGAAACCTGTTTTTGACGATATAAACGGTAATGCTATACAGCCCTATCTAAAAAAAGAGATAGGAGATATGGAAGCTATTGAAAGGGCAAAGGAGCCTGTAAAAAAGTTTATGCTTAAAAATACAAGAAAGGAAGATCTTAAACTGTTTTTAGATATAGCTGGAGAAAAGCCCAAATCACCTGATGAGGTAAGTATGGTCTCCCTCATACCTGCATTTATGATAAGTGAGATAAAAACGGCATTTGAGATCGTATTTATAATATTTCTGCCATTTCTTATAATAGATATGCTTGTTGCGAGTATACTGATGTCCATGGGTATGATGATGATTCCACCAATGCTCATATCTCTTCCTTTTAAGCTTATACTTTTCGTTCTTGCCGACGGTTTTGAGCTTTTAACAAAAGCTTTAATACAGAGTTACCAGTAGGTGTGTTATGACTGTAGATCAGGCTATAAACTTGATGCAGGGGATGCTTTTCACATCACTTATGGTTGGAGGCCCTGTTATACTTATAGCCTTTATTGTTGGTCTTCTTATAAGTATATTTCAGGCAGCAACACAGATTCACGAGATGACATTAACATTCATACCAAAGATAGTTGCCACTATTGTTGCACTTATCATTTTTGGATCATGGATGTTCAGACAGCTTGTTGAGTACACACAGGAAGTATTAAAAAATATAATAGTTCTGATATCCTGAAGATGAACCCATTAATAACACCTGAAATTGCGATAACGTTTGGTCTTGTTTTATCAAGGATAATCGGTATATTTCTGAGCTTTCCCCTTCTCAATACAGGACTTATACCTGCAAATGTGAGGATTCTACTTGTTGTATCACTATCATTTTATATTATGAAGATATTTGGTATAAACGCCGGTATATCACCTGAAAACTTCTCAGTTCTGCTTTACTTCCTCCTTGTGCTCAAAGAACTTCTGATGGGATTTTTACTTGGACTTCTTGTAAACCTTTTTATATCAGCATTTTCCTACGCAGCTGAGATCATAAGCTACTTTATGGGATTTACAATAGTCAACCTTTTTGATCCAACATTTGGTCAGATATCGGTACTTGACAGATTTTTCATTCTCCTTTTTTACCTTCTTTTTTTCATAACGGGAGCTTACCAGATAGTACTTGGATCACTTTTTATGACATTTAAGATAATGCCTGTAGGGAAGCTTTACATTAACACAGATATATTTCCACATCTTCTTGAAAAACTCCCGATACTTTTTTATCTTGCTTTAAAGATAGCATTTCCATTTGTTCTCATACTTCTTATTGTAAATGTTGCTCTGGCTCTCATTAACAGGCTTATACCCCAGATAAATGTTTTCATTGTGGGTCTTCCCCTACAGATATTTGTGGGACTTGCATCACTTGCTATAGGAACATCTCTTATCATATATTTCTCCATTTCAGTTATAGAAAGGCTGTCCGAAGAGTATATAAAAGCTGTAACTGTGATGGGTAAGTAGATGGCTAAAGATCCTTCAAAAACGGAAAAGGCCACCCCCCGAAGGCGGCAGAAGGCAAGGGAAGAGGGTCAGGTTGCCCGAAGTCAGGATATTCCCATAGCTGCATCACTTCTCATAGTTGCTGTTATGATGTTTGCATACATCCCTTTTTCATACAACATTCTTACAGAGTACTTCCACCACACATTCTCAAACCCTTTTCATCTCATTCCTGATCTTAACAGAGGTTTTATTTACGAGTCTGTTAAGGTACTTGCTATTCTCGTTCTGCCATTTTTCCTTATACTTCTTGCCATAGGTGTTTTCTCAAATGTTGTCCAGTTTGGGTTTCTTCTATCTGGGAAAGCTCTGGTCCCGAAGATAGATAGGTTAAACCCTGTTTCAGGGCTTGGAAGGATATTCTCAATGAAAACATTATTTGAGCTTGTAAGAAATCTTTTAAAACTTCTTTTCGCATCAGTTGTTGCATACTTTCTCCTAATGAAGATAATATCTGAAAGTTTTAATATGTCTTATCTCCCCTTAAACCATGAGATATACTTTCTTTTTAAATACATAATTATGTTAATACTCGCATTTGCTGTTATATCAATACCAATAGCCATAATAGACTTTATATACAGGAAGTGGGAGCATGAAGAAAATATAAAGATGTCAAAACATGAGATAAAAGAAGAGAGAAAGATGTATGAGGGAAATCCCCATGTGAAAGCCGCCATCAGGAAGAAACAGAGAGAGATAGCTATGATGAGAATGATGGCAGAACTTCCGAAGGCTGATGTTGTTATAACAAACCCTGAGCACTACGCTGTAGCCCTCAAGTATGAAAAAGGGAAGATGGCAGCACCCAAGGTGATAGCAAAGGGTAAAAACCATATAGCACAGAAGATAAAAGAGATAGCAAAAAAATATGATATCCCTGTTGTTGAAGATCCCCCTTTAGCAAGATCACTTTACTCAAGCTGTGAGATAGGTGATATGATCCCTGAAAATCTTTATGTGGCGATAGCTAAGATACTTGCAAAGATATACAGAAGAAAAGCTGCCTGATCGGAATAGAAAATTTCCCAAAAATCTTTATATTGTTCTTATAATCAAAAAGGGAGGGCTGTCATGAAAAAGATAGACGATCTCCAGGTCTTTGTTAAGGATGTTGTCTCAAAGGAGTATCCATCTTTTAAAGATGGATGTGTTATGGTCTATCAGCTTGGGAAGGATCATCTTCTTCTAGAGCTTTTTGACAAAAATGAGAACAAAGCTGGTGAGATAATTCTTAATCTGAAATCTGAAAAACTTTACAAAGATGGAAGAGGTTACAGGGTAAAGATAGAAGGAACACCAAAAGGGATGATCAGATACTACCTTCAGGAAGGTAACAGAAAATTAGAGGGAAAGGCCGAAGGACTCCATCCCTGTTTAACCTTTTAAAAGCTGGCCAAGTGAGATCCCTCCATCATTTGGAGGGACCTTTTTATGTGTAAAGATCTTCAGCCCTCTCTTTTCTGCCATTCTCAGTATCTTCTCTGTTAAAAATCTGTTCTGGAAAACACCTCCTGTAAGACCTGAAGGTATATCACTATACTCATCAACTATCCTTAATACCACCTTTCCAAGCGAGTTTATAAACCTCGTGATCTTAATATCTATCTCAGACCTGTCATTTATAAGTGCATCAAATAAAGGCCTCCAGTCAATAACACCATCCCTTAAATCTACAGGGTAGTGATCTTCAATATCCCACCTGTAATAATTCTCCATTATCATCCCTGACTGACCTTCATAGGAGAGAGTCTGTCTTATCCCGATAATTGATGCTGCTGCATCAAAAAGCCTTCCTGCAGATGATGATAAGGGACTGTTTACCCCTTTTTCCCATACTCTGAACATAATCTCCATCTCTTTATCTGTTAGAGATTTTAATGTCTGAACCTCAGACAGTCTGTAAATATCTTTTCCATACATATCAAACAGGATTGATAGGGCAACCCTCCTTGGCTCTTTAACAGCCTTCTCCCCTCCTAAAAGTCTGAAGTAATCAAAATGGTAAACCCTTTCAAAGTCTTCATAATCACACAACAGAAACTCACCACCCCATATATTACCGTCTGTCCCGTAACCTGTCCCATCCCAGCTTACAGAGAGGAATTTACCTTCTCTTATCCCGCTCTCAGCCATCAGAGAGAGAGCATGTGCGTAATGGTGCTGAACCTGAATGAGAGGAATACTATTTTTCTCGGTGTAATCCTCTGCCCATCTCGTTGAGTGGTAAGCTGGATGCATATCTGAAACGACAACATCAGGCTGAAATGAGTAAAGATCAAAAAATCTGTTTATGATCTCCTCAAAATTCCTGCATGCATCTAAAGTCTCAAGATCTCCTATATGCTGGCTCAAGAAGGCCTTATCATCAAATCCTATAGCTATGGTGTTTTTCTGGTGTCCGCCAACAGCAAGAACCTTCCTCTCCAGTCTGAGAGGAAGTTTTACAGGTAATGGAGCATACCCCCTTGATCTTCTTATAAATGATATCTTTTTGTCTATTATCCTGACAACGCTGTCATCAACCCTGTTTCTTATATCCCTGTTGTGAACAAGAATGTAATCTGTAAATACTGAAAGCTTTTCAAAAGCCTCATCATTATCTTTCACTATAGGCTCATCAGAAAGGTTTGCTGATGTCATAACAAGAGGCTTACCGTAATCATTCAGTAAAAGGTGATGTAGTGGAGAGTAAGGGAGAAAAACACCTATCCTGTCTAAATATGGGGCAACACCTTTACTCAGACCTGTCTCTTTTTTTGATCTTACTATAACTATAGGCCTTTCAGGTGATAGAATAACAGCTTCCTCAAATGGTGTTATCTCAGCATAATCCTTTATCTGATCTATATCTCTGAACATAACCGCAAATGGTTTTTCACCTCTTCTCTTTCTCTCTCTAAGGAGATCTATAGCTTTATCATCTGTTGCGTCACAAACAAGATGAAACCCACCTATACCTTTAACGGCCAGTATCTTTCCCTTCCCTAAAAGTTCAACAGCTATCTTTAAAGCCTCTTCCCTTTCTGCTATAAACTTTCTGTCTGAGCTGTAAAGTGAAAGATGCGGACCACATACAGGACATGCGTTAGGCTGTGCATGAAACCTTCTGTCTGATGGGTCTTTATACTCCCTCTCACAATCAGGACACATCCTGAACTTTTTCATGGTCGTATTAGGTCTGTCGTAAGGGAGTCTCTCAATTATGGAAAATCTCGGTCCACAGTTTGTACAGTTGATAAAAGGGTATCTGTACCTTCTATCCTTTTTATTATTCATCTCTGATAGACACTGGTCACAGACCGATATATCCGGAAGTATGAAGACCTCTTTCTTTCCTTTACTTTCAGACTTTTTTATTGTGAACTCCTCAAATCCTGACAGGGGAAGCTCCTCTATCTCCTGTGAAAATATATGGGCTAAAGGGGGTTTCTCGGTATTTAATGATATCAAAAATCTGTTTATATCATCCTCCTCACCTTCCACCTCTATAACAACACCGTGTGTATCATTTATAACATATCCTTTAAGGTTGTGTCTTAAGGCTGTATTGTAAACAAAAGGTCTGAAACCGACCCCCTGAACAGCTCCTGTAAGATGAATTTTGAGATGTTTTCTCATCACCTTCTCCAATAAATGAATAATTATTCATTTTAAGTGAAAATATATACGAAATCCAGATCAGGAAAACATGATCTTGAGTTTTATATAAGGATCCTCATCTGTGTAAACTGTTGTGTGGGGAATTCTTTTGTTAAACATAAAGGCCCTGAGATCAGAATCTATCCTGTGGAGATTTTTTATGTATGTACCTATCATATCCCTTCTCAAAAAAGGGATTCTTCTCTTCCCATCAAAACTTTTAAGCTGGTATTTCTCGTACTTCTCAGGGTTTTCCTCCTCCCTGTCCCTTACCTTTATTATCGCAATTCTGTGCTTCCTTGATATATGGAGAAGATCAACAGGATAACAGAAATCCCCTATAAGTATCACATATGATCTTTTATGTTTCAGCAAAACCTGAGGGAGTATTGAAAGATCAAGTGTTTTCTTCTTAAGTTTTAAGCTCATTATCCTTTCAACAGCATCCTCAACTATAACAGGTGTGTTCTTATGCTTCATATAGTAATCAACACTGTCCGTCAGTATGTACGTGTTAAGTTTATCCTTCTGGTAAAGAACTGAGAAACCTATAAGAGCGTAAATCTCAGCCACCTTCTCAATCTTATTTTTAAAAAGCATATCCTGATCAAGTAGCATAACAACTATAACATTCTGACTTCTAAGCTCCTCCCTCTCAACAATGTGAGGCTTTCTCTCCTTTGCTGTTATTATCCAGCTTATCTTCCTTATATCATCACCGTAAGTATACTCCCTGACACTTTTAAGGTCATCCTCCTCCCCGATGGTAAATGTTTTGTGGAGACCTTCTGTAAGACTTAAGGCTCTGTGTTTAGCCCTGATTGTTATAAGACGGCCTTTTTTCATGGCATAGGAACCTTCTCAACAATCATATCTATAATATGATCTGTTGTTATGCCTTCAGCCTCACCTTTGAAAGATATAAGAAATCTGTGTCTAAAAACCTCCTTCACATACATGAGAACATCTGAGGGAGTTACGTAATCCTTCTCATTAAGGAGTGCAACAGCCTTTGATACCTTGTAAAGATTTATTGTAGCCCTTGGACTCAGTCCAAGCCTTATATACTCTTTATTTATCCCATATTTTTCAGGATTTCTTGTTGCCATAGTTAGATTTACTATATACTGTTCAACCTCCCTGTCTATATGGATAGATTTAAGTCTCTCTCTCAGCTCCAATATATCTTCCTTTGTTGCAACCTGCTGGGGTTCCTCAGGTTTTTTTCCTTCCTCATTTCCAAAACCTTCCCTCTGGACAACGAGCTTTAGTATCTCGTACTCCTCCTCATCTGATGGATAATCAACGATCACCTTCATAATAAATCTGTCAAGCTGTGCCTCAGGTAGATGGTAGACACCTTCCTCTTCAATAGGGTTTAGTGTTGCCATAACAAGAAAAGGTCTGTCAAGATAGAATGTGTGTTCCCCTATCGTAACCTGCCTTTCCTGCATGGCTTCAAGTAAAGCTGACTGAACCTTTGCAGGGGCTCTGTTTATCTCATCTGCAAGTAAAAGGTTTGTGAATATAGGTCCTTTCTTAACCCTGAACTCATCCTTCTCTATTATGTATATCTCCCCACCAAGTATATCTGAAGGGATAAGATCAGGTGTAAACTGTATCCTTTTAAAATCAAGGTTAAGGATCTTACCAAGTGTTTTTACAGCTGTTGTTTTCGCAACACCTGGAATACCTTCAATAAGTATATGCCCTTCTGTTATAAGACCTATAAGAAGGGCATCAATCATCTTTTCCTGGCCTATTATAGCCTTTTTCAGCTCATTTTTTATCTTTTTTAGACTGTCCATCTTCTCCACCTGTTTTAAGATTAAATTTATGCGAGGTTATAAACTTATTCTTTAACATTGGTCAATTTTTACCACGGATTTCTGTCTCCCACCTCCATCTGGGATTTTTCATGTCTTTTTGGTTTGTCTTCTTTTATCTCTACTACAGTTTTCCTTTTCTCCGGCTTTTTATTTAAATTTACAACCATATTTGCAAAAAGGTAAAGCTTTTTTATCTTCTGATCTTCAGGGTATATCTGGACAAGCTTATCAAGTATCTCCCTTCCCTTTTTATACTTCCCATCAAGTATGTAGCAGAATGAGATGTTGTACTCAATCTTTTTAACAAGCTCAAGATCCTCCGTCTTAATATTTTTTAGGACAGGGAGAGCCTTATCGCACATTCCTGCTTTTATATAGCTGACAGCACCGTTGAACTGTGATACAGGATCCTTCTCCTTGAGAAACTCAACAGCAGCCTTTTCATAATCACCAAGAATATAGTTAAAAACCCCTTTTATATCACCGCTGTAAGAAGGTGAGGTAAGGAAAAAGAAAATCATAAAACCTGCAAGGAACCTTTTTAAGGCTGAGTTTAGCATAATAAGCCCCAGTATAAGGAATGCTATGTATGGTGTCAGCTCAGCATAATCAGGTATCTTTAAAAGCTCTGTCTTTGTTTTCTCAGATATTTTTTTTATAAACTCTGTTATCTCCCTTATATCCCTGTCGTCCTTTGAGACCTTTACCATTATACCATCAGACACTTCTGCAACCTTTTCAAGACTTAGATTAAGCTTTGATACAGCATTGAAACCTGGTATACCGCCACCTTTTACAGTTCCTATCCCGTAGTATACAACAGTTAGCTGTGAACCTTTTACAAGCTGAACTATCTTTGATATATCCTCATCACCGCCGTCTGAAACGAGGATTACGATCCTTCTCTTACCTGTAAGGGCAGAGTTTGCACTGCTGAAAGCATCTAAAAGGTTTGTACTTCCCTTCAAAGGTATCTTCAGATCCCTCAGATACTGTAAGATCTTCTCCTTTTTCTCGTATGGCATGAATACTATATCTGATCTATCAGAGAATAGAAGAAGACCTATCTTCTCGTCATAAAGTTTTTTTATAAGCTTTATAACCTTCTCCCTTGCAACCTCAAACCTGTAAGGTTTTATATCATCTACAGCCATAGATAGAGAGTGATCAAGCATGATCATTATCTCTGTATCTTTTTTGTATATAGTTTTGTACCCCTTCTTTATAACAGGGTGGGCAAGTGTAAAGATAATAAGAACCGCTATAATTGAGAACACAGCCATCTCAACTTTTTCAGTCCCCTTTATAAGAACATAGATTATGTACAGCAGAAAAACAGGAATGATAAGCCAGAGATATTCAGCCTTTAAAAACTCAAAACCTTCCATCTAACCAACCTTAATTCTTGGTTTTGATAAAAAGTAAAAGAAAACCACAACAAAAAACGATAAAACAGACGCAAAGATCATTATAAACATCCTGTAACTGAAAAATATATCTGAAAGCACAAAGCTTCCTCCAAAAATAAGTATAAGGGATGCAAAAAGAAGTATCAGATAAACATAATCTCTAACGAGAAAAACAGCCTTCATAAGATACCTTTTTCCTTTTGAAAAACCTTTAGATCTTTCCTCAAGTATTATCAGCATTATCTTTCTGAATATATCCTTTATCTGATCAGGGTATATCTCAATATCCTCATAAACAGCCTTTTTTAACTTTTTACCTTCAACAACCCATCTTGATCTGTAAAGAACAGCATCAAGCTCCCTGATCAGATCCTTCAAGCTGTATACATCCTTTGAGATATATCTGTAAACCTTTTTATAGTCCTCAATTCTATTACCTTTAAGACAGATCATCTCTCTAATATCTGAAGGGTATATATACCTTCCAAACCTGACAACAAAGAAGAGAAGAAAAACAGGAAATACAACAAAAAATGCGAGTATCTCATATCTATACTTATAAAGGGATATGAAAAGCTTACTGATAAGACTTTCCTCATAGAACTGCTCAGGGTAAAGCTCCTTAAATCTTGAAAGGTAGTATCTCATCTTTTCCTCTTCGGAGAGCATCTCCCAGTAACTTTTAACCTCTTTTTTCTCGGGCTTAAGTAAAAACTCCTCAGTTTTTTTCTCAACTATCTTCTCCTGAAATGGATCAAAATACCTGAACTTAACAGGTTTTATCTCAAGCTCATCCATATAAACAACCTTGTATTTCTGGACAGATCTGACATTCTCAAGTTTGTGATCAAATGTATACCCTGTTTTTTTCGCAGAACCGTTTTTTACAACCAGTGAGTATTTAGGCAGATAGGGAAAACCTCTCCCTTCAATGATGATATAAAATGTTCCAAATCCTTTCCTGTCCTCAAACTTTGTTTTTATATCAAACGATCCAACATAGATTATATCCTTAGGAACAGGGACAATTCTGTAGTAATCCTCACTTTTAACTATAAAACTCTCCTTTAGCCTTTCAAGAACAGGATCATCAATCATCCCTTTTAATCTATCTGTATCTATGGATATCAGAAATGGAAGATCTGTATCATAATCCCTCATAAAGTAAACAACATAATCAACGATCACCCTCTTACCTGATACCTTCTTCTGTATATCAGAAATAACAGTCCTCTCAGATATCAATGTCTGGATCTTTATATTCTGGAGTATAAAATCAATATTTTCCTCAACAGATCTTATATCCGTTTTTAAAAGGCCTATTATAAACCTTACATGAACAGGCTCTTTAACATAGAACTTCTGTTTTTCCGGATATTCTTTAACAACATAGAGCTTTAAAAATGTCCTTCCGTCCTTCCTGTACTCAAGAACATCACCATAGGAGAAAAACGTTATAAAAAGGAAAAGTAATACAAAAAATCTATACATTCACCTTCTCTCTCAGTGGTGTTAGTAGTATCTTTAATAAAATAAGAAAAACAACAAAAACTGCAGCAACCTTTATATAAAAATCGACAGGCTTCTCAACATCAAACCTGTATTCCTGAATGTATGAAGGCTCAAGTCTGTTTATCTCATCAAAAACAGATCTTAAAGCCTTCTGGTAATCCTTTGTAACAAAAAATGCCTTCCCACCAGTAGCCTCGGAAAGTCTCTCAAGAACGTAAAAGTTCATACCACTGCTTACACCTATCGTGTATATCTTTGCCCCAATATCCTGATTGAACCTCACAACATCCTCAAGTGTGTACTTACTGTTAATATCTCCACCATCTGTAAGGAGAATTATTATCTTGTTCCTTCTATCTTTCATAAACATGTTCAGAGCCTCAACAAGTCCGTCATACATTGCTGTTCCGCCAACATCAACCATAGCAGGTCTTATTATGGATATAACCCTTAAAAGAGCTCCTCTATCAGATGTAAGAGGCATAAGTCTGAAAGGGAGATTATCAAAAACGAGTATCCCTATTCTGTCCTCCTCGTCCCTTTTTAACAGAAAATCCCTCAGTATCTCCTTTGATATCTTCAGTTTGTTTTTCTCCTTCATAGAGTTACTCACATCAAGGGCTATAATAATGTTATAAACCCTTTTCTCTGAGTACAGATGTTCCTTAACAAATGGGTGCATCGCAAGGATAGTCACAAGTACTGTTAAAAGTATCACAAGGAAAGGAATATACCTGACTATAAACCTTTTCGGCTCTCCAAAAAGATTTAGATGGGGGAAAAGGACAATCTTTCTACTTTTTATATATATTGAGCATATAATCACGCAGATTATAACTATCAGCCCTATTAATGATGCAAAAAGATACTTAAACTCTATGCCCATACTCTTTTATATACTCTATAAATTTTTCTATCAGCTCTACAGTCTCCCTATCCAGCCTGTCTACCTTTTTTCTATACTTGAATCTCTCAAGCCTTTTAAGAAGCTGTTCGTTGTAAGGTGTATCATACCTGTGAATAAGAAATGTCACACTGTAAGCTGTTCCTTTAGGATCCTCTAAATTTATTGAGATCTTTTCCTCCCTTTTCCTTGGTACAAGCTCAAAAGATGGCAGTTTTAAAAACCTGATGATGAGATAGAAAGAGATAAGCAGTAAAACCAGACCAGAAATTATCAGTATAATCTGGTAAAAATCAATAACAATTGGATAGATCTCAAATGTTGAAAAAAAATCTCTGTTCATGCATTTAAAAATATGAATTTAAGAAAAGATATGCAACTACATAGATCAAAAAGAAAGGGAGGTAGCCCTCCCTCTTACTTTATCTTCTTGAACTTATAACCACCAAAAACGATAGCTATATCTCCTTCTCTCCAGAATATCGTTCTCCATACCTGATAGTATATATGGAACATTACCCATGCGAGAATTATCCACATTGTTAGATGATGTACTATCCTGACACCGTGTAACCCACCAAATACGTAAAGTGTCCAGTCAGTTGCAACATGTAAAAGCCAGGGCCACCAGGGTCCTATTGAAGAAGTTCCATGTGCAAGACCTGCAACATACATCTGGAATCCTGTAAACAGCATAAGGAGAAGTAACAGATGCAGTATTGTAAACCATACAACATTGAAGCTATCACTGTGTGATGTATCAAAATTCTTCCTTCTGTTTAAAGTTATAAGATTTAAAAAGACCTCAACGAACTCTTTTACATTCTGGTAGTTAGGAATAAGCTTCTTGTAAGGTTTTTCAAACCTGCTGAAGAAGTAAAGGTAAGCTATAACTATAAAAAGAACATCAAGAATTATCGCTGAAATAAAATGTAATATCCTGTTGTATGCCATTATATACTTGAATGCAGCAGGTTCCGCAATCTTTGCCTGGTAGTAAGGATCAGCTATATAAAGTCCCGTTATGACAGCAACAACGATTGCTATAGCATTGGCCCAGTGGTAAATCCTCATTGATGCTGTCATTCTTTTAACTTTTTTATACATTGCAGGCCCCTCCAACAGGTTCAAGTTTATAAACACCAAGCTCTTTACCTTTTGCATCTATAACGTGAACTGCACAGGCTATACATGGATCAAATGAGTGTATCGTTCTGAGTATCTCAAGGGGCTGATCAGGATCCGAAAGTGTTGTTCCTATAAGTGATGCCTCATAAGCTCCCATTCTGTTTTTATAATCCCTTGGAGCAGCATTCCATGTTGATGGAACAACAGCCTGATAGTTCTCAACCTTTCCGTCCTTTATCTTAATCCAGTGTCCAAGAGCTCCCCTTGGAGCCTCTGTAAGACCGTATCCTTTGAGCTCTTTTCCTTTAGTCAGTCTTTCAAAATCAAACTCAGTCCATGTGCTCAGATCACCCGATGCAACATTTTTAGCAAGCTGATCAACCCACTCAACCATAACATCAACCATTAAAGCTGTCTCAACAGCCCTTGCAGCAGTTCTTCCAACTGTTGAGAAAAGAACCTGAACCGGAAGATTTCCAGAGTTTAAAAGCCAGTCAACATAATGTTTTATTCTCTCATTTCCCCGTGCATAACCAACTATCATCCTTGCTAAAGGTCCGACCTCAACCCTTTTATCATCGTATATAGGTGATTTTATCCATGAGTACTTACCTTTAGGATCAACGGTCCCGTCCTTTCTGAAACCTGTATACTTAGGATTTGTCTGCCCCTCATAAGGATGTAAAGGCTGATTAACACTGTACTCATACCAGCTGTGTGTTACATCCTCTGTTATCTTTGACTGGTCAAGATCATAAACGGTAGAAAGATCCATATTTAAAACAACACCAGGTGGGAATAAAAGCTCTCCCTTATACCAGTCATTATCATCCATTCTGAAATCACCGTAAGCCATATAATTACCAAGACCTTTTCCTATACCTTTCAGTGCCTCATCAGCATAAACAGCCCCCGCCATTAAAAGATCTGGAAGGTAAGCTCTGTATATAAACTCCCTTGATTTCATAAGGATATCCTTGAACTGTCCTATTCTTGCAGGGTTCTGTATATCAAGAACACATGTGACACCACCAACTACAAGTGACTGTGGATGTGGGTTTTTACCACCGAAAATAGCCATAAGCTTTGCCATCTCCCTCTGCATCTCAAGTGCATCAAGATAGTGGGAGACAGCAACAAGATTTTGCTCAGGTGTGAGCTTGTAAGACTTATTTCCCCAGTAAGCGTTTGCGAAAGGTCCAAGTCTTCCGGCTTTCACAAACTTTTTAAGCCTTTCCTGAACAGTTCTGAACTGTCCTTCCCCAGCGTTCCAGGGCTGAATTGTAGCACCTGTGACAGGATCTGTCAGCATATTAGCCCATTTTTTAGCCTCAGCCGCAGCCTTTGCAGGATCAGCCTTTAAAGCGGAAACTATATCAACCCAGTCAAGGGCATGTAGATGATAAAAATGGACAACATGATCATGTATATAAAGTGAACCCTGTATAAGATTTCTAACAAGTCTTGCATTCTTAGGTGGGACTATTCCAAGTGCATGCTCAACAGTCTGTGTACTTGTGTAGTAATGTGTTCCTGTACATACACCGCATATTCTCATAGCAAGTAGAGGTACATCCCTTGGATCTCTCCCTTTCATAATGATCTCAATACCACGCCACATTGTGGATGAGCTGTAAGCATCTATCACCGTGTTATTCTCATCAAGTATAGCCTCTATCCTTAGATGACCTTCAATTCTTGTGATCGGATCAATTACTAAATGCTTCCCCATCTTTAAAACCTCCACATAAATTATTCAGTATCTTTAACTTGATCTCTCTTTCCAGCCAAAGCGCTCGCAACAGCATGAATACCTATACCTATAGCAGCTGCCGTAAGCAGCCCGAGACCAAACTCATCAACACCTGACTCAACGCCTCTTCCTGCAGGTGGTTGAATTGGTGATCTTGCTACAGGTCTTTCTGTTGCATACTTATCCCAGAACTCAGGCTCTGAACAGCCTATACATCCTCTACCGACACCAACAGGCCAGTTTGTTCCTTCGTTGTACTTTATAAGTGAGCAGTTGTTGAATGTGAAAGGACCCTTACAGCCCATCTTGTAAAGACAGAAACTGTTTTTAGCACCGTAATCACCCCATTCCTCAACAAACTCACCTGCATCAAAATGGGCTCTTCTCTCACAGTTATCGTGGATTCTGAAACCGAAAGCAAACTTAGGTCTTAAAAGTGAGTCCAGTTCTGGAAGCTCACCTGTCAGTATGTAATGTATTACAACACCAGTTATGTTCGCAGGGTTTGCAGGACATGCAGGTATGTTAACAACAGGTTTACCCTTAACAATATCCATAACACCAACAGCACCTGTAGGATTAGGATATGCAGCTGGAACACCTCCAAATGCCGCACATGAACCTACAGCAACAACAGCAGCTGAATGTTCTGCAAGATGTTTTAGATGCTCAACACCTGTTTTTGCATGTCTTCCTATTGTGAAAGCTTCAGGCATCCCAACAGGTATAGCTCCTTCAACAAAAAGTATATACTTACCGTCAAAATCCTTTACAGCCTTCTCAAGGTTAGCTTCAGCCTGATCACCAGCAGCAGCCATTATAACCTCATGGTACTCAACTGAGAGATACTCAAGTATGAGCTCATCAACTGTAGGAGATGCACTTCTAAGCAGAGCCTCTGTATTACCAGCACAGTCCTGGATATTTATCCATATTATTGGAACTCTGTTCATAACCTCAGCTGCCTGGGCAACAAGAGGTTCAAACTTTGGAGGAAGCATAAGCATAGCTGTTGTTGCAGAAACCCATTTCAGAAAATCTCTTCTTGTAAGCTCCCAGCTTTCTAAAAGCTCTTCAAATCTGATCTCAGTCTCTCTAAGAGGCCTCTGTTTTTTCAGCTCTGAGAGTCTCTTCTCCATCTTTGCGTAAAGTCTGTCGTAATACTCCTTTCCCCTGTTTGTGTTGATATAGTTTGTTGGTTTCGTAAAGATCTCCCTCAAATACTCCCTGCTGAAAGGCTGCATATCCATAACCTCCTATAATAACGGTAATTATTTCTATTTAATGAACATTCATTCGTTATTAAATTGATGATAATACCTCAAACTTCCCATGTCAAGCTGTTTGACTTTTTGAGTATCCCTCCTTAACTTTAAATATAAGGGGGAATTTATGGATGTAAACCTGCTTATAAGCAAGGAGTCTTTAAAAGATATATTCCTGATTTTAAAGGATAATTATGATCTTATAGCCCCGGTTTATAAAGACGGTATAGTAACCTACAGTCAGGTTGATAGATTTGATCAGATAGCTTCAGGTAAAAAGGATGTACAGAACTCAAGATATTATAGAATTGATGATTCCAGCTACTTCTTCTCAATATCAAAACCTGTTAACTCTTTAAAAAACTTTTTACACCCCCCTGAGTTTGATATCCTTACAGTTAAAAAGAAGAATGGAAAGCTGGAGTTTATATACGAAAAATCCGAAAAAAGATACGCATTTTTTGGTGTTCCTCCCTGTGATCTCAATGCCCTATCAATACTTGATGATGTTTTCATAAATAAAAATGACCATCCTGATATCTATTACAGAAGCATCAGAGAAAATATCTTTGTACTTTCATACACATGTATAAATCCCGTTGATACCTGCTTCTGTACATCTTTTGGATACAGACCTTTTCCAGAAAAAAATTTTGATATATCAATTACGGAACTTAAAGATCATTTCCTCGTTAATGTTGGATCTGAAAAGGGTATGGACCTGATGAAAAATATTCCCCACAGAAAAGCTGAAGATAAGGATCTGAAAGAGAAGGAAAGGATCATAAGATCAACAGAGGAAAAGATTAAAAACAGGATAGATACAGACGGTCTCCCTGATATACTTTACACCAAGATTGACTCAGATTTCTGGGATAAATTTAACAAAACTTGCCTTGCCTGTACATCATGTACACAGGTCTGTCCTACATGTTTCTGTTTTGATATAGTTGAAGAAAATGACCTTGTATCAATGAGCTCAACAAGAAAAGCTGTCTGGGATTCATGTTTCAATCCATCATTTGCAACAGTACACAGATTCAATGTGAGGGGAAGTGTAGCATCAAGATACAGACAGTGGCTTATGCATAAATTCGCCTACTGGACAGATCAGTTTGGGACGTTTGGCTGTGTTGGATGTGGAAGGTGTATAACATGGTGTCCTTCAGGAATAGATATAAGAAACGAGATAAACCTTTTGAGAGAAAATGATGTTTAAGGTAGACAATCCTTACAGTCTAACTGAGATGGAAGTCATTGAAACTGTTAAAGAGACTGAAGACACCGTCACCCTGCGAATACTTTCATACAGAAACTACTCTCCCGGACAGTACAATATGATCTATATATTCGGTTTAGGTGAAGCCCCTATAACTATCGCAGGAAGATCAGAAGGAATAATAGAACATACAGTGAGATCAGCCGGTGATGTAACAGGACATATCGTGAAACTCAAAGCAGGTGATAAGGTATACATAAGAGGACCTTACGGAAATAGCTGGGATCTCGATGAGGCAGAAGGAAAACAGCTTGTTCTTATCTCAGGAGGTCTTGGACTCGCTGCCATAAAATGGATTATGGAAGAGGCTATAAAACAGAAGGATAGATTCAGAGGTATACTGTCCCTTTACGGATCAAAAAGTTACGACTCTCTCCTTTACAGGTATAACTATGAAAAATGGTCATCACAGATAGATTTTAAAATAACTATAGATCATCCAGATAAAAGATGGAAGGGAGATGTTGGACTTATAACAGAGCTAATAAAAAAATCAGATATAGATAAGGATGCTGTTGTTTTTATGTGTGGACCTGACCCAATGGTTAAATTCTCAGTTATTGAGCTTTGCAAAAAAGGGGTATCAACTGAGAATATCTTTGTATCTATGGAAAGACATATGAAATGCTCCGTTGGAACATGTGGGCACTGTATGTTTGGACCATACTTTGTATGTAAAGATGGTCCAATATTCAGATACTCACAGATAAAGGAATTCTTTGAAAGGAAAGAGGTATGATTGAGGTAGGGATATTTAAGTTTGCTTCCTGTGACGGCTGTCAGATCTCATTTTTTGATATTTCAGAGATGCTCTCACATCTTGAGGAAAAGGTAAGGATAAAGTACTTCATTGAAGGTCAGGACAGAAATGAGTTTGAAAGGTTTGATATATCATTCATTGAGGGATCTGTATCCACACCTGAGCAGGAGGAAAAGGTTAAAAAGATAAGGGATGTATCAGAGTATGTTGTAACCATTGGCGCCTGTTCATCATCAGGGGGGATTCAGTCTGTAAGGAACTTCTCAGATTACAAAGATATAGTCTGTTCTGTTTACCCAAAACCTGAGATGATAAAATCTCTTGAGAGATCAAGACCTGTTTCAGATTATATAGACGTTGATTTTGAGATAAGAGGATGCCCCATAAATAAAGAAGCCCTCCTTGAGGTAATATACTCTGTGATCCTCGGCAAGAAACCCTATAACCCTGAGTACCCTGTATGTATGGAGTGTAAGAGAAAGGGAAACCCATGTGTGATAATTTTTGGAAAACCCTGCCTTGGAAGTATAACATCTGCAGGATGTGGAGCTGTATGTCCTTCCTACAACAGGGGATGTTACGGATGCTTTGGTCCTGTTAAAAATCCTCAGATTGAGACATTAAAGGAGGTATTTCAGTTCCTCAGTTTAGATCAGAAGGAGTTCTACGAGTCCATCCTTATGGGGTTTAATGCTTACCATCCTTACATAAGGGAAAAGATATGAAAAAGATTGAAAATCTTTTAACAAGAGTAGAGGGAGAAGGATCTATATCTCTTTTTTATGAGAATGGAACGCTTAAAGATGTGAAACTGAACATATTTGAACCTCCAAGATTTATAGAGGGAATACTAAAAGGTAAAGAGTACTACAGGATTATAGATGTAACATCCCGTATCTGCGGTATATGCCCTGTAGCATACCAGATAAGCGGTGTTCAGGCAATTGAGGACGCTTTTGGTTTAAAGGTTTCCAGTGAGATTGAGAAACTGAGAAGACTTTACTACTTCGGTGAATGGATACAGAGTCACGCTGTACATGTTTTCTTTCTCCATCTTCCTGATTTTCTTAATAAAGGATCCGTATTTGAGGTTGGAAAGGACAGCCCTGAATTCCTTAAAATAGGAACAATAATAAAAAATGCCGGAAGCGAAATTATACAGAAAATAGGAGGAAGAGTCTCCCATCCTGTATCTATCTCAGTTGGAGGATTTACCAAATTTGCAGACGATGATAGCCTTAAAAGTATCATTCCTCTTCTCGAGAAGGCACTTGATCTTTCTGTATACGCTTTAAAAAGATTCTCTGAGTTCAACTTTCCGGATAATGAGATTCCTGATATACATTTTCTCTCACTTGAGGAAGAAGAGTACCCTATACTCAAAGGGGATATAGTATCAAACAAAGGCCTTAGATTAACAAAAGAGGAGTTTGATAATGTAATAAAAGAGTATCAGGTTGATCACTCAACAGCAAAAAGAGCAAAGCTTTACGGAAGGGATTTATACATAGTTGGACCTATATCAAGATTCAACAACAGCTATGAAAAACTTTCATATATGGCATTAAAATCTTCAAAAGATATAGATCTTTATCCACCGATCAAAAACAGTTTTAAAACAATACTTATTAGAATGGTTGAGATCATCCATTCACTTGAAAGATCAATAGATCTGATAAAAGACTACAGAAAAGAGAGCCTGAAAAATGCCGATTACACAGTTAAAGAGGGGACAGGTTACGGTGTATCCGAAGCACCAAGGGGAATACTATGGCACAAGTACAGCTTTGACAGTGAAGGAAAAATAAAAAAGGCGGATATAGTACCTCCCACCTCACAGAACCAGGATATTATGGAGGTATCTGTTAGAAATATGATTATGAACAGGGAAAATATTGAGGAGATCCTAAAAACTGGAGAAAAAGTTATAAGAAACTTTGATCCCTGTATCTCCTGTGCTACACATTTTCTGAAGATCGGAGAGATAAGAGGGAAAAAGATCAGTTAACAGCTTTTTTTCTGTGTATATACCTGATAATAACGTAATTTATAACCCTGTCCCACAGTCTGTTTTTACCGTCTTTAACCTTGAATTTTTTCAGCGTTTTTACAACCGTCCTGTCAGATATGATACCTAATAGGAAACCTGACAGAACAAGGAAAGGTACCCCCGGAATAACAGGAAGTATTATCCCAAGAATACCTATTATTAGAAAGAAAAATCCTAAAACAAATCTCATCATTTTTTCCTTGCAACCTTTTGGGCCCATTCCACGATTTCTTCTTCTGGTATATCAAGATTATGTTCCTTAACATAATCTTTAAGCAGGTTTATTATCTTATCAACCTTTCCAAGGGCTCTTCCTTTATCAGGTGTTGGATCTTTCACAAGTCCATAAATCTGTCTTCCTTCATGCCACTCTGGCAGATACTCCGTTATTGGGAGTCCTTCCTCCGTGGTAAAGAGAAGACAGTGGCAGTATTTTAATACCTGCATCTCGTCACAGGCACATATCCATCTTCTCCTTTTAACTTCTTCCTGTTTATCAGGGTAGAAGTTACATGGACATAATGGTTTTCCAAGTTCCTCAACGTGTGAGGCAAGACCGCTAATAACTGCCTCTGCAGCTTCTTTATTAGGATTAACTACAGTTCCGGATTTTTTTGAGAAGTTCTCTGCAAACTTTTTCATTTTTTCCAATATTTCAGGCTTAACATCTTTCATTTATTTCCTCCATATTTTAAAGATATATTTATTTTTTTATACTGATAAGGTAATATTATACCTGCTAAATTAAAATGAGGAAAATCAGCATTCGGAGAAGGTGATGAACGAAACGGTTGAGCTTATCTTTACTGTAGTTATATTTTTACTGGCTGTTATTGTGATAGTAGGCCTCATGGTATACTGGTCAAAGAACAACACAGTTGTTGATGAGAGAGACAGGAAGTACTACCAGAAAGATAAAAATGATGACATAAATCACTGATAAAAAAAACCTCTGTATTATAATTTTCTCAAAAAATCTGAGAGGATCTGATGAAAAAAGAACCTTCAATACTTATATACAAAAGGCATCCAGATAAGTTTAAAACCCAGGTGGCACCTTTATTTGAGTTTGATAATATAGAAACATATATAGAGATCCCTTTTGAGTTTTATCTTGAACTTCCTGAGGAGGAAAAGGCGTTTATAGAAGGGTTTAACAAATACATAGATGGGGATATAAAGGGATCAAGAAGAGAGCTTGCAAAAGCTGCATCAAAAATACCTGAAGCAAAGTATATGTTCGCAGTGGTTAATTTTATAATAGGAAAAAGAAGGGAAGCACAGCTTCTTATGGCCGATTTCAGGCCTGAATGGAAGAGGTTTATACAGACATGGAGGGTTCCGGTCCTTGTTGTTCCATTCCAATCAGGGGATAAAGCCCTTTATATATCAATAGACCAGAAAGGTCTTCAGGCTTTTTACTACATATTAGAAGGGAAAACACCTGAAGATGTAGCATTTCTACTGGGGTTGTAAATGAAAAATAAGGCTGTTTTCTTAGACAGGGATGGCGTTATAAATGAGGATTACGGTTTTGTTCACAGGATTGAGGATTTCAGGATATACCCTGAGGTCTTCCCAGCTTTAAAAAAACTTCAGGATGCTGGATTTAAACTTTTAATCGTTACAAACCAGTCAGGAATAGCTGTAGGCTATTATACTGAGGAAGATTTCCTAAAATTAACAGAGTATATGCTTGATATTTTCAGTAAAAACGGTATAAAGATTGATAAGGTTTATTACTGTCCCCACCATCCAGATGGAGTTGTACCTGAACTAAGAATGGTATGTGACTGCAGAAAACCTGAAAGTGGTATGATAAAACAGGGAATAGAAGAATTCAGTATTGATCCTTCAAGATCATTCCTCATAGGTGACAAGGAGAACGATATTAAGGCCGCTCATAAAGAAGGGATAAAAGCTGCTCTTGTTAAAACGGGACAGGGCCTGAAGTATATTGATAATACAGAGGCTGATTTTGTTGGTGAGAACATACTGGATGTTGTAGAAAACTTTATACTAAAAGAGGGCTATTGAGCCCCCTTTTAAACCGGTCTGGAGAAAAGTTTTTTCTTAAGAACTTTACCCATCTTAAAATGAACGACCCTTTTCTCAGGAACCTCAACCACAACACCCGTTTTAGGATTTCTTGCTTTTCTGCTCTTCTTCACCTTAACCTTGAATGAGCCAAGACCTCTTATCTCTACTTTGTCTCCTTTTGAAAGTGCATCTGTCATAGCCTCAAATGTTCCATTAAGTATCGTGTGCAGATCCTTTTTCTTCAGGTAAGGAAATCTTTCAATCAGATAGTTTAAAAGATCTGACTTTTTCATTTAGCCTCCTCTATATCAGATATTTTTATTTCCATCCTTTCTAACTGTTCCATACATCTGTCACAAACCGGCTGACCATCCTTTCCAACTGATTCATCGTATATCCAGCATCTTGGACATTTCTCACCAGAGGCTTTTTTCACAGCTATCTTACCACCTTCAACCTTCTCACCACCTATAATAACATCACCTTCAGCCTGATCTGAGAGTTCAACCTGACTTACTGTAAAGAAAAACTTAATCCAGTCTATCCTTTTCTCAACAACCGATCTGTATTCATCAGGTAACGAAAGTACAACCTTAGCTTCATAAGGATGTCTTATAATATCTGACCTTCTTGCCTCTTCAAGTGCTTTAAGGATATCATCCCTGACTTTCATAAGTTTCTCGTAGGTTTCTTCAAGTTCAGGATCTATATAGTCCTGATTTACAACAGGCATCTCCTCAAGATGGATACTCTCCTTTACTGATGGATTGATCTCTCTAACATAACCCCATATCTCCTCAGTTGTGAAGGAAAGTATAGGTGCAAGCAGTTTTGTAAGCGAATCAAGAAGCTCATAAAGAACTGTCTGTGCAGATCTTCTCTCAAGGCTGTCAGGAGCATAAACGTAAAGTCTATCTTTAAGAATATCAAGGTATACAGCAGAAAGATCTACAATAACAAATCTCTTTATCTCATGGTATATCTTGTGAAATCTGTAATTGCTGTAAGCCGAGTGGGATCTGTCTATCAATCTCTGGAGTTTTGAAAGCATCCATCTGTCTATCTCAAGGAGATTTTCATAAGGAACTCTGTCCTTATTAGCATCAAAATCGTAAAGGTTGCCGAGGAAGTACCTGAATGTGTTTCTTATCTTTCTATAATCATCAGCTATGCTCTTCAGAAGGTTCATACCTATCTTTATATCTTCTGTGTAATCCTCTGAGACAACCCACAGTCTTAAGATATCAGCCCCATACATCTTTATTATCTTCTCTGGGGGAATAACATTTCCCAGAGATTTTGACATCTTGTTTCCTTTCTCATCAAGTATAAAACCGTGAGTCAGAACAGCATCATAAGGAGCTCTCCCATAGGAAGCAACACCTTCAAGAAGTGATGACTGGAACCATCCCCTGTGTTGATCCGACCCTTCAAGATACATATCCGCAGGCCATTTTAACTCATCCCAGAAACCTGACTTTAATACAGAAGCATGGGAGACACCTGAATCAAACCATACATCAAGTATATCCTCTTCTTTCTTAAACTCCTCACCATCACATTTTGGGCATCTGTAACCTTCCGGAAGGAGCTCCTCAGCCTCTCTCTCAAACCAGATATCAGCTCCAAACTCATCCTTCTCAACAAGGTCTGCTATATGCTCAAAAACCTTTTCATCATCTATAATATTTCCACATCTCTTACAGTAGAAAACGGCTATAGGAACTCCCCAGCTTCTCTGCCTTGATATACACCAGTCTGGCCTGTTCTCAATCATAGACTTTATTCTGTTTTCACCCCAGTGGGGAATCCATTTAACCCTTTCTATCTCTTTTAAAGCCTCTCCTCTGAGTGTCTCTCCTTTCTCAGTTATCCCATCCATTGATATAAACCACTGTGGGGTCGCCCTGAATATAACAGGATTTTTACATCTCCAGCAGTGTGGGTAGGAGTGTTTTACAGTCTCATGGTGGAGGAGTACACCATTTTCCCTCAGTTTCTCAACAATTCTCTCATTAGCCTCAAAGACTCTTAAGCCCTGTATGAACTCAGGTGCTTCATCTGTAAACCTTCCCTCATCATCAACAGGGGCAAAAGCCTCAACACCGTATCTCTGTCCAATGATGTAGTCTTCCTGACCGTGTCCAGGTGCCATATGAACAAGACCTGTTCCTGTTCCAAGCTCTACAAACTCTGAGAGGTATATCTTTGAAACCCTGTCTATAAATGGATGTCTGTACTCTAAAAACTCAAGCTCCCTTCCTTTAACCTCTTTTATAACCTCACCTTCAATACCTGTTTTCTCACTGAAGCTCTCAAGAAGATCCTTTGCAACGATATAAACCTTATCTTCAGATCTTAAAAACAGATAATCAAAATCAGGATTAACCATAATTCCAAGGTTTGCAGGGAGCGTCCACGGGGTTGTTGTCCATATAACAGCGTACACCTTCTCTTTTATATCAAAAGGGGATTCAACAAGCTCAAAGGCAACATATATGGACGGATCTTTCTTCTCCTTATACTCAACCTCAGCCTCAGCCTCGGCTGTTTTGTCGTATATACACCAGTAAACTGGTTTTTTTCCTCTGTAAGCTATCCCTTTTCTGAATATCTTCCCAAGCTCCCTTATCTCCTGAGCCTGGTATGACGGTCTCATTGTCAGGTACGGTTTTTCCCAGTTTCCTATTATCCCTAACCTTTTAAACTCTTCCCTCTGGATATTTACATATTTAAGGGCATACTCCCTGCAGAGCTTTCTGAACTCTGATTTAGAAAGATCTTCCTTTCTCTTTTTCTCCTTTTTCAAAAGCTTTTCAACCTGCTGTTCTATAGGAAGACCGTGACAGTCCCATCCTGGAACAAAAGGGGCATCCTTCCCTTTCATACTTTCATACTTTACAAGTATATCCTTCAGTATCTTGTTTAGGGCATGTCCAAGGTGTATATTCCCGTTTGCATAAGGAGGTCCATCATGAAGTATATATTTCTCTTTGCCTTTCCTCTCTTCCCTTAACCTTTTATACAGGTCTATCTCTTCCCATTTTTTGATTATCTCAGGCTCTTTATTTGGCAGATTACCTTTCATAGGAAATGCTGTTTTCGGCAGGTTCAGTGTATCTTTCCATTCCAACGTGATAAAACCTCCTAAGGTTTACTAAAAAATCTACAGAACAAATATTATAAGCCAAATCCTACAACTAATAAAATTAAGCTGATCTGATATACTATTTCTGTTAAACAAAAAATAAGGAGGGAACTGTGAAGAAGTTAATCATCATATCGGCTATATTCTTAACCGTTGGGATCTCATTCGGTCAGAATCAGGAAAATGTGGAAAGCCAGGAAGAGGAAACACCTGTAACGGAGTATCAGCTGCCTTCAGAAGATGACAGCTATATGAACAGATACTTTCTGGTGGAAAGATTCAATTTTCTTCCTGTAATAAGAGATAAGGCTGAAGAGATAGGCATTACAATAGAGCAGATGGAAGAGATAAAGAAGTTCTACAGGGATTACTACAACCTTATGGTTGAAAAGGCAAATGAGATAAAAGAAAAGGAAGATGAGCTAAAAAAACTAGTACTTGAAGGTGGTGATGCTAAAAGGATAAAACAGCTTATAGTTGATATAGCAAAGCTTAAAGCTGAACTGACAATTTACAACATAAAAGAGGTAAGGGCTATACAGAACGCATTAACAGAAAGTCAGTGGAAAAAAGTTTTAGAGCTTGCAGAGAGTAAAGTGTTCTGAAAATGAAAAGATACATTCTTTTTATACTGCTTTTTGTGAATATATCTTACGGTATAACAGTTGAGGAAGCTATAAAAAGAGCCAAGGAAAATCTTCCCCTTTACTACCAGGGTTTATCTGATTTCAGATCTTACTTTTATGCTTACAGATCATCAGTCTCCCAGTTTTTCCCATCACTGAGCTACGGGTTCAGCTATACAAGGTACAGTGATAAAAAGCCTTTTAACTACTTCAGCAGAACACACTCATTATCACTTAGCTGGAGCATATACAACAGCGGTTACAGATACTTTGATTACAGATCAGCACTTCACAGGTACAGAGCATCAGAGTACTCACTGGATGAGATCATCCTTGATATAGTATTTCAGGTAAAGTACGCATATCTTAAATCGGCTGCAGCAAAGGAGAGACTTAAATTCAGGAAGATACAGTTCAGGGCAGCAAAAGCCGATTATGAGCTTGCTATTGACAAAAAAAAGTTAGGTCTTGTTAAAAGATCTGATGTTCTTCAGGCAAAGGTTAGATTTGAGAACGCCAAGTACAGTCTTGTACAGGCTGAGAATGAGTACAGAAAATCGGTGGCAGAGCTGAACAGTCTTATAGGTCTTCCCTTAAAAAATGATACAGAGATAGACACATCCATTCTGGATAAATACACAGAGAACAACTTTCCTGATTTTGAAAAACTGAAAGAGATAGCCTTCAGTGTAAGACCAGAGATAAAAAGTCTTAAGGAGACAGTAAAGGCCTATGAGGAGAGCAGTAAGATATACATTTTCCAGTATACACCTTCTGTAAACGTTTTCTACTCTATCAACAACAGCTATTCAGGCTATTTTGGTAAGGACAGATACAGCTCTTACGGAATAACACTGGACTGGGTCATATTTTCAGGACTGAAAAGATACTATGATTATCTATCATCAAAGGAGAAGGTAAGGTACAACAGGTACGCATTGAAAGAACTCAAAAGAAGTATTGAGCTTAACCTTTTCAAGAAAAATGAAGATCTGAAGACAGCGTACACAAAACTTGAGCTTGCAAGAACTATACTTGAACAGGCTGAGATAAACTATAAACAGGTTCTTGGTGAGTATAAGGCAGGAACAAGCGATATAATAGCACTTTTAACAGCAGAAAGTTCATTAGCCTCAGCTCATGAAACCTACGTTCAGTCCATACTTGAGCTTGCGATAACAAAGATATCCATAGAAAGGGAGTTAGGGGTGGAAGATATTAACAAGGTATGGGGCAGCCGATGAAGAAACTTATATTCGCAACTTTGATAGTTATATCTGTTTTTTTTGCATTCTTAGGTTATATGAAATTTGGAAAAAAGGAAGAGGGAATAAAGGTATTAAAAACCGAGAAAGTTATAAGAGGTAAGATAGAGGATGTTATTGAGGCGACAGCTATCGTAAAGACACAGGTAAACGCCTATGTGAAAGTTGGGGCAAGGGCAACAGGAAAGATCCAGAAGATGAATGTAGATATCGGAGATCATGTTAAAAAAGGTGAGCTTATAGCTATAATAGATCAGAGGGAGATACTGAAAGATATAGAAAAATCAGAAGCAGATCTAAAAAAAGCAAAAGCAAATCTGAGTGAGATAAGGGAAACATACCCGTTAAAGATAAAAGAGGCAGAAAAGAGGGTAAACTCAGCAAAGGCAAAATACAGATATGCTCTCTGGAAGTATAAAAGAGAAGAGGAGCTCCTAAAAAAGGAGTTCACAACTGAGGAAAACTTTGAGATAGCAAAAAGGGAGCTTGATAAGGCTAAAGCAGAGCTTGAGCTTGCAGAAGCAACACTTGAGAGGATAAAGAAGGAGTTTGTAACAAAACTGGAAAGGGCAGAGAAAGAAGTTGAGTACGCAGAAAAAGTACTTGAAAAAAATAAGATAAGACTGACATATACACAGATATACTCACCTATAGATGGGATTGTATCAAAGATAGCAGCAAGGGAAGGTGAGACTGTTGTTGCAGGTCTTCAGGTTGCAAATCTCATAACAATACTTGATCCTTCAAAGCTTGAGGTAAGGATATACACGGATGAGACAGACATTGGTAAGGTGAAGGTTGGACAGAAGGTCTTTTACTACGCAGATGCATATCCTGATAAGGTTTTTGAAGGTGTTATATCAAAGATATACCCTGAACCTGTTGTAAGGGAGAATATCGTTTACTACATGACCATAGTAAATGTAAAAAAGAAGTACGCAAAGTATCTGAAGCCTGAGATGACAGTTTATGCAAAGATCATAACAGGTGTTAAGGAAGACGCTATCTTAGTTCCAAACAGAGCTTTAAAGTTTGAAAAAGGGAGACAGTATGTATTCAAGATAGTAAACGGAAAACCTGTAAAAACTTATGTAAAAACAGGATGGATCTCTGAGAGATACACAGAGGTTATTGAAGGATTAAAAGAGGGAGATACTGTAGCAACAGAGGTTATAATCCCAATAAAAACAAAGAAACTTCCAGAAAAAAGATGAGCATACTTATAAAACTTGAAAATATAGTTAAAGAGTACGAAAGCTTTGGAATAAGAACAAAGGTTTTAAAAGGTATTGATCTGACAGTCAGAAAAGGTGAGTTTGTCTCAATTATGGGTGTTTCAGGATCAGGAAAAACAACACTGATGAATATTATAGGTTGTCTTGATACACCAACCTCCGGAAAGTACTACTTTGAGGGAATGGATGTTTCAGATCTTGATGATGATAAACTTTCAGAGATAAGAAATGAGTATATAGGTTTCGTATTCCAGCAGTTTTATCTTATAAACTATCTTACAGTTCTGGAAAATGTAATTGTCCCAACAATATACTCCAGAAAACCACCTGAAAACCCGAAGGATAAAGCTAAAAAACTTCTTGAAAGGGTTGGACTTGAGGAGAAGCTCTCATTCAAACCAAACCAGCTTTCAGGGGGCCAGCAGCAGAGGGTAGCTATAGCAAGAGCTCTTATAAATGATCCGGATTTAATACTTGCTGATGAACCAACAGGAGCCCTTGACAGTAAAACAGCCTCAGAGATTATGGATATATTCAAAGAACTTAACAGAGAGGGAAAAACTATCATAGTTGTAACACACGATCCAAAAGTTGCAGGTATTGCAGATAGAATTATAAGGATTGAAGATGGTAAAATAATTGACTAAAAAGAGGTTTTTAGATGTTTGCAAAGATAGCTGAATCAAAATGGATGAAATTTGTTCTTTTTATAACAACATTTGCCTTTGTTGGAACAGCCTTCGTAGCCATTGTGATATACAAATTCGCAGGGAATATAACAGGAGCTGCCGTTGTAAACGGCAGGGAGATATCACTGCAGGAGTTTTACTACCAGGTTAATGTTATACAGAACAGACTTGAAAATCAGGGGGTAGACACAGCACCTCTAAAAAAAGAGATATACGATCAGGCTCTTGAGGCTGTTATAGACAGGGAGCTTTTATACCAGGAAGCTGAAAAGGAAGGTATCGCAGCAACAAAAGAAGAGGTAAAAAGGGCGATACTTGATGTCGAGGCATTTAAGGAAGATGGACGTTTTTCAAAGGATAGATATATAGCATTACTCTCTGGAATGAATATATCCCCACAGCTTTTTGAGGAGATAGTAAGGAAAGATCTCTCAGCCCAGCATCTTTTCACATTCTTAGATGCATCATTTTATCTATCAGATGAGGAGATAAACTCGTATGTATACAAACAGCTATCAAAACTTTCAGGTGATTTTCTTTACATAAAACCTCAGCCTTTAAAGATCTCAGAAGAAGAGGCAAAAAGATACTACGAAAAACACAAAAGTGAGTACACAGGAAAGGAAGGTAAAGAGGTTATCATATACAGGATAGATATTGATAAAAACAATCAGGAGAAGTCTGAGAAGCTCGCAAAGGATCTTTTCTTAAGACTGAAAAAAGGTGAAACAGAGATAAAAAATGAGGATATAAAAATAATCTTCAAAGATGTTATTTATGATGACACAGACAGTATCTCAAATATACCTGAGGAGCTTAAAAAGAAGCTTAAGGAGATATCCCCTGATAAAAATATAATATTTGTTAAAACGGATGATGCATACTACCTTTCCAGATTTATAAGAGCTGTAAAAGAACCTCTACCGTATGAAAAAGTAAAAGATGAGATATACTCAAAACTAAAAGAGGACTACGAAAAACGAGCTGTAAAAGAACTTTATGAAAAGATATCAAAGGAAAGTGATAAAGGTATACAGAGCCTTATGAAAAAGTATGATGGTAAACTTGAGAAGATAAAGGATGAGACCGTAAGAGACCTGATAGTAAGATACGGTCTAACACCTGAATATATGAAGCTGTTTATTAAAGACAGAGAAGGTATAATACCTTTAAAAGATGGTATTCTCGTTTATAAGATTGATAAAGTAACGCCACCAACAGATGAAGAATCCGGGGAGCTGAAAAAACTTGTCGAACCGCTACTTAAAAATGAAAAGTACAACACACTCGTTCAGATGTACATAGACAAACTGAGAAAAGATGCTGAAATTATTAGGAACGAGCGGATTTTTAGATGAGGAAAGAAACCCCTTACGCTTACGATTTTCTCTGGAAACAGATTGAGAAAGGATTTTATGAGGTCAGAAAGAAAAGGTACAGAGATCTGCTGGAAAGATTTTTAAAAGATCCTGAAATAAGAAAAAAATTTGAGGAAAAGAAGGACAGAAAAGGAAGAGATTACAGAGGGGGAATGTTGGAAAAGACAGCATCGGTTCTCTCACTGGCTTTATGTATGTATGATAATTATCCTGAGATAGATATAGACCTTTTACTTACAGCGATCTTAATGAATGGTTTCTGCAGTGTTTATACAAAAAGAGAATGTTACGAAAAGATAAAAGATTACCCTGAGATAATACCTTTTTTATTTAAGAAAAAAAGAATAAAGCCAGATCTAGAAATAACAATATTTGAAAATCTATATAAATTTGATGATAAAATTTATAAACAATTAAAAAAGAAGAGAGGTGAAGATGGTACCTGAGGAGAGAAAGGTTTTTGATAATGGATCTCATCAGAACATACTTCTTGAGGATTTTGGACATGGGGAGATGGTACAGGCGAACGTCCATCTCATAGTTGATAACGGTGAAGGTATGATCCTTGATCCTGGCGGACACAAGGTTTTCAAACATCTTCTTGCTGAGATAGGTGGCCTTATAGGTGTTGATAATCTCAAGTATATCTTCCTCTCACACCAGGATCCGGACATTGTTGCAGCAATAAACGGATGGCTTATGACCACAAAGGCAACAGCTATAGCACCTGTTCTATGGATAAGATTCATTCCACATTTTGGTGTTGACAGACTTGTTGTAAACAGGATAAAAGGTATAGGTGATGAGGGAACCATCATAAAATTAGGAAACTCTGAGCTTTATATACTTCCTGCCCATTTTATGCATGCCCCAGGAAACTTCCAGGTTTACGATCCTGTATCAAAAACATTATACTCAGGAGATCTTGGAGCATCTTTAGGACAGGATTATATATATGTTGAGAACTTTGATGAACATGTTCAGTATATGGAAGGTTTCCACAAAAGGTATATACCATCCAACAGGATACTTAAAGCCTGGGTGAGAATGGCAAGACAGCTTGATATAGAAACTATAGCTCCACAGCATGGAGCCATTATGAGAGGAAAAGAGATAGTCAATAAGTTCTTTGACTGGCTGGAAGATCTCCAGTGTGGTATAGATCTTATGGAGGAGATATATAAAATCCCATCATCACATTTTGAAGGTTAGCTGTGGTAGAACATTACCCTGTTCTTCACAGGGAAGTACTCAGTTTTTTCAAAAATATAAAAGGAAGATATATAGTTGACGCGACGGTAGGTGGAGGGGGACATTCCTTCCTCCTTTTAAAAAACCTACCTGAAACATTCCTTATTGGGATTGACAAAGATGATTACGCATTAGAAAAGGCCGAGGAAAAACTCTCACCATTTAAAGGAAGATTCAGACTTATAAAAGGATCATTTAAAGATATAGATACGATTGTTCATTCAATGGACATAAAATACGTATCCGGAGTCCTTTTTGATCTTGGAGTATCAACATTCCAGCTAAAAACTGAAAGAGGTTTCTCATTCCAGAGGGAAGAACCCCTTGATATGAGAATGGATAGAACACAGAAAAAAACAGCCTTTGATGTTGTAAACAGATACACAAAGATAGAACTTGAAAAGATAATAAAGGATTATGGTGAGGAAAAGTTTGCAAGGAGAATTGCCTCAGCCATTGTTGAAGCAAGAAAGAAAAAGAGAATTGAGACCACAAAGGAGCTTGCACAGATAGTTTATAATGTATATCCACCACCATTAAGAAGGGGCAGAATACATCCAGCAACAAAAACTTTTCAGGCGATAAGGATAGAGGTGAACAATGAGCTTGAGGAGATTAAAGAAGGTGTAAATAAAGGTATAGATCTACTTGAAAAAGGAGGGATCATTGCTGTAATCTCATTTCACTCACTTGAAGATAGAATTGTAAAAAATATTTACAGGGAGAGGAAAAGATTAAAGGATATTGAGATTCTGACGAAAAAACCTATTACACCGGGGACTGAGGAGATAAGAGAAAATCCTCCTTCCCGTAGTGCTAAACTGAGAGTTGCGAAGAGGATTTAAAATGGGAAGGGCATTAGGGTTAGAACTGAAGAAAGACCTGGCTGTAATAAAAAAATATGTTAAATACTGGATAATAATAATTTCCGTAACATTTGGTCTCGTTATGTACAACAGTCTTTATTTTAAAACGGAGAGAGATATAACACAGCTTGTTAACAAGAAAAACTACCTTGAAGCAAAGAACCTCCAGCTAAAAAAGGAGATAACCAGACTTTCATCCCCTGAAAGGATATCTGATATAGCAAAAAAGAGGCTTAAAATGAAAGCGGTGG
Source organism: Persephonella marina EX-H1 (assembly GCF_000021565.1). Lineage (NCBI taxonomy): Bacteria > Pseudomonadati > Aquificota > Aquificia > Aquificales > Hydrogenothermaceae > Persephonella > Persephonella marina. The sequence continues at coordinate 633,852 of NC_012440.1, read as the reverse complement.
ATTACTCAAGGGTTCACTTTATAGATCTTAATTAAGAGATAACTTATGAATAAAACCAGAGTATACATATTTTCTGGTCTGATAATAATCGGTCTTCTTCTCGTTGTTCTCAGACTTGCATACTTCCAGATATACAAGAGGGATGAGTTTCTTTCATACATACAAAAACAGTACTACACAAAAGAAAATATAGTCCTGCCCAGGGGAACAATATTTGACTCAAACGGTAAAATTCTCGGCATCAGTGTACCAACAATAAGTATATACGCTATTCCAAGGTATATTGAAAATAAAAAAGAGGTAGCAAAAAACCTGTCAAAAATACTTAAAATTCCGGAAAGAACACTCCTCAAAAAATTATACAACCACAGCAGATATGTAGTCCTTGCTGAGAATGTTGACAAATCATTAAAACCAAGAATACAGAATCTAAAAAAGATGCTGAAAGAATGGAATATAGGAATAATAGAGAGCAGTATAAGATACTACCCTTTAAAATCCGTAGCAGGAAGTACGATAGGTTTTGTGAGCAGAAAAGAAGGTATAGGTCTTGAAGGTCTTGAGTACAAGTACAACAAGATTTTAGGAGGGGGTATCGGAAAGATACTTTTAATGAAAGATGCAACAGGAAACCCATTTACTATAGAAAAGGAGATTAAAAAAACAGATCCAAAAAATCTCGTTCTGACTATAGACAGCAATATACAGTACATAACAGAGGAGATACTGAGAGATTTTGTCAGGGAGAGAAAACCGAAAGAAGCTGCAATAATAATAATGAACCCATTCACAGGGGAGATTCTCGCAAACGCAACTTACCCAACATACGATCCAAACAGATACTGGCTTTACAGAAATCACAAAAACATAACATTCCACAGTGCATATGAGCCTGGATCACTTGCAAAACCGTTTGTTTTAGCTGAGGCTATAGATGAGGGAGTTGTAAACTTTAACAGAAGGTATTACTGTGGGGAAGGAAAGATAGTTGTTGACGGGAAAAAGATAAGAGATCATAAGAAATTCAAGATGCTGACAGCAGAGGAGATAATAATCTACTCATCAAATGTTGGGGCTATAAAGCTTGCATTAAAACTTGATCCTAAAAAGTTCTACAAAAAACTGTTCAGTCTCGGCTTTGGAAGATCAACAAAAACATTTCCTGGAGAAGCATCAGGTATATTAAGACCGGATTACAGACCTGTCCAGATAGCATACGCATCAATCGGTCAGTCATGGACGGCAACACCTATCCAGATAGCACTCGCATACTCAGCTATAGCAAATGGTGGATATCTCCTCAAACCAAGACTCGTTAAACAGATCGTTGATCCTTTCACAGGAGAGAAAAAGGAATTTAAAAAAGAGGTTGTAGGTAAGGTATTAAGTGATAAAAGCTTAAAAAAACTGAGGGAAGTTCTGATAAAGGTCGTTGAGATAGGAACAGCAAAAAAAGGGAAATCTAAATACTTTACTATAGCAGGAAAAACAGGAACAGCACAGAAGTACGATCCAAAGATAAAAGCCCTATCAAATGAAAAATTCTACACATGGTTTGCAGGATACTTCCCTGCAGAAAATCCAAAATTCACCGTTGTTATATTTGCAAACGAACCACAGAAGATATACAGATGGGAAAGAATTGGAGGAGGATCCGTCTCCTCACCTGTTCTTAAAGCCCTCGTTGATAGACTTATGTTTTATATAAAGGAAAAACCTGACAAAAATGGAGGAAGCTATGCAGTTAAAAACTCACCTTAAGATAAACAAAAGACTCTGCGGTGAGCCTATAGCTGTTGAAACAGATAAATACGCAACAGTTGTTCTAAAAACAGAAGAGGAAATGGCTGCAGATGAAAAAGGGCTTGTACATGGTGGATTTATATTCGGAGCTGCAGATTACTGTGCTATGATCAGTGTAAACCATCCGAATGTAGTCCTTGCAAAAGCAGAGGTAAAGTTTATAAAACCTGTAAAGGTAGGAAAAAGTATCATATTTGAGGGAACAGTTCTGGAAAGAGAAGGAAGAAAAAGAACTGTAGAGGTTATAGGAAAAAATGAGTCAGATCAGATAGTTTTCTCAGGAAAGTTCTACTGTGTGATCACTGAAAAACACGTTCTTGACTGATCTGGAAATAAAACAAAACTGTGCTATAATATATCTTCCCATGGCGGGGTAGCCAAGTGGTAAGGCAGGGGACTGCAAATCCCTTATACGCGGGTTCGATTCCCGCCCCCGCCTTTTAATCATATTTTTTTACTTTCCAGACAATCATATGGTTATACCTTCTGTTCAGAATATCTACTGATATTAGTTTTGAATTTGGAAGTTCCATTTCGACAGGAAAAATATCGAGAACTTCTTCCTGACTTTTATGGTAAATACTCTTATAGAACTTTATCAGGTTTTTTAAATCGAACATTTGAACCATCAGATATTATATATCCATCTGGCTTAAGCCTATACAAAAGTTTATCATATAGTCTTGAAATAGGTTTATAATCAGGATTCAAATTTGACAGAAAGTATATACGACTTCCTCCTTCACCACCGCTATCACCCCGATGAATAAAATAATCCAGAGAACTTTTTTCTAATTCCAATAAAGCAAACTGAGCACAACCTCTTCTAAATAAAATTTCCTTTTCCTTTATATATAAACGTTATGTAAAAATATTCAGGCTCAACTTCCAGATAGCCTTTTTCCCTTGATAAATAAAATCTACCCTGTCTTTCTGTTTTTATAACTTTACCAATCTTACTGACTTTATTTACTGCATCTATGTAAAAATACCTTCTGAAATTTAGATCAGCAAAAATAAATCTATCTACATCATCCATAAATCTATATAGAAAGTAATACAGATCTTCCGTTCCACAACACGGATATAGTAAAGTTTTCATTACCCTACCCTCCCCAAATTTAATATACTCTCTTTTCAGGAATTACACCTCTAACGCCACCTTTAGGATTATCCATATCCCCCTTATATCTTGGAATAACGTGTACATGCACGTGAAAAATAGTCTGCCCCGCAGATTCTCCAACGTTTATTCCTACATTATACCCATCCGGCTTAAAATTTTTATCAAGATACTCTTTAACTTCATCTATTAGCTCAATAATAGCAATTTTTTCTTCTTTTGTTGCATCAAAATAATTATTAAAATGTCTAAAAGGGATAATGAGAATATGACCTTTATTGACAGGGAATTTGTCAAATCTGGCATAGCATAACTCATTTTTTAAGACTATTTCGTCTGGTGAAGGTTTACAAAAAGGACAATCTAAATTTCCCACGGCTCATAACCCTGATCTATAAGAAATTTACTTTTTTGTTTTAATTTTTCGATGCCAAAATTAAATAAATCCTTTTTGTCTCCACCTGAAACACCTGTCAATCCAATTTCCATCTCTTTTAAAAATCTATTTTTATATTCTTTAAAAAGTACATCCCAATAATTTTTAATATATTCTTTTCTCTTTTCTATTAGATTTGCTGTCGGAATTTTATCACTTTTCTTTCTGTTTATCTCATAGTGTGCAGGTAATAGATTCCAAAGATCATTTATGAAAGTAACCGAGAAAGGTAATGCGTGATCCACTTCATAATTTGCAAAGTCTAATCTTTTATTAGACCATACACATCTTAAATCCCTAATATATCTGTCATAAACTTTTTTAGCATCATATACATCCCGCTGAACTTCTGTACTTTTTCTCAGAAGAAAGATGATCTTTTCTGTATCCAATGTCTTATTAATGTTTGATGAGAATAACGCCCACTTGAATATAATGGATTCCGTTCCATTTATGAAAGATCCAAACTCATTTAAGAGCATATAAAGATTTTTATCAAACTTTACAAAGCCGTAATTATTTATTAGGTATTCTCGTAAGTTAAAATTCTCACTCTTAATATTTACTTTTCTACTCCTGATTTTTTCATATTCAAAGATTGAGTAATAGCTTCTATTAGAAGAATAACCCAAGTGTTTCATTGGACCATTGTATATTGCATTTTTAATTTTATAAAAAAGCTTTTTAATCTCATTTATTTTAAGTTTTGAATGCCTGTAATCATTATAAAACTGTAAAAAACCTCCGTTATTTCTATATTTTTCAATAAAAAACTCTAGCTCTTTTCTGAATGAGATATCCTTTTGTCCATGTATCTGAGGGATATTATTTTCAATGAGAGGGTAATAGTAAAAAATCCATTTTTCAATCAAAAGTCCAAATGGAAATAAAATTTTTTCATCACCAGATTCAATCTTCAGATGATCATACTCCTGTATTATTTCAATAATCCCCCTCAATAAGGCAAACTTATAAGAAGCGTATTTTGACTCCCTCTCAATAAATCTTCTTAAAATTCTAGATTCACGCATTTGAATTTTTGTATTTTTACTTCATTATATTTTCTCTATATTGCATTAATGATACCATAATTATCAACCTAAAAGTTTGAGCAAGAATATTAAAGATACATAGAAAACATAGATAAGACAGCAGATGTTGATGAAATTTGAAATAAAAATATCTCTCGTTTAAGATATCAAGGATTTATTTTAGTTCGCCCAACCTTTTCTTTTGGTGGAGGCGGGGGGAATCGAACCCCCGTCCGAGAACGGCCGTTGCTCGGGCTTTCTCCAGGCTCAGCCTGTGTTTTAGCTCTCACCTGCAGCGACCCCACAGGCAGGGTATCTGCAGGCCAGCCCTGTAAAGTTTCGGACAGAGCCTACAGGGCGGTCAGCCCTGTCCTATCCCGTGTGTCTTACGCCCTTCCCAAGCCCACGGGCAAGCTCAGGAGGACGTCGCTGCGTTAATTAAGCAGCGAGTGCGATTTCGCGTTCGGGAATTGTTGTTGTTTGGTTTTTTACGGAGTATCCTTCTCCGGCCTGCTGGCCCGGCGTAACCGTTCCCGTCGAACCCGAATCGCCCCCTTATTCTGCTGGATTATTAAATTTAGTCTCAAAAGTTATGTTGTCAATATTATAATCTATCCTATAATCTCGTGAACAACCTTTACAACAGCTATACCACCAAAGAACAGAAAGAGGAACATTATGAACGCAACATAAATAGGTTTCATACCAACACCTTTCATCTTATTTATGTTGGTCTCTATACCCATGGCTGCCATAGCAACTGTAAGTAAAAAGCCATCTATAACATTTATTTTCTGTGTGATATCTGCAGGGATAAAGCCTGTTGAGTTTACACCTACCATAGCTATAAATCCAAAAACAAAGTAAGGTATGGGAATGTCTCTAAGTGTTACACCAGCTCCATGTGTTGCATGCTTTTTCGCAAGGTAAAAACTTAAAACTATAAGTAGAGGTGCAAGCATCATAACCCTTGTAAGCTTTGCTATTGTTGCTGTATTTCCTGCAGGATCTGATATGGCAAAACCGGCGGCTACAACCTGTGCAACCTCGTGAACTGTTGCACCTGTAAACAGACCGTAAAGGAGATCATCAAAATCTAAAAGAAGTCCTGCTTTATAAACAACTGGATATAAAAACATAGATAATGTTCCAAAAATTGTTACTGTTGCAACAGCCATTGCTGCGTGATGCATAGGTGCTTTTACTACAGGTGCCGTTGCTAGAACAGCTGAAGCTCCACATATAGAACTTCCAGAAGCAAGTAGATAACCCATTGAGCTGTCAAGTTTAAATATCTTTGTTGATACAAAAACACCTAAAAGAAATGTTCCTATAAGCATGATACTGTCAACAATAAGTCCCTCTAATCCAACCTCTGCAACATTCTGGAATGTAAGTCTAAAACCTAAGAATACTATGGCTGTTCTGAGTATCTTTTTAAGCGAAAAAACAATGCCTGGCTTGAACTTTTCAGAAAATTTGAAAAGATTTCCAACGATAACACCTGTCAAAATAGCTATTATGAGAGGACTGAACTTAACGGTCTCTTTTATAAAATCTGTCTGAGCTAAAAATGTTGAAAATACAGCTATTAAAACTGTTACTGTAAGACCTGGAATTATCTGTTTCATTTTATTTCCTTCAAAAATTTTTTAGTATATGGATAATAAATGAGCAAGCTGTGATCAGTCCAATAGATTATTTTTATAGATTTATTTAATTTTTAAATAAAAAAGGGCAGGCAAAAGCCCGCCAGGATAGGTGGAAGACGCTCACAGCTACGGACATTCCATTGTATGCTGAACCTTATCAAGGTTAAGAAGGAAGGCTTTGAAAGGACCCATATTCTGCATAGCTTCCCATTTTGATCCTTCAAATGTCATCTTTGACATAATTCCCATTCCCATAAATCCAAATTCACCTTTTGCAAGAGATTTCCAGTTTTCATCTGTCGCAAACATCAGAAAATCAGCTTTCTGATCTGTCGCTTTCCCACCATAAATACAGACAGCTTTTCCGTCCTTAGGTGCTATGTGGACTTCTATAGCTTTTTCAGGTCCTCCACAGTCCTGTCTGTAAAATCTGATAATTCTGTATCCTTTATTTCCTGTATTTTTAGACCATTTTGATAAACCTTCTGTTAACTCACCTGTCTGATTCCATAGATCACAGAACTGTTTTGCATATTCCTGATCCATAAATTTCACCTGTGCAGATGAGATCTGAACTACTGTAAGTATGGATATAAATCCTGCCACTGCCTTTTTCATATTTTCTCCTCCGTCAGATATGGTCTATCTTAAAAATGCCAGTCTAAAGATATTCCTATAGAATCCTGTGCATTTTTAGCTCCAGCTATAAGATCTTTTGAAGCCATCACACTTGCTGAAGACTCAACTTTTTTCTCAAACGCTCTCACATAAGACATGTTTAATGTGAACTTTTCTGTAAACTGATACCCAAAACCTAAAGTTATATGCTGTTCTGCTATAGCAGGGAATCCTATGAGGTTAAACCATTCTACGTTGTAGTCTGGGAATGGCTGTGAAAAGTCAGGAATGTTGTTTGCGTTTGCTGTATTCAGGTTTGATTTACTCTTTATAGGAGTTTTTCCGTAGTTATAACCTGCTCTTAAAGCAAGTTTTGGTGTTACCTTGTACTCTCCACCTACAGCAAATACCCACTGATCTTCCCATTTGAACTGCTTATATCCATCAGCATCTGACCAGTTAATCCATCTAACATCAAATCCTATCTTAAATGTTTCAACAGGTCTGTAACCTACACCTACAGCGAACTCCTGAGGCTGCTCAAGTTTAAGGTCTTCAAACTTTCCATCACCATTTGAATCAAAAACATTTTTATATGTCATTTTTACTGAAGACTGGTATGAAGCACCAATACAGATATTCTCAGTTGGTTTGAAGTTTATCCCTAATGATGCTCCTATACCGTAGGACTGTGACTGACCACCACCAGCATTAAAGAATGTATCAGGAATTCCATCTCCATCTGAGTCATAACCGAGTTCAGCTCCAAGATCCAAAGATCCCCATGCGAGATGTAATGCTCCACCTACCGTGAGAGCTTCATTGACTTTATACCCTACTGCAGGAACTATTCTCATGAACTGGAGTGTAGTGTGCATCTTTGCAAGTCCGTTATGATACTTTCCATCAGGTCCAAGGGCAAGATTTTTGTCCCTGTAATCAACACCCATTCCGGAAACACCATACGCACCTATACCTATAACCACGTTATCACTTATCTGGTTCGTGATAGCTATCTCAGGAATCATGAATGTATCAGCCTTACTTGTCACATACCCTGTATCTGTAGAAACAACTCCACCTGGATTGGCAGGATCTGTATCAAAGTATCCCTTTGATCTTCCCTTCACATGAGGCATAAATAATATCCCACCAAAGCTAACATTGAATCCTTTTTCTCTGCTGAGCCATGCTGGGTTCCTGAAGATCGCATCTGTAGGGCCTACGCACATACCAACACCAATTCCACCCATAGCTCTTGAAGCTGGAGAAACACCGATCATGTTGTCTCCATTGGTTGCAAAAGCTGATGTGGTGAGTAACGCTGAGCTTAAAACTGCTGCTAAACCAACTACTTTTTTCATAGGGCTACCTCCTGAATATATTTATTATAATAAACATATTTATATATATTCATGTATTTAAGATGTCCATTATAAGTAAATATGTTATTATTCATGGTTGTCAACTACTAACCTTTAATAATTATTCTTAATTAGATCAGTCTCCTATTTTAAGAAGATCCCTTATCTCGTCATCAAGCTGTTTACACCGCGGGCAGACCGTTGAATCACCTTTGTATGAAAAAGGAACAAGACATTCTTCACATGGTATCATCACATGTTCAGCAAGAATTTTCATTCCATTTAGAAATGTATCAAAGCTGAGCTTTTCCTCTAGATGAAGACAGTTCTCAGGACAGGACTCATGGCATATCTTACATTTTACGCACAGTGAAGGTTCAAAAAGTATCTGGAGTCTGTCTCTTCCAGGTTTTAAAGCACCTGTTGGACATATGTTGTAACATACTGAACAGTTTGTACACAGCCTGTTATCTATCCATTTATCAGAACAGAAAGAGATCCTGTCCACTTCCAGAACTCTATTTTCTAGGGCATCACCACAGTTTTTTAATGTTTTTATTAAAATCTTCCTTTTCTCAGGAAGAACCTTTTCCTCAACTATATTTTTAAAATCCTCCTCTTCCTTCTCTTCATGGTCAATCTCAGGCATTAAAGCCCAGAATGCAAGACCGGCTGAGATCTTACCAAAATCTTTTAAAAATCCCCTTCTATCTTTAGTTTCAGATCTTTTTAGCTGTATATCCTCTCTGCTGAGTAAAACCTTTCTGTCAACACCTGCTGATTCAAGGAAGTAGTTTGTTTCATTTACGATATCCTGTATTCTTCCTTTTAATGATGATATACCACATTCATCACACCTTGATATATCAAGAAAAATGTCTTTCTCAGATCTTAAAACCAGAGATATAAGATACTGGGAATCGAGGGCTGCTATACATGGAACATTAACCCTACAGCTTATAACCGTTTCTCCTGATTTTACAAGATGATCCAGTAATTTCTCTGGGGAGAAACCATTAACGGAGAAAGCTTCTGTAGGACAGATACCAAAACAGGCACCACAGTTAACACACTTTTCATCATCTATCTTTAATTTTCCCTCATCAAAATATATGGCATCTTTTACAGGACAGACATCCACACATTTTGAGCATGAGGAGTCCCTGTAGTAGACATGTGTACAGTTATGGAAATTAAGACTTACTCTCAACTGGCTCATCGCAAAATCCTCTTACATTTTATTACCTGCTATTGCTATACAACCTCCATCTCCTCAGCCAGGTACTCGTAATCAGAGAGGATAAAATCAAGTGCAAGCTGGCATACATCGTAGTAAAAAGGTGTTTCAGCCATATCTCTTGCAGCCATAAGATAGACAGGTCCCCAGCTTCCAAGATGCTCTTCAAGGAATCTCTTCTGTATATTTCTTAATCTTTTTGCTTCATTCTCATTCTCTTTTTTTAAAGAATCAAGCTCTTCCTGAATAAGGTTCATCATAAATTCCATCTCAACAGCTATGTGATCAGGAGAGAGGGCTCTTGTTTTATTCAGATCAATGGAATACCCATGTTCTCTGTAAAAGATAAGTGTAGGATTCGTTACAGTTGGATTTATATGTCCTTCATCATGTATAAAAACCGATTCATACGGATATACATTAAGTAAAAACACCGTTGTAAAATCAACATTAAGATCCTCTTCTATAAGCTTTTTCTCGTCTTTCTCCCAGAAAAGATCCCACTGTTTTGTATTTGGGAATAGATCAAGTATCTCCTCGTTATTTTTGATCTTCCTTAATGTTTCAGCGTCTATCTCCTCAATGAGAAGTCTTGAAAGGAAACCGTACATATTTATTCTTGCCTGTAGCTCATTAAACTTTTCCATCTTCCACCTCTAAAAAAGGGGGATAAACCCCCTGTATTAATGTGATTTTTTCATTCTGTAAGCACTGTCAGTGTGTGGATACCAAGGTCTTTTGAACCACTTTGGTCTTCTCAGACCGTTTGGACCCGGTGCTGGTCTTGTGAGCTGATCTCTCCATGCCTGATATACCTTAAATGTCGCTTCTGTGTTTACAACAACATCTCCTATCTTATCGTTAGGACCTGCTTTTTCTACAAGAACCTTTTTATGCCAGCAGTGCATTCCTGAAAGTGGGTCTGGGTTTGCAGGGAAGACAGCATTCTGCCATACACCTGAAGCACCATTCCACCATACCTCTTTCATATCCTTGTTAAACTCTGGATATGGCCATTTCAGATTTTTATCTCCATGTTTTCTCTCTACCTTGAATGATCTAACACCTGACTTCCATCTTGCAGCCCAGACAGGTCCGGAGTTATGGATCTCAACTAAAGCTGTTCCGTATCTGTTAAATCCAAGTTCCTGGTTAAATCCATCCACTTTTACTGTGTCTACAACTCTCCATCTTCCTGAGTGGTGAGAACATGCGAGAACTCCCGGTCTTGTAGCCTGTGTAGGTATTGCCATTCCCACAAAGTATCCAACCTCTATACCTGACACTGTATCAACTACACGGAGTTTTATAGCATCTCCTCTCTTTATACCGAGTCTTTTAGCGTCAGCCTCGTTTATCCAGACAGGGTTGTGGTTCTGTGATATCTCCATAAGCCATTTTGCGTTAACAGACCTTGTATGGATGTTGTAAGGAAGTCTGTAAATCGGGTTGAGAACAAATGCGTTTGGCTCAGTCATATAATCATGGTGGACATGTGTAACAACATGGACAAGTTTCTTTCTCTCCTCTCTGTTTCTTGGATAATAAGGGATTGCGTACTCAGGCCAGTTCCACTCAACAAATGTTTTTGAGTAGAACTCTAAAAGACCTGTTGGTGTGTGGAATCCTTTAAGGAGTTTACCATCTCTCATAACACCTATTGTGTGTCTTTCAGAGTGGAGTTCATCTCCATGTCCTTTTATATAAACAGCTCCTGAGTCAGGATCAACAGCAAGTTTGCTTCTTGGTATCCATTTTCCTTTATATTTGTATGCATCCTTCTCTGGATCGTAAGGGATCTCCCTTTCATGAACATTGTAAACATCTGTCTCTTCAGTCCAGGCCCCTCTATCTCTCATATACTCATATGGAGATGTTCCAAGTTTTTCACAGATTTTCTTGAGGTTTGGAAGTGTTCCGAATGCTGCGTCGTACCACTCTTCTATAGTTACAGGTTTTCCTGGATTTTTCTTTGATTCATAGAACTTTCTTATTCCAAGCTCACCATCAGGGTCTATAGCCCATGCAAGATTTATCCAGAACTCATTTTCCTCCCATACCTCACCGAGTCCAACCTTTTTATGGGCTTCAAGTGTTGCTCTCCACGGAACCTTAGGTTCCCATCCCATCTTCTTGAGAGCCACCCTTAAGACAGGCTGTCTGAAAGCCGTCCATCTTTCAGGTTTTGTTTCAGCTGACTGGTTGTCATGTCTCTCACCTGCCAGACCAACAGGAAGTATATAATCAACAAACCAGTTTGTCTCAGACCACGTTGGGGATAGGTTTACAGTAAGTCCCATCTTGTTCTCATCTTTGAGAACCTCTATCCATTTAAATCCATCAGGGTTAATCCATACAGGGTTGTAGATTTTAAAGATCCATACATCAAGCTTGTCAGGTATCTTAAGGCCTCTTTCAGCCCATTTCTTTCTCCACTGATCGTCTGTTAGAAGATGTGGAAGCAGGAATGAAAGTTCGTATGTTGATAAAGGCCATTCTGGTGGCCATAAAAGCTCATTCCAGGCATCAACAGGATCAGGCTTTTCCTTTAATGTAGCCTTTCCACCTTTTCCACCAACACCGAGGACATGCCAGTGATGCCATCCATTTGCACCAACACCACCTATTGAGCCTGTAACAACAAGGAGGAAGTATCCTGTCCTACCTGCTGACATCCATCCTCCTCTGTTACCTGCAGCCTGAGCTCTCCAGAAGTAAGATGTTATCCTGTCTCCTGCCCAGAGTATAAGCTCATAAAGTTTTTCAAGTCTCTCTATAGGAACTTTTGTCTCTTCAGCAGCCCACTCAAATGTGTAATCTTTGTAAAGATCCTTTAAAACAGCTATAAAATCATCAAATGTTTCACCTTCAGGAAGTTTTGATATTCTTCCCTCTTTTAGAAGGTAGTTAAGATACTCTTTGTCCTTTATAAATGTTTTCCAGTTTACCCATCTTTCCATAAATTTTCTGTTGTACTTATCTTCCTGAAGCAGCCTGCTTATCATTGAGAGATAAACAGCAGCCTCTGTTCCAGGCCATACTGGAAGCCAAAGATCAGCCATTCCGGCAGAGTTTGAAAGTCTTGGATCCATTATAACAAGTTTTGCACCTTTTGCCCTTGCATCAGCTATGTATCCCGCATGCTGCTGGAAGTAGTGCCCTGCATCTGCTGCATGTGAAGCAGAAAGGAATATAAGTCTTGAGTTTGCAAAATCAGGCGAAGGTCTGTCATCACCACTCCATGCTATAGCACCCAGTCTTCCACCTGCTGAACATATATTTGTGTGAGAGTTATGTCCATCAACACCCCAAGACCAGACTACCCTCGCTGTAAAACCACCTGACTCGTTCGGTCTTCCAACATGGTACATAACCATCTTTTTAGCAAGTTCATCTCCTTCCTTTATAGCCCTTTTCAGGGTCTCCCTCATTCTTTTTCCTATTGTTTCTAACGCTTCATCCCATGTAGTTCTAACCCATTTCCCTTCTCCCCTTTTAGATCCGGGAGCTCTTTTTAATGGGAAAGGTATTCTATCAGGATCGTATGTCTGTGCTAATGTTGCATAACCCTTTGCACAGTTTCTTCCCCTACTTCCAGAGTGGAAAGGGTTACCCATAAATTTCTTTATAACCATATTGTCCTTATCAATCCACGCTGTAAGACCACATGCAGCCTCACAGTTGTTACACACAGTTGGAACTATCATATAGTTGATCATCTTCACACCATCTCTCAGTGCACCACCTTTCTGTTTCCAGTATGCACCTTCCGGCTCTTTCCAGTCATTCCATTTCTCAAATGGTGGATAGTAATCTATATGTTCAGGGAAGAATGTTATATCTTCTTTAACACCGGCATTTGCTGTACTTACAGTTTTTTCAACAACACCTTTAGCAAATGCTGCTCCACCAATTACAGTGGCAACACCTTTTAAAAAATCTCTCCTGCTCGTTCTCATATTCTAAAACCCTCCTGATTAACTTAGTGGTAAATATTGTGGTGCTATTAACCATGCATGTTTTATAAGCCACAGACCAATTAAAGCACTCAGAGATCCAAGGAAAGCATACTGACCTTTTCTCTTCTCTGTAGCTACACCTACTAAAATCATCGGGATTATAAACCCAAACACCAGACCTAACCAGAAAAATGGAGCAACATCTCCGAATGCAAGTATTTTAACAACCTCGTAGGAAAACTCACTGTGCATCTTTGCAAAGAAAAGCTCCCCAATATAGAGTGCTGAAAGCAGACCTGCACTTGAGAAGAGTATATATCCAAGCTCTCTTCTTATCTGATCATCAAGCACATACTTATAGATTCTGTCAATAAAGAGGAATGCTGCAGATCCTGCAAGTGTCGCACTTAAAAGCATTGATATCATCTCAGCAGGAAAAACCCATATCTCCCTTCCTGTTGCCTGTCCCATAATACCTGCTGTGTATATTGTTGAGAAAAATGCAAGTATGAATCCAGGGATCATTATTCTGTCAAACAGTTTTCTGTTTCCTGTTGCCCATGACCAGAAAGATAAAAGAAGAACTATCACAAATCCTGAAACAACCCATGCCCCAAGTGTTACAGCTGATGTGAAGTGGGCATGAACAAATATCTTCCAGAATCTGAACATATGGTGAAGATCAAGAACTGTAACAAGTAAAGTTATACCTATGAATATAAGTCCAAGGATAGGAATCCATTTTCTGAAGAAGTTGTCCTTTTCAGGATATCTGATCACAAAGTAAAGTCCAACAAGGAACGTACCTGTGGCTATACTTTTAGCCCACATATTTGTTGAAACAAGCCATCCCCATATAACCTTAGGTAATGCAACATCAAAGGTAACTTCAGCTCCTAACATTATTAATGCCCTCCTATATGGTCTAAAAACTTAACTTCTGTAAACAGTGTAAATCCTTCAGGTCTTTCAGAAGCAAGAGGATCAAGAGCAACAGTTGAACCTCTAACGTAGAAATGTTTTGGTTTTGTGCCAAGTTCAGGCTTTCTCACCATAACATCCCTGTGTGATTTAAGGTATTTTGATATCTCACTCTCAGGATCATCAAGGTCTCCAAAGATGTTCGCATGTGTTGGACAAGCAACCACACATGCAGGCATCATTCCAACTTCAATTCTGTGTGCACAGTATGTACATTTGTCAGCTGAGTTGGTTACAGGATCAAGGTATATAGCGTTGTATGGACATGCCATCATACATGAAGCACATCCTATACATCTGTTGTGATCCACATTCACAATCCCGTTTGGCAGGTAGTGGAGAGCTCCTACAGGACATATCCTTTCACATGGTGCGTTTTCACAGTGATTGCACCTTAAAGGAACAAAATGCCTTTTTACATCCGGAAACTCACCCTGATCTATGTACTTAACCCTTAACCTCCAGCTGTGTAGCGGAACGTCATTCTCTGCCTTACAGGCAACAGCACAGGCCATACACCCCATACATCTACTTAGATCAACCAAAAAGCCCAGTCTCATAGATAACCCTCCTTATGTATTTATTAAAGACAGCCTTTAAAGAATCCTGGTTTAGGTTTAGGTGTTATCTCAAACTCCTCAAACTTAACAACCTTTATCCCGTCTTTCTCTCCAACAAAAGAACCTTCACCATCTATACTTCCACCAAAACCCTCAAGAAGATCAGAGTAGTAAACACTGTCTTTTGAAGCCTGAACGTAGTAGTACTCTCCTTCAGTAACATCAAAAACAACTATCTTTGGAGGCTGAGTATATATATCCTCAACACCTTCCCAGGCTTTTATAGGTGGGCATGAAGACAGAACCTCAAACTCTCCACTTTCCTCAGCTTCTTTTGCACAGGAGAGAGCGGTTATAACGGCACTTGTAAGTTCAACTGTATCTTCTTCATCATCTTCAGATTCATCTACGGCTACATCCTGCTGTGCATAAACCACAGCCGGACTTACTGAGAAAAGAAATGCAAGGCTGAGTATGTATGCAAATATCCTTTTCATTCCTATACCTCCGGCTACTTAAATTTTTTCCAGCTTTTTAATGTTTTTAGATAGGCTACTATATCGTTTATATCTTGCTGGGATAGATAATCAAAAGGCGGCATCTTTGACTGTCTTTTGCCATCCATCATTATGTACCACTGGTACATATCGTTGTTAGGGTATGCTCTGAATTTATCAGGCTGTGCCCCTTTGTTGTAATGTCTGTTAAGATTCAGGTTTCTGATTATCACATCGTTAGGGTTGATTATGGATTCTTTTATATATACAGCATTTGCTATAACTCCTATATTTGACAGGTCAGGAGCCATACCGGCAGGGGCTATCCTCTGGTCATCAAATCTGTGGCAGGAGTTACAGCCATTTTCTATAGCAAGCTTTTTACCTCTTACAGGATCTCCTATATCCTCTTTTCTGTCCTTTCTATACCAGTCAATATAAGGTGTTCCCCAGGATACATACTTTACATAATCCTCATTTATAGGGAACTTTCCGAGTTTTATAAACTTCCATCTTGAAAGAACCTTGTTTCCGTCTCTCTCGTATTTATCTCCATCCCAGATTGCAAAAGCAACTGGTACGAGACCTGATTTCAGATTGCTGATATCCGTTTTTAAAGGTCTTTTGAAAACAGCTGTCCATTCCTTCGTTTCTTCATTGTACTTCATTGATATCTCAACACCATCTTCCTCTATCTCCGTCAGCGATCCAAAACCTTTAGAGATAAATACCTTCTGGTAATCCCTTCCTGCCACATTTTTCTGGAGATACACAGTTACAGGATGGTTCTCATCACCCATCCCAACATACGGCAGTGATATACCTTTTCCAAACCTGTTTGGAAACTCAACACTGACACCATCACCAAAGGCATCTGTATCGTAAACAGGCTGGATAGAAGGTGTATCATCCTTCCATCTTACATAAACAGCTATATTTTTACTGTTATAAACAACTTTAACTCTTGCTGTTACCTTTTTCTTCTTTGGTATCAGGCTGTTTGCCTTTTTATCGTTCAGCCTTACAGTTATCTGAGGGTAGAGATAAACATCTTTACCTCTTGCCGTTTTCCAGATCTTATCATCCGGATCAGCGGATATCTCTCCCTCAACGTACTTTCCATTTATAACCTCGTACTTAAAAAACTCCTTTTCTCCGGCTGTAGCTGTGAAGGCTATCAGTGATAATCCAAGTAACCCAGCTTTTAAGCCTCTATTCATTATCTCTTTCCTCCTTAATCCTTCTTTTAATGGTTTTCTTTGTGATTTACACCGGATACATTAAAGTACTGTTTTACCTCTACTTTCTGCGTGTTAGCCCCCTGAATGTACCTCTCATCAATAATTCTGAAGAACTCCGTTCCTTTAAGGCCTTTCTGCTCAGCTATACCCTGGTAGTAGTTCTCATCAAGTCTGAACATGTCAGCATGGTTGTAAGCTATAAGAATATCCATAAGTTCTGATTCTTCTCCTCTCTTTCTTTTCTCCATCTCTTCTTTAAGTGTTTTAAGAGCCTGATGAACTTCCGGTCCGAAAAGTTTTTCAAGGAACTCAACAGGTATTCTTCCACTTCCCTCTATTGGCTTTCCTTCGTCATCAAACTTCGGTGGACCTTCAAGAGGTGGAACATAGTAAACGTTTGGCTGTGTTCCAAAATCTGGTCTGAGGGGAAGTGCGACCTTGTACTTATGGACAAGTTTGTAAACCTGAGATTCCTGATCATCAAGGAATCCTACAAATCTTATTCTACCAACACACTGATGGGCACATGCCGGTGGAAGTCCCCTTTCTATTCTTGGGAAACAGAATATACATTTTTCTGATTTTGATATTTTTGGATTAAAGTAGATCTTTTTATAAGGACAACCTGCTATACAGTATCTGTATCCCTGACATCTATCAAGATCAACGAGAACTATACCATCCTGCTCTCTTTTGAATATCGCTTCCCTTGGACATGCAGCAAGACAGCCGGGGTTTGAACAGTGGTTGCATATCCTTGGGAGATAGAAGAAGTATGAGTTCGGCCAGTCTCCTTCTCCCACATCCTCATCCCAGTTAGGTCCCCAAACAGGGTCAGTATTAGGTGAAAGAACTGTCTGATCAGCATTACCAAAAAGCTCATCATGGTTATAATCCCACGGAACACCATAATCAAGAACCATATCAGGGATAATACCGTCTTTCAGATTCCCTTCAGAATCAAATCCACCTCCTGCTTCCATCCAGTTCCTTGGATATCCTGTTCCAGGCTGTGTTTCAACATTGTTCCAGTACATGTACTCCCTGCCGTTTCTGTTTGTCCACTGTGTTTTGCAGGCAACTGTACATGTCTGACATCCTATACATTTATTTAAATCCATAACCATCGCAAGCTGTCTTTTAGACATCTATCTTTACCTCCTTGTTATGCTTTTTCTATATCCACAGATGTTGTGTATGCGTGCTGATTACCATCCCAGTTTCCACCAAACTTCAGATGTCCCCATCCGTCTGAAAGCTCAAGAAGATTTAATGGAGAAGCAACAACAGTGTTGTGAGATTTATTGCCTTTGAACATGAAAGGTTCCCATCCATGCTCTATTATGATCGCATCCTTAGGACATGATGGATAAACCTTTGCCATGGCGTAAAACTCACCAAGGTCGTTAAATACTTTTATCTCGTCACCATCTTTTATTCCCTTCTTCTCAGCTATCTCTGGATTTATCATAACGTAAGGAACACCCCTTTGGAGTCTCATAAGTATTGTTGATGTTTTGTATGTTGAGTGTATCGACCATCTTGCGTGTGGTGACATCAGTACAAACGGATATCTTCTTGGTCTTATAGGCTCATGCGCTGTAGGTACTGCTACTCCTGCCTCAATCCAGAGATCATGATCAACATAGTAGGTTAATCTTCCTGAAAGTGTTTCAAATCTTTCAAAGAGGTAAAGGTTGTTCTCAAAAGAGTTGTAAGGTTTATCTGGATAAAGTGGAGATGTTTTTCCACCTTTTTCGTTAAGCTGGAGGAAACCTCCTCTCTTTCTTACAGTCTCAAATGTGTTAGGTTTAAACTGCTCAACATTTTCAAGTGCAAGATGAACAGCATCTTTATCAGTTCTGAGATGTCCGTCAAGTGTGAACTCCTTAACAACCTTATCAAGCTCTCTGTATCCTGTTTTAGAGTGCGTTGGATCAGGTATTTTTATGTATCTCTCATCTCCTGTTTCCTCATACTTCTTCTTTGCTATCTCCTCAAGTTTCTCAACTATAAGTGTACAGATCTCCCATTCCGATTTTGATTCTCCAACAGGTTTAAGATTCTGTGGCGGCTGAGCCATATTGGCATATCTGTGGTATCCAGGGTTTGTTCTTATATCCCATACCTCATACATAGACTTTGCAGGAAGAACGATATCAGCATACTGAGCAGTTGAGTTCATTCTCCAGTCAACGTACGCAAAGAATTTAGCCTTTTTAAGGAATGCCTCTCTGTATGTATCACCTTTATTTCTTCTGAATCTTGAGTCAGCAAATATGAGGAATGTTTCTACAGTATCCCAGTATGGTTTACCGTCCTTTTTACCTATACTATCCTTCCATTTCTCGTCTGTTCCGTAGTTGTTTAGCATATCTTTTACTTTCTTCAGATACTCATCTTTAGAAAGACCTGTAGCTCTTCTTATATCCTCATCAGAGTAAAGTTTTTCAACATCCTTTAACATCTCTCCTAAAACAAACTCACTTGTAAATCCTGAGGCAAATCTCTGCTTGTACTTACCTGAAAATCCCGATAGTTTACCCATTCCTGATATTGACCACTCGTTTTCTGTGTTAAATCCACCATAAGGTCCAAGTCTTCCTACAAGACCTGGTATTGATGCTATAGCTCTCTGTGCGAGGAGACCGTTGAAATACTTACCGATTGTGAATCCCATAGATATCATAACAACCTTTGGAAGAGCTATATCCTTGGCAAGCTCTTCAACAATCTTTGGATGAACCCCTGTAAGTTTCCATGTTTTCTCCGCAGGGAATTTTGCAGCTTCTCTCTTTAAAAGCTCAAATACCGTTGTTACTTTTACAGTCTTTCCATCTTTAAGCTTAACTTCCCACTCTCCTTCAAGTGCAGGATCTATATCCCAGCCTACATCTTTCAGTCTTAATGTTTTTACAGGTGAACCTTCAGATCCAGGCATAACTGTAAGCTTGTTGTTATTTAAGTTCCATGCGAAGAAAGTCTCTTCAGGGTGAAACTCTTTACCCTCGCCTTTTTCTTCAAAAATGTGGTAAACCTCTTCATCAAATATCTCAGGCGGATTTTCAAGATCTATATCCTCAAGTCTTAGGAGCTTTTTATTATCAAGTCTTACAAGGAATGGAAGATCGGTGAATGTTTTTATGAATTTAGGTTTGTAAAGTTTCTTCTCGAGAATCTCATTTATTATAGACATTGCGAGAAATCCGTCATATCCCGCTTTAACAGGTACCCAGAGGTCTGCATGAATACATGTTGAGTTAAAGTCAGGTGTTATAACAATCTGTTTTGATCCGTTGTACTTTCCTTCCCATACGAAATGGGCATCAGGAATTCTTGTTTTATTTGGATCCTGACCCCACCAGATATTAACATCTGTTGTGTAGAAGAAGTCGTAAGAACATCCTATATTACCTTCACCGTAGACAAGCGAAACTCCCGGGAACATATCACCAACATAAGATGCTATGTAAGGTCTGACAGCTCCAAGAAGTGTTCCGAGTCTTTTTCCAGCTGCACCTCTTGCTTCTGTAAGCATTCCGGCTCCAACGTGGATATAAAGACCTTCCGGTCCTTTTTCCAGCATTGTTCTGTATATATTCTGTGCTATCTCAGTTATAGCCTCATCCCAGCTTATTCTTTTCCATTTTCCTTCTCCTCTTTTTCCAACCCTTTTCAGAGGATAGAGTATTCTGTCCTTTTCATATGTAACCTGTGAGTGCTGAACTCCCTTGTTACAACCTCTCGGGTTAAAATCAGGAAT
This sequence comes from Persephonella marina EX-H1, assembly GCF_000021565.1. Lineage (NCBI taxonomy): Bacteria > Pseudomonadati > Aquificota > Aquificia > Aquificales > Hydrogenothermaceae > Persephonella > Persephonella marina. Next base: position 613,587 of record NC_012440.1, on the reverse strand, counting down.
TTTAGGATTGATAGGTGTGTAGTTAGCAACCTGATTTTCCCTTGTTATGATTCCGTTGTTTACCCATACATCCCATGCACAGTTACCCTGACAGTTAACACAGTGGTAAGCTGTTCCGTGTTCCTCTTTCTTTCCGTAAGTATAGGCGAACTCTTTTCTGTACATACTTTCTGTAAAGGAGCTGTTAGGGTATGAAGCTCTTGGATCTTCTACAATCATGGCATCCTTAGCGAAAGCTGCATTTCCACCAACTGAGATTCCAGCTCCTGTTATGCTCAGGGCTTTTAGAAACTCCCTTCTTGTCAAAGCCATATATCTTACCTCCTTTTTATCTTCTTTTTTATAGACATCCACCGCCGCCACCGGCTTTAGGTGGTTCGTACTCTCCTTCATCCTCAGGATATCCTTCATCATCCCAGGCTGCTATACCTCCTGCTAAATTCTGGGCTATAGAGAACTTCTGGGCACATCTCTTGAATATTTCAGGATCTCCATCTCTTGAGACTATAACAGTTGGAAGATAAGGATTTATCTGCTCAAGAGCCTCTTCAGGTGTTTTTGACTCATCACAATCGGGAAATGGGATCGCACCTGGTATATGAGCTCCTGTGTAGTAATCTATCTCTTCAGCTTCATCCTCTTCCTCTTCAGGAACCTCATAAGGTCTAACATCTATTATCTGTATTGTGACTTTTGGATTGCTGAGTTTCTTATAAAGTTCCTCAGCTGTTAATGGTATCTGTTTCTGGAGTTCTATCTCTTTCTTACCGTAACCTAAAAGTACAATGGAAAGGATAGCTATAATTGATATGTATATTATTCTCTCTATCTTAGGATTCATTCTTCTTCACCTCCTTCATCCTCAGAGGAAACGGTGTAAGAGGAAGTTTCTTTTGCCTTCTGTTCCAGCTTTGAGAGATCTATTTTCAGACCGATTACAGCTACTGAAAGGATCAAAATTGCTATCCAGAAAAGCAGTCTTTCAATCATGCTCATCTTCCTACCTCTCCAATCTTAATCATATACCTGATCAGACTCTTTCTTAGCCTGAATAAATCTGCTCCACCTTCCAAAGTATATAAGGTTCGCTGTTAACACACCGACAGCAAAGTATGTGGCTGACATTGCCATAGGTCCTACTGAAAGTGTCGGATATGCTGAAAGGAAAGCACCTGTTGTACATCCACCACCTATCATAGCTCCAAGTGCCAGGAAAATACCTGCAAAGAAAACAAGAATCATCCTTACCCATGGAAATGGAGCCACTCCCTTTGCAAAAGCAGGTGGAACAGGATCAAACTTAAATGTTCTTGAGATTATCGCACTTAAAAATGCTCCAGGTATAACACCCATTATCAGTCCTGCATGCCATAAAATTGTCTCGTTAACCTTTGGAACTATTGAGATCGGGTATCCTATCAGATGGGACATCCAGCCTACAAAAGCAAGAGCACCACCGGAAAACCCAAGATACTCTCCCTGAGCTGTAGCCCATGCAATTATTGATCCTGCAAGAACTCCTGATACAGCCCAGTGCCACTCACCTTTTATTACTTTTTCGGTTAATGAGAGATTTTCATCAGTTCTGTCAAGTCCCATCTTTCTCGCTGGATCTAACCAGTCAGCGAGGAGGGCAAATATGATAAAAAGCACTCCCCAGACAACTGCAAGAGCACCGTAAGGAACACCGAGAACACCGTGGAGTGTTATCTTCTCCTTTGAACCAAGAATACCAACTTCAACCAGCATAGGCTGTATATTTGCATAGATAATGATACCAAGTATCAATCCAATTACGCCAGCAATAGAGATGAATTTACCAGCTCCAACCCTTGCAACACATGTTCCTGGACAGAATCCAGCAGATGCCATAGCAATTCCAAATAAAAATCCCCCAACAACATGAGCAATTCCCATATAAGGCATAACCCTTGGGATAAGATTAGCCTGTTCTGCAAAACCAAATATATCTGCCAGTCCATATATTAGAGAGGCTGTTGCTATTCCCATAAATGCGAATTTCATTATTTTCAGATCTCTGAGAAGAAGCATCCCTTCTACACGTGAGTATCTTATTGCTCCTACCTTGTGAAGCACTATTCCGAAAAGGGCTCCTGTCAACAGTCCCATCAAGAGATGATCTATATGTTCCATCTTTTACCTCCTTTTAGTTAAAGGAAGGGGGAGTTCCCCCCTGATTTTATTTTTCAACTGGAAGTTCTGGAGTGTTACCCCATTCGTCCCATGATCCTACATAAACTTTAGCCTTCTTATGTCCAACAAGTTTAAGTGCTGCGTAGATAAACGATCCTCTTCCGAGACCAACATGGCAGTATGTGATAACAGTTTTGTCAGGAGTGAGACCCTTTTTACCTAACTTTTTATAAAATGCTTTTTTGAGTTTCTTTAATGGTTTGAAAAGATGTTTCCCTGGCTTTCCTTTTGAGTTTCCAGCAACCTTTTTCCACTCAAAGAAAACAGCTCCTGGAATATGCCCACCTCTAGCAACAGTTATATGCTTTCCTGGTTTTTCAAGGGCATCTAAAAGCTTTTTACCTGTATATTCTGCAAACCTTCTCGCATCAAGTATGAAGTACTGGCTGTTCTTTCCGTTCTTCTTTATGTCCTCAACAGCCTTTAAAACTTCCTCTTTAGTAGCGATCATATCTCTGTTAACATTAACCTTGAATGTTTTTGGAGATGGCTTTTTGCCTTCACCTTTTTCAACTTCATAACCTTTACTTTCCCATGTGGCAAATCCACCATCCATCATTTTTACATCTTTAACACCGTAGAGGGAGAGGAAAAACCATACACCTGATGCGTTAGGGCCTCTACCATCATCATAAGCTATCACAGTTGTATTGTTATCAATGCCAAGAACCTTTCCTATAAACTCAGCAGCTCTATCAGGACACATAGGGAGACCGTCACACTTTCTGATATCCTCAAGGTAGTGGAGATCGTGAGCAAATGCATTTACAGATCCAGGGATATGTCCTTCCTTGAACTTTTTAGGTGAATCCCCATCAACAAACCTGACGTCAGGCTTTCCTAATAGCTTGTGAGCGTCATCCACCCAGATCAGGAAGTCTGCAGCTGATGCTGCCATAGAGAATGTTAATGATCCTGCCACCGAGGCGACGAGAAATTTTAATTTCTTCATGAATATACCTCCTGTTTTTAGTATATATTCCTTCTTAAGATTTTTTACGTGTTAATAACCATCCTTAACTGTTAATAAAATATAACGACATTAATATATAGTAAAAAGTTTAGGTTAACAACATCTAACCGTTGAAACTTCTTATTCTGATGATATTTTTAATATAGCAATAAGTATGCCAAAACAAATTGAATATTGATTTAGATCAATTTTTTAAAGCGGGTCTTATTCTAAAATACGAATATTTTTTTATATTAAAAGCAAGATAATTTTCAGATTGAAATGGAAAAAATTTCAAAATGAAAAGGAGTATGAAATGAATATATACTTTTTATCCTTTATTCCTCCCTCAAAGGCTAACAGGGTAAAAATAAATTTAAGAGCTTTTTCAAAATCTGGGAAGAGATACATTGTTCCCAAAGATGTTTCACTGAAAATAAACAGAGCTATATGGGAGTTACAGAAACAGAGTAGTGGAGAACCCTTAAAGGATCCCGTAGAGATAAAGATTGATTTTATACTTCCTGATAGAAGGAGAAGGGATCTTGATAATATAATGAAAACCCTTGGTGACTGTCTCGTATACGCTGGAATAATAGAAGATGACAATCTTATATTTAAACAGACTCTTGAAAAACATATAATTAAAGGAAAAGAGGGGGTTATTATCAGATTAAAAAAATATAACGAAAGGAGATTATCGGAAAAAGAGCTAAATAAGCTTGAAGGATTCAAGAGGATGATAGATGGAAATAATGATTGATATCCAGACGTACAGCCTGATATTCAAGATTTTATTCTCACTCTCAACAGGTCTGATAATAGGTCTTGAAAGGGAACACAGAACTAAAGAGGAAACTTTTGCAGGAATAAGGACATTCCCCCTTATATCCATAATGGGAACATTATCAGCATATATAAATGATGTCTACTGGTCTGGAATACTCTACATAGTTTTTGGAGGTCTTGTTTTACTTACAATACTCAACTTTTATCTTGAATACCAGAAGGATATAGGTGCTACAACTGAGATAGCAACAATAATAACATTTATGATGGGAGTTATTATCTACTATGAGCATTACTATGTTGCAGCATTTATCGCTGTAATAACAACAATCCTTCTTGCACTGAAAAAAACTCTGGAAGATTTTGCAAAGAAGTTATCACAGGAAGATATAAAGGCTATACTTAAATTCGCCCTTATCACCGTGATTATATACCCCTTACTTCCTGACAGGTATATGGGACCTTTAAACGCCTTCAATCCTAAAGAGATATGGAAGATGGTTGTTATAGTATCATCACTTGATTTTATATCCTACGTTATATTAAGGTGGAAAGGAACAAAACAGCTCTGGCTGACCGGAGTTATAGGTGGTCTTATCTCTTCCACAGCTGTGAGCTTTGAGCTTTCAAAGCTTTCTAAAAAGTACTCTGCCGTTTTATACTCTGCTCTTTTTGGTATCATACTGGCATGGCTTATTATGAACTTCAGAGTTCTGATACTTTCAGGAATAATAAATCTTGATCTTGTTATCCATCTTATAATACCTATGATAGCAATATCATCTGTCTATATAGTTATAATACTTTACGTTTTTATCAGAAATAAGGAAAAGATCATTGAGGCATCAAGTAAGGATATCTCATTTTCAAACCCATTTGAGATAACATCAGCACTCCAGTTTGGAATCATTTACGGTCTTATAATGTTTATAACAAAGCTCCTCCAGCACTTTTACGGAGAAAAAGGAATATATATGGCGAGCTTCATATCGGGAGTTATAGATGTTGATGCTATAACACTTTCCCTTTCAGTTATGGCCAAGGAAGGTTTAGCACAGGTTATAGCTATCAAAGGTATACTGATTGCTGTTCTGTCTAACAGCTTTTTTAAATTTGTTTATATATACATCTTTGGTGATAAATACATAACAAAAGTTATGCTTTACCTTCTTTTATCAACAGCTTTTATAACAGCTCTATTTATATTTATCTATTAACTCTTTTAGCTTTAATGCATTTTTTGGTGCGTAGGCATTAAAATCATTGTTGAAATATATGAAGTTTTTATCAGCTTTAATCTCTAAGATTCTTTTCGCCCAGGACTCAAGCTGATCATCTGAATAGTCATATCTGTACCAGCTATCCACGCCGTGAAATCTAATGTATATGCCGTTTCCTGTTTTTATAATATCATCAGGAAGTCCAGGTGCACTTACACTGCAGAAGATTATATTATGATTATCAAGTGTATCGTAAACATTATCATTCCACCAGCTTTTCTCCCTGAACTCAACAACATTTATAAAATCAGGATCAAGCTGATCTATAATTATTCTGAGATTTTCATCGGAATACCTGAAGGATGGAGGAAGCTGAAAGAGAACAGCTCCTAATTTCTCTTTCAGACTGTTTTTCACAACAGAGTAAAATTCATCAAGGGTATCTTTAGTGTCTTTAAACTTTTTCAGATGGGTTATTGATCTGTGGACCTTAACGCTGAAAATAAAATTCTCTGGGGCTTTTCTATACCAGTTTTTGAGATTTTTTTCCTTTGGAAAGTTATAAAATGTTGAGTTTATCTCAACAGTATTGAAAAAATCAGAATAATAATCAAACCAGTTTGAAGGTTTTATCTCAGGAGGATAAAACTTTCCTTTCCATCCCCAGTAAAAATATCCTGAACAGCCTATATAGAACATCATCCAAATATCTCTTCTATCTTTGCTTTAAGCCTTTCTATACATATCAGAAGAGGTATCTTACCTTTTTCACAGATCGTTATAACCGGAACACCTGTCATCTTTTCAATTATCTTTGGGTTTGTCTGCTCTGCAAGAGAAGGGGATTCTGACCTTTCATTCAGGATTATCCCTTTTATTCTTATATTTCTTCTTTTCATTGATTCTACTGTCAGATAAGTATGATTTATAGTTCCCAGAGAGGCCCTTGAGACCACTACTGCACCCAGATCTAGATCCGAGATAAGATCAAGGTATGTGTATATCTTATCCCTGTGGTATGTTATTGGAACAGCAACACCACCAGCCCCTTCAATAATAAGATACTCATAGATCTGCTGAAGATGTTTTATCTTTTCAGATATAAGATCTATCTTTATATGTTTTCCCTCCTCCCTTTCTGCGACATAAGGTGCAACAGCCTCTTTAAATCTGTATAGAACAACCTCATCGTAATGCTGGCCTGTTATCTTTGATAGAAGGAGGGCGTCAGGACACAGGGGATCACATCCTGTCTCTACAGGCTTAAAATAACCTACATTCTTTCCCTGACTTCTCAGTATTGATGCAAGAGCAGCTGAGACTATGGTCTTTCCAACACCTGTGTCCGTTGCCGTTATAAAAACAGTTTTGTTCATAACTTTTCAATATCCTCTAAATTTTCAACATTTTTTATATTTAAAGATCTATCAATTCTCTTAATTAGTCCAGACAGAACCTTTTTAGGTCCTATCTCATAAAAGCTGTTTACACCATCTTTTATCATGAACTCTACAGACTGAACCCACCTGACAGGAGAGTAGAAGTGAACCTTAAGCTCCTCCTTTATCTCATCAGATCCCTTTATAGGTCTTGCTGTAACATTTGAAACAACAGGTATTTTTAAATCTTTTATCTGTATCTCATCAAGATACTTCCCAAATTCCTCAGCTTTATCCCTTAAAAGTGATGAGTGGGCAGGAACTGAAACAGCAAGTGGAACAACCTTCTTGGCTCCTTTCTCTTTAAGTATCTTCATTGCCTTCTCGACAGCCTCTTTCTCTCCTGATATAACAGTCTGTTCATATGAGTTGTAGTTTGCGATCTCAACAACCCCATTTATATCCTTTATAATCTTCTCTATATCCTCGGACTTTAATCCTATAATTGCTGCCATTCCTCCCACACCCTCAGGAACAGCCTCCTGCATAAGCTTTCCCCTAATATGTGTTATCCAGACAGCATCAACAGGATCGATACTTCCACCTACAGCAAGTGCTGTAAATTCACCAAGTGAATGTCCCGCTAAATAATCAGGAAGAAGGTCAGGCTTTTTATCCTTTAATGCATAAAATACCGAGTAAGATGTTAGAACGAGTGCCGGCTGCGTAAACTGTGTCAGATTTATTTTCTGATCATCCTCAAAAATTATCTCTGTAAGATCAAAACCAAGTCTCTCATTTACCTTCTCATGAAGTTCCCTGATCTGTGGGTAGCTCTCATATATATCCCTACCCATTCCTTTATACTGTGATCCCTGACCAGGAAATACAAAAGCTATTTTACCCATCTCTTTCTCCTTTTTTGTTTTTATTTTATCAGGAAGATACAGATCATATCTATACACTGTTGTCAAAACTATTCCAGGTTCACTATTATTAATATCTAAATAAGGTATGAGGTTTGAGATATGAAAAAGATCTTACTTGAAGATCATGAGATACCAAAACAGTGGTACAACATTCTGCCAGATTTACCCTCACCTCTTGAACCACCTCTTGATCCACAGACAAATCAGCCTATGAGTCCTGAGAAGCTTAAAGCTTTATTCCCTGAAGCCCTTATTGAACAGGAGGTTTCAGATAAAAGATGGATAGATATACCACCTGAGGTTCTTGATATTTACTCTATATGGAGACCAACACCACTGATAAGGGCAGACAGGCTTGAGGAGTTTTTAGATACACCTGCGAAAATATACTACAAGTATGAAGGAGTAAGTCCTGCAGGAAGTCATAAACCCAATACAGCTGTTGCACAGGCTTACTATAATGCAAAGGAAGGGGTAAAAAGGTTAACAACAGAGACAGGTGCAGGGCAGTGGGGGAGTTCTCTTGCGTTTGCAGGACAGTATTTTGGTATAGAGATAAAGGTATATATGGTTAAGGTGAGCTATCACCAGAAGCCATACAGAAGAGTACTTATGGAGACATGGGGAGCAAAGGTGATACCAAGTCCCAGCCCTTACACTGAAACAGGTAAGAGGATACTTGAGGAAGATCCTGATAATCCTGGAAGTCTCGGTATTGCAATAAGTGAAGCTGTTGAGGAAGCGTTAAGCAGAGAAGATACACATTACTCTCTTGGAAGTGTTCTAAACCACGTTTTACTTCACCAGACGGTTATAGGACTTGAAGCTAAAAAACAACTTGAAAAAGTAGGTCAGTATCCTGATATAGTTATAGGATCTGCAGGAGGTGGAAGTAATTTTGCAGGTCTATCCCTCCCATTTGTTATGGATAAACTTGAAGGCTCTAAAAATCCCAGATTTATAGCTGTTGAGCCTTCATCATGTCCGACATTAACAAAAGGCAGATATGAGTATGATTTTGGAGATACAGCAGGTATGACCCCCCTTATGAAGATGCACACACTTGGACATGATTTTATTCCACCATCAATACATGCAGGTGGACTGAGATATCACGGGATGGCACCTATTATCTCAAAACTGTACGAAGAGAAAATTATAGAGGCTGTCGCTGTTCCACAGACAGCAATATTCAAAGCGGCTGTTGATTTCGCAAGAACTGAAGGTATTATTCCAGCTCCTGAATCTGCACATGCTGTCAGGGCAGCTATTGACGAAGCTTTAAGATGCAGGGAAACAGGTGAGGAAAAAGTAATACTCTTCAATCTAAGTGGGCATGGACTTTTAGATCTTTCAGCATACCAGCAGTATCTGGAGGGCAAGCTGACAGATTAAAGAAAGGCGTTAAAAAACCGAACTTTTTATAAATACTGTATTTTTCTGGGGTTTTTAGATGTTTTCCTTTTTTAAGAGCAGGAAGGAAGAGATAAGATCTGACCAGCCAGTTGAAAAAGAGGAGAGGTACGAGGAGTTTTATGAGACAGCCCCCGATTTTGTCAGATCAATATATATAGCATCTATTATTAAAGGAAAAACCTTTAAACCGAGAGAAACTCTCTATATTCTGAAAGATAAAATGTCAGACATCTCTGTTTTTCTGGAAAAAGTCAATGCAGATTCAAAAAAGATACTTGATGAGATATCCCATATAAAAAATATACAGTCCGAGATTGATGAGCTTATAGAAAATGGAAGTCAGATATCAAAAAGCTCACAGGAGATAGCAAAAAGGTCTATCCAGTCCGTAAATGAACTTTCAGATTCATTAAACAGACTCAAGCAGAGTCTCTCAAATATAGACAGCGTTCTGGGTGTTATACTTGATATCACAACACAGACAAACCTTTTAGCTTTAAATGCTGCTATTGAAGCGGCAAGGGCAGGAGAGATAGGAAGAGGTTTTTCCGTTGTTGCTGAAGAGGTTAGAAATCTGGCAGAGAAAACATCATCAAGTGCAAATGACGTGAAGGAGATAATATCAAAGGTTTTTGAAGAGATGAAAAATACTGAAGAAAACATGAAAAGCTCTGTGGATATAATAGATGAGAACTTCAAAAACTCAGAAGAGATACGCCACATACTTTCACAGCTTTTAGATGAAAACAGAAAGATATCGGCTATGATGAATGAACAGCTTGAGGTTTTTAAGATACATATTGAGAGATTTGACAGTATATTTGATCATATAAGCACCCTCTCCTCTGCTCTTGTTGATATAGACAGACTACAGAAGACGATAAACTCTTTATCCGATGAATGTATGAATCTCCAGCTATCAGTATGGAACAGGATGTGTACAAACAAGAAAGATATAAGAGCGGAACTACTCAGAAGGGTTGTTGATCATGCAGTCTGGATGGACAATGTTATAAAAGCTATAGAAGGTAAAACGGACTGGCGTCCAACAGACCACACCCAGTGTAACCTTGGAAAATGGTACTACTCAAAGGGAAAGGAGGTTATATCCGGTTATGGCAATGAGGCTCTGAGTACTTTCAACGAGATTGAACCAGCCCACAAGAGACTTCACACACTCGGTATTAATGCAATCAAGATCTATGAAGAGGGGAAAAAAGAAGAGGCGTATGAGCTTATAGAAGATATGCTGGACTCATCTGAGAAGATAGTAAAGCTACTGTTCAAACTTTACAGACAGGTCTCCTGATCACAATTTAAGGTACTGAAGGAAGAATGTTGCCGTTCCAAGGTATATAAGTATCCCAAATATATCATTAACTGTAAGAACTATAGGGCCTGTTGCAAGTAAAGGATCTCTGTTCATTCTTAAAAGTATGTAAGGTAAAAGTCCACCTGAAAATGCAGCAAGAACCATATTTATGAATATAGCAAGTGATATAACCATTCCCATAATATGATGAGATAGCCATAATGTGGCTATAACTCCAACTATGCCACTAATTATAAATGCAAGAACTATGGCTACCTTAACCTCTCTGTAAAGGTAATAAAGGAAGTCCTTAAAGCTCTCCATAATCTTTCCCGTTACAAGACCTCTTGATATGATGATTGCAGACTGTGAACTGATGTTACCGCTTATGGCTGCAAGAAGGGGAAGAAAGAATATAATAGGGAGAAACTCTTTTATAGTGAAATCAAATATACTTATGATAAATGCTGTTATGATCTCCCCAAAAACCGAAACTAAAAGCCATGGAAGTCTGAGCTTAGCTATCTTTATGATCTGGTTTGTGTAAAAAAGTTCCTCTTCCTGGGCACCTGCCATTTTAAATATATCTTCAGTCGTTTTCTCTGTGATAGCATCAAGGATATCATCTATGTATATAACACCTATCAGTACATCTTCCTCATCAACAACGGGTAGGATAAAGAGATCGTATCTGCGAAATATATCAATGGCCTCTTCCTTTGTTGCATTACTCTTTATTGATATAACATCACTTTCCATAATATCCTTTATCTGAACGCTTCCAGGTGCTGTAAGGATCTCCTTTATTGAGGTAACACCTACAAGCCTCTCTTTTTTATCTGTGACGTATATATAGACGATCTCTATGTCCTCTGGAGCTGTTTTTATTATGCTCAAAACCTCTTCAACAGTCCTTTCCTCAAAAACGGATATAAAATCCTCACTTATAAGAGAAGCAACACTTGACTCACCGTAGGATATGTATTTTTCAAGTTCCTCCCTCTCTTCCTCCTCAAGTTTTTCAAGTAGATGTTTCTGTAACTCATCAGGGAGTTTATCAATGATCTTTGCTATCTCTCCTGTTGAGAAAGTGAGAAGTATCCTTACAGCCTCTTTTAAAGGAAGGGATCTGAGTATCTCAAGCTGGAGATCCTCATCAAGATCATAAAGAACGTCAGATGCTTTTTCTATATCTACATCCATAAGAATCTGGAAGGTTTTTATCTTCTCATGATGGGAGAGATACCTGAATATGGCTACAATATCTCCCTTATGACTTTTCTCAAGTATCCTTTCTAAAGCTCTGTAATTACCCTTATAGATAAGCCTCTTTATAGTTTCTTTTAAAACATTTAATGTAGGTGTCAAAATCTACCTCATGATATATACTGGTAACCTAAAACCTTAAGAAGTCTTATATCCTCCTTCCATCTCGGCTTTACCTTAACCCAGAGCTCAAGATGGATCTTTTTACCCAGTAGATGTTCAAGCTCCTCCCTTGCCTCTTTGCCGATCTTTTTCAACATCTGACCTTTCTTCCCAATAATTATAGCCTTGTGGTTTTCCTTCTCAACGTATATGTTTGCCCTTATTATAAGAAGATCTTTTTTCACCTTTCCTTCTTCAATACTCTCAACCTCAACAGCTGCCGAGTAAGGTATCTCTTTTTTTGTGTTCTGGAATACCTTCTCCCTTATTATCTCTGCGATATAGAACTTGATGGGAAGATCTGTTATCTGATCTTCAGGGAATAGAGGAGGGGATGGAGGAAGGTATTTTTTCAACGTCTGAACAAAATCGTCAAGATTCTGACCTTTTATAGCAGAAACAGGTATTATCTCAACAAAATTATACTTTTTGGCACTTTCCTCTATAAGTGGGAGGAGAAGTCTTTTATCTTTCATCTTATCTATCTTGTTTATAACGAGGATTGTGGGTTTATTCAGCTTCTCAATATAGTTGTGGAGCAGCTGCTCATCCTCCTTGGTCCATCCCTTATCAGCTTCTATTATCATCACAAGAACGTCAGCCTCTTCCATACTGCTTACAGCAGACTCAACTACTGTTTTTGTAAGCAGATCTTTTCCCTTCTGGATACCAGGTGTGTCAAGGAATATTATCTGGGCATCCTTATTATGTTTAACACCCAGTATCCTCATCCTTGTTGTCTGCGGTTTTGGACTTACTATGGACAGTTTTGTCCCTAAAATGTTGTTCATAATAGTTGATTTTCCAACATTTGGACGACCGATCAGAGCAACAAAGCCTGCCCTGAACTCCTTTTCTTCTGTCATTTTTTTTCTCCTTAGTAGTAAACCTCTTTTAAAAATAGACCTTCTGGGGGTGCTATGAAAAGTCCTTTTGTAGGGTCTTTTGCTTCTATTATATTCTCAAACTCCTGTATACTCAAGGATCCAAGTCCTATCTGAACAACATGACCTACAATCTTTCTAACCATATATCTGAGAAAATGTGAGGCTGTTATCTGTATCTCAATGATCTTACCATCATAGGTCATACTTAACTCCCTTATCTCAACATCCTCTCTCAGATACTCACCTTTTTTTGATAGAGATCTTAAATCTTTGCTTTTTTTGACTATCTCTAAAGCCTCTAACATACCTTTTAGATCAAGCTTCTTAGATATATACCACCCAAAACCGTGCAGGAAAGGATCCGGTTTTGTGTATATCCTGTAGATATATGTTTTTCCTTTTGCACTGAAACGGGCGTGAAAGGATAGAGGAACCTCCTCAACAGACTTTACAGATATATCCCTCGGCAGTGTTGCATTAAGATATCTGTATATCTCCTCAGGTTTTCTGTAGGAGATCGTTTTAAAGTTAGCCACCTGTCCGAGGGCGTGAACACCTGCATCTGTCCTTCCTGAACCTATCAGAACAATATCTTCCTTAAATAAAACCTTCAGTTTTTCTTCCAGAACACCCTGGACAGTTCTATGTTTTGGCTGTTTCTGCCATCCGTGATAGTTTTTCCCTATATACATTATTACTAACTTGTAGTTATGGTTCTTTTTCATCGTCTATCCTTATCTTTTTGTTTTTATTATATGCATTTTTATACAAACAAAATGTGAAAAATCACAGAAATTTTAAAAATACACCTGAATTTGTATTAAAGAGGTTAACAGATATATAATAAATAGTTACCTGTAAAATAAAAACGAGGTAACAAGTATGTTAAATATTCTGGAAAGAGATTCCTGCGGTGTAGGTTTTATTGTAAATATAAAAGGAATAAAAAGCCATAAACTTGTCTCTGATGCACTTGAATCATTAAAAAATCTTGACCACAGAGGAGCCGTAAGTGCAGATGGTAAGACAGGTGATGGTGCAGGGATTCTAACACATATTCCTTACAGATTTTTTGAGAAAGAGCTAAAAAAAGAAGGTATAAATATACCTGATTCAAAAGATTTTGCAGTTGGTGTCTTTTTTATTCCGCAGGGTAAAGAAGAGATTAAAAAAGAGATTCAGGAAATAATAGACGAAAAATTCAGATTTTTGGGATGGAGAAAAGTTCCTATTGTTGAGGAAGAGCTCGGTGTTATAGCAAAATCAAATATGCCTGAGATATGGCACGGATTTATCTCAAAGGAAGGGATACAGTCTGAAAACTTTGAGAGAGATCTTTTTATCTTAAGAAAAAAACTTGAGAAGCTATCACAGAGGGAAGGATACGAGGATTTTTACATACCGTCACTTTCAAACAGGATTATCGTTTACAAGGGTATGGTAACAGCTCCAAGATTAAAGTATTTCTATCCTGATCTTCAGGATGAGAGTTACGAAAGTGCTGTTGCTATCTTCCACCAGAGATTCTCAACAAACACATTTCCACAGTGGAAGCTTGCACAGCCTTTCAGAATGTTAGCCCATAATGGGGAGATAAACACTATATCAGCTAACAGAAACTGGATAAACGCAAAAGCTGAGGATATAAGAGAGCTGTGGGGTGAGCTTGCTGAGGAGATACTCCCTGTTGTCAGGTACGATGACTCAGACTCAGCATCCCTTGATAACGCCCTTGAGTTTCTCGTTATGTCAGGTAAAGATCCTTTTGTTGCGATAAACGCCCTGATACCAAGGGCCTGGGAAAATGATGACAGATTAACACCAAAGGAAAGAGCTTTTTATGAGTACTTCTCCTGTATATTTGAGGCATGGGATGGTCCAGCTGCTATAGCGTTTACAGATGGCAATGTTGTTATAGGAAAGCTTGACAGAAACGGCCTCAGACCCGCAAGGTATGTGATAACAGAAGATACTGTTATAATGGCTTCAGAGGTTGGAACTGTTGATATCCCGGAAGAGAAGATTCTGAAAAAGGGAAGACTTGGTCCAGGTGATAAGATAGCTGTTGATATAACAGAAGGAAAGATATACTTCTCAAAGGATATTATAGAAAAAGCAGCAGAAGGGAAGCCTTATAAGGAATGGGTTGAGGAGAATCTAAAGGAGTTTATCCCTGTTAAGGAAATCCCTGAAGTTGAGAAAAAGGATGTAACAAGGGAGCTTATAGTTTTTGGTTACGATCTTGATCAGATAAATATGCTTATAAAGCCTATGGCTGAGAAAGGTGTTGATCCTGTTTACTCTATGGGAAATGACACACCTCTATCGGTTCTATCAAAAAGACCAAAACTTCTTCCTTCATACTTCAAACAGAGATTTGCACAGGTTACAAATCCTCCTATAGACCCTATAAGAGAAAAAAAGGTTATGTCCCTGAACACATACGTCGGGAAAAAGGAGAACTTCCTTAAAGAAACCCCAGAACATGCAAAACAGCTCCTATTCCCCTCCCCACTGATATTTGATAATGAGATGGAAGAGCTTATAAATCTTTATGGAGATAAAGCACAGATCATTCCTGCGATATTTGATCCTTACGATGACGCCCTTGAACCTGCACTTGAAGATATATGTAAAAGGGTTGAGGAAGCTGTAGATAATGGAAAGGAGCTTATAGTTGTAACAGACAGAGGTGTATCGATTGAAGGTGCTCCTATACCTATAGGTCTTGCTGTTGCTGCTATAAACAGTTATATGGGAAGAAAAGGAAAGAGAAGCAGATTCTCACTTATAGCAGACACAGGAGAAGCAAGGGATACACACTCTATAGCATTCCTGATAGGGTACGGTGCGACTCTTGTAAATCCTTATATGGTAGTCCAGATAATAAGAAATCTTGTTGAGGAAGATAAGAAGTTCAATCTCTCCTTTGAAGAAGCCATAAAGAACTACCGTAAGGCTGTAAATGAAGGTCTTTTAAAGATAATGTCTAAGATGGGAATTGCAACAATAAAAAGTTACAGAGGTTCAGGACTTTTTGAGGCTCTCGGTATAGGTAAGGAAGTTATAGATAAGTATTTCCCTGGAACACCATCACAGATAGGTGGTATAGGTGTAAAACAGATAGCACAGGAGACACTTATAAGATTTAATAAAGCTTTCTTTGAAGAAAAGGTAACTCTTCCTCAGGGTGGTGAGTTCAGACACAGAAGGGATGGAGAGTTTCACTCATGGAACCCTAACGCTGTAAGAGATCTCCACAGGGCTGTAAGAGGTGAGAGCTGGGAGGAATACAAGAAGTTCACCGAGGATGCATGGAAGGAAAAACCTGTAACGATAAGAGATCTGTTTGAGATACAGAGCGACAGACCTCCTATACCTGTTGATGAGGTTGAACCTGCTGAGGAGATAGTAAAGAGGTTTGTTGGTGCTGCGATGTCAATAGGGGCTTTAAGTAAGGAAGCCCATGAGACAATAGCTGAGGCGATGAACAGGGTTGGAGCTAAATCAAACTCAGGAGAAGGTGGTGAGGATCCTGCAAGATATGGAACGATAAAGAACTCAAAGATAAAACAGGTTGCATCTGGAAGATTCGGTGTAACAGCAGAGTACCTGAACTCAGCGGAAGAGATAGAGATAAAGATAGCACAGGGTGCAAAACCAGGAGAAGGTGGACAGCTTCCAGGTAAAAAGGTTAACGCATATATAGCATTCTTAAGAAGGGCAAGACCTGGAACAACACTTATATCTCCACCTCCACACCACGATATATACTCAATTGAGGATCTTGCCCAGCTTATTTACGATCTGAAGATGATAAACCCAAGGGCAAAAGTTATAGTAAAGCTTGTTGCAGAAACAGGAATAGGAACGATTGCATCAGGTGTTGCAAAGGCATTTGCTGATATCATTCATATATCAGGACATGACGGTGGAACAGGTGCTTCACCGCTGGTATCAATAAAAAATGCTGGAACAATATGGGAGCTTGGTCTTTCCGAGGTACAGAGGGTCCTCATTGAGAACGATCTTAGAGACAGGGTAAGACTTAGAGTTGACGGTCAGATAAAAACAGGCAGGGACATTATAATAGGAGCTCTTCTTGGGGCAGAGGAGTTCGGACTTGGAACATCACTTATGGTAGCTGAAGGATGTGTCATGGCAAGGCAGTGCCATCTAAACACATGTCCTGTCGGTGTTGCAACACAGGATGAAAGATTGAGGGAGAAATTCCCTGGACAGCCTGAACATGTAATAAGATATCTTATGTTCCTGGCCCATGATGTTAGACAGTGGCTTGCAGATATGGGTTACAGACATCTTGATGAGATAATAGGAAGGGTTGATCTTATAAAACCAAAGATACCATCAGACCACTACAAGGCAAAATTTGTTGATCTTGGATACATACTTAAGGATCCTGATCCTACAGGTAAGAAACCAAGAAGGGCTATGAAGGACAGGAATGATCCTCCATCAAAACCTTTTGATGAGGAGATACTTAAAGATGCCCTTCCTTACATAGAAAAACAGGAGAACTTCGCAGGATTTTATGTGATAAAGAATGTCTACAGAACTGTAGGAACAAGGATAGCCCATGAGATAACAAAGAGATACGGTGATAAAGGTTTAAGACTTGCGAAAATAGAACTTAACCTTGTTGGAACTGCAGGTCAGAGCTTCGGTGCGTTCTGCGTTCCAGGGCTGAACCTGATCCTTATAGGTGATGCAAACGACTATGTTGGAAAAGGTATGACAGGTGGACTTATAGTTCTAAAACCACCTAAGGAGTTCAGAGGAAACCCACATGAGAACGTTATCATGGGTAATACATGCCTTTACGGAGCGACAGGAGGACAGCTTTTCGCATCAGGTATAGCCGGAGAGAGATTTGCTGTAAGAAACAGCGGTGCAACAGCTGTTGTTGAAGGGGTTGGAGATCACGGCTGTGAGTATATGACAAACGGAACGGTTGTTATACTTGGAAAGACTGGTGTCAACTTTGGTGCAGGTATGACAGGTGGTGTTGCCTATGTTTACGATCCAGACGGAGAGATGGAGAGAAATATAAACAGCTCATATGTATTTATAGACGAGCTTGACGAAGAGGATGTTGAGGAGATAAAAAGACTTATCACAAAACATAAAGCCTACACAGAGAGTAAGATAGCTACAAAGATACTTGATAACTTTGATGAGGAGATAAACAACTTTGTTAAGATCTCTCCTGTTGAGATCAAAAAACCGGCTCCAGAAACAGATGAGGCAAAAATAGAGAAAAAATAAAAGGAGGATGTATGAAGAAGGTAGCTGTATTTATGGGAAGTAAATCAGATCTTGATATTATGGAAAGCTGTTTTGAGACATTAAAAAAATTTGATATTCCATTTGATGTTTATATCCTTTCAGCTCATAGAACACCTGATGAGGTTGCACAGGTATGTAAAACAGCTGAGGAGAATTATGGCGTCATAATAGCTGCAGCAGGATTTGCAGCACATCTGGCAGGAACGATCGCAGGAAAGGTAACAATACCTGTTATAGGAATACCTGTTGATAACTCATCATTTAAAGGTCTTGATTCTCTACTTTCAACAGTTATGATGCCTCCAGGTGTTCCTGTTGCAACGGTCACAACTGGAAAGGCTGGAGCTGTTAATGCTGCTGTTTTAGCAGCACAGATACTTTCCATAGGATATCCAGAAGTGAGAGATAAGCTCAGAGAGTACAAGGTCCAGATGAGAGAAAAAGTTTTAAAGGCAAATGAAGAGGCAAAAGCTTACAGCTATGAAGGTTAAGATCTTATTTTTTCTCTGTTTTCTGGCTATCATAACCTTATCTGAGGGTAAAGAGGTATGGAAACCTCCGAAGGAGTTTGTTAAGGCGAAGGTTTTAAGGGTTATTGATGGGGATACTGTTGTTGTCTCAATCCCTGAAGTGAAGTTTAACAACAGAAAAAAACTGAAAAATCTAAGGTTTACAGTCAGATTAATAGGTATAGACACACCTGAAAGCAGACCCAACAGAAGATCAAAGATACAGTCTGAGCACACAAAAAAAGATATTAAAACTATAATTCAGCTTGGTAAAAAGGCTAAGGAGTTTACACAGAGTGTTTTAAGAAAAAAAGGTAAAAAAAGATTGTTCAGAACTGTATTCCTTGAGTTTGATGTACAGCCCCAGGACAGGTATGGAAGACTGTTGGCATACGTATGGCTTCCTGACGGAAAGATGTTGAATGAGATTATAATATGTTCAGGGTACGCATACCCTCTGACAATCCCTCCCAATGTTAAGTACAAAGACAGATTTCTAAAATGTTTTAGAGAAGCAAGGGAAAAACAGAGAGGACTGTGGAAAAAATAGGTTAGAGAGAGGTTAGATGGCGGAGAAAAAGAAAAAAGATATAAAAGAGTTTGCGAAAACGATAATATTTATTGTTGTTGTTGTATCTATAATAAGGGTTTTCTTTGCACAGGCTTTTAATATACCATCAGGATCAATGAAACCTACACTTCTTGTAGGTGATTTTATACTTGTTAACAAACTGGTTTACGGGGACTGGACTATAGGTATTCCCTTTACAAATATTGATTTTTACACATACAAAAACCGTATAGTAAAGCCTGATAGAGGAGATATTATCGTTTTCAAGTACCCTGAAAATCCTGATATAGACTTTATAAAAAGGATAATAGCTCTCCCTGGAGATATAGTTGAGGTTAAAAACGATACTGTATACCTGAATGGTGAACCTTTAAAGAGGGAAGAGGCAGGTGAGTTCAGGGAGCCAAATGCGAGGGCAAAGATGTATTACGAGTACATCCCGAGATCAGATGGGAAACTACATAAATACACAGTTATGGAGATATTTGATGGTGAGGGTAAGGATTTTGGACCTGTAGAGGTACCGGAAGGTTATTACTTCGTTATGGGAGATAACAGGGACAACAGTAGGGACAGCAGGTTCTGGGGCTTTGTTCCAGATGATTTTATAATAGGTCAGGCATTTGTAATCTATTTTTCCTTTGATCCTCAAAAACCGGCTATCAGATTTGACAGGATCGGTAAGGTGATCTGGTAAGCTTGAATAAAAATCTTTGAACTTCTAAATTTATATGAAAACAGGAGGCAGGAATTGGGATCTATTCTGATAAAAAACGGTTTTATAGTGGATCCGAAGCAGAATATAAAGAAAGAGCTGGACATACTTATAGAAAACGGTGTTATAAAAAAGATAGATAAAGATATTCAGCCCTTTCCTGGATGTGAGATCATAGATGCAACAAACTGTATAGTATCCCCATCATTTGTTGATATACATGTTCATTTTAGAGATCCTGGACAGACATATAAGGAAGATCTTTATACAGGATCTTTATCAGCTGTAGCAGGTGGATACACAACCGTTGTATGTATGCCAAACACTATACCTGCTTTAGATGAGCCTTCTCTTGTGAGATACATTGTTGAAAAAGGTGAAGAGATAGGTCTATGCAGAGTGCTTCCGGCAGCTGCCATAACAAAAGGTCGTGAAGGGAAAAAGCTAACAGAGATGTCCCTTCTAAAAGAGGCTGGAGCTGTTTATTTCACCGATGATGGTGCACCTGTTATGGACGCACACGTGATGAGAAAGGCGATGGAGTTCGCAGGATCAATAGGAAGTTTTGTTGCTGATCACTGTGAGGATCTTAACCTTTCACAGGATGGCGTTGCACATGAAGGTGAGATATCTGCAGCTTTAGGACTCCCTCCACTTCCACCTGAAGCTGAAGACACAATGGTCGCAAGGGATTGTGTTCTATCACTTCATACAGGTATGCCCGTCCATATATGTCACGTTTCAACAAAGGTTGCCGTTGAGGTTATAACATGGGCTAAGGCTATGGGAGCTCCTGTTACAGCGGAGGTTACACCTCACCACTTATACCTTACAGATGAGGAATGGCTTGATTTTGACTGTAAGGCAAAGGTATCACCACCACTAAGGGAACATGAAGATATAGAGGCATTAAGATGGGCTTTAGCATCAGGTATCATAGATTTTGTTGCAACAGACCACGCACCACACGCCCATCAGGAAAAGATGCTTGAACATCAGCACTGTCCACCAGGTATGATAGGGTTACAGTTCTCTCTCCCAATAATACTTGAGCTTGTAAGAAAGGATTATTTTGATATATTTAGAGCAATTGAGGTTTTATCTACAAAACCTGCTGAGAGAATAGGTATAGATCCTCCCCAGATAAAGGAAGGTGTTAAAGCAGAACTTACAGTGTTTGATCCTACAGAGAGCTGGGAAGTTACAGAGGAGGTTATAAAATCTAAGAGCAAGAACACCCCATTGATAGGCAGAAAGCTTATAGGAAAGGTAAAGTATACATTTTATAACGGAAAGATCGTTTTTAAGGATTAACAGATGGGTAAGTTAATATCTGAAGTAGAGATACTGAAGCTTCTTAAAGAGGTTTATGATCCAGAAATACCACTTGATATTGTAAATCTTGGACTTGTGAGGAGAATAATAATTGATGACGGTAAGATAGAGATCGTTTTAACCCTCACAACACCAAACTGTCCCCTTGAAGATCTCATAACAAGATCAATAATCAACAAGCTGAGCAAAAGGCTGGATGGAATGACAGAGGTAAGTATAAGGTTTGATTTCTCAAAGCCCTGGAACACAAAAATGATATCAGAAGAAGGAAAGGAAAAACTGAGAAGCCTTGGCTGGAAGGTTTAGGACAAAAACGGAAAAAAATGCAACAGATAAAGGAATTGTCAGATTATCATCTAAGAACCATCTCCTATCAGAACTTAAAAGTTCTATAAAAGCTGTAAAGACTGTAACTGAGAGAGCATTAAAAGGATCTAATAAAAACAGAAGCGCTATAAAATTCGGTATAAACCCACCTATAACCCCCTCAACACTCTTTTTGGTTCCAAGTATCTTATGCTTCCCAAATAGAATACCTGTTATAGTTGCAAAACCATCATAAACAGCAACAGATACGATTGAGATCTTAAGTATCTCCTCACTGAAAAAAAGAGACACAATCAGCAGTCCTACAGACAGGGAAAAAGCCTGACGGGCAGGCATTATTCTTATATTTCTTTCCCTCTCAACAAGATCAATAATCTTCCAGTACCAATCTGTAAATATATTCCTTATCCTGAAATAAGAGATTGGTATAAGAGATAACAGCATTACAGCCATTATAATGGATACAGAGTACTTACCAAAAATCTCAACAGGGATTATCATGGACAGCGTGGATACTATATGGAATACCTTTCTGTATATCTCCTTTTTTACTTCCATAGCATACCTTATCTTTATTTACTAAACATTATAAAAGATAAATATATATAATTATTTAGATAATTAAAAAAACTGGAGGATGGACTTGGCAGAAACAAAACTTATAGCACCTTCTATACTCTCAGCGGACTTTTCAAAGCTCGGTGAGGAGATAAGGAAAGTGGAAAAAGGCGGAGCAGATATAATACACCTTGATGTTATGGATGGGAGGTATGTTCCAAATATAACTATAGGTCCTCCTGTGATAGAGAGCTTAAGATCTATAACAGATCTGCCATTTGATGCACACCTTATGATTGTTGAACCTGAGAGGTATGTCCCGGATTTTATAAAAGCAGGATGTGATATGATCTCATTCCATATGGATGCATGTATCCATTCACACAGACTTGTTGATTATATAAAGTCTCAGAATGTTAAAGCAGGCGTTGTTCTTAACCCTTCAACACCTGTTAACACACTTGAGGAGATAATTTATTATATAGACTATGTACTGATAATGTCTGTAAATCCAGGTTTTGGTGGTCAGAAATTTATACCTGAGACATTAAACAAGGTTAAAAAACTGAAAAAGCTCATGGAAGAAACAGGAAGGACGGATATATTAATTGAGATTGACGGTGGTATAAATATTAACAATATAGGTGATGTTTCCTCTGCTGGAGTTAATATATTTGTAGCTGGAAGTTCCATTTTCAAAGCTGAAGATCCAGCAGAGATGGTAAGAAAGCTTAAAGAAAAAGCTTTATATATAGAGGTTTAGTTATGACATACGAGATAAGAACATGGCCTGATAAGATACTTAAGCAGAAGATGAAAGAGGTTGATTTTTTCTCAGATGGGAAGCTAAAAGAGTATGTTGATGTGATGTTCAAAAAGATGTATGAGCTTGATGGTGTTGGACTTGCAGCGAACCAGATAGGCATTCCTTACAGGATTATCGTTATAGATACAACAGTACGTGAGGAAGAAGGTGAAAAAGGTGTTAAACTTGTTCTAATAAATCCTCAGATCGTTGAAAAAGAAGGTGAGATTGAGTCAACCGAGGGATGCCTCAGTTTTCCAGGTGTTCAGATAACAATACCAAGGGCTGAAAGGGTAAAGGTAAAGGCAAAGGATATAAACGGAAATGATATAGAGATTGAGGGAAAGGATTTTCTCTCTGTTGTTCTTCAGCATGAGATAGACCATATAAACGGTATACCTTTTATAAACTATCTCCCGCCTGTTAAGAAAAGAATGGTACTTGAGAAGTATATGAAAAGCAGAAAAAAAGAGGCTTTAAAAGCAAGATAAAAAGGAGAGTATATGTTTCCTGATCTGATAAAGATAGGTGATTTTGTTATTCATACCTACGGACTTCTTGTTGCGTTAGGTATGATAGCTTCATTCTATACAGCCACATACTTTGGGAAAAAAGAAGGACTTAATGTAAAAAATGTGGAAAATCTCTTTCTTTTCACTGTTTTAGGTGGTCTTGTTGGGGCAAGGATAGCCTATATACTGGAACATCCGGATGAGTTCAGATCACTTATTGATTATATAGCTGTATGGAAAGGTGGTATTGACTGGTTTGGTGCATTCATAGGTGGAGCGATAGTTCTTTACCTTCTTCTGAAAAAATACTCAATCCCTGTGCTTAAAGCTGCAGATATAGCTGGAATATCTGTGGTACTTGGTCACGGTATAGGAAGGCTTGGATGCACAGCAGCAGGATGCTGTTACGGAAAGCCTGTTCCTGAAGACTCTATCTTCAGATCTATAGGGATAACATTCCCAGATCATCCTCACACAGCTGCACCACATGGATTTCCACTTTATCCGACACAGCCGGCAGAGGCTTTAGGAAACTTCCTTATATTTGGAGTACTTTTTTATATTTATAGAAAAAAATCCTTTGATGGACAGATATTCTCAATCTACCTGATACTTTACGGGATTGAGAGGTTTCTCCTTGAGTTCTGGAGAGGTGTAACACCACCTCTGCCTGTTATAGGTCTTACATGGAATCAGATAGTGACAGCAGGAATGGTTGTAGCAGGGGTTGTTATTCTCCTATACGGACTTAAAAGGAAAAAAAGATGAAGCTTTACAGACTTTTCAACAGAAAGGTCTTCCATATACAGCCTGATCTTGAAAGGATAAAAAAGGCGCTGGAAGAGATAGGAGAACCTCAAAAAGAATTTCCTTCTATACTTATATCAGGAACTAACGGTAAAGGATCAACAGCTGTATACCTGGAATCTCTTTTAAGGTATCACGGCCTTAAAACCGGCCTTTTTACATCACCTCACATAATGGAAGAGAATGAAAGATGGCAGGTGAACAGGAAAAGTATAGAAGTTGATAAGCTTGATAGATATATTAAAGAGATAGAGGATCTTATAAAAAGGTACGATCTTACATACTTTGAGGCTTCAGCTGTTATAGCATTCAGATACTTTTTAGATGAGAATGTTGATATAGCCGTTCTTGAGGTCGGTCTTGGTGGGAGATGGGATGCAACAAATGTCGTTTACCCGGAGATCTCAGTTATAACAAATGTATCACTTGATCATACAGATCTTCTTGGAAACAGTCTTATGGAGATAGCAAGGGAAAAGCTCGGGATAACAAGGAAAGACAGACCTGTTGTTATAGGAACTGACCAGATGGAGATAATATCACAGGCTGTGATGAAAGGTATAAAGGAGATATACCACTACCCTATAGGCTTTACATACCAGATAAAAGATAGAAGTATGGATTACATATTTAAGGGTAAAGAGATCAGGGATATCAGAACATCAATCTTAGGCGACAGACAGCTCTCAAATGCTGCAACAGCTCTAACAGCATTTTTACTTTACTCTGAAAGAAAAGGTATAAAAGTGGATGATGAAAAAGTGAAAAAAGCTATCTCAGGGAGTTTTATCCCTGGAAGGATGCAGATATTAAAGGAAGAGCCACCTGTTATAGTGGATGGGGCTCACAACTTAGATGCTGTCTCAAAAACGGTAGAAGAGGTAAAAAGATTATATCCAGGCAGAAAGATAATAACAGTTTTCAGCTGTATGAAAGATAAGGATTATAAGAGTATTATTCATATAATAAGATCCTCATCAGACAGGGTTATAGCAACAAAGTTACCTTTTTCACGTTCTATAACAGAAGATGAGATATCACAGTTTAAAGATATAGATTTTATACCGGATATAGATGGAGCTTTAAAGAAGGCTATAGAAGAAGCCGACAGTAAATCTGTTGTTCTAATAACAGGATCACTTTATCTTGCAGGGGAGATCCTGAAAAAAATAAAGTAAAAGAAGGTGGGCATGGACGGGATACTTCTGGTTGATAAACCTGAAAATATAACATCAAATCATCTTGTTCAGAAGATAAAAAAGCATTTTAAACAGATAACCGGAAAAGAGATAAAGGTTGGTCATACCGGGACGCTTGATTATTTCGCATCAGGTCTTATGGTCATAACAGTTGGGAAAGCAACAAGACTTACAGAGTACTTTCAGGGACTTGATAAGGAGTACATAGCAACAGGAGAGCTCGGGAAGATAACAGATACATACGACAGGCAGGGTAGAGTGATAGAAGAGAAGGAGTGTAAAATAGACGAAGACCAGTTGAAGGATATCATACTTTCATTTAAAAAAAGATACCTCCAGACCCCTCCCCCCTATTCATCAAAAAGGATTGAAGGTAAAAGGGCATACCAGCTAGCAAAGAAAGGCATTCAGGTGAAGTTAAAGCCAAAGGAGGTTACAATTTACAGCATTCAGATATTAAAAATTGAGATGCCCTTTTTCACAATAAAAGTTCACTGCAGTTCAGGAACGTACATAAGAAGTCTTGTAAAAGAGATAGGTGATAAAGCAGGATGTGGGGCATATGTAAAAAGCCTGAGGAGAACTAAGGTTGGCATTTTTAGTGTTGAAAACGCTATTAAATTAGAAGAACTTCTAAGGATGACAGAACAGGATATAGAAAGTAGATTAATAGATATAAAAGATGCTTTATATTTTTTTACAGAGATTTTATTAGATCCTGTTTTTGACGAAAGATTTATAAAAGGGCAGAGATTTAAGGTTCCTTACAGTATTAAAGGTTTAGTTAAAGTACTTGATAAAAATAAGAGATTTCTTGGTATCGGGGAGATTAAAGAAAACCAGATCCTACAGCCAGTTAAAGTTTTTATTTAACTGGAGGGTTGATGGAGTTAGACAGTGACATTATGGAAAATCATCTAAACGGTATAGCTTTTTTTACTGAAGGTGGAGACTATCTGTTCTCAAATGAGATGTTTAAAAGATTTCTGCAAAAAGAAGAGAATCATCTGAAGGGTAAGAATATAGTAGAAATATTTAAAGACATTATATTTGATAGATTAAAAAGGTCATTTGAAAAAAACAGATATTTTGCACAGAAGATAAAAATAAACGATAAGAACTTTGCTGTTTTTGTTTTTCCGGTAATAGATAAACTAAAAAACAGGCTTCTTGTGTTCCTTGTTGAGGCAACACAGAAGGACATACAGGAGATGAGAGAGTTGCTTAACACACTGATAGAAAAATCACCGGCAGGAAGCTTCATATACAGGGAGACATTTATATTCTCAAACAGAACATTCCAGGAGATAACAGGTTTTTCTGAAGAGGAGCTGAAAAAGATAAGACCGTGGGAGATAGTTCATCCAAAATTCAGAGAGGATGTTATAAAAACGATAAATGATAGACTGTCAGGAAAGATGATGGACAAGCATTACGACCTTCTGACAATAATATCAAAAGACGGGAAAGAAAAGCATCTTGAACTTATTACAACAACGATAAAATATCAGGGAAAGTATGCAGGGATGGGTGTCTGCGTTGACAGGACGGAAAAGGTTGAGCTTGAAAAAAGGCTGAACTATCTTTACAGCCATGATGAGCTTACAGGACTTCCTAACAGAAAAAAGTTTATAGAAAATCTCAAAAAAGCCCTTGATTATGCAAGGAAAAATAACCATCTCGTTGCAGTTATCCTTATTGACATAAAGGACTTTAAGATAATAAACAAACAGTATGGGTATGAAACAGGTGACAAGGTTCTTATATCAATATCAAAAAAACTTGAAGAGTTAATGACAGATGTTGATTCTGTAGCAAGGGTAGGTGATGACAAGTTTGGTATCTTACTTTACGCATTCAGAAGTTTTGAGAAGCTGACAGGAAAGATAGAGGATGTTTTCAACTCTGTTGAGGGTGAGTACAGCATAAACGGTTTTAAGATATTCGTTGAGATAAAGATGGGTGTGTCCGTATTTCCCAAAGATGGTGTTTATCCTGATGATCTTTATAAAAATGCAGAGATAGCATTACTTAAGGCCAAAAGAACACCTGGCAAAAGCTTTGAGTTTTTCTCAAAGAATATATACTCCGAGATAACAAGGATACTAAACCTTAAGGAGAAGATAAGAAAGGTTATAGAGGAAAACAATATTCTGATTTACTACCAGCCAATAATAAACCTGAAAACAGGTGAGATTGACAGTCTTGAAGCACTTTTCAGGCTTAATGATGGTAACGAAACAGTAATTCTTCCTAAAGACATAATACCTGTTGCTGAAGAGACGGGACTGATTGTGGAACTTGGCGAGAGAATACTTAACTCTGTTCTAAAATTCTCAAAAAAAGTACCCCAGAATATAAAACTGTCTGTTAACATATCATCTATACAGCTGAACAAGCCTATGTTTGACAGAGACTTTCTATTATCGTTGGAGAACTCAGATATACCTCCAGACAGGATAGTTATAGAGCTAACAGAAACGGCGATTATGGACAGTGTATCAGAAAATATTACAAAACTCAGAAATCTGAAGGAAAAAGGGATAAAGATAGCCATAGATGATTTTGGAACAGGTTACTCATCATTGAACTACCTGAAGATACTTCCTGTTGATTTCCTAAAGATAGACAGATCATTTGTAAAAGGTATTGGCAGAGATAGAAATGATGAGATGATAGTGAAAACGATCATATCAATGGCAAAAAGTATGAATCTTAAAACGATAGCTGAGGGTGTTGAGACTGAAGAACAGCTTAGATTTCTCATAGAAAACGGATGTGACTACGGACAGGGTTACTACTTTGGGAAACCCGTTCCAGAGGATAAAATAATGGAAGTTATAGATTAATACTTCTCCATCAGTTTATAATATTTATAAAAAATACGGAGAAGAGGTTTGAAAAACTTAATATCTGTAAATAATATTGAACTGAAGGATTTTGAAGGTATATATAAACTGTTCAGAGATTACAAGGAAAAATATAAAAACGGGGAAACAAAGTTTACAGACCTTAGAGGATACTCAATACTCCTCCCATTTTTTGAAAGCTCAACAAGAACAAGAACATCATTTGAACTTGCAGGCAAGATATTAGGAGCCGATACGATAAATATATCAGGATCTTCAAGCTCTGTAAAAAAAGGGGAAACACTTTACGACACAATAAAAACCCTTGAGGCTATGAATGCAGACTTTATAGTTTTAAGACATTATATGTCAGGCGCTGCACATATCGTAGCAAACAAAGTAAAATCCAGAGTTATAAATGCAGGGGACGGAACACATGAGCATCCTTCACAGGCTCTTTTAGATGCCTTTACCATTCTTGAAAAGAAAGGGAAGATAGAAGGACTGAAGATTGTAATAGTTGGGGATATACTTCACAGCAGGGTGGCAAGATCAGACATAAAGCTTTTAAAGATGTTAGGTGCAGAAATAACGATATGCGGCCCACAGACCATGCTTCCGAGACATCTTGAGGTTTTTGAGGTTGACTACGTCACAACAGATGTTAATGAGGCATTGAAGGGGAAAGATGTGGCTATATTCCTGAGGATACAGCTTGAAAGACAGAAAAAGGTGTTCTTCTCAACATTAAACGAGTACTCAATAAGGTATGGGCTTAATCAGGAAAGGGTTAACCTTCTCAAAGAGGATGCCGTCATAATGCATCCAGGTCCTGTAAACAGAGGTATTGAGATGCAGAGTGAACTTGTGTATGGGGATAGAAGTCTTATACTGGATCAGGTGGAAAACGGTCTTTTCACAAGAATGGCTATATACAGATATCTACTACAGAACTAAACAACAATAAAATCCCTGTACTGCACCCATTCTTGAATAAAAAATCAAACAATGTTATATTTTTTACCTAATATATTGGAGGAATAACCGTTGAAAAGGGATTTTTTAAATATCTCAGACCTTAACAGAGATGAGATATTCCAGATAATAGAGTACGCAGTAAAACTAAAAAAAGGTGAGATAAAAGATCAGACATTAAAGGGAAAGTCTATAGGTCTTATATTTATGAAACCTTCAACAAGAACAAGGCTCTCCTTTGAGGTAGGTGTCTACCAGATGGGTGGACAGCCTATATACATTCAGGGATCCTCAACACAGATGAGCAGAGGTGAGGACATAAAAGATACCGGAAGGGTTATGTCAAGATACCTTGACGGTATAGTTATAAGAACGTACTCTCACAGCGAGGTTGAGGAGCTATCAAGATATTTTGATAAACCTGTTATAAATGCCCTTACAGACTATCTCCATCCCTGTCAGATACTTGCCGATCTCCAGACGATATACGAGAGACTTGGGAAGATTGAAGGTATAAAGGTTGCGTTTGTTGGAGATGGGAACAATGTTGCAAACACATGGCTTATAGCTGGAGGTCTTGTAGGTTTTAATGTTTCTGTTGCGACGCCTGAAGGGTATGAGCCATCAGGAAAGGCCGTTTATGAAGCTTTCAAGCTCTCTGAGAAGTCTGGAGCAGAGATTCAGATAACAAACGATCCTGTTGAGGCTGTAAAGGAGGCTGATGTTGTTTACACAGATGTCTGGGTTAGTATGGGTCAGGAAGGAGAGAAAGAGAAAAAAGAGCTCTTCAAAGGTTTCACAGTAAACAGTGATCTTTTATCACACGCATCCAAGAATGTTATTGTTATGCACTGCTTACCTGCACACAAAGGTGAGGAGATAACCGAGGATATATTTGAGAAGTATTCGGATGTTATCTTTGATGAAGCTGAAAACAGACTTCATGCACAGAAAGCATTAATGAGCTTACTATTCAAATAAAAGGAGGTTTGTAATGGCGCAGGAGAAGAGAAAAAGACAGAAGAAGGTATATAGAAGACACGACAGAAATCCGATGCCCATGCTTCCACCTGATGTAAGGGCAAAAACATTTAAAGAGTTCACATTTGGATATGGGCATACAGTTGCCAAGGACGAGGCTTTCAGATGCCTTCTATGTAACAGACCTACATGTGTTGAGTCATGTCCTGTAGAAAATGATATGCCTAAATGGATTGAAGCTATACAGCAGAACAGGGTTTTTGATGCATATAAAATACTGAGACAGACATCTCCTTTCAGTTCGGTATGTGGTAGGGTCTGTCCTGTAGACAGACTTTGTGAAAGTACATGTGTTCTCACATTTAAAGACAACGGTCTTTCAGTTGCTATAGGAGCCCTTGAGAGATTTGTTGCTGACAGTGTGAGAACATCTGGAATAGAATGGGTAGATGAGAAAGAACCACCAACAGGTAAAAAAGTTGCTGTAATAGGGGCTGGTCCTGCAGGTCTTGCTGCAGCTTACTTCCTTGCGAGAAAAGGGCACAGTGTAACAATATTTGAGGCTCTCCCTTATACAGGTGGTGTTATGAGATACGGCATACCTGAGCCAAGACTTACAAGGGAAGCCCTTGATTATGAGATAGAACTTATAAAGAAGCTTGGTGTTGAGATAAAAACCGGTGTGATAATTGGTGAGGATATCACCATAAATGATCTCAGAAGGGATTACGACGCTATATTCATAGGTGTCGGTTCAGGTAGAGGAAAGAAGATGGGAATCCCTGGAGAGGATCTGAAAGGTGTTTACACAGCTATAGGATTTTTAATGAAGGTAAATACTGGTGAGGTTCATCCGTTACTCGCGCCAGACGAGGATGTTGAGATACCAAAAGGTAAAAGAGTGGCTGTTATAGGTGGTGGATTTACAGCTGTTGACTGTGCGATAGTCTCAATAAGACTTGGAAATGAAACACATGTTGTTTACAGAAGAACAAGAGATACATCCTCTGCAAGGGACGAAGAATGGGATCACCTCGCTGAGGAAGGCTGTCACCTTCACTGGTTAACACAGCCTGTTGAGGTTATAGGAAACGAGAAAGGTGAGGTTGTGGGTCTAAAATGTATAAAGATGGAGCTTGTTCCTGATGAAAAAGGAGGAAGACCAAGACCAAAACCTATTGAAGGATCAGAACATACAATAGAGTGTGATGTTGTTATTATGGCTGTTGGACA
Organism: Persephonella marina EX-H1; assembly: GCF_000021565.1. Classification (NCBI taxonomy): domain Bacteria; kingdom Pseudomonadati; phylum Aquificota; class Aquificia; order Aquificales; family Hydrogenothermaceae; genus Persephonella; species Persephonella marina. Next base: position 582,378 of record NC_012440.1, on the reverse strand, counting down.
GGGAGACAACCCTACGGCCTATAAAAATGTTGAAGGACTTGCCATTGATAAATGGAATAACCTCTCAACTGTTGATAAAAGATACAGAACGAATATTGAGGGGATATTTGCAGGTGGTGATGTAGTTAACGGTGGTGATACAGTTGTTACAGCAATAAGACATGGAAGAGATGCTGCTGACGCAATACATGAGTACCTGATGACTGGTAAGTGGGAATACGAAAAGGAAAACTAAAGATAAAGGGGCTTTAAAGCCCCTTTTTTTATTGCCATAATGATCTACAGTCTCTATCTTTTAATATTAAATGTACTATTACAAAGAGGGCGGTATGAGATTTGAGGATTTTCTAAAACATCCGGACACTATGTTCATCCTTGATAAAGAGTCAAAAAAGGTTCTGTTATCACTCGAGGGTCTCCCAAAGGATCATGAAAGGTTTATACATTCAATGAGTCTGATAAACTACAATATAGCCCTTTTAGAAGCAGAGGGGTGGAAATTTATATCAGGGAAGTACGATATAATCCCAATTGATTTCTGTAGCGCTTCAAGTGAAAAATACTCCATATTCTTTGATGATAAGTACACAGTCCTCGTTAAAACATCTGATAAACTGAAAGATCTTTATAAGAAGATAAAAGAAACGCCACTTGATAAACTTATCCTTGAAGAGAGTGTGGAAGCTGCAGGCTCTGTCTCTGAGTACGGGGACATTATTGATTATAAAGGCGATTTTACAGATGAGGAGATAAAGATTTTTGACAGTATTGTCAACACAAACGATATTCTCTTTAAACTCCAGGCTGATATGCTCTCTGTAGTCTCAGGGTTGATATGGTATCCGCTCTTAGGATGGTTCATAAAAGGAAAGGAACATACATTGTGTTCATCCCTTGGAAAATGGGCTGTTATAAAGAGTGAGAGCTTCAGGGAGTACATAAGATAAAAAGGGGAGAAATCCCCTAAGGTGTAATCCTTATGAGACATTCATCAGGGTTAACCTGATCCCCTTCCCTTACATAAACCTCTTCAACGGTACCATCTATAGGTGAGTGTATCTCATTTTCCATCTTCATAGCTTCAACAACCAGGAGGACATCTCCCTTCTTCACACTGTCTCCTGGAGATACCTTCACAGAAACAACCTTACCTGGCATTGGTGAGCTTACATCTCCCATATCCTTTGCCTTAGGCCTCTTTCCAGCAGGAACACCTCCCTCAGGTAAGGTTTCCATCCTCTCGCCAACCTCAATCTCCCTTATAGGCTGGACAATAGTCTCTTCAAGTCTTCCGTCTACCCTCACAAAATAAGGTGTTCCACCTTCAACTGGACTTCCAACACCTGCGATCTGTATATGGTAGACCTCACCGTGGAGGGTGATATTAAACTCTATAGGAGCTTTTGTCACACACGCTTCCTCTTCTGTTATCTCTTCCACCTCTGGCGGTAAAGCCTCTCCTTTTTCATACTTCTCTCTCCACTCAAAGAACTCCTTGGCAACCTGAGGGAAAAGACAGTAAGAGAGTATATCTTCCTCACTTCTTGCTCCCACTTTCTGTGCTTCTTCACTGCATTTATCAAGCTCTGGCTCAAGTAGATCAGCAGGTCTTACCTGTATTGGCTCCTCGCCATCTATAATCTTCTCTATTATCTCTGGTTTTATTGGAGCAGGTGGTCTTCCGTAAAGCCCTTTCACATAATCCCTTGTTTCCTTAGTCACTACCTTGTATCTTTCACCCTGAAGAACATTTAAAAGAGCCTGTGTGCCAACAATCTGACTTGTAGGTGTCACAAGTGGAGGATATCCAAGATCTTCCCTTACCTTTGCAACCTCTTTCTTAACATCCTCAAGTTTATCAAGGGCGTCATTCTCTTTAAGCTGATTTATAAAGTTTGACATCATACCACCAGGTATCTGATGTATTAAGACCTGTGAATCTGGCCATTTCTCCGCTGTGTCGTACTTCTTGTACTTCTTTCTTACCTCTTTCAGGTATTCTGCAACCTCCTCTATTATAGAGAGATCTATCTTTGTCTCATAACCAAACTCTTTAAGAACATAAACCATCGTTTCATTTGCAGGATGGGCTGTAAGCCATGACCACGTTGAGACGTCGGTATCAATAATATCACAGCCAGCCTCAACAGCCTTTAGGCAGGTCATCTCTGCCATCCCTGACGTTGTCTGAGCATGAAGGTGAACAGGAAGCTTTACTTCCTCTTTAAGTCTTCCAACAAGCTCATATGCTATCTTTGGTGAAAGTATGCCGGCCTGATCCTTAATTGATATTATGTCAACACCAAGATCTCTTAGCTGCTTTGCTATACCTACAAAGTAATCAACAGTATGGACAGGGCTTATTGTGTATGAAAGAACACCCTTTACTATCTTTCCCTCTTCCTTGGCTACAGATATGGCAACCTCCATATTTCTCACATCATTTAAAGCATCAAATATCCTGAAAACATCTATACCGTTCTCTGCAGCTTTTCTAACAAAAGCCTCTACAACATCATCAGGGTAATGTCTGTAACCTACTATATTCTGCCCCCTTAAAAGCATCTCAAGTTTTGTGTTTGGGGCAGCTTCTTTGAACTTTCTCAGTCTTTCCCAGGGATCTTCCTTAAGGTATCTGAGACATACATCAAATGTTGCTCCACCCCATACCTCAAGTGACCAGAAACCTGCCTTATCAAGTTTTTCAGCAGCAGGCAGTAAATCCTCAGTTCTTACCCTTGTTGCAAGCAAGCTCTGCTGTCCATCTCTAAGTGTAACATCTGTAAACTCTATAACTCTTCCCATTCTGTTTCTCCCTAAATAATTGTTACCCTCAAAAGATTTCATATATTATACAATATTTTGGAAATATGAAAATTAAGGGTTTTTAATTGATTCTCATTTACGGTAAGGGAAAAACAGGTAAAGGGGTTGAAAGGCTTTTAAAGAAAAAGAGTATACCCTATAAAATAACGGATGATACAGATTTCAACACAGACCTACTTGAGAATACTGATCTTATAGTTGTATCTCCTGGAATCCCTTTTTTTCACAGGATTTATAAAGAAGCAAGAATAAGAAAGATACCTGTTGTAGGGGAGATAGAGTTTTCTTACAGATTTTTTGATGGAAGTGTAATAGCTGTTACTGGTACAGATGGAAAATCAACAACATCAAAACTTATACACCATATAATAGGGGAAGAAAAAGCTGATATAGGTGGTAATTACGGTACTCCTTTCAGTGATATAGTTTCAGAAGGGAAAGATACAGTTGTTTTAGAGCTTTCTTCCTTCCAGATTTACTCAACAGAGATGTTCAGGCCTGATATCGCTGTATTCCTAAATTTTTATCCTGATCATCTTGACTGGCATAAGAAGCTTTTACATTACAGACTTTCAAAGTACAGACTTTTCAGGAATATGAAAGAGGAAGATCCTGCCGTTCTGAATTTTGATGATCAGGTTGTAAGAAACACCCCAAAAAAAGGAAAAAGGTACTATTTCTCACTGTCACCTCTCCCTGACAATCTTGAAGGGGCGTACTATGATGGTTCGGAAATAGTTTTAAAAATAAACGGCTTTAAATTCAAGTTCGGACTATCTGATATCCATCTAAAAGGTATCCATAACATTCAGAATATTATGGCATCAGTTGTAACAGCATACATTTACGGCATTGATCCTGAAACGATAGAGGAGAGATTAAAGAGCTTCAAACCTCTACCTCACAGAATGGAGTATGTGGGGAGTATAAATGGTGTTGATTTTTACAACGACTCTAAAGCAACAACAGTCCAGGCTGTCAAGAAGGCTGTCCAGAGTTTTGATGGGAAAAGAGTGATACTTATAACAGGTGGTATAAACAAAGGTGGCGATTTCTCAGATCTCAGGGATGAGCTTTTAAACTCAGTAAAGGAAGTTTTTATCATAGGGAGGGACAGGAAAAGTATCTACAGTATGATAAAGGATTATGTTAAGGCTGAGATCAAGGAAAGTTTAGAAGATGCTGTTAACACCGCATTTAAAAAAGCCGAAAAAGGAGATGTGATACTTCTATCTCCCGGCTGTGCAAGTTTTGATATGTTCAAAAACTACCAGGAAAGGGGGGAAATATTTAAAAGTATAGTAAGGAAATTAAAGGATGGTTAGGGATTTTTATTTTGACAGGATACTTCTCCTGTGTTTCATAATTCTTTTTATATACGGTATAGTTTTTGTTTTCAGTGCAACATCAGTCCCTTCACTTATAAACAATAAAGATCCTTATCTCTATCTAAAAAAAGAGATACTGTGGGTATTTATAGGCTTCTCAGTTATGGTAGCTTCATACCTTACACCTGTAAACTTCTGGAAGAAGATCTCATATCCAGCTGTTATTATCAGCATAGTACTTCTTGTAATGGTTCTCATATTTCCTGCAGAGATAAAGGGAACATCCGTTAAACGATGGTTAGATTTAGGTTTTTTTAAGTTTCAGCCTTCAGAGCTGGCAAAGATATCAACAGTTCTATTCCTTGCAAACTTTATCCACAGGAAGGAAAAGTATCTTAAAAGCTGGGAGGCTATAATATCTGCAATTACTGTTCCTGCTTTAATCTCGGCTCTTATACTTGTTGAACCTCATAAAGGTGCTGCATTTTTTATACTTATACTCACATTTCTGATAATGTTTTCTGCCAACTTTGACTGGAAAAAACTTGTAATATTCCCGGTAGTTGCAGTACCTGTTTTCCTGTATATATTTTTCTCATCCGAATACGCATACAAAAGAATACTGGCTCTGATCGATCCTATGGGATATAAGGAACAGTTCAGCTATCAGGTTTTCCAGTCTATACTTGCGTTCTCTAAAGGTGGTTTAACAGGTGAAGGGATTGGAGCTGGAACTCAGAAGCTCAGATATCTTCCTGAGATACATACAGACTATATATACGCCCTTATAGGAGAGGAGACTGGATTCTTAGGAGCTTCATTTCTTGTGATAATATTCCTTGTTATACTCCTGAAGGGTATAAATATAAGTATAAAGCTTGAGGACAGATTTTCTCAGGTTCTTGGAGTTGGCTTGACATTTCTGATAGTCATTCAGGCATTTTTCCATTTTGCAGTTAATACAAGCCTTCTTCCACCAACAGGCTTTACCCTTCCATTTGTAAGTTATGGGGGGACCTCACTGTTTGTTATGTCCCTTTCTGCAGGGATACTGTTAAGATTATCAAAAGAACCTGTTAAAACAGCTTTCCACAGGAGACTGCATTGAAAGGTAAGGTTTTTATAGCAGGAGGCGGAACAGGAGGACATTTCTATCCTGCAGTCTCGGTTGCAGAAAAGTTAAAAGAAAATGGATACAGTGTGTACTACTTTGGGACAGAAAACGGTATAGAGGGGAAGAAAAAGTTTCCAGCGGAAAAAGTGTTTCTTTATGACATAAAAGGGGTAAGGGGAAGATCTTTCAAAGGTAAGATAGTCTCATCACTCAAGCTTTTAAAAACAGCTCTAAGCATAAGAAGTATTATAAAAAGGGAAGATCCTGAATTTGTTATAACATTTGGCGGGTATGCATCCCTGCCACTTGGGTTATCAGCATTACTGACAGGTAAGGATCTTTACATACACGAACAGAACTCCGTTCCTTCCTACACGAACCTTTTACTATCAAAGTTTGCAAAAAAGGTATTCATAACATTTGACCACTCAAGAAGGTATTTCCCGGCAGAAAAAACTGTTCTTACAGGTTTTCCGCTGAGAAAGGATATTATTGAAGATAAAGAGCTTGGGAAAGAGAGAGCAAGGGATATTTTAGGTGTAGACAGTGAAAGAAAAACAGTCCTTGTTTTTGGGGGAAGTCAGGGAGCAAAAAAACTTACAGAAACAGCCCTTAAAGTGGCTGGGAGAATGAAGGATGTTCAGTTTATAATTATTGCAGGAAAAGGGTATACAGATACAAGTAATAATGAGAATGTAAAGATATACAGGTATTACGACAGGATGGGAGTTTTATACTCTGCTGCTGATCTAGTGGTATCAAGGGCAGGAGCTGGAAGTGTCTGGGAGATAGTATACTACGGGAAACCTGCTATCTTTGTTCCATATCCTTACGCAGCATCAGATCATCAGTTTTATAATGTAAGATGGCTTGAAGAGAAAGGTGAGGCTGAGATTATAAGGGATGATCAGTTAGATGATGAGCTATTATACAAAAAAATTAGAGAATATCTGGACAAAAACAGTCAGGGAAATATAAAAAAGTATAGTATTATTGATACAGCAGAAAAAATTTTAAAAGAGATAGAGAATGATAGATTATGAAGAGAATGTTGACCTGTCGAAGCTGTGTACTATAAGAATCGGTGGAACAGCTAAAAGGGTTTACTTTCCAAAAAGTGTTGAAGATATTATACAGCTTTTGAAGATATCACAGGACAGCGGAAAAAAGATAATTCCCCTTGGTGTGGGGAGTAACACAGTTTTCAGGGACGGCATTCTTGATCATCTGTTTGTATCAACATCAAAACTCAAAAGGTATGAGATAGAAAGATCTGAAGATCACGCCGTAATAACAGCTGAAGCGGGTGTCAGTTTTAAAACACTGGTGAGTTTGGTTAAAAGATACAATCTTGAAGGGTTTGAGAATCTATCGGGAATACCAGCTTCGGTAGGTGGTGCTGTCGCTATGAATGCTGGAGCATTTGGATCTGAGATATTTGATATTGTTGAACAGGTTGAATGGATAGACAGTGAGGGAAAACTTACTGTCTCATCTAAAGATGAGATAGATTACGGGTACAGATACACCCAGTTTCAGAAAGAGGGCTTTATATACAGAGTAAAGATAAAGCTAAGAAAATCAAAAAGGAATATACCACAGATCATAAAGGAACATCTTAAGGAGAGAAATATAAAACAGCCCCTTGATCTTCCAACATCAGGATCCACCTTTAAAAATCCTGACGGTATATCTGCAGGTTATCTACTTGATAAAGCTGGACTTAAAGGATTCAGAGTGGGGGATGTTGGTTTTTCAGAAAAGCATGCAAACTTTACAGTAAATTACGGTCATGGAAGTTACGATCAGTTAAAGAAACTGCTGGAAACTGCCGAAAAGTTAGTGGGAGAATATTTTGGAATAAAACTTGAGAAGGAAATCAGGATTGTTGAATAAGCTCAAAATAGCACTCTTATATGGAGGGTCTTCTTCTGAAAGAGAGATTTCCATAAAATCTGGAAAAGCTGTAGAAAATGCCTTAAAAAAACTTGGTTTTCAGTACAGTGTTTTTGATCCTGCGGAAGGAAAGGATTTTATAAAAAAGATAACCGATTACAATCCAGATCTTGCATTTATCGCCCTTCATGGGAAGATAGGAGAGGACGGTACAATTCAGGGTGTACTGGAGTTCCTAGGTATAAAATACACAGGATCCGATCTCAAAACAAGTGCAATCTGTATGGACAAATCACTCACAAAAGATATACTGAAAGCTGAAGGGATAACAGTCCCTGAAGGCTACACAATCCAGAATTTAGATCAGATAAATGATCTGAGATTAGGATATCCTGTCGTTGTAAAACCAAACAGCGAAGGATCATCAATAGGAGTTAAAATCGTAGAAAATGAGGATCAGCTTGGGAAAGCTGTTGGAGAGATATTAAAGATAGACAGTAAGGTTATTATTGAGAGATTTATCAAAGGTAGAGAGATAACGGTAGGAATTTTAAATGGAGAGCCTCTTGATATTATAGAGATTAAAGTAAAAGAAGGTTTTTACGATTACTATAACAAGTACATTTCTCAGGAGACTGAATATATATGTCCGGCAGAGATAGAATCTTCACTTTACAGAAAGATACAGAACACAGCACTGAAAATATACAACATTCTGGGATGTAAAGGTGTAGCAAGGGTTGACTTTATACTTGATAAAGATAAACCTTATTTTTTAGAAGTGAATACGATTCCCGGTCTTACAGACCACAGCCTCATACCAAAAGCAGCTGCTGTAAAGGGCATAAATTTTGAAAGTTTGATTTTAAAAATTATTGAAGGTGCTTTAAATGAAGACGGGTAGGATAAAGATCTTTATTCTTTCAGTATGGATTTTGATCTGTGCACTTTTCGGATATTTCTCACCAACAATCCCTGTAGTAAAAGAGATATTTTCTGTTAAAAAAGTAACAGTTCTTGGAACGGATAAATTTAAAAAAGAGGATATAAAAAGAATTTTTGAGAAGGAAAACTGGTTTTTCCTTAACAAAGAAAAGGTAAGGGAGGAGCTTTTAAAGTACAACTTTGTAAAAGAGGTACAGATAAACAGGCTTTTTGTAGGGAGCGTTGATCTCGTAATACTTGAGAGAAAACCTTTTGCTGTCATCTACCACAGAGGAAAAAAACAGGTCATTGACGAAGATGGAATTCCTATAGATATGAGGTACTACAGGGATGTAAATATATCCCATCTGCCTAAAGTAATATATAATGATAATAGTATCCGTTCTGAAAAATTGAGGAAGATAAAAAAGATAAATGAGAATTTCAGTAAAATATTTAAGGTTAAGAAGTATATAGTTAATAAAAGTCAGATAAGCTGCGTGCTTGAGAATGACAAAACGGTTGTTTTCAGTACTGAAGATTTAGATAAAAGTATAAGAAGGGGTAAGATCTTTTTTAAAAATAGAGATATCAATGAGTTTTCCTATATAAATCTGAGTTTTGAATCAATGATTGTTGTAAGGAGATAGGTAATGAGTAAAGATAGAATGGTTGTAGCACTGGATATAGGAACTTCAAAGATTACTATACTTGTTGGTGAGATAGATGACGTTGGCGATCTTCATATAGTTGCCTTTGGGGAATCAAAATCAAAAGGGATAGAGAAGGGGATAATAAATAAACCTTCAGATGCTATAAGATCAATAAAAGAAGCGATTGATATGGCAGAATCAACTGCAGGATCAAAGATAACAAGTGTAATAGCAAATGTTGGTGGATACCATCTTGAGTGCAGAAACGATTCTGAAAAAACAGACTTTGGTATGTCCCAGAAAACGATAACACAGCATGATATAGATGATCTTATAGAAAAAGTAGCATCAAAACTCCCAAGGGAAAATTATGAGATCATACATATAATACCCAAAAAATACATACTTGATGAAGAGGATGAGATTATAGATCCTGTAGGTCTTGTGGGATCTAAAATAGAAGGAAAATTTCATATAATCCTGGATAAGATAAATGCATACACAAACCTTAAAAAAGTGATAGAGTCTTCAGGTGTCAGGGTTGCAAACTTTGTTGCAAATCCCGTTGCATCTGCTTCAGCTGTTTTATATCCTGAAGAGAAGGATATGGGTATTGTAGTTCTTGACATAGGTGCAGGAACAACAGATATGGCTGTTTACAGGGAAGGAAGTATTGATCATATAAGATCATTTCCTGTAGGTGGTAATCAGGTAACCATGGATATAGCCCACAGATTTAAGGTATCAAAGGAGGAAGCTGAGAACCTAAAAATTGAGTATGGTGGTGCTATCGCTGATCTTTCTGAAAATCACGTTATAGAGGTCTTCCCTAGAGGAAGTGAAGAACCGATCCAGATTGAGCAGTTTGAACTTGTAGACACAATAGAAGCAAGGCTGAGTGAGATATTTGAGATAGTCAAAAATGAACTTGAAGAAACAGGTTTTATAAATAAAATAAATGGTGGTATAGTATTAACAGGTGGAGTTTCAAACACACCTGACATAAAGGAACTTGCTGAGAACATTATAGGCATGGATGTGAGAATAGGAAAACCTAAGGATTACAAAGGCTTCAGCGATAAGATAGCTTTTCCCCAGTACGCTACAGCGATAGGTATGCTTCTTTTCACAAAAAGTAACTCACAGGGACACAGTCTGACTCCATCTGAAACAAGTTCCGAGATAGACATTTTTGGTATGTTTAAATCATTTGTTGAAAAGTTAAAGAACCTTTTTTAGGTTTTCAGGAGGAGTAGTTATGGATAACTTTGATTTTGATTCAAAAAACCCATCTAAGATTAAAGTGTTTGGTGTAGGTGGTGGTGGAAGTAACGCTGTAGCCAGAATGTTCCAGGAAGGTCTTCAGGATGTTGAGCTATATATAATAAACACAGATATGCAGCATCTGAACTCCCTGCCTGTTCCCAATAAGATACATATAGGTGAGAGCGTAACAAGGGGACTCGGTGCAGGTTCAAAACCTGAAATAGGTGAAGAGGCAGCAAAGGAAAACCTGGAGACAATTAAAGAGGCTATGGAAGGGGCGGATATGGTATTTATAGCCGCAGGACTTGGAGGTGGTACCGGGACGGGAGCATCACCTGTTATTGCACAGGCTGCAAAAGAGCTCGGTATTTTAACTGTCGCCGTAGTTACAAAACCATTTGATTTTGAAGGACCAAGAAGAGCAAATTTAGCTGAAGAAGGACTGAAAAAACTTAAAGATGTTGTGGATACATATATAGTTATACATAACCAGAAACTTGCCACTATAGCCGGAAAAAGATTCACATTTGGTGAGGCTTTCAAACTTGTTGACGGCATACTTTACAAGGCTGTAAGAGGAATAACAGACCTTATACTTGTTCCAGGTCTTGTTAACGTTGATTTTGCCGATGTAAAAACTGTTATGGAAAATGGTGGAAAAGCGCTTATAGGTGTTGGAAGCGGAAGGGGAGAGAGTAAGATTGAAGAGGCTGTTATATCAGCAACAACATCTCCACTTCTTGAAGGAACATCAATTCAGGGTTCAAGAAGACTGCTCATAAATGTTGAGGTAAGTATGGACCTTTCATACTCGGATGTTGAGGATGCTATCGCCCAGATTAGAGAACAGGCCCACGAGGAATCCCATATAATATTTGGGGCTTCATTAAATCCTGATATAGAGGACGAGATAAGAATAACGGTTGTTGCTACAGATTTTGAAGGTGAAAAAGAAGAACCTAAGATAAAAAGAACAGTTGACAGAAAGATACACAGAAAGATAACTGAGATCCCAAAAGAGTCCAAAGAGGAAAAGGAAGAGATAATACCAAAACCAATTATAAACGAGATATCTTATGATAACCTTGATATACCAGCATATATAAGAAAAAGGAAAGGTGAGATTAATTGAATTTAACGGGATTTGCCAACCTTATTACACTTTCAAGGTTGGTGATTACCCCTTTTTTAATACTATCAATACTTAATGACAGGTATATAATCTCGGGAGTTTTAGTATTTCTTGCCATTCTTTCAGACTGGCTTGACGGTGTAATAGCGAGAAAGTACAACGATGTTACGAAACATGGTGAGCTTTTAGACCCTGCTGTTGACAAGATATTCACGATTTCAGTTCTTGTCGCTTTTGTTGAGAAACATTACATCTCCTCATTTGTTGTTTTTCTTATAGTGGCCAGGGAGATGTTGGTAACATGGTTCAGAAGCGTTATGGTAAGCAAAGGTATCGTTGTACCGGCATCATACCTTGGAAAGCTGAAAACAACAGCCCAGCTTGCGGCAATATTCCTTCTCTCAGTAAATATTGTGATGTACGGAAGCATACTTCTATGGATCTCAATAATAATCGCTTATATATCCGCCTTTGATTATCTAAAAATCTTTATAAAGGATAAAGCATGGAGCTGAGTGTAATACTGTATCTAATAGGAACATACATACTGGCTTCCATACCTTTTGGTTATGTTGTAGGTAAGCTTTTTGGTAAAGATGTAACAAAGGAAGGTTCTGGGAATATAGGAGCAACAAATGTAACAAGAACAATAGGGAAAAAGGCGGGAGCTCTTGTACTTATTTTAGATATGCTGAAAGGTTACTTTCCGGTTTACTTTGGTAAACATTATATGTACTTTGATGACAGAATTCTTTCAATGATAGCAATAACAGCTGTTTTAGGTCACTGCTTCTCTGTATTTATGAAGTTCAAAGGTGGTAAAGGTGTTGCAACTGGATTAGGGGTTCTCCTCGCCCTTTCCGGGAAAACTGCGTTTATTGTAATCCTCCTCTGGCTAGGTTCTTTCCTGACAACAGGTTATGTATCCTTCGCATCTATCTTTGCAGCCTTTATGTCGTGGATTATCATATTTTATGTTGAGGATAATGTATTTTACACATTCGCCGCACTCTTTTTATCATTCATAATCGTTTTAAAACACTCATCAAATATAAACAGGCTTATTAAAGGCACTGAAAGTAGATTTCTTCACAGATAGCTACCTTCTAACACAGATCCTATCAACTCTCTCAACACCTTTAACTCTCTTTATAAGGGATATTATCCTGTTGAGATGATCTATATCTTTAACATTCACCCTGAGCTCTGTTACAGCCTTTCCATCCCTTCTTGTTTTAACATTTGCACCTGATATGTTTGTTTTTGTACTTGCAACAGCAGATGACATCTCAGCGAGAAGACCTGGTCTGTCTTCGGAGATTATCCTTATATAGGACGGGAATATAGGTTTCAGATCACCGCTACTCCATTTAGCAACGATTATCCTCTCAGGTTCTGTCTCCTGAACCTTTATAGCATTGGGACAGTTCTTAGCGTGTATCGATATTCCCCTTCCCTTAAGTATAACACCTGTTATCTCATCTCCAGGTATGGGACAGCAGCATTTAGCTATTGTTGACATAATATTTGATATACCATCAACCTCAACTATAAGATCCTTATCCTTTACGGATTCTGTTGATGATGAGGATTTCGCTTTCTCAATATCTCCCTTTAAAAATCTTACAACCTTCTGGGGAGAGAGCTTACCGTCTCCTACTGCATGAAGGAGATCATCAAAAGTTTTAAAGCTGAACCTTTCAAGGAGTTTGTTTATATCATTCTCATCCAGTGTTGATGTTTTTTTGTTTATCTTCTTCAGAAATTTGTCTAATAACTTTTCACCAAATTTTATAGCCCTTTTTCTGTCTATCTTTGAAAAGTACTGTTTTATGCTGGTTTTTGCTTTTGATGAAACAACAAACTTGAGCCAGTCCCTGCTCGGCTTGTGGTATTTTGCCGTTATTATCTCAACAACATCACCATTTTTCAGCTTTGTATCAAGTGGAACCATCTTTCCATTTACCTTTGCCCCTGCGGTTCTGTGGCCAACCTGAGTATGTATCTGGTAAGCGAAATCAACAGGTGTAGAACCTAAAGGAAGCTTTACAAGATCTCCCTTAGGTGTAAAAACATAAACCTCTTCATTTGAGAGATCCCCTTTAACAGTTGATATGATCTCTGTATCCTTGTTCTCCTTTATTGACTCAAGTATATTCCTGAGCCATGTAAATGATTTAAGATCTTTTTCTGATATATACTTTCCACCTTTGTATCTCCAGTGGGCTGCGATCCCCTCTTCTGCTATTCTGTGCATCTTGTAGGTTTTTATCTGTATCTCAACAAACTTTCCCTTTGGTGCAACAACAGTTGTGTGAAGAGCCTGATACATATTGGATTTTGGGAGAGAGATATAGTCCTTAAACCTTCCTGGGACTGGAGGCCAGAGGGAGTGTATCAGACCGAGTGCAAGATAACAGTCCTTGATAGTATGAACAAGAACCCTTACCCCGTAAACATCGTAAATATCGGATAATGATAGATCCTTTCTCAGTGTTTTCTCGTATATACTGTAAAGATGTTTTGCCCTGTACTGAATATCAGCTTTAATGTTATGTTTATCAAGTACATCCCTTATCTGGGATATTATCTCCTGCAGGTATTTTTCCTGTACGGTCTTTGATTCTGCAAGGTATGTGGTTATCTTTTTGTAAGCCTCTGGATAAAGGTATTTGAAAGATGTGTCCTCAAGTTCAGCCTTTATCTTCCAGAGACCGAGTCTTGCGGCAAGCGGTGCGTATATATCAAGAGTCTCCTTTGCTATCCTTTTCTGTTTATACTCAGGTAGAGGGTCAAGTGTTCTAATGTTGTGAAGTCTGTCTGCAAGTTTTACAAGTATGACTCTTATATCTTTAGCCATTGATACAAGCATCTTTCTGAAATTTTCAGCCTCCGCCTCCTCCTTACTGTTAAAGTTGTACTTACCTATCTTTGTAACACCATCAACGATAAGAGCTACAGTTTCGCCGAACCTTTCCTTTATCTCATCAATCGTTGTATCCGTATCCTCCACAACATCATGGAGAAGCCCGGCTATTATCGTTGTTCTGTCAAGCTTCAGATCTGCAAGTACCTTTGCAGCCTCAATAGGATGAATGTAGTAAGGCTCACCTGATTTTCTGAACTGACCTTCATGTTTTTCAATGATATAGTATGCCGCCTCTCTGATCTTCTGTATATCCTGGTCTTCCAGATAATCAACCTTTTTAATCAGATCTTCAACAAGCTCTCCAGCTGCAATTTCAGCCATAATAATTTCCTTTAAATGATATCAATTACTGATAAAGTTAGATCCTTTTCAGAGTTTTGCAATCTTTATGTTACGGCCTCTAACCAGTTATCACCTAAATCCTTAACTATCTCAAGGGTTGGATCATAATTTTTCTTAATATCATCCAGTATCAGATAGAGATCATCAACAAAATCAGGGGATGTTAAAAAATCAAGGATACCCTGTTTCCCACTTCTTGTTCTCGGCAGTGCTATCCTGCCGTGACCGTCAACAACCATAGAAATAAAATTAAGTTTTGAAGGATCAACCTTAACCATAAGGTTGACGCTTTTTCTCGGAGGATGTGAAAGCCTCTCTAAAAGATCATCATCTAACATCTAAAATTTTGCCTCTAAAAGATTTACCTTTGTGTATGTATAGCTTTCGTTCTTATCACCTATTCTTGTTATCTGAATTTCAGGGATGCCAAATCTCATCTGATTGCCATCTATCTCAACAAGTGCGGTACTTGACTCATAAAAACCAACAGCAACACCACCTATAAGTCCAAGTAAAACACCAGCTCCTATCTTCTTTCCTAAATCTTCACTGTCAATCATATAAACTGCAAGTCCTGCAGTCGCTCCAATACCTACCCCAAACATCGCATCTCTGAAAAGGATCTCTCCTTCAACAGCAAGGGCATTCCCGGTTATAACTGCGGACATTAAAGCTGCAGCAGTTACTCTTTTCATAATCTGACCTCTCTATCTGATATTTTTTAACTTCTCTATTATATCATTTAGCATCTTCTCGGTGTTCTTTTCGTCATAAAAATTCTTGAATATAAGTCTTATATCCTCCCTCAGCATCTTTATAAGATCCCTGTTTTCCCTTGAAGATACATAAAATGCTTTATTTACAGCATAAAGTGATGCTTCAAGATACCTTAAAGATATTCTTCTGTTCAGATTGTAAGTCACCTTTCCCTTGTGTATGTACTCCTTAACTAAAGCCATATAAAGGTTTTCCCTGTATGATATGTTAATCAGAGGGTTTAAAGCAAGTTCAAGGGCCTGTTTGGATTTTTTGTACTCCCTTGCCTTAAGATGATCCTTTGCTATCCCTATAAGATTCTTAGCCTCTGTTAAAGGATCGTCTATAAGCGGTATGCTCACCTTCTCCTTTATTATCTCAAGACTGTCAAGAACGTACTGGTTCTCAAGGAATGCTGCCTTTTTTATCGTATCCTCAAGCTTTTTCCTTACATAATCATAATCCTCAAGATTTCCTGAGATCTCCTCTATGTATATCAGAAGTGTTTTTAGATCCTCAGAATAATCCTCATCAGGATAAAGCTGTATTCTTTTCTCAAGAGCCTCAATCTGTCTGTAAATGATGTATGAAGGTGAGTACTGGTGAGCCTCATTAAGGAAAAATAATGAGGCATCAAGGTAGGTGTATGTCTCCTTCCTTATTATTCTCTTTTTATTCAGGGAGGAGTAAGCATCAAGAACAAGGTTTAACGCCCTTGTGGTAAACAGTCTGATATTGTAAACCTGATTTTCAGTTAATCCCTCATTAAGGTATATCTGGTTTATATTCTCCCCTTTAGAGTTAAAAGAGTACAGAAAAAACAGTAAAAATATTACCAGCCTGACCATAAGCACTCCAGATAAAAGATTGATGAATTATTATAACAGATAAGATCAGTAAGAATTTATAAGGTTTTCGTAGAATATTATCCCTTCTATCTCTGCTGTGAGTACGTCCTCAACACCTATACCTGTGTTTTTTATAACGGCTTTTATCCTTTTTATCTCATTCTTTTCTAAGAGAATTATAGCTTTCAGTATAGCCCCAAGTATACCTTTACAGGAAAGGATAGCATCTTTAATCTCCTGGTCTATCTTTAGCTCGGACAGTATCTCATCCATCGGCTTACCTAAAACAGTATCCATAAGTGATAGCATACCTGTTATAAAAGCCTTCTCATGTGTTTCCTTTGGAGCTTTACTTTTTTCAATCAGAACCTCAAGCATCCTTCCCCTTATAACAGCCCTTTCAAGAATAGGGTTTGATTTTATATCTGTCCAGTCAAGGCTGAATATCTGCAGGAGAACCCATTTCTGGAGATTCTGGTATCCTAAAAGGGAAAGTGCCTGCTTTATAGATTTTATATTCTGTCTTATGTAGAAAAATGGAGAGTTTATGAACTTTAGAAGTTTGTAACTTAGATCAGGATTTCCTTTAAAAATATCCTCTATCTTTGATAGATCCTCATGTGTTATCGCTGATTTCAGGAGTTTTATAAGTGTAAGTTTGAATGATGAGACCTGCCTGTCCTTGTATATCTCAGGCTCCTCAAAATAAAAGCCCTGAAAGTAATCAAAACCTAACTCTTTAGCAACAACATAATCCTCTTCAGTCTCAACCTTCTGTGCTATAAGCTTTAGATCAAACTTCTTTAGAAATTTTACAGTTTTGGAAAGATCGTTCTCCTCGTAACTTCCCTGTATTGATACCTTCACGTAATCTATATAATCAAAAAATGGTGATATCAGATCACAGTATACAAGTCCATCAAGGGCTATCTCATAACCTTTATCCTTGAGGTTTTTACAGGTTGAGATCAGATACTCATCTATCTTTGTTATGTTGGATATCTCAAATACTGTGTATTTTGGAGGGAGAAGTTCTATAAAATCCCCTTCAAGCATATCAGGATTAACATTTATAAAGCCTTTTTTTGATCCTATAATCTTGTGAAAATCCATATAAACAAGAAGGTTAAGTATGACCCTTGCTGTAGCCTCAATATTGTCCTTTATGATCGCATAATTTTTTTCACTATCCCTGAATAGAAGCTCATATCCAAAGATCTCATTTTTCTCATTAAGTATTGGCTGTCTTCCTACAAATACTTCTCCCATTCAAAAACCCTTCATCTTTATAACTTAAAACTCTTTTCGTATAGAGGTGTAAAATAATTAATACAATTATTAATATGGGGTAAAAAGATGAAAAAGTTAAGACTGGCCCTCGGACAGCTAAATATGACCGTTGGAGATATAGAGGGAAATACTGAGAAGATAATATCAGCGATAAAGGAGGCAAAACTCCACGAGTGCGATATTATAGCCTTTCCAGAGCTCGCTATAACAGGATATCCCCCTGAGGATCTTTTACTAAAACCAAGTTTTATAAACAGAAATCTACAGGCACTAAACAGGATAGCCCAGGCAAGTGAGAATATTATCACTATAGTTGGATTTGTAGATAAGGTTGAGGATATATACAACGCAGCTGCCGTTCTTCTGAATGGGAAGATAGTTGCTGTATACCATAAGAACTTTCTACCAAACTACGGTGTATTTGATGAGGTTAGATACTTCCAGAGGGGTAATGAGATAACACTTCTGAATATTGAAGGTTACAAGATAGGTCTCTCAATCTGTGAAGATATATGGTATCCGGAAAACCCTATAAATATACAGGCTATTGAAGGGGCAGAGCTCATTATAAATATTAATGCCTCCCCTTACCATATTGGTAAAGGAAAGTTCAGAGAGGATATGCTTAAGGTGAGGGCGAGGGACAACCTTGTATCTATAGCATACGTTAACCTTGTTGGAGGGCAGGATGAGCTTGTTTTTGATGGGAACAGTATTATCGTAGGTCCTGATGGATCCGTTTTAACAAAGGGCAGATCTTTTGAAGAGGAGATCGTACTGTGCGATATAAACCTTGATGCTATATTCAGACAGCAGTTAAAGGACAACAGACTCAGAAATCTCAGAGCCATGTATAAAAGGGAAGAGAAGGTTAAAGAGATACACCTTGATTTCAAAATAAAGGACAAACTTGAGACAATACCCCAGAAGACTATTCTTGACAGACCTGAGATAGAGGAGATATACAAGGCTCTTGTTACAGGTGTGAGAGATTACATACACAAAAACGGCTTTGAGAAAGTTGTGATTGGACTGAGCGGAGGGATAGACAGTTCCCTTACCGCAACAATAGCTACTGACGCACTCGGAAAGGATAATGTGAAAGGGGTTCTGATGCCTTCACAGTTCACATCAAAAGAGAGTGTTGAGGATGCCCTTGAGCTTGCAGAAAATCTTGGTATTGAAACATTTACACTTCCTATAACGGACATATTTGAAAAATATAAGGATGAGCTTAAAGATATATTTGCAGGTCTGAAACCTGATGCAACTGAGGAGAACCTTCAGGCAAGGATAAGAGGGAATCTCCTTATGGCTCTCTCAAACAAATTTGGCTGGATAGTTCTGGCAACCGGTAACAAATCTGAGATGAGTGTAGGTTACGCAACCCTATACGGTGATATGGTTGGAGGTTTCGCTGTTTTAAAGGATGTTCTTAAAACAAAAGTTTACGAGCTTGCACAGTACAGGAACAGTATCTCACCCGTTATTCCACAGAGAGTTCTTGAGAAACCACCTTCAGCAGAACTCAAGCCTGATCAGAGAGATGAGGATGAACTTCTACCTTATCCTATACTTGATGAGATCATAATGCTTTATGTTGAGGAGGATATGCCCGTTCAGGATATAATAAGAATGGGATTTGATAGACATTCTGTTGAAAAAGTGGTTAAAATGATAGACAGGAATGAGTACAAGAGAAGACAGGCACCTATTGGTATTAGAATAACACACAGAGCCTTTGGTAAAGATAGAAGAATGCCTGTAACAAATAAATTCAGAGAATTATAAGGAGTGGAAGATGTTTAGATTTCTGTTTTCTTTTCTGACATCATTTGGGATATTTTACTATCTTTTCTCAAACAGGATCATTGAGATTGATATACAAAAAGATGATGATCAGGACTTTTTAAAGGAAAACACAGGTAAGCTTATAAACGTAATAAGAGAGTTTAACAGGATGAAGAACGATATATGATCATCTGTGTTTTTTAACACCAACCTTTTCGCAGTAAGACGATACTGGACATTCTGAACATTTAGGTGAGACAGGTTTGCATATGGTCTGTCCAAAGGCAACAAAAAGATCGTTTATCTCGTTCCAGTACTCCCTGGGAACTTTTTTTCTTAAAGCCATCTCTGTCTCTTCAGCTGTTTTTGTTTTAACAAAGCCTAATCTGTTTGATATTCTATGAACATGAGTATCAACACATATCGCCGGTTTTCCGTATCCAAGGGCAACAACAAGGTTTGCCGTTTTTCTTCCAACTCCTTTTAATTTCAGAAGCTCATCAATACTGTCAGGAACCTTTCCTCCAAAATCCTTTACTATCTTTCCCGATATCTCCTTTATAACCTTAGCCTTATTTCTGTAAAATCCGGCAGGATATATGGCCTCTGCTATCTTCTCTTCAGGTATCTTAAGCATATCGTAAGGATTGTCAGCAAGCCTGAAAAGTCTCTCAGAAACCTCTGCTGTTACCTGATCTTTTGTTCTGAGACTGATTATTGTTGATATAAGTATCTGGTATGGAGTTCTTTTATCCCTTTTTGCCATTAGAGATACAACGGGAGCATCCCATCTGGGAAACTCCCTCTTCAGGATATTTAAGACCTTTATGAAATCCTCTCTGCTCAATACTCCCCAAAAACCCTCCTGTATATATAAGGAACGTTCTTTAAAAACTCATTAACATCAAATATTTTATCTATCTCCTCAGGTGAGAGTCTTGATGTTACTTCCTCATCCGAGAGGAGGGCATCCTTAAACATAAGCCCTTCAGTATCCCATGCTTTCATAGCATTTCTCTGGACTATATCATAAGCCTCATCCCTTGACAGTCCCTTTTCAACAAGTGCAACAAGAACCTTTGATGAGAAATAAAGGCCCTTTGAGAGATCCATATTTCTTTTCATCCTTTCAGGATAAACAACAAGTCCGGAGAGAACATTCTTTGTAAGATTAAGTATGTAATCAAGTGCTATTGCAGAATCAGGCATAACAACCCTTTCCACAGATGAGTGGGATATATCCCTCTCATGCCAGAGAGCTATATTTTCCATAGCAGGTATAGCATTTGCCCTTATAACCCTTGCAAGCCCCGTTATTCTCTCACATGTGATAGGATTCTTCTTATGGGGCATTGCGGATGATCCTCTCTGTCCTTTCCTGAAAGGCTCCTGAGCTTCCAATACCTCTGTTCTCTGCAGATGCCTTATCTCAACAGCTATCTTCTCAAGTGATGAGGCTGTTATAGCCATGGCTGTCATAAACTCAGCATGCCTGTCCCTCTGGACAACCTGGTTAGAAACAGGTTCAACTTTAAGACCAAGATACTCAAGTGCGTACTTTTCAACCTCAGGAGGGATATTAGAGTAAGTTCCAACAGCTCCAGATATAGCCCCTACAGAGACAACATCTCTTGCCTTAACAAGCCTCTCCCTGTTTCTTTTCATCTCCTCGTACCAGAGGGCAAACTTGAGACCGAACACCATAGGCTCAGCGTGAACACCGTGTGTCCTTCCCATCATGACAGTGTCTTTATACTTAAAGGCGTTCTCCTTTAACACAGGTAAGAGCTGATCAATATCCTCTATAAGGATATCAATAGCCTCCCTCATCAGAAGACCAAGGGCTGTATCTATAACATCAGATGATGTCACACCAAGATGTATGTACCTTCCGTTCTCTCCAACCTGTTCAGCAACGGCTGTCACAAATGCGAGAACATCATGGTTGTATATTCTATCAAGTTCGTGTATTCTCTCAACAACTTTCTCATCTATATAAGTTTTCTCCTCTATCTCCTTCATAGCATCATCAGGTATCTTCCCAAGTCTGTTCCATGCCTTACATATTGCTATCTCAACATCAAGCCATTTCTGAAACTTGTTCTGTTCACTCCAGACAGATCCCATCTTTTCAAGAGTGTACCTTTTTATCATCCTTCTCTCCTTTAACTTTTTAAAAACTAATTATATCAGAAGGTTCACTGGTGGTGGTTCAGTTCCTCTTCAAAAACTATTTTAAGTTTTAATCTTTTACCATCTCTCAGGACTACTATCTCATTCTCCTTCTCAGGATAAACAAGCTCTATTCTAAGATCCTCAAGTGTTCTTATCTTCTTTCCATTGAACTCAACAATAATATCCCCCTTCTTAATCCCGGCCTTTTCAGCAGGTGAACCTTTAACAACATCATCAACCTTCAGACCTTTATCTGTTATGTCTATATAAACACCTATCTTTTTAGCCTTTACACCTGCAAGAAACTGTGTGTAAACAACATAATCTGCTATATCCTTATCTATATCCTCATCATTCAGTATTATCACATACGGTTCATTGATCCTCCTGTAAAGTCTGTCAGGTATCCCATACCCATATCTCAGATGACCATTTCCTGCAAGTATCACCATCTTTCTCTCTGGATTTTTTCTAAGGTATTCAGCAGCTGTCTCAGCCATGGTCTCATCCCATATAAGCTGGGACTGGTAGAAGTTTATAAACTCTTTTTCCTTTTTCCTCTCCTTATGCATCTGGAATATGATCTTCAGATAACTTCTGTATTCTTCATTGGTAAAATCCATACTTTCAGGTAGTTTCCTTTTTTCTTCAGGTGTAAGACCGTCTATACCTTTCTCAGACACCTTATCTATTATCTCAGCCTCCATATTAAGAGCTATAACAGGGATCTTATGTTTTCTGGCAAATCTGAGGATAGGCTTGTAAAGGTTATAATCGTACTTCCATCTCTTAAAGTACTCTGTCTTTTTCAGAAACTCTTTTTCACTTATATCCCCTTTTATGTACATATCAAGGTATCTCTGGAATGGTCTCTGGAACATCTCCATTCCTATGGCTATATCACTGCCGTTCTCATAAAGTGCCTTTATTATGCTGTACTGTACAGCGTGATGGGAGAAGCTTGTATGTTTTTCACCTATAAAGATAACCTTTTTATCCTTTATCTGGTCTATCATACTTTTCATATCTGTGATACCGTTCTCTGTTATTATCTTCGCAGGGGTTCTTATCCTGTATAGAATCCCATCCTGAGCTTTATAAACCTCTTTTTCAGCCCTGAAATGCTTACCTATCTTAACAAAAGAGTATCCTCCGTAATGTTTCAGTCTTGAGTAACCTCTCTCAACAGACTCCCTTGTATCGGCATGTATAACGAAGATAAATCTGTTTTCAGAAAAGGGGTTTTTTACAGATGTTATGGACAGCCCTTCTTTCTCTAATGAAGGTTTACCGAGTATCTTTTTAATCACAGGGTTTTTACTGTCAAATATAACAACATTTCTGTCTTTTATAAGGCTGTATCTAAATTCTTCAGGGCTGTATAGCTTTTTCTCTTTATAGAAATCAAGAACAGGTCTGTATTTTTCCTCTGTTTCAGGATCAACAAAAACAACAGGGCTTTTATCACCAAGTAAAAAGTAGATCATAGGTATCATCTCTTCTGGAGATAGCTTCCTGAACGTATCGTAACTGTCATCAATAACGATGCTTAAAGGCTCATCATCAACTGTATAGCTAAAAACAGTCTTCTTCCCCTGTATCTCAAGTGTTTTCTGAATATAACCTGTGTAGGTCAGTATCTTAACAGGTACTTTAAATACAAAATCTCTACTCTGTTTTATCTCTCCTGAGATTTTAAACCTTCCGTCATCAACCTTTACCGATATCTTCTCAATACTTATATCAGGTATTCCTTTCTTCTCTATCCACTGGTGGAAAAAAAGACCTAAATCCTGACCTGACTGGTTTTCAAAACTTCTTTTCAGATCATCCCATGAAGCTCTTTTAAACCTGTTTTTCATGTAAAAATCTGATATTGATCTGAAGAATTTCTCATCACCAACCTCTTTTCTCAACATATGAAATACCATCGCTGTTTTACCGTATCCAATCGCCTCAGAAAGCTCATCTTTTTTGTACACAAAATCCTTAAGGGGAAAATCATTATCATCTGTAACATAGGCCATAAATTTTGATATAAGTCTTTTTCTGTATAGTTTTTTGTCATCTGAGAACTCATGATCCGAAAGATAAGTTGTAAGGCCTTCTGCCCAGTTTCCTTCCTCATCCTTAACATAAACTGAACACCCAAACCACTGGTGTAGTATCTCATGACCAAGGGAGCTTTTAAGAACGAATGGATATCTTATTATCTGCATACCTATAAGTGTGAATGTAGGCATAGAGTATCCAGTTGGAAGTACATTCTCAACGATACTGAACCTTTTATACGGAAATCTTCCTATCTTTTCCTCGTAGTACCTTATATACCCCTCTGCCTTTTCCAGATATATATCTGAAAATCTGTGATCCATCTCAAAGAAGTATGTGTAAACAGTAAGATCATCCCTTATTTTTTTACTTTTCACCCTGAACTTGTCTGTAGCTATAAAGTGGAGATGTTCAAGAGGATGTGGAAAGATAAATCTAACATTCTTAATCCCTTCATCCACTTTTTCTTCGGCTATCTCCTCAGCTTCACCAACAGGTATAAAATCTTCGGGTATCTGGGCTTTAAAGGAATACAAGGCAGGTCTGTCTATCTTTGGATACCATACACCTGTCAGATATATACCATGTTTTGAGACCATATTGTACTGGTCAAACCCTTTAAAAGTCCCTGTATACTTTATTCTTACAGGTTTATCAGGTTCTATCTTTGTGTATGTGAGATATCTAATATCAGAGTAGGTGATCTCTAGATCCCCTGTATCTATTGATACTGATACCTCTCTGTCAGACTTTATCTCAACCTCACCATAGATCTTTCCTTCAGGAATATCAAATTTTATATCCAGACTGTAATATATCTGACCGTATGATATTAAAGGGACAAACATAAATATGATGGAAAAAAAAGATTTTAGCTTTATCATAATACTGTACCCCACTTAATGTATAGTAATTAGGCGTTATAATATTCTATCCTAAGAAAATGAAACGGGAGTGAAATTTATGGGAATTAAGGTCGTGGCAACAAACAAAGTTGCTTACCACAACTACAACATAATAGAGACGTACGAGGCAGGGATAGTATTGAAAGGATCAGAGGTAAAATCTATCAGGGAAGGAAGTGTAAATCTCAGGGACAGTTTTGTAAGAATAGACAATGGTGAAGCCTTTATATACAACATGTATATAGCTCCGTACAAACCTGCATCAAAACTTCAGCATGACCCCTACAGAAAAAGGAAACTTCTACTCCATAAAAGAGAGATACTCAAGCTTATGGGAAAAGTTCAGGAAAAAGGTCTGACAATAATACCAACAAAGGTTTATCTTAAAAATGGAAAAGTCAAAATAGAGATAGCTCTTGCAAAAGGTAAAGCTAAATACGAAAAGAGAGAAGCTATAAAGGAAAGGGATATGAAAAGGGAGCTATCAAAGAAATACAAAGGAAAGATAAAACTATAAACCTGCAAAAGCAGGAGGGAAAAAATGAACATAAAGGAGATTAAGGAGCTTGCAAAAAAGTTCACACCACAGCAGCTTGAGCTCTGTATAGACCAGACTCTTAAGCTTGGAAAACCGGAGCTTGAGGGTTGTGAGGTGTCAGGGGATGTTATGGAGGTCATAAACACACTTGCAAAAGCCCAGACTGTAAGGGAGCTTATGGAGCAGGGGATGAGCGAGATTGAGGCTATAAGAGAGCTTGCAAGAAGAATTAGAAAGATTCAGGGGGCTGAATAGTCAGTTTATACTAACAAACCAATTTTGTAAGTATATCAATTTTAAGTACTATTAATTTATAATTGAAACTCAATCTTATGATTGATATCATACTATAATAGAAAAACAGTCTGTAAATTATTATTAAGAACAATTACTGAAAGGTAAGGAATATGAATATTAAAGAGATAAAGGAGCTTGCAAAAAGATTCTCTGTTGAAGAGTTAGAGCTCTGTATAACCGAGACTATAGAAAAAGGTGAGAACTACTGTAATGTCACAGGTGAAACTCTGGAAGTTATAAATGTCCTTGCAAAAGCCCAGACTGTAAGGGAGCTTATGGAACAGGGTATGAGCGAGATTGAGGCTATAAGGGAGCTTGCAAGAAGAATCAGAAAAGTTCAGGGGGCCGAGTAAAACGGAATAAAAAACTTTTAATAGAGGGAATAAAGATGAAAAAAGCAGCGTTAGCAGTGGCAGGTATTGTTATTTTTAGCGGGTGTGCATCAAAACAGGAACAGCAAACAAAATTTAAAGAGTACAACCCTTTAATGGAGGTTTATGAAGAGGTTTTTTATGATGAAAAGACAGAGAATGTATTCAAAGGAGGCCTTTTAGGAGGAAGTGGTAAAACCCTCACAGTTACATTTCCTGAAATAGTTTCTATAGCTGTAAAAGAGGCTGCCGCCCAGAACAAGAAGATCCAGTACAACTGTGTAAAATGCAAGGATAACTACCTTAAAATCATAGCCATTCCTGAAGAGTGGAATAACAACTGTGGAATTGTAAAAGTTAAATATATGAGAAGGGAAGACACACTGAAGGAAGAAAGCTTCAGGGTCTGTAAGAGGATCGGGTATAAAAAGTAAGTTTATATCTTAACAACCATACATGTAGTTGCTTTCTTAACACCTCTTATAGAGTTTATATCCCTTATTACCACTCTTCCTATCTCGTTCTGGTCTTCTCCTTCCAGAAAGACGATAATATCGTATATCCCTGTAACAACATCAGCAGATTTTACATTCTCTATCTTTGAAAGCTCCTCCATAATAAAAGGTATCTCCGCCGGATTCGCCTCTATCAAAACATAAGCTGTTGATTTATCCTTTACATCTATCTCTTTTAAAAGTTCAGAAAAAGGCACAGGACTTTCTGATACTTTTTCTTCCATCTTCTACCCCTTACTTCAGATTTTTTTTCATTCCTTCGATAGCACCTACTATTGTTCCCTCCAGAATAGAGAATGTTTTTTTAATCAGATTTTCCGTCTCATCAAGTATCTCAACGACAGTCTCTTTACTCAGCATCTTCCCCTCAGACTCCTCAGCTGTTCTCTTCTTCAGATTCTCAATCTCTTTTCTAAGAGACTCTATCTCTTTTTTTAGTTCTTCAGCACTTTCTTTTCCAGCCATAACTATCCCTCCTTTATAAAATATATCTAGTCAGGTCTTCACTCTGGATAATATCACCAAGTTTTGATCTTATAACCTTTTCATCAATTATTATATGCTGTCCCTTAAGATCAGGTGCTTCAAATGAGTAGTCCTCCATAATTCTTTCAAGTATCGTGTGAAGTCTTCTGGCACCTATATTTTCAGTTTTCTCATTAACCTGCTCAGCTATCTCAGCTATTGCTTCTATAGCATCATCTGTAAACTCTATATCAACACCTTCAGTAGCCATTAACGCTTTGTACTGTTTTATGAGAGCATTTTTAGGCTGAGTTAATATCTTGACAAAATCATCTTTTGTTAAAGGCTGTAGTTCAACCCTTATCGGGAATCTTCCCTGTAGCTCAGGTATAAGATCTGAAGGCTTTGAGAGATGGAACGCACCTGCGGCTATAAAAAGTATATGATCGGTCTTAACAGGACCGTACTTTGTTGATACCGTTGTTCCCTCAACAATTGGAAGGAGATCCCTCTGTACACCTTCCCTTGATACATCAGGTGAAGATCCTGTTGATTTACCTGCAACCTTGTCTATCTCATCTATAAAAACTATGCCAAAGTTCTCTGCCCTGTAAACAGCCTCTGATGCAACCTCATCCATATCTATCAGTTTTTCAGCCTCCTGCTGTTCAAGAACTCTCATAGCTTCCCTAACTGTCATCTTTCTTCTCTTCCTTTTTGTTGGTGCAAGGCTTGAGAAGAGATCTTTAAGCTGGTTTTCTATATCCTCAAGTCCCGGTGCGATAACACCACCTACAACCGAAACTCCTTTCTCCTCAACATCTATCTCAACAGTTCTCTCATCAAGCTCCCCATTTCTTAACATCTGTCTGAACTTCTCCCTGGCCGGAGATGTTTCCTCCTCAAATGTCTCAAGTGTTCCGTATCTTTTAACTCTCATAGGAACAAGATAATCAAGTATCTTCTCCTCAGCTATCTCTTTAGCCTTCTCCCTAACCTTCTCCATCTTTTCAGCTTTCACCATCTTGAATGAGGCTTCCGCAAGCTCCCTTATTATAGACTCAACATCCCTTCCTACATAACCTACCTCTGTAAATTTTGTAGCCTCAACCTTTATAAAAGGAGCACCAACAAGTGACGCAAGTCTTCTTGCTATCTCAGTTTTACCAACACCTGTTGGTCCTATCATAAGGATATTTTTTGGTATAACCTCATCCCTCAGATCTTCAGGCAGTTTATGCCTTCTCCATCTATTTCTTAAAGCTATAGCAACAGCCTTCTTAGCCTCTTTCTGACCTACTATATACTTATCAAGCTCCTCAACAATCTGCTTCGGAGTTAGATCTTCTCTAAGCTGCAACAACATCCTCCTCATTCCTTTTCTTTAAATATAAGATAATAAAAGATCATTGCAAAATATAACTAATCTTCCAGTGTAGAGAGATCGCCAACCTCTAAACCTAGTTCCTGTGCCCTTAAAACCCTTCTCATAATCTTTCCTGATCTCGTTTTTGGAAGTTTATCAACAAAATCTATCTCCTCAGGTATAGCTATAGGTCCAAGTATTTCCCTCACAGTATTCTGGATCTCCTTCTTAAGCTGATCAGAAGGTTCAACACCTACCTTTAAAACTACAAATGCTTTTATCTTCTGGCCTTTAATAGGATCAGGCTTACCTATAACAGCAGCCTCAACAACATCAGGATGCTCAACTATAGCACTTTCGACCTCCATCGTTCCTATCCTGTGTCCAGCTACAGAGAGAACATCATCAGCCCTTCCAACGATCATTATGTATCCATCTTCATCAATTGATGCAAGGTCGTCTGCATTGTATACGTTATCTATCTCCTTCCAGTATTTCTCATATCTCTCAGGATTTCCCCAGCATGTTCTGAGCATTGAAGGCCAAGGATTTTTTATAACAAGGTAACCGACTGTGTTTGGTGGAAGTTCATTTCCATTTTTGTCAACAACAGCAGCCTCTATCGTGAAGAATGGTTTTCCAGCTTTTCCCGGTTTCATAGGATAGGAAGGTATAGTCGTTATCATATGTGAACCTGTCTCTGTCTGCCACCATGTATCAACAATAACACATCTCTTCCTTCCTATATGCTCGTAATACCAGTGCCATGCCTCAGGATTTATAGGCTCACCAACAGATCCAAGAATTCTTAAAGAGGAAAGATCGTATTTTGCAGGTATCTCATCACCGAATCTCATAAGCATTCTAATAGCTGTAGGTGCTGTGTAAAATATATTAACCCTGTATTTATCAACATACTCCCACCATATACCGGGATGTGGATAAACGGGAACACCTTCCATGATCACAGATGTAACACCGTTTGTTAAAGGTGCGTAAACTATATAACTGTGTCCTGTTATCCATCCTATATCAGCTGTACACCAGTATATATCGTCCTCATGCAGATCAAAAACTATCTTTGCAGTGTAGTAAGTGTTTACCATATATCCACCGGTTGTGTGTAAAACACCTTTTGGCTTTCCTGTAGTTCCTGATGTGTAAAGGATGAAGAGAGGGTCTTCAGAGTCCATCTCCTCAGGTGAACATTCTCCTTTATTTTCCTCTATCAATCTATTAAGATCTACATATTTATCATCTTTATCTGTAACACCTTCTTTATCTCTGTCCCATACAATAACATTCTTTATATAATCAAGATCCTTTATAGCTTTCTCAACTGTGGGAAGTAAGGGTATCTTTCTTCCCCTTCTTTTTGTGTATGTTGCTGTTATAACAGCAGATGCTTTTGCATCATCAATCCTCATATGCAGAGCACCTTCACTGAAACCTGCAAAAACAACGCTGTGTATAACACCTATCCTTGCACATGCAAGCATAGATACAACAGCCTCTATAGAGTTTGGCATATATATGGAAACCCTATCTCCCTTTTTTAAACCGAGTCTTTTAAGACCGTTTGCAAGGGCATTAACCTTTTCTAAAAGCTCACTGTATGTTACCTTCTCCTCATTTCCGTCCTCATCAACGTATATGTAAGCTATCTTGTCCCCTTTACCATTTTTAATATGTCTGTCAAGTGCGTTGTAAGTTATGTTGGTCTTTCCTCCAACAAACCATTTTGCGTACGGGAAGTTCCACTCAAGAACCTTATCCCATTTTCTGAACCAGTGTAACTCCTCTGCAACCTCAGCCCAGAAACCTTCCCTATCCTCAATAGATCTTTTATAGACCTCGTCATAATCCTTTATCCACGCTCTCTTAACTATATCCTCAGGTGGGTATATCTTCTCCTGAACCTTTAAATGGACCTCATCCTTATAGTTAGACATCTTTTCAACCTCCGCAGTTATTTAACAAACTATTACACACTCCCTCTTTTTATTTTTATGATCTTTCTTTCCTTTTTTCCATAGATGCTCTGACAAACGAGACAAAAAGAGGATGAGGTGCAAAAGGCTTACTCTTAAACTCTGGATGAAACTGACAGGCAATGAACCATCTGTGATCAGGAAGTTCTATAATCTCAGCAAGTTTTTTTGCCTTATACTCACCTGAAACAACAAGACCCTTTTCCTCAAGAATAGGTCTGAACTCAGGATTGAACTCATACCTGTGCCTGTGTCTCTCGTATATCTCCTTCTCTCCATAAATCTCGTATGCCTTTGTTCCCTCTTTCAATGTACATTTGTAAGCACCAAGCCTCATTGTTCCACCTTTCCTCTCTATCCCTTTCTGATCAGGCATAAGATCAATAACAGGATAAGGTGTTTCAGGTTCAAACTCTGTTGAGTTTGCCTCTCTGAGCCCTGCCACATTTCTTGCAAACTCTATAACAGCAACCTGCATACCAAGACATATACCGAAGTAAGGTATATCGTTCTCCCTCGCATATTTTGCTGTAAGTATCTTTCCCTCTATACCTCTTTCCCCAAAACCTCCAGGAACAAGTATACCGTCAACATCTCCAAGGAACTGATCTATATTCTCCTCCGTTAGCTCATCAGCATTAACCCATCTGAAGTTAACCCTAACCCTATTAGGTATCTGGGCATGTATAAAGGACTCTATTATACTCTTGTAAGCATCCTTGAGCTCAACATACTTTCCAACTATGGCTATATCAACTTCCCTCTCTAACTTTGATAGTGTTGTAACTATTCTCTGCCAGTCCTTAAGATCAGGTTCTCTATACTCTAAATTTAAGTGCTTTGCCACTATCTGATCAAGCTTTTCCTTTTTCATATGAAGCGGAATTCTGTAAATGATATCAACATCAGGGGCAGATATAACAGCTTCCTCACTTACATTTGTAAACAGTGCAAGCTTTCTTTTTATAGCCTTAGGTAAAGGTCTGTCAGCTCTACAGAGGAGAATATCGGGCTGTATACCTATAGCCCTAAGCTCTTTAACAGAGTGCTGTGATGGTTTTGTTTTCAGCTCTCCAGCTGCAGCAACATAAGGAACATATGTAAGATGTATAAAAAGGGCATTTTCTCTTCCAAGCTCAAGACCCATCTGTCTTATAGCTTCAAGGAAAGGAAGACTCTCAATATCTCCAACAGTTCCGCCTATCTCAATCAGAGCAATATCAGAACCAGCAGCTGCCCTCTCTATACTTTTTATTATCTCATTTGTAAAATGTGGTATAACCTGAACTGTAGCCCCAAGGAAAGCTCCTCTTCTCTCCTTCTCAAGTAAAGAGTTGTAAAGCTTCCCTGATGTTGTGTTGTTATGTTTTGATAGAACAACATTTGTAAATCTCTCATAATGCCCAAGATCTAAGTCCGTCTCAGCTCCATCCTCTGTAACGTAAACCTCTCCGTGCTGATACGGGTTCATAGTTCCCGGATCAATATTAAGATAGGGATCAAGCTTTAAGAATGTTATTCTGTATCCCATCTTCTCAAGGAGTGTTCCTATACTCGCTGAAGCAACTCCTTTTCCAAGTGAGGAAAGAACACCACCGGTAATAAATATGAATTTCTGCAACTTTCTACCTCTACAGCGTATTTTAACGCATTATATTTTAACTCAATTATCCATTAATTTTTTTAATATGCATCTATTGTTATAAAATATTTAATCTACAAAAAATTGAGGTATTAAGACTGATGAAAGAGGAGCTAAAAAAGAAGATCGTTGAATTACTTAAAGACGAAATACCGCAGATATCTGAGGTTGAGGAAAAGATAAAGGTTGAGATCCCTAAGGAAGACAGGTTCGGTGATATATCCATAAACGCAGCTTTTCTTCTTTCAAAGATACTGAGAGATAAGCCTTTAAATATTGCCCAGAGAATAAAAAACATACTTGAGAATGTTGAGGAGTTCTCAAAAGTTGAGGTAGCAGGTGCAGGCTTTATAAATATTTTTCTGTCAAGAAAGTTCTATGCAGATATACTGAAAAGGATAATTCAGGAGAAGGAAAATTACGGAAGATCGGAGAAGAAGGAAGGTTATATAAATGTTGAGTTTGT
Organism: Persephonella marina EX-H1; assembly: GCF_000021565.1. Classification (NCBI taxonomy): domain Bacteria; kingdom Pseudomonadati; phylum Aquificota; class Aquificia; order Aquificales; family Hydrogenothermaceae; genus Persephonella; species Persephonella marina. The sequence goes on along the minus strand of NC_012440.1, from coordinate 550,500 downwards.
CAGCGCGAATCCCACAGGTCCTCTCCATCTTGGACATGGAAGGGGTGCTGTCGTAGGTAATGTTGTTTCAAATCTATATGAGTATGCAGGATACACCGTTGAGAGGGAGTTTTATATAAATGATGCAGGAAGACAGATATACAAGCTCGGTGAGTCAGTTTATGCAAGATTCAGACAGATAGATCAGCCTGATTATCCATTTCCTGAGGATGGATACCACGGGGAGTATATAAAGGAGATAGCACAGCATCTGTACAAATATGAAAAGGAAAAGATTCTCTCTATGGTTGATGAGAAACAGGCTATAGATTTCTGCTCAGAGTTTGCAAAGGATATGCTCCTTGAAAGGATAAAAGAGGATCTTAAGGAGTTTGGCGTAACATTTGATATATGGTTCAGCGAGAGATCTTTATACTCATCAGGTAAGGTTGATGAGGCTATAGAATTCTTAAGGAAGAAAGGTCTTATATATGAAAAAGAGGGAGCCGTCTGGGTAAAAACAACACTGTTTGGGGACGATAAAGACAGGGTTATCATAAAATCTGACGGCAGTTATACATACTTCGCAGGTGATATAGCATACCATTACGACAAGTTTAAAAGAGGTTACGACTTCATAATAAATGTGTGGGGTGCTGATCATCACGGATACTTCCCGAGACTAAAATCTGCGGTTATGGCATTTGGTGTAAGGGAGGACTGGATAAGGGTTATTTTCATACAGCTTGTAAAGCTTTTCAAAGAAGGTAAAGAGATAAAGATGTCAAAAAGATCAGGATCTTTCGTAACACTTAAAGAGCTTATAGATGAGGTAGGTAAAGATGCTGTAATATACTTTTTCCTTACAAAAGATCCTGATACACATCTTAATTTTGATATAGATCTTGCCCTTAAAAAATCCTCAGAAAACCCTGTTTACTATGTTCAGTACGCCCATGCAAGAATATGCAGTGTTTTCAGAGAGGCAAAGGAAAGATTTGGTTTTGATCCTGAAAATGATTTTGATGCTGATATTGATCTTTTAAAGGAAGATCAGGAAAGGGTCATTATGAAACATCTATCATTTATACCTGATCTTATTATGGAAGCTGCCTTAAAGGAGCAACCTCATAAACTTACACAGATAACATACGATCTCGCCTCAGATTTCCATTACTACTACAACAACTTTAAGTTTTTAGTTGAGGAAGACGAAAAATTGATGAGGGCAAGACTGTATTTACTAAAAGCTGTAAGGGAAGCATTAAGAACATTGTTTAAACTTATGGGAATAACGCCGGTGGAGAGGATGTAAGATGGATCAGGATCTAAAAGATACGATAAAAAAGTTGGAAGAAGCAAAAACAAAACAGGAAAAGATTGAAAAGATAATAATAATCCTCTCTGGACTTTTAATCATAGTTATTTTTTCAGTTATAGGGATAAATATATATTCAGGTAAAAATGAGACCATATCAGAGCCTGAGATAGATATAGTTGCTGAGAGAACACCTAAGAATTTAGACGAGCATATCCCGTTACACAAAAATATTACAGAGACTAAATCGGCAGAGGTAAAAGTAGAGAAAAAGGAAGAAAACAGAGCTGAATCAAAGGCTGAACCGGTAAAAGAGGAGAAAGTAAAAAAAGAGGAGAAAACAGAGAAAGCTGATATTCAGAAAAAAACTACAGTAAACATAGAAAAGAAGGCCGAGGTAAAGAAAGAGAAAAAAGTTGCAGAGAAGAAGCAGAAAGAAACAGCTCTCTCTCCTGAAAAAGGTTTTTACTACGTCCAGCTTGGTGCCTTCAGTTCAAGAAAAAAGGCAGAAAAGTTTATATCAGGTCTTGGTCTGAAAAATGTATTCATTGTTGAGGAGAAAGGTCTCCACAAGGTTCTGGTAGGAAAGTTCAAAAGCAGAAAGGAAGCATACAGATATATGAGAGAAAAGGATATAAAAGGTTTTGTAAGAAAGCTGTAGCTTTCGCTACAGCCTAATTTATCTGATCCTTATCAGGTACTTTTTCTTCACTCTCTTCAGGTTTTGAGGCCTGCTTAATAAGGTCTTTCATTATATTTGCCAGAAACTCACCTCTGTTTATTATTGTGTGATCCTTAAATGTTCTGTCCCTTCCAGCTTTGGCTATAGCCTCCCTTTCCATAGGGTTCTCTTCAAGGTAGTACGCTATCTTACCTTCTATCTCCACACTGTCTATAGGATGGTATGTCACTATCTCCTTATCAGCCTGGTAAAAGGATTTTGCTGAGAGCTTTTCCTCAATCATTGTAAGAGTATTGCAGGCAACAGCGTTGAATGTTGTGTAACCGAGTCCCGAAGGTAAGAAAGGAGGCTGGCTCAAAAGAGTTATCTTTGTCTTGGAAAGGAAGCTTATAACATCCTTCTCTTTAACAACATCCTCATAAACGATAATATTTTCTTTAACCTCTCCATTTACAGGTCCAAGAACATTTATATCAAAATCCTCTATAGACTCAAGTATGTTCCATCTTCTCAGATTCATAGCGTATATACCTATCTCAGAAAGGAAAGCCATAAACTCCTGATCCTTCTCCTGTTGGAAGTTGATTATAGCCTGCTGGAACTGTGGATTGAACTGTGAGAGAAGATAACCTGAAGCGTACCTTATAGGCATATCAGGGTTTCTGTATATCATCCTTCCGAGCTCAACAGCAAAACCGTAAATATGTTCATCAAACCTCTCTTTCCATCCGTTCTCAATAATTGTCGGGTCTGTAACAGGACCTATAAACGCTACATCAAACTCCTTCTCCTGAACAGGTGGTGGAAAGTTTGTAGGAAATATTCCCGGTGCTAAAAAGGCAACATTCTTCCCCATTGATCCAAGCCACTGGCTGTGTTCAACATCAATAGTGAGATAAAGTATCTGGTTTGAGGATATCACAGGTTTTATCTTCGCGTAATGTAACATAGGATCATCAAGAAACCATGTTATATGTATATTTCCAACTATATCTGCGAGAGGTACCTTTTTACCATCCTGCTCTGCATATATAAGCCCATCAAGGTTAAGATCAAAAGTGAAAAGAGGCTTGAACTCCATAAGTTCATTGACAAGATCCTGAATGTTATCCTTTGTTGGTGTTATAACCTTTACCTCAAAATCTCTTGCTGCTATAGTTTTACTTAGACCTTCTATAATACTATCTGTAATCCCCCTTGGATCAGGTGTCTTGATAAAAACAACTCTCGGTTTCATATTTCCTCCTTACCTATTCTGGTATAATTTTTGCAACTATTATTATATAACTTTAGGAGATTTTATGACGTTACAGATAGACAAGAAAGTTCTTCTGTTCGGGGTGGGGATCTTTGGAAGGGAAATTCTCAGGGAGCTCCTGAAGAAATGGTCCGTGATAGCTGTAGATTATGATGAAAATACTATAGAAGAGCTTGAGGACGAGTACAGGGATGAGGAGAGATTACAGCTTATACATGGTGATGCGAGCAGTATACTCACATGGAAGAAGATAGATATTGAGAATGTTATAAACATAATATCAACGATAAGTGATGCAGATGTATCTCTTGAGGTCTGCAGAATCGGAAGGGAGGTTTTTAATCTTAATGTAAATATCGTTGTTCTCCTCTTTGAAGAGGAAAGGGAAGAGGAGTTTGAGAAGTTCAATATAAACATTGTAAAACCTGCAGAACTGACAACAAAAATCGTTATATCAAAGATAGAGAGGAATTACTCTATAGCAACAAATATAGGTCTTGGTAAAGGTGAGATCGTAGAGGCAAAGATACTTGCAAGATCTCATCTCGTTGACAGAAAGCTTAAATATCTAAAACCTACAAGATGGAGAATCGCAGCTATATACAGGGACAGCGAGCTTATACTACCGTCAGGTGATGAGAGAATAAAAGTTGGGGACAGGGTGATAATAATAGGTGATCCAAAGGTTCTTGAAAATCTTGTAAATATTCTTCTTAAAGGGATTCCCCAGTTTCCGTTACAGTTCGGTATGGATATAGCTGTTCCCTATTCAGGAAACACAAAGATATCCTTTGAGGAAGCTGCATACCTTAAGAAAAACACGAAAGCCCATAAACTTCTGATCTTTCCTGTAAAAAACTATAGAATCAGGGAGGATTTTGATTATATAAAGAACACAGTTAAGAAATTTGAGATTAAGGAAAGTGTAAATAACTTTATTGATCTTTTTTACTACGAAAATAATATAGGTGTTATAGTTTACCCGTTTGTTAAAGAGCCATTTTTTAAAGGGAGAACATTAAAAAAGATACTTAAAACTGCTAAGAAACCTGTTCTTATATCAAGGGGTAACTTCCCTTACTCAGAGATAACAATATCACTTAACTGTCCTGATCCTGCATTTAATCTTGAGATAGGTATAGAACTTTCAAGACTTATGAAACTTCCATTTGAGGTTCTTTATATAACTATGCCTCAGGAACTGAGAGGTGACGAAGAGGAAGAAAAACTGAGGGAGAGACATGAGATCGTTTCTGATTTTGAGCAGATATACAAAACAAATATAAAATACAAGGTTCTTGAAGGAAATCCTGTTAAAGAGACATTAAAGTTTATGTCCGACGAATCAAAAAGAAAAAATCTGTTCATAACCACATATGATAAGAATGAGGAGATCTCAATCTTCAAACCTCACGTCCAGTACCATATAACAAAGAGTATAAAAAACTCCGTTCTTCTTCTTCCTTTAGAGGAGCTGTATGGATAAACATGAAGCTATACTTCTGCTTGTTATCTCTATAGGTGCCTTTGTTATACCTTTTATTATCAGAAGGCTTTATCTTCCTTCAGCTGTTGGTGAGATATTCTACGGTCTTGTTCTCGGTATATTTTTCAAGGATATCATACATGAGACACCTATAGTTAAACTACTTGGAGAGCTTGGATTTATAATCCTTATGTATCTCGCAGGTCTTGAGATAAACTTTGACAGGATAAGATCAACCTCTAAAAAGGATCTTTCTGTATACATACTCAGCCTATTTATGATAGTTTTTCTATCATTCTATATAACATTTTCATTTGAGTTTCCTCTTATCTATGCACTTGTTTTTATGACAATAGCTATAGGACTTCTATATCCTGTTCTAAAGGATACAGGTCTTCTAAAAACAAACTTTGCCCAGTCAGTTTTAATAATAGGAAGTATAGGGGAGATCATAAGTCTTTTATTTATCACAGGCTTCACACTTTACTACCAGTTTGGACTTTCAACAAAGGCATTAATACATCTAATAGAGATATACATATTCTTCGCCTTAGCTTACTTTATCATAAGAATATTCCAGCTTTTTATATGGTGGAATCCAAAATGGACATCAACATTCCTTAAAACCGGTGATCCTACAGAGACAGGTATAAGGGCAAACTTTGTTAATATGTTTATATTTGTCGCCCTTGCAAGCCTTTTAAGTATGGAGCCGATTATAGGTGCATTTATGGGCGGTATGCTTTTCGCCCTTGTTTTTAAAGAGAGAAAAGAGATACAGGAGAAGTTCAGTGCCTTTGGATACGGATTTCTGATCCCTATATTCTTCATAGAGGTCGGTCTACAGTTTGACATATTCCAGCTTATAAAACCTGAGATAATAATAAGTGCTTTAATTCTGACAGCTGTTATATTCTTTATAAGATCTGTTGCTGCAATGATATTTGTATTCTCAGGCTTCTCATGGAAAGAGATATTTCTGATCCCTTTCTCACTTTCAATGCCTTTAACTCTCCTTGTTGCTATAGCAACGATAGGTCTTGAGGTTAATATGCTGGATAAAAAACAGGCATCCGTTGTTATACTGAGTGCTATACTTAGTGGACTGATATACCCATGGCTGTTTAAAATTATTGTTAGGAAAATTAAAATTGAAGAATCAAAGGAAAGGGTTAAAATTAATAGAACATAAAACTAAAAAGGATAAAAAAAATGTATAATCTAACAACTGATGAGGCTGTTTTCACCATAATTGATATCGAGACAACAGGTTTTAACCCAGAGAGCAACGATATAATAGAGATCGCAGCAATAAAATATCAGGGAAATATAATCCTGGATAGATTCTGGAGTCTTATAAAACCTGAGATTGAGCTTATACCTGAACATATATCAAAGCTTACAGGGATAACAACAGCTATGGTTATTGATCAGCCTACAGTTGATAAGGTTCTGCCTGATTTTTTAAACTTTATAGAAAATACAATACTAGTCGGTCACAATATAAGGTTTGATCTTGCATTTTTAAACAAAAAGGCAAAGGAGATACTGAATAAGACGATAAAAAACCCATTTATATGCACAGACCATCTCGCAAGAAAGATACTCTCAGACATAGACAGTAAATCCCTTGCAAGTATAGCCCAGCATTTCAATATACCTTTCTCAAGACAGCACAGGGCGATGTATGATGCTGAGGTAAACCTTGAGATTTTTATAAAGATGCTCCGCTTCCTTGAGGATTACAATGTTTTTAAGGTTATGGATATAATAAAACTGTCTGAAGGGAAAAAAGTTAACTACAGGGAAAAAAGGAGAAGGTATGTTTAGGATAGGTATTATAGGCTGTGGAAATATGGGTGAGGCTTTAATAAAAGGCTTTATTGAGAAGGGAGGTGTAAGATCAACGGATATTATAGTGTCTGATATAGATCCTGAAAGGGTTAAACAGATAGTGAATAGATACAATGTTGCCGGAACAGAAAGTAACAGAAAGGTTGTTGATCTCTCCCAGCTAATAATACTGGCGGTAAAACCAAAGGATATTGAAAATACATTAGAGCCTTTAAAGGATCTTTTTGACGAAGGAAAGATAGTTGTATCAGTTCTTGCAGGAGTAAAAATAGAAAGGATAAAAAATATCCTGGGGAAGGATATTCCCGTTGTAAGGGTTATGCCCAACACACCTGCAGTTATAGGTGAAGGTGCCGTTGGTATATCATTTGATCCGGTTATAGATCAGGAAAAAAGGAAAGAGATAAAAGATCTTTTCAGCTCTGTAGGACTGGCGATCGTTGTCGAAGAATCCCTTATGGATGCTGTAACAGGCCTTTCAGGAAGTGGACCGGCATATGTTTTCACATTTATAGATGCCCTTGCACAGGGCGGTGTAAAATGCGGTCTGTCTTACAGGGAAGCACTTGATCTTGCAGTTCAGACTGTTTTAGGATCAGCTATGCTTATAAAGGAAACAGGTGAACATCCATCTGTTCTGAGGGACAGGGTAACATCTCCTGGGGGAACAACGATTTACGGTCTCCATGAACTTGAAAAGGGATCTTTAAGGGATACAGTGATAAATGCTGTAGAGAGTGCAACAAAGAGAAGTAAAGAGCTGTCAGAATAAAAAAAGGGGCTAAAAGCCCCCTTATATTAATGAATTCCTTTCCACATCTTCTTCTTCCATGCGTATGTCAGCCCGATCATAACAAGCATGTAGAGGAGAACACCTATTCCTATCTTTGTTCTCGCCTCTTTATTAGGATCAGCTATCTCTCCAAGGTAGTGTTCAATCTTCTCCGTTGCCTCTTCGTTAAGACCGATTCTTGGCATTGATGTTCCTGGAAGTAAAGCCTGAGGTCTGTTAACGAATGCAACAATATACTCTCCACCTTTCGCCCTGTGTATAACAGAGAAATCAGGTGGAACTTTTCCAAGATAAGACTTCAGAATGTTAGGTGGTGTTTCTGTATGGAATTTCTGGTATTTGATACTGTGACATCTTCCACAGGCTTCAATCGTTGCTTCTTTTCCATCCATATCCTTTTTGGCTATAGATTTCATGTAGGCGATAATATCCATGATCTGCTGATCATCAAGCCCCATGGCAGGCATGGCTATCTTTGGAAACTCCGTAGCTTTAGCAGGATCCTTAAGGAAGTTATAGAGGAATTTCTCATCAAGGAGAGCTCCAAGGTTTGAAAGATCAGGAGGAACAACACCGTAAGACTCTGCTGCAGTTTTTGGATCCATTGGAGCGGGTATGTTATCAGCCTTTATGCCGTGACATGATGTACAGAACATCTGTACAGCTTCTTTTCCTCTCTTTGCATCCCCTTTTATTGAATGGGGCATCGGTTCCAGATCTGAATACTCATAATCAGGAAGGTTGTACTTGTGAATAGCCTCCTCAATATGTTTATGCATTATGCTGTGGGCGAGAGGTTCTATTCCCCAGTATCCTATTAGAACCAGAACTACCATTACTATCAGTATTTTTAATTCTTTCATTACTGCCTACCTCCAGATTCAACCTGTTTTCTCTCTATCTTAGAGATAATTGGGAGGGATAGGAAAAATGCAAAGTATATTAAACTTGTTATAAGTCCCATCCATGCAAAAAGTCCTGATGGTGGTAATTTACCAAGTATAGTTAACGCTATAAAATCAAGGACAAAAATCCAGAACATTATTCTAAACAGAGGTCTGTGTTTTCCACTAACGATAGGTGATGTATCAAGCCATGGAAGGAAGAGTATGATAAACATACTAATAGCGAAAGCTATCAGACCCATGTTCTGACTGAAGAAGAAACCTCTTAAAACTTCGTAGAAAGCAAGGAAGTACCACTCAGGGTAGATATGAAGTGGTGTCTGGAGGTAGTTTGCAGGCTCAAAGTTAATCGGATCCATAGCAAACTTGTAGTTAAAGAACACAAGGTAGAAGAAGAACAGTAAGAATACTGACATTACAAAGTACTCTTTAGCCATAAATACAGGCCAGAAAGGAATTCCTTTTTCTTTCTTCTCTTCCTTTGTCATAGGTATTCCATCTTCATTGTTACTACCAACAATTCTAACGGCATACATATGAACAGCTGTTATAACGATTATAAGAAGTGGGAGTAAAACAACGTGAAGTGCGAAGAATCTTGTAAGAGTAGCATCTTCAACGATATAGTTACCTCTCATCCATATAACAAGATCAGGACCTATAAATGGTATCTTTTCAAAAAGGGTTGTTATTGTCTGAGCAGCCCAGTAAGACATCTGTCCCCAAGGGAGTAGATAACCTGTAAAAGCTGTTGCTGCCATAAGAACGAAGAGGAGGAAACCTGTTATCCATACTATCTCCCTTGGTGGCTTGAATGATCCGTAATAAATACCCCTTGCTATATGAATAAACAGAACGAGGAACATTATACTTGCACCAACAGCATGAACATGTCTGAAAACCCATCCATAAGCAACATCCATCATAATTGTCTTGTTTACACTATCAAACGCCATATGAGAATCAGGTTTGTAATACATAAGAAGGAATATACCGCTTATTATCAGAATAACGAAAACGAGCATTGTAAGAACACCAAAACTCCATAGGAAGTTTATATTTTTAGGAAGATAGTATTCAGACATCATAACTCTCCAGAGGTCACTTACAGCAAGCCTCTGGTCTAACCAGGATTTTTTAGCTTCTTCTTTCCTTTCCATCTTTCACTCCTCCTAACCTTGGATCAATTTTTTGTATTCTGGACCTTCTTCACCTAACACAATTGTTGTTCCTTCAAGTTTAAACGGTGGTATATCAAGTGGTCTTGGAGGAGGTCCAAATATATTTTTACCGCAGGCATCGTATCTACCACCGTGACACGGACAGTGCCATACCTTTTCTTCAGGTATCCAGTTAGGAATACATCCAAGGTGCGTACAGATCCCTAATACTACAGTGTACTCTCCGGCAACAGTTCTTTTGTCACATCCGCCCATATCAGACGTTCTTCTCAGGATAAATACAGGTTTTCCCCTCCAGGATACAACCTTTATCTCTCCTGGCTGAACGGTGGAAAGGTCAAATTTTACTGTAGCCTGTGCCTTAACTTCAGGAAGGGGCTCCCATGTTTTGTACATCGCATATAGAACAGCCCCAGCTCCGACAGCAGCCCAACCTCCCATCGCATAAAGGAGGAAGTCACGCCTGCTCATTTTTTCTTCAGCCATTTCTAAACCTCCAGATATTTTTCTTCGGTAAGTGATCTCTAACCCTATTATTATATCAGTTTTATCAAAATTTAAAGCGTCTCATATTCAATTTAGACTTTTATATCACATATATTCTTTATATTTTCCATTATAAATATCTAAATTTCAAATTTCTGTTTACTAACCTCCCACAAAGATATAGCTGCAGCAGCTGAGACATTCAAAGATGTAATCTTTCCGAACATAGGTATAGAAACAATCATATCAGAGTTTTCTAAAACTGTTTTTGAAACACCCTTTCCTTCAGATCCAAGAACAATAAGAGCTGGAAACGGGAAAGATACTTTATGTATGGGTTTACCTCCCTTCTCAACGGATATAACCCATCCACCTCTTTTCTTAAATTTATCTATAAACTGTCTTATATTTCCAACTTTTGCTATTGGAAGATAAAAAACCGCACCTGTTGATGCTTTAACAACAACCTCATTTATAGGTGAACTTCTTTCTCTTGGAACAATAATACCTGATGAACCTAAAACCTCAGCAGTTCTTATGATATTTCCAACATTCTGTGGATCTGTTATATGATCCAGAATAACACCAAAACCGTTTTTTTCTATTATATGCTCTATGAGGGCGTCAGGATCCCAATAAGAAACAGGACTTAAAAGGGCTACTACTCCCTGTGTTTTTTTTGTTCCAGCTGTTTCCTCAATTTTTTTCCTTGGAACTCTCTGGATCTTTACCTTCCGCTTCTCAGCAAGCTTCACCAGTTCTTTTGGTAGATGAGAATCATGAGCAACCATAATCTTTTCCAGTTCTTTTCCCGATCTTAAAGCCTCTATAACAGGATTTCTGCCCCATATAACAAATTTATCTTCCATATATATTTAATCACTCCTTATCTTTTTATCTCTTGATATAGATCAAAATAATTTTTCACCCTCTTTTATACGGTATCCTCTCACAGCATCAGCTGCCGATATAGGTTTTGAGTTTGGAAACTGGACCTTTTTGATGAGAAGTTTCCCCTTCCCTGTCTGAACTACGAACCCTTCATCTTTCATGATCTTTACTATCTCTCCAGGTTCTCCTTCAGATCTTTCATCAATTATTTCACACTCAAGTATCTTTATCTGTGTATCTCTAAAATTTGAAAATGCCTTTGGCCATACCTTCAAAGCCCTTACCTGATTAAAGATCTCCCTTGCAGATCTTTTCCAGTCTATCCTCCCTTCCTCTTTTTCTATAGGTTTTGCGTATGTTGCCCTTTCATGATCCTGTGGAACCTTTTTTATCTCCCCTTTTTCTATCTTATCAAGAGTGTCCAGTAGAAGCTTAGCCCCTTCCTTCGCAAGTTTATCATGCAGAGACACAATATCATCCTGATCTGTTATAGGTATCTCAACACACTGATAGATATCACCAGCATCCAGCTCCTTCACTATCTCCATAATACAGACACCTGTTTTTTCCTTTCCTTCCATTATAGCCCTGTGAATAGGTGCAGCTCCTCTATACTCAGGGAGAAGCGATGCATGAACATTCACCGTTTTATACTTTGGTAAATTTATTATCTCCTCAGGAAGAATCTTACCATACGCAACAACAACAAATATATCAGGTTCAAGCTCTTTTAGTTTCTGGTAAAGCTCTTTATTCCCTTTAACCTTCTCAGGCTGAAAAACGGGTATACTGTATTTTTCGGCTAAAACCTTAACAGGAGGCGGTTGTACCTTCTTTCCTCTGCCTTTAGGTTTGTCAGGCTGTGTAACAACAGCTACAACCTGATGCTTTGATTCTATCAAAGCCTTTAAGCTCTCAACAGCAAAGTCAGGTGTTCCCCAGAAAACTACTCTCAATATTCCCTCCGCTTTTTACATATATTTTTAACATAAAATCATCTTTTAGAATATAATTATTTTAACTGTTAAAATAAAAATCAGGAAAAGAAGGTTGATCTTAAAATACTTGCTCATATCCCTTGCCGGTTTTTTAGGCTCCTACCACTGTGTCGGTATGTGTGGATTTATACCACCTCTTATAATACACAGATCATGGCTGATTGGGAATATACTGTACTCCGCAGGAAGACTGTTTACCTACTCATTTTTAGGATTTATAGCAGGCTATCTCGGGATGTTTTTCCACTCTATGCAGTTCCAGTACTTCCAGAAAGGTTTATCAATTTTTCTTGGGGTTATGATGATATTTTTTGGCCTTCAGGTGGCAGGAAGCATAAAGGAAAAAGGTGTTATAGGTCTTGATCTTATATTTACAACTGTTGCTGAGATACTCTCAAAGTTCAGGAAAAATCCTTTTTTCCTTGGTATGTTTAACGGCTTTCTACCCTGTCCACTTGTTTATGCATTTTTGATGCAGGCTGTTTTTGAAAGGGATCCTTTAAAAGGTGCAACGGTTATGTTATTCTTCGGACTTGGAACAATACCTGCCATGCTTTTTGCCAGCAAGTTATTCCAGATACTCTCACCAAGATTGAGGAAAAAGGTATCATCTTTTGCAGGATTTATTATAATCATACTTGGTATATGGATCATACTAAGAGCTTTTGGTATAGGACACCACCATTAAGAGGTTTAAAATGATAGAAAAGATAACCGTCCAGTCGTTTGGTGCGGCCAAAACGGTAACAGGCTCATGTCATCTCATAACAGCAGGAAAATTAAAGATACTTGTTGACTGTGGTCTTTTTCAGGGGATTGATGAGGAAAGAAACTACGATCCTTTCCTCTTTGACCCAAAGGATATAGACTACCTGATAGTTACCCATGCCCATCTTGATCATATAGGTAGGATACCTCTTCTTGTTAAAAACGGCTTCAGAGGAAAGATAATCTCAACAAAACCAACAAGGATAATATCAAGGATCATGTTACTTGATGCTGCCAAGGTTATGGAAGAGGAGTACAGGGTTGAGTACAGGAAGGCGTTGAGAAGGGGCGAACCTGAGAAGGTAAAACCTCCACTTTTTGATGAAGATGATGTTTATGAGGCTATGGAGCATTTCAGGATACAGCTTGAGTACGACCAGCCTTTAAAACTTACTGAGAGCATAAGAATAAGATTTAAAAATGCAGGACATATACTCGGTTCAGCTTACGTTCAGATAGATATCGATACTGTCTCAGGGGTGAAAACACTGATATTTTCAGGAGATCTTGGACTTAAGGAAAGGCTTATCATAGATCCTTTAACATTCTCAGACAGAGGTGAGTACATATTCGTTGAGTCAACCTATGGAAACAGAAAACACAGATCTCTTGAAGAAAGTATTGATGAGTTTGAGAAGGCTATAGTTGAAAGTTTTGAGGATGGTGGAAACATTGTTATTCCCACATTTGCCCTTGAAAGATCTCAGGAGATACTTTTTGTTTTGAGGATGATGTATGACCAGGGCAGACTCCCTAAATGCAAGATCTTCCTCGACAGTCCCCTTGCCATATCTGCAACAAAGATATTCCTCCAGTTTCCGGAGTACTTCAACTCCGATCTTAAAGATATGATAAGAAAAGGAGAAAACCCATTTATATTCCCGTATGTTCATTTCACACAGACTGTTGAGGAATCAAAGATGATAAACAGTATTGATAACGGTGCTATAATCCTTGCAGGAAGCGGGATGTGTACAGGCGGAAGGATAAAACACCATCTCAAACACAACCTCTGGAGACCTGAGAGCAGTGTGATATTCGTTGGATATCAGGCAAAGGGAACACTTGGAAGAAGAATTATAGATGGTGCAGAAAAAGTAAAGATATACGGGGAGGAGATAGCTGTTAAGGCAAGAATATACACTATAAACGGCTTTTCATCCCATGCTGATAAACCTGTCCTTATTGAGTGGCTGAAAAACTTTAAAAACAGAAAAAATATATTTCTGATACATGGTGAACCTGAGGTTCTTGAGATATTCAGAGAGAATATAAATCAGGAGCTTAAGATAAGATCACATATTGTTGAATTTGGTGAAAAAATATATATTAATTAGTTTAATTATAAATAAAGGAGGTTGTTAATGTTTAACGAAGAGCAGTTTTTTAAAGATGATAAACTTGTTATAGGTGACAGGGAGTTTACCTCAAGACTTATTGTAGGCTCAGGAAAGTACAAAGATTTTGAGGAGACAGCGAAGGCAACTGAGGCATCAGGGGCAGAGATAATAACGGTTGCCGTGAGAAGAGTGAATATAACAGATCCTGACAAGCCTAATCTTTTAGATTATATTGATACATCAAAGGTTATGATACTTCCAAATACAGCTGGATGTTACACAGCTGAGGAGGCTGTTCTTACAGCTAAACTGGCGAGGGAAGCTCTTGGTCATGGATTTGTAAAACTTGAGGTTATAGGAGACCAGAAAACATTATATCCTGATATGGTTGAGACACTGAAGGCGGCAGAAATACTCGTTAAAGAAGGGTTTACAGTTCTTCCTTATATTACTGACGATCCGATTATGGCTAAAAAGTTTGAGGATATTGGATGTGCTGCTGTAATGCCCCTCGCTGCACCTATAGGATCAGGTCTTGGGCTTCAAAATCCATACAACATAATATTTATAAAGGAAGCTGTAAATGTTCCTGTTATTGTTGATGCCGGTATAGGAACAGCATCGGATGCAGCTATAGTTATGGAACTTGGAGTTGACGGTGTTCTTATGAACACAGCCATCGCACAGGCGAAGGATCCTATAAAGATGGCTGTGGCTATGAAGTATGCTGTAAAAGCTGGTAGACTTGCATATCTCGCAGGAAGAATCCCTAAGAAGATGTATGCTTCTGCCTCTTCACCAATAGAAGGAATGATAGGAAGATAAATATAGATAAGGGGCTTTTGCCCCTTTTTTCAGGGTGAGATGTGAATGGGAGAAATAGATCAGGATTTAAAGGTAGATTTTTATTTATTTTTATATTTTTAACCGTCACGCTATTCAGTATAGACAACTTTATTCCTGTAAAAAAGATAACCATCTCACCTGTATCAGACAGATCATTCAAAAATCCATATTTCAAATACGAGATCGTTTATGGACTGAAAACATACCGATCTGGAAGTTCTCTGATCACAGAGAAGGATATACTTAACTCTCTTGAAAATACAGGAATTAACTATGTTTTTCTGACAGATAAAAAAGAGAGTATATTTGAGGGAAAGTATGGAAGATACTACATATTTGATAAAAAACTTGAGGAATGTAAAGAGATTCTCAACCCTGAAAATCTTAAGATCACACCTCTAAACTTTATCACATACATAAAATTTCTCCTCTGGTATCCATTCAACAAGGATATAGCTTACAACAACATATGGAAGCTATACTCTGAGGATATCTTCTTTAAGAACTTCAATCCAGAAAAGGATAAATGCTTTGTAGGCGGCGTTCATGGGAAAATCAGTATAAGAACCATTGATACCACATTTCCCGATCTTAAACATCAGATAATGCTTGTTAAAAATGATGTTTTCCTTGAAGAGAGACTGATTGATCAGCTATACTCTGCAAAGCTTGATCTCTATCTGAGTATGGATAGTGGAAAAGTTATAACAACTCTTTACCATGACCCTGGGCTTGAGATATATGTTAGAACTGATGAAGGATTCTTTACAGTTGGAGATCTTATAGATATACATCTTAATCCTGAGATATATATAAGTACAAAGCCTGGAAAATTTATAACAGCTGTTTATAAAAACGGAAAGGTGATAGGTTACTTTCCACCTGGAAATGTGTATATAAAACCTGAGAATCCAGGGTACTACAACATAATAGTGTTCAGTTACAGTTTTAAACTACCTTTTAATATCTTCCTGGGTTTCAGACCTGTAGCCTTTTCAAACGGCATATTCATAAAGTAAAATCTTTTCCCCCTTATTACGAAAAGATACTCAGGAGGTCAAGTTGGCAGTAATTATAATCCCTGCAAGATTAGGATCAACAAGACTTAAGAATAAACTGCTTCTGAAGGCCGGTGGAAAGCCGATAATAAAATGGACAGCGGAAAACTGCCTGAGAGTGAAAAGCGCCGAGAAGGTAATAGTAGCAACAGACAGCGAACAGATAATGGAAGTTTTTAAGGAGAGTAAAGATATAGATGTTGTTTTAACCCCTTCAGACCTTAAAAGCGGAACTGACCGTGTAGCTTTTGTTGCCCGGAACTTAAAAACAGAAAGAGTTGTGAATGTTCAGGGTGATGAACCATTAATTGATCCTGATGATATAGACAGACTTATAAGATCTTTAGACAGATCGGATGTTTCAACCTTATCATTTCCCTTAAAAGATGAAGGTGATTACCTGAACCCTAATATAGTTAAGGTTGTTACAGACAAAGATAATTACGCCCTTTACTTCTCAAGAAGCCCCATTCCATACTGCAGAGATGCGGATTTCAGTCAGATGGCCAGAACATATAAAAACATTATATTAAAACATATAGGGATATATGGGTATAAATGGGATGTTCTGATGGAATTTGCCTACAGTATGGAAGAATCCCCTATCGAGCAGATAGAAAAATTAGAACAGCTCCGACTACTGTACAACGGCTACAGGATAAAAGTAATAACGGCAAAAAAAGATACAGTTGGAATAGATACAGAGGAGGATTTTAAGTATTTTTGCAAAATAGTGGAAGAACAGGAAAATAAGGGATGAAAAAAAGTATTACAACGTTTCTGCTCAGCATTATATTAATGGTGGAGGGGGCTTTTTCACAGCAGACATTAACTGAGCTCCTAAAAGAGTATAAACAGGCCTCGGATTATGCTCAGAAAACAAGAATAGAAAGCTTAGGACACGTTCTTGTATTTACCAGGGAAGATATAGAGAGAATGCAGGCATTCACACTCGCCGATCTCCTTCAGTATCTAAAGGTTGGATGGGTAGTTCCAAACAGATTTGGCGTTGAGAACTTCTCCTTTCAGGGAACATCAACAGGTGTGAGTACATTCGTAAGGCTTTACATAAACGACCATGAGGTTAGCTCTGTTCATACCGGCAGCCCTTTTCTCACTTACGATAACTATCCATTGGATCATATAGACCATGTTGAGGTTTATTATGCATCTGGAGCAATAAGGTTAGGGGATGAACCTGCATCGGTTATTATCAAACTTTACACAAAAAAACCGGAAAGGGAGAACGCAACAACATTCAGGGGAACCGTATCAAACAAGATGGATTATGACAATACATTTATCGATGCGAGGGAGATAAAATCTCAGATATCCTACCTCGTTATGGTAAACAAAGGATATCTGAACTATGAGAACCAGTTTATAAACGGCCAGCCTATTTACAGAAATCTGTGGAAAAATTTTGCATATTTCGGTTTTAACTACTATAAAACATTTATAGAGTTTAGTTTTGCAAGAATTACAAGGAATATATTTCAGGGTCTTTCCCTTGATGCTGCACCTGAGGAAGGGAAAACAAAATCACTTGAGTATTACATCTCACTGACACATTACTTCTTAAATGACAGATCTTTAAAGGTAAATCTCACACTTGATGGTCAACACAGAAAGTACTATGAAAAAAACAGGGAAGGGATCCTCATACCAAGAGTAATAGATATAAAAGATCCTACAACGATACCTGTGGAGTATGATGAAAATGTAAAACTCTACAAGTACACTCTAAACGTAACGAAGGAGTTCAAAACCAAAGACAACCTACTCTTAACAGGATTTACAGTTAAGGATAAACATTACAACGTTGACGACAGAAGTTATAAAACATTAACAGTTTATAAAGAGAATATCAGATTTATAGATTTTGACAGGGAAACGTTAACATCATTAATACTTGAGGATCAGTACAATATAACTGATAAAAATCTTGTAATATTCAGTCTGAGAGCTGATAAATACTTCAGGAAAAATAAGAAAGATATCTCAGATTATATGGCGAAGTTAGGATTCATATCATTTCTATCTGATAGGTATATGGTTAAAACTTATATAGGAAGATCATACTTTCCCCCAACATTTTTAGATTTTGAGCTTTCAAAGGAGGATCTCAAACAGTCAAGAACAAAGTCAGCACTTATAGAGTTAGTGTATAAAAAGGATGGAAACAAACTATCAGTATTTGCAGGTTATGAGAAGGTTGAAGATCCAGTTATTCCGGATTACAAAAAAGGATACCTTGTAAATGGAAAGGATTATGAGTACTCCCTTGTTGCTTTAGAGTACAATTACAGACAGAACAACAACCTGAACCTGTCCATAGGGTACTCTAAAACATTCTCAACCATTGAACCATCTCTCCTCTCTGAAGAAACAGGATACTTCAGGATAACAGGTGAAAAAGATAAGATTAATTTTTACAGTGAACTTGTCTATAAAAAAGGATTTAAGGTTTCTTCAGTAGATATTCCTGACAGTTACAACCTTAATGCAGGTATTTCATACTTAATAAATGAAAATTTTTCTCTTAAAATAAAAGGAATTAATATTCTGAACAGAGGAGCAAAAATTCCTGTGATCCCTGTTATAGGAAATGAAGGCAGTTACGACAGTCTTGATAGAAAATATTTTATAAGTTTAGAGGTTAGCTATTAGTTATGACTGTGAGATACGTTGTTAATCTGCTTCCTGTTTTTTTTCTTGTTTTATTTAACTTTTCTATAGGAATTGAAAGGGAAAAGGAGCTTGAAGTTAAAATACTTGAAAAGATATCAACGGATATCGTAGGTAAAGATTATATAAAAGTTTATCTTATCGGATACCCAAGAGATAAGGTTCTAAAATATGGAAGGAGACTGCTCATAACTCACTCCTGTTACTCCGCTGATATTATCATAGCGAAGGAAAAAAAGAAGATCCCATGTAAAGGGAAAATCATTCTGACAACAAATTACTACCTTCTTTTAGAGTATCCTGATGCGATAGGTGCTTTTTACTGGAAAAAAGGAAGACCTCATATAGTCTTTTTAAAGGAAAGACTGGAAGAGAAAGGTATAACCCTTCCTTATGAATACGAAAAGTTTATTATAGAACTCTCTGACAGGGAAAATGATTAAGGATATTTTTAATTTAAAGGCAAAAGAGTTTTATATCGGTTTTCTTATGGTATCTATAATAATATTTGGATATATATACTCCATTATGCCTACTCTTGAGGAAACATTTCAGAAAAAACTGATAAATCTGACTGTTGAAAGTATAGAAGACCTTTCAGAGAACGTTATTGATCATATACTTAGCTTTACAGGAAATGAAGATCTCGTTGATAGTATTGTAAAAAATAGGGAACTCCTTCAGAAAACGGAAAAGCTCCTCGCCATACTGATAACAAAACATACCAAGTATGTCTATATAGTTTTCAAAAAAGGAAAGACCTACAGATATCTTGTTGACGGATCAAGGGAAGACAAGGCTATACCGGGAGAAATATTTGAGCCTCTGAGATCTGACATCTGGGATGAGGTCTTAGAAACGGGTAAGCCTAGAATAATAATGCAGAGCGGTATTGATATAATAGGATTCACATACCTTAAACCTATAATCCAGAACAATAAAGTTAAAGCCATACTGGCTATAGACTACTCGGCAAAAACGATAAAAGAGATAAAGGAGATAATAAACACAACTAAAATACTTATTGAAGGTATACTTGTAACGAGCTTCGTGTTCTTAAATATTATCATCTACGGTGCTATCAAAAATATATATCTGAGAAAAAAAGCTTACATAGACAACCTGACAAAAACTTACAACAGAAACTACCTTGAAGATATGGCATCACTACTAAATCCAGCGTCTTACCATGTAGCACTTATCGATCTTGACGATTTTAAGAAGATAAACGATACATACGGACATGATGTTGGAGATCTTGTTCTGAAAAAGATAGCTGAAACAATAAAAAGCAGCGTAAGAAAGGATGAGGATATCGTTATCAGATACGGTGGCGAGGAGTTTCTTGTACTTATAAAAGCAGGCAGGAAGGATAAAAAAGCATCCATAAACGCTGCGGAGAGATTACTGAGGGATATAAGAAACAGAAAGATAGATATAAATGGTGAGGAGATATCTGTCACAGCCTCAATAGGGCTTAATATATACACTGAGAGGAGCCATTCAATTTACGATGCGATAAAAAAATCTGATATAGCCCTTTATCAGGCAAAGGCAAATGGTAAAAACAGGATAGAGATATACTCTGAGAAGAGAGCTGATCAGAGCGGTTATATAACAATAGGTGAGATACAGAGATTTCTTGAAGAGAAAAGGTTTATCTGCCACTACCAGCCTATAGTTGATCTGCATACAAACAAAACATCACATTTTGAGGCCCTTGTCAGATTCATTGATGAAGATGGAAATATTATTTATCCAAATAAGTTCATTCCTGTGATAGAAAACACATTCCTGTACTCAAGACTGACAAAATCTGTCATTGAGTACAACAGAAATATTCTCAAGAAACATAAAGACCTGAAGATCAGTATAAACCTCTCACCTTCAGACCTGTTTACAGACGCTATAATCAAGCTACTTGAGGAAGTTGCTGTGCAGGACAAGCTTTCAGACAGGCTTATACTTGAGATAATAGAGAACGAAAGTATCACATCTTACGAAAAGATGCAGAACGCCCTTTTAAGGTTAAAATCTTTCGGTTATAAAATAGGTATAGATGACTTTGGTTCAGGTTACTCAAACTTTATATACCTTATAACACTTGATGTTGACTTTCTTAAAATAGATGCAAACATAATAAAATCAATCCATAAAGACAGAATATCCTATATCGTCACAGAGACGATAAACAACTTCTGCAAGAAAACAGATATTAAAACGATAGCTGAGTATGTAGAAAATGAAGATATATACAGGATGGTAAAAAGTCTGGGTATTGATTACGGTCAGGGTTACTACTTCAGCAGACCTGTTCCTCTGGAAGAGATCTTAAAACAGGAATGACCTTTACCTTTACAGATTTAAACCTTGCTGTTTTTACATAACTGTCCGATTCATCACCAAAAAGAAAGTTAATTCTGCTTTCCGGATGGTGGAATGATACAAAGGCTGTTCCCTTTTTTATATCTCCAGAATAGACAACCTTCAAAGGTGCTGACTCCCCATAATCAGACCTGAGTATAACCCTTTCAGCATTATTAAATCTATCCCTGTCATCTAAGCTCAGAAGTAATACATCCTCACTGTTTTTACCGATAAGAGATCCGCATCTCTTTGTCTGGACAGCATTGTTATAATGTATCCCTATCCTTCCAGTGGTAAGATAGACAAAATCGTTACCCTCAATCAGATCCTTTACCATTCCCCTGTACTCCCACTGGTTATACCGGAAATAACCGTAACCATCTGGTGTTCTGAATCTATCTTTGTGGAGAATTTCCGTCCCTTCCTTTTTAACAGGCCACTGTATCCCTTCAAGCCTTCTCTCTTTCAGCTTTCTGTATGTTGCACCTGAGAACCTCTCATTTGCAACCTTTCTTACCTCATTCCACACATCTTCAGAGGATCTGTAGTAAACATCAAATCCCAGCTCAAAAGCTATATCTCTCAGTATCTCCCAGTCATCTGGAAGATCACTTGCAACAACCGGCTGTGAGAGGTGGAGCCTTCTCTCAGCATTTATATAAACACCTTCCTTCTCATAGGCTGACTTTACACCAAAGACGATATCAGCAAAACCTGTTATCTCATTCGGGAAAAGCTCGTGAACAACAAGAAACTCAAGCTCCTTTAAAGCTCTGTGTATCTTGTTCTGGTTAGGATGTATATGGGCTATATCCTCACCTATGTTGTATAAAGCCTTAATCTTTCCCTCAAGTATCCCGTCAATTATATCAGGGGTCATAAGACCTATCTCATCTGGCTCCTTATAATCAGGATCAAAATATGGGAGGCATCCCATATCGCATGTTCCCTGAACGTTGTTCTGGCCTCTAAGGGGCATAAGACCAGCTCCTTCTTTCCCTATATTCCCCGTTAAAAGGGCTAGATCTGATATGGCCATAACAGCCTTACTTCCATCTGTATGCTCGGTAACACCAAGTCCCCAGAGGATCAATGATCTTTTTGTCGCATACTCCCTTGCTATATCCCTTATCATATCAGAAAGATACTCATACCCTTTCACAGTTTTGAAGAAGTCAGGATCGGCGTAAGGGTCGTTAAGAATTTTATCCCTGTACTCCTCAAAACCTTTTGTTCTTTTCCTTATAAAATCCAAATTATAAAGCTCTTCCTCTAAAATAACCTGGGCTATCATATTTAAAACCATCAGGTTTGTCTCAAAAGGGATTATACAGTTGTACTTTGCTATCCTTGAAAGCTTTATATTCCTAACATCTATTACAGCTATATCTGTTCCCTTTTTAACAACATCAAATATCCTGTTTGCAACTATAGGGTGAGCTTCTGTTGTATTTGATCCTATAACTATAATAAACTCAGCTTTATAAATATCATCAAAAGGGTTTGTTGCTGCACCTTCCCCAATTGTTGCTCTCATTCCCTTTAAAGATGGTGAATGACAGACCCTTGCACAGTTATCAATATGTGGTGAGCCTATATACTTTCTTATAAATTTCTGAAACAGATAGCTGCTCTCACAGCTCGTTCTTGCACCACCTATACCCGCTATAGAATGGGGGCCGTAAAGATTTTTAATATCCTGAAGCTTCCAGGCTGTTATCTCAACGGCAAGAGTAAGATCAGACTCGTAAAAATCACTATCAAGATCTGTAAGTGTGTTCAGTTTTCTCTTTATCTTCTCCGGAAACCTGTCTATATTTTTCTCAATAAAAGATTTTCTTATCCAGGGTTTTTTTATCCTGTCTGGAGAGTAGAGATACTCCCATCCTTTTCTTCCCTTTATACAGAGCTTTCCCTGACTTACCAGACCCTCTTTTTTTGCAAAAGCTTTCTTAATCCTTCCATTCTCAATCTCAAATGATATATCACAGCCAACACCACAGTATGTACAGACAGTATCAATAATCATACTTTCTCCAAAATTCGTGATTTCAGAAATATTATCTCACAATGGAATAGATTTTCAGTGATATAAATTATGGAATTTCAGGATATCTTTATAAGATTCTGGACTTCTTTTTTCCTGAGCTGACCGCATGCAGCTGATATATCGCTACCTTTACTCCATCTCACAAACGCTCCTATATTGTACTGCCAGAGTATCTTATGGAACTGATCCACCCTTTCCTTCTCAGGTCTTTCAAAATCAGAACCTGGGTATGGATTAAAAGGTATGAGGTTTACCTTATATCTCTTCTTGTTCTTCCCTATAAGCCTCGCAAGTCTGTGGGCATCCTCAGGTCTGTCATTAATATCCTTAATAAGGACATACTCAAGCATTATTCTGAAGCCTGTTTTCACAGGTAATCTGTTCAATGTTTTCATAAGATCTTCCAGACTGTTCGTCTCAGATATCGGCATTATTCTTTCTCTTGTTTTCTGATCTGAGGCGTTAAGTGAAACAGCGAGTCTTACCTGTGGAAATGAAGGATCATCATACATCTTTTTGATCTGGTGGATTATACCGCTTGAAGATATCGTTATCTTCCTGTTTGAAAGACCTAACATCCTGTCATCAGTGAGTATCTGGACTGATCTTTTTACATTCTCATAGTTTGCAAGTGGCTCACCCATTCCCATATAAACAACATTTGATATTCTGTTTTCAGGACCTACAAATATCTGTGACTGAATATACTGGTCAACGATCTCAGCTGTTGTCAGATTTCTTATAAGACCGTCCTTTGTTGTAAAACAGAACTTACATCCAACAGCACAACCTACCTGGGTTGATACACACAGTGTGTTATGTCCCCTTTCAGGTATAAAAACAGACTCTACTGTATGACCGTCCTCAAGCCGCCATAAGAACTTTATACTCCCATCCTGTGAGGATCTTTCAAATGTAACAAGTTCTAAAACGTTAAGCTTTGTGTTTTCCTTTAGGTAATTTCTTACTTCCTTTGAGAGATCCGTCATCTCATCATAGGAGTTTACCTTCTTGTTGTATATCCATTTAGCTATCTGCTTTGCTCTGAACTTTTTCCAGCCCTGATCTTTAACCCATCTCTCAAGCTGATTGTAGTTAAGATCCTTAATACTGATCATTTATCTTCTCTATACTCTGTATTTTTTCTTAAGATTTTCCTCAAGTCTGTTCATCAGGTCTGGATTTGTATCCAGAATATTTTTAACCTGCTGAACATCCTTGTCTCCTCTACCTGAAAGGTTTATAACAACTATTCCCTCTTTACCTATCTCCTTCGCTATCTCAACAGCCTTTATAACAGCGTGTGAGCTTTCAAGGGCAGGTATGATACCTTCCGTTCTTGAAAGTAACATAAAACCTTCAAGGGCTTCCTCATCTGTTGCTGTTATATACTCTGCCCTTCCGATCTCTTTAAGATATGCATGTTCTGGTCCAACGCCAGGGTAATCAAGTCCAGCTGATATTGAGTGCGTATGCTCTATCTGTCCCCACTCATCCTGAAGGAAGTATGTCTTCATACCGTGGAGAACACCTACAGATCCTCCATTTATACTTGCAGCATGCTGACCTGTCTCTATACCGTAACCTGCAGCCTCAACACCAACAAGCCTTACATTCTCATCCTGTATAAACGGATAAAACATCCCTATTGCGTTACTTCCACCACCGACACATGCAACTACAGCATCAGGAAGTCTTCCTTCAATCTCCATTATCTGCTCTCTGGTTTCTCTTCCTATAACAGACTGGAAATCTCTAACAATAACAGGAAATGGATGAGGTCCAAGGGCAGAACCTATAACATAATGTGTAGTTCTAACATTTGTTACCCAGTCTCTCAATGCCTCATTAACAGCATCTTTCAGCGTTCTACTTCCAGACTTTACAATCTCAACCTTTGCACCGAGAAGTCTCATTCTGAAAACATTTAATGCCTGTCTCTCTGCATCCTCTTCACCCATATAAACTACACATTCCAGACCAAAAAGGGATGCAGCTGTTGCTGTGGAGACACCGTGCTGACCAGCTCCTGTCTCGGCTATTATCCTTCTCTTTCCAAGCTTTTTGGTTAAAAGGACCTGTCCAAGTGTGTTATTTATCTTGTGGGCTCCTGTATGTAAAAGATCTTCCCTTTTCAGATATATCTTTGCCCCACCTACAGCCTCAGTAAGTCTGTGGGCGTAGTAAAGTATAGTAGGCCTTCCCGCATACTCCTGAAGGTAGTAAACAAGCTCCCTCTGGAAATCACCATCATTTTTAATTCTCTCATACTGCTCCTCAAGCTCCTCTAGAGCTGGTATCAATGTCTCAGGTAAAAACTTACCTCCAAACTGACCGTAGTAGCCTCTCTCATCAGGAAATCTATACTCCATAAGTTATCTCCTTAATCTGTATCAAAGATAAAATTATCATTATTATCTATCATTTTTTCAGGTGTATCTATCTTATTTTTCATGTCAGGTATATCAAATATCTCCTTGATCTGGTCTATCTTAGAGTTTTCAACAACAAGGTTACCGTCACAATCAACCTCAGGCTCTGTACCAATAATAAACAGTATCTCCTCACCTGGACAGTGATCATTCGCAACAAGTCTTGTCTCAGGATCAATAGGAACATAGGCTACACCTTCAGGTAGCTGAAAATCAGATATCTCTTCATCTGTGTGTGCTGTTGCCATAAAATCTATCCATATAGGAAGTGCAGCTTTAGCTCCTGTCATCTTCCATCCTATCTTTTTCTTTGTATCATAACCAACCCACACAACTGTTGTAAGCTTTGGGGAGAATCCTGCAAACCAGGCGTCTGTATAATCATCCGTAGTTCCCGTTTTTCCCGCAACAGGAAATCCAAGAACCTTCGCCTTTCTACCTGTCCCCTCTTTTACAACAGCCTTCAGAAGATCAACCATAACAGCGTTTTCTTCCTCCGGGATTATATAAACACAGTCCTTTTCATGCTGGTAAAGAACATTTCCTGAAAAATCCTCAACCCTTTCTATAAAGTAAGGCTCACATCTCATCCCACCGTTTGCAAAAACCGAGTAAACTGTTGCAAGCTCAAGTGGTGATATATCGGCACTTCCAAGAACAAGGGATGGAACTTTCGGAAGTTTTGTCTTTATACCCATCTGGTAGGCGAGAGAGATAACCGGGTTATAACCTACATCAAGAAATAGATTTACAGATGCAGCGTTCAGACTGTGTGAAAGCGCATACCTTAATGTAACTTCGCCATGATACTCTCTGTCGTAATTTTCAGGTATCCATTCCTCAAACCTATCAGGATCCCATATAGCCACAGGTTCATCGTTCAATAGTGATATCTGCGTGTATCCTTTCAGTATGGCTGCTGTATAAACTATAGGCTTGAATGCTGAACCTGGCTGTCTTTTTGCCTGAACAGCCCTGTTAAACTTCGTTTTCAGAAAATCATAACCACCGACTATAGCCCTTATAGCTCCAGTAGTATGATCTATAGCTACTATAGCCCCCTCTAAATATGGAACGAACTCAAACCTTTCCCCGTCAATATATCTTACATATACAGGAATTCCTTTCTTGGCATTTCTAAGCCTTCCCTGAAAAATAAAATAACCTTTATGATCCTTAACTTTTATATACACTTTTTTCCTTACAATCCTATCTATAATTCCAACATATATATGATTCTTAATGAGCTTATCAGCGGACTGTTCCTCATATTCTTCCATAAGTCTTTTTATCTCGTCCTCTTTAAGTCTGGGAAAACCTACCATACTCTGAAGATTTTCAAGATGATCCTTTATAACGTAATGGGCATTTCTCAGAAGATCTTTATCTACCGTTGTGTATATCTTGTATCCACCTTTATATAGCTCGTCAACACCGTACCTTGAAGCAAACCACTGTCTCACCATCTCTGTAAAGTAATCCTTAATATCAATATCCTCCTCATCAACCTCTCTTAAAGTTATAGGCTGTTCAAAGCATCTTCTTGCCGTATTTATATCTATATACCCTTCCTCAAGCATACTCTGTAGAACAGCGTCTCTCCTCTCAGTTGCACCTTCAATATTTTTGTACGGATCATACCTGCTTGGAGCTTTTGGAAGACCTGCTAAAACAGCGGCCTCACAGACGTCAAGCTCCCACACATGTTTACCAAAATATACCTGTGATGCAGACTCAACACCGTAAGCTCCGTGACCGAGGTATATCTGATTAAGATACATCTCTAGTATCTTATCCTTTGGATACACCCTGTTCAGTCTTATGGCTAAGATCATCTCTTTAACTTTCCGTGATAGGCTCCTCTCTGGAGTCAGGAAAAGATTTTTAATAAGCTGTTGGGATATTGTACTTCCCCCTGCAACAATCCTCCCTGAAAGAAGATTCATCACAGCGGCTCTCATTATCCCTATAGGATCAATCCCTATATTGTCGTAAAATGTTCTATCCTCAATAGCTATAAAAGCATTTTTAACATAATCAGGAATTTTATCTATAGGTACATACTGTCTCCTCTGGATATAAAACTCCGTCAGTATAGATCCATCAGATGCGTAAACCTTTGTGACCTGACTTGGTTTCCAGTACTCAAGATTTCTCACATCGGGGAGATTTCTGCTGTTTACCCAGACAATAAAAAAGGCAGAGACGGAGAAAAACAGGAGAAACCCTAAAAATCCATAGATTATTACCTTTTTTAACAAGACCACCACCTTTTTCTATGCTGACTAATAGATTATATCAAACTAATTAATATTGAACTTTTTAAGAAAACTGCAATATTATAGAGATTTATGAAGCCCCTTGAGTATTACATAAAGAAGGAACTTTCAGACTTTATAGTAGAGGAGGTTTTTGATAAGGAAATAAAGGAAAAAGGAGATTACCAGATCTTTATACTGACAAAATCAAACCTGTCAACAATTCAGGTTGTAAGATTTTTAGCATCATTTTACAGATTAAAGCCTTCAGATATAGGGTTTGCAGGCCTGAAGGACAGATTTGCTATAACAAAACAGTATCTATCTTTCCCATCAGATATAAATATCCCTGAAAGAGTGGTTTTTCAGTTAAGAAATGGAAAATGGGAAAAAACAGACAATGTGGATTTTAGCAGATCAACAGCTTTCAGTCTTGAGAAGATAGGATACTCGGACAGTCCTATAAAACTCGGTGATAACAGGGGAAACCTTTTCAGTATAAAAATACACAATCTTAACAGAGAAATGAGAAGGCTGTTTTATGAGAACTTAGACAGGGCAAAGATTTACGGCTTCCCAAACTACTTTGGAGAACAGAGGTTTGGAAGTGTAAAAGGAAGAAATGACTTTATATTTCTGTATCTTCTGAAAGGTGAAACGGAAAAGGCATTAAAACTTTACTTCTCAATAAAAGGAAGTGTAAAAAACTGGGGGAACTGGGAAAAACTTTACAGAGACCTCAGGGGTGTTCTTGAAAATTACGAGAGGGATCTTATACTGGGACTGAAAAGAGGTCTTTCCTTTGAAAAAGCTGTAAGAATTCTCCCAAAAAATATAAGGCTGATGTTCAATTTTGCATTCCAGTCTTATCTGTGGAATGAGTATCTGAGAAGGTATATTGAAAAAAAGTACCCATACAAAAGAGTTCCATTCATCCATAACTGGTATCTGTCTTACTATATTGAGTTATATGATCTGGAATACATGAAAGATCTTAAAATACCTTATCTTAACAGGGATTACAGAACAGAGGACGATCTCCTGAAGGGTATAATAGAGAAGACTCTTGAAGAGAAAGGGATAAGGGAAGAGCATTACGGAAAGGAGATCGCCGGTATAAAAGTTCTTACAGATGGTGAGAGACCTGCTATAACTTTTCCACAGGATATAAGGATAACAGATAAAACAAAAAAAAGTCTCAGAATAAATTTCTTTCTACCTACAGGCTCATACGCAACAGTATTTCTAAGAGCATTACTGTATTAAGTTGTTAAAGGGTATCCATATAAGGTAAAATAATTATGTTGTAACTACTAAAGGAAGCAGGTAGATGACTGATAATAAAAACTTTCTTACCTTTCAGGAGATTATACAGAGGCTGCAAAAATTCTGGACGGATAAGGGATGTATTTTATGGCAGCCTTACGATATAGAGGTTGGCGCAGGGACTATGAACCCTGCAACATTCCTCAGAACACTTGGACCTGAGGAATGGAATGTGTGCTATGTAGAGCCGTCCAGAAGACCTAAAGATGGAAGATACGGTGAAAACCCAAACAGATTACAGCATTACTACCAGTTTCAGGTTATACTGAAGCCTTCACCTGAAAACCCTCAGGAGCTTTATCTTCAGAGTCTTGAGGCTTTAGGTATAGATCTTTCGCAGCATGATATAAGGTTTGTTGAAGATGACTGGGAAAGTCCCACACTTGGAGCCTGGGGTCTCGGATGGGAAGTATGGCTTGATGGTATGGAGATTACCCAGTTCACATACTTTCAGCAGGTTGGAAGCTTAGATCTTCCCGTTATAAGTGTTGAGATAACATACGGTCTCGAGAGGATAGCAACATACCTTCAGGGTGTTGATAGTGTTTATGATATCGTCTGGGCTGAAGGTCTAACATACGGCGATATATACAGAGAATCAGAGAGACAGTGGTCTGTATACAATTTTGAGGAAGCAGATACAGATATGCTTTTCAAAACATTTGATATGTATGAAAAGGAAGGATTTAAGCTGATACAGAAAAATCTCCCAATTCCAGCCTACGATTACGCTCTTAAATGCTCACACATATTCAACCTTTTAGATGCGAGAGGAGCTCTCTCTGTAAATGAAAGGGCAAGATTTATAGGTAGGGTGAGGGATCTTGCAAGGGAGTGTGCTAAAGGGTTTGTAAAACACAGGGAAGAGCTTGGATTTCCAATGATAAAAAAGAAGAAGGTAGAGGCATAAATGAAAAAATACCTGCTTGAGATCGGCTGTGAGGAACTTCCTCCTAAAGCTGTTGATACAGCCATATCCTATTTTAAAGAAAGACTTGAAGGACTCTTTGAAAATTTTTTTGAGTACAGAACGGAAGAGAATATATCTGTTTTTGGAACACCGAGAAGGATAGGATTTATCCTCAGTAATCTAAGAGAGAAAGAACCTTCTGAAGAAAAAACCATTTTAGGACCTCCTGCTAAGGTAGGTATAGATGAAAAAGGGAATTTTACAAAAGCAGCTCTTGCATTCGCCTCAAAAAACAACATTCCTGTTGAACAGCTCAAGATCATTGAGAATGAGAAGGGAAGATATATAGGGGCAACATTAATAAAAGAAGGAAAGGATATAAGAACCTTTATTCAGGAAGTTATCCCTGATCTTATAACAAAGATACCTTTCCCAAAACTTATGAGATGGAATGAGACAGGTTTCAGATTCTCAAGACCTGTAAGATGGATAGTATCTCTCCTTGATAATGAGGTCGTATCCTTCTCTATAGCAGGAATAGATGCTGATAGATACACACATCTCCACAGATTTATGACAACTCCCACAGGTAGAGGGGAAAGAAAAAAAATACCAGATGTTGATTCATACTTCCAGATAATGAAGCTTGGATTTATAATACCTAAATACGAGGAGAGGAAAGAGGCTGTAAAAACCCAGCTAACAGGGTTTGCAAACTCTATAAATGCAGAGCCTGTTATTGATGAGGATCTCTTAGATGAGGTTACAAACCTTACAGAGTTTCCTGTGGGGATACTTGGTGATTTCTCTCCAGAATACCTGATACTTCCTAAGGAAGTCATTATCACTGTATGTAAAGTCCACCAGAGATACTTCAACTTTGAGAAAGATGGGAAGCTGATCCCTAAATTCCTAGCCTTTTCCAATACAGCTGTAAAAGACAGGGAGAAGGTTAAATCTGGCTATGAAAAGGTTCTGAAAGCAAGACTTGAAGATGCTTTATTCTTCTACGAGGAAGATCTGAAACACAATCTTGAAGATTTCTATCCACAGCTTGAAGGAATACAGTTTCACCACAAGCTAGGCTCAATGCTTGATAAGGTAAAGAGAAACGGAGAGATAGCTGTTTTACTGAGCAGAGAGCTTAATTTTGAGAATCTGAAAGATCTTCTTAGGGCAAACAAGCTGTCAAAATGTGATCTTTTAACAGAGATGGTTAAAGAGTTTGACGAGCTTCAGGGAATTATGGGAATGCATTACGCATTAAAACAGGGAGAAAAAGAAGAGGTTGCAAAGGCTATATACGAACACTATCTTCCAAAGACATCTGATGACCAGCTCCCTGAAACAGATATAGGAACACTTTTATCACTTTCAGATAAACTCGACACAGTTATATCATTTATATCAATAGGTGAAAAACCAAAGGCCACAGCAGATCCTTTCGGTATAAGAAGAAACAGTATAGGTATTGTGAGAATCCTTGTTGAAAAAGGTATTGACCTTGATCTCAAAAAGCTCCTACAGGATATATCAAGGGAAGCAAGAAAGGTAAAGATACTCAGA
This sequence comes from Persephonella marina EX-H1, assembly GCF_000021565.1. Classification (NCBI taxonomy): domain Bacteria; kingdom Pseudomonadati; phylum Aquificota; class Aquificia; order Aquificales; family Hydrogenothermaceae; genus Persephonella; species Persephonella marina. The sequence goes on along the minus strand of NC_012440.1, from coordinate 519,060 downwards.
CTTGCTGATATAGAAAAGGAATGGGAAATAATATTTGATGAGAGAACGATCCCTGAGATATTAGATTTTATAGAGGGAAGATTTATAGCGTACATGAAAGATAAAGGTTTTGATACGGATATTATTAACTCTGTTGTTTCTGTTGACAGCTATAATCTGTACAGAAACTACCTGAAGATTAAAAGCATACAGGAGCTTAAAAAGAATCCAGAGTTTACAGATATAATGACAGTATTCAAAAGGGTAGGAAGAATAATACCTGAAGAGTTTGAGGAGCATTTCAACCCTGACACACTTGTTCAGGATGAAGAGAAGGAGCTTTACAGAAAATATACAGAGGTAAACAAGATCTTTTCAAAGGATGTTGAGGACAGAAGATACACAGAAGCACTTAATGAGCTTTTAAAGATGAAACCTTTTATTGACAAATTCTTTGATAATGTTATGGTGATGACAGAGGATAAAAAACTGAGGGAAAACAGGCTTTCACTTATGAAGCTTATAAACAACATGTTTAGAAAAATCGCAGATTTTACTAAAATAACAACTTAATAGATAAGACAGGAGGATATACTATGTCCAAAAACAAACTTGTTGTCTGGCTTGATGAAGTCGGAATAGAGGATGTGGAGCTTGTCGGAGGAAAGAATGCATCCCTCGGAGAGATGATCAAAGGTCTCTCTCCAAAAGGAATAAAAATTCCAATGGGATTTGTTGTAACAGCTGAAGCATATAGATATTTCATAAGGTACAACAATCTTGCTGAAAAGATAAAAGAAGCCTTAAAAGGCCTTGATCCAAATGATGTTTTTGATCTCCAGAAAAGAGGTCTGACAGTCAGGGAGATGATCAAAGGTGGTGAGTTCCCTGAAGACCTGAAGAAAACAATAATAGAGTACTATGAAAAACTCAGTGAGATGTACAAAAGACACAGGGTTGATGTTGCGGTTCGTTCATCAGCAACTGCAGAAGACCTGCCGGACGCATCTTTTGCTGGACAGCAGGAAACATACCTGAATATAAAAGGTGATGAGACATTACTTACAGCCATAAAGAACTGTTTTGCATCCCTATTCACAGACAGAGCTATATCATACAGAGAATCCTTTGGTTTTGATCATTTTGCTATAGGACTGGCTGTAGGTATACAGAAAATGGTAAGATCCGACCTTGCCTCAGCAGGTGTTGGATTCTCACTTGATACAGAAAGCGGTTTTAGAGATGTTGTGCTTATAAATGGTGCTTACGGTCTTGGTGAGATGGTTGTTCAGGGTGCCATAACACCAGACGAATGGCTTGTGTTTAAGCCTACATTCAAACAGGGATACGAGGCTATTATTGAGAAGAAATTAGGAAAGAAAACTCACAAGATGGTTTACGGAACAACTGATGAAGAAAGGGTAAAGATAGTTCAGGTTCCAGAGGAGAAACAGAAGCAGTTCTGCCTTACAGATGAAGAGGTTTTAAAACTTGCCGACTGGATTATGAAGATAGAGGAGTACTACTCTGAAAAATACAACAAATGGACACCTATGGACGTTGAGTGGGCAAAGGATGGTGAGCTTGACGAGCTTTTCATAGTTCAGGCAAGACCTGAAACGATACACTCAAGGAAAGATCATTCAAAGATAACAGTTTATAAAATAATAGAACCTTATGAAGAAAGAGCTAAAAAGAGATTAGTTCAGGGAATAGCTGTAGGAGATAAGGTTGCAACAGGAAAGGTTAAACTTATGTACTCACTTGAGGATGCAAAGGATTTCAAACCTGGTGATGTTCTTGTTACTGATATGACAGATCCTGACTGGGAACCTATTATGAAACAGGCAGCTGCTATAGTTACAAACAGAGGTGGTAGAACATGTCACGCAGCTATAGTTGCAAGAGAACTTGGTGTCCCAGCTGTTGTTGGAACTGGAAATGCAACAGAGGTTCTTAAAGACGGTATGGAAGTAACAGTCTCATGTGCAGAAGGAGATGTTGGTTATGTTTACAAAGGGGTTATAGAGTATGAGGTTGAGGAGGTAGATATAAACACACTTCCAAAAACAAAAACACCAATAATGATGAACGTTGCATCTCCAGAAGGAGCATTTGATTTCTCATTCCTTCCAAATGCAGGTGTAGGACTTGCAAGGGAAGAGTTTATAATAAACAACTATATAGCCATACATCCACTTGCACTTATCAAGTTTGAAGAGATAAAAGAAAAAGATCCAGAGCTTGCACAGATAATAGAAGATAAGACCTTTGGTTACGATAATAAGGAGGAGTACTTCATAAAAAAACTGTCCTATGGGATAGCAAGGATAGCTGCAGCCTTCTATCCAAAACCTGTTATAGTAAGATTCTCAGACTTTAAATCTAACGAGTATGCGAATCTTATAGGTGGAAAGTACTTTGAACCTAAGGAAGAAAACCCAATGCTCGGATGGAGAGGAGCATCAAGATACTACTCTCCACAGTACAAAGAAGCATTCGGTCTTGAGTGTAAGGCTATATTAAGGGTTAGAAACAAGATGGGTCTTACAAACGTTAAAGTTATGGTTCCTTTCTGCAGAACACCTGAGGAAGGGAAGAAGGTTCTTGAAGTTATGGAAGAGTACGGACTGAGAAGAGGTGATAACGGACTTGAGGTTTACGTTATGTGTGAGCTTCCTTCTAACGTTGTACTTGCAGATCAGTTTTCAGAGTACTTTGACGGATTCTCAATAGGATCAAACGACCTTACACAGTTAACACTCGGACTTGACAGGGATTCATCTCTGATAGCCCATATATATGATGAGAGAAATGAGGCTGTTAAGAGACTTATAGCACAGGTTATAAAGACAGCAAAACAACATGGAAGAAAGATCGGAATATGTGGACAGGGTCCTTCCGATTATCCGGATTTTGCACAGTTCCTTGTTGAACAGGGAATAGACACAATATCAATTAACCCTGATGCGGTACTTAAAACTACTAAAGCTGTTTATGAGATAGAGAAAAAACTCGGTCTTCACGATAATTAATAAAATGGGAAGGTCTTCTTAAGCCTTCCCGTTTTTTTACCGATACTGTATATTAAATAAAAATATTTTAGAATATTCTAAGAATGTTGGGGGACTTATGAATATTTCAGAAACAGTTTTAAAACCCTTTCAGAATCTGTTCCAGAGGGAAAAGATAAGCGTAGGAATCCAGCTGGATAAAAATTTTGCCCGGGTGGCAGTCCTTGAAAAAACCGCAGGACATTTCTCAATTCCTATAATGCCTTTTGAACTATCAATTCTTGAAGATAAAGAGGAATCCGGACACCTTTTAAAAGAAGAGTTAGAAAAGAGAGACATTCATGTCAAAAATGTTGTTGTAAGTATTCCAATAAGCTCAACTCTGTTCAAAACTATAAAACTTCCAAAAATGTCCCCTAAGGAGATAGAAGAAGCTGTAGAGTGGAACATAAGGGAAGATATAAAGAGCTTAAAAGGGAAAACCATCTACGATTACGATATAATCAGCGAAGATAAAGATATGCTGACTGTTATAGTTGTTATCTCAAAAATTGAGGATATAGAGAATGTTCAGGAGATACTGGGCTATGCAGGAATGGAGGCAGATATTATAGATTCAGAGGGGATAGCCCTTTTAAATCTCGCTGAGCTGAGAAAGGAAAAAGATCCAAAACTCAAGGAAGAAAGTAACATATGTATAATTCACCTTGATTATAACGAATCATACCTTATGTTTTTCCACAATAATATCATAGTTCAGACCTTAAATTTTGATGCAAGAAGATACGAGGAGATGAATCCTGACGAAAAAGAGAATGTTGTTGACAGGCTGATAAACGAGATAAACTACTTCTTCCTCACTATAAATGAGCCGAAAGTTATCTATATATCGGGGTTATCAGGAAAATTTCCTGAGATACAGGCTTACATGCAGCTTAAATTTACAACAAGGTTTACTCTTGTAGAGCTTGAGCCTATAACTGCACTTGATATAAAACTTGAAGGAAGCACATCCATGAGTGTTTTTAATGTTCCCTTTGGATTAGCATACAGGAGATTTGATGATGATTAAGATAAATCTTAATCCTGAGAAGGTTAAAAAGAAGCTTGAACGTAGAAAGATAGGAATAGAGTTTTTAAAAACAAAAACGGTTCTGTACATAGGAATACCTGTAATACTTATAGCAGGTGAGCTTTTATACCTCACATATCTCAACGTAACGGTAAGCAAACTTCAGGAGAAAAAACAGAGACTTGCTGAAGAAAGGGCCAGATATAAAGATATAGAGCAGGAGATAAGAAGGCTCAAGAAAAAAGTTGCAGAGGCTGAGAAACTAAAAGAAGAGACCAAGCTGAAGATGGCGATCTTTGAGAAGCTCTCAAGTGAGAAAACAGACTTTATTCCTATGATTACATCAATAGCAACAAGTATGCCTGATGGGATATGGCTGAGCAGACTGGAGATCACAAGATCAAGATCTAACCTGTCAGGATTTACATTCAACCCAAGGTTTATATCTGAGTTTTACAATAATCTTTCTAAATACTATACAGACCTGAAGTTTAAATCTACAGCACGGGAAGCCGGGAAAAACGTTAGTTACTACTCCTTTAGTTTTAATATGGGGAAATGGCAGGTAGCTGAAAAAGAGAAGAAGGAATAATAACTGGAGGGTTCATGTTTTGAATTTAGAATCTTTAAAAGCCCAGTGGGCTGAGCTTCCAGAATGGCAGAAAATACTGGTGATAGTCCTTTTCTCTGTCCTATTACTGTATGGAATATATATGGTAATGATAGAAAGTAAACTTACTGAAAAGAAGAACCTTCAGGATGAGGTTCAGTCCTTACAGCTACAGGTAGAAAGACTTAAAAGGGCTGCAAGACCTGAGATAAGAAAAAAATTAGAAGAAAAGTATGTAATGGTTCAAAAGGAGATAGAGCAGCTTAATAAACAGCTTGAAAGGCTGAAAGATATAGTTCCACCACAGGAGGATATACAGTACATACTTTCATTCATATCCACATCTGTATTCAGATCAAAGATGACTCTAAACAGCTTTAAGGTTTCAAAAACTGAGGATATTTTCCTCAGATACAACAAGCTTGAAGACAGACTTGAGATACTCTCACCATCAAAAGGGAAAAAGGTCAAATCAGCTGTAAATATGAAAAGAATAGTTATCTCGCTGGATATGGTAGGTGAGGTTTCAGAACTTATAAGATTTATCAAAAATCTTTCAAAAAGCGAAAGGTATTTAAGAATAGACAAAGTTGTGATAGAAAGGGCTAAGAAGACAGGAAAGAAAAAACAGCCAGCAAATATGTTGCAGATAAGTATGGTGGTCTCAACCTACTACTTACCTGAGGGAAAATAGAATGGGAAAAATAACAGCTTTGATAATTACAGGTCTTTTATTTGCTTATACCTCGTATTCACAGGAGGATATATTTACCGGTATGGAAAACACAGTCGGGTACATAAAAGACGAAAGGGGAAATAAGTATATAGTTATTGAAACACCTGAAGGTGCTAAACTGATAAGAACAGAAAAAGATCCTGAAGAGGTTTTAGAAAGCAGTCTCGGTATATCAAAAGATGATCTTAACATAACAGGGGAGTAGAAGATGAGAAAGATAACTTTTTCAATACTGATCTTAATGATGGTTTTAACATTAAAATCCTTCGCTCAGCAGAGGGTGACCGCAGAGTTCTACGGTGCGAAACTGAGCACTTTTATAGATGTTGTTTCAAAACTATCAAATAAAAATATAGTATGGGATAAAGAAGCCCTAAAGAATAAAGACAATGCGGTGTATCTTTCAATAAGAAAACCAACATCTATAGAAACTCTGTTCAGGCTCGCATTAAAAGAAAACGGTCTTACATATGTCAGAGAAGGAAACCTTTATATAATAAAACCTGCAGAAGAAGCACTAATAACAGTATCCCCTGTTATAACAAAGTACCTTGGTAAAGAGATATTTGAGAGTTTTGTTGAACTTGTTGAGGGAAATATCTCACCTACAGGTGAGATAAAGGTATACAAAACAAGTAACGCAATATACGTAAGGGACACGAAGGAGAATGTTCAGAAGATAAAACAGTTGGTTGAGGAGTACAAAAAACCTCTACAGAGAGAAGCAGAAAAATTAGCAAGGCTTGAAGAAGAAAGAGAAGAAGAACTTAAAAAAATAAGAACAAAAAGGGCAGAGATAGAATCGCTTCTGATAAAAAAAGAGGTTGAGATACCTTACAAAGATTTTAAAGAGATAGAGGACGAGCTTGTTGAAAATCTCTCATCTTACGGAAGATACAAATACAACAAAAAAACAGGCAAACTTACTGTAATAGAGTTAAAATCAAATATATCAAAGATAAGCAAAATAATAGCAAAAGCTCAGAAGATAGATATAAAAACAAAATGTTACTATGTTAGAGCCCTCGAACCTGCAGAACTTCTTATAACAATAAAAGAAAGCTATCTCACAAAGTACGGATCTGTCATATACAAATCAAAAGAGATATCAAAAGCCCTTGGGGTTGAAAAGCAGACAACAGGTGGAACAGGTGGAACTACAGGTGGAAGTACAATATCATCATATGCAACAGAAAAGGAAAAGAATATAATTACATCTCTTCCAAAGGTGTGTATAACTGATGTTCCTGAAGTTATAGATAAGATTTATAAAGATTTTTCCGAGGTTCTGTTAAAAAGACCATACCAGATCGCTATTGAAGCCCGTATAGTCCAGATAGAATCAAGTTATAAAAGGGATCTTGGTATTCAGTGGGGATTTGCAGCATCTGGTGGTGCAGGAAATATCGGATATGGAGTAACAACAGGAACAGCAACAGGATATATGTTTGACTTTCCTGCTGGAAATGTTGATGTTGGAAAAGGTGCCTCAATGTCTATTGGTATTGTTAGAGGACTGACAACAAGCCTTGATATCCAGCTTTCAGCTCTTGAGCAGATAGGAAAATCAAGGATTTTATCAAGACCTAAGGTTATTACTATAGATGGTGAAGGTGCGGAGATATCACAGGGTATTGAGGTTCCTTACTCAACATTTGGTGCTGCAGGTGGTGCAGCTATAGCAAGGGTTCAGTTCAAAAAAGCCCTTTTAAAACTTAATGTTATCCCGAGAACAACACTTGACGGAAATATAATAATGAACATAGAGCTTACCCAGGACGTTCCTGATTTTGGAAGAGCTGTAAACGGACAGCCACCTATAAACACAAAAAGTATAACAAGTAAGGTTATAGCTAAAGACGGTACAACAATAGTTATCGGTGGAATACTTGAAAAAACAGAACAGGAAACTGAAAACGGTGTTCCAGGTCTTAGAAATGTTCCGCTCTTCGGATGGCTTTTCAAGAACAAAGGGATAAATACAACAAACAAAGAACTGTTAATATTTATAACACCAAAGATAATATATGAGTAATGGGAGGATCGGGATAATGATTTCTACCGCAAATTATAGATTTTTCTCTGTTATAAATATTCTTCTATTTTTATCGCTCTCCTTTTTTTCCTATGCAGATCTGAAGGGAGATGAGATCCCTGTCAGTATAAAGGAGTTTAACCAGCAAAAACCAGCTGTAGTATATCTGCCAGATAAAAATCTCTGGTTTGTTTTATGGGAAGATGACAGAAACTCAAATAAATTCACCTGCGGTACAGGAACAGAAGCCTGTGGATCAGACATTTATGGACAGTTTATAAAATCTGATGGAACATTATGTGGAAATGAAATTCAGATAACATCCTTTGCCGGTAATCAGACAAGCCCAACTGTGACATATAATCCAAACAACCAGAATATTCTTTTTGCGTGGCAGGACTCAAGAGGCACAACATCAGGAGGATATATATATTTTAATCTCATAGATGTATCTACATTAAATGTAAACGACTGCTCCGGGTATAACATACCTGCCCCTTCAGGTTTCAGTTTAGGATACACATCTATAGGTGGTGAGAGTCTTTTATCCAGACAGAAACCGTATATCAAATATGATCCGGTAAATGACAGATATTTTCTTGTTTTTGTTGAGAGCAGAGATGAAAATGATATAACAGCTGAGACATGTTTTGGACTGACAACAGCCGCCTATTCTGTAGGGGATAACTCATATATAGGTTATGCAATTATAGATAGCACTCTAACAGTCCTGTCTGTAGATACTATCAGAAATGTAGGAACGGTATCATCAAACAGATCACGTCTTATATCTGTATCAAAATCAACATTTGAAGAGATATACACATTTGAGTTCTTTACAGAAACTGACAATCCTGTTGTAGGAATAGATACCACGGCCAATGAGCAGATGATAATATATGAAGGAAGAAGACATATCGCAAAACTGACCTGTACCTGTCAGGATCAGGATGCAAATGGGGTGTGTAACGCTGGAGATACAATAGACTCATCCCTATCTATAGAACCTGATCCTGAAGATGGTATAAAACATATATACGGCATATGGTATTCCCAGATTCCTTTAGGAACGGTTCAGCATACATTCATAGATTACAGTCTGACAACCCCTTCTTATAATCCTTCTGTAGCTTTTGATCCTGTATCAAAAAGATTTCTTGTGGTCTGGGAGAATGTTCCTGAAAATAACAACAAAAAGATTTATGGACAGTTAGTTTCCTCAGGGGTGGGAACTTACAGCCGTAATATACTGATCTCCTATCAGGACGCTGACGGTGATGGAAATCAGGATCCTAACGTTGAAAACAGCAAACAGACAGATCCTTTTGTTGAGTTTGATCCAGTAAATCAAAGATTTTTCGTTGCATGGCAGGACGGTAGAAACGGCACAACATCAAACGAAAACTTAGATATATACGGTCAATATGTTGACTCTGAAGGAAGTCTTAGAGGCAGTAACTTTATAATAAATACCAGACCGTTTAACCAGAGAAATCCTGTTGTGTCCTTCAATACCGAAACTCAGGAATATATTGCCCTGTGGAAAGATGCCAGAGAGGCTAACAGTTATACCTGTGGAACAGGCTCACAACCATGTGGTTCAAACATTTATGGTCAGAGGTTTACGATAGGTCAGCCACAGCTAACACTGCTTGACTCTGATGGAACAGTTCTATACCCTCTATCAATAGATTTTGGTGAAGTGGGAATAAAAAATGAGAGCTCAGAATACAGTATATCTATCAAAAACTCAGGTGATAGAGTTCTGTCAATAGACTGTATCACTGAATCCGGTACATCTTTAATGCCGGATATATACGAGTTTAAAAATCCACCTTCAGAGATAACAGCCTGTGATGGAACAACCTTTGATATAATTCCCGGATCTTCACTTAATCTTACCCTGATATTCCATCCAAATACAGCAGGTTCTCACAATATGAAACTACAGATAACAAACAACGCATCCCAGCAGGTGGAGATTCTTGTTCAGGGAATAGGAGTTATAAAAGGTGCTTCATGGGAGCTACAGGATGAATCCGGTAACAGTATAACCACATTAAACTTTAATAAGGTTTTCATAAATGATAAAAAAGATATAAAAGTAAGAATTGTAAATCTTTCAACAGCCAATAGTATAACAATAAACAGCTACTCAATATCTGATAATGTCAATTTCTACATATTAGGATTAACCACTCCTTTAACAGTAAACCCTGGTGAGTTCTATGAATTCACAGTTTCATACATACCTTCAGAGATAAAAGCACACACAGCAACACTGACATTGGAGGACAGTATAGGAAACACATTTACACTTAATATGGTTGCTGAAGCAACAGGGGTTAAGGTTCTATCAGATATAGGAACTGTTGTTGATTTCATTGAGCTGTCAAGTATACCGTATCTTGACAGTAAGCCAGCAGATTTCACCCCTTCAAAGGCTGTATCGTTTACAGTAAATACTGGAAGCACAACCCCTCAGACGGTAAATATAACTGTTGTCTTACAGTCAATCCCCTCAAATTTAGCTGTTTACAAGATAAACAACTCCGGAAACTGGATAAAAATATCAAACTTTATTGTTTCAGGAAATAGTATTACATATCCTATTCTTGATAATGGTGATCTAGATTTAAACTCGCAGACCGGTATAATTGAAGATCCTATTGTTATAGGAAGTGAGTCAACAACTACAAGTACTCCCGATAACGGAGGAGGTTCAACAACACCTCCTGAAACATCAGGAAGTGGAGGTGGTTGTTCATTAGGCTCAGATATAGACTACTCATTCTTTGGAATTTTGTTAATACTAACAATAATATCTATGAGGGTGTTTAATATGAGGAAGATGGTGGTTAGTGGAGTCTTATTAGCTTCAGCTCTTATACTGAACTCATGTGGGACAGGTCCTGGGTCAGATGTTGGAAACTCTGTATTTATGGACACTTTAAGTATAGATCCAAGTTACATTCAAGCCGATATTGTAGACAGAAAGGATTACAATGGAGATAATATCTGTGATGAATATATCATTTCAGGTAGTAATGTTACAGTAAACGTAACTTTTAAATCAGTTCCTATAAATGGAGGGATAGTCCCATCAGATGTTACATTCACTAAATATAGAGTTGAGTATTACCCTGCAAATACAACTTCTCCACAGATAGCTGCCAGACTATATCCTACAGCATGTACAGTTCAGCCAGAAACAGAAACAACGTGTAGCTTTGTTGTAGCAGCTCAGGATCTAAAAGAGTATTTCTATACTAACAACTTAAGAGGTGCTTATAATGTAAAACTGATTATTGAGGGAAGCGAGGTTCTTTACGACAAGGATATAAAGATTGAGGTAGGTGCATACGTGATTTTTGACCAGTTTATCGGCGATAATGATGATCAATGTACACCATAGCAGGAATGAATATGTATGATCTAATAATCATTGGAATGGGTCCAGGTGGCTTTGAAGCCACCTTAACTGCATTAAGAAAAAAGCTCAATATAGCCATTGTTGAAAAAAGTAAGGTTGGTGGAAACTGTCTTAACAGAGCCTGTATTCCTACAAAGTATTTCTGGACAGGTGCCCACCAGATTGAAAAGCTAAATGTTCTGGATAATTACGGCATAGAAATACAGAATGTCTCAATAAACTTTAAAAAGGCATGGGAAGGAAAGGAAAAAGCTATCTCATTCCTCAGAAAAAGTCTTAATATGCTCCTAAAAACAAAGAAAGTCCCAGTTTATAAAGGAAGGGGTAGGATTATAGGACAGAATGAGGTAGAGGTTATAAAAGAAGATGGGTCAAAAGAGGTAATAAAAGGGGAAAATATTCTTATAGCCACAGGATCTATCCCTGTATCCGTTGGAAATATAATCCCAGACGGAAATTTTGTTATAACAACAGAAGATCTCCTTGAAAGAACAGACAGTCTTCCTGAGGAAATAATCATAGTTGGCGGTGGTGTTGCCGGGTGTGAGCTTGGTTATATACTTTCTGCATACGGAAGTAAAGTTCATATAGTTGAACTGATGGACAGACTTTTACCAATGCCTGATATACCAGAGGAGGTCTCAAGATACCTTCTTAGAAAGTTCAAGAAGATGAAAATAAACACATACTTCAAAACGACTCTTGAGAGTTACGAGATAAAAGATAACAGAGTTTTTGCAAAACTATCAGATGGAACCCAGTTAACAGCAGATAAGATACTTCTATCAATAGGAAGAAAACCAAACACAGATATAGACACAATAGGAATTCAAAAGGATGAAAGAGGTTTTATAAAGGTAAATAAAAAGATGCAGACAAACTTTAAAAATATATACGCCTGTGGAGATGTCGTTAACTCCCCTATGCTTGCATATATAGCAAGCTATGAAGCAAAGATTGCTGTAGATAATATCACAGGAAAAGATGTTGAAGCTGACTATAGTGTCATTCCATATGTTCTGTTCTCAGGTTTTGAGATAGCAACTGTAGGACTGAATGAGAAACAGGCAAAAGAAAAAGGAATTGAAGTTGTAACAGGTTATTACCCTTATACCTATAATGAAAAGGCTGTGGATGAACATGAGTCTGAAGGTTTTGTAAGACTTGTTTTTGAAAAAGAGAGCAAGAAGATAATAGGTGGAACTATAGTAGGAACAGGTGCTTCAGAGCTTATTCATATAATCCAGATGGCAGTAAAAGAAGAGTATACAGCTGAGGACATTCATAACTTTATATACTTCCACCCATCTTTAAGCGAGATATTTATATACGCTACCTACGATATAGTAGCTGGTAAACTTTTTTAATGCTCTTCTGAAGAAAGTTCAATAACAGGAATTAATTTTTTATTCATAATATCAACAAGTTTGTTAAAAAGCTGGTACTTATCCTTACCATCATCAGGATATGAGGCTATACCTTCAATGATCTCCTTATCTTTAAAAACTTTTTTTATCCTCTCTATAGCTTTTTCGACATCCTTTTTACCTGTTTCAGGGAAGAATAGAAAAACAAAATCCTCTTCAACAGGTGTTATCACATCTGTTGATCTTAAATGGCTTTTTATCTTAAATACGATATCCAGACCCTTAGGTTTTTTCTCCTCAATCTCCTTAGCAAGGTTTGGTGCATAAAGAAAGGCTATGGAAAAAGTATTACTTTTCTTATACCTCTTAATCCTGTTAATCTCCAGCTCTACAAGTGCTCTGAAAACCTCAAAATCGTAAATATGTTCTTCAGACATCTTTTAACTCCCTCAATATTTTATTGTCCAATTGTTCCCAGATAAAATCTTCATCCTTTCTACCGAAATGGCCGTACATTGAGGTCTTTTTGTATATAGGCCTTCTCAGATTTAATCTCTCAATAATTCCTGAGGGGGATAGATCAAAAATATCTTTTATCTTCTTTATAAGCTTTTCCCTGTCTATATCAGTATCCACCTTTATATCTATAGATACAGGGTACTCCATTCCTATTATATAAACCAGCTCAACAGTTGCTTCTTTAGATATACCTGAGGCAACTATATGTTTTGCTATACATCTGGCCATATAAGATGCAGATCTGTCTATCTTTGTAGGATCTTTACCTGAAAATGCACTTCCACCGGACGGTGCCGCTGTTCCATAAGCATCAGCTATAGTTTTCCTTCCTGTAAGTCCCGTATCAGCCATAGGACCACCAATTACAAATCTACCTATCGGATTTATTATTATTTTTGTCTTTTCGTCAATTAGTTCCTCAGGGATTACCTTTTTTACAATTTTTTTCTCAATCTCATCCCTCAGATCAAACTCAGTGATGTACGGCTCATGCTGTATAAGAACTGTAACGCTATCAACCCTCAAAGGTCTGTTATTCTCATACTCAACAACAACGATGGATTTTCCATCCGGTCTTAAAAATGGCAGGAAATCATCTTTTCTCATCTCGTCTAAGGTAAAAGTTATCTCATTTGCAATATTGCATGCTAAAGGCATATAGTTTTCGGTCTCATCTGTAGCATAACCTACAACAATACATGTATCACCTGCACCACCGGACGGTATTCCAAGGGCAAGCTCAGGACTCTGATCACTGATTGTGGTTATAACACCTGCTGTATATCCATCAAACCCATACTCCGGCTTAGTATATCCTATCTCAATAAGAGTTCCCCTTACAATCTCCGGTATATCAACATAAGCATCTGTAGATAACTCACCTGATATATGAACAAGACCTGTGGTTATAAGTGTTTCTATTGAAGCTTTTGTATAGGGGTCTTTCCTTATAAGCTCATCAAGTATAGCATCAGACAGAATATCTGCTATTTTATCTGGATGACCCTGACAAACGGACTCTGAACTTTTTAATCTTTTCAATTAACTACCTCTATCTCATATTACTCACAGCTGTCAGAAAGAACCGCCCCTTTATTAGCAGATGTAACAAATCTTGAGTATCTTCTAAGCCATCTACTTTTTATCTCTTTTTTCTTTGGTTTAAAATTCTCCATTCTCTTTTTAAACTCTTCTTCTGATATTAAAAGTTCTATCTTTCTGTTTGGAATGTCAATAAGAATTTCATCTCCATCCTTAATTATTCCTATAGGTCCTCCTGCAGCAGCCTCAGGTGATATATGCCCAATACATGCTCCCCTTGTAGCACCTGAAAATCTACCATCAGTAATGAGGGATACCTTATCTCCAAGACCCATACCCATAATAGCTGATGTTGGTGAGAGCATCTCTCTCATTCCAGGACCACCTCTTGGTCCTTCATATCTTATAACAACAACATCGCCAGCTTTAACCTTCCCACCTGTTATTCCTGCTATCGCTTCCTCTTCGCTGTCAAAACAAACAGCCTTTCCTCTATGAACCATTATCTTAGGATCTACAGCAGCAGCCTTAACAACACCACCATAAGGGGCAATATTTCCGAATAAAACAGCAAGCCCACCTGTCTCACTGTATGGATTATGGATGGGTCTTATAACATCTGGATCTTTTATCTCTGCATCTTCAATAACTTCACCAAGCGTTTTTAGTGAGACTGTTGGTCTATCAAGATGAAGAAGACCTTTCTTAGAAAGCTCTTTCAGTATAGCTGATATACCACCTGCTCTATCTAAATCTTCCATATGATACTGTGAAGCTGGAGCAAGTTTACACAGTGTAGGTGTTCTTCTTGAAATCTGATCTATCTTTTCAACAGGAAAATCTATACCAGCCTCATTGGCTATCGCAAGAAGGTGAAGAACTGTGTTTGAAGATCCACCCATTGCTATATCAAGTGTAAAAGCGTTCTCAATTGTCTCCTCGTTTACTATATCCCTGAACTTAAGATCAGCCTCAACAAGTTTAACGATCTGCTCTCCTGCTTTTCTTGCAAGTTCCTGTCTTCTTGGATCTGTTGCAAGTATTGATCCGTTTCCTGGGAGTGCTATCCCGAGGACCTCAGAGAGACAGTTCATTGAGTTTGCTGTAAACATTCCTGAACAGGAACCGCAGGAAGGGCAAGCATTCTCTTCTATAACCCTGAGCTCATTTTCTGTCATAAGTCCTCTTGATACTGCTCCTACAGCCTCAAAAGCCGTGGCAAGATCTATGGGTCTTCCATCAGGCAGATGTCCCGCTGCCATAGGTCCACCGCTCACAAATATAACTGGGATATTAAGTCTCGCAGCAGCCATTATCATTCCGGGAACAATCTTGTCACAGTTAGGAATGCACACAAGTGCGTCAAGTTTGTGTGCCTCAACGACAGTCTCTATAGAATCAGCTATAAGCTCTCTACTCGGAAGGGAGTAATGCATTCCTGAATGTCCCATCGCTATTCCATCATCAACACCTATCACATTAAACTCAAATGGGACACCCCCTGCTTCTCTGACAGCCTCTTTAACTATCTGTGCAAACTCCCTTAGATGGACATGTCCGGGAATTATATCAATGTAAGAATTAGCAATCCCTATAAATGGCTTTTTAAAATCTTCATCTGTAAGCCCACAGGCTCTTAATAAACTCCTGTGAGGCGCTCTTTCAAAACCTTTTTTGACTATATCACTTCTCATCAGTTACCTCAGTTTTACTGGTGTTTTGACATAAATTCTCTTATTCTTGTTTCCATAAGATCTTTAAGATACAACTTTCTTCTTTTGAGTCTTTCTTCTTCAGCTTCAATTTCCGGATCAGGTGGATAATGTTTGTCAAGTTTGTGAACCTTCCATTTAAGCTCCTGATGTTCTTCATACCAGCTTTTGAATTCATCATCAATCTCAAGAAGTTTTTGAATAGCTTCTTCTCTCGTCATGTTTACCTCTCCTATATTTTAATTAAGTTAAGTTCCATGTTCCCAGCTTGATAAATATTCTTTCTGCTCTTCTGTAAGCTGATCAATCTGTATTCCCATAGCATTTAATTTTAACCTTGCCACCTCAAAATCAAGTTCGTCAGGAACTTTATATACTTTAGGTTTAAGAGAATCATGATTTTTGTATATATATTCTGCTGAAAGTGCCTGGTTTGCAAATGACATATCCATGACAGAAGCGGGATGACCCTCAGCCGCAGCAAGATTAACAAGTCTTCCCTCTGCAAGGAGGTATATATTTCTTCCGTCTGGAAGTCTATATTCCCTTACGTTCTCCCTGATATCCCTCTGGGATACAGATAGTTCCTCAAGAGCTTTTATATTTATCTCAACATCAAAATGTCCAGAATTTGCTACAATAGCCCCGTCTTTCATAACCTCAAAATGATGTTTATCTATCACATTTATATTTCCTGTAACAGTAACAAAAAAATCACCTATTTTAGCAGCCTCAATCATAGGCATAACTCTAAAACCATCCATCCTTGCTTCAAGAGCTTTTAAAGGATCTACCTCTGTAACTATTACCTCGGCACCCATACCTGCAGCCCTCATAGCAACACCTCTGCCACACCAGCCGTACCCTGCAATAACAAAAACTGAACCTGCAAGCAGTCTGTTTGTAGCTCTTAAAATACCGTCAATAGTTGACTGACCTGTTCCGTATCTGTTATCAAAAAGATGTTTTGTATAAGCATCGTTAACAGCTATAACAGGGAATTTAAGAACTCCATCCTTTTCCATTGCCTTAAATCTTATAACTCCTGTGGTTGTTTCCTCAGTTCCGCCAAAAACATTATCAAGCAGATTCTGTTTTTCCTTATGGAGAGTAGAAATCAGATCACCACCATCATCCATAGTTATATTAGGCTCTTTATCAAGAACAGCATAAAGGTGCTGGTAGTATGTATCTCTATCTTCTCCATGTATCGCAAAAACAGGGATATCAAACTCTTTTACAAGTGCTGCTGCAACATCATCCTGAGTGGATAATGGGTTTGATGCTGTGAGATAAACGTCAGCTCCTCCTGCTTTCAGGGTTATCATCAGGTTTGCTGTTTCTGTTGTTACGTGAAGACACGCAGCTATTTTTACACCTTTTAAAGGTTTTTCCTTTTCAAATCTTTTCCTTATCTGTCTTAGAACAGGCATCTCCTTTTCAGCCCATTCTATTCTCAGAACTCCCTTTTCAGCTAAGGATAGATCTTTAACATGATAGTCCATAGATCAAACTCCGGTCATTATTTTTACAATAAATTATAACATTAGTTTGATACCAATTAACAAAAGCTATTAACAGAATTTTTAGAAATATTATTAGAATGAATGGGAAAAAGTTAAAAAGATTTATAAGAGAGTAACCTAAAGGCTCTCTCCTGGTCGTCACAACTCCCTTATACTTCTTAGGAAAATTTCAACAGCTTTTTATACTCATTTATTGACAGTAAGTACTATATTATCAACAGTCTTAATTAGTTTTCCAAAAATCTCACACCTAACTGCTGATAAATCATTTTGATATACTGTCCTACTTGTTTTAAAATTTATAAGTCCAGACAAATAAAAAATAATGAGGTTAAAAATGGAGTTTGAACCGGTTATAGGACTTGAAGTTCACGTTCAGATGTCAACCAATACAAAATGTTTCTGCTCATGCAAGATAGAGTTTGGAGCTGAACCTAACACAAATGTTTGTCCGGTGTGTCTTGGAATGCCGGGAAGCTTACCAGTTTTAAATAAAAAAGCCCTTGAGTATGCCATAAAAGCATCACTGGCTTTAAACTGCGAAGTCCACGAGCTTTCAGTTTTCGCAAGAAAAAATTATTTCTATCCAGATCTCCCAAAAGGCTATCAGATCTCACAGTATGACAAACCTTTAGCAACAAATGGATACATTGATATAAAAGTAAACGATAAAACAGAGAGAATTAGAATTCACAGACTTCATATGGAAGAAGATGCGGGAAAAACCATTCACAAGGGAAGTTATTCCTATGTTGACCTTAACAGAGCCGGAACACCTCTAATGGAGATAGTCTCAGAACCTGATATAAGATCAGCGGTTGGAGCAAGACTCTATCTTGAAAAACTGAGAAATATTATGAGGTATATAGGTGTATCCGACGCAGACATGGAGAAGGGACAGCTCAGGTGTGATGTTAACATATCCCTCAGACCGAAAGGAGAAGAAAAGTTCGGGACAAAGGTTGAAATAAAAAATATAAACTCATTCAGGTTTGTTCAGAAAGCTATTGAGTATGAGATAGAAAGGCAGGCAAGAATTTTAAGAAAAGGTGGTGAGATCGTTCAGGAAACAAGACTCTTTGATGAGAAAACCGGAAAAACATTCACAATGAGAACGAAGGAAGAGGCACACGATTACAGATACTTCCCAGACCCTGATCTCATACCTGTCAGAATAACAAAAGAATATATAGAAGAGATCAGAAAGAGTTTACCTGAACTGCCTGATCAGAAAGCAGAAAGATATGTGAAAGAGCTGAAACTAACCGAGTATGACGCTGAGGTCTTAGTTGCAGATAAAGATAGAGCCCTATTCTTTGAAAAAGCTGTCAGCGTATATTCTGAAAATCCAAAATCCATAGCAAACTGGATAATAAATGAGCTTCTTGGAAAGTTAAATGAGGAAGGAATAGAGATCTCTAACAGTCCTGTCAGACCTGAACATATAGCAGAACTTGTTCAACTGATAGATAAAGGAGATATATCATCAAAGATCGGTAAAGAGGTTTTTGAAGAAGTCTTCAAAACAGGAAAATCACCAAAAACTATAGTAGAGGAAAAAGGATTAAAGCAGGTATCGGACGAAGGGGAGATCAGAAAGATCGTTGAAGAAGTCCTGAACAATCATCCTGCTGAAGTTGAAAAGTATAAAGCTGGAAACCAAAAATTAATGGGATTCTTTGTAGGACAGGTAATGAAAGCTACCAGAGGAAAAGCAAATCCAAAACTTGTAAACAAGATCCTTCAAGAACTTCTAAAATAAAGAGCCACCCTGTTGGGTGGTTTATTTACGATAAGCAAAAAATTAATGGATCTTAAAACTTTTCAGAAATCTCTCAACATTTTCACGACTCTCAAAATACAGAACCCTTCCATCTTTCAGAGCGAGTATTAAAGCTGTTGCCTTATCAACTTTTTTCCCAGACACAGGGTCTATAGCATATCTTATGCTCTCATTATTCTTAATCCTACCAACACACATCTTACAGCAACCGTAATAAACCTTCCCATCAACCTCAACAGGTATCTGTTTAACCCCAAGGTATCTGTTGTTTACCATACAGACATTTTCAGGCTTTACAAGGCTATCAATAGCGTAGGATAAACCTGATATTAAAAGAAGCATTAAAACAATAGAAAAAATCTTAGATCTCATCTTAACCCTCCACAGCTTTTAGATATATACTACACGAATTAGTAGAAAAGTCAATACAAAATAAAAAAGCCCTGCCTGAAAAGGCAGGGCTTGTATATCTTTAACCGTTAAAAATCTTAGAATAAGAATCCAGCCTCAAATCCGAGGTAAGTTCTGTTGTCTTTTGCAGATCCTGAGTCATCAACAAATACTTTCGCATCTGTTGAAGTGTAAGCGATTTCTGCTCTTACAAATGTGTTTCCAGTTGGCTTGTATGTTGGTGTAACTGTGAGAGACATTGCATTGTCTTTTCCTGTTAAGTAAATTCCAGAGTTTTTGTTATCAATGTACTCAATTCTTATTGGAACAGATACTGTGTTAGATACTGCTGGATCTAAGTTAAGTGCAACACCATAAGCTGAATCATCAGCACCTGCTGGAGCTGTATCTAATGTTGTATAGTCTATCTCAAGTCCTACTTTTGCAACTCCTAAATCTGATTTTACGCAGAGAACATAAATATTTCTTCCGCTTGCTTCGTCATAAACGTGGAGTCCAACTTTAGCAGCTCCGAGATCTGCCATAGCACCAGCTTCTATAGCATCAGAAACTCCTGCCTGAAGTAATCCACCACCCTGGTTGTATCCAACATAAACTTTTGCAACTCCTGCATCATAGTTAACTCTTGCACCTGCGAAGAGAACTGGGTGTCCTGTGAAGAGTATACCTCTGTTGATATTTGAGTTGAGTATTGTGATTGGAGCCTCTCCAAATTTGTTCCAGAGAAGACCAGCATCAACAGATAATCCCTGAACAGGAGCAATTGTTACATAAGCAAGCCAAGGCATAAATGAAGAAGTTTTACCGTAAGCAATGAGATTATTGCTGTTTACTGTCGCTGAAGATGCGATAACTGTAGGAACTGTGAAGTTACCAAAAGCTGCATTAAATCCGATTGGGCTGTTTGCATCTGCGTCTTTTTTAAGACCAATGATTACGTTATTTACGCTGAAGTAATCATTGTTAGTTAGGCTTCCTGCAGAATGTTCTGTAGTTAAATACTGGTATCCAGCTGATACACCACCGTAAAGTGTAATATCACTGTTTGCTACTGTTAAAGATCCTGCATTAGCTACCCCTGCAGCCAATAATCCTGCTGCTGCTAAACCCATCACTTTTTTCATGCTGAAACCTCCTTAAAATAGTTTTATTTAGTTTTAAAGTACCCCATCATAAATTTTATTATATTCTAATTTTATTTTCAATCGCATATTTATTTTATGTTTCTATTTTTACCATAAAATATCTTTCGTATTCAAGCTTTATCTTCTTTAGTTATAGCCGTATTGTTTTATAAGCAATAAATATGCCAATTTTATATTTATAAATATGCTGATATTTCACTGTTTTAATAAAAAGAGTATTTGAGTTTTTGCAAAAAAACTAAAGATCAGAGCCCGTTTTTTTCTTTTCTATCTGTTTCATCCTGTTCCTTATTATCTCTCTCCCCTTATTCTGCCTCAAGCATGATTTATAAACACATATCTGGCAAAAATAATCATCAGGGTTATACGCAGTATGTCCCTTTTTCTCTTTTATCTCTATCATTTTATTTCCTCAAGATAAGATAAAAGCCCCTTAAAGGGGCTCAGATTATTCACAGCTTGGACAGATTTTATTTAAAAGTGGGTCTGTTGGACAGGCATCTATATTTCCTGATTTTACTTTATCCACAACCTCATCTCCGTATTTTTCCCTTGCCATTCTTTCTATCTGCTCAATATCCTCTTCTACTGTTGTCTGTGTTTTTACAGTTTCACTCTCCTCGGATGCAGCTTTTCTAAGACCAAAACCTCTTCTTGTTCCTCTCTTGTTAACTTTCTGGGTGTATTTCTCACCTTTAACTGTTTTATCAATAAAGCAGTAGTATGTTGATTTGAGACCTTTCTCCCATGCATACATGTATATATCAAACATATCTCCTCTGAGTTCTTCCTCAATGTAGATAGACTTTGAAACAGCCTGATCCACATACTTCTGGAATGCTGCTGCTATATCTATCTGTCTGAATGGGTGGATCTCATAAGCCCCTTTAAAAAGTCTTTTATCTATCTTTCCTTCAAGCTCATCTATAAACTGAACAGATCCACCGTGTGCTTTTATCTTTTCTGCCATCTCTTCATTCCACATATCAAGCTCTTCAAGTTTTTTCATAAGCTGTTTGTTTACAACGATGAATTTACCTGAGAGTGTATCCCTTGAGAAAACGTTAGAGAAGTAGCTGTCAATTGATGATGTAGTTCCTGCAATGATTGATATGGAAGCTGTCGGAGCTATAGCAAGTAAAACAGCATTTCTTCTCGGTGGGTATGGGTAAGGTTTTCCTTTTTCCTTCATCTCTTCATAATGTGGGAATGGACCTCTTTCTTTCGCAAGTTCTTCAGACTTTCTATAAGCTGTATCTCTCATGAATTTTGCAACCTTCTCTGCAAATTCAACAGCTGTATCGCTGTCATAAGGTATTCCAAGTTCAACAAGTGTTTCTGCAAATCCCATAAGACCAATACCAAGAGGTCTCAGATCCATAGTATTCTTGCGGGATTCCTCTGAAGGATAGAAGTTCTTATCAAGAATATTATCAAGGGCTAAGACCATTGTTTCTATCGTGTCTTTAAGCTTATCCCAGTCTATATCTGTCCTATCTTCATTTAGATGCTTTGCAAGATTAACAGAAGCAAGTGTACAGACAGCGGTTGATTCAGGGGAGTTAGGGATTGATATCTCTGTACAAAGGTTACTTGAGTTTATTACCCCATACTCTGGGCAGGGGTTATGTTCATTGTGTCTGTCTTTAAAGGTAAGCCAGGGATGACCTGTTTTTGCAAGTTTGAAAAGATATCTGTTAAACCACTCTCTTGAGTCTATCTTTTTCCACAGTTTTAAATGTCCTGTTTCTGCTTTTTCTATACACTCAAAGTATTTTTTCGTAAACTCTTCTCCCCATGCTGTTACAAGTTCTGGACATTCAGCAGGATCAAAAAGATATAGAGGCTCTCCCTCTTTTATTCTTCTCATTATCTCATCAGGCATCCATACTGCAGTATTTAGAGAAGGTGTTCTAAAATATGGGTTTCCTGTAGTTTCTCTAAGGTCTAAGAATGCGTCTATATCAAGATGCCACGGCTGGAGATACATAACCTGTGAGGATCTTCTTCTTCCGCCCTGCTGAATAGCGTTGACAATAGTATCAAATATTTTGATAAAAGGTATCACTCCCGAAGATTTTGCATTTAGAGAATGTATCTTTGATCCTGTGGCTCTTATTCTTGTAACATCTGTTCCAACACCACCTGCATACTTCGCTAAAAATGCTGTTTCCTTTGCTTTATCCATTATGGATTCAAGAGAGTCATCTATAACGTTTACATAACAGGAGCTATACTGATGGGTGATCGTTCCTGAGTTATAAAGTGTTGGTGTTGAGTGGAGGTACTCAAGTTTTGATATCTTGTTATAAACCTTTATTACCTCATCCTCGTTGTTACCTATTCCCATAGCAACTCTCATAAAGAACCATTGAGGCTTTTCTATGATGTTCCCTTCCCTGTCCCTTGTAAAATACCTGTCTTTCAGTGTCGTCATACCAAAATAATCAAGTAAAGCGTCCCTTGAGTAATCTAAAGCATCTTCAAGCCTGTCAAGATCAAAATCAAGAAGTTCAGGTTTGTAAAGATTTTCATTCACTCCAAACTCAATAGCTTCCTTAAATGAGGAAAATCTCTTGTCTATCTCTCTGTTTATAAGCTTTAAAAGCTGTTTTGCTGCTAAAGTATCGTATATGTAATGTTTTGGTATCAGCTGTTCTATAGCTTTCAGAACAAGTGTATCTAGCTCCTGGGTTGTGACTCTTTCAGGTATTTTAAGATCCAGCTCCTTTGCCACTTTGAAAACTATCTCATAATCATCAGGTATATCCATTCCCTCAAGAAGGGCAAAAATAGCATTTATAAGCTTTTTCATCTGGAACTTTTCTTCAGTTCCATCCCTTTTTACAACGATCCTCTGCATGAATAACCTCCTAAATTTTTATAATGTCTTCCTCTTTGCTATTCTAATTTCAAATTCTCAGAGATTGTGAGACATCTTCAGGAAGAAAAGATGTTAATTCATATAGCTTCTTTTTCAATATAGGGCTTTTAGAAACTTTCACCCCCAGTCCTCTGGGGGTTAACATTTTTGAAAGCTTTATAAGATTTTCCCCTCTCATTTAGATAAAAAACTTCTTTGAAGTTTCTAGAAATTAGTATACTCAGTGCTTGAGACTTCAAAGAAATTGGTTAGTTTCTTAACATCTTCCTTCTGCAAGAACTTCAGCGGGTTCTGATCTATCTTGAACTGTGGATCAAACCCAAGTTCCTCAAGTCTTCTGTCAGCGATATATTTCATGTATTTCTCAAGTTCCTTGTAAGATACACCAAAGATCGTTGTTCCACCGAACTTAGTTTTAAGGTAGTTAAGCTCAAGCTCAACAGCATCAATTATTGTTTCCTTTATGTTCTCAACAAACTTTTCATCATCTACAATCTCTGGATTTTCCTCAACTATTGTGAGTATTGCTTCAATTCCGTTCTGGAGGTGGAGAGACTCATCTATCAGTATCAGCTCAACCCCTGAAACAACATTTTTCATCTTCCCTGTGTCCTTCATAGCAAAGAAATGGGCAAACGCTGAGTAGAAAAACATTCCTTCCTGAATGATATTGTTAAGAAGTATAGCTGTCAGTATCTGCTTCTTACCTTCAAGTGTGTCTGGATCAGCTTTTCCGTATGTTATTCTGTCAACAGCTCTTATTATAAGCTCCTGCTTTTCCATAAGCAGTTTGTCTTCAAGGGTTATGTTGTATATTCTCTTCCTGTCCATCTCAAATGTGTTAAGTATGATCTCAAAAAAGTCTGAGTGTATATTCTCCATAAACATCTGTGTAGAAAAACTCATCTTAGCGTAAGGATCCGTTAAAACAGGGAAAAATCCGTTACCGAGAACATTCTGAACAAGAAGCTCAGAGGATGCAAAATAGCCAACAGACGTATCAAAAAGATCCTTCTCTGTCGGTGTTAAAGATTTGTAATCAAGAACATCCTGCTGTATATTTAGCTCTTCAGGAAACCATACAGCCTTTTTCTGTTTTGTATATATCTCTTTAAAAACAGGGTATCTTGGATTTTCTGTTAATCTTATATTATCCTTAACAGACGTTTTACCGATGAACTGAAGCTTTTTCATGATCTCCTCCTTATGGTTGGTATACTATATATTGTGTTTTTATTTAAGGATAACACTGTATATTGTGCTTGTCAACTTAAAATATAATTAAAAATTTCAATGACTTGGAATACTCATATCGGAAAAAAAGATGAAATCATTTAAAATATTTTGTATGATAAAAAAGAATGGGTTAGTGTATTCTAACCAGAGGTGAGATATGGAAGAAAAGGTTGTATGTATATACCATAAAAACTGTACCGATGGAACTGTGTCCGCTGCTGTCTTAATGAAAAAATATCCGAAATGTAAAGCCTTCCCTCTTGAACATGGATACAAACCTGAGGATTTTCAGGAAATCCTTGACCAGGTTGATAGCGACACTGTCGTTTATATAACTGATTTTTCTCTGAGAAAAGAAGACAATTTGAAACTTATAGAAAAAGCTAAAAAGGTCATAAATATTGATCATCATATAGGTATTAAAGATCAGTTAAAACAGTTATCAGAAGAAAATGCTAAGTTTGAGTTCTATTTTGACAACGATCACTCAGGAGCTTCCTTAACTTACATGTATTTATTTGGAGAGGATATTCCAAAACTTATAAAACTCGTTGAGGATAAAGATATATGGAAATGGAGATACGGAGATGAAACAAAATATGCAAATGCATATCTGATCCTGCTGACAAACAAACCTGAAGAGGTAAAAGAACTTATAGACGGAGATATTAACGATATTCTTGAAAAAGGAAAGATAGTATCCCAGTTCATAGATTATCTTATAAATAGATTTGTAGAAAAATCAGAGGAAACATTTCTCCAGATAGGAAGTTATAAAGTAAAAGGTTATAATACTGGACTGTTCCAGTCAGAGATAGGAAATATCCTGTCAGAAAAATACGGAGAGGCTGTGGTATTGTTCAATATATCAGGTTATAATGTGAAATTGAGTTTCAGGAGCTGTGAGGGACAGGAACCTTCAGCTCTTGAGCTTGCAAAGATATTAGGTGGCGGTGGTCATAGAAATGCCGCAGGAGCTTTAATACCATTAAAACAGTTTTTCAGTATGGTAATTTTTCAAGACGGAGGAGAGAAATGATAAACATAGAAGATTTTGAAAAGCTTCCTACCAGAGAAAAAATCATTAGGGTAAGTGCAGATATAATAGTCAAGGAAGGTCTTAAAAAGTTTACGGCAAAAAATATAGCAGACAGACTTAATATTACGGATGCTGCTATATTCAAACATTTTGGTTCAATGGATGACATCATACTTGAGATAATAGAAAGATATGTTTCCGAATGTTCAAAAAGTGCAGAGGAAGCAACAAAAAAAGGTGAAAATGTTAAAGAGAAGTTAGAACATGTTCTGAGAGCTCATATAAGAGTTCTTGAAGAGACAAGAGGTGCTGTTCCTGTTTTATGCTTTGAGTTTTCAAGAACAGAAGAAAAAAAGTTCCACGAGATCCTCTTAAAGTTTTTAAACAGTTATAAAGAAAGGATTTCAGCTCTTGTAAGAGAAGGTCAGAAGGAAGGATGTATAAGGCCCGAGCTTGATCCAGAGGATACAGCTATGCTTTTTATAGGTCTTATTCAGGCAAAGGTTTTTGCTTACATAATGAGTGGGAAAGAAGGTCCTATAATAGAAAATCCTGATATATTTATATCAGAAGTATTCTACGGTATTATGACAAGATGATAAGGATTATAGCTTTTCTTCTCTTTATATTTCTTACAGCTTTATCATACGGTGAAGAAGACAAAAGCAAGATAGAGGAAGGTTTCCAGAAAATAAAGGAGGGAATCTCTGAGGTATTCTCAGGAATCAAGGAAAAGCTCAGTAAAGAGGAAACTGAGGAGAAGATAAAAAAATTAAAAGAGAAGATAAAAGAGCTTGAAGAAAAAATAAAAAATCAGGACTGGGATGAAAAGAAAGAGGCTCTTCAGAAGAAGTTAGATCAGCTCAAGGAAAAACTGAAAGAACTGTCAGAAAAGGACAGTGAAAATCAAAAGTAAATTATTGTTAAATTCACCTTTTTTATATATCTTATTTGTATAAAATAAAAACCAGGATTTGTAATGAAAATATCAGAAGAAAAAGAATGCCCTCTGTGTAAAGGATTAGGATGGATACAGGATAAAAACGGTGTAAAAAAATGCACCTGTATGTACTCTCTCCTCACAGAAAACATATTCAGAAGAATGAATATCCCGAAGAGATATCAGGACAAGGAACTATCAAATTTTATTATAAACAAGGCATATAAACATGATCTTATAATCAGCAAAGTTGAGGAGTATATTAACTCGGACGACTATTTAGAAGGAAAAGGTATATTTTTCGTCGGACCTCCAGGTGTAGGTAAAACACATCTTGCTGTAAGTATTCTTAAGGAGTTTTTCAGAAGGAGAAAGATTGTTGGCCTTTTTTACGATACACGTTCACTCCTTTTTGATCTTAAAGCAACATTTGATGGATCAGCATCAGGAAGGGAGATACTTGAGGAGGTTGTGAAAACACCTATTCTTGTTCTTGATGATCTTGGTTCTGAAAGACTTTCAGAATGGGCTAGAGACATACTACACTACATAATAATAAACAGGTATAATGAGCTGAGACCTGTTATAATAACCTCTAACATAGAGATAAAGGCAAAAAAAGTTGAGAATGATGTTAAAGAAACACTTGAAGAAAGAATGGGAGGAGCAATAGCCTCAAGACTGTCAGAGATGTGTCAGATAATAACGGTAAAAGGGCAAGACATGAGAACCTCAAAGCTAATACAGCTCCAGCATAAGAAATGAAAGGAGGAAGTATGAGAAAAGCTTCAATAAAAAGGGAAACTAAGGAAACACAGATAGAGCTGAGTTTGAACCTTGACGGTTCTGGTAAGTACAGTATAGATACTCCTGTTGGATTTTTAAATCATATGCTTGAGACATTCTCAAAACATTCACTTATAGATCTGGAAGTTTTAGCTTCAGGTGATGTTCATGTAAGCCACCACCATA
Source organism: Persephonella marina EX-H1 (assembly GCF_000021565.1). Lineage (NCBI taxonomy): Bacteria > Pseudomonadati > Aquificota > Aquificia > Aquificales > Hydrogenothermaceae > Persephonella > Persephonella marina. The sequence goes on along the minus strand of NC_012440.1, from coordinate 491,606 downwards.
CCGTAGAGGATGTTGGGATCGTTCTCGGCATGGCTGTCAAAGAGGCTTTAGGTGACAAGAAAGGTATAAGAAGATTTGGATATGCTATAGTACCTATGGATGAAGCTCTATCCCTTTGCTCTATAGATATATCTGGCAGACCTCTACTTTTTTATGATGATCTTGGCCTTAGAGGCAAAATAACAAACTTTGATTTTGAGCTTATGGAGGAGTTCTTTAAAGGGTTCACCCTTTACTCAGGTATAACAGTTCATCTTAAAGCTCTTTCAGGGAAAAACCTCCACCACATTGCAGAAAGTCTTACAAAATCACTTGCTGTTGCTTTAAGACAGGCTATAGAGATAGATCCAAGAAGAAAAGACACACCTTCCACTAAAGGAAGTTTATAAAGAGGAGGAAGTATGAGCAGAAAAGAAAAGATTCTTGAAATATTAAGGGAGAAAAAAGAGGTTACCGTAAAGGAGCTGAGCAATATATTTAAAGTTTCCGAGATGACGATATACAGGGATATAAAGGAGCTTGAAAAGGAAGGAGAGATAAAGAGAAAACATGGCTCTGTTTTACTGAACACTAAAGAAAACAGGGAAACACTCACGGTTGACACATGTCCAATATGTGAAAAGCCTATTACAAGATCTCATCCTTACAAGATAATAGTAGAAAACACAAAAGTTATAGAGGCATGCTGTGAACACTGCGGACTTCTCTTACACCAGAAATACGCAGATAAAGAGGTCTCAGCAATAACCTACGACTTCATAACAGAAAACCCTATAAGTGCCTTAAACGCATTCTTTGTTGTTGGTAGCTCTGCTGTTCCATGCTGCAGTCCAAGTGTTATACCCTTCGCATCAAGGGAAGATGCAGAGAAATTCCAGAAAGGATTTGGTGGAAAGGTTATGACATTCGTTGAGGCATACAATGAGATAACAAACAAGATGAATATAAATATAAAAAGCTGCTGTGCTCCCCAGCAGAATGTAACATTTAAACTTGACGACCTAAAATAACCTATATCTGTAGAACAGGGTACTTTTTATCCCTGTCAACTATATGTATATCCTCAACTGCAAACTTGTTCTCTTTTAATGTGTTGAATATCTCAACAGCCTTTTCCTTGCTTCTAAGACCGAAAACAAGTCCACAGTGGGGGTATATCTCATCTGGAACAGGGAGAAGAACATAATCATCTATTCCCCTTTCCTTCAGCCATTTATCAGCTCTCAGACCTTCAGCTATAGAAACGAAAGTTATAAGGTATTTAGGTTTCTTTGACGGCAGAAGATCAAGTATATGCTGTATTATATGAAGCTTTATACCGAGTGATATAAACTTTATCTTCTCCCACAATCCCTCACCGTGGAAACCTTTACCCCTTTCTATAATAGCCTCGTAATGTCCATCAACCTCTTTAAAATCTATAAGCTTGTTCCCCGTCTCCTGACACCAGAACTTTACATCCTTTTTAAATGCTTTATCATCTGCTAGAACTTTAAGCCTTTTTCCTTCAGGGATCTCCTTAAGCTTTTTAGAGACTATAGTTAATGGGAGTGGACAGAAAAGACCCCTTGTATCAACTGTTGTCTCAACATTTTCCTTCTCTTTTACTTGCATATGAGCCTCCCTAAAGGTTCTCCACCAAGTAAATGCCAGTGTAAATGGTAAACTTCCTGTCCTGAGTCCTTACCTGAATTAACAATCAGTCTGAAACCTGTTTCAGCTATTCCGAGCTGTTTCGCTATCTCATTTACCTTAAGTATGATGTGGCCAACAACAGGTTTATGCCTTCCCTCAAGGTAAAGATTGTTAGGTATATGTTCCTTAGGAATAATGAGTACATGAACCTTTGCCTGAGGAGCGATATCTTTAAATGCCAATATAAGATCATCTTCATAAACTATATCTGCCGGTATCTCTTTATTAACTATCTTACAGAAAACACATTCTGACATCTCAACCTCCTACAGAAACGGTATCTTTTCTCAATGCATACTTTCTTAGTATATTATGCAGTTTATCAATATTCCAGCCCTTTTCTGTTGATATTACCACAGTTTCCCTATCTCCTGTAAGCATTGTGTGATCTGCCTCTTCTATATACTCAGGAGAAGGAACAAGCTTATCTATCTTGTTTAATACTACCACCAAAGGTTTATCAGACACATTGATCTTTTTCAATATATCCTCAACGGCTTCCATCTTTTCAACCCAGTTTTCATCAGATATATCTATAACGTGGAGAATAAGGTCTGCATCCTCAAGCTCTTCAAGTGTCGCCATAAATGCGTCCATCAGTTCCTTAGGCATATTTTTTACAAAACCGACTGTATCTGTGATGAGAACCTTTTTACCTATATCAGGAAATGCTATGTATGATGTTTTCGTATCAAGTGTTGCGAAAAGCTGATCAGATACAAAGGTATCCCTTTTTGTGAGTTTTTTAAGAAGAGTTGATTTTCCAGCGTTTGTGTAACCAACGAGAGAGACTTTCAGGATGTTAGGATCCTTATTTCTCCATTTTCTCTGCTGGTAACGCTGTTTTTTAATCTTTTCAAGCTCTTTCTTTATCTTTGATATTCTATCCTTTATCGTTCTTACCTTTATCTCACCTATCTTTTCACCTGCCCCCTTTGTTTTCATACCTCCACCTATACGGGAGAGAGCTTTTCCTTTCTGACCGTAAACACGTGGAAGCTCATGCTGGAGTGTGGCAAGCTCAACCTGAAGTTTAGCCTGTCTTGTTTTTGCCCTCTGTGAGAATATCTGGAGAATAAGATCAGTTCTGTCAAGAACATTTGCCTGTGTTATCTTCTCAATATTTGTTATCTGGACAGGAGTCAGATCGGCATCAAATACAACGGTATCAGCCTTTGTACCCTCTATAAGCTCTTTAAGCTGTTTTACCTTCCCCTTTCCTATAAAGGTAGAAGGATCCGGAATATCCTTTTTCTGGTATAGTTTTCCTAAGGTTACGCCCTCTACAGCCTCTACAAGCCCTTCAAGTTCTGATAAAGACTGTTTTAACTCTTTATCTTTCTTTTCCTTGGTTTTTATACCTACTAAAATGCATCTCATACTGGGAAATATAATCTTAAATCAGGTTTCTGCAACTATTGTGCTTATAGCGTGTTTGTAGATAAGCTGTTTCTCACCATTTACATCAAGTAAGATTGTAAACTGATCAGCACCGACGATCTTTCCTGTTATTCTTGTTCCTCTGATAAGATAGATTGTAACTTCTTTTCCTTCTTCTTTCAGTTCTTCAAGAAGTTCATCCTGTATGTTCATTTCTTATATTCCTCCTCTTAACTTTTATATTTTTCTATAATTTTATATAAAAGTTCACCGTTTGTATAGTTAGATATATTTAACCTTTCCCACTTTTCACCATCCCTGAATTTTGATCTGAACGTTCTGATCTGTCTTTTGGCAAAATCCTTTGTATTCCTGATAATTTCTTCCCTTGCCTGTTCAAGAGATATCTCTCCCTCAAGATACGGCAAAACCTCTTTGTAGCCTATAGCCTGTTTTGATGTTATGGCATTCTCATATCCCATATCTAAAAGCTTTCTCACCTCATCAACAAGACCCTGTTCAAACATCCTGTCAACCCTCTTTTCTATCCTCTCCATAAGTTCTTCCCTTTCCCTTTCAAGTACAAAACCTACAAAATCATATCTGTTCTCTCTGAACTTATGTCTGTTTATAAAGTAGGAGAAAGGCTTTTTTGAGATATAGTAAACCTCAAGGGCTCTGACTATTCTTCTCTTGTCATTTGGGTGTATCTTCTCAGCATACTCCCTATCAACATTCTGTAGTTCGTTGTAAAGATCTTCCGTGTCCCTTCTGTAAAGCTGTTCCCTTATCTTCCAGTCTCCTTCTGGTGCATCCGTCAGTCCGTAAAGTAATGACTGGATATAAAGCCATGTCCCACCAACAACTATAGGAAGTTTTCCTCTTCCAACAATATCTTTAATGCTTTCTTGAGAAAGCTCTATAAAATCCTTAACTGAGAAATCGTAAGATGGATCCACAACATCTATAAGATGGTGCGGGACTTCCTCCATCTCCTCTTTAGAAGGCTTTGCTGTCCCGATGTCCATATACCTGTAAACCATCATAGAGTCAGCACTAACGATCTCACCATCAAGTCTCTTCGCAAGCTCAATAGATAGATCTGTCTTACCTGTTGCTGTGACACCTGTTATCACTAAAATTTTTTCCATACTCTACTTTTTCACACTTTTATTGAATATTTAATATAAAATATTCAGGAATAAGAATAAAACAAAGGGCAGGATAATGAAAAAAAAAGGAACAAAAACATCTATAGAAAAAGCACTTGATCTAATAGAGGCGTTAAAGGAGAATGACAATCTTGGTGTTACAGAGCTGAGTAATATATTGGGCTTGAACAAGAACAATGTGTTCAGACTACTTGCCACACTTGAGGTTAAAGGGCTTATAGAGCAGGATCAGGAAACGGGACATTACAGACTTGGTATGAAATTCCTGCATTTAGAACACTCATACATAAAACATCTATCATTTCTCAAAAAAGCGAGAGGAACTTTAAGGGAGCTCAGAAACGAGATAGGTGAGACGGTTTATATATCAATACTTCATGAGAACAGTGTTATATACCTTTATGCTGAAGAGAGTAAAAAACCAGTTATCGTAACATCAAGAATAGCAAAAAGGTATAAAGCTGAAGATACGGCAGCAGGAAGAACGCTTATAAGATCAAAAAAGGAAAAAGGTTTTGTTGTTGATTACGATATGGAAAAAAGCGAACCTGAGGTTAGTGAGCTTGCAACTGTAATAAGGGATGAAACAGGCTCACCTGTTGCTGCAATCTCTATAGTGGCACCTTCTTACAGATTAAACCAGACACAGCTTGAGTTTTACAAAGTAAAACTTGTAAAAGCAGCAAAAAAGATAACTGAAAAGCTCTCAGCTACTGAGGCTTAGACATCAGGAAAGGAAGATTGTACCTTATATCAAGTATATTCAGCGTCAGGTAGTATGTCTGGTATGTTTTTCCTGTTGTTTTTTTGTAATCCTCAATGTATGTAAATGTTAGACTCCAGCATTTTCTGTTTAAAACTATCCCGACCCTTTTCTGCTGGACATAACCGTCTTTAAGGTTATTAAGGATAGTCCCTCTGAAACTGATATTTCTTATACTGAAAGAGACCGTATTACTGATCTGGTGTAATGATCTTGTATCTGAACCTTTATCAAAAGTGTGTGCTACAGAATAGGTAAAAAGCCCATAAAAAGGTATTACAAGGGAAGAGATTGATCTTGTTATCTGGTTTCTGTCAAAATCATAAAAGAGAGTGTTCTCACCTGTGATACCATCAATTTTAAAGTAAAGACTGTTCTTTGCAGGTTTAACATTTCCCTTATACTGCTTATCTCCTACATAATACTGATCCAGAAATGTATACCCTGTTCCTATCTCCCATCTTAAAAAATCGTTACTGTTGAAATTCAGAATATTAAACAGTGATATATCAACATCCTTTACTGATGGTATCCTGTCATCCCTGTCAAAGTATGGAAGATCATCCTGTTTCACCTTTGATATATAGTTGAATGTTATCTGTGGGATGATGCTGTGTGTGAATCTATTATACTTCCTGTACTCAACCATTCTTGTTATATTTCTTATATGGAAAAGATTTCTTATAGCATTACCTTTGTTCATATCCTTAAGGCCAACATAAACTGTTGTTCTCTGGTGAAGTTCAAGTATGTTTGAGACCTTCATAAAGTTTGTGTAAAGAGAGAGATTAAAAAGGTTGTCACTCCTTATGCCTGTATCTCCCTTCTCTCTGTAAAAGTTTGTGTTCACAGACAGGAAATCAAAGTAAAGTGGAACTTTTTCCCACAGATTTCTTTTCTTCAGATAGAATCTAAGTTCTGGAAGTCTTTGAAGTGTCTCCTCATTTGTAGGCTTACTAAGATCATAAAGAAAATCAAAGTTTAGCTCTACTGAGTAATCCTTATCCTCATATATAGCAAGAAGCTGTGATTTTGTATAAGATCTGTACCTTTTGTAAAGTGTTGATGTGTTGTAAAAATCCTCATAAAAGTAAGGATCGCTTGGTATCTCAATATTGAAGAAAACCTTAAAATCTTCCCATTTAAACCTTGTATTTCCGTATAATCTCCATCTATTTTTTAAAGGGGATATATCTCTCCCTTCCCACCAGAAGCCCTTTCCCTTCTCCTTAAAGTAAAAGATATCACCTCTGAACATACTGTATCTGCTGAATCTATACCTGTACTCAACATCAAGTCCCTGTCCCTGATTGTTCCTGTAATCAAATGTGAATGTGAGATCTGAGCTTCTTCCTGTAACAAGGTAAAAAGGGATCTTCAGCGTAAAATCGTTGTATGTATCCTGACCTATGATAGGGATCAGAAATCCAGACTGTCTTGAACCTGTAGGGTAGTAAAATATAGGTGTGTAAAGAAGTGGTATCTTACAGAACCTGAATGTGAGATTGTAAGCAAGGAGTTTATCATTCTCCTTTATACTTCCACTTGAGGATTTAAAATACCAGTCGTACTGATCAAAAGGACAGAGTGAGAACTCACCTTTTTTAAAATAAAAACGGTCTCCCTTCTTTTTTAAAGATCTTGCTTTGACATAGTACTTACCATACATAATACCGTGGATCCTGTATATCTCACCTGTCTCATCCTTTACATTCCACCATCCCTTCTCACCCATCAGATCAAAGTTTTTCGCTTTAATTCTTATATTTCTCTCAAGATTTATGATGTCCTTCTCCTGGTCGTATATGATCCTGTCAGCATAAAGTGTGTAATCCCTGTAATGGACAACAACATTACCTTCTGCTATAAGTCTTCCTGACAGATCCCTCTCTATCCTGTCAGCCTCTATTGAAACGGGAATATTCTGGGACTGCCCATAAACTGAAAAAAAGCATATATATATGAGTGTTAAAATAGTTGTTAACTTTTTTTTCAAAGATGCTCCTTAGCCTGTATTTAGCAGGTTTAATATTATAAAACATTTCGGAGATAGGGATGGAAAAACCAAGGGAATGGCTCAGGGAAAAAAGTATCGCAAAAAAGATACTCTCAAAGTCAGATGTTATATTTGAGGTTATTGATGCGAGGATACCTTTTGAGACAAGGAACAGTGTTGTTGAGAAATTAGCTAAAGAAAGAAACAAGAGACTGTTTATTATAATGAACAAGGTTGATCTCGTTCCGGAAAGTTTTGCAAAAAAGGTTAAAAAGGAGATAGAAAAGGAAGTACCTGTTATACTTTTCTCAGCACATAAAAGCACAGGTAAAAGGGAGATAGAAAATCTTATAAGGAAGCTTTCTAAAGAGAACAGACTGATAAAGATAGGTGTTCTTGGATATCCAAATGTTGGCAAATCATCAGTTATAAATAAGCTTAAAGGAAAAAAGGTGGCAACAACATCACCAAAACCCGGCATGACAAGAGGAGAACAGCTTGTTAAACTTGCACCAAACGTTTTTCTTATAGACACACCAGGGATAATAACACTTGAGTTTCAGGAAGATCTTGCATTAAAAGGCTCATGGATACCTGAGAAACTGGAACAGCCTGTTGAGATAGCACAGAAGCTCATAAAGAAAATTCAGGAGAAGAGACCTGAGGCGATAAAGGAAAGTTACGGCGTTGAACCTTCTCAGGATCCTTACGAAACTCTTAAAAGGATAGGAGAGAGACTGAACTACAGAGTTTCAGGTGGTGAGGTTGATATTGACAGGACAGCAAAGAAAGTTCTGTGGGACTGGATTAAAGGAAATATAAAGGCTTACTGGATATAGAAAAAAATATAAATTAGCTTAAAATAATATAAATATATTTGTCAGGAGATAAATTTTGGCTTACGAAGCATTTGCAAGAAAGTACAGACCTAAAAACTTTGAGCAGGTCATAGGGCAAGAATCTGTTGTAAAAACATTAAAAAACGCCATAGAGCTTGAAAGAATATCACATGCGTACATATTTGCAGGCTCAAGAGGTCTTGGAAAAACAACAGTATCAAGAATTCTCACAAAATCACTTAACTGTGAGAAAGGTGTAACACCGCAGCCGTGTGGAAAATGTGAGAACTGTGTAGAGATAGAGAAAGGCTCATTTCCAGATATGTACGAGATAGATGCAGCATCCAATAGAGGAATTGACGATATAAGATCACTAAGGGACAATGTGAACTACGCACCTATAAAGGGAAGATACAAGGTATACATAATAGATGAAGCCCACATGCTTACAAGGGAAGCGTTTAACGCACTTTTAAAAACACTTGAGGAACCACCACCTCATAACATATTCATACTTGCAACAACAGAACTTCACAAGATACCTGATACCATAAGATCAAGATGTCAGACATTTATATTCAGACCACCAACATCATCACAGATAAAGGAGTATCTCAAAAGGATACTTAATGAGGAGAAGATAGAATATGAAGAGAGAGCCCTTGATCTTTTAGCGGAGGCAAGTGAAGGTGGGATAAGAGATTCCGCAAGCCTTCTTGATCAGGCTGTAACATTTGGAAAAGGTAAGGTTGATATCAAGTCTGTTGAACAGCTTTTAGGTCTTATACCTGAAACTGTTATTAAAGATTTTGTCAATCATCTTAAGGAAAAAAATATAAAGGAGATGATCCTTATAACAGAAAAGTTGGAGTCTGAAGGGTATGATCTAAATGTTTTCTGGAAACAGATAAATGATCTCATACATAGAGAGCTTGTAAACCTTTCTATTGATGGAAGTTCCTCATTTTTTGAAGAGAAAGATCTTGAGGATCTTATATATATCCAGACTGTATTCAGTAAAGCTGTTGTTGAAGGGAGAAACTTTCCAAACCCTAAACATATATACCAGCTTGCCATACTTAAGCTGAAGTACATTAAAAACTTAGTATCTTTAAGGGAGATATACGAGAAGGGATTAAAGATCTCAAAGGAGCAGTTAAAAGCTCAACCTGAAAAAAAAGAGGAGAGCAAAGAGCAGTTAGATATACAGACAGCGATCTTGAAGATAGGTAAAGAAGCAGGTGGTATTGTATCTGCGATACTGAAAAAAGCCTCAATAAAAGATGAAGATCAGCATATAACTATAACTGTAGAAAAAAGTCTGAAAGACACACTTCAGGAAAAGATAAAGATCATTGAAAAATATTTCGGTAAACCTGTAAAAATTGAGGGCAAAGAGGTAAAACAGGAAAGAAGATCAAAGAAAAGGGATGAAGCTGTGGACAAAGTACTTGAGCTGTTTAAAGGAAAAATAATAACTTACAAGGAGGAGTAGATGTTTAACCTTGGAAATTTAGGCGAGATGATGAAGATGATGAAATCAATGCAGGAGAACATAGAAAAGGCTAAGGAGGAGCTGAGAAAAGAGGAGATAGTTGTAGAGGTTGGAGGTGGAATGGTTAAGGTTATACTTAACGGTCTTGGTGAGATAAAGGATGTTCTCATAGATAAAACACTCCTGACAGAAGATAACCATGAGATACTACAGGATCTTTTAGTTGCTGCATTTAATGAGGCAAACAGAAGGACTAAAGAGGTTATGGGAGAGAAGATGACACAGGCTGCGGGGCTTCCATCAAACATTCCAGGGCTGGGTAATCTGTTTTGAAAGATATAGATATCATACCGTCAACTTTAAAAGAGGCTGTAGAGAAGATATCTGAGCTTCCAGGTTATGGTGAGAAATCGGCAAAAAGGTTTGCCGTAAACCTTCTTGATATGCCCCGTGGTGAGGCTATCCAGATAATTAAAACACTGTTTGATATGCTTGAGAAGATACATCCATGTTCTGAGTGCGGCCTTTACACAGAAGAGGAGATCTGCAGTATATGCTCATCTGAGGAAAGGGACAGATCAGTTATATGTGTTGTTGAGGAGACATTTGATGCATTTGCTATAGAAAAAACAGGGAAGTTTAAAGGGGTCTACCATGTTATAGGCGGCAGATTATCACCCCTTGAAGGTATTACAGCTGAAGATCTGAATATTGAAAAGCTTGTTGAAAGGGTAGACAAAAACGGTGTAAAGGAGATCATCCTTGCAACAAACCCAACAGTTGAGGGAGAAGCAACAGCATCATATATACACAATCTGCTAAAGGACAGGGATGTTATCATCTCCCGTATAGCCTATGGTCTTCCTTTTGGTGCTGTCTTAGAAAATGCAGACGATTTCACACTTTCAAAAGCCCTGGAACACAAAACTATCATCTGATTTCCTTTGTTTTTCATTGCCTTTATGCTATCATTTATATAACAGCGTTATAAAATAAGGAGGTTTATATAATGGCAACCGCTACAGACAAAGCTATGAGAGAGATCAGATGGCATGGAAGAGGTGGGCAGGGAACTGTTACAGCTGCAAAAATGCTTGCATCTGCAGCTATTATAAGAGGTAAACACGGTCAGGCTATGCCAGAGTTTGGTCTGGAAAGATCAGGAACACCTGTTAAGGTATCCACAAGAATAAGTGATCATATAATCAATACAAGGGCTCCTGTTGAACATCCTGAGATCGTTATAATAACAGATCCTTCTCTTATGTTTACTATAAAGGATATAATAAAAGCTGGAACTGATGAGAACACAGTTTTTATCGTAAATACAAACTTCCCACCAGACAAAGTGAGAAAGATACTTGATATACCAAAAAATGAACTGTGGATAGTTGACGCTTCAAAGATCGCCCTTGAGGAGTTCGGAAGAAACATACCAAACACAGCTGTTTTAGGTGCTGTTGCAAAGGCAACAGGAATCGTTGATCTAGACGCCCTAAAACAGGAGATTGAAGAGGCATTCTCAGCAAGCTCAAAACTGAGAGCACTTATTCCACAGAACCTGAAAGCGCTTGAGAGAGGATACAACGAGGTTTACAAGGCAGATTAATGCTTTTCCTCATATTTTAATGGGGCTAAATCCCACATAATTTGAAGATCTACTCAATAAAAAAGGAGGTTTATATAAATGAGTTACGAACTTAAACCATGGCATGAGATACCTATAGGTTCAATAGTTACAGAAGCAGGATCCAGTAAGATAAATCACACAGGATCATGGAGAATGCTCAGACCTGTTTTACATACAGATAAATGTACACACTGCCTTATCTGCTGGATCTTCTGTCCTGACGACTCAATTCCTGTAACACCTCAGGAGAGATTTGAGACGGATTTTGAGTACTGTAAAGGATGTGGAATATGTGCTACAGAATGTCCTTACGATGCTCTTGAGATGGTTCCAGAAATGGAAATCAAACTAAAAGAACTTGAAGAATTAGGCTAAAAACAGGGAGGTTTCAAATATGGCTCAAACAAAAGTTGTTGCTTTAACAGGTAACCAGGCTGCTGCAGAGGCTATGAGACAGATAAACTTTGATATTGCAGCAGTTTATCCTATATCACCACAGACAGAACTTATGGGATTTTTTGCAGAGTACGTTGCAAACGGTGAAGTTGACACAGAGATGATAGCTGTTGATGGTGAGCACTCAGCTATGGCCACATGTATAGGGGCAGCTGCTGCAGGTGCAAGAACGATAACAGCATCAGCTGGACCGGGTATAGCCTATATGGTTGAAAACCTTTATGTCGCATCTGGAATGAGGGTCCCTATAGTATTACTTGATGTTAACAGAGCTCTTTCTGCACCTCTCTCAATCCACTGTGACCATGCAGACTCAATGCTTACAAGGGATACAGGCTGGATCTCAATATTCTGTGAAAACGCACAGGAAGCGTACCACTCAATCATCATGTCAGTTAAGATATCTGAAAAGGCTATGTTCCCGATAATAGTTAACTATGATGGATATATAGTTTCACACTCTATTGAGGATGTTGAGATACTTGATGATGAGACTGTAAGAAACTTTGTTGGACCTTCTGATATACACAGAATTCCTCACCCACTTTTAGATATCAAAAATCCTGTAACATACGGAGCCACAGCACAACCTGACTACTACACAGAGTGTAAATACCAGCAGCATGTTGACTTTCTAAAGGTTTACGATGTTGTTAGAGAGGTTTTTGAGGAGTTTGGACAGATAGTAGGAAGGAAGTATGACTTTATAGAGGAGTATAAAACTGAGGATGCTGAGTATATAGGAATTTCAATGGGATCTTCATTTGGAACACTTAAAGATACTGTAGATACATTAAGAGAACAGGGTAAAAAGGTTGGAGCAATAAAAATCAGACTCTACAGACCTTTCCCTGTAAAAGAGATCGCAAAGGCTCTCTCCAATGCAAAAGGTGTTGCTGTTTTAGATAGAGCCGACTCATTTGATGGTATTGGCGGTCCTTTATTCAAGGATGTTGCATCTGCATTACTTGGAACAACAAATAGACCTTTTGTTCACAACTTTATATACGGCTTAGGTGGAAGAGAGGTTCTTGAAGAGGACTTTATAAAGGCATTTAACAGGCTTGAACGCCTTGAGAAAGGCATAGAAACGAGAGAAAACTTTGTTGAATACTTACAAGTGAGGGAGTAACCATGGCAAAAAAGAGACCTATAGCACTACTTTCAGAACTTGCATCACATAAAGAGACTTTTGGCGGTGATATGCCAATAGCACCGGGACACAGAATGTGTATCGGTTGCGGTATCCCACCTATTGTAAATGAGATACTACTTGCGATAAACAAACCTGTTATCGTTTCAAACGCAACTGGCTGTCTTGAGGTTACAACAGGTGTTTACCCTGTTACTGCATGGAACGTTCCGTGGATTCATGTTAACTTCCAGTCTGCTGCAACTGTTATAACAGGGGTTGAATCAGCATACAAGGTTCTAAAGAAAAAAGGAGTACTACCGGAAGATCTAGATATTGAGTTTGTAGCATTTGGTGGAGACGGAGGAACATACGACATAGGATTTCAGTCTCTATCTGCATCTGTGGAAAGAGGTCACAACTTCCTCTATGTATGCTACAACAACGAAGGTTACCAGAACACAGGTTACCAGAAGTCCTCAGCAACACCTATAGGTGCATACACAAAAACAACACCTGTAGGTAAAGAAAGGGTTGGAAAACAGGAGCCAAGAAAGGATCTTACCATGATCATGGCGGCTCACGGAATCCCTTACGTTGCCCAGGCTTCCCCTCATATATTCAGAGATCTTACAAGAAAAACAAAAAAAGCTATGACATTCAAAGGACCTAAATTTATAAATGTACTTGAGCCGTGTACACTTTCATGGAGATTCTCTCCAGATGATACAATGAGGCTGGCCAAGCTTGCTGTTGAAACAAGATACTGGCCTGTTTACGAGGTTATCCATGGAAAGTACTGGAAAGTTAATATAAAACCAAAAAGACCTAAGCCTATAGAGGAGTATATAGCTGCACAGCCTAGATGGAAGCATGTTCTCAAGTATCCTGAAGTACTGGAAAGAATACAGAAAGAGATAGATGAAAAGTGGAACCTACTTCTCCACCTTGAGGAGATGTCCAAAAAGTTAGCTGAAGATGAAGGTATAGATTACGAGGAGCTTTTCAAAGTTCCTGAAGATTAATAAAAGGGGCTATACAGCCCCTTTTTACTCATAAGGTGTGTATTTACTTTTCATAAATTTTGACGCTGTCTTATTCAGAATATCTATCATCTCTTTTCTGACCTTATCAAGAAACTTACTGAACTGCTCATTTCCTGGAGCGTATATCTTTGAGTATTCAGATACATCCTCAACCATTATTTTTACATATGATCCTTCAACCTTTATAGCCATCTTACAGGGTATGATAACACCTATAGGATCAAACAGCTTTACCCCTTTTTTAAGGTAGGAAGCCTTACACAGTAGGTGTGTTTTGTACGGTTTTTTAGATTTTACAGTTTTGTCAACATTTATCGTGTGAACTATATCCCATCCGTGATCCATTATCTGAGATTTGAGCTCACCATTAATAGCTTTAAATGAGCCCTGTTTAATGATAACGTAGTAGTAACCCCTTTCATACTGGACAAAATCCTCATAACTGAAAGCTGTAAAAAATAAAAACAGAACTGTCAAATATGCTGATATATATTTCATACCGACTCCTCCTGACAGAAATATATTTTATATATTTTTAATAATACGACCTATTGAACGACAGTCTACACTCAAAAATAACCATTTATGGCATATAATATATTTTCCAATAATATATGGAGGATAAAGATGTCAGATAGAATAGATATGCTGAAAAAAGCTTTAGAAAAAGATCCTGAAAATCCACTTGGACTTTACGGACTTGGTATGGAGTATATGAAAATGGGAAATTTTGAGGATGCTATAGTCTATCTGAAAAAGTATCTTTCCGTTTATGATGATCAGGGGGCAGGTTACAGAGCACTTGCCCAGTGCTATGTAAAGCTTGGAGATATAGAAAAAGCCATTGAGGCTTATGAGAGAGGTATAGAACAGGCAAAAAAATACAAACATGCCTCAATGGAAAAAGAGTTCAGTCAGGAGATAGAGATACTTAAAGGTAAGATAGGAAAAAATTGAAAAAGGTTCTTTTAATCAGATTTTCTTCACTTGGTGATGTTATCCTGTCTACCTCTGTATTGAGGCCACTGTACGAAGCCGGGTATACTGTGGACTTTTTAACATTTAAACCATTTGATCAGATATTTAAAAAAGACTACAGAGTGAAAGATGTTCTTTCCCCTGAAAAAAGGGAGCTTAAAGGACTTTCTATCTTAAAATTCAGAGAAAAAATAAGTGATTACGATATCATAATTGATCTTCACAGAAATCTAAGATCTTCAGTTCTTACATACTCAAAGAGAACGGTCAGATACAGAAAAAACAGCATAAAAAGAAGGCTTTACATATATCCCATATTCAGAAAATTTATAAAAGATAAGTTTAATGTAGTAACAGCGTACACTGAGACTTTAGAAAGGTTAGGGATAAGATGCTCAGACTGCAGACCTGAGGTTATACTGACTGAGGAGGAGAAGAACAAGGTTAAAGAATACCTGCCAGATAAATTTATCGTTATCGGAACAGGAGCAAGGTACAAAAATAAGATATACAAAAATTATGACAGGGTTTCTGAGATACTGATAAAAAAAGGTTTTAATGTTGTTCTTGTAGGATCTTCTGAAGACAGGAAAAATGATAAAAATGTATATCCAGAAAAAGTTATAGATCTGAGGGGAAAGCTATCAATACGGGAGAGTCTTTCAGTGATATCCATTGCTTTTCTTACAATAAGCAATGACTCTGCAGTAGCCCATATGTCAAGGGCTGTAGGTACACCTGTATCTGTAGTGTACGGTGCAACACATCCATACTTTGGATTTGCCCCTCTTCCAGATGAGGGAGTTTATATAATTAAAGGTATTCCATGTCAGCCATGTGATCTCCACGGAAAAAAGGAATGTAAAAAAGGAAACACAGAATGTCTTGATATCCCTCCTGAGCTAATTGTTGAGAAAAGTCTCTCAACTGTAAAATAGCCTTTCTGGTATAATTATTTACAAACATACCGTGAGGTTTTTTTATGAAGAAGAGAAAAGTATCCCTCACTCCTGAACAGAAAAAAGATATTCCTGTAAAAGAGGTACCTATAAAAGAAGATGTTGACCTTGAGTTTGAATACAAGATATATATGCTTTTTGACAAACTGAAAAAGTACAAACTGTTTATAATTGCCGGTTTTGTAGCCTTTATACTCCTTATAATAGGTTTTGTTTATCTAAAATCAGAAAGGGAAAAACTGTTAAATGAGGCTTCAGGCGTTGTTTATGACATAAGGGCTTCCTATATTGATAAAAAGTATGATAAAGCAGATAATCTTATTAAAAAGTTCAAGGAGAGATACTCAGACACTCCATATCTCAAGTTAGTCCTTGCATACGAACTTCTGATTCAGAAAGAGAAAAATAACGTATCGGAAGATAAGATAAAAGAAGTAGAAAAACATATAAACTCAGAACAGATCAGATCTGGCCTTAAAGAGTTTTATGCATATACTTTACATTCAAAAGGTAAGAACAAAGAGGCTCTGACTGTTTTAGATCAGATAGACCAGAAGTATTACAACTATATATCAGCTTTACTTCTAAAGGGATTCATACTTAAAAAAGAAGGTAAAAACCCGGAGGATATATTCAGACAGATAACAGAACTTTCAAAGTACAACTACTTTAAAAAGATAGCTGAAGAAAATCTTTAAAAAGGAGGAAGTATGGAAAAAAGAGAAAAGCTTTACGAAGGAAAAGCTAAGATCATATACGCAACTGATGAGCCTGATAAGGTTATAGCTTACTATAAAGATTCAGCAACAGCTTTTGATGCTATAAAAAAGGCAACGATTGAAGGAAAGGGTGTTCTCAACAACAAAATAGCATCTTTCTTCTTTCAGCTTCTCAATGAGAAAGGTATTCCTACACATTTCATAAAACAGATCTCAGACAGGGAGATGCTCATTTATAAGGTTGATATAATACCTGTTGAGGTTGTTGTAAGAAATATCGCTGCTGGAAGTATTGTTAAAAGACTGGGCATACCCGAGAAAAAGGAGTTTGATCCCCCACTTGTTGAGTTTTATCTTAAAAATGATGAGCTCCACGACCCTATAATATGTGAACAGCATATTTACGCTATGGATCTTGCAAAGCCTGAGGAAGTTCAGAAGATGAAGGAGCTTGCTCTCAAGGTAAATGATGTTCTAAGAGAGTTTATGAGAGAACAGGGGATTATTCTTGTAGATTTCAAACTTGAGTTTGGAAGAAAAGACGGACAGATAATTCTTGCAGATGAGATATCACCTGACACATGCAGATTCTGGGATGCAAAAACAGGTGAGAAATTAGACAAAGACAGATTCAGGTTTGATCTTGGAGATCTTATAGAAGGATATACAAAGATCCTTGAAAAGATACAGAAGAAAGAAGGAGAGTAAGATATGCTCCAGGTTAAAAAAGCTGTAATACCTGTTGCAGGATTTGGAACAAGGTTTCTCCCTGCAACCAAGGCAACACCTAAAGAAATGATGCCAATCGTTGATAAGCCTATCATACAGTATATCGTTGAAGAGGCTGTAAAATCAGGGATAGACACAATAATCTTTGTTACAGGAAGGCACAAAAGGGCTATTGAGGATCATTTTGATTACGCCCCTGAACTTGAGTACACACTTGAGAAATCAGGAAAGGATGAGTATGTGAATATTATCAGAGAGATAAGTGATATGGCAAACTTCGTTTATATAAGACAGAAAGAACAGCTTGGACTTGGACATGCTATCCTGACAGCACAGCATGTTATAGGAAATGAACCTTTCGCCGTTCTTCTCGGAGATGAGCTTATAATAAATGAAGAACAGCCTGGAATAAAACAGCTCATAGAGGTTTACCAGAAATTTGGTAAATCTGTCCTTGGAACAACAGAGGTTCCAAAGGAAGAGACATACAAGTACGGGATCGTTGAAGGAACGGAGATAGAGGATGGAATTAAGCTGGTTAACTACCTTGTTGAGAAACCTGAACCTGAAGAGGCACCATCCACATCAGCTATCATAGGGAGATACATACTGACACCAAACATATTTGATGCTCTCAAAAGAACACCATTTGGTAAAGGAGGAGAGCTCCAGCTTACTGACGCTCTTATGACTTTAAGAAAGGAAGAGGCTGTTTATGCAAAGGATATAGAAGGGATAAGGCATGATACAGGAAATAAGTTAGGTTATATAAAAGCTATAATAGACTTTGCCCTTGAAAGGGAAGACACAAAAGATTTTATAAAACAGCTTATCATCTCAAAAGCTAAAGAACTCCAGTAATGGGAAATTTCAGACCAAAAAAGAGGTTCGGTCAGCACCTTCTGATCTCAAAAGGTGTTATACAAAAAATTGTTGAATGCCTTGATATAAAAGAAGATGATACGGTTGTTGAGATAGGTGTAGGAACAGGACAGCTCACAGAGGAGATACTGAGGAGAAATCCAAAGATAGTTTACGGCATAGAGATAGATAAGACAGTTTATCCCATAATAGAAGAGAGATTTAAAGATTTTAAAAACTTTGTTCTTATAAAGGAAGACTTCTTTGATGTTGATCTTAGAAAACTGACAGACGGGAAGATAAAGCTTACAGGAAATCTTCCATACAATGTTGCCTCTCACATACTTGTAAATACAGCTTTTTATATAGATATTCTTCAGCTTGCTGTATTCATGATACAGAAAGAGGTTGCACAGAAGTTAGTAGGAAAACCAAAAACAAAGGATTACACATTCATGTCTGTTTTTCTCCAGACATTCTTTGATATTGATTATGTAATGAGCGTTCCTGCAAGATTTTTCAGCCCACCTCCTAAGGTTACATCAGCTGTTATAAGGATGATCCCTAAGGAGAAATTACCTGTATCCTTAGATCATATGAAAAAGTATAAAAACTTCGTCTCAATGCTTTTTTCAAACAGAAGAAAGATGCTCAGATCAAAGATAGATAAAGATATTCTTGAAAGAGCGGGGATAGATCCAAAAGCAAGGGCTGAGGAGCTTTCAGTTGATGATTTTATAAGACTTTTCTCAGAACACCTTCTTTATAAACATGATGGCAAAAACGAGAACAGCTGAGTTCAGAGCAAACCTGAAAGGTTTTTGAGGTAAATAAGGGGATACAAGAGAGCCTAATATAACACCGAATATACCACCCTGAAGGAGTTTGAACAGAACATCAGTATCAACCCCTCCAAATGAGTAATGGAGTCCACCTGCAAAAACACTGAGAATAAAACCGTGGACAATATCCGTCCCTATTATCCTTGATGGATTCATAGGACAGAGGGCAAGGAGTATTGAGGCGACTATAACACCTGCTCCAACAGATGTAAAACCTATATCAAAACCAACAACCAGTCCTATAACAGGAATAAGGAAAGGTCTGTTTCTTATATCAAAGTTAGCTATCTTCTCAGATTTTGAGAACATCCTGTAGTAAGAGAATGTGCATGATACAAGTATCATAAAGATTATGAAGGCAGGGATAACCTTTCCAGCAATAGCAGGATATCTGTCAAAAAAGCAGTGGAAAGCATAACTTCCAAGAAAAGCTCCAGGGATACTTCCAGAGGCAAGTAGAAGTGTGAGCTTTCTGCAAACAAGACCTCTTTTTATGTATATACCTGAGGCAAATATCTTTGTTATAGCAGAAAAAAGAAGGCTGGTTCCCACAGCTGTGCTGATAGGAACCCCCATAAAAATCGTAAGGACAGGAGTTGTCAGCATCCCACCTCCGATCCCTGTAAGCCCTATGATCAAGCCAAGAATAACACCGGCTATTACTAACTCCATCTATTCCTTCTCTGTGAATGTATGTAATCCACACTCAAGCTTTCCTTTACCTGCCCATCTTCCAGCTCTCTCATCCTCACCTTCAAGGACAGGTCTCGTACATGGTGCACATCCTATACTGAGGTAGTTCTGATCGTAAAGGGGATTATAAGGGAGGTTGTTTTCATGAACGTACTTCCATACATCCTTCCTTGTCCAGTCTGCTATAGGATTTACCTTCAGTATTGTCTTTCCTGAAGGGAGCCTGTGTGTCTCAACCTTTCCAATATTTGCCCTTGTAGGGGACTGATCCCTTCTCATACCTGTTATCCATACATCAAGCTCCTCAAGAACCCTTTTTAGAGGTTCAACCTTCCTTATCTGACAGCATTTGTCAGGATCTTTCTCGTAAAGTTTTTCCCCATAGAGTCTATCCTGTTCCTCAACAGTTATAAGAGGTTTTATTATCTTCAGATTTATATCCCATTCTTCTTTTATCTTCTTAACAAGCTCATACGTCTCAGGAAAGTGATAATCCGTATCAATGAATATGATCAGAGCATCCGGTTTTATCTCCTTTATCATATGGATAATAGAGACATCATCCGCACTGAAAGATGATGTGAAACCAACATTTTTAAAGTTCTGGTAAACCCACTTCAAAAGATCCTGGGCTGGCAGGTTCTCAAAATGATCACTTCTCTCTTTAACAAACTCTTTTGTAAACATACAACACCTCCTTTATAACTCATAAATATTTTTGTAGTTTAGATAGTCTGAGTATCTCTGTATGTTTCTCAATATCTGGCTGTAATCGTATCTGTGGAAAAGATCCTCCGTTATCTTATAGCCTTCTTCTATAGATCTGACAGTTCCTCTAACCAGTAGTAAAACAGCCCCATTTATAAAAAGATACCTTTCATAATCCTTTAATCTCTTTGAGAGAAGCTCTGTTATGAACTCGGAGTGATCCCTCGGACTGAATCTCCCTTTAAGTTCAAAGTTATCTATATCCAGATCATATCTTTCAAGTTTTCCATCAGAATAGATATACAGCTTTGATCTCCCTGTAATATCCGGGTATCCATCTACACCTGTAACCACGCCAAATCTTCTGTATCTTTCTTTCAACAGATCTATATAAAAATCTATCTCTGACTCTTTAGCTCCTGTTATGTGATACATAGAACCTACAGGATTTACAAACTTTTCCGTATAGTTAAAAAGATCATCTATATTCAGCTCTTCCCTCAGACCATTCAGATCAGAAAGTGAAGGCAGAAAAAGCGATCTGTTGAAAAAGCCTATATTCAGATTTTTAAGCATGCTCTCACTGTCCTCATTTGTGAGAACTGTTATACCAAGATGATCAAAGATATCCTTTGTTGAACCTTTCCCAAGATTATCACCATGGAAAACAGCCTTTATCTCACTTTTTGGAAGAAGGGAGAGAACAACAGAAGCAGGGATAAGGAAGTATGGTGAATTTTTTTTCAGTTTATAAGGATAACCAATCTCTATACTGTCTGGAAGAAACAGGTCTATCTTCTCAATCTTTTCCCTTAAAACATCAACAGCCTTACCAAAAATGTAAGGAGATCCGTTATACTTCAAAAAAACAAGGAAAGAAGCTGTCTTTACATCAGAAAGCTTACCTTCAAGTATTTTATGCAGTATATCCTTTGTACTTCCCGTTAAACTTTCTTCCTTATAACTTCCAAAAAATGTTCTAAAAAATCTTCCGTTCATCTCAACAACCTCCTTTCACCATCCATTATTGCAAACGGCATGCCATAATGATAAGTCTTTGAAAATAAAAGATTTTTGTATATAACCGTCTCTTTTTATGGAAAAAAATTGATCAATCTGGCGAAATTTTGAACATCACAACAAAGCTGAAAATATTAAAAGCCTTTAATTACAGGAACTTACCCTATTGGCACATTCATTGCTTTATCATTACTGAGTAAATGTAAGGAGGAGAAAGTATGATCAAAAACGGGATTTACAGAGATTACCTTAAGGATATAGAAAGATTTAATCAGCTGTACGATCAGTATAAAAAAGGCGAGGCTTTTGAGAGTGATTTTAAGGCTTTCAGGCTTAACAACGGTATATATGGACAGAGACAGCAGGAATTTCATATGGTAAGAATAAAGATACCTGCAGGTGTTCTAACACCTGATCAGATTAGAGAGATAGCAGATATAGGTGATCAATTTTCAAACGGCGTTGCACATGTAACAACAAGACAGGATATACAGTACCACTGGATAAAGCTTGATGACGTTCCTGTTATCATACAGAGGATAAATGAGGCAGGTCTCACAACAAAGGATGCCTGTGGAAACACACTCAGAAATATAACAGCAAGCTACCTTTCAGGTGTATGTCCTTACGAGCCCTTTGAAGTTGAAAGAATAGCCCTGAAAATCACAGAACTCCTGATAGGAAGGTATGAGGATCTTCCCAGGAAGTTTAAGATAGCATTTGCCTGCTGTAGAAAACATTCATTCCTTATACCGTTTAATGATCTCGGGTTTATACCCGTTGTAAAGGACGGAAAAGCAGGTTTTGAGGTTTATATAGGCGGTGGTCTTGGAGACAGACCAAAATACGCCCATAAGTACACAGATTTCCTCCCTATAGAAGACCTGACTATCATAATCTCCGCCGTTATGGATCTATTTGACAGGTATGGGGACAGAAAAAACAAGAGACATAACAGACTTAAATTTCTTATAGAAAAACTTGGTTTTGAAAGATTCTTAGAGCTTTTACAGGATAGTATAGAGAGGGCAAGATCCGTAGAGGAAAGTTTCAGCTGTGATATTACAATAAACGGGACAAAAACTGTTGAAAGAAAACTTCCATACTCTGAAGAGCCGCAGTTTAATTTCTGGCTTGAGAGCAACATCCTACCACAGAGACAGGAAGGGTTATACACAGCTCTGGTAAAATTAAGTCTTGGAAATATAACAACAGGAAAACTGAGATCTCTTGCCGATATAGCTGAAGAGTATTCTCTAACGGTAAAAGCAACACACGATCAAAATGTAGCTCTACTAAATATACCTGAGGAAGATCTTGAGAGTGTGTATACACAGCTTAAACTCTCAGCTCTCGATGCTGTAGGAGCATCATCATACCTGGATATAACATCATGCCCAGGCTCAGAGACATGCAGTCTCGGTATAACAGCTGCGAGGGAACTTTCAAGGGCTATTTACGACATACTTCCAAAGGACAGGGAGACATTTGAAAAGATAAAAGATATAACGATAAAGGTGAGCGGATGTCCTAACTCCTGTGCCCATCATCATGTTGCATCAATAGGTTTCCACGGTATAGCTATGAAAATAGGAGAAACACTTATACCAGCTTACGTACTTCATCTTGGAGGTTCAGGTGATATAGATGGGGCAAAAATAGGACATACTGTCCTTAAGATCCCGGCTAAAAATGTTCCTGATGTTGTAAAACATCTTATAGATCTTTACCTGAACTATGGTGAGGGAAGACCTTTTGAAAGGTTTGTTGAAGAGTACGGGATAGACAGGATAAAGGAAGAGCTTTCTGTATATCAGGAACTGAAGGAAGGTATAGAGTACAACAAGGACTGGGGTTCTGATAAGGAGTTCTCTCTTGAAGATCTCGGTACTGGGGAGTGTGCAGGTATAATAGCTGATAAGGTTGAGACAGCTTTAAAAGAAGGTGAGAGACTTATAAAGCAGGCTGAAAGCCATATTAGTAAAGGATTTAAAGATGATGCTTATCCACATATTGAAAAGGCTGTACAGATTATAGCATCAGGACTTTTAATTCCTTTTGGAGTAAAAGCTGAAGGGAAAGATGCTATAGACAGATTCATAGAACATATTATAGGAAGAAAACTTATAGATGAGAGATACATATCCCTTTTAACAGGGGAGATAAAAGATATTGATAAGCTTCTGGAAGAATCTAAAAAGTTCTATCAGGACGCAAAGAGAACATACCTTAAACTGAGAAGGGACACAGAGAAGAAAAAGGAAGAGAAGAAAGAGGAAACAGCAAGGAAGGAGTTTCTTGATCTTAGAGGTGTTGAGTGTCCGTTTAACTACGTAAAGGCAAAAATGAAGTTGAAAGAGATGGATACAGGATCAATACTTGTTCTTACAATAGATGGTGAAGAGTCTATAAGAAGCGTTCCACAGAGTATAAGGGATGACGGTCATGAGATAATTGATATTCAGGAGGAGAACGGCTACTACACCGTGGTGGTAAGAAAAAGATAACTATACAAATCAGTAATTTTTGTATATTATAGATTATTATTACCTGGGAAAAATTACGGTGTAGTATGAATATAAAAAGTAAAAAAGCTATAATAGGCTCTCTTCTTATATTTTCTGTTGCCTTTTCCTTCCCTTTTCAACACCAGAAGGAAGATATAACAGTTCCTTTAAATGTTGAGGGAAGCGGAAGCTCAGATGTAGTTGTAGAGGGCTGTATAGGTGACTGTGCAGCCTGCCACTCAATCACCCCCTACGAAGCAAAAAGCATACTTGACGTTAAATTTGATGTTAAAAAAATACTTAACATTGATATAAAGAGAGGATACTTTGAGATCATCTATGAAAACTCTGAAGGAAAGAAGGAAAAGATAAATCTATTTTTCGGAAAGGATAAAGCATGCCGAGAAGTTATATTATTAGACGAATAAAAGAGTAGGGGGTAGATATGAGTCTGCAAAACTTTCTAAAAAAGTCTGTAATTCACAAAATCCTCTTTATTACCCTTTCAGGTGCTGTAGTTTTTTCCATAGCCTCAGTTATCGTTTACCTCATAATCTTTTCAAACGAGCAGACCTACCAGCTTGTTGAACAGCTTATAGCATACGCAAAAGCTCACCCTCTTAACTTTGCAATGTTACTTGGTTTTATAACATTTCAGGCAACATTGATCCCTATAGTTATGACTTATTTTCTGGTTAAAACAGAGATAATCAATCCGCTGAACGATATCGCTGACAGGATGGAAAAGATATCTGTAGGTGAGCTTGATGAAGAGATGAAGATTGACAGGGAAGATGAGATAGGAAACCTTCAGGAATCTTTTGAAAGGATGAGAGTCAGCCTTAAAGTTATAATAGACAAGTTAGAGAGTGAACAGCTGTAGTGGCTAAAAATTAACCAGTACTGGTTAAAAAATATACAGAAAATTGATACAAAAACAGACCGGTACTGGTTTATTTTATTAAAATCAATAACTTACAATAATGGCACACTCCTTGCTTAATACTTCCTGAAAATCAATTTCAGGAGGTATTATGATGAAAAAATTAACATTAATTTTGACTGCGGCTTTACTGCTTATCATTCCATCCTTTGCTAAGGATAAGCTCCTTGTGGTATTCATCTATAGTGATGGAAGCCCTGCATATCAAAAGATTCATAACAAGATACTGAAGGACAAGTATCTCTCAAAAAGAATTAAGAAAAGCTTTGATTTTAGAGAGATATCACTTAAAGACCCGCAGGTTGATAATTTTGTAAACAGGTACGGTATTGAGAAGAAAGAGGGTGTTTACTTTATAAATCCTGAATCTGGAAGCCTTCTTTACGCGGTGACTGATCTTTCACAACCCTGCAGATGTGCAAATCTGATAAACTACTTCTCAAGAAATCTCCATAAAAAGGGAATTGATCCTGATGAGTATCTGATAAAAGCTGAAAAGATAGGGGCATACAAAGTAAAAGTGGAAGATAACTATCTTTTCTAAAGGGAAGGTGGAAAATCTTCCCTTTTTCCATAAATTTAGCTAAGATTAAGAAAAAAAGAGGTAGAATTTGACGAAAAAGGTTTATATACTGGCAAAAGATAAAAAGGTCAGGGATATTTTTAGCAGGTATCTGAACGGTATAGTCTATCTGGAAGATCCTAAAAAGATAAGCAAGATATCAGGCGTTGTTTTTGTCAATATATCAGATTTTGGTATTGTTCCTGTTGATGTAAAGAAAGGTCTCTTTCCTATAGCGATTTTAGACAAAAGTATATCCAAAACAAATCTTGCCGCATTTATTATGAGAATAATGAGTAAAAACTACTTTGATTATATAGAGTTCCCTTTTTCAGAAAAACAGTTAAACTCAATCCTTGAGAAGATAAACCAGAAAGAAGAAAATGAGAAAAAGCTCATTTATTTCAGAAACAGATCTGCACAGGACGGTGTTTTATGCCAGTATCTATGTTCAATAATAGGTTCATCACCTCAGCTCAGAGAAATATGTAAATTAGCAGGTGAGGTTGCTCCTACAGACCTTCCTGTTTTGATAACCGGAGAAACAGGAACAGGGAAGGAACTACTTGCAAGGGGAATATGGAAGCTCAGTAAGAGAAGTAATAAACCTTTTATAGCTATAAACTGTGCTGCGATTCCTGAAAACCTTTTAGAGTCTGAGCTTTTCGGCTATGAAAAAGGGGCATTCACAGGTGCCGAAAAAACAAAGGAAGGTAAGTTTGAGCTTGCAGATGGAGGAACAATATTCCTTGATGAGATAGGAGAGCTGCCATTGTCCGCCCAGTCTAAACTTCTCAGAGTTTTACAGGAAGGAACATTCTACAGGGTAGGTGGAAATAAAGAGATAAAAGTTGATGTGAGGGTTATGGCAGCAACAAACAGGGATCTAGAAGATATGGTAGCAAAGGGGAAGTTCAGGGAGGATCTATACTACAGGCTGAACCTGATACATCTCCATCTTCCACCTTTAAGGGAAAGGAAGGAAGATATACCTTACATCGTTGAATGTATAGTGAACAAGTACAACCAGAAACTAAGTAAAAGTATTGCCGGAGCTTCAAAGGAATATATGGAGGTTCTTAAAGATCAGAGATGGGAAGGAAATATAAGGGAGCTTGAAAACACAGTTGTGAGATCAATGATCCTCTGCAGGGACAACATACTTACAGTAAACGATCTTACATTTTTAAGGGAAAAGAGGGTAAAACCTCAGATTGAGGACAACTTTGAGGAGATTCTAAAGAACAGAGTTCTGGCATCACTTGAAGAGGGAAGTATAGAAGAGATTAAAGAAAAGATTGATAAAATAATAGTACAGACAGCCCTTGAGTACACAAAACACAATCAGGTAAAAGCATCTCAGCTTCTCGGCATAAACAGAGCTACACTCAGAAAGAAGATTCAGAAGTACGGTCTTTAATATCAGTCTTTGTAACAGATTCTTAAAGTGATAAAATTTAATACCTGAAATCTGTACCTTCTGTGCCGGAGTGGCGGAACTGGAAGACGCGGGAGACTCAAAATCTCCTGTCCGAAAGGGCGTGCGGGTTCGAATCCCGCCTCCGGCATCTACAAAATATGAGAGGTTAGTTGTTGAACAGGGATCTGGCAGCAGCACTGTTTGTTTTTATCAGTTCGTTTATAATCTTCTCAGCAAACATAGGCGGTCTGTCAATTTACTCGCTTGATGAGGCTAAAAATGCTGAGTGTGCAAGGGAGATGCTTGAAAGAGCTGATCTCATAGTTCCCACATTTAACTACCAGCTGAGAACTGACAAACCACCATTACATTACTACTTTATGATGATCTCATACAGTATTTTCGGTGTTAATGAGTTCTCCGCAAGGTTCTTCTCTTCTCTTTTTGGTGCTTTTACCGTTCTGATAACATTTTTAATATCACACAGATATTTAGGTTACCGTGTTGCGTTCTTTTCATTTATAGCCCTTATATCTTCACTGCATTTCTCAATTCAGTTCCATATGGCTGTTCCAGACCCTTTTCTTATATTCTGGATAAATGCTGCCCTCTTTTCATTCCTTATAGGATTCAAAGAGGATAAAAAGCTTTTCATCTACCTTTTTTACATATTTATGGGATTAGGTGTTCTCACAAAAGGTCCTGTAGCTGTTGTTCTTCCTTCTGGGATAATACTTTTATATCTTTTATTCACCGGAAATACCAGTATAAAAACATTGAAGAAGTTGCGTATACCCTCAGGTCTTATTGTCACAGCCTTAGTATCTCTACCATGGTATATAGCTGTTTATATAAAAACAGATGGAAAATGGGTTTATGATTTTATCTTTAAACATAACATACACAGATTCTCTGAGCCTATGGAAGGTCACGGTGGGATATTTATAGTTACGCTTCTCTTTATATTTTTTGGTATGCTCCCATTCTCAGTTTTTATACCTCAAACATTAAAGCTTGCATGGAAAAACAGGAAAGAGAGTATAATCCTGTTATCACTCATCATTGTCGGTGTTTATACGATTTTTTTCTCAATATCAGGAACAAAACTGCCTAACTACACAGTCCCACTTTATCCTGCCCTTGCTATTCTGACAGGGTATTTCCTTGATAATATCTTCAGATTTTCTAACAGATCTTTATATATAAGTCTGTCTTTTTATACGATTATAGGACTGATCCTGACAGCAGGTCTTTTTATCGGGATAAGAAATGAGCCTGAGATATCTGATCTGTCCTATCTCTCTTTATATTTTCTCCTGCTTCCTTTAAGCGGTATTCTGGCTATTTTTATGCTGAGAAAAAGCAGGATAATCCCGGTTTTAACAGTCTCTGCCTTTTCTGTATTCCTCGGATTTCTCTTCTTCTACTACCTGTTTCCAAAGATTGATAAAAGAAACCCTGTTTACCAGATGATGCCCCTGATAGAAAAAGATAGGGATATCAGATACTACAAAAATTTCAATCCGGCGTTTGTTTTTTATCTGAAAAAAGAGATAAAACCTCTTAAAAAAGATGAGATACAGGGATTTTTACACTCGGATGAGAAGGTATACATACTGACAAGGAAAAGATATCTAAATGAGTTAAAGGGTATAAAAGATCTTGTTATTTTAAAGCAGGTAAAGGATCTTTTTGAGAGAAAGATATCCGTTCTTATAACGAACAGAAAGGATTAGATCCTCTTCTTTTTATCCTTATACCTTTCCTTAAGGTAAAAGTAAGCCTTTTTTGCCGCTTCCGTTTCCGCTTCTTTTTTTGATTTACCTGTTCCAAACGTTCTTACAACATTGTCCACTGAACATTCCATTGTAAAAATCTTCTCGTGTTCAGGACCTTCAGCAGAAACCATACTGTACTTCGGTACAACCCCAAAAAGTCTCTGTGTCATTATCTGGAGTATAGATTTGTAGTCTCTCGGGATATTACCTTTTTTTATACTTTCTATAAGGTAGTCCTTAAAAAATCTGTTGAATATCTCCCTCGGGATCTTAATATCATAATCACAATCAACATAAACAGCACCAAATACAGACTCAAAAACATCACAGAGGAGAGACTCCCTTTCCATACCTTTCTGTGCTATCTCACCTCTGCTGAGTAAAACAAGCTCATTAAGACCGAGAATCCTTGCAAGTCTTGAGAGATAAGCCTCACTTATAACAGCTGATCTTGTCTGTGAAAGTTCGCCTTCAGAGGCTTCAGGGAATGTTTTTATCAGTATCTCACTTACTATAAGTGAAAGAACAGCATCACCTAAAAACTCAAGAACCTCATAATCCTTTATCTCTTTATGATACTCCGCTGCAAATGAGCTGTGTGTGAGGGCTGTTAAAGGGAGATTTTTGTCTTTAAATACATACCCTAACTTCTGTTCAAGCTTTTTTATTCTCTCTAAAAACTCTCTGTCTAAATTACTGCTCATAAGCTTTGAATACTAATGATGCGTTTGTTCCACCAAAACCAAATGAGTTGGAAACAGCGATCTTAACAGGGTACTCAACAGCCTTATTAGGAACGTAATCAAGATCACAGTCAGGATCAGGATTCTCAAGATTTATAGTAGGTGGAATTATCCCTGTCTCTATTGTCTTTACTGTGGCAACAGCCTCAACAGCACCAGCTGCTCCAAGAAGATGACCTATCATTGATTTTATAGAGCTGAGTTTGAGCTTATAAGCATGATCCTTAAAAACATGCTTTACAGCAAGTGTTTCCACTTTATCGTTTAATGGTGTGGATGTTCCGTGGGCGTTTATATAATCAACCTCGTCCGGGTTAACCCTCGCATCATTAAGGGCCATCTCCATAACCCTTATAGCCCCATCAGCATCAGCACACGGAGCTGTTATATGGTATGCATCACCTGTCATACCGTATCCAACAACCTCAGCGTATATCTTTGCCCCTCTCTTAAGGGCGTGTTCAAGCTCCTCAAGTATAAGGACTCCTGCTCCTTCTCCCATAACAAAACCATCTCTCTCAGCATCAAAAGGTCTTGATGCCTTCTGTGGTTCGTCATTCCTTGTTGATAAAGCTTTCATATTTGCAAATCCAGCAATACCAAGAGGTGTAACAGCTGACTCTGTTCCGCCAGCTATCATAATATCAGCGTCACCTCTCTGTATTATCTTGAAGGCATCACCTATGGCATGTGTTCCAGTGGCACAGGCTGTAACAACACATGTGTTAGGCCCTTTAAACCCGAACTCTATTGAGATATAGCCTGAAGCCATATTGGATATGCCAGAAGGGATGAAAAATGGAGATACCCTTCTGGCTCCTTTCTCAAGTAAAAGAGTTTGCTGATCTTCTATATCCCTTAAGCCGCCGATACCGGTTCCCACTATAACCCCTGCTCTTGTAAGATCAATACTGTTCAGATCAAGGCCGGAGTCGGCTACAGCTTCCTTAGCTGCAACCATAGCAAACTTAACAAAGTCGCTCATCCTTTTTGCATCTTTAGGGTTTATATACTTTTTAGGGTCAAAATCCTTTATCTCTCCGGCAATAACAACAGGCAGATTATAGGAAAAAGGATCAAAACGTTTTATAACGTCTATACCGCTTTTCCCGTTTATAAGGGCTTCCCATGTATCTTTTACATTATGCCCAACAGGTGTTATTGCTCCTATACCGGTAACGACGACCCTTCTCATTCTTTATTATTCTCCTTTCTTTTCTTTGATGTAGTTGATCACATCACCAACAGTCTGTATCTTTTCAGCATCCTCATCAGGAATTTCAACATCAAACTCCTCTTCAAATGCCATAATCAGCTCAACAACATCAAGGGAGTCAGCACCTAAATCATCAACAAATTTTGATTCAGGCTTTATCTGCTCAACATCAATTCCGAGCTGATCAGCAATAATCTCCTTAATTCTTTCTTCCATTCCTTTACAACCTCCAAATGATTTTATTTATTTCAGAATTAATACATTCCACCGTTTACATGAATGGTCTCACCTGTTATGTATGATGCGTAATCTGACGCTAAGAAAAGGACAGTATTTGCAACATCTTCTGCTTTTCCAAATCTTCCAAGAGGTATCTGCTCAAGATACTTTTCTTTTAGCTCGGCAGGTAACTCAGCTGTCATATCCGTCTCTATAAAACCTGGTGCAACAGCATTTACAGTTATATTCCTTGAGGCAAGCTCTTTTGCAAGTGATTTTGTAAATCCTATAAGTCCCGCTTTTGTTGTTGAGTAGTTAACCTGACCTGGATTCCCTATAAATCCAATAATTGAAGATATATTTATTATCCTTCCCCATCTCTTTTTCATCATACCTTTTACAGCAAGCTGTGTAACCTTAAATGTACCTGTCAGATTTGCGTTTATAACCTCGTTCCAGTCCTCATCTTTCATTCTAATAAAAAGTGTATCCCTTGTAAGACCTGCGTTGTTAACAAGTATATCAACATGACCTATCTTATCTATCTCCTTCCACTGCTCTTTTATATCCTTAGAAAAATCAAGCTCAACACCGTAGGCATTAACACCAAACTCATTTGATATATTCTGGGCTACAAGCTCTGCGTTTGCCTTATTCCTTCCTGTTACTATAACGTCAGCCCCTTTCTGGGCGAAAGCTGTAGCTATGGCCTTACCTATTCCCCTTGTTGATCCAGTAACGAGAACTAATTTACCTTTAAAATCCAAAGATTTACCCCTCTAAAAATTTAAAACATCAGATATTATATCATAAATCCATATTAATTTCCTTAATTCCCTACTGTGCTATATTTACAGGCTTTCCCTCTGTAAGAAAATGTTTTATCTCATCAACAGCTATATCAAGTATCCTCTCTGATGCATCCTTCGTGTAGTAAGCAAGGTGTGGAGAAACTATAACATTATCCTCATGGAGGACGTAGTATGCTTCCATAGCTTTTTTTAGCTTTATAGCAGGTATATCATCCCTCCTTAAGAACTCCTCCTCAATCAGTACCTCTTCTGCCTCAAATGTGTCTAAAGCAACACCACCAGCGAGCCTTCCCTCTTTAAGTGCCTCAACCACTGCATCAATCTCAACAACAGCTCCCCTTGATGTGTTTATAAGCATAGCGTTAAGCTTCATAAGTTTTATATTGAACCTGTTTATCAGGTAATGTGTTGATTTTGTGTACGGTAGATGTATCGTAACTATATCAGACCTCATTAAAAGCTCCTCAAGGCCAACATACTCTACACCGTATTTCTCAATAATCTCCTTCTTTTTTGTCCTGTCATAAGCAAGTATCTTCATACCAAAACCGTGTGCCAGTCTCGCAACATAACAGCCTATCCTTCCTGTTCCTATAATACCTATCGTTTTACCAAGAAGATCTATACCCATAAGACCTTCCCTTGAGAAAACACCCCTTGCAGTTCTGTCAATCATAGGTTTGAACTTTCTTGAGAGGGCAAGTATTAAAGCAAATGTGTACTCCGCAACGGTGTTATTTCCGTATCCGGGAATATAAGCAACATATATGCCTTTTTCCTTTGCGTAAGAAACATCTATATGATCGTATCCGGCTGATCTTGTTACTATAAGTCTGAGATTTTCCATCCTGTCTATAACTTCTTTTGTTACCTTTGAGTAGATAAAAACACTTATGATGTCAGCATCCTTATAAAGATCAACATTGTCTATGCTCAGAGGCTCTTTTGTAAATTTTATATCCCCTTCAATACCTGCTTCCTTAAGCTTCCTTTCTATATGAAGCTTTTCCCAGTCCTCAATACCGAAAAAGTATATCTTCATTCTCACACCCCTTTGTATCTTAATCTATATATATCTTACACCAATTTACCAGTACTGGCTTTTATGGTATTATGTGAATTAAAATCTAACGATATCAAGGAGGTTGTACTTTTGGTTATCGAAGGTAAAGTATGGAAGTTTGGAGATGATATCAACACTGATGAGATAATCCCTGCAAGATACCTTATCACTACAGATCCCAAGGAGCTTGCAAAACATGTTATGGAGGATGCTGATCCTGAATTTCCAAACAAGGTAAAACCTGGAGATATCATTGTTGCAGGAAAGAATTTTGGATGTGGATCATCAAGGGAACACGCCCCTTTAGCCCTTAAAGGTGCAGAGATTGGAGCAATAATAGCGGAATCTTTCGCAAGGATATTTTACAGAAACGCCATAAACTTAGGATTACCCATTATAGAATCTCCAGAAGCTGCCAGAGATGCTGAAGAGGGAGATATAATCCAGATAGACATGGATAAGGGTATCATAAGAAATGTTACAAAAGGAAAAGAGTACACATTCAAACCTTTACCAGAAAGTTTAAGGAAGGTATTTGAGGCCGGCGGCCTTATGGAATATGCAAAAGACAAACTGAAAGGAGAATAAAAAATATGCCTTTCAAGAAAATACTTGTAGGTATTGATTTTTCAGAGATATCCGACAGTATATTTGATTCTGCACTGTTCTTAGGAAAGCTTTACAATGCAGATATACATCTTATACATGTTATAGAACCTATATCCCCACTTTTTCAGGAAGAGGGATTTGAACCTCTAATACAGACTGAAGAGTTTCAGGTAGTTTTTGAGGTAGAGTCCATACTGAAAGAGGAAGCGAAAGAAAAGCTGGAAAGGTACATACTTAAAGGAAAGGCTGAAGGACTGAATATCACCTCTTCTGTTGAGATTGGTAATATAGCTGAAACTATACTTGAAATATCAGATGAGAAGGAGTTTGATCTTATAGCTATCGGCAGCCATAAAAAAGGTCTTCTTGAGAGAGTTCTCCTTGGAAGCGTGGCTGAGAAGATAGTTAACAAATCAAAGATATCAACCCTTGTTGTAAAGGGGGCATCACTTACAGAAATAAATAAGATACTGTGTGGTTACGACTTTCTCCCAAACTCCATTGAAGCCCTTGAGGTGGTAAAGGAGATAGCAAAAATCACAAAAAGTGAAGTTTATATCGTTCATGCTGACAGCGATGAATGGTTTGCACATCTCAGACATATTTACGAAAAGGTTTTTGAGAAGAAGCTCAGACTTCTTGAAAAGATAAAGGAAGAGATAAGCAGTGAGCTTTCCGTTCCTGTTGATATAAAGATTGAGAAGGGAAAACCTGAGGATGTACTTCTAAAATCTGTTGAACAGATAAAACCTGATCTTGTTGTAGTAGGAAAAAGAAAAGGAAAGGATATAAAAAGATTTTTCCTTGGAACAACAGCTATGCGTATGGTTGAAAACTCACCTGTTCCTGTCTTAATAGTTAGAAGGAGATGATTTTGAAGAAATTAATATTTTTTATGATTCTTATAATTACAGCCTCATGTTCTGCTACACAGGCACAGAAAGAGTATGACAATCCTTATTTTTTCTATGCAGCCTGTAAGTATGCCTCAAAATCAGGAGATGCCCTTTCAGCTTTCCAGCTTTGTAAAAAAACTATTCAGCTCGCCCCCGAAGCTTACAGCATATACGAGGAAACAATACTCCTTGCCCTACATGCTAAAAAGAAGGATGAGGCTGTAAAGATACTTGAGGATTTTGTGAAAAGATTTCCTGATAAACCTGAAACCTACTCTTTCGCAACAAAGATTTACAAAAATTTAGGCAATCTTGATAAAGCTGAAGAGGTTGCACTCAAAGGTATAGAGAGATTTCCTGATAATGAAGCGATCTTAAGCCAGCTTGTTGATGTCTATCTTAAGAAGAATGACGCTGAAAAAGCAAAAGAGGTTCTCTTTAAGATAGCAAAGATATCTCCGAAAAAGCCAAGGGTTTACTACACACTTGCAAGGATATATCTCTTCCAGAACAACAAGGAAGAGGCCATCAAACATCTAAAAAAAGCCCTTGAGATAGAACCCCTTTACCAGCCTGCCTATGTTCTATTAGGTGAGCTCTATCTTCAGGACAGGAAGTTTAAAGAGGCAGAAAAGGTATACCTGAAAGTTCTTGAGAAAGATCCAAACGATCTTGAAGCTTTAAACAGACTCTTTCAGGTTTATGTTCAGGCTGACCAGTTTAAAAAGGCTGAAGAGATAATAAACAGGATAGTAAAGATAGATCCTTCAAACAAGGACGCTCTTCTGAAGAAATTTTTACTTTATCTGAGAGAGAATAAAGGTGAGGAGATAATAAGAGAGCTTGAAGAACTTGCAAAAGAAGAGCCAGATAACCCCACAGTTCTATCAATACTCGGTATGGCTTATGAGAGTGCACAGAGATACAAAAAGGCTGAAGAGATCTATCTGAAGGTTTTAAAGCTTGAACCTGAAAACTCAGAGATACTGGAAAGGCTCGCTGAGGTTTACACAAGAACAGGACAGTATGAGAAAGCCCTTGATGTTCTCAACAGATTGTACTCCCTTGATCCAAGGGATTACAGAGTTTTGCTTATAATGGCTGATATTGAGAATAAAAGGGGAAATCTTGATGCAGCTCTGTCTTACATACAGGAAGCTAAAAGTATAAACGATAAAGATCCAACAATATACTTCTTTGAAGGTATATACTATGAGAAGTTAGACCAGTGGGACAAAGCGGAGGAAGCATTCAAAAAAGCCCTTGAACTGAGACCTGACTTTCCAGATGCTCTTAACTATTACGGCTACTCACTAATAATAAGAAACAGAGATATAGACAGAGCTATGGATATGATAAGAAAGGCTCTTGAGCTTGTTCCTGACAGTGCAGCCTATCTTGACAGTCTCGGATGGGGATACTTTAAAAAGGGTGAGTATCTGAAGGCATTAAAATATATTAAACAGGCATACCAGAAAGCCCCTGACGACCCTGTGGTTACCGAACATCTCGCAGAGGTTGAAGAGGCTTTAGGAAATAAAGAAGAGGCTTTAAAACTTTACAGAAAAGCCCTTGAGATAATTGAGAAAACAGGGGATGAAGGGGAACCTGGACTGAAAAAAAGAATATTAGAAAAGATAAAAGAACTTGAGAGATGAGATACATTTTTCTTCTTGTTATTCTCATTTTATCATCATGTGCACCGTTAAAAAAGCAGATCACCTGTGAGGAAAAGTTTTATCACATACTAAAGAAAAACAGCGAGGAAGTGAGACCTTTTAAGATCTCAGGAACAATATTTACAGGTGGTGTATTTTTCCTTTTTACAGGAAAGTTTGAAAAAGATAAAAAAATCAGTATATTTACACCTCTTGGACAGAAGGTTGTTTCTGTAAAATACAGAACGAACAGAGAGGTATGTGTACTGCTTAAGGACAAGGAAAACTGCGGTATTGACACTGACATACTCTCAGAGTATATAAAGACAGATATACCATTCAGCTTAGAGGACTTACTTACAGGCAGATTTTACATCCCGGAAGACAGCAGATACAGATGTAAGAAAGATCATATAATAGTTAATACAGGAAGATATACTATAAAATTCAAAGGTTTAAAACCGGAAGAGGTGTTTTACAAGAATTTTTCTGCCCGTTACAGGTATGAATCCGGTAAAATACGGTCTATATTTATTTTAAAGGATGATGAAGAGATAATAAAAATATACATAAAAAGTGTGAGATGGCTGTAGAGTTTATAAAGATATGCGGAATTACACAGGTTGAGCAGGCTTTAATAGTGTCAGAGCTTGGAGCCACACATATAGGGGTGATTTTTTTTGAAAAAAGTCCCAGACATATAGATATTAAAAGGATAAGAGAGATCAGAAAATCCATTCAGGGAAAAACGAGACTCGTCGCCGTAACAGTGAACCCTTCTGAAAAAATTGTGGAGGAGCTTCTCAAAACTGTTGATATTGTACAGTTTCACGGTAATGAGACTGTAGAGTTTTTATCAAAATTTCCTGAGGACAGGGTTATAAAAGCATTCAGAATAAAATCTGAAAAAGATATAAACATGATGTTCCCTTTCTTTGAGAAAAATTATCCTGTTCTTATAGACACATATAAGGAAGGTGAGTACGGAGGAACAGGAAAACAGATAGATCCAGACCTAGCAAGAAAAGTAACACAGATTTACGATCGGATTATACTATCAGGTGGTTTATCACCTGAAAACCTGAAGAGACTGATTGATCATATAAAACCTTACGGCGTTGATGCATCCTCAAAGCTCGAGATAAAACCAGGTATTAAAGATCTTGAAAAAGTGGAAAGATTTATAAAAATAGCCAGAATGGAGAGTTAGCTTGAGCCAGATAATAAAACAGATAAAACCTGTCTTTGAGGAAAAGATATCTCCAGTTGTAGACCTTCTTCACAGGATAAATATCTCTCCAAATGTTGTAACATTCTCAGGTCTTTTATTTATTATTGCAGGATCTTACTTTCTATTTCTTCAGGAGTATATAACGGCAGGCTTTTTAATACTTGCAGGCAATCTTTGCGATGCCCTTGATGGAGCTCTGGCAAGAAAGCATAAAAAAATAACAAGGTTTGGGGCTTTTATAGACTCTGTCGTTGACAGACTTTCAGACTTTTTTCCCCTTATGGCTATAGCACTTATATTCAGTGAAAATACTCTCTTTCTTTCAGTCACACTTTTAGCAATAATGTTCTCATATATGGTCAGCTACACAAGGGCAAGGGCAGAGGGTCTCGGAATAGACTGTAAGGTTGGTATTTTTGAGAGGGCTGAGAGATCAATCGTCCTGATAATAGCTGTATTTACAGGTTATCTTGAGATCGCTGTATCTATTATAGCTGTTGGATCTGCTGTAACAGCTCTTCAGAGAGTTATCTGTTTTTATAAAAAATCTTTATGATCACATACCCGGTATTCTCGGTATCTTACCAAGTTTTGAAAGCTTGTAATAAACACCCCATCCTTTTTTCAGATAATGACCAATAACAGGCAGAGGAATTAATAAGGCCTTATTTTCCGATCTGTAAGCAAGTCCTCCGCCATTTCCCATATCCATAAGACAGAAAATATTTATATGCTCCTTATAGCCTTTCGGTTCACCACTTTTAATTCCTTCTTTAACAGCTATATTGTGAGCTATATTTCTCCCCATTACCTCTGCTAAATGACCCTGCTTAGCCTTCCATTCAGGTCCTTCTATTGAAACAACATCACCTGCTGCGTATATATTCTCAAAACCAACAACCTGACAGCTATCCTCTATCTTTATAAAGCCTGCTTCAGTTTGAGGAAGATCTGAGTTTTTAATCACAGGATGCCCTGTTCCTCCAGGTGTGAAAAGTATAAGATCAGCCTCAACAGAGCTTCCATCTTCAAATACAACACTGTTCTGGGTAAATCTTTTTATCTTTTTTCCTGTGAATCTTTTTATTCCCATCTTATTAAACATTCTATCAAGCATCTTTAAAGCTTTTTCCCCAAGTCTAGCTCCGGGCTTTTCCATAGGTGCAAAGAATATAAGCTCAAAATTATCCCTTATCCCAAGTTTTTTAAGATAGTTATGTGTGTTAAAAAGAATCTCAAAAACAGGTCCACCCCTAACAGCCTCTTTTGCCCTTGGATTTCCACCGAATCCAAAGGCTATCTTACCTTTTCCTATTTTTATAAGGTCCTCTATTCTTTCTCTTATTTTCAAAGCTTCCTGAGGAGAGCCACAAATTGATAGTGTATGTTCTATACCTTCATGTTTTATCTTAGATTGACCTAGAGCTATAACAAGATAATCAAAATCTGATCTCTCACCTGAGTTTTTAAGGTAGACCTTCATATCGGAGGCTGATATCCTTTCAACCTCATCAACTGTAACTTTAAAACCGTGTGATTCTGATAGATCCTTCAAAGGAATGGAGATACTATCTAAACCAACCTCACCTGTTGGGATCCATATGGATATAGGATATATATAGAAAAAATCTCTGTCAGAAACAAGCTCAACATCAAATCCTTCTTTTTTTAGAAATATAGCTGTCTCAACACCGGCAGTTCCACCACCTAAAACAAGAACCTTCTTCACAGTAGCCTCCAGAGATCTGTAGTTTATCTTAATATATCAGGATATACAAAATTGTCAATATGCTAATATTATAATATTGGAGGCTACTGTTTTGGAACAAGTGTGAATATCATATTTCTTCCTTCTTTTTTTGGTGGTTTTTCAACCTTTGCTATGTCTGAAAGATCCTCTATAATCCTGTGTGCAAGTCTCTCACCTATCTCAGGATGTACATTCTCTCTCCCTCTAAACCATATCCAGACCTTAACCTTGTCTCCATCCTCAATAAACTCCCTGATATGCTTTACCTTAGTCCTGTAATCGTGATCCTCAATCTTCACTCTGAATTTTATCTCTTTCACATTCTGCATCTTTGCTCTCTGCTTCTTCTTCGCCTCCTTCTCCTTCTTCTTCTGCTCAAACTTGTACTTTCCGTAGTCCATTATCTTGCACACAGGAGGTTTTGCGTTTGGTGAAACCTCAACAAGATCAAGCCCCTTCTCCTCAGCAATTCTTAATGCTTCATCAATAGGGACTATACCTAGGTTCTGGCCTTTCTCATCAATAAGCCTGACTTCCCTGACCCTTATCTGTTCGTTAACTCTTAACTCCTGAATGACTAATTTACCTCCAGTTTTATTTTAAAATCATCGTAAACCTTTGTATGCTTCTTAAATTCTGGATTTTCATCCGGATAATCAGACCTGTAATGTGTTCCCCTGCTTTCTTCTCTATTCAATGCGGAAAGAATAACAGCTTTTGAAAGGTATATAAGATCTGTAAGATACCTTGTGTTTGAGTAATCTGATATCTCTTCCTCTATAGAATTTATCTGAGAGAGAGCTTCTTTCAAAACCTCTTTATTTCTGATCAAACCTACCTTTTCCCACATAACCTTTTTTATTTTATTTAATATAAATCTTTTTCTCTCCTTTGTTAATATTTTTTCTCCTCTCATTTTGTTTTTTATTTTTATATTCTTATTTACGTCTGCATACATATTGTAACTGAAAACACTGTAAGCTGTTTTATATCCAAAAACAACACACTCAAGTAATGAATTACTTGCCAGTCTGTTTGCGCCGTGAACGCCTGTACATGAGGACTCCCCAACAGCAAATATACCTTCAACGGATGTTTTACCGTTTGATGTTGCCTCTATCCCACCAATAGTGTAATGTGCCGCTGGACTTACAGGTATAAGAGTTTTATCGCCATACCCGTAATATTTCAGC
Source organism: Persephonella marina EX-H1 (assembly GCF_000021565.1). Taxonomy (NCBI): domain Bacteria; kingdom Pseudomonadati; phylum Aquificota; class Aquificia; order Aquificales; family Hydrogenothermaceae; genus Persephonella; species Persephonella marina. Next base: position 451,893 of record NC_012440.1, on the reverse strand, counting down.
ATACTGAATATTGTTGGAAATCTCTCCTTTATATCTATACCTCTCTTCTTCAGTGGAGATATGTCAAGGAAAACCCTTCTTCCTTCTGTATACTTTTTAAATATAGCCCTTGCTACCTCATCCCTCGGTTTCAGCTCATCTATAAATCTCTCCTCTCTATCATCAACAAGGAGAGCTCCTTCTCCCCTTACAGCCTCAGATATGAGATAGGCTGGTTCACCTTCTATATATATCGCTGTTGGATGAAACTGAACAAACTCAAGATCCTTCAGGATACATCCTGCCCTGTAAGCTGTTCCAAGTGTGTCTCCTGAAATGTTGTAAGCTGATGTGTTTCTGTAGTAAAGGGCACTGTAACCACCTGTTGCTATTACAAGCGATTTACCTCTTATAAGTTTTTTATTTTTTCTGTCTGAAACGATTATACCTACAAATCTGTTATCATCCGTCAGTATCTCTTCAAGGAAATAGCCTGTCTCTATTTTTATACCTTTCTCTGATAGAATACTGTAAACGGTCTTTCCTATCTCTTTTCCTGTCATATCCTTTACATGAAGAACCCTTTTTCTTGAGTGGGCACCTTCCTGTGTTAGCCTGAGGTATCCTTTCTCATCCCTATCAAATGGAACACCGTATCTGATAAGATCTATAACCCTTTCAAGTCCTTCCTCAACAAGAACACTAACATTCCTCTCTATACAGAGACCTTTCCCAGCTTTTATTGTGTCCTCATAGTGTATCTGTGGATCATCATCCTTTCCTATAGCTGCTGCGATACCACCCTGGGCAAGGAATGAGTTTGAGATGCCGGTCTCTTTTCTTGTTATTATAAGAGGATCTATACCAAGGTTTTTAAGCTGAAGGGCTGTTGTAAGACCGGCGAGACCTGCACCTATGATGATAGTATCCACATACTCATCAGATAAATCTGCTGTATTAAAATTTGAGATATACCTTCTCATCTACACTCTTGCTTTTTCCATTACTTCAAGCAGGACCGCTGTAAGCTTCTCAGGGTTGTGTCTTACATAATCTCCTGCTTCAATAAGATCCTTTGCATAAACTGTTATTCCCATATCAACTATCTCCGGAACATCAGCTGTAACAGGCTGGGAATTTTCTCTCATATATTTCTCTATAAGCTCATGTGGTGGTAATGTTGTATTTATTATAGCAGCATCTATAAACTCCTCACCAACTGTTTCATGTATAGCCTTAATATGCTGGGATGCTGAGAATTTGTACGTTTCCCCGTACTGGGTCATCACATTGCAGATATATATTTTGTAGGCTTTGCTGTTTAGTATAGCTTCCTTAATATCTTTAACGAGAAGATTCGGGATAATACTTGTGTAAAGACTTCCAGGACCAAGTATTATAAAATCTGCATCTCTTATTTTCTCTAAAGCCTTCTGTGGTGCTTCTACATCAGACGGTTCCATCCATATTCTGACAATCTTTCCTTTAAGCTGCTTCCCATACTCTGTTATCTGTGTTTCTCCCTTTATGATCGCACCGTCACTGAACTGGGCAACTATATCAACAAGTTTATCTGTTGAAGGGATTATCTCACCTTTTATCTTCAAGATATTTGATGTTATTTCAACAGCATCTAAAAAATCCCCTGTTATCTTCGTCAGAACTGAGAGAAAAAGATTTCCAAAACTGTGTCCTTTAAGACCGTTTCCGTTTGAAAATCTGTACTGGAAAACCTGAGTAAGAATATCCTCATCTTCAGCAAGAGCAACGATACAGTTTCTTATATCTCCAGGAGCAGGTACCTGCATCTCCTCTCTAAGTCTCCCTGAACTTCCACCGTTATCAGCAACCGTTACAATAGCTGAAAGGTCCCTTATGGTGTCAGGAACAAGATGTTTTATACCTCTAAGTAATGAAGAAAGTCCTGTTCCTCCACCAACTGCCACAACCCTCATATCAAACTCCTCTATATCTTAAAAATTTAGTTATATGCTCCTTATCAACGTGAGATATTATACCTTTTTCGGTGATAATAGCCGTTATTTTAGATGCAGGTGTAACATCAAATGAGTAGTTTAAAGCTTCCGTTTCCTCAGGTGCTATATCACACCCACCACATTTTTTTACCTCTAACTGGGATCTTTCCTCTATCGGGATATCCTTTCCGCTATCAGTATCAAGATCAAATGTTGATGTCGGAGCAGCAACATAAAAAGGAATACCGTGAGCTTCTGCAAGAACTGCAAGGGTGTAAGTTCCTATCTTGTTTGCAACATCCCCATTTGCTGTTATTCTGTCTGCACCGACTATGATCGCATCTATAATACCTTTAGACATCAAAAAACCGGCTGAGTTATCCGTTATAAGGTAATGTGGTATACCTTCCTCAACAAGCTCCCATGCTGTAAGCCTTGATCCCTGAAGATACGGTCTTGTCTCATCTACATAAACTGTTATATCTTTTCCATTCTCAAATGCACTTCTTATAACACCAAGGGCTGTCCCCCATCCTGATGTTGCAAGAGCTCCTGTATTACAGTGTGTAAGAACATTACATCTCTCAGGGAGTAAAACCTGACCGTATCCTCCAATAGCCTTATTTGCGTGATAATCCTCAAGGTCTATCCTTTCCGCCTCTTTAAAAAGAAGGTTCACAAGTTCCTCTCCTGACCTTCCCTCTTCTGTCCACCTCTCAAACTTTTTCCATACCCTCTCAAGTGCCCAGAAAAGATTAACAGCTGTTGGTCTTGTATTTTTCAGTCTGTCAAAAACATCCCTGACATCATCAAGAGACCTTCCCTCATCCAGTATCTGTTTAACACCTATAGCAAATCCGTAAGCTCCAACTATACCTATAAGAGGAGCCCCCCTTATTATCATCTTCTCAATAGCTTCAGCAACCTGCTGATAAGTTGAGAGCTCAAGCCACTCTTTTTCTTTTGGAAGTTTTAACTGGTTTATAACATAAAGTTTATGATCCTTTAACTGTATAGGTCTTATATCTTTTATCTTCCTCAAGAAACCCTCCTGAATGTTTCTGATAAAGGATTATGCAAAAATTATACCTTAATGTCTTAAATCTTTAAGGTACTATTCACATATCTCTCCAACAAGATCATAACTGTCTGCAAGATCCTTTATTTTCAGTTTTGCAAAATCACCAACCTTAACAGGTCTTTCCGTTTCTATATAAACGATACCGTCTATCTCAAAAGCACTCCTGTATGTTCTGCCTACAGGGAGTGTTTCCCACTCCTCAGAAAAACCATCTACAATTACCTCTATCTCCTTTCCAATAAGATCTCTATTTTTCTCTTCTGTTATACCTTCCTGCAGCTGTGTTATCTCATTTTTTCTTCTTATCTTCTCTTCCTCTGGGATAGAGTCCCTATATTTTGTATATGCAGGTGTTCCTTCCTCATGTGAGTACTTAAAAACACCAAGCCAGTCAAATTTAGCCTGTTTTATAAAATCTTTCATACTCTCAAAATCTCTCTCTGTCTCTGTAGGAAAACCTACAATCACAGCAGACCTGACAGCAGCTTCAGGAATATACCTATCCTTCCATTCAAGTATTTTCTCAATTCTGCTTTTTCTGTATCCCCTCATCATATCTTTCAGAATCCTGTCCTCTGTATGTTGAATAGGCATCTCAAAATACTTAACAACCTTCTCACTGTCAGCCATCCTTTTTATAAAATCCTCTGTCACCGTAGTAGGATAAAGGTAGTAAAGTCTTATCCATCTTACACCTTCTATCTTTTCTAACCTGCTTATTAGCTCCCAGAGCATAGGTTTTCCATAGATATCAGTCCCGTAATAGCTTGTATCCTGTGAGACAATATTCAGCTCTTTTACTCCCAGATCTGCCAGCCTTTTTGCCTCTTCAACAATATCCTCAATAGTTCTGCTTCTGTGTTTTCCCCTTATTGATGGGATAGCACAGAATCCACAGGTGTGGTCGCATCCCTCAGATATCTTAAGGTAGGCTGTATGTTTCGGTGTTGTCAGTAATCTTTTCTGGTACGGTGAGGAGAAGTTATCTACTTTTATTCCCAGCTTCTCAGGGATCAAAAGCTCTTCCTTCAGATCTATAAACATATCAACTTCAGGTATCTCTTTTTCAAGCTCTTTTTTATATCTCTCAACAAGACATCCTGTAACTACAATCTTTTTGTTTCCATTCTCTTTCAGACGTGCCACCTCAAGTATAGTATTTACAGACTCCTCCTTCGCTTCATCTATAAAACCACAGGTGTTTACCAGTATAACCTCAGCATCATTCAGATCGCTCACTATCTGAACCTTATCTGTTTTTAGCCTACCGAGTATAAGCTCAGTATCAACAAGATTTTTTGGACAGCCTAAACTTATTACACCAATCTTCATAGAATATCCCTGAATTTTTAATAAAGACAAAATATTATATTGGTTTTATCTTTCAATGGCTAATTTTTCTGATTTTTCCATAACATTAAGTATATTTTTTCCTGTAACGATTCTGTTTTTACCTTCTTTTTTAGCTGTCAAAAGGGCTTTATCAGCTTCCCTGACAGCTGTATCAAGGAATCTTCCTTCCCCTTCGTAGTGGCTTATACCCATACTTATACTTATCTTTAAATCTAGATAATCTTTAAATCTTATAGCTGAGATCTTCTCTTTCAATCTCCCAGCTATCATCACAGCTCTTTTAATATTTGTCCTTGGAAGGAGTATTAAAAACTCTTCACCACCCCACCTTATTATCTCATCATAAATTCTGAGGTTGGTCTTAAAAATACTTCCAACCTTTTTAAGGACCTCATCCCCAACAAGATGACCGTATCTATCATTTATCTTTTTAAAATCATCCAGGTCCGCCATAATGACAGATATACTGAGAAGCTTGCAGTAGTATTTCTGTTTTAAAAGCTCATAATAGTTTCTGTTGTTCAGTCCTGTTAGAGGATCCATCAGACCAATTCCGGCCACCTTCTTAAGTATATCTGTTGCCGTTATTATACCCACAAGTCTACTATCACCATCCAGAACAGGAAGATGTTTTATCCTGTATTTCTCAAAGTAGGAAACAGCATCAAAGACATGGGAGTTCTCATCAATTGTTATAAGCTTTTTATCTCTTATAAAGTTTTTAACCTTGGCTTCAAGATTACCGTGTAGAAGATGCATTATAAGATCACTCTGTGTAACTATATCCTTAAGTCTTCTATCAGCATCAACAACAAGAACACTTCCTATCTTTTTTGTTTTCATTATGTCTACAATTTCCTTAAAAGAGCATTCCGGTGAAACTGTTACGGGATCTTTACTCATATAATCCTTTACTTTAAATAACATTTTCCACCTGTAAATTGTTTATTTACAAACACTTATTTTATCATACCTTTTTATCTTAAATCTTGAAAATAGTGATGTTTTTTGATCTGAATTTTTGTATAATATTTATTTCGTTATAAAAGATTGGAGGAAAGTGATGGCAGTTTGTCAGATATGTGGTAAAAAGACAGCTCACGGAAATAGGGTAGCTCACTCTGCTACAACAACAAAGAGAACATGGAAGCCTAATCTCCAGAAGGTAAAGGCTGTTCTTCCTGACGGAACAACAAAAAAGATCTATGTATGCGCCAAATGCCTTAAGGCAGGAAAGGTCAGAAAAGCTGTCAGATAGGGAGACCTCTCCCTTCATCTGACACACACCCTCCTTGTTCTTCTCCTCTTCTTTTTCTATCTTAAAAAATAAAAGGTTTGAAAATGAGAATACTTCAAAAAGAGGAGATACTTCCTCTACTGATAAAGCTGGTTTCAGAAGCAAAAGATTACATCCTTATATCATCCCCATGGATAAAATACGAGATATTAGAGAAGCTTTTAAACAGAAAAGATATAAAGATTAAGGCTGTTATAAGAAATTCAGAGCTTGAAGATCTTGTTATCACAGACAGAAGGGTTTTTGATCTGTTAAAAAAGACAGGCGGTCAGCTTTACCTTAATGATAAACTTCACAGTAAGTTTGTTGTTGTAGATGGAGAAAAGGCTGTAATAGGTTCTTCTAACCTTACAGTTTCAGGTCTTCTTGAAGATGGTAATATAGAGACAGCTGTCTTCCTATCTGATAAAGAGCAGATAAGAAAGCTTGAGGAACAGTTTGATCAGATTGTAAAAAAATCTGTAAACATATTTGGTGAGATAGCTGGGGTTGTTCTAAATTCTGTAAACTCCATAAACTGTGAGATCCTTCTTTTTGAATCTTTACCCCAGCAGACATACATAAAGATACCTTCAGACAGCGGTTTTCTCCTCGGTAGAATAGCAACAGTTAAAAATCTGAGCAGCACCGTATTTAACACATTCCTAAACTTTTTGTCCCCATCTCTCCTGTCAGATAGAGACAAGCTAAGACTGATACTTTCGGAAAAAGATAGAGAATGGAGAAATGCTGCATTACTTTCATACCTGAATGAGAGAAATCCTGAGATAACCGTTGCAACCGTTGAGATACTGACAGAGTTCAACCCCAAAAGGATAGAAAAAGGAGAGAGTATACTGAAAACTCCTTTAAAACCACCAGAATCCGGATGTCCTGTATTCAGGCTTAAAGATGAAAAGGAGATAGAAGATATTTTAATGATAAATCACGCAGGCTACAGGATGAGCGAGCCTGTTAATTTTGGAAAGCTTTACAACACTCAGCTGAAGGCTTACATAGACCTTGAAAAGATATACACAATGCATATGGCAGTTCTTGGAACAACAGGATCGGGAAAAACAACATTTGTAAAAAGGATATTGGAGAATATAGATCCTGAAGGAAAGAAGATATTTATATTTGATCTTTACGGCGAGTACACAGATTTTTTACCATCTGATAAAACTGAAGTTATAACACTTCCAAATATACTATTCCCCATAAATGTTGAGAATATTAGGGATATACTGAGGGAATACGGAATTCCACTTCAGGAAAGATCACTTGATGAAAGGAGAGTCTCATCATTTTTCAGAGTTTATCTGAAACCTGATATTGATTTTATAGGTTACAGGGAGAAATCCCTTGAGGATCTACTTTTAGAATCATCAGAGGTGTTATCACCTGGATCACCTCTGAGAGAAGAGATACTTACCGTTATTGATATGCTAAAGGATGATTACGGTATGGATGCATTATCCTTACAGCCAGAGATCATAACAGATATAAAAAACTCAGTTCACAGCAAAAAGAATTTTACAGTTTATAACTTCCAGAATATAGAAGATCCAAGATCAAGAACAAATATAGCAGGTATAACACTTAAGTATATATACAAAAATGCCAGAAATACCAGAGATAAAAGTCTTGTTATACTTGAAGAGGCACAGAACTTTGCACCTGAGAAAGGGTATGGTGAGATACAGGCAGGCATGACAAACCTGTCATATCTGATGACAAGGAAGATAGCCACGGAGGGAAGAAAGTTTAACCTCGGTCTTATAGCTATAACACAGAGACCAGCAAACATAAGTAAGTATGTTCTATCACAGCTCAACACACAGGCTGTATTTAAACTTATAAACAGAAACGATCTTGAGGCTGTTTCTGTATTCTTTGAGTACTCAAAAGAGGATATATTCAGCCTTCTCCCATTCTTAAAACCGGGAACTGGATTTATAACCGGTCTTGGGGTACCTTTTGGTATAGTTACAGAGATAAGACTTGGATGATTGAATAAAATCCTTCACAGAATAAATTATTCAGACATTAAGGAAGGTGATAGAGATGAGATTTATAGATAAAGCGAAGATCCATGTAAAGGCTGGAGATGGTGGGAATGGATGTGTTGCATTCAGAAGGGAGAAGTATGTCCGTATGGGTGGACCGTCAGGAGGAAATGGTGGAAAAGGGGGAGATGTTATCATAATGGCGGACAAAAGTCTGAAAACACTTATGGATTTTAGATATAAAAAACATTTTAAAGCTGAGAACGGACAGCACGGATCAGGAAATAACAGACACGGCAGGAACGGGAAGGATCTTATCATAAAAGTCCCGGTAGGAACTGTTGTAAAAGATGCAGAAACGGGAGAGATACTTGCTGATCTTATCTATGACGGTCAGAAGGTTGTTGTTGCGAAAGGTGGAAGAGGTGGAAGGGGAAATGCGGCTTTTAAAACCTCAACAAATCAGGCACCTGACTATGCTGAAGAGGGACAGCCTGGAGAGGAAAGATGGATTGAGCTTGAGCTAAAACTTATAGCAGATATAGGTATAATAGGATTCCCAAATGCAGGTAAATCAACTCTTATATCCGTTCTTTCAAAGGCAAAGCCTAAGATAGCAGACTACCCATTCACAACGCTCACACCTGTCTTGGGGGTTTTACAGCTTGATTATGGAAAATCAGTAGTTATAGCAGATATACCTGGTCTTATAGAAGGTGCCTCAAAAGGTGCAGGACTTGGACATGAGTTTTTAAGACATATAGAGAGAACAAAGGCGTTAATACATATGATAGATATCTCTGATCAGAGGGAGAGGGATCCTATAGAAGCATTTGAGATAATAAATAAAGAGCTTGAGAAATACTCCCCTGAACTTGTAAAAAAACCGCAGATAGTTGTAGGAAATAAGATAGATATGCTCTCAGACAGATCATTGATAGAAAAGCTGAAAAAAGAGTTTTCAAAAAGAGGTTATCCATTTGTAGCGGTATCACTTGTTACAAAGGAAGGTCTTGATCAGCTAATAAAACTTATAGCTGAGGTTTATGAGAAAATCTCTGAAAAAGAGCTGATAAAATAATTGAAAAAAGGTGTGTTTAATTGAGAGCAGAACTTCTTGGTAAGACATACAGGCTGAAAAACGAGATATCATCACTTGCATTATCGTTAAACAGTGAGGTTACAGAAAAAGAGGTCAGATCAAAATGGAATACTTACACCCCAAAACCTACTTACAGATACACAGTTGCTGAGGATGGATCTTTTAACAAAAGACATTACCTTGGTTTTTACCTGTACTCTGTGTGTGGATATGCTGTAGGATACAGAGAAGATGGAGAGTTTGTTGAAGAGGTAACAGGTGATATAAACCTCTCTGTTATAAAAAGATCTGACCTTGTTGATGACTACTTCAGAATGCTTATGTTCTTATCAGAGTTAAAGGCTGTTCTGAGACTTTCAGAAAAGGAAAAACCTTCAGTGATAATACTGGACGGAACATTAAGCAGTAGATTTATTACATTCTTCCCAAAAACAGACTGGTTCTCAAACGAGGACTTTGAAGGGAAGATAGCACAGATATCAGGTGAGTTTATACCAGAAATAAAAGATAACCTTATGAAAGAGGATATAACATCATTCTCTGAACAGATAAAACAGAAAGTTTCAGAAAGGCTGGAAGAAATCTTAGGAGAGAAAGGAAGAAGAAGGGATGTTTTAGAGGCTGCATTTTCAAAACTTGCCTACTTTGAGTATCTTCTGCTCCTTCACAGGCTGTTTTACGGTCTTGACTGGAATCCTGTTGTTATAGGTGTCGCAAAAACATCACACCTTACCGAGATATTCAACAGATCAATGCCTGATATAAGAATATTTCACCAGTTCATAAAAGAGACAGGATACAGTGAGCCTGTTTATGTTGACCTTGAACAGAAAAAATGGGAGTTCTCTGAGGTTTTTGAGTATCTTGAGAAGGATATAGCCGTTGAGCTTAAAGATATAAGCATAAAATACTTTTACGGAAAGTACGACAGGGGAAGAACGATATCACTTATAGAGGTTTATGAAAATCCCCAGTTAACAGAGGATGTAACACCTGAGAGAATACTTGATATTCTTAACTACTACTCTGTTATTGGCTATCCATTTCTCCTTAAAAAAGCTGACAACGAGGTCAGAATAACAAATAAAGATATGGATCTTATAGAGAATCTTCTTGATCTGAAAAGAGAGATACACGGCAGAGAAGGTCTGAAATGAAGATAAATCTTAAAGTTTTAAATGTCCAGATGGTATCAATAACACTGATAGTTTTCTCAGTTTTACTTTTTAAATTTATAGAAAATAACATTTACACCGAACCGAAAATAAAGAAAGAGGATTTTCAGATAGATATAAATACAGCAACAATGGAAGAGCTTATTAAAGTCCCTTATATAGGTGAAAAAACAGCTGAAAAAATATTAAAATTAAGAGAGGAAAAGGGATACTTTAAATCTGTATCAGAGCTTAAGAGTTTAAGGAACTACAGAAGATTTAAAAATTACTTAAAGGTGGAATAGAGGATGTTACTTGAAAATCTGTCTTACGTTGAGGTTGAAGCATATCTGGTTGAGAAGGATATCATTCTTATACCTATAGGATCTGTAGAACAGCACAGCCCTTACGGTCTTATAGGAACAGACTTTATAACAGCAGAGGCTATAGCGAGGGAAGTTGGAAGAAGGATGGACATACTTGTAGCTCCAACAATAACATACGGTATGTCACAGCATCACTCAGCCTTTAAAGGAACAGTAACATTATCCCCGGTAACACTGATAAACCTTGTAAAGGACATAATAAACTCTCTGTTAAACCAGGGTTTCAGGAGAATAATATTTATAAACGGACACGGCGGGAATATAAATGCTGTAAAAACAGCTTTTGAACAGCTAAAGTATGAAAACAAACCAGGTATATATGAGATAATCTCATGGTTTTTACTTCCTGAGATACAGGAGATGGAAAGGGATATCTTTGAGGACAAAAACGGCTTTCATGCAACACCTTCAGAGGTATCAGTAACAAAGTTCTTAAGACCGGAAGCTTTTGAGACAAAACCTAAGGAAAAGAAAAAGATTGAAAAGCCTGACGGTTACTTTCCACTGTCAGGGGAGGAGTTCAAAAAGCTTTACCCTGACGGCAGAATGGAATCTGCCCCGTGGCTCGCAAAAGAGAAGTACGGAAAACTGATCATGGAAGAGGCTGTAAGGATAATAATAGAAAGGGTGAAGGAGATAGCAAAAAAGAAGCTTTTTTAATTTGATATAGGAGGGAGTGCCATGAGAAAATTCATCTTTTTTATGACATTCATTATGGGATTAACCCTAATATACGGTGTATCAGCTGCTGCTGAAAAAAAATATGCAGTTTCTTTATTTGGAGGTACCTTCAAACCTACTGGTGATCTGAAAGATTGGGATGGATCGGGAGTTTTTGGTATTTCAATTCTCAGAAAGATTACAGATAGTTATGGAATTATGATTGATGCTTCTGGGTACAGTGTAGAATATGACTCTTCCTCCTATTATGGAAAAATTGATACTACAGCTCTTGAAGCTCTTTTTACAGTTACTTTTGGAAGTAGTGTATATGTCTACGCAGCTGGGGGAGTTGGATATTATGTGAACAGCTTAGATGAAGAAGTTAAATTTTTATCAATATCTAACTCAAGCACGGGTTCAGCCTTAGGATATGTTGCCAAGTTTGGCGTAAGATCAGACAGTAAGGGAGGGTTTTTTGGTTTATTTGTAAAATACAACACAAACGATCAGGAAGTTTATGATTATATAAATGGGAGATACTATAAAGCAAACTTTGGAGGAACTTCATACGGATTAGAGCTTGGAATACATTTTTAAAAAATTTATCTAGCTGGCTTTTAAAGCCAGCTTTTCTTCATCAAATCTTTAAAAAATATCAGGATCTGTCAGGTATCTTCTATCTTCAGCGTTCTTAATTATTAAAACGCTGGAGGTTCTTTTAATGTTTAAATTCAAAAACTTTTTTCTTGTTCCTGTTATGTTTTTTCTAATCTTTTCTCAACCCTATGCCTACGAGAGCCGAGTTTCTCTAAGTGCAGGCATTTTTTATCCAAATTCTGAAGATCTTGACGGCTGGGATGAAGGAACAGACATTACAGTATCTCTTTCAAAAAGGGTCTCACAGTCTTTTTATCTCCACTTTGACCTATCAGGGCATTCTACACAGGCTGAACTTTACGATACTGGACTAACAGGATCAGGTGAAATACAGACCAGAGGAATAGAAGTTATCGGAATATTCTCCCATCAGAACAACAAACTGGAGCTTTATGCTGGGATTGGACTGGGCATTTATATGAATAAACTCTCTTTAACAGCTACAGATGGATACTATGAATACACCTATGAAGATGCCGGTAGAGGAACAGGTGGTGTTTTAAAAGCAGGAATGAGATACTCTATATCACCAAAAGCTTTTATAGGTACATTTATCAAGTTTTTTACTAACAATCAGGATTTTCAGTTTTATGAAATTGATTCATACGGTAATGTTACTAAGTACGAAGAAACTTTCGATTTTGGTGGAACAGTAGTAAACGTTGAGTTTGGTCTAACATTCTGAGTTTAACCTGTACCTGATTGATCTGACCAGGGGGATGAATAATTATATTATTTTTTTCAACACATTCCTTTTCTGTCCAGTTAATTTCTTCTATTCATTTGATCTTTATTGCGTATTTATGCATACTCCATAAAAACTTCTCAAAGATTCTATCGTAATTTTTCCGTGTTCGTCATGCATTTCTATAACATCTGTCCCTAACTTTTTTTCTTGCAATTAGCCGGTATTGTAATTTGTTTCTTTGAGAGTTTTAAACAAGTATCTTATTTTTAATTTTTTTTATTCTACAAATTTTCAGTTCTATTCTCAAAATCCTTTTTGGTCAGAATTTTATATTCATATTTAGGAAAAACTTTGAAGCTATGTTATGTAATTTTCGTCATATTATCTCAAAAAATCATTATAAACAAGGTAATTAAGTCAAATTTTCCGAGAGATTTTTCTTATTTATTGAAAGATAATTCAGGAGGATACGATAATGGAATTAGTAAATATATGTAAAGGAATAATTTTAAACAATAGCGATATTGTACTAGTTAGGAGGGAAGATTCGAACAGATACAACGGATATTTAGAGTTACCCGGAGGAAAAAAAAGAGAATATGAATCTCTCGAAGAATGTTTAATTAGGGAGATAAATGAGGAAACAGGAATAAACAATATTAACAAAGTAAATCAATTCTGTAGTTTCTGTTTTAAGGACACTAAATTAAATAGGCACTATATATTAAATCTTTTTATATGTGAGATTCAGAAGGATAAAATACAGATAAAAAACAAGAATGCTCAATGGTTCTCTATTGAAGATTTATCAAACCTAAAACTCACCCCTTATACAGAAGAAATTCTTCCGTTTGTTTTCCATGTAGTAAGAAACAGAGACTTGTTTTTAACTAAATAACTTTGGAGGTGCTAAAGATGATGAAGGAAAGTAAACCTGCAAAGAAGCAAACAGGTTTAGCTTTACTGGAAGGAATACTGGAATGGAAATCTCAACTCAGTTTGAGGATGAAAGATAATTTGCGAAAAAACCGGTGTAAAGAAAGTACAAAAAGTTACGTTGGTGAAAGTATAGCAATTGAAGATATTTTATCATGGCATTTTATGATTAGGAGGTGAGAAAAATGAATCTAAAAGTTGTTGTTATTGAAAAACAAGGAAAAGTTACAATAGTTAAATGTGGTTACTGTAGAGGAGGTGGTTCAGCAGGTTGGGGAAAATGTTCGGTTTGCGGAGGAGTCGGGGTGATTACTTTGGTATGTGAAGAACCAGAAACTCCAATAGTTAAATGTGGTTACTGTGGAGGAGGTGGTTCAGCAGGTTGGGGAAAATGTTCGGTTTGTGGTGGTGTCGGGGCAGTTCCTGCCTTTGGGAAATACAAAATTCGTAGAGCTGTTAGAACAGGTTGATTCTAAGAGTTTAACTCCAATTATAATGGGGGAAACTTAAAATTTCCCCCTTCCAAATTTCTCTTGTTCTTAGATAACTATAGTATCTTGTCCTTTAGACGTATATCTGAAGAACATATATTCATCTTCTCCTTTTTGTTTAAGCTCAAGGACTGTATTCCTGAACGCTTTTTCAAAGTTGTGATTTTCTTTTATTAACTGTTTAAAATATGAAGTGCTGAACTCTTTAGCCCCTTTAGAAAATACAGCATAATATGTAGATATAACTCTCTGTACATTATTGACCAGAAATGCCTTCTCAATAGCGTTTATTTCATCAAATCCTTCAACTTTCTTGTTTGTATATGTTTCGCAGGAGCTAAGGGAAACTAAATTTATATTTAAATTCATAAGGTAGATATCTTCACGGGTTAAATTTTCTGTAGGAGAAAGTATAAGATAAGACATATTTGTGTCTTCATCGTACTTTCCATGCAGAACAAAATGGACGATATTCCAATCTTTTTCTTCTAATTTCTTTTTGAGAATTTCTTTCCTGTTGGAATATTGGCTCAGATTAAGCATTTCTACAAAATATCCATCTTCTTTCAAGATTTTTTCCACTTCTACAGCTTCATCTTTTAGCTGTTTTTCTTCTGTAAATACAATTAAAGCTTTCTTAGAAAATGTTAGCTGTATTCTTTTTTCTAACAGTTTTGCAGTTGGCAGATAAGAAACTTCTTTTTCGTCAATCAGGGCAATATGTACAGGAAGTCTATTTAGTTCACCTATAGGGGATATATAAACTCTGGTTTTGTCTTTTGGAATTAAAGGGAGTACATGTCTCTTGAGTATATCTATAACATCAGCAAATAACTTTCTACGAATCAGTAAAAATTCTTTTAATGAATTACTTTCAATAAAATCTAAAATATAATTTTTTGTTTCATCTCTTATTAGACTTCTTTCTATTTTATTTTTTATATCTTTTAATAGATTATCATCTAAGTTTTTATTTGATGCTAATGGAAGGATAAGTTTTGCGTTTAGTAAATAGGATATCTCTGCATAATCGTCAATATTAGTTCCTCCTATATCATAATTTTTTGTATTTACTTTTATTTCGCCACCATTTTTATAAACTAATATTATGGTAAGTACTCTTTTGATATCTCTATAAATAGCAATTTCTCTAAACAATAGGTACACAATAGTTTCATTAGTTTTTAAATTGAGATTATCAAAATTAAAGTTAACAGATATATTTTTAAGAGTGTCATAAAATATTTGTTCAATCTCTCTGGTTTTTTCTTTATTATTTGTGGAATTTTCAGCTTCTGACTCAAGAATTATATATCTTAAAAGGTTAGTATCAATGGAATTATCTTTTTGCATTGCGTTTTTAAGGCTATGTAGCGCATTTTCTATTGTTTTGTTAACATTAAATTTTTCATGCAGTTTTAGTAATTTGTTTAAATTAGTATTGTCCGTAATCTGCTGTTTTCCCACGAACTCCTTGAAGAAGAAATAACCTTTAAACTGTTCCACAGCTTCTAATATTTCCTTTTTTTCTGTCAGACTATTTTTGTGAAGTGAAGAATAAAAAAGTAATCTATCCAACGAAGAAAAAACAAATTTGTTAATATAACTTTCAATTAAAAGTTTAGAATTAAGACCATCAATAATCCTTTTTAAATTAAATAAAATAGTTAGCTCATAAGAAATTGCTGTATTTAATAATGGCTTTATTGGAATAATTTTTATCAACATTCTCCATAAAATACCAAGGTCGCTCCATGCATTTGCGAGGTTAGGGTCAATATTGACAGCATTTTCACAGTATCTGATAGCATTTTTAAAACAGTTCATAGCATCATCAAGATTTCCTTTTTCTTTATGAATTTCTCCTGATCTAGCCCATGAAACGCCAAGGTTGTACCATGCATCTGCAAAGTTAGGGTTAATTTTGACAGCATTTTCAAGACATCTGATAGAGTTATCAAATATATTTCCTTTTTCTTTGTGAATTTCTCCTAATTTTTGCCATGAAACGCCAAGGTTGTACCATGCATTTGCAAGGTTAGGGTTAATTTTGACAGCATTTTCACAGTATCTGATAGCATTTTTAAAACAGTTCATAGCATCATCAAGATTTCCTTTTTCTTTGCGAATCTCTCCTGATTTAGCCCATGAAAAGCCAAGGTTACTCCATGCATTTGCAAGGTTAGGGTTAATTTTGACAGCATTTTTACAGTATCTGATAGCATTTTTAAAACAGTTCATAGCATCATCAAGATTTCCTTTTTCTTTATGAATTTCTCCTGATCTAGCCCATGAAAGGCCAAGGTTGTACCATGCATCTGCAAAGTTAGGGTTAATTTTGACAGTATTTTCATAGTATCTGATAGCATTTTTAAAACAGTTCATAGCATCATCAAGATTTCCTTTTTCTTTATGAATTTTTCCTGATTTAGCCCATGAAAGGCCAAGGTTGTACCATGCATTTGCAAGGTTAGAGTCAATATTGACAGTATTTTCATAGTATCTGATAGCATTTTTAAAACAGTTCATAGCATCATCAAGATTTCCTTTTTCTTTGTGGATTTTTCCTGATCTATACCATGAAACGCCAAGGTGAAAATATTTTAATTTATCGTCTGAAAATAATTCAGAGAGATTTCCTAAAATTTTTAGGAAAGAGGTATAATAATCTGGACAAATTTGATTGATTTTATCTCCTTCTTTCCAAAAATAAGATAACAATTCCTCTAATATTTCATCATTAGTGGGTTCATTTTTTAATACCTCAATTACAGTACCAAATAGATTTTTACATGCTTCTGAATCTGATTTGTTTTTTAATTCTTCAAGCTGGTTGATTAAGGCTTCAATTTTTGGGTTCATTTTAAATCACCTCGTCCTAAAATCTTAAACCTTTTACAACCATCTGGAAAACTTTAACTTATTCAATTTATAACTTGAATAATATCTCCTTATAATTAAATAATTATCGGAGCTATGCCTAAAACCTCAATTTTACCTAATTATTTATTCTATAAATCTCAAATTCAGTGCTTTACTAACAGTTAACATATCATGAAACCTCTACCCTACCGCCGTTTATATTGCTTCTGTAGTCCAACTAAACCTTATTAGGATATTATTCCCTTTTAAAGCTTTTACCTGTATCAAGCAAAAGTTTATTACTTCCTATAATCCTTTGAGTTTTTATATAAAACTTCTTTTAAGAAATTAGGAAATTCCGTCTTTAATAGATTCATAGATTCTAATTTCCCTATATCCTTTCCTATAGTTATTCCCATATATTTCCCACTAAAAAAAGATAGATAAATCAAGGCTTTTACATCTACATTGTTAAGTTCCCAGAGTTTAATGATATTGTTTAAATGGTCAGGTAAAGAAGTACTCATTGCCATTATTTCATAAATGAGATTATCAAGTTTTTCAAATTCCTCTTGGGAAATCATATAGACATGACCATTGGAAATTTCATCAAACTCTTTTTGCGGTTTAATATGAGCTATTTTTTTTGCAATTTCCCTGAGTTTAAAATCTTTTTCAATTTCATTGAATAAATTATTCATATTTCTTTCAAATTCGGGATTAGTATTCATCTTAATTACCTCCAGATTGTTTTACTTATTAAGAAATTCTGGAGGTAAAATTTGACAAATTACTTGTTTGATATGGCTACATTTCGAGCTTCTTCAAACAATCTTTTTATTCCTTGTTTATATCGGTTATATAGTCCATTTATTTTTGTTGCTGGTACAAATGGATTTTCAAAGTATTCTTTTATTTCATGATTATGGCATTCTTTACTTAGTATATAGAGATTTAGATTATCATTGAGGAAGATTAAGATTTGTGGATAGAGTTCTTTTAGGATTCTGTTTTTTAATTCATCTGTACAATCCTCTCTTTTCTTTTTACTAACCAGTTCAGCAACCACTTCTTTTGTTAACTTATCTAAAGTTTCAGCTGCTTTGAAAATAATACCCGAAATTTCTTTTTCTTCATTCGAATAAGATTTGTTTAGAAAATCAATGAGTTCCCTATATACACAGTATTCATTGTCATTTTTACCCACAAACTCAATGATGGAGAAAATACCTGCGTCCCAGTTATAAGTTCCCTTAATCTCTTTTGCCGAATTATATCTATATTTTTTTCCTTCGGAGTTATGTTCCATTATATATCCGTAAACTGCACTAAGTTTACATTTGGGTGCATGTTTATTACGATAATATATTAATCCATCGGCGAGATAAAATGTAAGCAATAAAAGTTTGTTTAATTTGTTTTCTTTACGCCCTCTCTTATTATCAATAAGAGTTGGCTGCTTTATTAATGTGTTAATGGCCTCTCGCGAGAGATATTTCTTGTCTTCGTCAATATCTTCATATTCTTCATCAGTATTTTCAGAAATATTATAATGACGATTTGCGTCATATGGTTGACTTTTTTTATTCGTTCCTTTATTTGTTTTCTTTTTTTCTTCAAATAACTTCTGTATTATTTTTATTACATAGTAATTACCTAATCTTTTCAAAAAGCCTGGTATATTCTCTTCATTTCTATTGTACTTCTTCAGAATATCTCGTGTTGTAAATATAATTTCGATATGTGGAAGTTTATTTCCTCTTTGTAATAAAATATCAAACAATTTGCTTAAAAGCTCAGGATTTTGATTAATATAATTTTTTGTTAAAGAGTTTTTTATAATTTCCATAATTTTTTCATAAAAGGAGTAATTTATTTTTCCATTCAGCTTGATTAGCTTATTAAAAAGCCTATGCTCTTTATTAAACTCATAAAGCAAAGATTTCTGTAAGTTTTCTAAAAACATACTACCTAAGTTTATTTCTTTAATTGTATTTCCGTCATCATTTTTTATTTCAATGTACTTGTTTTTTAGGTTTTTATATATATCTAATAAGATGTTTTTGTCTTTTTTATTCAATTCAACGAAAAATTTATTTTCGTTATTAAAATCCTCAACATCTAACTCAAAACCATATAAAACCTCGTTATTAATTTTCAGTTCTTTAGGAAAAATAATTTTCTTTACATTATTGTTAATATCAAGCAGTATAATTGCAGTTTTTTTGGAAAGGTCTTTCACTTCATAAATACTTAGCTTTGTATCTTCCACATTGAAATCAATGGTTGTTCCATCAGGTTTTGCATCATTAATATTTTGCTCTTTTAAGTTTAATTTTCCTGTATTTATAGCTTCTTTTATTTTTTCAATTATTGTTTCCTCGTATCGTATTATGAAGGGTTTGAAACCATTGTTGTCCTTTCTGTTCCATGAAATTTTTCCCCTGAAAAGGAACATGTAAATTTTATTACCCATATCTATATTGAAAGTTGCTAAAAATATTGTTCCGAAATGATGTCTATCTATAATACGGATAATGTCTTTTTTTTGAATTGCAGACCTTAATGTAAGCTCGGCTTCAGCAAGTTCACTGAGTTCCTGGGACATTTTTATTCTTTCTATTTCTTCTAATAAATCGTATAATACAAAGTCTAAAATTATATGAAAAACATCATTTAGTAAAAAAAGTCTTTCTTCCTTTAAATCCTCTAAATTTTCTGTGCTGAAGAAAAACATCGGATTATTTTCATCTCCAAAGTTAATCATAAATGGTAGTTCTACGGTTACTATATCTTCGGGCTCTTCTATTTTTTGAACTTCCTTGTTAATAATCCTGTTTGAAATAAAGTCACTGTAAATACTATCAAAGAATATTACAATATCCTCACTAGTAAGTTCATCTATATTAAATTCATTTAGGGGTTTCGCATTCAAGGAAGGATTTATTTTGTTAAGTTCATCTGTATGTGTTGTATATATGTTCCCCATATTTATAAACCTCCCTGACCATAGTATATCAATATATCAATTAAATATTCTTTCAGCAGTTTTATCAGCCAAGTCCTCTAAATTTTTATCTAACTCTTCAACTTTATCTTTGTAAATTTCATTATCATAAAAAGAAGAGTAATGTTCAATCTTTTCATCAATAGTTTCGTGTTTTTCAGAGTTATCTTTAGAAGTGTATTCCTGGTTATCTTCCAACTCATCTTTTAACTCTTCTTTCTGAGAATAACTATTTTGTTGGGTTTTAACATCTTTTGTGTGTTGTTTGCTTGTTTTTACGTCTGTTTGAGTCGGTAGATTGAGTAAATTTTCTTTTTTTCCCTGCAAAAAGAACGAACCAGCTATAAGCAGAATGACAAGTATTAAAATTCCTGTTAATATCTGCATAGCTATCCTCCTTAAGATTTTCTATTCCAATTGTTATATAAGTTGATGAGTACCTCTGTTTGTTTTGGTATGGTTTTGAAGCCACTACAAAACTCTTCCATATAATTTCCAACAGAAAGAAAGGTTTCTATATCTCCCTGTAGTAAATAAGCTAAGGAGTAATAGGTTGAGGCTATACACTTCACTCCCATGTTTTCATAATCGCCATAAACAATGTCCTCACATTGTTTAACTGCTTCATCAAACTTGCCCTGTTTGAGATTTAATTCAATTGCCTCTAATATTTGGGCTTTTTTACTGGAAATTCTTAATAAGGGTGTTTTTTTATAGTTGGTTTTCTGTAATGTAGTATTTACTCCTTTTGGGGTGCAGGAGAATAAAAACAAGGCTATAAATGTCATTATGATAAATCCTGACTTTTTCATCTTTTTGCCTCCTTACTTTTTAATTTATAGAAAATTTTAAAGACTTTTTTGACGTAATTTTTACTCTCTGAAGGAATACTCTTTGCGTAAGGACCTGCATTATAGGCAATTAAGGCCTTTTTAATAGCAATTGCTTTTGGATGAAACTGTTCGTAATATGATAAAAGTGCTTTAAAATAAAGAATTCCTATTTCCATATTTATTATTGGGTCAAATAATTCCTCAGTTTTAAGGTTTTTATCGAATATCAAAGCCGTTGTAGGCATTATTTGCATAAGTCCAATAGCACCTTTATGGGAAACTGCACATGGGTCCCATTTACTTTCTACATAAATGATGGAATAAATCAAATCCGGGTCTAAATCAAATTTTTTTGAAAGTTTATACATTTCTTTAAAAAGTTCTTCTAAGGAATAAGTCCTTGAGTATTTGAATATACACTCATTCTTATCAATAGTTTCTGCGAAAAGATTTGGTACCATTGATAGGTTTAATAGTACCATAAGAAAAATCCTCAATATCATTGCTCCCTCCTATATTGGATAGACTTTCTTTATGGGTATTTTCTTTCCTTCTAATTGAATGCTATCAATTGTTAGATAAAGATACCCTTTTTGTGCAAAGAGGGAAACATTTACAGATACTATTTTAGATATATTCCTATTTTTGATTTCTTTTTTTACTAAGTTTTGTATAATTATTTTTAATCTTGGATCAAGTTGTAAAAACAACTTACAATTTAACTTGTTACATATATAGTTTTTCTCATAAATCAACCTTCTTTCAGCAGATAATAGCTTTATTTGATAGCCAATTATAGTATCAGGTATGTTACTCAGTTCTTTAATTCTTAGATCTGAGTCGAGGTAGCCTAAAATGGAAGAATTTTTACCTCTACCAGTAAAGACGAAAACCTTAGAATTTTTGTTTAATAAAAGAAAAATTACATCTTTTGACAAGTGGAGCTTTATTTTTACGGGTAGCGTATTATGTTTGTAGTTATTCCTTGCTTCTTTGGTTTTTTTATAGCTATGTATTTGGTGAGAGTCTACTTTAATTAGATTTCTATATGAAGGATGTTGTTTTTTTTGAATATCGCTTTTGTTCAGAGAAATAGGATGTTTCTGATTAATATGTTTAAACATTAATAATATCATTACAACCATGCTAAAAAATATTATTTTTTTTCTATTGGAATGCATAGTAAATGTTTCCTCCAGAATTCTGTATTGCTTCTATAATCTTAAAAACCTGGTTCATTCTAATTCTTTTCTTAGAGTCTGCTAATATGACAACTGAAGTTGGCTTATTTTGTTTTATCCATTTGATTATTTCTTCAAAGTCAGAAATCAAAACTTCGCGGTTATCTTTAGATACAACCCATTTATTATTTTTCAATCCTATATAATAAGAATCATCAAGTATTTGCATATTTCCTGTGTTTTTTTCTCTATCTTTTGCATCAAGTTCTGTTGCTTCGTTTGATGAATTATGGATAATTGCAAGTATCAAGAACAAAAACATCAGGTTAAAGAAAACATCTATAAAAGCTACAGATACCTTTCCCCCACCCTGACGGAATTTCATCTAATCACCTCCTTTAGATTTTTCATAGCTTAGAATCAGGCTTACGATCAGTGTAACTACTAATCCCGCGATAGTTGAAAGCCATGCTTCTGACAGAACGTTCATTAGAGCAGCATTATTTATACGGTCATTTTCGAATATGCTGGGGCTCTTAAAGGCTAAAGCTATAATGCTACCAAGCAAACCCAATGTAGTTGCGTGAACTTCTAAAAAAGAGAGGACAAATAGAACTTTTTCACTTGGTTTTCCCTTGTCTATTATGTCCCATATTAAAGAACCTAAGGATAATACGGAAATTATAATAATGAATATAGTTATAATCCCACCTTTATTTAATAACCACTTTGTTGTTAGTATTATATTTTCTCTAAACATCATAAACCCAACAATCAGTATTAACAAAGAGAATAAGTACGAATACTTAAAGGTCTTCAAAGAAATACTCTGTGATCTCTTCATTTTCTTCTCCTCCAATTTCTATTTCTTCTTTTTGCTTTTTTAACAGTGGTTTTGCAACTTCAAATATTTCCTCAAGAGAAATATTACTTAAGTTATTTTTCAAACCAGAGTATGTATTGTAAAAACCTAAAAGTACTATTCTGATTGCCTCTCGTTGTTGGTTTATTTCATATATAGCATCCCTTGTATGTGAACGTATTATTTCAATATCCACAGAATCACCTAACTGATTACTAAATTCTTCTATCTTTTTTTGCCTCTTTAAGTATTTCTTTAAGTTTCTGATTTTTTTCTCCAATAATTTTGCTTCTCTTTCTGGAAGAAAATCCTTCATTGATGTATATACAGCAACAATTTTCCTTCCTGTATCTTTAGATTCTCTGAGAAAAGCTTTAAACTCTTGTTGATGATCTGTAACTCCAGAGCTTCTATAATCTTTTAGTAAGTTATATCTTTGCATCAGTGTTTTTTCTTGTTTTTTTAAAGCATCAAAAAGCTTAATGTAATAGTTCCAAGTTTCGTATACTTTTGATTTACGGCAATATTCCTCTTTTGCTTTATTCTTGACGGGTGTACCGCACTCCTTTTCAATTTTCTTCAGATTTTCCTGCAATTCATTCAACAAAGACTTAATTTCTTTGCTATTCTCCTGTAGTTTTTTCCCATTCTCACGTAATTTTTTTCTTATTAAAACCTCTTCACTGGAATATGCATCATTCGCGTAAGCGGATATACATAAAATCTGAAAAACAATAGCTAAGAGTAAAAAAACTACGCTAGATACATTTTTTATTGTTCTCATTTTAGTTCCTCCGTTTTATATTTTGTAAATAAGAAGGTATTTATATTGAGAAGGTCTATATCCTTATTTTTTCTAAGGTATAAGATGTAATTGCAAAACGCCAAACTGAAAATAAGTTTATCTCCTTTTAAGTTTTCATTAATTTCTCTAATACAATTACAAGGGTCATTTCTGGAGGCAGCTATGCTAATTTTAAATCTATCAATACATGCCATAGATTCTCGGGAAATAAGTTTTGGTATGATAGCGAAATTGCCCTTCTCAAAATTAAGAGCGATTTTTATAAAGTTATTATGAATATCCTGATTGGCGAGGTGATATAATTGCTCGGCAAAAACATTTTTTGCAAGAAGAATAAAAATAATTGGCAATAATAAAAGTTTTTTTATTTTCATCTTGGAACCTCCAGGGTAGATTTAATTCTTTCTATGTCTATAAGAAGTAATTCTAAGTTTTTTTGACAAATTAATGTTTTCTGAGAAACAATAAGTCTTTTAATATTTTTCAATTTTTGCAGATATATTAACTGTAAATCTTTATTCTCAGATAAATATTTGGAGTTTATCTTGACAAGAAAATCTAATTGGTCTAAAGTGTTTATAAGTATCTTCAAAAGCTCTCTATCTTGCTTTTCAGTTTCCATCCTTCAAACTCCTTTATAGTCTTTTATTTATCAAGAAATTTGAAAAGGGATTTTTGACATAATTTGTTGAATTCAAGTGAACAAAGAGGATATACTTTACAAAAAATTTAGAATAGTTTGGTAAAAACCGATGTTAGACAAAACATCAGAGGAAATAAATAGGGCAAAGGAAGTTATAAAAAAGGCGGATGCGATCCTTATAACAGCCGGTGCTGGAATGGGTGTTGACAGCGGACTGCCTGACTTTCGGGGAACAGAGGGTTTCTGGAGGGCGTATCCTATAGCAAAAAAACTTGGTCTTAGATTTGAAGAGCTTGCCAATCCAAGATGGTTTAGAGAAAATCCAAGGCTTGCGTGGGCTTTTTATGGACACAGACTCCACCTTTACAGGAACACCCAGCCACACGAAGGATTTAACATACTCAGAAGATTAGGTGAGTCAAAAAAAGGTGGCTATTTCGTTTTCACATCAAATGTTGACGGTCAGTTTCAGAAGGCAGGTTTTGACGAAAAAAAGATCGTAGAGATTCACGGATCAATACACCACCTCCAGTGTGTTCAGCCCTGCTGTGATCAGATCTGGTCTGCTGACGGTGTTGAGATTGATATTGATATGGAAAGTTTTGAGGCAAAGGATCCTCTCCCATCCTGTCCATACTGCGGTGGACTTGCAAGACCTAATATTCTTATGTTTGGAGACTGGGAATGGATACCCCACAGAACGTCAGGACAGGAGTTCAGACTTGATAGATGGCTTTTTGATGTAGATGATAAAGGCTATGAGGTAGCCATAATAGAGATAGGTGCCGGAAAGGCTGTTCCTACCGTTAGAATGTTCTCTGAAAGGGTAAAAGAAAGGATATTTGGAACATTAATAAGAATAAACCCGAGAGATTATGATATTCCTTCAGGAAGAGATATATCAATACCACTTGGTGGACTTGAAGGTATAAAAGCTATAACAGAAGGGATCATTTAGAAAGCTCTTTCAGTATTCTGTGGGAAAGAATTATAGAAGCTGTTTTATCAAGATAATCATTTGAGTTTCCACATTTTGGCGAGTAAATACAGGATGGACAGCCTGATATACAGCCACATTTTGAGATCGTTTTATATGTACTTTCCATCATCTCCTTAAGTCTGTTAAACCCAACCTCTGAATACCCAACACCACCCTCATAACCGTCGTAAATAAAAACTGTAGGTCTTCCTGTTTCAGGGAAGAAAGGTGTTGATAAACCTCCTATATCCCATCTGTCGTTCATAGCAAAAAGTGGATAAATACCTATAAGACCGTGTTCAACACCGTGTAACCCACCTAAAAATCCGTTTTTTCTCTCTTTTATCCTTCTTTTATACTCATTAAACTGCTCTTTCTCCTTCTGGCTGAGTCTGCTTACAAAACTCTCTGTTGCCTTTAATGCAAACTCAAAAGCTGTAATATCCCCACTTTTTCTGAACTTCAGTAGATTCTCAAAAACAAGATCAGAGTATACAAACTTCCCTGTGTAAAGTTTTCCCTTCTGGATGATAAAGCTGTAAAGCATTCTTGCGTTATGTTTTAAATTTCTGTGTATGATCTCCTCTTCCCATTCCTGAGGCATTGTCCACCAGAAAGCAACAGTCTCAAACTCCCTTGATAGATACTTATCAGGATCAAACAACTCCTCGTTCATCTTCTCGTCAAACTCAATGTCCCTCATTGAGTATCCTACAACAGTCGTTTTTACCTTTACCTTCCCTCTGAAAATCTCTATACTTCCCGCTTTCCTGAAATCCTCAACCTTTATTATCTCTATGAAAGACTCTTTCAAAGGCTCTGTTATATAGGAGATATTAGAATGAACCACATAAACAACCTTACCTTCCATATCAAGATGCTCAACTATATACTTCTCTCCGTTATGTAAATAAACAGCTCCAGGATGTGCCTCGTAAAGGACGATATCCTCAGATATATCTCCTATAACTCTTCCTGAAACTGTCTCAACAATCCTGAAACTCTCTCCCGCTGATCTAATGCTGAAAGGCTTCTGTCTTGAAGCGTAAAGCTTGTTATTTGAAAATCTGATAATGCCTTCCTTATACAGCTCCCTTGCAACCTCTTTCTCATTTTCAGAAAGTTCATCAAGCTTTATAGGTATCTCACTTGCCATCACAGGAAGGTGCTTTTTAAGTATGTATCTGTTTTCCGGATTTATAACAGGTTCTTCCATCTTTCTGTAAAAAAGCTCCTCGGGATTTTTAACAAAGTACTGGTCTAACGCATTCCTTTTTGGTATTAGAATGTTGTATGCCTTCCTATCCCTTCTTCCAGCTCTTCCAAATCTTTGCCAGAGCTGTGCTAGGGTTCCAGGATATCCAACAAGAATACAGTTATCAAGGTCTCCAATATCAATACCCATCTCAAGGGCACTTGTTGAGATCACAGCAAGTATATTTTTTGTAAGAAGTTTAAACTCTATCTCTCTTCTTTCTGCAGGTGTGTAACCAGATCTGTAAGGACTTACCTTATCTACCAGATCATCTCTCCCTTTCTTTACAAGAATATCCTTAACCCTGAGTGACAGTATCTCGGCCTCCTTTCTACTGTCAACAAAAACGATACTTGATATATCCTCAATAACTGTATTTGCTATAAGCTCTGCTGTCTCAGAGGATCTTAAATTCCTGAAGATCTGTATCTCCCTCTCAGGTGATGGTGCACCTGATCTTGATATCTCAACAACCTCCTCTCCAATAAGCTTAGATGCAAAAGAAGATGGATTGTGAACTGTTGCAGAATTCATTATAAAAACAGGCTTTTTTGTTCTGTAGTATCCTGTTATTCTCTTCAGCCTTCTCACTATATTTGCTATATGGGATCCAAGTATTCCTCTATAAGCATGAATCTCATCAAGTACTATAAAATCAAGATTCTCAAAAAATGAAGACCAGCCTGTATGATAAGGAAGTATCCCTGCATTCAGCATATCAGGTGTTGTTATAAGAAATGTTGGTGGATCTTTTTTTATCTCCTGTCTTTTTTCTCTGTCTGTATCCCCATCATAAACATCAACTCTTGCATCTATACCGGTCTCAAGTATAAGATCCATTATCTTTCCATACTGATCCCGGGCTAAAGCTTTGAGGGGAAAGATTATAATTCCCTTTGTCTCAGGATTCTCTTTCAGCCTTTCAAGTATTGAAAGTATGTATATAAAAGATTTACCTGATGCTGTAGGTGTTGTTACAACAATATTTTTCCCTTCTTTTACGGCGTTAAGTCCTTCTACCTGATGTGAGTAGAGCTTTATATCTTTTCTCTCTAAAAAACTTTTTAGCTTCTCGTTCTTAAAATCAAACTGACCGTATTCAGGAAAAACAGGTGGGATTATCCTTGAGTAAGCTATTCTGTTCCTGTAGTATCTTAAAGTTTCCATAAGATAAGAATATATCACATAAACCTGAAATTTCTATCTGTTATATAATTGAAATTAGTACCAAACAGGAGGAAGTTGATGAAAAAAGTTCTCAGTGGAATGAGACCAACTGGAAGACTTCATCTTGGACATTACCTTGGTGTTATAAAAAACTGGCTACAGCTTCAGGAAAAATACGAATGTAAGTTTTTTATAGCAGACTGGCACGCCCTGACAAACAAGTACAAAGAGACAGACCAGTTAAAAGAGAATGTGAGACAGATGATAATTGACTGGCTGTCATGTGGGATAGATCCAGAAAAAGCAACACTTTTTGTCCAGTCAGGTGTAAAGGAGCATGCGGAACTTGCACTTTTATTCTCAATGATAACACCAAAAAGCTGGCTTGAGTTAAACCCTTCTTACAAGGATCTGAAATTCAACCTTTACTACCAGTATATGAGGGATTTCTTAGCAGGAAAACAGATAAAGATAATTCTCACACCACCTCCTGAGAGTTTTGATCAGGCCTTAGAAAAGGCTACAGGAAAGCAGAAAAACAAGATATTTGAAGAGTATTTAAGGGAAGCTTTCCACAGGGCATTTTATAACCAGAAAGGGATTGATTTTAAATGGCTTAAAGAGACATTAATGAGATTCGGAATTCAGAAAAAGATCGTTGAAGAGGTAGTCAGAAATCTTGAGGAAGGAGATGTTGGAAAAGATATAGACACACTTGGATTTCTCGCATATCCTGTTCTTCAGGCTGCAGACATTCTGATTTATAAGGCTGATGCCGTTCCTGTAGGTGAGGATCAGCTACCACATATAGAACTTACAAGGGAGATAGCAAGAAGGTTTAACAATCTTTACGATCAGATATTCCCTGAACCTGAAGCTTTACTGACAGAAGAATCAAAACTTCCCGGTATTGACGGCAGAAAGATGTCAAAATCTTACAACAACGCCATATACCTCTCAGACGACAGAGAAACTGTAAACAGAAAAGTTCTTGAGATGAAAACTGATCCCCAGAGAGTAAGAAGAACAGACCCTGGAAATCCTGATGTATGCATAGTTTTTGAGTATCACAACATATTCACAGATAGCGAGACAGTTTCTGATATTGATAAAAAATGTAGAAAAGCAGAGATAGGCTGTGTTGACTGTAAAAAGATACTTGCAGAAAACCTGAACAGCTTTCTTGATCCTATCAGGGAGAGAAGAAAAGAGATAGAAAAAGATATCCCAAAGTATGAGAAGGTTTTACAGGAAGGAACTGAAAAAGCAAGGGCTGTAGCCTCTGAAACAATGGTTGAGGTGAGAAAGGCTATGAAGCTGTGGGAGTTCTGAAATACAACTACGGTAAAATTTATACGGTCATATGGGTAAATAATCTATTTTTATCTCTTTGAATTTTTTGTTATCTTACCCTTTGCCTTTTAGGTTGTTGAGATCTTCTTTCTTGAAAGTTTATGACAGGCATATCAAAGATATTATAGTATGGAATAAAATTCATACCGAGAGGTATAACTATGGCAACAATAAAAAAACAATATCTTTACCTGAAGAGTTGTATAGAGAAGCAGAAGGTATTTCTCATAACTTCAGTGAAATAGTTAAAGAAGCTTTATCAGAGTATATAAAGAGAAAAAAAATAGAAAAGACGATATCAACTGCAGGTGCTTTTAAGGACTTGAAGGAAACAGGTGTGGAATATGTAGATAAAATGAGGCAAGAAGATTTATCCATAGAGGAGGAAAGAATTAACAGATAAGTTCATCGTTGATACCGATATCTGTATAGATTTTTTGAAAGGGCAGGAGTTTGCAGTATCAATTGTAAAAGATTTACTAATTAACGGTTATGCTTACCTGATTACGAGCTTTTAAGGGGTGCTTATTCAAAAACAGGAAAAGGCAGTTAAAGATCTGGTGAGAGGCTTTGAGATAATAAATATAGATAGCGATATAGTAAACATAGGAGCAAAGTTTTATAGAGAATATAGAAAAAAAGGTATAACCTTATCCACTGTTGATTGCCTTATTATGGCAACTGCAAAAAAGTATGGGTTAAAGATAATCACACATAACGTAAAACATTATCCAGAGGAAAATTTGTTGTCTGAATTTTCAAGGAATATATCAAAAAATAAAAATTCATGACATGAGAGCCAGTAACAGCTGAGGAAACCTTTTGACCTTAGTTCTTCTTTGTGTATTGTATCGCAAAATTCACCGTTATATTTTTTGACTGCTTCGCTTTCTTTTTCAAGTTTTACCCTTTTAAGAAATTCTAACCCTTAGCGGAAACCAGTTATCCTTCAACTGAGTTATCAAAGAGATAATACTACAATTTGTAAATGGGGCGAAAGCCCCTTATTTTAAAGTCCCTTTTCAGCCATGAAAAGAACAAGATCTTTCAGTCTGTTTGAGTAACCCCACTCATTGTCATACCATGAAGCTACATGAACAAAATTTCCACCTATTACTTTTGTTGAGAGAGCATCAAATATTGATGAGTGAGGATTTCCTACAATATCCTGTGAAACTATAGGATCTTCAGTATACTCAAGTATGCCTTTCATCTTACCTTCAGCATACTCTTTCATCTTTGAGTTTATCTCTTCCTCAGTAACCTCTCTCTCAAGTATAACAGTAAGATCAACAAGTGATCCGTCAGCAACAGGAACCCTTCTTGCTGTTCCGTCTAACTTACCTTTAAGTTCAGGGAGAACCTCTCCTACAGCTTTGGCTGCTCCCGTTGTTGTAGGGATTATATTTGTTGCAGCAGCTCTCGCCCTTCTTAGATCCTTGTGAGGAAGATCTAATATTCTCTGATCATTCGTGTATGCGTGGACTGTAACCATATAACCTTTAACAATACCGAACTCATCATTTAATACTTTAGCTACAGGAGCGAGACAGTTTGTTGTACATGACGCGTTTGATATTATATGGTGGTTTTCAGGATCGTACTGATCCTCATTAACCCCAAGAACTACAGTCAGATCAGGGTTTTTCCCCGGAGCTGAGATTATAACCTTTTTAGCTCCTGCCTGAAGATGTTTTCCAGCACCTTCCCTGTCTCTGAAAACACCTGTTGACTCTATCACAATATCAACCCCAAGATCCTTCCACGGAAGCTGGGCAGGATCTTTTATAGCTGTAACCTCAATCTCCTTCCCATCAACAACAATAGAGTTACCCTTCGCCTCAACAGGCTTTGAAAATCTACCGTGAACAGAGTCGTATTTTAGAAGATGTGAAAGTGTGTAAGCATCTGTAAGGTCGTTAATGCCTACAATCTCTATCTCAGGATTATCAACACAGGCTCTGAAAAAGTTTCTACCGATCCTTCCAAATCCGTTAATTCCAACTTTGATAGCCATTTACATCCTCCATTTATTTCTTTACCATTATATTTTAACATTACAACAGATTAAGGAATGGAAAATGTTTATAACAGATGTAGGAAAACTTTTAGATGCACAGGATAAGATACTTACTGAACTTGGAAATCTTGATGAAGAACTTATAATATCCGGATCTTTCGGTTTTGTAAGAGCTTACTCCCAGCACAGAATAACAGACACAATTCAGATATATACAGAAAACCCTGAAAACGTATCGGAGAAGTTAAAAGATGTTATAGATATCAGGGAGGTATCCATATCTGAAAGATGGCAGATACCTGAAAAGGTACCACAGGTATCTGTAAGTACTGTTAAAGATGGGATAAATCTAAAAATCAACCTGATAAAAGATATATTTCAAGATATGTTTGAAAAAACAAAGCTTGAGATAGGGCTATACCTGGAAGATCTTGAAGGGATATACCACAGGATTCTTCTTGATCTTATTAACTGTCCTGAAAACATACTTTATGCAGTTGATATCGCCTATATAGATGATGAGTACCACCTGATAGACTTTATTGAGATATTCAGTAAAAACACAGGAATAAAAAGTGATTCAGTTGTTGAAAGCTTAAAAAAGCTATTAGAGGTTATGGAGAAAGACAGATTCAGTATAGACAGAACATTAAGGGAACACAGTGTTAATATAAGCTCAAATGTTATGAAGAGATGGATAAAAGCTAAGATTGAAGAACTTTCTCAATAATATCCTCCATTCTCATACCCCTTGAGCCTTTAACAAGAAGAACACACTCTTTATCCTTTATGCTGTCCATAAGTTTTCTGTAAAGTTTTTCTTTATCATCAAAATGGTACGAATTCTTTTTGTCCTTTATTACAGTGTATGTATGGTATGTTTCCCTGCCGTAAAGAAGTATAAGATCTATATCTGAGCTGAGTATTTCTTTACCCACTTTTATATGCATCTGCTCTGACAGGTCACCAAGCTCAAGCATATCTCCAAGGATAAGAACCCTGAAAGAAGGGATACCGCTCAGGGTTTCAATAGCATTTTTAACAGATAGAGGGTTTGCGTTGTAGCTGTCATCTATCACTGTTAATGATCCTTTTCTTAAAACTTTACCCCTCCCTTCAGGCAGACTGAAATCTCTCAGTTTCTCAGCTGATCTTACAGGGTTTATATCAAGTGCATAAAGAACAGAGAGGGCAGCGGCTATATTGTTAAACAAAGCCCTGCTGTAAACTGGAACGGTTATACGGATCTTATCATTCTTATAGCTTACAGTACCTGCAGTTCCTTCTGGAGTTATGTTTATCTCAGATATCTTTATATCAGCGTAATCAGAGATTCCAAAAGTTACGTATTTTTTTAATCTGTCCATATAATAGATCTTCAGATCCTCTGGAAGAACAGATATCTCACCACCATCAAATATCTCACCTTTACCCTGAACAACACCTTCAAAAGATCCAAAACCCTCAATATGACCGTGTCCTACAGATGTGAGAACCCTAACCTCAGGTTTTGAAATACTAACAAGCTTACTTATATCACCTCTCTTACTTGCCCCAAGCTCAAACACCCCCACCTCAGTATTCTCCGGAATATTTGAAAGGGTTAGAGGAAGACCTATCTCATTGTTGTAATTTCCTTCTGTTGCGTAAACCCTGAATATATCTGAGAGGAGAAATCTCAGAATCTCCTTTGTTGTTGTTTTTCCTGAAGTTCCTGTAATACCAACAGCTTTCTTCAGTTTTTTCCTTTTAAATATCCCTATCTCAGTAAGGGCTTTAAGGGTGTCATCAACGAGGATACCGTTTTTGTAATCTGTCTCAATAGATGTGAGATAACCGGATGAACCTTTCTTTAGAGCATCATCTATAAAATCATGACCATCAGCTTTTGATCCTTTAAGCGGAACAAAAAAGCTATCTTTCTGAGCCTTCCTGCTGTCAATGATGAACCTTTTTATCTCTTTATCAGCATCCCTCAGTTTTAAAGGTCTGCCCTTTACAATCTCTAATATCTCTTTAATCTTCATCTTTAATCATTGCACCACTTAAAACGATAGGTTAAATAATATAAAATAGGCTGATAAAAAAATAAACAAAGAGGGCAAGATGGAATTTGATATAACTAAGCTCATTTTTATGATTCCTGCTCTGATGTTTGCAGTTATTATACACGAACTTGGACATGGAGTGATAGCCTACAGGCTTGGAGATCCAACGGCAAAAATATCAGGAAGACTCACATTCAATCCTTTACCACATGTTGATCCTGTCGGAACACTTTTAGTTCCGATCATTCTCATACTTGCTAAATCTCCTATACTCTTTGGATGGGCAAAACCTGTTCCTATAAATCCTGCAAACTTCAGGAAGTTAGGTTACAGAAAGGGTATGGCTGTAACAGCTGCTGCAGGACCATCAGTTAATTTTATAGCTGCTGTATTCTTTGGTATCTCTTACCAGATACTATCATCAGATGCTGTTTTAGGAACCCTCGTCTCGGTTTTTGGTCCAGGGATTATAAAATCAGTCGTCACACCTCTCCTGATATTTTTCCAGTATTCTGTGAGTATAAATGTTATCCTCGCCATATTTAACCTTCTTCCGATACCACCTTTAGACGGTGGAAGGGTTCTTATGAGCATTCTCCCACCTGAACTTGAACACAAACTTGAACCTGTTGAACAGTATGGATTTATAATAGTTATAATATTATTATTTATTGGGGTATTGAATATTATCATAATACCCCCTTATATGTATCTGACCAGAATTTTACTGGGGTTTTAAAAGGTGATTTAAATTGATTAAAGTCATGGAATTGTTTTGAAAAAAGTATATAATTGAGATTGAATATAAATCAAGAGGAAAGATTATGAGGCTATCTGAATTACCTGCTGGCAGCTTTTGTAAAATAAAGGAGCTGAGATTTGATCCTGCACTTAAGAGAAAACTTCTTGAGATGGGTCTTATTCCGGGACAGACAGTTGAGGTTATACAGGTCTCACCTTTCGGAGGACCTGTTAAAATAAAGATAAAGGATTACTGCCTTGCTGTAAGAAAGGCTGATGCTGACAAGATTATAGTTGAGGAATGTAATGGCAGATAAGGTTATAAAGGTAGCTGTCGCAGGTAATCCAAACACAGGAAAAACAACACTCATAAACGCTCTCGCAGGAACAAACCTTCACGTTGGAAACTGGCCAGGTGTTACAGTTGAGAAAAAAGAGGCCATCATAGAGTATAAAGGATACAAGATTCATCTTGTTGACCTTCCAGGAACATACAGCCTGAGCAATGATGTTGCTGAGGAAAAGATAGCGATAGATTTCCTTGTGAAGGAAAAACCGGATCTTGTTATAGACGTTGTAGATGCAACAAACCTTGAAAGAAATCTATACCTGACTATCCAGCTTCTTGAGATAGATCTTCCACTTGTTATAGCCCTGAATATGTGGGATGAGGCTCAGGAAAAGGGTATCCGCATAGATGTTAATAAACTCGAAAAACTTCTCTGCTGTAAGGTTATACCGACGACAGCAATAAAGGGTGAAGGTGTATCTGAGATACTTGACGCTGTTATCCAGATATACAAAAATAAGGAGAGATTCCACTGCTCACTTCATCTTGAGGATCAGCTTGAGGATGAACTCAGAAAACTTAAGGAGTGCATAAAAAATATACAGCCCCTTTTACTTGATATATACCCTGAGAGATTTTTACTCCTCTCACTTGTTGAGGGAAACACATTTTTTATAGATCTTGCTGTTGACAGCAGAATACTCAATCAGGCAAAGCTTATAAGGGAAAAACTGGAAAAGCTTTACCACAGGGATATATCGACACTTCTAGTTGAGGAGAGATACTCAATAATAATCAGTATATATGAACAGTGTGTAAGAAAAACATCTGAAGAGAAGTTTGATCTCACATTATTTTTAGACAAGATATTTCTCCACAAAGTACTTGGATTTCCTATATTCTTCTTTTTTATGTGGCTTTTATTTAAATTCACATTTGAGCTTTCAGCTCCGTATGTTGACTGGCTTGACAGCTCACTGAGTGATGTTATCGCTCCTATCGTCTATCACTTTCTTACAGATATAGGAACATCCCCATGGCTGAGATCACTTATAACCGAAGGTATTATAGGAGGAGTTGGTTTCGTTCTTGTTTTTGTTCCTGTTCTGTTCTTCCTATACATCTTTATGGCTATTTTAGAGGGAAGCGGCTATATGGCGAGGGCTGCTTTCCTTATGGACAGGGTTATGGCCGTTTTTGGTCTCAGCGGAAAAT
Organism: Persephonella marina EX-H1; assembly: GCF_000021565.1. Lineage (NCBI taxonomy): Bacteria > Pseudomonadati > Aquificota > Aquificia > Aquificales > Hydrogenothermaceae > Persephonella > Persephonella marina. The sequence continues at coordinate 416,882 of NC_012440.1, read as the reverse complement.
CATTTATACCTATGCTTATAGGATTTGGCTGTAACGTCCCTGCGGTCTATGCTACTAGAACTCTTGAAAATCCTAAAGAAAAGATACTGACCACACTTATGATCCCGTTTATGTCCTGTGGTGCAAGACTTACAGTGTACGCATTTTTTGTTACGATATTTTTTACAGAGTACCAGACAGCTGTTATTCTTTTCCTTTATATACTTGGTATAATCGTTGCGGCAGTAGTTGCTATCCTTTTACAGAGATTTGTTTTTAAAGCTGAGGCTATTCCATTCATTCTTGAACTCCCACCTTACAGATTCTCAACAGTCAGATTTATAATCAGAAATGCATGGATAAAAACAAAAGCATTCCTTTATGAAGCCGGAACTTTCATACTTGCAACATCTATCGTCATATGGTTTTTACTACATTTCCCAATAGGAGTAAAAAAGCCAGAAGACAGCCTGTTTGGAAAGATAAGTCATACAATAGCGCCTGTATTTTACCCTCTTGGATTTGGGAACTGGGAAGCGGCAGGCTCTTTAATATCAGGTTTTGTGGCAAAAGAGGTCGTCCTTTCCACAATGGGAAATATATACTCAGGTGAGATCGTTGAGGAAAAACCTGAAGAGGTTAAACTATCAGAAGGTCTTTTAGAGATAGGGAAAGGTTTTATAAACGCAAACATAGATATGGGTAAAAACTTCCTCTCAATCTTTGGACTTTACAAGATGGAAGCTGAAGAGGAGGAAGAGGACAGCTCTCTCATAAAAGCTGTAAGGGACTCCTTTACACCTCTGACAGCGATATCTTTCCTTGTTTTTCTCTTGCTATACACACCATGTATGGCAACAGTTTTTGCTATAAAACAGGAACTTAACAGCTGGAGATGGACAGGTGTTTCAATCCTTATAAGTTTTACATCTGCGTGGATTATGGCATTTATCGTTTATAATGCTGGAAAAATCATAGCTGGAGGTTAGGATGAGAGCTGCATACTATGAGGAACACGGAAGTTATGAAAATATAAAGATAGGTGAACTTCCCCAGCCTGAAATAAAAGAAGATGAGGTTCTTGTTAAGGTAAAGGCTTTCTCCCTTAACCATCTTGATATATGGATCATGGAAGGTAAGTATCCAGCTAAAATACCTATGCCCCACATATTTGGATCAGATGCTTCAGGTGTTGTGGTAAAAAAAGGATCAGCTGTAAAAAATGTGAAAGAAGGGGACAGTGTAATAGTATATCCGGGTCTCTCATGTGGGATATGTGAAAGATGCCTATCAGGCAGGGATAACGAGTGTAAAAGCTACTCTATATTAGGTGTTCTAACAGACGGCGTATCAGCAGAGTATGTGAAGGTTCCGGCTTTAAATCTTTTTAAAATCCCAGAAGGTCTTTCCTTTGAGGAGGCCTCAGCTATAGGAATAACATACACAACAATGTGGCATTCTCTTGTCACAAGAAGCGGAATAAAGGCTGGAGATACCGTTCTTATACACGGTGGGGGCAGCGGTGTAGGAACTGCAGGAATACAGATAGCAAAGATGCTTGGTGCGAAGGTTATAACAACAGTTGGAGATAACTGGAAGATTGAGAAAGCTCTTGGACTGGGAGCTGACCATGTTATAAATTATAAAGATGAGGACTTTGTAGAAAGGGTAAAACAGATAACAGATGGGGAGATGTGTGATATAGTTGTGGATCATATTGGAGAGGCTACATTTTCAGGATCAATAGCCTGCTGTAAAAAAGGTGGTTCAGTAGTTACATTTGGGGCAACAACAGGTGGTGAGCCAAAGATAAACCTGAGGGCTGTTTTCGGTAAAAATATAGATATACATGGTGTTTATATGGGGACAAAAGGAGAGGTTTCACACTATCTAAAATTCTTTCCAGAAAAGCTAAGACCTGTTATAGACTCTGTTTTCTCTTTTGAGGACGTAAAGAAAGCCTATGAAAAACTTCTGAGCAGACAGTTCTTCGGGAAGATAGTGGTAAGATTATGAAGATTCTTGAGGTAAATGATCTTTCTGTAAGGATAAACGAGAGAACGATAATTGAGAATATAACATTCTCCGTTGAGAAGGGAGAGATAATAGCCATTGTTGGACCAAACGGTGGTGGAAAAACAACACTTATAAAATCCATCCTCGGCTTTATTCAACCTTATAAAGGGTATATAAAGCTTTTAGGAAAACCGCCAGGAGAGGCTGTAAAAACAGGGAAGATAGGATATCTCCCCCAAAAATCAAGCGTTCCAAAGGATTTCCCATTTTCAGTTCTTGATGTAGTTATGCTCGGGCTTATAAACAAAAAGATACCTAAGGAAAAAAAGCTTAAAAAAGCGAGGGAGTATCTTAAGTATGTAGGGATGGAAAGGTTTGAAAACAAACCATACAGCAGTCTATCTGGAGGTCAGCAACAGAGGGTCTCTATAGCAAGGGTTCTCGTTTCAGATCCTGAGATAATATTTCTTGATGAACCTTCAACAGGAATAGATGTTGTTGCACAGGAAAGCTTTTACGATTTCCTCCAGAGACTTAAAAAAGAGAAAAATATGACAATAGTTATGGTATCACATGATATCGGCGTTGTAGGAAGATTTGTTGATAAGGTTGCAGGTCTTAACAGATTTTTACATTTTTACGGTCATCCAAAGGAGTTCTTCAAAAAAGAGGTTCTTGAGAATATATACGGTGCAGAGGTTGAGCTTATAATTCATTCACCTGAGTGTGTAGCATGTGAACATTTTCATATAGACTTTAAGTAGGTTCAGGATGATGCTTGAGATCTTACAGATACCATTTATGCAGAAGGCTTTGATAGGTGGAATAATTCTTGCTGTTTTACTATCTGTTCTCTCTTTATTTATAAATCTGAAAAACTGGTCCTTTATAACTGTAGGTATATCACATGCAGCATTTGGTGGTCTCGCTATAGGCCTTTTCCTCGGTATCTCACCACCTCTAACAGGTATGGTGTTCGCAGCTTTAATTGGATTATTTATAGGTTATATAAGCAGAAAAGGAGATATACATGAGGATATATCAATAGGTATCCTCTTCTCACTTTCAATGGCTCTTGGTGTGATAGTTCTCACATTTACACCAAACTACAGCTCAGATATGTTCACCTTCCTTTTTGGTAATATACTGACCATAACAGGTGAAGAGATATACATGCTGTTACTTTTCAGTTTTTTATCACTCGCATTTATAGCTTTCTTCTTTCAGAAGATAATGTTCTGCTGTTACAATGAGGATGTTGCATACGTCAGTGGGATAAATACAGGTTTTCTTTACTACGGGATAATACTGATAATATCAATAGCAACCATACTGGCTGTTAAGCTTGTTGGTGTTATACTCTCATCTGCTATGATGATACTTCCAGCAGCCTTATCAAGACAGGTTTTCTGGCATTACAAAAAGATACTTATATCATCGGTTATTATCAGTATATTTATGGTTTTAACAGGTATATTTATCTCCTTTTATTACAATCTACCTGCTGGAGCCACTATAGTTTTCATATACTCAATGACATTCGCCTTTGTTATACTCATTAAGAAGATAACAGGGCTGAAAAGTGTGTGATGGGTTACGAAAGATTTATAGGTCAGGTTGAAGATGGTTATGCATATCTTACTGAGGATGAGCTTAAACACGCAAAAGTAAAAAGGGTGAAGACCGGAGACAGGATTGAGATAAACGATCTGAAAGGTAATGTATACCTTACAGAGGTTTTGGAGATAACAAAAAGGTATATAAAATGCAGAATAATAGAGAAAATAAAAGTGGAAGAGGAGGATTTCAGAATAACACTTTACCAGTGTATGCCGAACCAGCTGTCAAAGATAGACGATATTATAGAAGGTGTATCCCAGTTAGGTGTTTACAGATTTGTCCCTGTAATATCAGAACGTTCCGCCGTAAAGACAAAAGATGTTCTGAAAAAGATAAAAAAATGGGAAAAAAAAGCTTTAAACTCAATTAAACAGTGTAAAAGGCTCTATCCTGTTATTATTGAAAATCCTGTTAAACTTGAGGATATAAAATCGGACGATGAAGGTAAGTTCGTTTTTTACGAAAAGGAAGAGAAGAGGACAGTAAAGGAGTTTCTGGATAAAAAATTAAAAAACGTTTCCGTTGTTATAGGTCCTGAAGGTGGTTTTACAGAAGGTGAGATAAAGATACTACAGGATAAAGGGTTTATACCTTTAACAATGGGAAAGAATATACTGAGGATGGAAACAGCTGTTATAACAGGAATATGTCAGATAAGATTTTTATTTGATTAAATTTCTGATAACATAATAAAAATTTAAAATTAATGGAGGAATTAGATGGGGTTTCCTTCTGTAAGACCGAGAAGATTAAGAAAGAATGAGAACATAAGAAGGCTTGTAAGGGAGACTGAGCTCTCAGTTAATGATTTCATATACCCTTTATTTATAGAGGAAGGGGAGAATATAAAGATAGAGATACCTTCAATGCCGGGGATCTACAGATACTCTCTTGACAGAATTGATGAGGAGCTTGAACAGGTTGTTGATCTGGGAATACCCGCTGTCTTACTTTTTGGAATACCAAAGCATAAAGATGCTGTTGGTTCAGAAACATGGAATGATGAAGGGATAATACAGAGAACCATAAGGTATATAAAAGAAAGATGCCCTGATCTTTACGTTATCACAGATGTCTGCTTCTGTGAGTACACAGAGCACGGTCACTGTGGGGTTTTACATGATCATGAGGTTGCAAACGATCCAACACTTGAGAACACAAAAAAACAGGTTGTCTCACACGCCAGAGCTGGAGCAGATATGGTTGCCCCTTCAGGAATGATGGATGGTGTTGTTAAAGCTATTAGAGAAGCTCTTGACCAGGCAGGATACACAGATATTCCTATAATGTCCTACTCAGCAAAATATGCCTCAGCATATTATGGTCCTTTCAGAGATGCTGCTGAGTCATCACCAGCTTTTGGAGACAGGAGAAGCTACCAGATGGATCCTGCAAACAGAAGGGAAGCTCTGAAGGAAGTCCAGCTTGATGTTGAGGAAGGTGCAGACATTATTATGGTAAAGCCTGCATTAGCATATCTTGATATAATCAGTGATCTGAGGGAGAACTTTAACCTTCCTGTTGCTGCTTACAATGTTAGCGGTGAGTACTCAATGGTTAAGGCAGCAGGAAAGCTTGGATGGATAGATGAGGAAAAGGTTATGATGGAAACTCTCACTTCAATAAAAAGGGCTGGAGCAGATATAATAATCACATACCACGCAAAAGAAGCAGCCAAAATACTGAAAACCGGATAAAAAGATGGGAAAAAATTACACAAAGGTATATCTGACAGTTCTGGGTTTAATATCTGTGATCTCGCTTTTTATAGCATTAAAATCATCAGGAAATAGAGAAGAGATTGAAAAACTGAGAAAAGAGGTAAATCTCTTAAGGGAAGAGTTAACTAAAAAAGAGGAACAGCTTAAAAAAGCTGTTGAAGAGAAAGAAAAGCTCGCAAGAAAGCTGAAAAGCATAGAAGAAAAGATAAAAAAGGCAAACAAAACATTACGTAGAAAGGGCATAAAGATAAAACTACCACAGGGTGGTCTTTTTATACCTGCAGACAGAAAGGAAAATCTCGAGTTTTACGCATCAACACTTGAGAACAGTATGGAAAAACTTTTAAAGGTTATGGCTGAGATACCTGTTGGTGTCCCGCTTTATGGAAGACTCACATCCCGTTTTGGATACAGAAAGGACCCATTTAATGGGAAACTTGCCTTCCATGCTGGTATAGACCTGAGAGCTCAGCCGAGACAGCCTGTTTTTGCAACAGCAAACGGTATTGTAAAGTTTGCAGGCTGGTCAGGCGGTTACGGAAAACTTGTCATAATAAAGCACAAGTATGGGTATGAGACATACTACGGACATCTTTTCAAGATCAGAGTTAAAAAAGGTCAGAGGGTAAAGGCAGGAACGGTTATAGGATATGCAGGGAGTACAGGCAGATCAACAGGTGTTCATCTACATTATGAGATAAGAAGATACGGAAGGTTGCTTAATCCACTTAAGTATTTATATTTAAACAGGTATAATGCTTTCTGAGGTAATAAATGGATAAAAAGCTGGTACTTGTTGACGGGTCTTCTTACCTGTACAGAGCCTTTTACGCACTCCCTCCACTTACAAGTCCAAAAGGTGAACCTACAGGAGCTATATACGGATTCATAAGAATGATATCAACCCTCATAAAAGAGCTGAACCCCGAGTATATGGCTGTTGTTTTTGATCTTCCCGGAAAGACATTCAGACATGAGAAATACAAAGAATACAAGGCAACAAGAAAGGAAACACCTGATGAGCTTAAGGTCCAGATACCAAAAATAAAAGAGATCATAAAACTATGGGGAATAAAGATACTTGAGATACCTGGTTACGAGGCTGATGATATAATAGCAACCATAGCTAAAAAGGCTGTAGATAAAGGGTTTGAGGTTATTATAGTAACGCCGGACAAGGATATGATGCAGCTCATTGATGAAAAAGTATTTATACTTAATCCTGTAACAGGAGAGATATTTAACAGGGAAAAGGTAAAAGAGAAATACGGTATATACCCTGAGCAGTTTGTGGACTATCTATCAATGATAGGAGATACAGTTGACAACATTATCGGTGTGAGAGGAGTGGGACCTAAAACAGCTGAGAAGCTTTTAAATCAGTACGGAAATTTAAAAAATATTCTTGAACATAAAGATCAGTTAAAGCCAAAACTTAAAGAGGCTTTTGAGGAAGCTGAAGAAAGATTAAAAGAGAATATATTCCTTGTTTCACTTGAGAAAAATATAGATATTGATATACAGCCTGAGGATCTGAAAAAAGAGAAAGCAGATCTATTAAAGCTTAGAGATATATTTAAGGAGCTTGGTTTCAAATCACTGCTGAAGGATATTGAGAAGAAAAAGGTTATAGAAAAAAAGGTGGAGCAGAGAACCTTATTCTGAGATGAAAAAAGATAAAAAAGGAAATCTTACAGAACAGGCTGTTATAGAGGGGCTGAAAAAACATTTCCCAGAACCCTGGATTGATCTTAAATTCAGTAATCCATTCCAGCTTCTCGTTGCAACAATCCTCGCCGCTCAGGCTACAGATAAAAAGGTCAACGAGGTTACAGCTGTCTTTTTCAAAAAGTATCCTGATCCAGAATCTATAGCAAAAGCTCCACTGGAACAGATAGAGAATGATATAAAACAGATAAACTTCTACAGAAGAAAGGCAAAACTTCTCAAGGAGTGCTGTGAAGCAATAGTAAAAGAGTTTAACGGGAAGATACCTGATAATATAGACGACCTGACAAAACTTCCAGGTGTTGGAAGGAAAACAGCATCTGTCATACTTGTAAACGCTTTTAATAAACCTGCTATTGTCGTTGATACACATGTAAAAAGGGTGAGCCAGAGACTTGGCATTACAGAATCCAACAACCCTGATAGAATAGAGAAGGATCTTGCAGAGTTCTTTTCAAAGGAAAACTGGATTTTTATTTCAAAAGCGATGGTTCTTTTTGGAAGATATATATGTAAAGCTAAAAATCCTAAATGTAAAGAGTGTGCCCTTTTAGATATATGTCCCTATGACAAAAAAAATCTTTAAAGAGGAAGGAAAAATGGAAGGGGAAGTAGCTGTTATTGAGAGAATTAAAAGGGAAGAAGGTGAGATACTTATAGTAACCCATGAAAACCCTGATGGTGACGGTATAGGAAGTATGATAGCCCTCTACAGATTTTTAATAAAAGAGGGCAAAAATGTAAGGATGGCAATGAAAGATGATCTACCCTACATATACAACTTCCTGCCGGATTCTGACAAGATAGAGAAACTTCTCCCTGAGAATACATACAATCTTATCATCCTTGTTGATGCAGCCGGACTATACAGAACAGGTGTTGATATTAAAGGAAGAGAGGTTATAAGGATAGACCATCACGTTGGCGGAATAAAGGAAAGTGATTACGACTATGTTGATCCTTCAGCACCATCAACAACATATATGGTAGGACTGATACTCAAAAGATGGGATGAGAAACAGATAGATAAAGAGATAGCTGAATGTCTTTACACAGGACTTATGACAGACACAGGCTCATTCAGGTACAACAACGTTGATGAAAGAGCTTTTGAGATGGCCGAATTCCTTGTTGAGAAAGGAGCAGATCCGTCATACATATCAACTATGGTTTATGAGAGAAACAGACCTAATGTTATACACCTGCTTCACAGGGTTTTATCAACACTGAAGATGGATTACGAAGGACATATAGCATCACTCGTAGTAAGAAGATCATTTATAGATGAGGTTGGAGCTTTAGAGGAGGAAACGGAAGGTTTTGTGAACTTTGCAAAAAGTATAGAGGATGTGGATGTTGCATTTATTATGATACAGAAACCTGACCTTAAAACATGGAGGGTATCATTAAGGGGAAAAGGAAAGGTGAATGTCCAGAATATAGCCAGAATGTTTGGTGGTGGAGGACATAAGGATGCTGCTGGATGCAGGATTATAGGCTCAGAAGAAAATGTCAGAAAAATGCTTGTAGATGCTATAAAGACAGAGATACAGAAATCTCTAAAACCTGTTAAGGTTGCCTAATCTTTCTCCTTCTCTTTTTCTTCTTCAGAGATTATGTATCTCTGAACATCCTTGTACATATTCCAGAAGCCTGCCGCTATGCCAAAGAAAAAGAATATTATCGTTAGATAGGGAGATGTATCAAAATATTGATCAAGTAGGTATCCTATAAGGACACCTACTATTATTCCAGAAACAAGATGTAATCCTATAGCACCTATAGAAAGATACTCTGTAAAACCTTTTCTCTTTTCTTTCATAAATTATTTAAGTCCAAGGACATCCATCATATCGTAAAGTCCAGGAGGCTTATCCTTTATCCATTTAGCAGCCTCAACAGCACCTTTCGCAAATATATCCCTTGAACCAGCCCTGTGGGTGAGCTCTATTCTCTCTCCAAGTCCTGCAAATATAACAGTGTGTTCTCCAACAACATCACCACCACGTAAAGCAAAAACGGCTATCTCATCTGAAGGTCTTCCGTTTTCATAGATACCTTCTCTGCCGTAAATAACCTTCTGAATCCCTGTAGCCTCTTTTAGAATATCAACGATCTTGACAGCTGTACCTGAAGGTGAGTCTTTTTTATACCTGTGGTGCATCTCAACAACTTCTATATCAAAACCCTTGTCCTTCAAAGCCTTTGCAGCATCCTCCACAAGCTTGAAAAGAAGATTCACACCTATACTCATATTAGGTGCAAGAACTATTGGGATATCCTTTGAGAGCTGTCTTATCTCTTCAAGCTCCTCATCAGAAAACCCAGTTGTTCCTATGACCATACATTTCCTGTTCTGGTCTGCGGCAGCAAGACGTACATGTCCCAGAACAGCCTCTGTACTGCCTGCAAAATCAATAATAACATCTGCCCTTTCTATTATCTTTGAAAGATCAGCAGTTATAGGTGCATCAACATCCTCTTTATTCAGTATGTCCTTTACATTCTCATGAAAATGGACACAGTCAGGACTTTCAACACCACCTGCTATCTGGACTTCAGGATCTTCATAGGCAAGTCTGGCAATAGTTCTTCCCATCCTTCCCATAATACCAGATATAACAACCTTTACCATTATCCCTGCTCTTCCTCCTGAGAAAAGATAGCTTCTGCAAGCTGTTGTAAAGCATCATTAACCTGATCCGGTGGAACAACAAAAGGTGCTATAGCAATATCAACATCCTCAGCAAATATTGTTTTTTTGAGAAGCTCCTGAAGCTTCTCAAGCTCCTCAGGTGTTACATTCTGCCTGAAAGCCTCATTTACATCCTTATCTGTAACAAAAAAACCTACCAGCGCAAACGGGTAGGCCTTAGTCTCTTCATTTGCCATTAATTACTCCTATTTGTCTTTAGTTCCCATCTGGTACATAATTCTTCCCCATAACACTAAAAGCATAGCAAGCATAAGTACAAAAAGGATTACCTCTGCTGTTGGTACTCCTCCGTAGGTCATCTCCATGGCGCTAACCTCCTTAATTTAATAATTATGTTCTGATATATTTATACTAAACGCAAATAGTTCAAAAAGCAACTAATTTCCGTGATAGCTGTATATATCGTATATCCCCTCAAGTGATAGATACATATCAAAAATATGGTCAATCTCAAGACCTTTTGTTATTATCTCACCGCTCCCACCTGTAAGAATAACTTTTGGACTGAAACCCTTTTCCCTTATAATCCTTTTTATCATCCCCTCTATAAGTGATATATAACCGAAAAATATACCTGACTGGATACTCTCTACTGTTGTTTTACCGACAACCTTTTTAACATTTTCTATACTTACCTTTGGAAGTTTTGCTGTTTTTGAAAACAGGGCTTCTATACTGCTGTCTATTCCTGGAAATATAGCCCCGCCTTCATACTCCCCTTTCTGATTAACAACATCAAATGTTATGGCAGTTCCAAGATCAACAAGAATTAAAGGTTTTCCGTATCTTTTCACACCTGCAAAAGCATTAACAACCCTGTCGATTCCCACCTCTTCAGGATTTTTATAGTTAATTTTTATAGGAACCTTAAGCTCTTTCCCTATTCTGAGAGGCTTCTTCCCTAAAAATTTCTTACATGCTGAATATATCCTGTCTTCAAGTGGTGGAACAACTGATGAGATAACACAATCTTTGACAGATTCCTTTTTCATTCCTTCAATACTGAAAATGGCAGATATATCAATAAGCCAGTCGTCAACAGTCTTTGTGTGATCAGACCTTAGTTTGTAACTGTTTATCCTTTTTCCGTTGTAGATAAAACCGAACTCAGATGTTGTGTTTCCTATATCTATCCCGAGTATCATTACTTCTTCTCAAAAAAGTAATCAACAATAGCATTATAAACGGACAGGCTGAAGTTTTCTATAAAAAGATCATTTTTTAAAAGGTATGCATCTAAAGGATCTGTAAGATAAAGTGTCTCTATGAGAACAGATGGTATCCCGGGTGTTTTCAGAACAGCAAAGTTTGCCGAATCAATATCTCTGAAATCTGTAACATCCTTCAGATACCTTTTCAGGTATTTTGCAAAATTCAGACCCTCTGTCATTGTACTGCTTATCGCAAGATCAGCAACTATCCTGTTAACTACAGGATTTGTGCTTACCCTTACATAATCAACAACAGCCTTGTTCTCCCTCATCTCAACAAGCTTTGCCAGTTTTGACCTTGCTCCTCTCAAATTCAGCGTGTATATGTATGTTCCGGACTCTTTAAGTGTAGGAGAGGAGTTGCAGTGAATACTTATGAATATATCTGCTCTTTTTTTAACAGCAAAGACTGTTCTTTTGTAAAGGGAAACAAACCTGTCATCTTCACGTGTGAGATACACCTTAAATCTTGGATCCTTTTCAATAATTTTTTTTAATCTCTTTGCTATCTTAAGGTTTACATCTTTCTCAACAAGACCGTTATGAATAGCTCCCGGATCTCTTCCTCCATGTCCCGGATCTATAACAACTATCTTTTTATCACCTACAAAACTTTCAGGTATTTCAATCTCCAGATCTCTTTTTGTCAGAATACTAAAGATAGGATCATCTATAAGTTTTACTTTTTTTGTTTTTATCCTGTCAGATTTAACTATATCTATATCATATCTCTTTTCTATTCTTTGTATTCCTTTTACTTTAGCTCCCTTTATAAAATCTATAACAATCCTGAATGGCTTTTTTAGTGTGAATATCTTATACTCGGAGACATCATCTGAAAGCTCAAAAACAAACTTTGTAGTATCCCCGCTTTTTATGATATCTACAGCTTTAATATACTTTTTTAGATCTTTATCTTTAAGCATGATCAGATTTTCGGGTTTACCCTCTATACTAAGAACAACAACCTTCTGGTCAAGAAAAGGTATCTCCTCAAAATGAACCTTTTTGCCTGTTTCAAATACAAATCTGTAAAACTGTTTATGCTCCCCTGTCCTTACCTGAAAAGCGTAGGCAAGATTAAATAGCATAAAGAATACTATAAAAATTCTTACCATTATAAAGCATAACCCCCGTAAAAAACCTGATGCTATAATGTTTTATTATTATCGGCTTAAAAATAATATTCTTAAAGGAGAGAACGATGAGATTAGGTGTAAATATAGATCATATAGCAACAGTAAGAGAGGCAAGGAAAACATATGAGCCTGATCCTGTTAAAGGTGCTATCATAGCAAGAGACGCAGGAGCAGACCAGATAACATTCCATCTGAGGGAAGACAGAAGGCATATACAGGACTCTGATGTTGAAAAACTCAGGGCTGTTATAACAGAAATACCTCTAAATATGGAGATGGCAGCCACAGAGGAGATGAAACAGATAGCTATAAGAATAAAACCCGACAGGGTCACAATTGTTCCTGAAAAAAGGGAAGAGATAACAACAGAGGGAGGCCTTGACGTTGTATCAATGACTGACTACCTGAGAGAATTTATAAAAGAGTTAAAGGATAACGGGATAAATGTTGCAACATTTGTTGATCCTGTGGAAGAGCAGATAAAGGCATCTATGGAAGTGGGAGCAGACGCTGTTGAGATTCATACAGGAGAGTATGCAAACGCAAGGTCAGATAAAGAAAGGGATAATGAGATCTTCAGAATTAAAAAAGCTGCCGTTTACGGAAGAAGTCTCGGCCTGAAAGTTTTTGCAGGACACGGACTGACATACACAAATGTCCAGCCTGTTGCTGAGATAGAAGAGATTGAGGAGCTGAATATAGGGCACTCAATAATAGCAAATGCTATATTCCTCGGGCTTGATGAGGCTGTAAGAAAGATGAAAAAGCTGATAAATGAGGTCAGAAGGAAAGATATCCGAGTATAGCATAACCAAAAACTGCTGAAAGAAAACCAATAACTCCGCCTGTCAACACATCGATGGGAAAATGAGCACCCATATATACTCTCCCGTAGGCTATTAAAACCGCATAAACAAAGAAGAGCAGAATAATGGGGAGACTACCATAAAAGAGCATAACACCAAAAATGGTAAAGGCGTAAGCTGTATCGGCTGAAGGGAAGCTCTTTAATGTTACAGGCTCAAGGAGGTTTACATTCTCAAGAAGAACGTAGGGTCTTTTATGTCTGAATGTGTATTTTATAGAAGGCATCAGTATACCGGTTATTAAAAGGGCTATAGCAAGATGTATAAGGCTTTCCAGGCCTCCAGAGTAGTAAAAGAAAGGAAGAAAGACAGGAAGTGTGTAGCTCTTTCCAAGTCTGAAGTAGTACCTGTAAAATCTATCTAAAAACCTGGATCTTCTTGAGTTTATAAGATAGAAAAGTTTCACATTCCATTTTATCTTTAACTGCCAGTCATTTGGTATTCTTCTTTTTTCAGACATTTACAACCTCAAATATATTTGTAACAGCAACAGGTCTCACGCCAAAATAAAGATTCCCTATCTTAAAATCGTACTCATAAACCTCAAAATGGTAATAGCCTGCCCTGTAGGCAACGTAGGAAAATCTGTTTTCCTCAGTTACAAGAACAGGACTGTTATTACATTTCAGTATCTTTACTGTTTTTAACTCTCTGAAATCACAGTTAATTGATGACCCAACGGGCATCTTCTCCCAGAAAAGGTAGATATTAAAACCGTTACTTCCCCAGAAGTAACCTTCCTTCCTTTTAAGAGATATATAAAGCAGTCCTTTCCTTAAAGCCTCAAGTATATCCTTCTTATCTTTTATCTCACTTTTTGAAAAAACTTTGTTCACAAGCCATTTAAACCCTTCCTGGTATGAAGGTATCAGAATACCGTGTGTATGTTCCTGATAAACAAGCTTAATATGAAGATCAAGACCACCTATAAGTTTTAGCCCCTTTGCTCTCTCAAAATAAAGATCAACCCATTTATCAAGGGGTATAAGTGCATTCCATTTATGGAGAATATTCCTGGTAAAAGGGTAGAGGAGAATATTTTTGATAAGTGTAAGTCCTGTAATAAGCTTGTTCCATACAATACCGTCCTTTATGTCTATGATCTCATAAAGATGATCTTCCTTGAACTCTCCCTTCCATCTATAATGTTCAAACTCAAAGTTATTAGGATGTGATATGACAGGAACCTCATTTCCCAGAAGAAGCAGTCTTCCATCTGGTGTGTTCTTTTCTATACCTGCGAAAACCTTACCATCCTCAAAAAATCTGTAGTTATCGTTATCATGATCCGTAACAAAGACAAAATCAATCTCATTAACTTCCATAGCCCTTCTTATATCTGAAGGTTTACCAAGGGAATCAAATGAAAACTGAGTATGTATATGGGATATAACATTATATCTGTATATCTCTTCAGGAAAACTTTCTGACAGTGAAGATATACTTTTCTCGTCTATTTTTATCTTCTTAATCGGTCTGAACTCTACATAAAATAAAAAAGTCAGAAATAAGATGATTATAAAAAAAAGTACCAAGTATACCAACTTACCCTCAGGACAGTTTTAGATTATATTTTATCATCAGTTTGTGATAGTGAGAAAAATCTGTAAAAGATACCTTTTTTCTCAAGAAGCTCTTTTTTTGTCCCTTCCTCAACAACAGTCCCTTTATCCATAACGGCTATCCTATCGCATATATCAAGTATCTTAAGTCTGTGGGTTATCATTATTACTGTTCTGTCTGAGAAATGTTCCTTAATCTCCTCCATCACATACTCTTCAGTCTCAACATCAAGGGCAGATGTTCCCTCATCAATAATAAGTATGTCCGGATCTTTAAGGAATATCCTCGCTATAGATATTCTCTGTCTCTCCCCTCCCGAGAGTCTTGATCCTTTCTCACCAAGAACAGTATCAAGGCCATTCTCCATACTGAAAACAAAATCCGCCTTTGCCTTTTTTAAGGCCTGATATAACTCCTCATCTGTTGCATCTGGTTTTGCTATAAGCAGATTGTTTCTCAAAGTATCATTAAAGATAAAAACATCCTGAGATATCACGCCTATATGTTTTCTCAAAGAGGAGACTGAATACTCTCTGAGCTCATGATCATCAATAAAAACATTTCCCTCATAATCTTTTATTAATCCTGGAAGTATCTTTACAACGGTTGATTTTCCAGATCCTGTAAGTCCGACAATACCAAGTTTTTCTCCTTTATTTATCTTAAGGTTTACATCTTTAAGTATCTGGTTGTTATCAATCTTAAGGGATACATTTTTATAAACGATCCTGTCCTTCAAACCCTCAAACTCTATTCCTTCATCTTTTTCCTCAGGCATATCTAAAAGGAATTTTATTCTTTCAATAACGGGAGATAGGGCTTTAAGCTGAACAAGACCCCTTTGAAGAACCTGCATTGAGTTTACAAGTATCAGAACACCACCTAAAAATGAGAAAAAATCCCCTGCTGTTATCTCTTCATTTATTATTCTGTATCCGCCGTAAAATATTATTCCTGCTGTTGCTGTGTAGGCTATTATCTCAACCGAAGAAAGATATACAGTCTCATAAAACTTGTTTTTCTTCTCCCTGTGGTAAAGATTTTCATTTATAATCCTGAATATCTTGAAAAATACCTTCTGGCTGAAAAGCTTAACAACCTCAAAACCCGTTAAAAGCTGGTTTAGATGCTGAGTGTAATCCCCGTAACTCTCCTGAAGTTTTTTTGAGTATTTCTTTCTTTTCTCTCCAAAGAATCCGAGAGCAACTGTGAGAAAAGGAACAGCTACAAGGAATATTAAAAACATCTTCCAGTCTCTGTATATAAGAAGAACGATTATGGCCATAACCGTAAATGTTTCAGTTATCACATTTGTTCCAAATGATGTAACAATCTGGGAAAATCTCTCAAGATCATTTGTGAGTCTGCTCAGTATATCACCGTATGAGTGTTTAAATAGAAATGAAGGCTGTGTATTAAGAAGTTTACCGTATATATTTTCCCTTATATTTTTAATCCCTTTGTAAACTATCAGAGGGTAAACATAGTTTTTGAGGAAAAATCCTATCTGTTTTGCTGACGCAAGTATAATAAGAACAGCTGTAACAAAAACGAGACTTTCATAGCTTTTTGATACAAAAACATCATCAACAATATTCTTAACTATATATGCAAGTCCGGCTAAAGCTCCTGACTCAAGGAGACTTCCAGCGATTGCCAGGAAAAGCAGAACCCAGTACTTTTTAAAAAGTGAAAGTAAAAAACTAATGTCTTTCTTCATCTTTTTTCATACAGATATATCTTTTTACCTTTCAGATCATAAACTTTAAGCAGGTTTCCCTTTTTATTACCAGAACAGTCTATCAGATAATCCCAGTTCTTCATATATTTAGATTTTTTTAAAGGCTCTCCCTTCTCAAAATCTATATAAAGACATACAGACTTTTCAGGAGAGCAGTCACAGGCAATATTTTTAGAGATATCAACTTCTTGGATAATATCGTAGGCTACTTTTTTCCTTGATGCTTTCTTTTCCATTAAAATTGGGAAACCAATAAACCCCAGAAGGAATCTGACAGTTATAAAAAATAAAGCTGTATAAACAAATGCCCTGAGAAGTTTTTCCTTTTGAGCTTTAACCAAAATGTATCCAAAGACAACAGCGAGAACAGGAAAGAGAGGAATAACATACCTTCCTCTACTCTCTACAGCAAGTATATAAGGAATATAGTTCAGAGCAACAATAAAAAGAAGAAGTTTTATATTTTCCGGCAGAACGATGGAAAGCTTCTTCCTGAAATGTAGAAATATAACAATAAAAGCAAAAATAACACCTGGAATAAGCTGTTTTATATTCAGAAGAGGATACTCAACAAGATGTGTTAAGAATTTCAGTATATCCGACCCACCCCTTGTTCTCACTATACTCTCAAGAAACAGTTTTTGAATATACCTTTCTGGGTCAGCAGTGTTCAGTATCCACAAGGCAGGTATAAGGATTGAAATTCCCGCAGATATATATAAAAAAGGATTTAAAAACTCTTTAAATCTCCTTGTAAAAATAATGAGTGCGAAATAAGTGATACCGAAAAACACCAGTGCAGGAAAACCTTTTAACAGAAAGGAAAGCCCAGCAACAACTCCTGACAGTAATATATAATCCTTTCTGTTCTCAATAAATCCAAAATACTGGAAATAGATCATCAGGAAGATAAAAAAGGCGAGTGTTACATCAATCTCGGCTAAATATCCATACCAGAACAGAATATCAGTAAAGGTCAGATATATAAGGGAAGAAAAAAGGGCTGTAATTTTATCACTGAATATTTTGTAAGAAAATCTGTAAATAAGCAGGAGAGTCAAAGATAAGAAAATAATTGTAACAATCCTTGCTGTCAGTTCTGACCATGGTATAAGAAAGGATGAAATAGCTATGAACCAGTTAAACAAAGGTGGCTTATTAAAGTAAAGATCACCAAGGAATGTTGGCTGAAGAAAATTTCCAGATTTAACCATCTCATAGGAAACGATCACCCTAAGAGATTCCTCTCCTCTAAACTCATAAACATTTATATTAGGGAATAAAGAAAGGACACCCAGTATAATAAGCGATAAAATGTACTTATCACTTAATAGATTAATTTTAAACATCTGTTTTTATTCTGATCCGGAGTATATTTCTTCAAGAACTTCCTTTGCTCCATCTGAAAGCAGTTTTTCTGCAAGCTTAACACCTAAACTCTCAGCATCTTCAAGACTTCCTTCCATACTATCCCTGAAAACTCTATCTCCTGTAAGATCAGAAACAAACCCAGTTATCTTCAGCTTTCCATTTACTATCTCAGAGTATCCTGCAAGTGGAACCTGACAGCCACCTTCAAGTGTTTTTAAGAATGCCCTCTCAGCTTTTGCCCTTATCTCACTTTCTCTATGATTAAGAACCGATACTATCTCCCTTGTTTTTTCATCATCAAGCCTTGCCTCAATTCCAAGAAATCCCTGTGCAACAGCAGGTATCATATAATCAGGCTGGAGTATCTGTCTGACCTTACCCTCAAGTCCAAGTCTTTTAAGACCTGCATAGGCGAGGATAATCCCGTCATACTGGCCTTCTTCAAGCTTTCTTATTCTCGTATCAACATTCCCTCTAAGGTCTTCTATACGGATATCTTTTCTTTTCATCATTATCTGGGCTTTTCTTCTAAGAGAGCTCGTACCAAGAACAGCCCCTTCAGGCATATCCTCAATGGAGTTGTATTTAACAGACAGGAAAGCATCCCTTGGATCTTCCCTCTCGGTGATAGCAACAAGCCCAAGACCTTCAGGAAAGTATGTTGGAACATCCTTTAAAGAATGAACAGCTATATCTATCTCATTTCTGAGCATAGCTTCCTCTATCTCTTTAACAAAAAGACCTTTCCCTCCCACCTTAGCAAGTGGGACATCAAGGATCTTGTCACCTTTAGTAACTATCTTTACAAGTTCAACTTCCAGATCAGGAAAATGTTTCTTCAGCTGATCTGCAATATAATTTGCCTGCCAGAGGGCAAGTTTACTTTTTCTTGTTCCTATTCTTATCCTCAATATAAAACCCCGGAAAATTATTTTTAAAGCTATTATAAACCTTCAGATATATAAACTTCAAACTGTAAAGGATAACTATCATCATTTCTTAAAAATAGTTGCCATTACTGATATCCTAATGTAAAATCTGTTTACAATCATTACTAAAAAGATAATAAAAAATTAATAATAATTAATAAATGCTCTGAATAGGGGGAGCCATGGGAGGAAAAAAGATAAGTTGCCCTCACTGTGAATCAGAGAGGTGTGTTAAGAACGGCAAGGCAAACGGTAAGCAGACATATCTCTGTAAGGAATGCTATTACAGATTTACTATTAATGCATCAAAGAGGAAGTATCCTTTCAAGATCAGAAGAGAAGCTGTAAACCTCTATAAGGAAGGCTATACACTTACAGAGATATCAAAAAAGTTAAATATAAAAGTTCAGACTATACACCACTGGGTTAAGAAATACAAGGATTTGAAGGGAATAAAAAAGATTTAAGTTCATCAAATTTTGAAAAAATATTGAATTATACAAAACTGAATATTAGATTAAATATCAAATTATTAGACAAATTAATAATATAAAAAAATAAATTAATAACACTACTTTAAAGGAGGTCAGTAAGATGAAGAAGTTAGTAGCACTTGCTCTCGCAGGAGCAGTTACATCAACGGCAGCTTTCGCTTTAAGTGATGACTTTAAAATCACAGCAACTGTTGCAGAAAAATGTGTTATCAACACGAATGCAGCAGACATCTCAGTTAACTATGATCCTTTCATCACAAGTGATTACACAGACTCTACAAACATAGTTTTCAACTGTGTTAAAGGAACAAGCGGAACTATCTCATGGACAGCTTCCGGTGTACTTTCCAGTACAGATCCCGCTATTAGTGATACTCTCAGCTATAGCTTAAGTGCAACACTTAATGGCTCTTCAATAAATAGCGGTGATGCTTTCACAGACTCTAACGGTATAGGTTCAGGAAATGAGGAAATTTTATCCTTTGATATTACAATACCTGCTCAGCAAAACGTAAATGTGGGGACATATGAAGATACAGTTACAGTAAACATCGTATACTAAAGATAAAGCGGGGGTGTATCCCCTCACCCCTGCTATATTAAATCTCAGAGGTAATAGCTATGTTAAAGAAAAAAATAATAACAGGATTTACGATATTGGGGATTTCTGGCATAGTCTTTGCAGATTCAGTTCCTTTGCCCATTTCCAATGATGACTTTAAAATCCAAGCAAATGTTATAAAAGTATGTAATATTGTAACTGGTGCTCATGACGTTACACTAAATTACGATCCATTTGAGACAGGCTATGTTGACGGTATAACAAAAGCAAAAACAGAAATTGAGTTCAACTGTTCAAAAGGAACTGAATACACATGGACAGTATCCTTTGACGGAAAACTTGAAAAAGTAGGTGATCCTACAGAATATCTTAACGCACAGGTAATTCCCCAAATCAGCAATGGAACGGATGTAGACGGATCAGATTTTGTAGAAATTCTAACTCTCACAGTAAGAATAGGAACAGGGCAGAATGTATCTGTAGGAACTTATGAAGACACAGTAAACCTAACTCTTACATGGTAAAAGGGGAGAGTTTTATCTCCCCTTTTTTAATTACATCTGAAGGAGGGAAAACATTGATTTTCAGAGCAACAGTATTTGTCATCCTATCGGTAATATTACTAACTTATTCTATAACGTATGCCTTAGATTTTGTTGTGAAACCTATCAGAATTTATGTTTTCCCTCAAAAAACTACAGCGGTTTTTGAAATACAGAGTTTAACCGATAAAAAAATAGCTGTAGAAGCAGAGGTAAGGAAGTGGGATCAGGATCCTGAAGGTAACGATATATTAGTTCCTACAGAAGACGTGGTGGTAGTTCCACCATATATAGAACTTGAAGGCAGGCAAAAACAGTTGGTTAGATTGGCATATCTTGGAAATTTCAGTAGGCCTCAGGAGTTTTATAGATTACTGCTAAGACAGGTTCCACGGAAAATAAAACCTGAAAAAAATCCCAAAAAAGTAAAACCATACATTCAGATATTACTGAATTTAAGCATTCCGGTTTTTGTTAATTCAAAATCAGACATAAATTACAGCCTAAACTTTGAACCTAAAGAAAAATCAAAAGAAAAAGTATCTTTAACCATAAAAAACGATGGAAATGCTTTCGCCAAGATAGTTCATGTAAGCCTTTTTAAAGGTGAGAAGGAGATATTTTCAAAGAATATGGTTAAGTATGTTCTTCCTAAGAAAGAAATCTTATTTGAACTGAAAAAAACAAAAGTAGGTGTTAACGGAAAGATTACTACAGAACCTTTTGAAGATATTCCTGATAAAATGGTGATAGTGCTTGAAGATGATAAAGAAATTACTATTGAGCTTTAGTATAATCTTGATGCTAACAACTTTCTCAATAAGTAAAGAGAAGAAGTATAGTCTTTTAATACTTGATTTGAATATTAACAAAATAAAAGCTGGTGAAGATATAGTTTACACGGAAAAAAAAAGTTATTTATAAGAAAAAGTCTACTACAAAAAATAGGAATAGAAAATTTCCCTGAGAGATATGTGCAAACTATAAAACATCAGGAATATGTCTGTGTTTCTTGTTTAGAAGGTGTAGATTACAACTTAAATTACTCCCTTTTAACAGCGGATATAAATTTCCCTCCTGAATTTTTCAGAAAGGAAGAAATTGTAATCAAAAGACAGCAAGAAGTTCCAGCTGAAAGTCTTGGGCTTTATATTGATTACGATTTTATGTACTCAGACAGCTCGAACTTTAACTATTTCAGAGGAGCAACAGATTTCAATCTATTTTTTGGAAAAAATGTTTTTACATCCTCTTTCTTGATGAACTACTCTGACCTTAGTTCAAAAATAGTTAGGTTAGAAAGTTACCTTCTTATTCAGGATATTGATAATATAAGGAAAATAAAGATCGGAGATATTTTTACTCAGAGCAATCAGTGGAACAGTGCCGTCAGAATAGGTGGTATATCTATAGCAACAGATTTTTCTCTCAGACCTGATATTATTACATATCCTCTTCCTGAATTTTCTGGTGAAACTGTTCTTCCTTCTTCAATAGATATATTTTCCGAGAACGCAAAAGTTTTTTCTAAAGATATAAAACCAGGTGAGTTTGAGATAAGAGATATACCTGTTATTTCTCCGGAAGGGAACCTAAGAGTTATTGTAAAAGACATTTTAGGAAGAACAAGGATTATTGAAATTCCTTATTATACCCACAAAAACCTATTAAAACCCGGCCTTAGTGAATTCTCTTTCTCTACAGGATTTGTAAGAAAAAACTATATAAATGAAAGCTTTAAATATCACAATTTAATAACTATGGGGATATATAGATATGGGTTTACAAACAGATTAACACTAGAATTCGAGGGCTTTTTAAATGGATATAAAGAAGGAAATGTAGGACTAGCACCTCTTATACTAATACCAAAGTTTGGAACAGTAACCCCCTTATTTGCTGCATCCTATTCAGAAGGTAAGTCCGCATTTCTGTACGGAATAAACTACGACAAAACATTCAAATATTTAACCTTTTCCTTTAGATACAAGAAAAACAGCAAAGACTTTGTTCAACCTGGAACAGTTTTAGGACTGCCTAAGGAAGAGTTATCTGCATTTACAACTTTTAGGTTTCCGTATATTGGTTCTTTATCTTTAACATATATGGACAGGAAATTCATAGACAGAGATAATATGACAAACATTAATATTTCATATAGCAAGATAATCTTTAATAGACTTTCTCTATCTGCTGCATATAACAAAAATATTTCCGGGAATAATGATAATGAAGTTTACAGGGTGTCATTAAATATGCCATTAGGGTCTAACTACTCAACCTCTCTTTCAATGCAGGACAATAAGAAAGATCAGTCTTATACTCTATACTTAGCCAAAAATATGACTTCTTCAACAGGTGTTACATACTCAGTCAGAGGAACAAAGGCAAATGGTGATACTAACTTTTTAGGAAATCTATATTTCAAATCTCCATACACTATCCTATTTTCTGAACTCTCATATATTAATTCGGAAGGATCAGACTCTCTAGGGTACAGATTAGGACTTAAGGGTAGCGTTATATATATGGATGGAAATGTATTTTTCAAACAATATGCTAACAACGGTTTTGCCCTTGTAAAAATAGAGCCTCCTGTTGAAGGTGCTAAAGTTTTAGCAAACAACAGAAATGTTGGGACGACAGACAAAAACGGTATAGTGTTTATAGATAATATTGCTCCCTACTACAGAAACGAAATAAGGATAGATCCTTCCTCACTTGATATGAAAACACATATTGATAAAACTGTTTACACTTTTGTCCCTCTGAGAAAACATGGTTATCTACTTAGGTTCAGATCTAAAAAGGTAAACTCGGTAAGGCTTAAGATACAGTTTCCCGATGGAAGTTTTCCTGAGGCAGGTCTGAGGTTTGATATTGACGACAGAACAAACGCAGGTATTATCGGGTACAACGGAAAGGCATTCATAGAGAATATAACAGCAGGAAAACATATAGTAACCGTTGATTACGGCTATGGTATATGTTCTTTTGAACTTAATATAAAAGAGAAATGGCTTGAGAAGGTTGTTCCATATATCGGAGAATACACATGCGTTCCACAGACAGGAACGATAATAGTAAAAGAAAAGAAAAAGATAAAGGTAAAACCTGCGAAACTCAAGAAAGACATAAAAGAGAAAGAAAAACTCAAGAAATTCAGAAAAGTATCATTCAAAAAATCCCCAGAAAACAAAATCAATAAACCTGACAAAAAATCAGAAAAAGCAGAAAACAAAAATAATAAAAACAGAACGTATACCATTGAGGTTGGAAAGTTCAGTGAAAAAGAGATCAAAAAAGCTGTTGAAGAGTATGAAGAGTTCCAGACTGAGATCGTTAAAGATGGAGAGATATACAGAGTCTATATAGGAAAGTTCAAAACCAGAGAGGATGCGGAAAAGTTCAAAAACATATTTAAACTAAACGGGAAAATAAGGGTGGTGAGGGAATGATGAGATACGTAATCACAGTGCTATTCATAATCTTTTCTTTCAATATATCTTTTGCTGTTGTAAAGGGCGGTCACTCAACTTGCACAGCAGATATAGAGGATCTGCCTTTTGGCAATTATGATCCATTTGAGGTAAGTGTAAAGAGAGTTCCAGCTCTTCTGACTGTCAGATGCTCAGGTCACAGGCCTGTAACCTACACAGTAAAACTCTTAGGTGGTAACAGTCCAGACCCAACAAAGAGATATCTATACTCTCCATCAACAGATGAAAAACTATATTACAACATATTTATTAACGGGGGATGTGTCTTCGGAGACGGTACAGGAGGAACATGCGTAATATCCGGAACTGTTCAGCCTAAACACCATGGGGGCGTTCAGGAGGTTAAACATACAGTTATTGGTGTTATCCCACCGATGCAGAATGTAAAAGCTGCAAATGATTACAGGGATGCTCTTATCATTCAGATAGAATATTAGAGTATATGCCAGCCTTTTGGTATAAATATCTTCTCGTAGGTTTTAAGTGCGAATCTGTCTGTCATTCCTGCAACATAATCCACAGATGCCTGCTTTGGATCGTACTCACCCCAGAGCTGGAGATACTTTTCATAGTAGGGTATCTCGTAGTAATGCTCAAGATAGTACTCGTAAAGAGCCTTTACTATCCCTTTTCCCTTCTCAAGCTCCTCAACAACAGGTTTTGCATGGTAAACATTCTCAAAAAGCCACTCCCTTAATGTGTACATAGCCTTATAAACTTTATCTTCCATAACTATATGCCTGTAATCATTATCAATAGTTGAGTTTATTATGCTTTTTATTATTGTTGTTATCCTTTCAGATTTTGTCTCTCCGAGAACAGACCTTATCTCAGAGGGGATATCTCTTTCCTGTATAAGTCCTGCCCTTATCGCGTCTTCTATATCGTGGTTTATGTAAGCTATCTTATCTGCAATTCTTACTATCTCTCCTTCAAGTGTTGAGGGCATATTACCTTCAGATATTAAAGGTGACTTTCCTTTGCTGTGTTTAAGTATTCCATCCCTTACCTGATCTGTAAGATTAAGACCCATACCTTCATTCTCAAGAAGATCAACAACCCTGAGGCTCTGCCTTGCGTGGTGATAAGAAGCTCCTTCCTTCAGTATAAACTCCCCAGCATGACCAAAAGGCGTATGCCCAAGATCGTGACCAAGTGATACAGCCTCAACAAGATCCTCATTCAGTCTTAAAGCCTTTGCTATAGTTCTACCTATCTGTGCAACCTCAAGTGTATGAGTCATTCTTGTTCTGTAGTGATCACCTTCAGGGGATAGGAATACCTGTGTTTTATGTTTAAGCCTTCTGAAAGCCTTAGAGTGGAGTATCCTGTCCCTGTCTCTCTGGAACTTAGTTCTCAGATCACACTCTCTCTCCTCCCTCTTCCTCTTTGCATCTCTGCTTTTTGAGGCTCTCTCATGTAAAAACTTATACTCAAAACTCTCTAACTGCTCTCTAACATTCATTTTACTTCCTGTCAGGTTTATATTTATAATGTATATCTATTTTTCGGAGGTTCAGATTGAAAGGGAAAGCTGTAAGTATTCTTATCATATTTTCTGTTGTATTAACCCTATCATTTGGAAAAACAGCACCTGATTTTTCAGTAAAAGATGAGAACGGAAAAATCGTAAACAGGGATGATCTGAAGGGTAAACCAACT
Organism: Persephonella marina EX-H1; assembly: GCF_000021565.1. Lineage (NCBI taxonomy): Bacteria > Pseudomonadati > Aquificota > Aquificia > Aquificales > Hydrogenothermaceae > Persephonella > Persephonella marina. Next base: position 391,522 of record NC_012440.1, on the reverse strand, counting down.
CTGCTTATATTCTGGGGAGTTCTCTGCCACAGCTGCAGAGAAGAGATGCCTGTTCTGGATAGACTTTATAAAAAGTATGGAAGAGATATAAACTTTTACGCCGTTGTTCTCGGGACAAAGGATTTACAAAAAATAAAAAAGGTTAAAAAAGAGTGGAACTTTGAGATTCCTGTCCTTATAGGAAACGGTGATATGATGTATAAATACAAGATTATAGGAACGCCTATGATCATAGTTCTTGACAGGAATACAGAAATATTCAGAAGGCTTATAGGCCCACAGTCTGAGGAAAAGATAGAAGGGATTATAAAGAGTTTATTATAGATTTAAGTATATAAAGGCCGTCCTCAGATCCAAGTATGCTCTCTGATGCTCTCTCAGGATGAGGCATAAGACCGAAAACATTTTTATTCTTATTGCATATACCTGCTATATTTTTTAAAGAGCCGTTAGGGTTCGCCTCATCAGTTATATTTCCAAACTCATCACAGTATCTGAGTATTATCTGGTCGTTATCTTCCATCTCTTTAAGTGTGTCCTGATCAACGAAGTAGTTACCGTCGTGGTGTGCTATAGGTATCTTGAGTATCTGTCCTTCCTCACACTGGTTTGTAAAAGGTGTGTTGCTGTTTTCAACCCTCAGATACTGTGGTTTACACACAAACTTCCCGTGTGCATTTGGCATCAAAGCTCCAGGGAGAAGGTGTGACTCAGTGAGTATCTGGAATCCGTTACAGATCCCTATAACATACCTTCCCCTATCTGCAAACTCTTTAAGAGCGTAAGTTAATGGTGTGTGAGATGCTAACGTTCCAGGCCTTAAGTAATCTCCGAATGAAAATCCACCTGGAAGTACTATACAGTCAAAACCATCTATATCTGTTCTTCTGTAATCTATGAACTCAACATCCTTCTTAAGGATATCCCTTATTACGGTGTATGTATCGTAATCGCAGTTTGATCCTGGATATACAGCAACGCCAAATCTCAATCTAAGCCTCCTATTCTACAACTTCAAACTCGTAATCTTCTATTATCTCATTTACAAGGGCTTTTCTCGCCATCTCCTTCGCCTTTTCAATAGCCTTTTCCCTGTCATTCTCTTCTATGTAAACCTCAATATACTTTCCAACTTTCACATCCTTTACATCTGAAAATCCAAGCGATCTGAGATTTTCAGCTACAGCTCTTCCCTGAGGATCAAGAACACCTTTTCTCGGTTTTATATAAAACTTTACAAGCATAAATCACTCCTCACTTTTTGAAATTATTATAACATCTCAGGGCAGGATTGATAAAAGTGTATCCCTGTCTATAGCTGCCGTCCCTATCTCACCAACAACATAACCGGCTGCGTAGTTCGCAAGAGATGATGCCTCAAGCCAGCTTGCTCCCGATACCTTTGACAGTGTGAGAACAGATATCACAGTATCTCCTGCACCTGTTACATCAAAAACCTTTTTTGCCTTTGCAGGTATTTTAGTGATACTCTCGCCTTCAAAAAGTGCCATACCCTCAGAACCAAGCGTTATAAGAAGCTGATCTATACCCAACTTTCTTTTTATCTCAGATCCTATCCTTTCAATAGGAAGTGATCTGTCCTTCTTAACACACTCGTAAGCCTCTTTCCTGTTAGGTGTCATTATTGTTATATTCCTGTAAAGACTGAAGTTTGAAGGTTTAGGATCAACAAAGATGGGTTTTCCAGTCTTCCTTAAAAAGTCCATCAGTCTTCTTGTTATCACACCTTTACCGTAGTCTGAAACAATAACAGCATCTATCCTTTCAATAATATCCTGTATGGCTGATATAAGCCTTTTCTGAACAGTCTGTGAAAGTCTGTCCTTCTTCTCCCTGTCTATTCTCATCAGCTGCTGGCTTACAGCTATTATCCTTGTTTTTTCTGTTGTAGGTCTGTTTCTGTCCCTGATAACAACAGGGTTTATCCCGCTTTCTGAAAGCATATTAACAAGTATCTCACCATTTATATCATCACCAACGACACCTGCTATGTATACCTCACCTTCAAGCTCAGATATATTCCAGGCAACATTACAGGCCCCTCCAAGATTCAGACTCTCCCTTTTTACATCAACTACAGGGACGGGAGCTTCAGGTGAAATTCTTTCAACCTCTCCCCAGAGATATCTATCAAGTATAAGATCCCCAACTACAAGTATCTTTTTCTCAGGAAATCTTTTAACTATCTCAGATGCTCTATCTCTGTCTATCATGGATATACTATCCCTGTTAAAAGATTGTAGGTCTCTTCTCTTCCTGTCATTATATTAAAGTTCTGGATCGCCTGTGATGAAGCCCCTTTTCCAAGATTATCAATGGCTGTTATAACAACAGCAAGACCTGTTCTCTCATCTTTATCAACAAATATGTCACAGAAGTTAGAGCCTGAAACATACTTTGTATGTGGTGGCTCAGTTAAAAATCTTATAAATGGCTCATACCTGTACTCAAGTCTGTAAAGCTCAACAATCTGATCCTTTGAAAGATCCGTCCTGAATGTTATAGTCGCTATCATACCCCTTGATACTGGTATTATATGGGGTGTAAATCTCACCTTTATGTCAGAACCTGATACATTTTTTAAAACATTTTCCATCTCAGGTATATGTCTGTGCATTAAAGGTTTATATGGGTAAGAATCCCCAAAAGCCTCAGGATAATGAAACTGCTGTTTTGGTTCCCTTCCAGCCCCTGATATTCCTGAAAGTGCATTTATAACTATCTCTCCCTTAATAACACCTTCCTTAACAGCAGGGTATAAACCTAAGATGGATGCTGTTGGGTAACATCCTGGATTTGCCACAACAGAGGCATTTTTGATATCATCCCTGAAAAGTTCTGGGAGACCGTAAACAGCCTTAAATAGCAGTTCTGGGTATTTATGTTCAAAACCGTAAAATTCTGTGTAAGCTTTTGTGTCCTTTATTCTGTAAGCTGCAGAAAGATCTACAACCTTTTTTCCGCTCTCATAAACCCTTTTAACAAGCTCAACTGAAGGCTCATGTGGAAGACAGAGAAAGAAAAAGTCAGAGGACTGGATATCTATATCTTCCTGAAATACGAGATCGGAGAACCTTCCTGAGAAAAATGGAAACACATCCTTTAATCTCTTACCTGAGTATCTTCTTGAGCTGATCTGGTTTATCTCTATATCTTCATATGATGAGAGAATTCTCAGAAGTTCAATTCCTGTATAACCTGAGGCTCCTGCTATAGCTATTTTCATAAAAAATTTCCCTGTTTATGATTTTAAGTTAGATTATGACAGTGGGATGAAAAAGTCAATCTGATAAAGGGAGCAGAAGCTCCCGTAAGGTTTATATTAACGCTTGGACCATCTGTATTTTGCTCTCGCACCCATCTGTGCGTACTTCTTACGCTCTTTGACCCTTGCGTCCCTTGTAAGAAGACCAGCAGATTTTAAAACAGGTCTGAAGTCAGGGTTGTACTGAAGAAGCGCCTTTGCAATTCCATACATAACAGCTTCTGCCTGTGCAGGCTTTCCACTACCTTTTACAGTTGCGTAAACATCAAACTTTCCAAGTGTCTCTGTAACCGCAAAAGGTCTGTTTATCCTTTCCATAAGTATCTCTCTCTCAAAGTAAACAGGAGCTTCCCACTCTTTACCTGATGAGCTTCTAACATATATCTTCCCTTCACCTGGGAATATCCACACCCTTGCTACAGCCTCTTTTCTTCTTCCTGTTCCGTATTTTGCAACCTTAGGATCTATCTTAACTATCTCAGCCAAGACTTAATACCTCCACACTAAAAATTTTTCCAGAGAGCTTTAAGCTCTTCCAGGTTTTTTGGATTTTGAGCCTGATGCTTATGCTCTGATCCTGTGTAAACCTTAAGCCTTTTCATAAATCTTTTCTGGAGCTTGTTCTTTGGAAGCATTCTCTCAACAGCTAATCTTATAACCTCTTCAGGTTTGTGTTCAAGCATCCACTGGAGAGTTCTCACATTAAGACCACCAGGTCTGTTTGTGTGCCATTTGTACTCTTTATCTGTAAGCTTCTTCCCTGTAACAGTTATCTTGTCAGCGTTTAAAACGATAACAAAATCTCCAACATCAACATCAGGCTGGAAGTAAGGTTTATGTTTTCCTCTGAGAATGTTTGCTATAAGTGTAGCAAGTCTTCCAAGATTTTTTCCTGTAGCATCAATAACATACCATTCTCTTTTAATATCAAGCTTACGAGCATCTATAGTTTTCATACTCCTCCTCGCACAATTAATTCTATCAACAAGACAATAATTATTACATACTGGCTTTTAACTGTCAAGAAAAGTTATGTTCCCGGAATTATCAGTCCGTAATTCCCGGCTTTCTTCCTGTATATAACATTAACCTCTCCTGTCTCTGCATTTCTGAACGGAAGGAAGAAAGCTCCCATCTCCTCAAGAAGCATTCTTGCATCCTCAACTGTGAGAGGTTTTTCAAGAGGCATAGGTTCCTGAACGATTAAAGGTCTCTCTATGCTTTCCTCAACAGTGACGGTTCTCTTTTCCATCTCCTTGAGTTTTGCAAGTCTTCTTCTCTCTTCTTTTCTTCTTGCCTTAAGTCTTACAAGCTGTCTTTCAACCTCATCTATAACAAAGTCTATAGCAGAGTAAAGATCATTACTTTCTTCCCAGGCGTGTATAACCCCACCACCTGGTGTCTTGAAGTAGATGTCTATATCAACCCTGTTTCTATGTCTGTGTTTCTCAAAAGCATATGTTACCCTTACCTCTACAGAATCATCAGCAACATCAATATCTTTGATGTAAGGTTTAAGTCTTTCAAGTTTGTGTTCTGTATAGCTCTTGATAAACTCCGTCACGTCAATATTCTTTCCAACATGCTCTACCTTCATGGCTTCGTCCTCCTTGTTCTTGAATCCGGTATATTTAATTCTTCTCTATATTTTGTTACAGTTCTTCTTGCTATCTTTATTCCGTATCTATCCTTTAATATATTCGCTATAGCCTGATCACTTAACGGCTTTTTCTTGTCCTCATTTTCTATAAGCTCACAGATCATATATTTTACTTTTTCTGTGGAAATATCTCCACCTGAAGTTTGGAGTTTTGATGCGAAAAATGCCTTTAAAGGTATAAGTCCCTTGTCTGTCTGCATATATTTACTTGATACAATCCTGCTCACAGTTGATTCATGAAGATCAAGTTTTGATGCTATATCTTTAAGTGTTAAAGGTTTAAGGTACTCCTTCCCTTTTCTCAAAAAGTCTGCCTGATAGTTCACAAGAAGCTCTGTTATTCTGTAAAGGTTTTCCCTTCTCAGCTCTATACCTTTCATTATACCCATAGCCTTCTGGAGTTTATCCTCAAGGAACTTCCTAACTTCCGGAGAAAGGGATTTATCAGATATAAGTCTTCTGTACTGGGATGTAAGCTTCAGTTTTGGAATACCTGACTCATTCACCTTTATCTCAAAGCTGTCCCCTCTATCGTAAACATAAACATCAGGCTCAACATACTCTGTTGTCTCAAGATCGTAATTAAATGTCGGGTATGGTCTCAGCATCTTTATGTAAAATACCTTCTCCTCAATCTCCTTCCTGTCAACCCCATACTTTTCAGATAGATAATCCATATCATTAAGATTCCAGACATCTTCCCTGAGTATTCTCTCTACAAGGGGATCCTTTCCAAACCTCTCCTCGTACTGGATTATTAAGGCCTCCTCAAGTGTAAGGGCGCCTATCCCTGTAGGTTCAAGTCTTATGAATCTTTTTCTTACTTCCTCTACAATCTCCTGTTTTACATTCAGTTTTGATGCTATCTCATCAATAGAAACTGCGAGTAACCCTTTCTCATCCAGATTTCCGGCGATCTCATGGGCTATATCCTTTTCAATACCTTCAAACTCAAGGTCTATCTGGAAATCAAGTGTGTCGTACAGTGTAGGTCTGTATGCTATCCTGCTTAAAAGAGGCGTTTCTTCCTCATCATAGTACTTTGATAGATCCTTTATAGGCTCATAATCAGGCTCTAAATTTATTATCTCTTCAAGGAAAGGGTTTTCCTCAAGCTCCTGCTTTATTGTCTCTTTAAGCTCAACTGTAGGGAGCAGTAAAAGAGAAAGCTGCTGCTTCAGGCTTAATGTAAGTACAAGCTTATTCTGAAGTTTTAGATTTAATGTCTGCTTCAGCATCTGTTTAACACTTCATAAAACTTATTTAATGCCTCTTTCCTGTTCTGAGCTTTTATTATAGGTCTTCCAATAACAAGTATATCAGCACCTGATCTCAATGCCGTTTCAGGTGTTGCTGATCTTTTCTGGTCATCTGTGCTGTCTTCAGAAAATCTTATTCCAGGAACAACGGATATAAAATCTTTTTTTATTTCTTTTTTTAGTCTTTCAACCTCATGAGCAGAGGAGACGATACCATCCACCCCTGTATCAACAGCTTCCTTAGCAAGTTTCAGGGCAAGCTGGTCTATAGTATAATGTGAGCCTATATAATCCATATAATCCTCTGAATGGCTTGTGAGAACAGTAACACCTAAAATTTTAAGATCTGAACCTTCCCTGGCCTCAACAGCTTTCTGTAACATCTGTCTTCCACCAAGTGTATGAACGGTAAGGTAATTCACACCAAGATCCACAGCAGATGATACACCGTTATAAACTGTGTTAGGTATGTCATGTAGTTTTAGATCAAGGAATATATCAAAACCCATTGATTTTACAAGGTCTGTTATCTCTCTTCCGTATTTTATAAAAAGCGCATAACCTATTTTTACTATAAGATCGTAACCTGATATATCTTCCAGAATCCTTTCAGCTTCCTTTATATCTCTTACATCAAGAGCTACCGCTATTCTTTTTTCTGTCAAACTCTCTCCTTTATATCAATTTTCATGCCAATTTATATTAGATTTAATAGAAATATAAGTCAAGGGCAGGATTATTTCAATTTATTCCTGGTATGCTATCTGTATGGCCTTCTTTATGTCCTCAAAAAGTGTTATCTCTGCATCAGGATTTCTGAGAACATACGCTGGATGGAAGGTTAGATAAAGGATCCTCCCTTCCCAGTTTATTATTGATCCTCTCTCCTTTGTTATCGCAACATTCCTGTTCAGAAATGCCCTTCCTGCAGTTGCTCCAAGGAGACAGAGAACTTTAGGATCTATTATCTCAATCTGTTTTTTTAGATATGGGAAACATCTCTCCATCTCCCACGGTGTTGGCGTTCTGTTCCCTGGTGGTCTGCATTTACATATATTTGCTATATAGAAATCCTCCCTTCTGTATCCTGCAGCCTCAATAAGTTTTGTCAGAAGTTTTCCTGCTCTTCCAACAAAAGGTCTTCCCTGCTTATCTTCTTCCCCTCCAGGTGCTTCACCTATAAACATAAGTTTTGCATTAAGATTTCCTTCACCTAAAACAGCCTGCGTTCTGCTTTTATAAAGATCACAGTTTGTACAGTTCTGGATCTGTTCATTGATCTGTGACATCAGCTTCTCTTTTTCTTTTATATCCATACCTGCCGATCCTTCTTCTGTGAAAATATTTTCAAAACCAAGCTCCATTAAGATCTTTATATGTTTTTTTAACTGATCCATAGAGTTATTCTATCATTTTTATCGCTTCTTTTATATTTCTGACCTTTATAACTCCTTCTTCATCAATATCAGAGGATGCCGGGACAAGTATCCTTTCAAAACCGAACCTTTTTGCTTCTTTTATTCTGTGTTCTGTGTAATGGACAGATCTTATCTCACCTGTCAGACCTACCTCACCGAATGCTGCAAGCTTTTCAAAAACAGGTATATCCCTGTAAGATGAGACGACAGCAAGGGCGAGAGGAAGATCAAGGGCAGGCTCTTTAATATACATACCACCTACAACATTTACAAATATATCCCTGTCCTTAAGGAAGATGTTAGCTTCCTTCTCAAGAATGGCTGTGATTATGGAAAGTCTATTTATATCAATACCCTGGGCTTTTCTCTGGGGAACAGCATAAACGGTCTTTGATACAAGAGCCTGTATCTCAATAAGAACAGGTTTTGATCCTTCCGTATATGGGAAGATAACACTTCCAGACTCACCAACAGGTCTCTCTGAAAGAAACAGTGATGAAGGGTTCATAACCTCCTGAAGTCCTCTATCCCCCATTGAGAAAACAGCCATCTCTCCGGCAGCACCGAATCTGTTTTTTATGATCTTTAAAACCCTGTATGCGTGGCCTCTCTCACCTTCAAACTGGGCTACAGTATCAACAATATGCTCAAGAACCTTTGGACCTGCTATACTTCCCTCTTTTGTTACCTGCCCAACAATTATCGTTGATATATTAAAAGATTTAGCTATCTCTGTTATCCTGCCACTGACCTCTCTAACCTGTGATACAGAACCAGCAGCAGACTCAAGCTGTGATGAGTAAACAGTCTGGACAGAGTCAAGAACGATAAAGTCTGGTTTTTCCTGGTTTATAGCATCAATAATAAGCTCAAGATCTGTCTCAGCAAGTACAAGGAGATTATCGCTTAAAGCTCCAATTCTCTCCGCTCTGAGATAAACCTGGTGTGCAGACTCCTCACCAGTTATGTAAAGAACCTTTCTTTCCTTAGATATATTTGAAGAGATCTGTAGAAGAAGTGTTGATTTTCCTATTCCGGGCTCACCTGATACAAGTATGACCTGACCTGTTACTATACCACCACCAAGGGCTTCATCAAGCGTTTTTATTCCTGTTGATATCCTTCTGTAATGTACCTCCTCCCTTGCCTGTTTAATGGGTTTCGGTCTGTGGGTTAAAGCTTTTCTGTCTGATTTCTGTATTTTCTTTCTGCTTACACTTTCCTCAATGAGAGTATTCCAGCTTCCGCAGGATGAGCATCTTCCTGACCATGTAGGAAAGGAAGCCCCACACTCTGAACATACATAAACGGTTTTATTTCTTCCCAATGTCGCTACCTTCTGAATTTTTCTGCCTCTTTCTTTGCTATCCTGTCACAGATCTCATTCTCTCTGTGACCTGCGTGGGCTTTAACCCATATGGGGTTTATCCTGTGTATCTGCATGAGTCTGTATATCTCCTGCCACATATCCTTATGGGCAACATCCTTTTTCTTTGATGTTTTCCAGTTGTTCTTCGCCCAGTTGTGTATCCATTCCTTCATAGCTTTAACAACATATTCCGAATCTGAGTAAAGATCAATCTCACAAGGCTCTTTAAGTATTTTTAATGCTTCAAGAACAGCTTTTATCTCCATCTCATTATTTGTTGTGTTCTCTTTCCCACCCTTTATCATCTTCTCGTGTTTGTTGTATCTGAGGATGGCACACCACCCTCCAGCTCCTGGATTACCAAGTGATGAGCCGTCCGTAAATATCTCAACCTTTTTCATATCACCAGCCTATTATCTCAAAAGTTACAGGTAGTTCTATCGTTAAATCTCCTTTCGGCGGTTTTTTCCCATACTTTCTTGCAAACTCAGGTACATACTTCTCTATAAGCTTCCTCGCCCCTTTATCAAGTACGTTATACCCGCTACTGGATATTATTTTGATGCTATCATTATCAACAGATCCATCTGATAGTATGGTAAACCTTATTATAAGACTTCCTTCTATCCTCAACCTTTTAGCAAGCGGTGGATAAAGATCTCTTTTTCTTGCAAGATTGTTAAGATACATCTCAAGCTCTTTTATGTAAGCAAGTATATCCTCATCGGATACTTCTTCCTCAACCTTTTCCTCTTTTCCGGGCTGGAATATCTCTTCCTTTCCTTCAAGCTTTGACAGATCAAGAACTTCCTCTTCCTTAGGGGAAAACTCAGGAATATCCTCCTCAAAAACGATCTGGTCAATCTCCTCTAAAAGCTCATCTTCCTGGTAAACTATGTCAGGTAAAGCTTTTTTCTCAATCTTTTCAGGCTCTTTTTCAACAATCTTTTCAGGCTTTTTTACAGGTTTTATCACTTCCTTTCTGATCTTCTTTTTTACTACCTTTTTCTCAGGTTTTTTTACAGGTTTTTTAACAACCTTTTTCTTTACTTTTGGTTTAGGTTTTGGCTTTTCTGATTTTTTTGGTATTTTCTTTTCTGACTGGGGGGCTTTCTTCTTTTCTTCCTTAAATTCTGACAGATAAACGTAAATAGGTTTTTCCTCTTCTTTTTCCTTTTTTCTCTCAATTGATATGAGAACCGCAAAAACGGACATATGGAGAAGAACAGAAACTACCAAACCTATGAGAAAATACTTATTAATCTTTTCCGTTTTTATCACCTTAATCCATTCTTTTTGTTTCAATCATATATTTCTCAAGTCCTACCTTACGACAGGTATCTATAATAGACACTACTTTCTGAAATTCAATACTCTGATCTGCCCTGAGAACAACAACAGTATCTTTTCCTTTAAGCTGTTTAAGTTTTTCCTCTAAAAGATCAGGGTTTATCTTTTTATCGTTTATGAAGAGCTCACCTGTTTTAAGAATGGTGATCTCAATTCTTTTTACCTTTATCTCTTTTGGCTCTCCAGTCTCAGCTTTTGGAAGGTTTAAAGGTATCTTTCCTTCTACTATGAATGTTGCTGTTGCCATGAATATAATCAGGACAACTAGAATAATATCAACAAAAGGCGTCATATTTATTTCTGATATCTCTTTGTCATCCTCATCTATAAGTCTCATTACTCTTCAAGCTCCAGAGGTAGATTTTTTTTCTGTTCATAGGTGAGAAGTATCGTTTTTACCTTTCTCACAAAGTAGTTATAGGCGATAACAGCAGGGATCGCCACAAAAAGGCCCATAGCAGTCGCAACAAGTGCTTCTGATATACCCTGCATAACAACCCTCACACCGAACTCAGTTGAGGTCCCAAGATCGTGGAAGGCTTTTATGATACCTAAAACAGTTCCAAAAAGTCCTATAAACGGGGCGTTATTCCCAAATGTTGCAAGAATACCAAGCCTTTTTTCAAGGGCTAACTTCAGTTCTAATGGCTCATAATCAAGCATATTTTCCTGAATCTTTTTTATACTGAGGTATCTCTCAATAACAACAGCGATGGTTATAACACTCATAAGAATAAGAATGTATAGAACAGGGTCTCCCCCTATAAGTGCTATCTTTAAAATGGTCTCCGTTATGTTCATATCTACCTCTTTTTCTTAAATTATATCACTCCTCAATAAGAGTTATTACATCTTCAACAACCTTTTCAACAGGTATATACATCCCTAAGAACTCTTCCCTTATATAACCTTTCTTGTCAACGATCGTCAGTTTTGCTGTATGGTCTATCATCCTGTGCTTTACAGTCTGATCTCCATGTTTCATCTCTGTATAACCTTTATCATTTACATAAACATTTAAAGATCTCCACACCCTTTCAAGACTTTTTCTATCTCCGGTAACAAATACAAAATCTTCAAGGCCCGAAAATCTCTTATAAGATTTAAGTCTTTCTGTATCATCCTCTAAAGGATCAACGGACACAAAAATTATACTGAACATCCCTTTATATCCCCTATTATTTAAAACTGTCTCCACCTCCTTAAGATACGAAAGTATGGTCGGACATACATGGGGACAGGAGGTATATCCATAGGTTATCAGTAAAACCTTTCCTTTAAAATGACTGAAATCAAAAGAATTTCCATCATCCGAGATAAGATCTTTCAAATCAGGAAGTTTTTTCGGAAATCCCTTTAAAGATCCATGAAGATCTGAAGCATAACTGAACATTAAAATAATAAAAAAAACAGGCAGAATTTTTCTCATAAAACCCCTCTCTTTAAAGAGATGTAAATTTTTGTGTTAATTCAACATAAAATTAACACATAAAGGTATGATTTTCAATACGGAAACTGAGGATTACACAAAAATACTCAGATAGCTCCCTTTTTTATAGGAGCTTTCATCCTGATACTTACTGAGTTCTATCCTTGCCTTCATCTCAAGAATAGATGCCTTTGATGCTACAGCCCTGTCCTGGGCTGAAGGGTCTGAAGGGGCAAGGGCGGCTTTTCTTATCTTTCTTGCTATCTGTATTGTTTCTTCAGGTGTTTTTCCCTCCTTTATCCTTATAGGAACTTCTCCTCCTGTTATATAAAGCTTCCCGTCTGGACCTTTTGTATATTTATACCTTACAGGGCCTGTCAGATCTCCCCCAGCAACCTTGTGTGCTGTTTCGTGGGCTTTAACTTTCTGTTCTGTTATCTTTAACTGGTTTATTATCTGCTGTTTTTTTAATCTTTCTATACTGTTTTTCAGGTCTTCCTGTTTGAAAGCTGAATCTAAACCACCAAATCCTATCATCAATAAAAATTTAGATAAATTTTTACTCTGTATCAAGAATCTCTTGTGTGTAAAATAAATATCACCTATTATTTATTACCTAAAAAATCTGAAGAGGTAGTTATGGATAGATTTACAGTTATAGCAGGTCCCTGCGTTATTGAAAATGAGGAAGTATGCTTTAAGGTTGCTGAAACCCTTTCAGAGCTACAGAAAAGATATCCTGATATAAGGTTTGTCTTCAAATCATCATTTGATAAAGCAAACAGAAGCAGTCATGAATCTTTCAGAGGAAGGGGAATGGACTACGGGCTTAAAGTTCTGGAAGAGGTAAAATCAGAGTTTGGACTTCCTGTACTGACGGATATACATGAGAGCTACCAGGCTGAGCCTGTATCTGAAGTTGTAGATATTATACAGATACCCGCATTTCTGTGTAGACAGACAGATCTGTTGCTGTCTGCAGCAAAAACAGGAAGAGAGATAAATGTTAAGAAAGGACAGTTTCTATCCCCATGGGATACAAAAAATATAGTTGAAAAGCTGAAATTCGGTGGAGCGAAAAAATTTTACCTGACTGAAAGGGGTGTTACATTCGGTTACAACAATCTTGTTGTTGATTTTAGAAGCCTGCCTGTTATGAGACAGTTTGCTCCTGTTATATACGACGCGACACACAGCGTTCAGCTTCCCGGTGGAAAAGGAAAATCGTCAGGTGGACAGAGGGAGTTTATATATCCGCTTGCAAAGGCAGCTGTTTCTGTTGGTGTTGATGGGCTTTTCTTTGAGACACATCCAGATCCCGATAAAGCCCTTTCTGACGGACCAAACCAGATACCTCTTTCTGAATTCCCTGAAGTTATAGAGAAACTTATTTCACTGAGGGAGTTTTTACTTGAGAAGGATATTTAATTATCTTACCTTACCCCTGGTATCATTGATTTTATCCTGTGGACTGAAAAGCAGTCCTCTGCCTCCTCTTTCTGACAGGCCAACCCCTGTTTATGGATTAAATGTAAAACAACAGGGTGACAGGTTTGTCATATACTGGAGGTATGATGGCGTCTATGAAGATGGGAGGAAAATGGGTAAGTTTCATTTTGATGTATTTACACTGGATGGAAAGATCAACAGAAAGGTTGAAAGATACGGAAAGATATACTGGACATACTACAGAATAAAGAGTTTCGATAGGGAGTACTGTTTTAAGATAAGGGTTTTTAATGGTAAAAAATACAGTAAGTTTTCCAGATATGTATGTAAATATCCCGAAAAGATATTTCCCGATAGAATATACGATCTTAAAATTCAGATGAAAGAAGGCAGTTTAACCCTTACATGGTTTTCTGAGGAGAATAGATTTAAGATTTACAGATCAAACTCTGAGATAATACCTCCTGTAGAGTATGCGGAACTTAAAAACAAAAACAGTTTTACAGATACAAAGCTTATATATGGAAAGAAGTACTGTTATTACGTAACGGCCTACAACGGTAAGGTAGAGGGCAATCCTTCTGAAACTGTATGTATGCTTTACAGGGATATATTTCCGCCTGATCCACCGAAAAATCCTGAAATAATAAAAAAAGGGGAGGACTACATAATTATATGGACTGAAAGTTCTTCAAAAGATGTGGCAGGATATCTGATCTATAAAAACGGCAAACCTCTGTTAAAAACCCCTGTAAAAACATACTTTTTCATCGATAAATCCTTTAAAAAAGGGGATAAATACGAGATAATCGCTGTTGATAAAGCAGGAAACAGAAGTAAACCTGTTTATCTTATAACAGAGTAATGGACTATTTTAGCCTTCTTAGGCGTATACATAATATTGATAAGTATCCATCCTGTAATAAAACCACCTATATGGGCGTACCATGCAACACCTCCAACGGTTGGTGGAGTTGCAACAGCAAAGAGTACCTGTATCAAGAACCAGTATCCTACAAAAAACCAGGCTGGAAGTATAAATCCAAAGAAGAAAAAAGGTGGTATTATGGTCAGAATTCTCGCCTCAGGGTAAAGTTTTACATATGCAGCCATTATTCCGCTTATAGCCCCTGAAGCACCTATCATTGGAGTAGATATATTCCCAAATGCAAGGCTTATAAATGACTGTGTAACCGCTGCTCCAACACCTGAGAGGATATAAAATATCACAAACTTAAATCTTCCAAGTGCATCCTCAACATTGTTACCGAATATCCATAAAAACAGCATATTCCCAAAAAGATGGGCGAAACTACCGTGAAGAAACATTGATGTAAGTATTTTCTCCCAGTTCAGGTATATGATGTCCACAGGTAAAAGACCAAATTGATGGATAAACCTTATTAGCTCCAGCTCGGGAAGAGAAACCTCATAAAAGAATATAAGGACGTTGATCAGAATAAATGAGACTGTAAGAACAGGCGGTTTATTCGTTGGAATATTGTCTTTTATAGGTATCATCTGTAGTCCTTAAAAAGTTATTATTTAAATATAACCTTATGCAAAAGGATTTACAACATAAAACATAAAAAGGGGGCTTCATTGCGAAGCCCCAGAAATTTGGGGGAGGGWGGGGGGAGGGACATTTAATATAACGAAATTAATATAAGTTGTCAAGTGTTATTAATGTTTTAATGAAGAGGGGCTAAAAGCCCCAAAAGATGATTAATTTCTCATAAGTTCTCTTAACCATATGTACTGATCAGCTGCAGTTGGACCCTGACCTACAACATTCATCCATCCGAGGAAATCAGGAATCCAGTCAAAAACGATATAAGCCACCATAAACAGGATGTAACCAATCCAGAACAACATCCACCATGTTGGAACGGCATCTGTCATATATGTGATCTTATCTACAGCCTTTGTATTTTCAAGATGTGACGCCATCAGTATCTACCTCCTTCTTTTTCTGCTTTTATAATTTTTTCTTCCATCTCTAAAATCTCGTATTTTGGCCCTTCAATATCTTTAAAGTCCCCTTTCATAAATGAGTAGATGAACAGAAAGAGCCATCCAGTTAGAGCAACAACATAAGCTATAACCTCAACAAGGAACCCTTTTAGCTCAGAACCTGACATTCCAGCTTCAAGGTAAGCTACAGTTCTTGTAGCGATAATAGTCCCTACCACGAAAAGGAATATAAAGAGTATAAGTAGGGCTACCGTTTTTTGAGAAACTCTCATCTAACAAACACCTCCATTATGGAGAAATTATTAGGGGGCAAAGCCCCCCTTTAAAATTACTCGGTTGCTTTTGCAAACTCTTCAGCACCAGAGCTGTTTTTAGCAGTTGCAGTTCCAGTTATTCTGAAATCTTTTGGAGGCTTAACTTCCCAGCTTCCAAGCCACATGATGTATGTGAGTATTCCTATACCTCTTTCGTTTGGAACGATATTTCCGTTTTCATCCTTCTCAAAGAACCATGGATATCCAGGCATAACAGTTCCTGGTGATGTTGTCTTAGGATCGTAAAGGTGAGCAACATGCCAGTCAATGTTGTGAACTGCAGCTTCCCTTATAAGATCCTGTCCGATTCTCTTAGTTCCCCAGAGAACAGGTGCCTGAAGTTCGTTCTGGTACTCAGAAGGATAAGAAACTGTGTTAGAAACACCTGGTATACCAAATCTGAGTGTTTCGTTAGAAACAGGTCTTACCATCTGTGAGTGACAGTTCCAGCATCCCTCTGCTACATACCATCTATGTCCAACTTTCAGAGCCTTTGCGAAAGACTCCTCATTTGGCTCACCGTAGTATTTCTTGAACTGCTCAGGATAGTATCTTGCTATCTTCTTAAAGTCTGACCATGCTGATGTATTTTTAGCTATAGCTTCGGCAGCCAGATCCTGTACGGATTTTTTAGGGATATCCTTCAGCACAAACATAGGCAGAGCCCATGAAATAAAGTCAGCAAAAAGGAAGAAGATTATCCCTGCTACCAGAGCTATAAAAGAAAAACGTTCCATCTTACCCATATCTCATTACCTCCTTATGCTTCTCTGAGCTCTGCAGTAAGTCCAGATTTAGCGGTTGCAGTTTTATAGAAGTTTACAGCGTACATGAACAGTCCTGTGAGCATCATAATACCTGTTACAGATCTGAAGTACCAGAATGGTTTAGAGAAGTTTACAGAATCAATCCATGGATTGAGTCCTATCCAGTCAAAACCTACAACAAGACCTGAAGCTGTGAGATCTACGAACATTGCGAATACACCTATCATGAGGAGCCAGTAAACACCTTCAGAGAGTCCTTTTGAGTACATAGTCTCTTTACCGAACAGTCTTGGCCAGACGTACTCCGCCATACCAAGAACCCATAAACCGAAAGTACCGAACATTATAAGGTGAGCGTGACCTGTTACCCAGTCAGTGAAGTGGATTACCTTCTGGAATGTAAGAGTAACGTGGAAAGCACACTGGAAGCATGTGATCCAGTAGAATATAGCACCTGTGTACATATATCTTAATGGAACGTTGTATTTTAGCTGTTCTGCAGATCCTCTAAGTGTCATCATGAAGTTGATGAGAACTGATGTAACAGCGAACTCAACAGCAACCGTAGCGAATACAGCTGAGTACTGAGCGAACATAGGTATTGGTGACCAGAGGAAGTGGTGAACACCGTTCATTGGATAGAAGAACGCAAGTCCCCAGAATCCGAGGAGTGATAATCCGTGAGACCACATAGGTTTTTTCATTATAACAGGTACGAAGTAGTACATAAGACCCCATGCAACAGGTGTAACGTAAAGTCCAATAAGGTCATGAATAAATGTTGACTGAACAGCACCTGCACCAGAACCTACAGCCCAGAATCTTGGGATGAGGTTACCCATGAAAACAACAAGTGGAGTCCAGATTAACATAGCAGCTAAGTACCATCCTGTAACGTAGAGAGGTCCTCTCTGAGAAGCTTTAAACAGTGGAGCACCGAACTGTAAGAGGTGCAGTAAAAGCCAGAACACGATTATTGGGTCAAGCCACCATGGAGTTTCACCCCATTCAACGTTGTCAGCCATTCCGAGGAAGAGGATAGCAACAACTGTTATTAAAACAGCAGCCTGAAGTGCTATGAACATAAACCATCCAAGTGCATCACTGAGAACTCTGTAACCTGTAAATCTTGGAACAGCCCAGTAGAGCAGACCTGTGAACATGTTAACAAGGAATCCATAAGCAGCCCCGGCTGTGTGTATCATTCTAACCCTTCCAGGAGATAAGAACTCAATTCCTGGAAATGGATATATACCATCAAGCTGGAGTGAGTATAAGAATCCCATTAAAGCAACGATGATAAAGAATATAAGACCCATCGCAACATGGGCTTTGACTAACCCATAGTTGACCAGGTTTTGCAGTTGTGTATTGTTCTCTGCCATTTTTAACCCTCCTTATTATTTACCTTTGTTCATCAGGTAAGCGATGTAAGAAACAAGATGCCATCTGTCTTCTTCTGAGAGATAGTTGAACGCTGGCATTGGAGATCCTTCAAGTCCTACAGTAAGAACTCTGAATGTGTCCTCAGGTTTTGGACCAGCAGCTCTAACAGGGTATGTAAGATCTGTAGGAGGAACTGGCAGTGTTGATGCTAAAGGACCATCACCTTCTCCTTTTTCGCCGTGACATGATGTACAGTTTGTAGCGTAAAGTTCTTTACCTTTCTGTATAGATTCTGGAGAACCGAACCAGTCTGGTCTGTGAATGCTTCCATAAACAGATTTTCCAGGTTTTTCCTTCTCCCATCTGTCAGAAAAAGTTTTGATATAAGCTATAACAGCTCTTTTCTGAACTTCAGGTACGAGCTTGAAAGATGGCATTGGAGTTTGAGGAATACCCCAGTTTAATACATGCATTAGATCGTCATCAGTTGGAAGTGTACCCTCAGGTGTAGATTTCCATCTGAATACAGCTGTGTGGAAGTTTGGTGGTTTGTTTTTGAAGAATTTTGCTGCTTCACTATTTCCATCTCCATTAACACCATGACATCCCACACAGAATTTGTTGTAAACCTTTCTCCCTGCTTCTTCTTCTGCCGTCAGCTCTGCTGTTCTCTTAGCCTGTGCTGGCTTTGAGGAGTAAACATGCAACAGACCATAGATAAACAGCGCCGGGAAGAAGAAGAACAGCACCCATTTAACGGCTGTGTTTTCTCCCATAAGGTTACCTCCTAAAATTGATTTAAGTCAAAAATTTATGATTTAAATCATCATTCTATAAACAGATTACTCCAAAGGCAAGATTTTAATTTTTCGGGATTTTCACAGAAAATTAACATGATTTCCCCTCTCCATATTCCTGCCTTTGTGTTATAGCAATCTCTGCAGCTTTATCTTTATATCGTAAAAATTATAATATTCATTATATTTAATATGCAATTTCTGTAAATAATCGACAAGATAGCCAGTTGCAAAAATTATATCACTATAAAGGGCTCCATCCAAGTCCGTTATACCGTCTCCTATATAAATCAGGCTGTTTTTATCTTTATAATTCTTTAGTATATAGGGCTTACATATGCCGCAGTGTCTTTTGCAGAGTGAGTTACATTTATATATGAAATCAACATCTATATAATTACCTGAGAAGATACCCCTGTTGGAGTATATCTTCGTGATCAGATCCATATAAGGTTCCATAATAGGATATATGTAAAAATCAACACCACCACTGAGGATAATGAAAGGTATATTCCTTTTCTTCAGAAATAAAAGAAAATCCTCAAAACCATCTCTTAACTTTACATTTTCTTTGCACCACTGGACTATCTCGTCCTTTTTCTCAGATGGTATAAGATTGAACATCTTTTTTATTCCTAGATCAACATCTATCACACCTGTCATAAGGTCTGAGTGGATCTTTTTCCATTCTTCAGGGGCAAACTGTTCCATAATAGAGATGATCACATCTCTCTGCGTGATTGTTCCATCAAAATCAGAAAATACAGCGGGATCTTTCAATGACTCCCCCATTTTGACAGAGCCAGATCAAGATCTCTACTCTTTTTTCTGCACTCATCAAGTGATATACCTTTAATTACGCAATCTAAAGCCTCCCTAAATGCCCTTACTCCAGCTTGAAGTCCCTCTGGATGATTGTAATAACTTTCCTCTATATTGATTATCACCTGATTTCCAAACTCCCTGTATATATCCGGGATATCTGAGGGTTTTGTATAACCTGAAAGCATGGGAAACACTGGTTTTATATTTTCCCATCTATCTGTAGCCTCTCTTATAAGCTCATACACCCTGCTCAGTGTGTATCTATTTTCGTTAAACGGTGATGGTATATTAAGAATATCAGCACCTGACAGTCTTAAAAGCTTCACAAAAACCTGTCCTTCAAGATATCTATTGCTGAAAACGCTACCTGAAACCGCAAGTATTCCTTCAGTTCCATCTGAAAGTGATCTTAAAAATTCCATACCATACGGATCTATATCTATATGAAAGCCGTGTATACCAATACTTTCAGCAAATCTTGCTTTTTCAAATACCTCTCCAACACTTCCTGTTAGAACAGGAATATAGATTATCTTTCTCCCTGTATCTTTCTCTATCTGTTCAGCTTTTTTCAGGCAAAGCTCAACCCTTTTATCAAATGGAATAAGTCTGTCATCTATAAAGGATGTATCCTCTATAACAATATCAACACCGTTTACAGCTAACTTTTCAAATAGATCTACATATACTTCAGGACCAACACCTACGAAAGGAAAAATATGTCCTGCAATAACAGGTTCATGTTCAATCTCTAAAATCCTTTTGATCCTGTCAGTTCCATACTTTGGACCGGAGAAATGATCTGTATAGCATGATGGAATATCTATGTTTACTATAACGATCTCATCCTCACCTGAATGTGCAGTAACCTTTCTAAGAATACTGATTATGGAAGAGATGTTGTGTTCAAAAAGTACAATCGGAAATCCTATCTTGAATATATACTCATATATTTTTCTACTCTCATCATAAAAAATGTCTGTCTCCACTAATTGAGGAAGATATTTTTTATCCGTTAAATTTTTTCCGTTGAAGATTGATATACTCTCCAGAAATCTGTTTATATAATCTGGACCTTTATCCTTTTTTGATCTGAGAATATAAGTCGCCTCAATAAAATTCATAACAGGCACCACAGTTTTTATTTATTAAATTTAATGTCCTGTTTTAAATTAATCTACTTACTCCTTAACCTCTTTTATAACCTCGTAAACTTCAACAACAGGAAATGTTGTAAACCACTCTTTTGGTGGTGGTTCCTCATGTGCCTTTTTGAATGCTTCGCTTTCTGTAAATCTTATAAAATCCTCCTCACTTTCCCAGTATGTTTCTATAATAAAAACATCATTAGGAGGCATACCCTCAAAATTTTTAGGTTCAAGAACATTCATCTTTATAAAGCCTTTCTGTCCCTTTATCCCTTTTTCTCCAAAGCCTTCTATAGCTCTTTTCTTGAAATCCTCCCTGTGTTTTGGATTAACGAAGAACTTTGTCATAATTACTATCATTTACGAAACCTCCTGTCCGTTTTTTATTCCACTAAGTCTTAGTAATGCATCTATATCAGGCTCTCTTCCTGCAAAATTTCTAAAAAGCTGATCTGCAGGTCTGCTTCCACCTTTTGAGAGTATTTCTGTATAAAAACTCTCTGATAGCTCATCGTTGTATATACCGTTATCTATGAACATAAAGTAAGCGTCAGCTGAAAGAACCTCAGCCCATTTGTAGCTGTAGTATCCTGCAGCATACCCACCGGCAAATATATGGCTGAAAGACCACTGGAACTTATTGTAAGAAGGAGGTTTAATAACAGAAACCTCTTCCCTGACCTGATCCAGTATCTTCTGAACATCCTCTGCTGTATACCTGTCAAGATGTATAAGCATATCAAAAAGTGCAAACTCAAGCTGTCTTACCATAGCAAGTGCAGACTGGAAGTTTTTAGCATTTTTCAGCCTGTCCATCATCTCTTCAGGCATGGGCTCTCCGGTTCTGTAATGTTTTGCAAAAAGCTTTAAAACTTCCCTGTCATAGGCAAACTTCTCAAAGAACTGTGAAGGAAACTCAACAGCGTCCCACTCAACACCTGCTATCCCGCTTACAAATGGTTCCTTTACTTCACTCAAAAGATGGTGTAGAGCGTGTCCCATCTCATGGAATAAGGTCTCAACATCGTAAGGTCTGAGAAGTGATGGATTTTTGTCTGTAGATGGTGAGAAGTTGGCAACAATAAATGCAACAGGTGGGATTATATTACCTTTTTCGTCTTCATGGTGGGATACCCACTCATCCATCCATGCACCATCTCTCTTTCCTTCTCTCGCCTCAAGATCAAGATAGAGCCTTCCTATTAACGATCCTTTTCTGTAAATATGGTAAACATCAACTGTCTCATCCCAAACAGGAACATCTACCTTTTCAAAATCAAGCTTTAAAAATCTGTTCAGGAATTTAAAAAGTCCTTCAACCACACTGTTTTTCTCAAAGTAAGGCTTGTACTCTTCATCATCAACGTTAAACTTTTCTTTCTTCAGTTTTTCGCTGTAGTATGCAAAATCGTAAGCCTGAACATCGTCTTTAAGACCAAGATCTTTTACAAACTCATTAAGTTCCTCATACTCTCTTTCTGCTTGGGGTCTGCTCTTTCTTGCAAGCTCTCTGAGAAAATCTATAACCTGCTGTGGTGATTTTGCCATCTTTGTTGCCAGTGAAAGCTCAGCATAGTTTTTAAAACCTAAAATTCTTGCCTTTTCATACCTAAGGCTCAGTATCTCCTCAAGTATCTTCTCATTTTCAGGTGCTCTAGTAACATAGGCTCTGTAGAGCTGCTCCCTTTTCTCCCTGTTTGATCCATAGGTCATATAGGCTATATAACTTGGCTGGTGAAGTGTAAATCTGTAGACCTCTCTGCCATCTCTTTCTATTTTTGCGTTATCCTTTTCTATCTCTGGGAGCTCCTTTACATCATCAGGATCTTCAATTATCATCTCGTAACTGTCGGTTGCGTTGAGTATATTCTGGGCAAAGCTGTTCTGGAGCTGTGATAGCTTAATATTTATATCTTTTATCTTTTTCCTCTCATCTTCAGGAAGACCCACACCTGAAAGCTCAAAATCCCTTATAAGATCCTGAAGAACCTTTTTCTGTTCCTGATTGAGTGTGTCCTTCTCATTCTCATATATCTGTTTAAAAGCTCTGTAAAGCCTCTCATCCTGAGAAATAGATGTATGGTACTCTGTAAGAGCGGGAAGTACAGATGTATAAGCTTCCTGTGTCTTTTCTGAGTTCTTTACGTAATTCAGATGTGATATAGGGCTGAAAAGCCAGCCTAACTTCTCCTGAAGTAACTGGTATGGTCTCACAAAGTTTTTATAGGTTTTATCCTTAATCTCCAATAACTTCTCTATCTCTTTTTTATTTTCCTCTATCTGTTTTAAAACAGCCTCTTTCTGCTGATCTATATTTTCGTCCGATACTGTAAACTCAGGAAACATTCATACCTCCTTTATCTTTATTTTATGGGCTTTACCAACAAGCTGGAGGAAATGGTCATAACCTTTTTTGTCAAGATGTTCCTTTAAGCCCTTTATAACCTTTAATGGTGAGTAAGGATCATAAAAGTTTGCTGTTCCTATCTGAACAGAAACAGCTCCTGCAAGTATATGCTGGAGAGCATCCTGAGCTGTAGTTATTCCACCTACCCCAATAATAGGAACAGATGAGCCGTACTTTTCATAGACCTGGTATATCATTCTGACAGCAACAGGAAGTATAGCAGGCCCTGAAAGACCACCTGTCCTCATACCGATAATAGGCTCTTCTTTATCAATATCTATAGCCATACCGAGAAGTGTGTTTATAAGAACAAGGCCGTCAGCACCTGCCTCAACTGAGGCTGTCGCTGTGTCTAAAATATCTGTGATATTTGGACTCAGCTTAACAAGAAGAGGCTTTTCCATTACCTGCTTCAGTCTATAAACGAGATTGAAAAGTGTTTCTGGATCAGAACCAAAGGCTATTCCACCTTTTTTCACGTTTGGACATGAGACGTTAAGCTCAAGTAGATCAACCCCATCAGCTTTATTTAAAACTTCTGCTACTTTCAGATACTCATCCTCGTCCTCACCAAAAACATTTGCAACTATAACCGTGTCGTACTCCCTTAACTGAGGAAGTATATTTTTGATGAAGTACTCAACCCCGGGATTCTGGAGACCTATTGAGTTAAGCATACCACATGGTGTCTCAACTATTCTCTGAGGTGGATTTCCTTCCCTTGGCCTGTAGGAAAGGCCCTTTACAACAACAGCACCAAGCTCTGATATATCGTAAAGGTTCTGGGCAACCTCAAGACCGTAGGAAAAACAGCCTGAAGCAGTCCATACAGGGTTTTTAAACTTTATACCAAAAAGTTCATAAGAAAGTGGGTCTTTAAGTGGAACAGCTTTACCTTCCAATCCTCTACCTCTATTTTTTAATCAATAATATCAGAAAAAGTATCAGCTGTTCACAACTTCTTCTATCAGTTTAACCCATTTTTTCGTTGTCTCTTCTATAGAGTATCTTTTTGCTGTCTCAACAGCATTTTTTGATATGGCTCTGTACTGATCATCCGATAGGCTGAGCATCTGTCTCATCTTTTCCTCAAGACCTTTTGTGTCGCCAACAGGAACAGAAAAACCGTTGTACCCATCCTTTAGATATTCAGCTATACCTCCAGCAAGTGTAGATAAGACCACCTTTCCAGAAGCCATAGCCTGAAGGAGAGCACCTGCTATCCCTTCAGAGTTTGATGATAGAACAAAAAAGTCAGCTCCCTGAAGAAGCCTGTCAACATCAGGTCTGAAACCAAGTGTAATAACCTTATCTTTAAGTCCAAGCTGATCTATCATACTCTTTGCTTCCTCACCATCTGTATCGTTTCCTACAAGTATCAGCCTGCAGTTTTCACAGTTAAGATCCTTGAAAGCTTTTAAAAGTATGTCCTGGCCTTTTCTCCACGGCTGCCAGTTTGCAACATTTATGAAAACTTTTTCCCTATCAGATATCCCAAGTTCTTCCCTTACAGCATCTCTGAACTCATCATAAGGTTTAAACCTTGAAAGGTCTATTCCGCTTTCTATAGTCACAAGTTTTTCGGGGAAGAAACCATTTTCAGCAAGCTGCTTTGCAACATCCTTTGAAACAACAACAATTCTGTCAGCTATTGAGTACTTGAGATACTTCGAGACAAATGAAGGGATATATCCCGATCTTCTCATTGCTATAACTTTTGGTTTTTTCTTCAGAAAAGGGTAAATGATCCTGAGGTAGTTAAAAGACCACGAGGAGTTTGGAATTACAACATCGTAATTTCCTTCGGTTATTATTCTGTAAAGCCTTCTGTAGTTTTTTATATTAAACCTTCTTTTGCTCCCGTTGTCTATCTCGTAAAATTTCAGAGGGACTTTTTTATCAAGCCTCTCTATCATCTCTTTATGATCAAAAGCAAGTGCAAGATCAACATGGAAATATCCTGACAGCTCCCTTGTTATGAGATATGTCTGCTCCTTTGTTCCACACCAGCCGTGGCTGTCTATTATCTCAAGTATCCTTATATCCTTTTTCAAATATCTTCTCCCGGTGCTATAATTTGTTTGTTTCAAATTATATCAGGAGCTAACAGATGCAAGCAAAAGGTCAGACAGTTCTTGTAACAGGAGCAGCGGGATTTATTGGATGGAAAACATCAAAACTACTCCTTGAAGGCGGTTTTAATGTTGTTGGGATTGACAATATGAACAGCTACTATGATGTCCGCCTTAAAGAGTGGAGAAAGAAAGATCTTGAAAGGTATGAAAACTTCAGGTTTTTCCATATTGATATAGAAAATTTAGGAGCTTTGAGGGTTCTTTTTGATAGCTTCCAGTTTGATGCTGTTTTGAACCTCGCAGCAAGGGCAGGTGTTAGATACTCAATGGAGAATCCACATGTTTACCTCCAGACAAACGCACAGGGAACATTAAATCTACTTGAGATGATGAAAGATCACGGTATAAAAAAGATGGTTTTAGCTTCAACATCATCTCTTTACGCCGGACAGCCTATGCCTTTCAAGGAAGACCTACCTGTAAATACACCTATATCACCTTACGCTGCTTCAAAAAAGGCTGCCGAAGTTATGGCCTACACTTACCATTATCTTTACGGTCTCGATATAACAGTTGTAAGATACTTCACAGTTTACGGTCCCGCAGGAAGACCTGATATGAGTATATTCAGGTTTATAAAATGGATAGACGAGGGAAAACCTATAAAGCTTTTCGGGGACGGATCACAGGCAAGGGATTTTACATATGTTGATGATATAGCCAAGGGGACAGTTCTGGCAATGAAAAATCTCGGGTATGAGATCATAAATCTCGGTGGGGGTAAAAACCCAATCTCTTTAAAAAGTATCATCCAGAAGATAGAAGATCTACTTGGAAAGAAGGCTGTAATAGAGTACAGACCTTTTCATAAAGCTGATATGAAGGAGACATGGGCTGATATTGAGAAAGCTGAAAAAATACTTGGATGGCGTCCTGAGATAAGTATTGATGAAGGGTTAAAAAGAACTGTCCAGTGGTATATTGAGAACAGAGAATGGCTTAAAGATATAAAACTTGAAGAGGGAAAACAGAATATATAGACCTCAGAAAGTGAAAATCTGAAAGCCTGAGTATATCTTAATATTAAGAGATCAAGGTAAAGGAGGGATCATATTGTCTGCAATTCCTATTGTTTATAAGGATATCTGTCCAAACTGCGGAGGGGAGATAACAGCTGAAAGATTAGAAAAAGGTCTTCTATGTGAAAGCTGTCTGCCTGAGGAGATACCAAGGGAAGATATATGCGGTATATTAGGTTACGGCAGGTTTGTTTCAATATGTGAGCTATGGGATAAGGTAAATGATTTTAAAAGTTATTTTAAAGGGATAATAAATAACGATCTTTGGTCAATACAGGAAACATGGACCAAAAGGTTTTTTCTGAATATATCATACGCACTTTTAGCACCCACAGGGATAGGGAAAACAACATTTGGTCTTGTTCTTTCAAAATATCTTTCAGAAAAGGAAGGTAAAAAAACATACCTTATATTCCCAACGCAGGTTCTCGTTAATCAGGCTTATGACAGGCTTGTATCATTTGGTATGGATCCTGAAAAACTTCTGGCTTACAGCACAAAATTTGCAAAAACAAAGAAAAAACAGGAGGAGCTTAAAGAGAAGATAAAAAATAACCAGTTTGATATTCTGATAACAACAACTATGTTCCTGTACAAAAATATAGACATAATTCCAAAAGGTGAGTTCTCACTTGTCTTTGTTGATGATGTTGATAGCGTGTTAAAAAGTGCAAAGAATATAGACAAGATACTTATGCTACTTGGTTTTTCAGAAGAGGATATACAGGATACATTAAAGTTCATAACATTTAAACAGAAAATTTTCAGACAGGGTCAGCCAGAAGAGAAAGATCTTGAGATATTCAACAGATGGCAGGAAAAGATAAACAGGATAAGTCAGAAGAGAAAAGGTGTTCTTATAGTATCCTCAGCCACATCAAACCCAAGATCAAAAAGGGTAAACCTTTTCAGAGAGCTTCTTGGATTTGAGGTTGGAAGACCTTCCCTGACACTCAGAAATATTGAAGATCTTTATGAGAAGCCTGATGATGTATGGGAAACTTCCGTTGAGAGGATAAAAAAACTTGGATCTGGAGGGCTTGTTTTCCTCTCATCATCTGAAACAAGAGAGACATTAGAAAGGTATGTTAAGTTCTTAAATGAGAAAGGTATAAATGCTATCTCGTATGAAGACCTTATGGACAGTTTAGAGAAGTTCAGATCAGGTGAGATACCTGTAGTTGTTGGTTTTGCAAGCTACAGAAACCCGATAGCAAGAGGTCTTGATCTTCCTGATGTTATAAGATATGCGTTATTTGTAGGTGTTCCAAAACTACAGTTCAACATAAGATTTGAGGAGGAGTTTATACATCTTTACTACTTTATGCTGACTCTAACCCCATTTCTTATAAAGAAAAAACTTATAGATCCACAGGAAGTCAGACAGCTTTACGAGTATATAAACTTTTTGAAGGTATACGCCTTCATACCTGAAGAGAAGTTAGACAGAGAAAAGGCTGAAAGATTGAGGGAGATACAGGTATATGTAAAAAGTATTGTTGAGAAACCCGAGGTTTTTGACCAGATAAAAGATTCACCGGAAATAACACTTAAAAAAACTGATGAGGGATTCATACTTATAACAGCGGATGTAACAGGTTATATACAGGCTTCAGGGAGAACATCAAGGCTTTATGCTGGAGGTCTAACAAAAGGTCTTGCATATCTTCTTGTTGATGATGATAAAGCCTTCTACTCACTCCAGAAAAAAGTAAGATGGTTCAGTGAGGACATCCAGTTTAAACCTGCAGATCAGGTTGATCTTGAAAAGATATTGAAAGAGATAGATCAGGACAGGGAGAATGTCAGGAAGGTTCTTTCAGGTGAGATAATCGTTGAGGAGAGGCA
Source organism: Persephonella marina EX-H1 (assembly GCF_000021565.1). Taxonomy (NCBI): domain Bacteria; kingdom Pseudomonadati; phylum Aquificota; class Aquificia; order Aquificales; family Hydrogenothermaceae; genus Persephonella; species Persephonella marina. Next base: position 363,682 of record NC_012440.1, on the reverse strand, counting down.
GTCCTTTAAAACAACTGTTGTTATCGTGGAATCACCTAATAAGGCAAGAACAATAGCAAACTTCTTTGGTAAGCCATTAAGAAGAAAGCTCAAAGGTATAGACGCCTACGAGATAGCTATAGGAGATAAATTCTTAACGATCATAGCCAGTAAAGGTCATATATTTGATCTTAACAAAGAAGAGGAGTACTTTGGCGTCAGGAAGAACAGTCATTTCATACCTGTATTTGAACCTATTGATGAAGGCAGAAAACATATTATAGAAGGTATAAGGGAGCTTGATCTTGAGGTTCAGGAGGTTTTTATAGCAACAGACCCTGATACTGAAGGTGAGAAGATAAGCTACGATCTATACCTATTAAGTAAGCCTTACAACTTTAATGTAAAAAGAGCAGAGTTCCACGAGGTTACTAAGAAAGCATTTTTAGAGGCTGTTGAGAACTACAGAGATATTGACAAAAACCTTGTAAAAGCACAGCTTTTAAGGAGAATCTCAGACAGATGGATAGGTTTTACAATATCACAGTATGTTCAGGAGAAGCTTCACAGACATTATCTATCAGCAGGTAGAGTACAGACACCTGTTCTGGAATGGATAATAGAAAGAACAGACCAGGCAAAGCAGAAGATAGCTGTTGTGAGAGTCTTTATAGATAACATTCCTGTTGAGTTCAGTTTTGAAGACAGAAACAGGGCAAAATGGTTCTACCAGAATATACAGTTTGTTATCGTCTCAGTTAAAGAAAAAAAGGAAGAAAAGTTATTTGTAAGACCTTTCTCAACTGACACAATGCTCACAGCTTCAGCAAGGGAGCTTGGTTTTTCACCACAGGAGACAATGAGCCTTGCACAGGATCTGTTTGAGGCTGGTCTTATAACATACCACAGAACTGACAGTATAAGGGTCTCTGATGCAGGTGTTTTTGTTGCCAAAGAGTATATACAGGAGAATTTTGGCAGTGAGTATATAAAGATAAGAACATACTCAACATACGAAGGAGCTCATGAATGTATAAGACCAACAAGGGCTGTTGATGCAGATGAACTTAGATCAATGGTATACACAATGAACCTTCAGGGAATAACAAGGAAACATATAAGGCTTTATGATCTTATATTCAGGCAGTTTATAGCTTCGCAGATGAGAGAGGCTGTTGTTGAAAAGGTGGTATACAGTGTGAGAGCTTTTGATGAAGAGGTTGAGACTGATCTTATAACAGATATAATCCAGCATGGTTATGATCTTATCCTCCCAATCCGCACAGATAAACTTCCAGAAGGAAAGGTAGATATTAAGAAAAAAAGCTACCATCTCAAGCCTAAGGTTTCATACTACACATTTGGTGAGATAATTAAGGAGATGAAAGAAAAAGGAATAGGAAGACCATCAACATACGCAATAACTGTTCAGAAACTTCTGGACAGACATTACATAATTGAGAGAAGAGGATATCTCTTTCCAACAAAACTTGGAAGACAGGTTATGGAGCTTATAAAGAGAAGGGAAGATATCTATAGATTTGTAAATGAGAGCTTTACTAAAGAGCTTGAAAGCTTAATGGACAGGATTGAGCAGGGTAAGGCAGACTATGAAAAAGAGTTGGAAAAACTGTTTAAGGAGCTTGAGGAGAAAAAGCTTTTCTTCAAAGTAGAGATAGGTAAGTACAGTTATGAGGAGTGATCATGTTTTAAACTCCTCAAGTATCTTGTTCAGATTCTCTATAAGTTTGTACAGATGTTCCGTGGCTGTTGCTATCTCCTCAACACTTCTCGCATTAGCTCCAGATATCTCATTAATCCTTTCTATATCTTTTATTATCTCCTCTATCTCAGAAACTATAGATCTCACACTTACAGAGGCGTCCTCAGCCATCCTGACAGTCTGATCCATAACGGATGTGACCTCATCCACATCCCTTTCAACATGTGATGACGATTCCGTCAGTCTTGTTATATTCTCTGCATTAAAGGATATTTTTTCTGTTATAAGGTTTATCTCATTTATAAGTTCGGATATTGTCTCGGTTATACTGTCAACATACTCCCTTGATTTCTCAGCAAGTGATCTTACCTCATCTGCAACAACAGCAAAACCCCTTCCAACCTCACCTGCCCTTGCAGCCTCAATCGCAGCATTTAAAGCGAGAAGGTTCGTCTGGTCAGCTATATCCTCTATAAGTTTAAGAACCTCCTGTGTCTTATCTGTGCTTCTTTTAAGTGTTTCAAGCTCCCTGACAATATCCATCTCCTCTTCAGCACTTCTTTTAACTGTAACTATAAGCTCATTTATCTGGTTACTTGCCCTGTTAAGTATCCCGTTTGCCTTCTTTATCTCTTCTTTTGTCTCATCAAGTTTACTTACGAGATTTCTTAAAGGTTCCTGTGTTCCAAGGGCTTTTTCAGTTGTTTCCATCACTATTTTTGATTCTTCTTCCGCCCTTTTTCCTATCTCAACAGCTGTTGCTGAAAGCTCTGATGCTATAGAAGCATTCTCTTCTGCAGAGATCTTAGCCTGCTCTATAGCCTTCTTTGACGCCTCAAGGAAGTTATTTACAGCATCAGCTATATCATGCATCTCATCCTTTGAGTCAAGGTAAATCTTTTTCGTGAAATCTTTTGTCTGGGCTATATAATCAACACTTTCCTTTATAACTTGTATAGACCTGTTAATTGATCTCTGTATAACGAATCCAAGGAGTAAAATAGCTGATATAATAACCGCTGAAAAGGCTGTCTCTAAAATCAGACTTCTAAAAACACTCTCCTTTGCAGCAGATATATCATTTATCAGGCTGTCGGACATATAATCTTCAACCTTCTTCATAAGGTTTATCTTTTCAGTTATCGTATCAAACCAGTATGACGGATCTATTCCAAACGCGCCTACAGACGCCTTTTCAAGGGCTATATTTTCCATCCTTTCTACTTCTTTTATAGCTTTTCCAACCATCGTTTTTTTGTAGAAATTAAGGAATTTGTCTGTTGCAAGCATCTTAAAGCCTGTAAGAAAGGCTCTCTGTTCCGAAAGTAAAGAAAGAAACCTCTGGTAGAGATGTTCATTAAAAGAATCCCTTGCAAAAACAGCTGAAAGAACAGCTCTTTCAATACCCATTCTTTCCTTTGCTAATAAGAAGTTCACGTATGCTGCAAGTTCCCTTGTTATCTTCGCATCAGAGCTGTACTTTGCTATTGAACCGATGGCATGTAGTAATTTTGTGTTTATATCGGTGTATAACTTTATAGCTTCTCTCAATGTTATGCTAAAATCATCAACCTCTCTTCTTATCTGCGGGATCGTATCTACCTTCTCAAGGATAACATTTATCTCCATCTTCAAGCCTTCGGGAAGATGGGAAAGGTCTATCTTTCTTATATAACTTTTTAACTCATCTACCTTTTTATCAGTTAATTTTCTCTGGGCTGAAAGCTCAGATCTGAACTCCTTTCCCTCACTACCAAGAAAACCAGCGGTTCTTCCTCTCTCTTTCTGGACTTCGTGAACAACAGCAGATAGCTTAACAGAAAGATTAACAGCATGTTCTAAAGATTGGGTCTCTCTGTATTTATTGTAGTTTCCATTGAATATTAATCCTGAGTAAAAAAGTATGACCAGAACAGGAACTAATGAAAGTATAAGTAGTTTTGTCTTTATTGAGAGATTAGAGAAAAAATACATATAGACCTCCTTAAAACAGTGGCAGATATAAAGGGAATTTTGATATAAATTATCGTCTAAGAAGAGAAATAACTTTAGATAAAAAGAGGGCATAAGCCCTCAGAGTTTTAATAGAGTCTGAAATGTCTTTTAAGGAATTTGTTCCATGTCTCTGGGAGTTTATCTATCTCTTCCTGGGCTATCCTTCTTACCTCTTCCTCAATACCTTTTATATCCTTGTTTATTCTTAATTTAACATCACATACCTGAGGTTCTGTAATAGGTTTTCCTATCTGGCTAACAAGATAACAGTAAGCCTCCTCAATCTCCTCTATCTCTGAAACTATCCTCTCTGCCATATCCATAGCTGCTGTGTTGTATATCTTTCCTATATGGGAAACCGGATTTTTACCAGCAGCAGCTTCAAGGCTCATAGGTCTGTAAGGTGTTATAAGACCATTAACCCTGTTACCTCTTCCGACCTGTCCGTCATCACCAGCCTCAGCTGATGTTCCTGTAACTGTGATGTATACAGACTCATTATCCGGATCATCTGCAGTGTTTATGAATATATCAACAGTTCTGTCTGTAAGCTTTTTAGCAAGGGAATAAGCATAGTTTGTAACTATCTCCTTCTTTTCCATATAATCGTTAACATCCTTAACATACCTGTCAACGAAAGCCATAGCTATAGTTATCCTTATATAATCGTCATTTCTAACACCCATAATCTTGATGTCCTCACCAACATACGGGTGTTCCTTTTTAAACTCCTTGCTGTTTAAAGCCTTCTCAAGCTCGTAAACGATAGTTTCTATATCATTGAAAGGTGCATAACCAACACCGAATGATGTATCATTTGCCAGCGGTATCTCTCCCTTTATCTGAAATCTCTCAAAAAGTTCTACAAGATCCTTACTTCCAGGTTTTAGCTTGGGATGGATGATTATATGGTTTGATATATCTATATTTGGTATATTCTCCTTTAACCATCTGTGAGCAGTTTCTATAGCAAGCTCCTCAACAGGAAGCCTCTTCCCGTTAAGCTCGTTTATAGCCCTTCCTGTAAGATAAACCTCAATAGGAGCAACCATATGACCGCCGCCAAACCTGGGATCCGCTATACCACCTATTAAAAGTGCTTTATCAACATTATGGTGCATAATAGCACCGCACTCTTTTCTGTAAAGCTCGGATAAAGCTATGGAAAGCTCCTCAGCAAGAGCATCACATATAGTGTCAGGATGTCCAATACCTTTTCTTTCAACAATCTCAACAGGCAGATCTGAAACTTTTGGAAATTCAAGGGTTCCAACAGCGATCTTTGCCAATTTAAAACCTCCAGATTAATTTTTAAGAGAAGATATTAGAATAATATATTTTTTTAATGTTTACAACTTGTTATGAATGTTCTATAATATTAGTCTTGATTCTTGATTTTTAACTGTATTTGGGATAAATTATTTAACCGCTTAAGAAAAAAAGGAGGTTTTCATGGCTCATACACGTTCAGCTAAGAAAAGAATAAGACAGGCAGAAAAGAGAAGACTGCTTAACAGGTACCATATATCAAGAATGAAAACAGCTATAAAGAGAATAACAGAAGCTCTTAAAAATAAAGATATAGAAACAGCTGAAAAACTTTTACCTCTCGCTCAGAAGCTGGCATACAGAGCTGCTGCTAAAGGGGCCATACACAAAAACGAGGCAGCAAGAAGGGTCTCAAGAATATACAGAAAAGTTAACGCTGCTAAAGCATCTTTATCACAGTAAAGAAGTATGGCGGTGTAGCTCAGCTGGTTAGAGCACGCGGCTCATATCCGCGGAGTCGCAGGTTCGAGTCCTGCCACCGCCATTTTAATAAAATCAGATGGCGGTTTCCCGCCTGTTGCCTTGGTTGAGAAAAAGTTCTTAGAAGCTGTAAAAAAATACAGTCTCATCTCTGAAGGGGATAGAATACTCGTTGCATTCTCTGGAGGTATAGATTCCACTGTTCTCACATATCTTCTAATAAAATTCAGGGATCATCTTAAAATATCTGATATCTATCTAGCCCATCTAAACCACTCCTTAAGAAAAGAGTCTGACGAGGATCAGAGATTCTGTGAAGATTTCGCAAAAAAGTATGGACTGGAGATATTCACAAAAAAGGTTGATATAAAATCACTTGCCGAAAAGGAGAAAAAATCCATAGAGCAGAAGGCAAGGGAGGAAAGGTACAGCTTTTTCAGGAAGGTTATGGAAGAAAGATCAATTAACAGACTCGCTACAGGACACCATCTTTCCGATCTTGTGGAGACCATGATAATGTGGTTCATACAGGGGAACAGGAAAGGAATAAAAGGGTTCAGACCTAAAGAGAGGGATATAATCAGACCTTTATACCTGATAAACAAGGATCAGATAGAGAACTACGCCAGGGAAAAAGGAATTGAGTACAGGATAGATATCACAAACTTTGAGACAGACTTTCTGAGAAACAGGATAAGGCACAATATTATCCCACATATAAAAGGGATAAACCCATCACTTGAAGGATCTCTGCTTACACTCTCATACTTCCTATCATTAGATGATCAGTATCTTGAGGAAGAGTCTGAAAAGATTTCACAGAAATTTCTCAACGGTAAGATAGAATTAGAGGAGCTTTTAGTTTACGATAAAGCCCTGGTTTACAGAGCTATTCAGAACTGGATCTACAGAAAAACTGGAGTATACCCTTCATACAGGCAGATTATGGATATTATGGAGATTATAGAAAAAAAAGAGGGAACAAAGAGTATAAGATTAAGTCCAGAGTACAACCTTATAAGGAGATACAGCACATTATATATAGAGAAGGTAAAGGAAAAAACAGAGCCTTACCAGTACAGGATAAAACCAGGGGAAAAGATCTTTGTAAAAGAGGCTAATCTGTATATAAAATCCTATATTGAAACAGACTACACATTAGATAAATTAAAAGATGAAAGGAAAAAGGTATGCTTCCAGATTGAAAGTATGGAAGATGCTGAGTTTGTTGTGAGAAACAGAAGAAAAGGTGATAGGTTTATACCTTTTGGTAGAAAAAAGGAGAAAAAACTGAAGGATGTTATGATAGACTTAAAAATACCCTCAGATATGAGAGAGAACATACCGCTTGTTGTTTATGGAAATAAAATATTGTGGATTGCAGGATATAAGAGATCGGCATATTTTCCTGTAACGGAAAAAGGTAAAAAGTTAATATGTTTTGAATTAGAGGAGGTATAGATGCAGTTTTCAAAAAGCCTTTTAATATGGTTTCTAATAGGGGCTTTAATGATATTTGCCTTTAATATGTTCAGTGCAAAACCTTCATTTGAACATAAAGTGTCCTTTACTGAGTTTGTTGAGATGGTAAATGAAGGAAAGATTAAAGAGGCCACAGTTAAAGGTGAGGAGATCGTTGCCATCTCAGAAAATGGGAAAAAGATAGAGACAGTTATACCTGAAGGTTACGATAAGATATACGACATACTTTCTGAGAATAACGTCCAGATAACCGTTGTTCCTCAGGAGAAAAGCGGATGGCTTGCAACACTTCTGATATCATGGCTTCCTATTCTCCTGTTTATAGGTCTGTGGATCTTCATGATGAGACAGATGTCAGGTGGAAGTAACAGGGCTTTCTCATTCGCAAAATCAAAGGCAAAGGTATATTTAGAGGAAAAACCTAATGTGAAACTTGATGATGTTGCCGGCATGGACGAGGTAAAGGAAGAGGTCAAAGAGCTTATAGATTACCTTAAAGAGCCTCAGAGATTCCAGAAGTTAGGTGGAAGAGCACCAAAAGGTATCCTTCTTTACGGTGATCCTGGTGTAGGTAAAACATTACTTGCAAAGGCTATAGCAGGTGAGGCAAATGTTCCTTTTATATCCATATCAGGATCAGATTTTGTTGAGATGTTTGTTGGTGTAGGTGCAGCAAGGGTAAGGGATCTTTTTGAGACAGCAAAAAAACATGCACCATGTCTTGTTTTCATAGATGAGATTGACGCCGTAGGTAGAGCAAGAAGTGGTGTTGGATTTGGTGGAGGACATGACGAGAGGGAGCAGACGCTTAACCAGCTTCTTGTTGAGCTTGATGGTTTTGATTCAAGTGAAGGTATTATAGTTATAGCAGCAACAAACAGACCTGACATACTTGATCCAGCACTTTTAAGACCTGGCAGATTTGACAGACAGATATCAGTTCCAAAACCTGATGTTAAGGGAAGATACGAGATACTTAAGGTTCACGTTAAAAAGAAAAATATACCGTTAGGTGATGATGTTGATCTTATGGTTATAGCAAGGGGAACACCAGGATTTTCAGGGGCTGATCTTGCGAATGTTGTAAATGAAGCTGCACTGCTTGCTGCAAGGAGAAGAAAAGAGAAGGTTGGTATGAGAGAGTTTGAGGACGCTATGGACAGGATAATGATGGGTCTTGAGAGAAAGGGAATGGCAATAACACCTGCTGAAAAAGAGAAGATAGCCTACCATGAGGTTGGACATGCTATTGTAGGTATGATGTTTAAAGAGTCTGATCCATTACATAAAGTCTCAATCATACCAAGGGGAATGGCCCTTGGCGTTACTGTAAATCTCCCTGAGGAAGACAGACATCTTTACTCTAAAAAGGATCTTATGGCGAGACTTCATCAGCTTTTTGGTGGAAGAGCTGCTGAGGAGGTTTTCTACGGAAAAGATGGCATAACAACAGGAGCTGAAAATGATCTTATGAGGGCAACGGAGCTTGCATACAGAATAGTTGCATCCTGGGGAATGACAGATGAGCTTGGACCTATACATGTATCAACTTCAAGAAACAACCCATTTACACCTTCACAGGGTCCTGAGATAAGTGAGGAGACAGCAAGAAAGATAGATGAGCAGGTAAGCAGGCTTTTAAGGGAGTCTTACGAAAGGGCAAAACAGATAATAGAGAACTATAAAGACGCTGTCACAGCTGTTGTTGAGCTTCTTATAGACAAGGAAACGATAACATGTGAGGAGATGCTCTCTATACTTGAGAAGTACGGTGTTCCTGTTGTAAACAGATGTAGAAAGTCTGTGGTTGAAGTAATATCTGACTCATCAGCACCTGAAGTTCCAGCAGGACAGGTTGACTGATATGATAGACACACACGCTCATCTTGATATGCTGAAATCTGAGGAAGATCTTTTAGAAAGTGTAGAGAAACTGGACTATATAATCACTATAGGCTGTGATAAAGAAGAGATATACAGGGCTATAGAGTTAGCTGAAAAATTTGAGAATGTTTATGCTTCTATAGGTTTTCATCCTTACGACGTTAACGGTATAGATGATAAAGATCTTGATAATCTCAGGAGCTTAGCGGTTGAAAAAAGAAAGGTCGTTGCTATAGGAGAGACAGGACTTGATTTTTACAGAGATATAACACCTAAAGATAGACAGATATACTTTTTTGAAAAGCAGATACAGATCTCAAAGGAACTTGAACTACCATTAGTTGTCCACTCAAGGTCAGCTGATAAAGAGACAGTTGAGATATTGGAAAAGTATTACCCTTATCCGGCATCGGGAGTTATGCACTGCTTCGGCGGAAGCATTGATATGATGAGAGCATCGGTTGATATGGGTTTTTATATATCATTTGCAGGAAATGTAACATACCCTAAAGCTGACAGTCTTAGAGAGGTTCTGAAAAATACACCTCTTGACAGACTTTTACTAGAGACAGACAGCCCATTTTTATCACCACAGAAGAAAAGGGGAAAGCCTAACAGGCCTTCATATATATACTACACACTTGATTATGTCTCATCACTTCTTGGAATAAGCAGTGAAGAGCTTGAGAAGATAACTGACAGGAATGCAAAAAGGCTTTTTAAAATAGAAGAATATGAGAATATAATTGTTGATAAAATATTAGAATGATATAAAATCTTACAAAAAATTTTTCACGGGGAAAGATGATTATAGGCAGTGTTGTTTTTGAGATTCATATACCCTATGCTGGATCATTAAAAGAGAAAAGGATGGTTGTAAGATCGGTTAAAGAAAAGCTTAAATCCAAGTTTAACGTATCTGTCTCAGAGATTGGAGATCTTGATAAATGGCAGTCTGCCCAGGTGGCTGTAGTCACTGTAGCACCTGACAGAAAACAGGCTGAAAAGGTAGTTCAGAATGTTATAAACTTTGTTGAGAACAACTACCCGGATATACATATAAACGTTTACAAGGAGCTGATATGAAAAGATCACACAGAATGGAAAAGGTGAACAACGAGCTGAAGAGGGTTTTAAGTGAGATATTTCTAACGGAGATTCCTGTCCAGCAGGACAACATAGTTACAGTTCTCAGGGTTGAGGCAACATCAGACCTTAACGAGGCAAAGGTTTATGTATCAGCTTTAAAGAATGGACAGGATGTTGTTGAACAGCTGAACCAGAAAAGCGGTTATATAAGACATCTTGTTGGGAACAGGATAAAGATAAGAAAGGTTCCAAAGTTTAAGTTTATTCTTGCGGAAGATCTACCTATACTTGTCTAAACAGGAGGGTCATTTTGAAGAAAAAGATAGCCATAGGGGTAGTTCTATTTCTGATAATAATATACCTTATATCTTTCTTCTCTTACAGAGCAACACCAAAGATAGCGATTATTGAGATACACGGGGTTATCTCAGATTTTTACTCCCATATACAGAATATTGAGTCTGCAGAGTCTGATGATTCAATAAAAGCTGTTGTTATTTCTGTTGACAGTCCTGGAGGAACTGTAGGGGCTGCACAGGAGATATACAGGGCTATTGAGAGATTGAGAACAAAGAAACCTGTTGTTGTGTCAATGGGTAATGTTGCAGCATCGGGAGGATACTATATAAGTGCCCCTGCATCGGTGATATACGCAAACCCGGGAACAATAACAGGAAGTATAGGTGTTATCATACAGCATATGGATCTATCAAGGGTATTGGATAAGTTAGGTATAAAGGTTGAGAATATCAAAAGCGGTAAAAACAAGGACATTCTCTATCCAAACAAAAGCCTCTCACCTGAACAGAAAAAGCTTATAGAAGATACAATAAAAGATGTTTACGATCAGTTCCTTGAGGCGATTGTCAGATACAGACCTATCACAAAGGATCAGCTGAGACCTTATGCAGATGGAAGAATATTCAGCGGAAGACAGGCAAAGAAGATAAAGCTTGTTGATAAACTTGGGAATATACAGGATGCTGTAAATGAGGCGAGGAAACTTGCAGGTTTAGAAGACAGACATGTTGTGATCATAAAGTTAGGAAAGAGAAAAAATATTCTTGAAAAACTTTTAAACTCCGATATGAACAGTATAATAACACCTTCGGGGATTTACTATATGCTCTCATTCTGATAATAATCATAACTGATAAGGGTGCTGTTGTATAAAATAAAAAAAACATTAATTGGAGGTTTTAAAAATGCAATCAACAGTTAATTTTACAGTAACTGAAACCGCTGCCAATGAGATCAAAAAGATAGCTGACGAACAGGGAATAGAAAATCCTATCTTAAGGGTTAGGGTCGTTCCTGGTGGATGTTCAGGTTTTCAGTATGCTATGGGATTTGATGAGGAGATAACAGAAAATGATAAGGTTGTTGAGCTTGAAAATGGCGTTAAGATCGCTATTGATGAGTTCAGCGCTCCGTATATAGGTGGTGCTGTTTTAGATTACGTTCAGGACTTTATGGGAGGTGGATTCACAATAAAGAATCCAAACGCAGCAAACTCCTGTGGATGTGGAAACTCTTTTTCCTGTTAAATAAAAAGGGGCTTAAAAGCCCCTTTAAACCTTTTTCTCACTTTCACACTCACCGTAAACAGGACAGCTTGCACACTTACCCTTCTGTATATCCTTTCTGAATTTCTTATAAAGGTAAAACACAGAACCACCAACGAGTAAGGAAAGTATCACTATATCAGCTACACTCATCTCATCACCATCTTTTTTAATCTTAAATTAATACTTTTTTCCAGATTTTGTATAACAAAAATCAGATTTGATCAGATTTCCTGATAAAATAATATAAAAGGACGGAGGAATGTAATGTACCTTTGGATAAAAGCTTTACATATAATGTCTGTGATATCATGGTTTGCTGTTCTTTTCTATCTTCCAAGACTTTTCGTTTACCACGCTGAGAACAGGGATAAAAAGGAGTTTGTATCTGTTGTAAAGATAATGGAGTACAAACTTCACAAATATATAGGTATTCCGGCATTCTGGGGAACGGTTATAACAGGGAGTTTACTTATAGTTATGAACCCTGATCTTTTCAAATCAGGGGGATGGCTTCACGCAAAACTACTTTTCGTTTCACTCTTAATAGGCTACTACATATACACAGCTGTTCTTAGAAGGAAGCTTGAGGCTGATCAGTGTGACAGATCCGGAAAGTTTTTCAGAATGTACAATGAGATACCCACAATACTGATGATAATTATAGTATCACTTGCAGTTGTAAAACCATTCTAAAGGAAGGATATGTTAGACAGACTTTACGTTAGGAAAAAGATTGAACAGTTTTTAATGGAGGATATCGGTTATTCTGATTTAACCAGTGATAATCTTGGTATCAGTAAAGATATAAAAGCCTCAGTTATTGCAAAGGAAGATGGAATAATAGCTGGGATTGATTTCGCAAAAGAGGTTTTTCTGATACTGGACAGAGATATCAGATTTCCATTTTCTTTAAAGGATGGATCAGAGGTAAAAAAAGGTGACACTGTATTGAGTGTTGAAGGTTCTGCCGTTTCTGTTCTGAAAGGTGAAAGGGTAGCCCTCAATATTCTTCAGAGACTTTCAGGCATAGCAACAACAGCGTCAAGATACGCAGAGAAGATCAAGGATCTTAAAACCAGGATACTTGACACAAGGAAGACAACCCCAGGATTTAGAGCCTTTGAGAAGTATGCTGTTAAAGTTGGTGGAGGTTCAAACCACAGATTCGCTCTGTACGATATGGTTATGATAAAGGACAACCATATCGCCGTCTGTGGGGGGATAACAAAAGCTGTGAACAGGATAAGGGAAAATGTCTCACCTATGGTTAAGATAGAGGTTGAGGTGTCCGATTTGAATCAGTTAAAGGAAGCTCTTTCACTTAATGTAGATATCATAATGCTTGACAATATGAGTTTAGAGATGCTTAAAGAGGCCGTCAATATTGTTAACGGAAAGGTTTTACTGGAAGCATCCGGAAATATAACTGTTGAAAATGTAAGAGATGTTGCCCTTACAGGTGTGGATTTTATATCATCAGGATCAATAATACACTCAAGCAGATGGCTTGATCTGAGTATGAAAATATAAAATACATAACAGGAGGAAACTAAATGAAAAGAACTTTCAAGATCGCGGTTTTACCAGGAGATGGAATTGGACCTGAGATTATGGAAGCAGCTATTGAGGTTCTGAACGCTGTTTCTAAAAAGTATGATTTACAGTTTGAGTATAAGGAAGGCCTGATAGGTGGTGCTGCGATTGATGCAACAGGTGATCCACTGCCTGATGAAACATTAAAGATAGCGAAAGAGAGTGACGCTGTTCTACTTGCTGCTGTAGGTGGTGAGAAATGGGATAATCTTCCTACAGATAAAAGACCTGAGAAGGGACTGCTCAGGATAAGAAAGGAGCTTGAGCTTTTTGCAAACCTCAGACCTGGAAAGGCTTACACAGCACTTCTGGACTCTTCACCTCTCAAGGAAACACTTATAAAAGGTGTTGATCTTGTTGTTATAAGAGAGCTGACTGGAGGGATATACTTTGGAGAACCAAGGGGAATAGAGGAAAGGAAAGGTGAGAAAGTAGGATTCAATACGATGATCTACTATGAACATGAGGTAAAAAGGATAGCAAAACTTGCCTTTGAGATAGCAAGGGGAAGAAAGAAGAAAGTAACAAGCGTTGATAAGGCAAATGTTTTAGAGGTTTCTGCCCTGTGGAGGGAGATAGTAACAGAAACACACTCTGATTATCAGGATGTTGAGCTTGAACATATGTATGTGGATAACTGTGCTATGCAGCTTGTTAGAAGACCTAAGGATTTTGATGTTATCGTTACAGGAAACCTTTTCGGTGATATCCTCTCAGATGAAGCAGGAGCTTTAACAGGAAGTCTCGGAATGCTTCCATCAGCAAGTATAGGTGAGAGGTATGCACTTTACGAACCTGTTCACGGTTCAGCACCTGATATAGCGGGTCAGGGTATCGCAAACCCGATAGCCATGATACTTTCAGCAGCTATGATGCTTGATATAACATGTAAAGTTCCACAGGCAGCAAGGGATATAGAAAATGCTGTTGAGAAGGTTCTCAATGAAGGTTACAGAACAGGGGATATATGGTCACCGGGAACAAAAAAAGTAAATACAAAGGAGATGACAGAGGCTATAATTGAACATATTTAAACATTAATATATGTTAATTTAACATGATTTTATAATATGTGTGGTAAAATTTTTAAAAAATATAACCGGAGAGGGGTGCTGAATATTTTCTGGATAGGGTTAGTATTGGTCTTAATAAAACTGTCGTATGGGATTGAACCTATACAGCCTATACCAATACGTATTGAGTACAATAGAGAGAAAGCCGAGCTCGGTAAGATACTGTTCCACGACCCTATACTATCAAGGGACAGGTCTGTATCCTGTGCATCATGCCATGATGTTTACGAAAAATGGGGAACCGATCATAGAAAAGCCTCTGTTGGGGTTGGGGGGAAGGTTGGTAACGTTAACGCTCCAACAGTTTTCAACACATTTTTCAATTTCAGACAGTTCTGGAACGGAAGGGCAAAGAATCTAAAAGAGCAGGTTGAAGGCCCTATACATAATCCCATTGAGATGGGAATGAGCAAAAGGGAGATAGAGAAAAGACTGAACAGTATTCCCTTTTACAGAAAAATGTTTAAAAAGATTTATAATGCAGACAGAATAACTTACGATATAGTTATTGATGCGATAGTTGAGTTTGAGAAGGCTTTGATAACACCGAACAGCAAGTTTGATAGATATCTCAGAGGTGAGGTAAAACTTTCAAAAGAGGAAAAAGAAGGGTACATGCTTTTTAAAAAGTTTGGATGTATAACATGTCATAACGGTATAAATGTTGGTGGGAACTCCTTTCAGAAGATAGGAGCTATAAAACCTTTCCCGTGGAGTCCAGAAAACCCAGACAGATATCAGCTAACAAAAAGAGAGTTTGATAAAAACAGGTATAAGGTTCCTTCACTGAGAAATATAGAGTGTACATACCCTTACTTCCATGATGGTAGTGTCCAGACCCTTGAGGATGCTATCAGAACAATGGCATACCATAATCTCGGTTTTAAACTATCGGAAGAGGAGGTAAGAAAGATAGTAGCATTTCTCAAAACACTAACAGGCGAACTTCCTGAGATTCTCAAAAAAGATCTCAAGGACAGAAGATGAGAAAGGTCTATATCACAATACTGTTCGCCATTGTATTCAGTCTGAGTATCGTTTTTTTCAATAACTTCACAAGAAGATACGTAGAAAAAACAGCCTTTACATTGAGTCTTATAAAGGATATTGAATCTCTTGAGTACCAGCTAAACAACGAGATACTCAAAAACAGCTTTATGCTTTACTACAACCATGATATTATCTATGAGCTGATTGAGGATATATACAAAAAGATAGAAAAGCTTAAAAATGGTTATCTGACAAAGGATCAGTACAGTGAGACATACAAATATCTTCTCGCCTTTGAAAATGCTTTTAAGGAGAAAGAGGAGTATATTCACGACTTTGAGACCATAAACTCCATCATAAAAAATACACAGACATTTATACCTTCACTCGTTTTAAGATACATTGAGATAGCTCAACATGAGAACAACGAATACTTCTACCTTATATCAAGTATAGCCTCATCTATATACCTTGCAAAAAACAGTCTTGATGAGGATTTTATTGATGATCTGGAGGAAAAGATAAAAAAACTTGAAAGTTTCAGATTTAAAGACCCAAAACTTAACGAGTTCAATGAGGTTTACCTATCACATATAAGGGTTTTTATAGAAAATTTCACAAAGTACCAGTACATACTTGATTACATACTAAATAAGAAAAAGGATATATACTTCCTCTCAGAAACAAAGAAAACATTCATAAACAGTTCAAAGGAAGAGACAAAGTTTATCACAGTTTTTTCAACATTACTCAGTATAGTATTTCTCGTAGGTCTTGCTATAGTTGCCTACCTTATGATCTCACTTGACAGGAAGAATATAACACTTTTAAAACTGAAGAAGAACCTGGAAAAGGCGTTAACAACAGATGAACTTACAGGACTTCCAAACAGGCTTGCATTTAATATAGACAAAAAAATATCAAAGAATCCAGCATTTATACTTATCAATATAGACAACTTCAAGCAGATAAACGATTTTTACGGAACAGATACAGGGGATTTTGTTCTTGTGAAGGTGGGGGAGATAATATCAAGATTTATAAAGGAGAAGAATATAAAAGGGACAGTTTACAGGATAGGAGCAGACGATTTTGGGATACTCGTTGAGGACAATACGGATAATGTTGAACATATAACGAAACAGCTTTTAACAAGAATAGAAAAACATAGATTTAAACTTGCAGATATTGATCTTTTTATAAATGTTTCAGCCGGTATATCAACAGAAAGACCTCTTTTTGAAAAGGCTGACATGGCATTAAAGCGTATAAAAGAGCTGAAGAAAAAATATCTCGTTTACAACGAGGAACTTGATCTTGCCAAGGATATCGGAAACAACCTGAAAATACTTTCAATCATAAAGGATGCTATTGAAAGTGAAAGAATATTCTTTGTGTTCCAGCCTATAAAATCTGTTAAGGATGAAAAGATTGACAAGTATGAGGTCCTTGTAAGGATAAAAGACAGGGAAGGTAACATAATAGAACCTAACGTATTTATACCTATTGCAAAGGAAAGTGGATATTACGGATATATAACAAGGACCGTCCTAGAAAAAACCTTAAAATTGATAGAGGAGTACCCTTACAGATTTTCAATAAATCTATCAATTGAAGATATTATGGACCCTGACACAAGGGATTTTATATACGAGAAGATAATAACAAAAAGGGAGCTTGCAGAAAGACTTACACTGGAGATACTTGAGAGTGAAAGTGCAGGGAATTATGAGGACAGTCATGAGTTTGTAAAAAAGGTAAAAATGTGTGGCGTCCAGATAGCTATTGATGATTTTGGAAGCGGGTACTCAAACTTCTCACATGTTCTGAATCTTGAACCTGATTATATAAAGATAGATGCGTCCCTTATAAAAAATATAGACAAGGACATATACTCACAGGTAGTTGTATCAACAATAATAACATTTGCGTCAAAACTTGGGATAAAAACGATAGCGGAGTTTGTTCACAATGACAGCATATATGAGATTGTGAAGGATCTCGGTGTTGATTATGTGCAGGGGTACTATATAGGTAAGCCTATAGACAAATTACCATAAATGTCTATATTACAGTATAATTAAATAACTAAAAAGCCTTGGAGTAGCTGACTTGGGAAATTACATAAGATTTAATCAGTACTTAAAGGAAAAATACGGTGGAAGAATTCAGAAAATATCTATAGATGCAGGATTTACATGTCCAAACAGGGATGGTTTTAAAGGACATGGAGGCTGTACATTCTGTAATAACGCCTCATTCAGTCCATATGCAATGTCAAAACAGACAGTTGAGGATCAGATAGAAAAATCCATAGATTTTTACAAAAAAAGATTCAAAAATATAAAGGGCTTTATAGCTTACTTCCAGGCATTTTCAAACACATACGCACCTGTAAGCAAACTTAAAGAGATTTATGACAGGGCTATGGAGTATGATGAGATAATAGGAATGTCCATAGGAACAAGACCTGATGTTGCACCTGATGAGGCCCTTGATCTTATAGCAACATACACAGCCTACAAACCTGAGATATGGATTGAGTACGGTCTTCAGACAGCAAATATAAAAACATTAAGGGAGATAAACAGAGGTCACGGTGTTTCTGAGTTTGTAGATGCTGTTCTCAGAACAAAAAAAAGGGCAGGTATTAAGGTCTGTGCCCATATGATCGTCGGTCTTCCCGGTGATACATTTGAAGATTATGTAGAAACAGCAAAACTTATAGCGGCCTTAGGGATAGAAGGTATAAAGATACACCCATTACATATAGTTAAACACACAATAATGGAAAAACAGTTCTACAGAGGACAGATAAAAACATTAACACTTGAGGAGTACGCTGATATAGTAGCCCACCTTTTAGATATACTTCCTGACGATATTATCGTCCACAGGCTTACAGGAGAGGCAACAGAAGAGGAACTTATCTCCCCAGACTGGTGTACCTCAAAAAGAAAGATGGAAGTTTTAAACGCTATAGATGAAGCCATAAAAAGAAGACAATCAAATAAAAAACTCTCATTAAAACAGTAAACTTTTCCCAGAAATCAACGAAAATGTAATCAAACCTTCCAGAAGGCAGATATTATGGAAAAGATATTAACCATAGAGATTTACAGGTCTGGTGGTATATACAGGGCAACATCTCCTGATGAGAAAAATCTTCAGGGGATAGGAAAAACAAAGAAAGAGGCTATAAAAAACTTTCTTGAGATAGCGAAGTTATACGGATCTACAGAGATCTCATCAGTAAAGATTTTATTTGTTAAAGAGACTGCAAATCTTTAAGCGGAGAGGGAGGGATTCGAACCCTCGGAAGCGGGGATACCGCTTCAACTCCTTAGCAGGGAGCCGCCTTCGACCGCTCGGCCACCTCTCCAAAGAGCAGAGTATATTATATCCTAATTAATCTAATTTTCAAATTATCAGAGTACAAAAAGCAGGAATATAAATCCAAGTATTATCCTGTATATCCCGAAAGGTACAAAGTTATACCTTGAAACAAAACCTATAAAAAGCTTAATAGCCAAGACAGCAAACACAAAAGCTGTTACAAATCCTGTCAGTAGAGCTATCCAGTTTTCAATATGAAAGTGATGATAGTTCTTCATTATGTCATAAGATGTTGCGGCAAACATCGTTGGAACAGCAAGAAGGAAAGAGAACTCGGCCGCTGTCTTTCTATCAAGACCGAGAAGAAGACCGCCTATTATCGTGGCCCCTGATCTTGATGTCCCAGGGATCATGGCTATTGACTGAAATACACCAATAAAAAAAGCTTTATAATACGGTATCTTCAGAATATCATCTATCTGGTGTTCACTCTTTTTATAAAAAAACTCAACAGCTATAAACACCAGACCACCGACTATAAGCATGATACTTACAATGTATGGGCTGAATAGACCTTTTATTATCTTATAAAGCAGGAAACCAAGAATACCTGTAGGTATGAAGGCTATAATAAGTCTTTTCCACAGATCGATACTGTGTGTAAGTTTTTCCCTGTAAAGAAAAACAACAGCAAGAATAGCTCCGGACTGAATAGCAACCTCAAAAGCCTTATGGGCATCTGTCTGCTCCAGTCCTAAAAGCTTTGAAACAAGGATAAGATGACCAGTTGAAGAGACAGGGAGAAACTCTGTTAGACCTTCAACAATACCTAAGATAATACTTTCAATAATACCCAATCAGATAACCTCTTTTTTATTTATCAGCTGTAAATATCCTCGGAAAGCTTAAAATTTACAGCCTCTACTATATGTTTTAACATTACTATATCAGATCCTTCAAGATCAGCAATAGTTCTTGATAGCTTAAGTATTCTGTGATAGCTTCTCGCTGTAAATCTGTACTTCTTTGTGGCTGTTAAAAGAGCGTTTTCAGCTGAGCTATCAAGCTTTACAAACTTCTCAAGCATTGATGGGCTCATCTCACTGTTAAAGTTAATACCTGTCTCCTTGAATCTCTCCCTCTGTATATCAACAGCTTTCATAACCCTCTCCCTTATTACTGACGAACTTTCTCCTGTTGACATCTTTGAAAGATCCTCAGGATCAACAGAACTTACCCAGCAGATCATATCTATCCTGTCAACAACAGGACCTGATAACTTCCCCATATATCTCTTAATATCTCTTGGAGAGCATTTACACTCCCTGTTAGGATCATTTCTGTATCCACAGGGACAGGGGTTTGCAGCAGCTATCAGCTGAAATTTTGCAGGGAATGTGTAACTTCCGGATGCTCTTGATACTGTTACAACCTTATCCTCAATAGGCTGTCTTAAAGACTCAAGAACATTTCTTTTAAACTCAGGAAGCTCATCCATAAAAAATGTTCCGTTGTGAGCGAGACTTACAAGACCGGGCTTTGGTATATTTCCACCTCCAACAACAGCCACATCAGAAGTTGTGTGGTGTGCAACAACAAAAGGCCTCTCTCTGATAACAAAATCGTCAAGAACACCTGCAACACTGTGTATCTTTGTTGTCTCAATAGCCTCCTGAAATGTTAAAGGGGGCATTATTGATGGAAAAGCCTTTGCCATCATTGATTTTCCAGAGCCTGGAGATCCTATCATAAGAATGTTATGAAAACCAGCAGCAGCTATCTCAAGGGCCCTTTTTACTGTGTACTGTCCTTTTATCTCTGAAAAATCCGGATAAACAGAGTGTGAGCTGAATATATCTTCCCTGTTAACCTTTACAGGCTCAGTTTTTATATCTCCATTGAGAAATTCAACAATCTCCTTTAAGGATCCGAAACCGTAAATATTAACACCTTCAACAAGAGCCCCTTCCTTTCCATTCTCCTCAGGGAGTATAACATTCCTTATCCCATCTTCCTTTAGCTTCAAGACAATGGGAAGAGTTCCTTTTATCTTTCTTAGACTCCCGTCAAGGGCGAGCTCCCCTACAAAAGCAAAGTCTTTAAGAATTTTCTGTGAGATCTGTCCAGAGGCTGTAAGTATCCCTACAGCTATGGGAAGGTCATAAAGGGTTCCCTGCTTAAGTATATCTGCAGGGGCAAGATTGACAACGATCTTTCTGAGAGGAAATGAGATCCCAATATTATTTATAGCGGATTTTACCCTCTCCTTGCTTTCCTTTACAGCAGCATCAGGAAGACCAACAGTTATAAACTGTGGTAATCCCTGTGATATATTTACCTCAACATGAACGGAATAACCGTCAACACCTATAACCCCTCCACTTTTTACAACTGAAAGCATAAAAATCCCCCTTTTTCTAAAAATAATACAGTATTGTATTGAATTTGAGAACACAAAAAATTATATTTAATAAATAATTATTAAGGAATTAAAAAATGAGAAAATTAATCCTTCTTCTAACAGCTGTTTTTATCTTTTCATGTGGTGGAGGCGGAGGATCATCAGAGGGTGAGCTTTTGGTCGGGTATTTTTATGACTCTCCTGTTGAAAATCTCAGATACAAAACATCATCAGGTGTTGAAGGTAAAACGGACAGCTCAGGTAAGTTCTTTTACAGAAAAGGAGATATTATAAAGTTTTACGCAGGGAACATTCTCATAGGTGAGGTTACGGGAGATTTTATTATCTCCCCTATCGATCTTTTCAAAGGTTATAAAAATGACATACGTCCTGACGATCCTTTAATTTTAAATCTGGTTTCATTCTTTCTCTACCTTGATCCAGATGTCACAGACTTTGTTATTACTGTTGACGAGGATAAACTTAAAAATGTAACATTTAACGGAATGTTAACTGAGTGTATATTTAAGGATGAATGTCCTCAAGATATAAAAGATATAATCTCCAAGAATATAAACTTAGCTGGATCCCACTTTCAAAATAGCTACAAATCAATAATGGACAAACTCTCAGGCTGTTATGAAGGAAATCTCACCGTAACGGAAAAAACATTAGAAACTTTCTGTAATGTAAATAACTCATCAATAAAAATTCTTATTTACAGTGACGGACTTATAAAAGGCAATCTTGGAGATAGCTCAATATCTGGAATTCTTTCGTACAAAGATCTATCAATAGATATACCTTCCACATTTGGTATATCGTCCACGCTTGAAGGTAAGATAGACAGAAACAAAATATCAGGTGAGTGGGGTTCTATCGGGTGCAGTGGTAAATTTTTCCTGTCAAAAGTTGATGATGATAGATGCTCAGATATCCAATGATACAGGACATTTACAAAATCAGAAATATATTTAATAATTATTTCAAAAATACTTCTGGAGTTTACATTGGAAATATATAAGACCGATCTGGATCTGAATACTGTTATAGATAAGATCATAAAAGGAGATAGGATAACTGAAGAGGAAGGGCTTAAACTTTTTAAAGAGGCAGACCTGCTTACATTAGGGAGACTGGCTGATTATGTAAGAAGGAAAAAACATCCCGAGAATATTGTTACATTTGTTGTTGACAGAAATGTTAACTACACAAATGTCTGTGTTGCAGGGTGTAAGTTCTGTGCATTCCAGACAAAGAAAGGAAGTCCAGATGCATACACACTTGATTTTGATCAGATATACAGAAAGATAGAGGAGCTTGTCCAGTGGGGTGGAACAACACTCCTCATGCAGGGTGGACTGAATCCAGACCTCAGAATTGATTTTTACACCGATCTTTTCAAAGGTATAAAAGAGAGATTTCCAGATATACAGATACACTCCCTTTCCGCTTCAGAGATATACTACATATCAAAGATTGAAGGTATACCTATACCGGAAGTTCTTAAAATACTTCACCAGTCAGGACTTGACAGCCTTCCAGGTGGTGGAGCAGAGATACTTTCTGATGAGGTAAGATCAAAGATATCAAGTAATAAAGTATCAACACAGGTATGGCTTGAGGTTCACAGATCAGCGCATAACCTTGGTATGAAAACAACAGCAACAATGATGTGCGGACATATTGAAGAACCTGAGCATATAATAGAGCATCTTTCACATATAAGAAAACTGCAGGATGACTCATTAAAGAATAAAAAAGGGTATTTTACAGCATTTATACCATGGACATTCCAGAAAGGTGGAACAAGACTTGATCATATAGAAACAGCAACTACAGTTTACTATCTTAAGGTTCTATCAATCTCAAGAATATTTCTTGATAACTTTGATAATATTCAGTCATCACATGTAACACAGACAATGAAGATAGGTCCTGTTGGACTTCATTTTGGTGCTAATGATCTGGGAAGCACAATGATAGAGGAGAACGTTGTTGCATCTACAGGATGGAAGGTCGCATCACCCAGACCTGAAAAGATGGCTAAGATAATAAAAGAAGCAGGTTTTAGACCTGCCCAGAGGGATACATACTACAATATAATCCGGTATTTTGACTAAAAGTTTATATAAATCCTCAACTGGTAGTAAACAAGGAATACCATTCCTGCAAATATAAGGGCATCAATCCTGTCCAGAAGGCCACCATGTCCCGGAATGAGATGTGAAGAATCCTTCTCCTGAACCTGCCTTTTTATAAAACTCTCAAAAAGATCTCCTATCTGGAGCAGAAAGGCTGATATCAGTATCGGTATAAATGCATCATAAAACTGGAAGTAGTAAGCAAAAACACCACCTGCTGTAACAGAGCCGAAAAAACTTCCTACAGCCCCTTCCCATGTTTTTTTAGGTGAAAGTCTTGGGGCAAACTTATGTTTCCCTATCGCCTTACCTACAAAATAGGCTGCAGTATCTCCAGCCCAAACAGTTGCGAACAGAACAAATATCAGATACCTGTCCATCTCATGTAAAAGTCCCAGTGAGGAAACAAAGAAAACACCGTAAAGATATACGAAAACATACGAGGTCAGGTAGTTTATATCATAAACTCTGTGGGCATAATAAAAACTGTAAAGAAATACTAGAAGAACAGAGAGATAAGGTGAAAAAAAAAGCAGAGAGAGAGATACAAAAAAACCAAAGATACCAGCATTAATCGGATTTATCTCTTCATACTTTTTCTTTAAAAGGTGAGCAACCTCCCATGTTGCAATAGAGGAAAGAACAGCAACAACAGTTTTAAAAAGCCATACAGGAAAGTAAAGAACGGCACTTATAGCTATGACAGCAAGAATTACAGCTGATACTATCCTTAAAGAAAGCTCCCTCATACAGTAACCTTTCCAAACCTTCTTTCTCTACTCTGATAGAAGTAAAGTGCCTTTAAAAACTCCTCCTCATTAAAATCAGGCCAGAGAACTTCTGTAAAGTAAAGCTCTGTATAGGCAAGCTCCCACAACATAAAGTTTGATATCCTTTTCTCACCACTCGTTCTTATTAAAAGATCAGGCTCAGGCATCTCGGGAATGTACAGATACTCTCTGAACTCCTCTTCATCTATCTCCCTTTTTCCACTGCTTATTATTTTTTTTACAGCATCAACAATCTCAGCTTTCCCGCTGTAATTTAATGCAACAACAAAGTTCATACCGTCACATTTTTCAGTAGCCTTTTCTCCTTCATACATGCTCTCCAGTATCATCTCAGGAAGACCATCTCTCCTTCCCATAAATCTCAGTCTTATGTTGTCCTTTACAAGATGGGGAACTTTCGTATTTATATACTCAACAAGAAGAGACATTATAGCGTTCACTTCCTCTTTTGGTCTTCCCCAGTTCTCAGTTGAGAAAGCAAATACGGAAAGCCATTTTATACCAACATCATTTGCTATCTTCAGTGTCCTCTCAACAGCCTTTGCTCCTTCTCTGTGACCAAAAACGCGGGGCAGCCCTCTTCTCTTTGCCCATCTACCATTTCCATCCATAATTACAGCAACGTGTTCTGGTATCTTATACAGAAGATCTATCATTCAAGCACCTCTAACTTTCTTGATGCCAGTTCAGACTCTTCAGTATCAGGAAATCTTCTTACTATCTCTTTAAGAAGCTTTTTAGCCTCCTCAATCTCACCAAGTTTTATATAACTGTAAGCCTTCTTTAACATAGCTACAGGATATTTGTTACATTCCTGAGCCTTACCTGTTTCACAGTCATTAATAAGCCTATCAAAAGCCTCTATAGCTTTTTCATAATCTCCTTCTGTGTAGTATGTCTGCCCTATCCAGAAAAGTGCATTATCATACATATCCGAACCTGGATACTCTTCAACAAAGATCTGGAAATACTTTCTCGCCTCTTCAGTCTTCCCCTTATAGTATGCATTTAAAGCATACTTATAAAGCTCCTTTGGATTGTCGGGTATTCTTACCTTTTCAGCACCTTCTTTTTCAATGGTCTCTACAGTTTCTGGTTTCTGAGCAAGCTTTATCTTCTCAATCTCAAGTGAGTTTTTTGATGCTATCTGTGAGACATTATCCACCCTTTTAGAAAGATCATTAAGACTTCCTTTAATCTCTTCCTGACCTTCCCTTATCTGGGCAACCTCCTTTTTGAGTGATATTATCTCCCTCTGGAGAAGATTTATATCCTCCTTTTTAACACAGCCTGCAAACAGTATAAATGACGCTGGAAGTATATAAATAATTCTTTTCATATCTACCTCCTATTTAAAGAAAAATATATAAATTAAAAAACCAGAAAGTACCCCAAGACTTAATATTAACATTTCGGCAAAAATCAGGAAAGTGTTATCTAACTTCAGTAAAAACCTGTCAAAAAGAAATGCCATAAAAGGTAAAAGCATTAATCCTGTCAGAATAAGAATAGCCGTAAATGGATTTCTCTTTTTCATCTTAACCCCCTCTACCAAATATTGTAAAATATTTTTCATGTCAGAAATAAGGAGGAGTAGATGAGATATTATAACATTGCTATATTAGGAGCTACAGGGGCTGTTGGACAGACTATGCTCAGGGTCCTCGAGGAGAGGAACTTTCCTGTAGATGAGATAAGACTTCTCGCCTCTCCAAAATCAGCAGGACAGGAACTTGAGTATATGGGAGTAAAATACAAGGTTCAGGCCGTATCCCCAGAAGCTTTTGAAGGAATAGATATAGCCCTTTTTTCAGCAGGTGGAAGTAGAAGTAAAGAGTGGGCACCTGTTGCTGTTGAAAAAGGAGCTGTTGTTATAGACAACTCATCAGCTTTCAGGATGGATGATGATGTTCCACTTGTTGTTCCTGAGGTTAATCCAGAGGATGTTAAATGGCATAAGGGGATTATCGCAAACCCGAACTGCTCAACCATACAGATGGTCGTTGCTATTAACCCGATACACAGGGCTAAAAAGATAAAAAATGTTTTTGTCTCAACATACCAGGCTGTTTCAGGTGCAGGAGCAACAGCTATAAAGGATCTTGAGGAAGAGACAAAAGCTTACTTTGAGGGTAAGTATTATTATCCGGAAGCTCTACCGGCACATATAGCATTCAATGTTATCCCACATATTGATGTTTTCCTTGATAATGATTACACAAAAGAAGAGATGAAGATGGTAAATGAGACAAGAAAGATCATGCATGCTCCAGATATAAAAGTTTCACCGACATGCGTAAGGGTTCCTGTTTTTTACGGTCACAGTGAGACAGTTGTAATTGAGACTGAGGAACCTGTAACTCCAGAAGAAGCAAGGGAGATACTCAGATCGGCACCCGGTGTTATCGTTGAAGACGATCCTTCAAACAATGTATATCCTATGCCTATAGATGTTGCAGGAAAAGATGAGGTCTTTGTTGGAAGAATAAGAAAAGATTTCATTTTTGAAAATGGCCTTTCCATGTGGGTGGTAGCTGACAACCTAAGAAAAGGAGCAGCCACAAATGCAGTCCAGATAGCTGAACTTCTTGTTGAGTACGAACTTATATAAAAATATATGGAATATTTTTCTATAATCATATATATTAAAATATTATCTTTATTTCTATGAGGGGAAAGGGATGTTTCCTTTTTTTAAGAGTGTTAGAAGGTTTATTTTTTTTCCTTTTATTCTCATGAGTCTCATAATCTATTTCAATCCAGCCTACAGCCAGTCTTCAACGATTGAAGTTCTAAAAAAAAGACTTGAGAAAAAGGTTAAAAAACCACCTTTAAATAGAGCTGTCTCCAAAGGAGATATAAAGCTGGTTAAAATCCTTTTAGAAAAAGGAGAGGACCCTAACAGCAAGGATATTATAGGCTGGACACCATTACACGAAGCTGCATTTAAAGGTTACACAGAGATAGCAAAGATACTGATAGAAGCAGGAGCTGATGTTAACGCAAAAGATAACGACGGAGAAACACCTTTACATATAGCCTCATCAGAAGGCCATCTTGATATGGTGAAGTTTCTTATAAAACATGGAGCGGATATAAACGCAAGGAACAAAAAAGGTAGAACACCTTTACATTACGCAGCAAGAGGAGGAAACCTATCTGTTGTAAAGTATCTGATAAAAAAAGGTGCAGATGTAAACGCACTTGACGACGATAGAAATACACCTCTACACGAAGCAACTGCAAGAAACAGAAAGGATATAGTTATGATTTTGATCGCAAATGGAGCTGACCCTACAATTAAGGATAAGTTTGGGAAAAAACCTGAAGATTACACAGAAGATCCAGCAATTCTGAGGATACTGGAGAAAGCAGAAAAAGAAAAGGGAAGAAAGTAAGATGTTAAAAAAAGGTTATATCCTTTCTATATTCTTATTAATATCTGTATCTCTGTACGTATCTATAATAAAAAACCCTGACGGACATTTAATTTACAGGTCTTCTGCTGAAACAAGGGAGAAACTAAACAGAAAACTTTTTGAAGCGATAGAAGCAGGCGATGTAGATAAAGTTAAAGAACTTTTGGACAAGGGAGCAGATGTTAATGCAAGAGATAAATCAAATTACACACCTCTGCATAAGGCGGTATCAAAAGGAAAGCTTGAGATAGTAAAGCTACTTATAGACAGAGGGGCTGACATAAATGCAAAGGAGAGCTTTTTCGGGTACACCCCAATACATTTAGCGGCAATAAAAGGCTTTCCAGACATACTTAAATATCTGATAGAAAAAGGCGCTGATGTTAACTGTAGAGATAAATATGGAGATACACCTCTACATCTTGCAGCTTTAGAGGGTCACGAGGATATTGTGAAGATCCTTATACAGAATGGGGCTGATATCCATGTAAAAAACAACAGAAGATGGACTCCCCTTCATAAAGCAGCCTTAACAGGTAAGGTTAATGTGGCCAGAATACTGATAGAACATGGAGCAGATGTTAATGTTAGAGGAAGGTCTAAAGAAACACCATTACACCTCGCAGTTCTTAGAAAACAGAAAAAAATGGTAGTATTTTTAATTGAAAATGGTGCTGATGTTAATGCAAAGGATATAAGAAAAAGAACACCTCTTGACTATGCTAAGATTGAAGATATAAAGAAAATACTTCAATCTGTTGGAGGAAAAAAAGGAAGCGATATATAACAACAAATTTTATATTACAAACAAAACGGAGGATAAAATGGGCAAAGCAGTAAGTTTTGTAGTGGCAGGTATGATCTTCAGCCTTACATTTATCTCACCATCCATTGGAGCAACAAGAGCAGAACTGAACAAACAGCTCACAGAAGCGATATCTAAAGAAGATATACCGAAGATAAAGGAACTTATAGGAAAAGGTGCAGGTGTTAATATAAAAAATATTATAGGAAACTCACCGCTACATATAGCATCAATGAAAGGTGATATAAATCTTGTTAAAGAGCTGATAAAAAGTGGAGCTGATGTTAACGCAAAAAACCTTGAAGGATGGACGCCGCTACATGAGGCTGCATTTTTTGGGTATGCACAGGTTATAAAGCTACTTTTAGATAACGGTGCTGAGATTGATGCAAAAAACGGAAATGGAAACACCCCTCTCCATATGGCAGCTATGAGCGGTTATCCTGATGCTGTTGAGATACTCATTGAGTACGGGGCTGACATAAATGAACAGAACAGTGAAGGATGGACACCTCTACATTTCGCAGCCTACAAAGGTGAACTTGAAACGGTAAAGATACTGGTAGAAAAGGGTGCTGAACTGAACATAAAGGACAAAGATGAAGAGACACCCCTTCACAAATCCGTATCCCAGAGGAAATTCAATGTTACAAAATACCTTGTTGAAAAAGGAGCCTACATAAACGCAAGGAATAAAAACGGAAAAACCCCTCTCCTTATAGCTATATCAGGGGTAGATGAGAAAACTGTAAACTTTCTCATCCAGAAAGGTGCAGATATAAATGCAAAAGACAACGACGGATGGACACCACTTCATGAAGCAACCTTTAGGGGACATATAGGATTTGTTAAAAAACTGCTTGAGAAAGGAGCAAATGTAAATGCAAGGGACAACAAGTACGGAGACTATGTTTTACATGTTGTAGCAAGAAATGGTAATGAGGAAATAGCAAAACTCCTTTTAAAAAACGGTGCGAAGGTGAATGTTAGAGATGAGTATGGAAACACCCCCTTACATGCAGCATCACTTGAAGGACATTTTAAAGTCGCAAAACTGCTCATAGATCATGGAGCTGATATAAATGCTAAAAATAATAAAGGATGGACACCTCTTTTTAAAGCTGCTATGGCAGGAAAGATAAAGGTTGCTATTCTCCTTCTGACAAAAGGTGCTGATCCAAATGTTAAAGGGAAATACAAGGAAACTCCCCTGCATCTTGCTGTACTTAGAAGACATACAGATATGGTAAAACTGCTTATAAAACATGGGGCAGATGTTAATGCAAAGGATCTAAGAGGAAAAACACCACTTGATTATGCAAAAGTTGAAGAGATAAAGAAGATACTGCTTAAAGCAAAAGCACAGAGCAGATAGGAAAAGGGGGATTAACCCCTTTTCTTATTTTTGTCATCAGGTTTTAAGGCAAAATCCTCAGGTTTAATATTCTCAAGAAGTTTTCTGAACTCCTCAAGCTCTTTATCCTGTTCAACATTCTGTTCATTTTGATCTTCAGTATAGCTTTCTAAATCCTCAACAGTCTTTATATCTTCCTTCTCTTCTTCTTTTTCTTTAAGCTCCTTAATATTGACCTTTTTAACAACTTGCTCATTTAAGAAGATAGGAGCATCAAACCTTAGAGCTATATTTATAGCATCGCTTGGTCTTGAGTCTATACTGATCTCCTCACCATCTTTTTCAATAACAATCTCTGCTATATAAGCATTATCCTTATGGTCTATAATAGCTACTTTTTTAACCTTTCCACCAAGGCTTTCAATTATATTCTTCATAAGATCATAAGTTAAAGGTCTTGGTGTCTCCACACCGCTCTGTTTTATTATAATTCCTTCAGCCTCTGAAACACCTATCCATATCGGGTACACATCTTCCTCATTGTTTATATCTGCAAGAATTAGAATTGGGGATCCTGTTAAAGAATCAAGCCCTATATTTTTAACCTTAACCTGTATCATCTTTAAACCTCCAAATTTAATAAATCTATTATCATATTTTCTTATTATGAAAAATATAAATATTTCAGTTTTTTTCAAGTATGATATAAATTAGTTGTTACTGATCTCTTTTCGTATATAATGTAATAGAAAGTATCCGGAGGATATTATGAAGTATTTTAGCCTGCATGAAGCAAACAGCATTCTGCCTCAGATAAAACTTTTAGTAGATGAGATAAAAGACAAAAGGGATAAGCTGTACAATGTTATAGAAAGTTATGAGGAAGAGATAGAAAACCAGAATGATGAGCTTGAGATAATGTATCTCAAGACAGAGATCACGATGATGAATGACGAGATAAATGAGTTGATAGATATAATTGAGAGTTTCGGTGCATATGTTAAAGGTCTTGATCCATTTCTGGTAGATTTCCCATCAGAGTATAACGGCGAACAGATATACCTGTGCTGGCAGGAAGGTGAAGAACAGATAGAGTACTGGCATAAAGCCTCTGAAGGTTTTGCAGGCAGAAAGCATATATCATTACTCTCAGAACAGACAGGTAAGGATAAGAACAGGCTGACCCCTTAGCCTACAACCTTGTAATTTTCCTGTGAAATAAACTCTTTTATTTTTTCTGCCATCTGTTCAGGTAAAAGGCCTAAATCTCTTTCTAAAAGCTCTATCTTTCCATGCCCTATAAACCTATCAGGAATACCGAATCTTAAAAGAGCATTTGTGTAGGAGTTATCCAGTATGTACTCTCCAACTGCAGATCCAAATCCGCCGTTTAATGAACCATCTTCCATCGTTATTATATACTTGTGAGTCCTTAGAGTTTCATCCAGAATTTCTATATCCATAGGTCTTATAAATCTTGCATTGATCACAGTTACATTGTAGCCGTACTTTTTCAGTAGCTCTTTCACCTGAACAGCTCTCTGAACATACTTACCAACAGCAAGTATGGCTATATCCCTTCCTTCAGATATCTTCTCCCAGCTTCCTATCTTTATCTCACTGAACCCTTCCTTCTTATCACCTGTAACAGTTCCCCTAGGATACCTTATAGCAAATATTTTTCCAGAATTAACAGCGGTATAAAGGAGATCTCTAAGCTCCTGCCAGTCCTTAGGAGCTGATATAACAATATCAGGTACAGACCTTAAGAAGGAGATATCAAACACCCCATGGTGTGTTGGTCCGTCTTCCCCAACAATACCGGCTCTATCAATGGCTAAAACAACAGGAAGTCCCTGAATAGCTATATCATGAACAACCTGATCATAAGCCCTCTGGAGAAATGTTGAGTAGAATGATGCAACAGGCTTCATACCTTCCTTTGAAAGTGCTGCGGCAAAAGTTGCAGCATGCTGTTCAGCTATACCAACATCAAAAAATCTGTCAGGGAATCTCTCTGAAAATTCTGTAAGTCCTGAACCTTCCCTCATGGCAGGAGTTATGGCAACTATCTTCTCATCTTTTTCTGCAAGTTCAACAAGAGCCTCACCAAAAGCCTTACTCCACGACGGCTTCTCAACAGACTTTTTAATAGGAACACCTGTTATCTTGTCAAAAGGTGATATACCATGGAATGGTGTAGGATTCTCCTCGGCAGGTTTATAACCTTTCCCTTTCTGCGTTATAACATGGACAAGGATGGGACCTCTCATCTTTTTAACATTGTTAAGCGTCTGCTCAAGATCTGTTATACTGTGTCCGTCAATAGTTCCAACATATGTAAAACCAAGCTCCTCAAATATAACTCCAGGTGTAAAGAGACCCTTTGCATACTCCTCTAACTTCCTCGCAAATTTCGCACCTGACTCACCAAAAACCTTTTTCAGAACATCCTTCAGTTTCTGTCTTGATCTCTGGTAAACCTCGTTTGTGATTATCTTGTTGAAGTATGTGTATATAGCTCCAACATTTGGAGAGATAGACATCTGGTTATCATTCAGTATCACAATAAATTTTGATGGATCAAGCCATCCTGCATGATTCAGACCTTCAAAGGCCTGACCTGCAGTCATTGCACCATCACCGATAACAGCTATCGTGTAGCCCTCTTTTTTCAGCAGATCCTTAGCAACCCTCATACCAAGAGCTGCCGATATTGATGTACTGCTGTGGCCAGCACCAAAATGATCGTAAGGGCTCTCTTTTATCTTTAGAAATCCAGAAATTCCACCATACTGTCTTAATGTTTTGAACTGTTCCTTTCTTCCTGTAAGGATCTTGTAAGAGTATGCCTGATGACCTATATCCCATATAATCCTGTCAACTTCTGGATTGAAAGCTCTCAAAAGAGCTATGGTAAGCTCAACAACACCTAGGGAAGGACCTATATGTCCACCATTTTTTGAGGTAACATCTATGATATACTCCCTTATATCCTGTGCAAGCAGTTTAAGCTCTTCCTCTGAAAGATCTTTAAGATCTCTGAAGTCTTCCACCCTGTCCAATACCCTAAACTCTTTCATACCATCCCCATTTATTATGATATTCAGTCCTAAAATAATATAATACTTATAAGAAATAAGTCTAATTTTATAGAAGGAGATTTACTTTGACAGAGATCAATATAGATCAGATCAGATTTGATGAAAAAGGGCTTGTTCCTGTCATAACACAGAGTTACTACTCAGGGAAGGTTCTTATGCAGGCCTATGCAAACAGGGAGGCAATCCTTAAAACTGTAGAAACAGGTTTTGCAACCTACTACTCAAGATCAAGAAATGAGCTCTGGATAAAGGGAGAGACATCAGGAAATAAACAGAGAGTAGTGGATATAAGAGTGGACTGTGATGGTGACTCTGTTCTTTATCTAGTTGTTGATTACGGCGTTGCATGCCATACAGGAAAGGAAAGCTGTTTTTACAGGGATATAGATTTTAAAGAGAAAGAGAAACCTGATCCATACGAGATACTGCACGCACTTTATAAAAAGATAGAGGAAAGGAAGGAGAAAAGACCTGAAGGATCATATGTCGCAAAACTTTTCAGTAAAGGATCAGACAAGATAATACAGAAGGTCGGAGAGGAGGCTGTTGAGACTGTTATAGCCCTCAAAAACAGGGATAAAAATGAGATAGTTTACGAGGCATCAGACCTTGTATTCCATCTTTTAATAGCCCTTGTTGATTCAGGGGTTAAACTTGAAGATATACAGGAAGAGCTTTTAAAAAGATATAAATAGGAGGAAACAGGATGGTTAAAGAAGGAGATAAAGCACCGGATTTCTGTCTTGAAGGTTTAGATCCTGAGGGTAACGAAAAGGAGGTATGCCTTAAAGATCTCCTATCTGAAGGTAAGTATCTGGTCCTTTACTTTTACCCAAAGGACAACACACCGGGATGTACAACTGAGGCATGTGATTTTAGAGACAATCTCAATGTTATAGGAGATAAAGCTGTAGTAGCCGGTGTAAGTCCAGACAGTATAAAAAGTCATAAAAAGTTCAAAGAGAAATACGGTCTTAACTTCTATCTGCTGAGTGATCCTGAGAAGAATGTTCTCCAGCTTTATGACGCCTACGGAGAGAAAAAGATGTACGGAAAGGTAACAAAAGGTGTTATAAGATCAACATACATAATCTCCCCAGAAGGTAAGATCGTTAAAAAATGGAAGAATGTTAAGGCAAAAGGTCATGTCCAGAAAGTTGTTGAGGAGCTTGAAAGACTGATCGGTTAGATATTGAACTGGGAAGATTTTTGTAATAAACTATTGTTTTGCTAAATTCATTAATGGAGGAAGAAATGAACGCACTTATCAGAGAGATAGAGCAGGCATACATGCCTAAGAACTTCCCTGAGTTCAGAGTAGGGGATACAGTAAGGGTTCATGTTAAGGTTAAGGAAAGAAACAAGGAAAGAATACAGGTCTTTGAAGGCGTTGTTATAAGAATAAAAGGAAGCGGAACAGGAAAAACATTCACAGTCAGAAAAGAGTCTTACGGTGTAGGGATAGAGAGGATATTCCCTTTCGCATGCCCATCAATAGACAAAGTTGAGGTTACAAAGAGAGGTAAGGTTAGAAGAGCTAAACTCTACTACCTCAGAGAGAGAAGAGGTAAAGCTGCAAGAATCAGAGAGATCAAAGAGTGGGAGATCAGAAAGAGAGCTGAAGAGTCTAAAGCTGCAAAAGAAAACCAGTAGATGTATGCTCCAGATTGAAAAAGAGCTGTGGAGTAAAGGATTTAAAAATATCGCAGGTATAGATGAAGCTGGAAGGGGACCTGTTGCAGGTCCCGTTGTTGCAGCTTCTGTAATATTTCCCCAGAATATAGAGCCTTTCATATTTAAAGACTCAAAAAAACTCACAAAAAAACAGAGAGAAGAGCTTTTCACACAGATAAAAGAGAGAGCTTTAGCTGTCGGTATAGGTATCGTTGATAACTCAGTTATAGACAGGATAAATATATACAACGCAACAAAACTCGCTATGAAAAGAGCTATTGAGGATATGAACCATAACTTTGATTATCTTATCACCGATTATGTTAAGTTTGATCCTTATCCCCATATATCACTGAAAAAAGCTGATGAAAAAAGCCTCTCTGTAGCTGCTGCTTCCATAATAGCAAAGGTTTTCAGAGACAGAATTATGGAGGAGTTTTCAAAATACTATCCCCACTCATTTGATAAACACAAGGGGTATCTTACAGAGCTTCACAGAGAAGAGATCATAAGATACGGTCTCACACCAATACACAGAAAATCCTTTAAAATAGATATACAGTACAGACTCAATATATAGGTGCTCTTTTGTTCTCATGGATAAAGGGAAAAGAAGGTGAGGATAAGGCTGTTGAGTACTTGAGAAACTCAGGATACCGTATTCTGGAGAGAAATTTCAGGTCAAGGTTTGGTGAGATAGATATAATAGCTGAGGATAACGGGACTATTGTTATAGTTGAGGTGAGAAGTAAGGGAAGTACAGGTTACGGCTATCCAGAGGAGAGTATAGACCATAAAAAGGTGAGAAAGATAATAAAAACAGCCCAGTTTTATCTTTTAAAAAGAGATATAAAAGGAAAACAGGTAAGGTTTGATATTATCTCAATTGTGAATAATAATATATTCCATATAAAAAATGCTTTTGACCTGGATTACTGAATGGATGTCAAACATTTCTTAGCAAAACAGTCGGTTTTTATTAATGAACAGATAAAAAGGCTTACACCATCAGGTATACCTGAGAAGCTCTTTGATGCAATGGCTTACAGTCTCTCAGCAGGTGGGAAAAGGTTAAGACCTATTCTTGTTTTAGAGTCTGCAAAAGCTGTAGGTATGGAAGATATAAAGGATATTGTGGATATAGCTGTAGCAACAGAGTTTATACACACATACTCACTTATCCATGACGATCTTCCTGCAATGGATGATGACGAACTTAGAAGGGGTAAACCTACATGTCATATAGTTTACGGTGAGGCTATAGCAATTTTGGCCGGAGATGGTCTCCAGTCGTATGCTTTTGAACTGATATCAAAAAACAGAACTGTACCACCGGATAAATTATTGAAGGTTATTAATATACTCTCCCATGGAACAGGGATATACGGGATGGTTGGTGGACAGGCTGCTGATATACTGCATGAAAAGGAGAACTCCTTTAATGATATCAATTTCATACATACACACAAAACAGCAAAATTTATACAGTCATGCTGCCAGATGGGAGGAGTTCTTGCAGATGCCACAGAGGAGGAGGAGATATCACTTAAAAACTATGGTCTATACATAGGACTTGCCTTCCAGATACAGGATGATATTCTTGATGAGATAGGAGATGAGAAGAAGTTAGGTAAAAAAACAAAGAAGGACAGGGATAAAAACAAGCTCACATACCCTTCAATTTACGGGATTGAAGAATCAAAAAGGATAGCAAGGGAGTATGTTGAAAAAGCTGTGTCTGAGGTTGAAAAACTGAAAAGACCTGAGATCTTGATTGAGATAGCAAAATTTATTATAAACAGAGAGGTATGATATGTCGGGAGAGTTAAAGTACGGAGAGAAGGAGATTCAGGAAGCAAAACTTGAGGTGTGGCCAAACCCTAACCCTGAAAAGAACTACACAATAAACATAACATTTCCAGAGTTCACATGCCTCTGCCCAAGATCAGGTTATCCTGATTTTGCCACAATAAAGATAACCTATGTTCCGGATCAGTATATAGTAGAGCTAAAATCATTAAAACTCTACCTAAATAAATACAGAAACCAGTATATCTCACATGAGGAAGCTACAAACAAAATTTACGACGATCTTTACAATCTCTTAAAACCAAGATTTCTGGAGGTTATAGGGGACTGGAATCCAAGGGGGAATGTGAAAACTGTTATAAAAATATCATCGGAAGAACAGGGTAAATGAGACAGGTTTGCAGTTTCATTTAAAATGAATTAATCTAATTATCAGAACTATAAAAAATATATTTTGACTTTTAATTTTAGATTTTTTGTTTTAAAATTAAACAAACTTCTCAGATCAAAGAGGTTAAGAGGTGAGAGGAATGGAAAAATTTAAACTACGTATATTCAGGTACGATCCCACAAAAGATACAAACCCTTACTACAAAACCTATGAACTCCCTGTAGAAAAGGGAATGACAGTTCTCGCAGCCCTTTTTAAGGCGAAAGAGGAGCAGGATCCATCAATATCATTCAGATACAACTGTAGAGCTGCTATATGCGGTTCCTGTGCGGTAAGAATTAACGGGCACGCAACACTAGCCTGTAAGGTTCAGGTAACACATATACTCCAGAAGTATGAGACAGACACGATAACAGTTGATCCTATAGGAAATGTAAGACCTTTAAAGGATCTTATATACGATATGGACTGGCTTGTTGATAAACTGAAGAGAATAAAGCCTTGGTTTATACCCAAAGAGCCTCCACCATCTGACGGAACAGAGTACAGACAGGATCCTTACGACCATCACAGAATAGATTTTGCATCAGACTGTATTCTGTGTGCATCATGTATGTCAGACTGTAACGCATTAAAAGCTAACAAGGATTACCACGGCCCTATGGTTCTATCAAAAGCTTACAGATTTGCCGCTGATACAAGGGATGGAGCGAAGGAAGAAAGACTTGATGCTGTTCTTGATGATCTTAACCTTGAGTGGTGCGTAAGATGCTGGGAATGTACAACAAGATGTCCAAAAGAGGTTCAGCCTTTTGAAAATATAATAAGACTGAGAATTATGGCTGCTGAGGAAGGTTATAA
The DNA here is from genome assembly GCF_000021565.1 of Persephonella marina EX-H1. Lineage (NCBI taxonomy): Bacteria > Pseudomonadati > Aquificota > Aquificia > Aquificales > Hydrogenothermaceae > Persephonella > Persephonella marina. Next base: position 326,468 of record NC_012440.1, on the reverse strand, counting down.
AACACCTGGGGAGATACATGCTGAGATATTTGAGAAGGACATCCTGAACAGAGGTCTCTTAAATGAGATGCTCCTTCCAATGAAGCAGGAAGGGATACTTGGAGCAATCAAAAGAGCTCCATTTGGAATAAGAATGATGGTAAAAGGAAAGGTAAACTTTGCTGATTTCTTTGGAGGTCACAAGATAAAGAGACTTGAAGAGGTCCAGAAGATATATGAGAAGGCAAAAGAGAAGGAAAAAGAGGTAAAAATAAAACTCCCACAGATTATGGGTGTTGTTTATGAGGATAAAAGGAAAACAAGAAAAAGGGCTAATTTTACTGAAACTGGAGGTAATGAGTAATGGCAGAGCTTAAATACGCATTTTATACAGGATGTTCAGCAAAAGGGGTAGCTCCCGAGCTTTACAACTCAACAAAACTTGTGGCAGAAAAGCTTGGGATGGAGCTTATAGAACTTGAGGCTGCAACATGCTGTGGAGCAGGAGCTGTCCAGGAAAAGGATGAGTTCCTGGCATTAACGATAAATGCGAGGAATTTAGCCCTGGCAGAGGAGTTAGGGCTTGATCTTCTGACGATATGTAACACATGTACAGTTATGCTGAGAGAAACAAAGTTCAAGCTTGATAATGATCCGGAACTGAAAGATGCTGTTAATGAGGTATTAAAGGAAGCGGGTCTTGAATATAAAGGAACATCAGAGGTTACCCACTTCCTGTGGGAACTTATAGATGGCGTAGGTCTGGACAAGATAAAAGAGATGGTGGTAAGACCCTTAAAAGAGTTTAAGATAGCCCCATTTTACGGATGTCATATAATAAGACCTCCTTATCTTATAGGTTATGAAGATCCTGACAATCCAAAATCCATTGAGATGCTTATAGAAGCTTTAGGTGGAAATCCAACAGACCACGAGGCCAAACTTGCATGCTGTGGATTCCACTCATTCTGGTCAGCTGAAGAAAAGGTAACATTAAAACTGACAGCTATGGATGCTGAATCTGCAAAAAGAGAAAAAGCTGATTTTATGGTAACACCATGTCCTTTATGTCATACACAGCTTGATGCTATGCAGCCAGAAGCTGAGGAAAGAATGGGAACACAGATAGGAATGCCTGTTCTCCATCTGCCACAGATGATAGGCCTTGCTATAGGATTCAAACCTGAGGAGTTAGGTCTCAATAAACATATAGTTTCAACAGCAGATATAATTCAGAAAGTAGCTTAAATCTCCAGGGGAGTTTTTCTCCCCCTCTTATCTTCTTAATTTCAGATAAATATCTTGCATTTGCATTAATATACTTTATTATATTATAATAAAATTAAGCTTATTCTAATATAATAAATTGTAGAAGGTGATGCCATGATGGAAGAACAAACCTTTGAAAACAACAGATGGCAGGATGAAGAATTTTTAGAGGAGAATGCTGATCTTTTAAAAGCCCTCGCCCATCCAAGCAGACTCAAGATCATAGGATTTCTAAGCTCAGGTAAGAAATGTGTGAAGCATATCTGGGAAGCTCTTGACCTGCCCCAGCCGAACGTTTCACAGCACTTGTCTGTACTTAGAAATAAGGGTATACTAGGGTATAAAAGAGAAGGTTCTATCGTTTGTTACTACATAAAGAACAAAAAAGCTCTTGAAATCTATAAGCTATTACTAAAGGAGGATTAAAATATGGCTGGCAAAGTATGCATAGTAAATGAATCCAACTGGGAGCAGGAAGTTCTCAATTCTGAATTACCTGTTCTTGTTGATTTCTGGGCACCATGGTGTGGACCTTGTAGATTAATAGCTCCTGTTATAGAAGAACTTGCAGAAGAGCTTGAGGGAAAGGCAAAAATATGCAAACTCAACACAGATGAAAATCCAAATATCGCAATGAAATATGGAATAAGGGCTATACCAACAATAATGGTATTCAAAAACGGTCAGGTTGTTGATACAAAAGTTGGCGTTCAGCCCAAGGAAGTATTAAAAAGCCTCCTTGTTTAAGGTGTTTAATTGAGCGTAGAAATACATCCAACAAGTATTGTAAGTCCAAAAGCAAAACTAGGGGTCAATGTAAAGATTGGCCCCTTTTGTGTTATTGAGGAAGATGTTGAGATAGGAGATAACACAGAACTTGAATCCCATGTCTCAGTAAAAAGATACACAACAATCGGATCAGACTGTAAGATCCATGAAGGTTCAGTTATAGGGGGAATCCCACAGCATTTAGGATTTAAAGGTGAAGAAACGTACGTCAGAATAGGAAATAATGTAACTATAAGAGAGTATGTAACTATTCACAGGGGAACATCATTTGATGATGGTATAACAAAGATAGATGACAACAGTTATCTTATGGCCTATGTTCATATAGCACACGACTGTAAAGTTGGTCACGATACTATACTCGCAAACGCTGTTACACTGGCAGGACATGTAAAGATAGGAAACTACGTATTTATAGGTGGCCTTACACCTATCCATCAGTTCTGCAGGGTTGGTGATTATGCTATGGTAGGCGGAGCCTCTGCTGTTGATAAGGATATACCACCTTACACAAGAGCTGCAAAAAACCATGTTCTTCTTTACGGTCTTAATCTTGTAGGACTTAGAAGGAGAGGTTTCAGTTCTGAACAGATAAAGATACTGAAAGAAGCATACAGGATACTCTTTAGAAAATCAGCAACGATCCAGGAAGGGATAAAAGAGGTTGAAGAAAAGCTTCCAAGCACACCTGAGATCCAGAATCTTATAGAGTTCGTAAAAACGTCAAAAAGAGGTATAGCCCCTGAGGCATCCAAGAGAGGATGAGAAAAGTTGGTCTGATTGCAGGTTCAGGAGAACTGCCTTTAGAGTTTGCAAGATCAGCATCTGAAAAAGGAATCCATGTAACAGTACTCGCCATTAAAAAGACCACAGACAGAAATATTGAGAAATATGGAAAAACCCACTGGCTCAACTTTGGAGAGGCTCAAAAACTTATAGATCTCTTAAAAAAAGAGGGTATAAAAGATCTTGTAATGTTAGGAAAGATTGAACATTACTCACTTATATTCTCTCTGCACAAACTTGATAAAAGGGCCAGGGAGTTCTTCTCAAAATTAAAAGACAAAAGAGCAAAAACAATACTTGAAGCTGTAATGGATGAGCTTTCAAAGGAAGGATTCAGCTTTATAGACCCAACACCATATCTGGAAAATCTTTTAATAGAAGAAGGCCTGATAGCAGGTAGAATTGAGGACAAAAGGCTTATGAATGACGCCCTTTTTGGTCTAAAGATAGCAAAGGAGATAGCCCAGCTTGATATAGGACAGACTGTAGTTGTTAAAGATGGGATAGTTATTGCCGTTGAGGGAATAGAAGGAACTGATAAATGTATAATCAGAGGTGGTGAACTTGGTGGAGAGGGAACTGTGGTATGTAAAGTTGCAAGGAAAAATCAGGATATGAGATACGATGTCCCTGTTATAGGAACAAAAACATTAAAAAGTATGAAAAAGGCAAAAGCCAGACTTTTGGCTGTGGAAGCTGGCAAAACATTCCTTTTAGAGAGAGAAAAATTTAAAAAACTTGCAGAAAAATTCGGTATTGCTGTAATTGGATTCAGGATCTAAATTTTATGTATGGATAAGATCACACAGGAAGCTTACATAAAAGAGCTGACAGATTTTATAAAAGAAAAAACCGGCATAAACAGATTTCTTTCAAGTAAGGAAAAATCATTAATAAAAAAGTTTTACTCAGAAAATATACCCCTAGAGAGATTAAAAAAAATTATAGAGTCAGAGATAATCTCCTATCCACAATCTAAGAGAAAAAAGTTTTCAGTTTTGAGTATTGAGAAGAAGCTTTCACACCAGAAAAACAGTCCTCCACAAAGAAAGATAAGATCAGAAGAAGAGAGCAATAACAGATGGAAAAAAGTTATTGAAAGACTGAACATTCCACCAGAGATACTGAATGTAGAAAAGGTTGAAAGTGCTTTCAGGGATTTTGAGATAGAAAGGAGAGTTGTGAGTTATCTGTGGAAAAATCTCCCTGAAAATGAGAAGAAAAAACTTCAGGAAGAGGCAAAGAGAGAGATCAAAAAAAAGTTCGTAGCACAGAATATAGATCCAAAGAAGGTAATAAAGAGCCTGATATACACAAAGCTGAAAAAGATATACAACATCTGATAAATCAGCTTTTATCCTGCCAGGAAATCATAAACTGTTAGCACACTAACAGTAAAAACCTCCATTTCTAAACCTGCCTTACTTCTGAGATTTTGATATTTACACTTGACTTTTTATTATTTTTCACGTTAGTTTTATGTTATATATTTTGTTAAATTATCATAAGATTAACTCAGGAGGGCAGAATGAGGAAAGGTTTACCGCTACTATCAGCACTTTTAATCACAGGTCTTGTCTCAGCTCAGGAAGTTATAAAACTCGAGAAAACACAGATAACAGCAACAAGGGTTGAAAGGGCAGAGCTTGACATACCTGCCGGTGTTGAGACTGTCACAAAAGAAGAGATAGAGATGGAAAGGCAGTACAACATAAGCGAGGTTCTTGAAGGTCTGCCTGGTGTTCAGGCAACAACAAAAAATGGAGGGTATGACGTAAGACTGATTATAAGAGGTGGAGGACTGAAGGCCCCTTATGCTGTAAGGGAGATAAATATACTACTTGATGGAGTACCAATAACAGATCCAGACGGACTTACAAGACTTGATTTTGTGGATCCACAACTGCTTGAACAGATAGACATTGTTAAAGGTCCAAACTCAACACTTTACGGAGCAAACTCAGCCGGTGGTGTTGTCAATTTTATAACAATAAACCCTTTTAAATTTCAGGGATTTAAGGTAAGAGCTGGATATGGAAATTACGGAACGTATATGTACAGACTTCTTTATGGAGGGAACAACGGGAGAGGTCTTTTTTATAACACATCAATCTCTTACAGAAAGTCTGACTCCTGGAGGGAGTGGAACAGATTTGAGACTTTCCAGACCACAACAAAGTTAGGCTGGCTCATAGATGACTCATCTTCCTTTGAAACAACTGTAAGCTTCACAAAGTCTGATCTTCAGCTTCCGGGGAGTCTTGATAAGGATGAGTTTGAACAGGATCCTTCACAGCAGACATCAAGCCCCTGGAGAAGATCAGGAAGATACTCAAGGATATTTTTCTGGAGTAACAGATACACAAATGAGATATCAGAGAATCTGACATTAAAGGGAACTGTTTATCTGCAGAGGTGGACACATTACCATCCTGTTTTCGGGAGAGTTAATGATGGTGGTTCATACGTTGGTGGTATAGATGCACAGATTGAGCTGAAACATAAGCTCTTCGGTAAAGACTCTCTTCTGATCACAGGAATTCAGGGAAGATACGACCATTACAACTCAAAAAGGTACACCTACCAGCTGTGTAAGCTTATAAATGGAGATATTGATTACTGTTCCAATGCAACAGCTGACAACCAGATAGAGTATGTACTCACTGATGATAGAGGACTTCTTTATGATGATCAGAAAAATAGAAATTACAGTCTTGGCGTATTTGCACAGGAAACTTTAAAACCTACAAGAAAAACTATCGTTGATCTTGGAATAAGGATTGACACCGTCAAGTTTGATATTGAGAAGGTCTCATACTTTGATCTTGATTACGTTTACAACAGAACATACAGGTATTACGGACCCTACTATATTAAATACACATCTCCTATCAAAGAAAAAGCATCAAAAACATGGAACTATATAAGCCCAAGGGTTGGCGTCGTTTATAAATGGACACCTGATCTCTCAACATACGCAACAGTCTCTACAGGCTTCCAGACACCACAGGACAGTGAGCTTCTAGTTAATCCAGACCTGGACGCATCAAACACTGTGAATTACGAAGCGGGCCTTAAAGCTGCAGGAAGTAGATTTTACCTCAGCAGTGCTGTCTACTTTATGGTTACTGAAAATGAGATAGTCAGAACATACACAGCGGAAGGAGACAGAATGTATCTGAATGCTGGAAAGACACATAAAAAGGGATTTGAGCTTGATGCCAAGTTAAAAGTTTTAAAAGGGGTATTTATAGGTGGTTCTTACACATACTACGATTTCAAATATAAAACTTTTGTTTATACAGATAGTGACGGAAACAGATACGACTACAGCGGAAACAAGATGCACTACATACCGGACTATATGTACAGTCTATACACTGTAGGAAAACTTCCTGCTGGTTTTAAGTTCAGGATAGAGCTGAATACATGGGGGTCTTACTATGCCGATGATGCAAATACAGAAAAGTACAGCGATTACAAGAATATAACAAATGTTATGATCGGTTATGAGAAAGGAGACAAATTTGAGATCTCACTTGATATAAGAAATCTTTTTGATAAAAAGTACGCATCACAGTATCTGAAAACAGACTGGGGATACAACATATATCCAGCACCACCAAGAACTTACATGCTGAGAGCATCTTACAAATTTTAAAAACAGGGGATAAACTATGAAAAAGTTTTCAGATTTCCCACTCATAAGAGAAAAGAATGATCTGCTGAGATTTAAACTTTTCAGATCAACCTTTGGTAATGTGAAGTTTTTAAATATACTCAGGGCATCTCTGCTGCTGCTAACCCTTTATGCTATCTTTTTTGGGCTTATTCATCCTGACCGTAAGGAAAATATATTTACGACAGCCCTCTTCTGGGGGCTGTTCTGGCCCTTTTTTATGGTCATAACTCTTCCAACAGTGGGAAACTTTTTCTGTATGGTATGTCCCCATGGATTTTTATCAAGAAAGTTAAGTAAATCAGGATTAAAGCTGAATCTTCCAAAAGGTTTAAAAAATCCTTATATAGGTCTTGGTCTTAACATTATACTTTACTGGTTTATACTTTACACATTTCCTGGAGTACTGAGAGAGCCTTTAGTCACAGCTCTTTTCTTTCTTTTCTTCACACTACTTGCGATAGCTGTCTCACTCATTTTTACAAATGGAGCATACTGCAGGTATTTCTGTCCTATAGGAAGGGTAGCTCCTGCTTTTGCAAGGGTAGGTTTTACTTGGCTCTCAACGTATAACAGGGAACTGTGTGACAGTAAATGCGATAAACCTGACTGCGCATTTGCATGTCCTTACAAGCTCAGTCCATTAAAGTTTGATAAGAATAACTCTATGGATACATGTACATTATGTATGGAATGTGCAAATAGCTGTGAAGGTGTTAAGCTCTCAGTCAGGAGATGGTCTCACAGTCTTTTAAAAAAGATACCAAAACCCCAGAGCTGGGAAGTATGGGTGTATATTATTCTCCTTGCTGTTATAACGATAACAATGAGATTTCACCACGGACTTGGACACTCACCTGTTAAAGAGAGCCTTCCCTGGGTGATAATCGGAAAATGGCTTCAGGAAACTACAGGCATAGGAAAACCTTTTGATTTTGTAGGCCTAACAGCATTAATAATGGCTCTACTCATAACCCTATCTCTTGTTCTAGGAGGATTTTATCTGACCTCAAGGATTATAAACAGATCATACAGGGATGTATTCCTTAATTTAGGATACGCACTTGCCCCATTGATGATCGTTGGTAGTCTTTCCCATGTTTGCCATTTCTTTTTCACCCATTACTACCATGAGGTTATAAACGGTTTTGCTCAGGCTTTCTTCCTTGATTTCAGAGTTGAACCTCTAGCAGACAGAAAAGATACGTGGCTCAGGATATTTAATATATTCCCATTTATAGCAGCATTCTGGAGCGGGTATATTATGTGGAGAAGGCTTGGATTTTTCGAGGTAAAAGGTTTTAAAAAGATAGTTTCATATATACTATCATCGGGAATAATTATATTCTATCTCGGGCTTACGGTATTTATACTTTACGTAAGATACTTTGGACATACAGGTCACCACCACTGATCAGACTTCCATCTCAAGACTTATAAGATACATATCCTCTCCATCTACAATATCAATGTCTGTCCCTTCACACCCGGGGCAGACAAAGCTGTAATTATCAACTGTAAACTCTTTACCACAGCTTTTACATCTTGCGATAACATCCTGTACTATCATCTCCATTCTGGCTTTTTCACATACAGTTCCCTCTTTGAATGTATCAAAGGCTATTTTTAGAAGATGAGGCTCAACACCGGACATCTTCCCAATTTTGACAACAACCTTTGTTACATACTTCCCGTTATTTTCTCTCACATTCTTCTCAATAAGGTCTAACAAGCTCTGAACAATAGAAAACTCATGCAAGATAAACACCTTCAGTAATTTTGTCAGATAAACCTAAATTTTAACATAAACAGCGGTTGACAATAACCGTAATTACACATATAATATTTTTCTGTTTTTATGAGCCGCTAGCTCAGTTGGTAGAGCACCGGTCTTTTAAACCGGTGGTCCTGGGTTCGACCCCCAGGCGGCTCACCATGCCCCCGTCGTCTAGCCAGGCCTAGGACACCGGCCTTTCACGCCGGCGACACGGGTTCGAATCCCGTCGGGGGCATTTATCTTAAAAATTCCAGAACATCCTCAGGTTTATTGACAGTAATAATCCCTTCAATCTTATGTGTTTTATAACCTAAAACCCTCTTTCCAAGGATAAAAGCGTATGCTATCTCTGAAAGTGTCCCGTAATTTCCACCTACAGCTATAACAGGATCGCCTGAGGCAACAACTATAGGATTCCTGTTCCAGTTCATACCTGTATTTATCTTTATATCAACATAAGGGTTTGCCTCATAACCTTCATAAGAAGGCATAATGCCAACTGTCGTTCCACCAGATTCTTTAGCTCCTTTGCAGACAGCCTCCATCACACCAGTCCTTCCACCGCAAACAACGATACAGCCATTCTCAGCAAGGAGTTTACCAAGTTTATAGGCGAATATATACTCATCTGAGTTTCTGTTTACCTGCGATCCTCCTATTACAGTTACCTGCTTCATTATGATATATCCCCTTGTTTTTACATTCTAAATTTTTATAATTAAAATTTATCATAAAAATAACAGCGGAGCTGATTTTGGAACTCAATCTTGTTCATGCTTTCTTCGGTAGGTTTGGAGTACTGATACCACTGCTTGGTCTGTTTTTTGAGATAGGAGCATTAATATCTCATAAGGATATTCTCTTTAAGTTTTCTGGATACCTTGTTATACTCGGCAGTATTCTCGCATTACTTGCAGGTTTTACAGGATTTATAGAGTATAACTACCTGAAGGCCGCAAGTGAGAACATAAATAGATTCAGCTTCCATATTGTAACAGGAACACTTCTTACTGGTTTATTCCTGCTGATACTGGCTTTAAGGTCATACCTGCTTGTAAGGGATAATGAGAGAATAGCAACAGTCTATATATTTCTCTACCTTACCACAGTTATAACAAACCTTATCAGTAATGAGATCATCATACACACATTACGTGGAGAGTAGATGAACTTCCTTCCTGAAAGATACTGGCAGAGGTTTGATCTGTGGAAAGATATAGATGAAAATCTCTGGAATAACTGGAAATGGCAGTTAAAAAACAGAATAAAAAGTATTCAGGAATTAGAAAAGGTCTTCAGTATAGACAAAAAAAAGAAGGAGATATTCCAGAAGGTCTCCCCAGTATTCCATTTTGGAACAACCCCGTATTATATCTCCCTTGTTAAAAAACCTGACTATACAGACCCTGTTTTCAGACAGATATTTCCATCCTTTGAAGAGATAGATCCCGATATCCAGAATAATGGGAGTAATGATCCATTTAATGAAGAGAGATCACCTGTAGAAGGTATAACACACAGATATCCTGACAGGGTTCTATTCAGGGTCACAACTTTCTGTTCTGTTTATTGCAGACACTGTATGAGAAAGAGGAACTTTATATACGGGGAAAGAGCTAAATCTAAAAAAGATATTGATATAATGATTGAATACATAAGGAAAAACAGGAGTATAAGGGAAGTTCTTATATCAGGTGGTGATCCTTTAACACTTCCAAATAAAAAGTTAGATTATATACTCGGCAGGTTACAGGGTATAAAGCATGTTGACATCATAAGGATAGGAAGCAGAGAACCTGTTGTTAACCCTTTCAGATTTTATGATGAGAACCTGCTTGAGCTTTTTGAAAGATACGACAAGTTATGGATAGTAACACATTTTAACCATCCAAATGAGATAACACAGGAGACAAAAAAAGCTGTAAAAAATATTCTCTCAACAGGAACACCTGTTCTAAACCAGACAGTCCTTTTAAAAGGGATAAATGATGATAAATACATTATTGAAGAACTTATGAGATCATTACTGAGAGTAAAGATAAAGCCCTACTACCTTTTTTTCTGCGATCCAACAAAAGGTGTTTTACATTTCAGAACTGATATCAAAAAAGGTATAGAGATTATGGAGTATCTAAGAGGAAGGCTGTCTGGACTTGGAATACCGACCTATGCTGTTGATCTTCCCGAGGGAAAGGGAAAGGTTCCTCTACTCCCTGAGTATATTGTTGAGATAAACGATAAATCAACAGTATTCAGAAATTATGAAGGAGAGATAGTAAAAACTGATATAAAATGGGGCTGAAAAGCCCCAGTTTATTTAATGATGGTGTCCGCCTTCACCGTGTGCGTGACCGTGTTTTATCTCTTCAAGTGAGGCATCCCTTACATCTGTAACCTCAACCTTAAAGATGAGATCCTTTCCAGCAAGTGGATGGTTAAGGTCAACAGTTACAGTGTTCTCATCAAAATCAACAACAATCATATTGATGATCTGTCCTTCAGGAGTCTGTGCCTGAAGTGGAAGACCTTTCTCAAGCTCAACACCCTGAAAATACTCTCTTGGTGCCTGCTGGATGAGGTTTGGATCCTTCTCACCGTAAGCTTCAGCTGCAGGAACCTCTATAGTTCTTGTCTCTCCAACCTCCATACCTTCCATTCTTGACTCAAGACCTGGAATGATATTGTTAGCTCCAAAGAGAACTGTTAGAGGCTGGCCGTGAACCTGACTGCTGTCAAGAACTTCACCTGTCTCCTTGTCTTTAAGTGTGTAGTGAAATGATACTACTTTGTTTGATGTGGCTTTCATGAAAATTACTCCTTTATGTGTATTTAGCACCTTTTAGTGCTATATTTTTCTCAAAAACTCCTCTAAATTCAGTTTTTCAAAACTGTCCATAGATGAATAAATATATATGTCTTTTTCTGTGCTGTCCAGTCCTATTACGATGGCCTTACTGTAACCCTCTTCAAAAGCGAACTCCAGGGATTTTTTAAACTCCCTTTTAACTATATCCCTTCCTACAGAGTAACCTTTCTCTCTGAGTATCTTTCCAATTCTGTAAGCTGATCTTTTTTCCCGTGTAAGATCTATTATGAAAAAATCCTTCTTCTTAATCTCATGTATTCTACCTGAAAGTTTCATATATTCCCATATATTGAGCAGATCAAAAGCAAATCCTGTTGCAGGAATATTTCCATCATACTTTGATATCAGGCTGTCGTATCTTCCACCCTGTCCTATTGGTCTGGAGTAATCCCTGATAAAGATCTCAAAAACGATACCTGTGTAGTATGAGAACTCCTTCGGTTCACCAATATCAAATATAACCCTGTCAGATATACCGTAGTCTGAAAGTATATTGTAAACCTTCTCAATACTCTCCAGAGATTTTATAAGTTCAGGAAAATCTTTTAGCTCTTCCTTAAGATTCTGTATTACAGTTATATCTCCCTGTATCTCGGGGATACGAACTACAAACTCTTTAAGCCTATCTTCTACATCAAAATCAGATATAAATCTCTCTATACTGTATACTTCCCTCTTCCTGACATAATCCATAAACGTTATAAAACTTTCCCTGTCAAGACCGAGCAGATCTTTTACAGTGTCAAATATCTTCACATTGTTAATATCAATCTGGTAATTTTTTATACCGAGATTTTCAAGTGACTGAACAGCAACAGCTATAACCTCAGCATCAGCTTCCAGTTCTTTAACACCTATAAGCTCAACTCCCATCTGTTTTCTTTCCCACAGCCTGTCAGCTTTAGGAATCACATACCTGAAAATATCGCCACTGTAGTAATACCTCTTTGGAACGGTCTTCTTTTTTAATGAGGCAAAGTATCTCGCTATCTGTGATGTAAAGTCAGCCCTTAATGTTAGTATCTCTCCACTGTTTCTATCAATAAACTTAAAAGCCCTGTTCTCTATCTCCTCTCCAAAACCTCTGCTGTGAACGCTAAAAAACTCAAAAGATGGCAGTGTTATCTCTTCATATCCCCATCTTTCAAATATCTCAGATATCCTGTCCTGAATGTATTTTATCTGCGATGTTTCTATCCTATTGTAAACCCTAACACCAGCTGGGATGTCTATATTCAACATCTTCTCCTTAAAGTGCATCTAAAGCAGGTATAAAAAGGTCACCTAAAAAGTATGTGTTGTTAAGTTTGTAAAGAATAGGTCTTACCTTCTCATAATCTAGTATTGAGTATGAAGCGTTATCACACCCAAAACTCCAGAACTTAGCAAGTGGAAGATCAAGTCCTGCCACAAATGAAGCTCTTATAGGAACTGTATGAGAAACAGCTATGATGGTCTCACCCTCATGTTTCTCAAGCATTCTCTCCTGAAACCTTTTTACCCTGTTGTAAACATCTATAAGTGTTTCCCCATGTGGGAATTTTATCGTTTCAGGTTCATAAAGCCACTGTCTGAATAGATCAGGGTATTTTTCCTTAACCTCTTCAACAAGCATTCCAGACCACTCACCGTGGTCTATCTCTATAATATCCTCATCTATATTTATTGGAAGATCAAGCTCCTTAGATATGTACTCAGCTGTCATATAAGTTCTTTTTAAAGGGCTTGAGTAAAGTGCTGATGGTTCGTATTTTTTCAGTATCTTCGCTAGAAGTTCAGCCTGTTTGTGACCTCTTTCGCTCAGCTCGGGATCAAGTCTTCCCTGATACTTTCCTATAGGGTTCCACAGGCTCTCTGCATGTCTCACATATATAATCCTTACTGCCATCTAAAGCAAAACCTCCTTTAACCTAAATTTTCCAGTATAACTTCCTGAGCTTTTCTAACACCTTTACCTATCTCTATCTCATAACCTATTCTTTTTAAAGCCATCTCAAGGCCTGCTATAACCTGAACAACATCCATAAAATCAAAGTATCCCATATGTGCTATCCTGAATATCTTTCCTTTAAGATGATCCTGTCCTCCTGCAACTCTGAAGCCAAGTTTTAACAGCTCTTTTCTAAGCTGATCAGCATCTATACCTGCAGGTGAGTAAACACCTGTTGCAGAGTTTGATGGACTTTCAGACAGGAGCTTAAGACCTATCTCTTTAACAGCCTCCCTTGTTGCTTCAGCCATTATCCTGTGTCTCTCCTCAAGATTATCCAGACCTTCTCCAAGAATGAGCTTCAGACTCTCATTCAGAGCTATAATCAGGTTGATCGCAGGTGTGTAAGCTGTCTGTCCTTTAGACTGTTTTTTTGCCTCTTTCAAAACATCAAAGTAGTATCTCGGCATATCAGATTTTGAAGCTCTCTCTTCAGCTTTTTCACTGAAGTAAAGAACAGAAAGTCCTGGAGGAAGCATTAATGCTTTCTGGGATCCTGTAACAAGAACATCAATACCAAGCTCCTCAGGATAAACCTGATAAACACCTACAGATGTGATACCGTCAACGACAAGAAGACAGTCATCAAGCTTCTTTGCTATATCCCCAAGGTATTTTACATCATGGTATGTTGTTGTTGATGTTTCAGAATGCTGTACAAATATACCTTTAATATCGGGAAATTCAGAGATGATCTGTAATATCCTCTCTTTATCGTAGGTTTTTCCCCACTCTATCTCATAATCAACTATCTTAAGCTGGTAAACGGACGCAAGCTCCTTCCATCTCTGTCCAAACTTACCTGCGTTTATAATGAGAACTCTATCGCCTTTCCTGAAAAAGTTGGCCACCGAAGCCTCCATAGCCCCTGTCCCCGAAGAGGCAAACATAATAACATCCCTTTCTGTTTTTAAAAGCTTCTGAAGATTTTCCCTTGCTTCTAAAAAGATCTGTGTAAACTCAGGTGTTCTATGGTGTATTATCTGCTGTCCAAGTGCCTTAATAACCTGTGGAGGTAATGGAACAGGTCCAGGTGTAAAAAGTCTCTCCTTTATAAACATGGATCCTCCGGATAAATTTATAGAAATTAGAAAATTATTATATCAGAACTTCTCTCTAAGCTTCACAATCAGATCAGGGTAATCTGTGGCAACAGCATCAATCTTCCTTGATACAGCCAATCTTAAATGCTCCTCATCATTTATAACCCATGAAACAACCTTAAGACCCATCCTGTGGGCAAAGCTGACAGCTTTTTCTGTTGCAAGCCAGTAACCTGGAAGAACTATATCTGCTTTTAACTTCTTTGCCTCTATTATCTTTCCAGGAGGTTTGGCGTATATAAGACCTGTTGTTATTTGTGGGTTTATCTCTTTTACTCTTGATAAAGCCTCCTCATAGAAGGATATTACTGCTGTCTGATTTTCACATTTAAAAGTTCTGATCCTGTCCATCACCTTCTCAACAGTATCTATCTCTTTTATCTCAACAAATATACAGATTTTATCCTTAACAGTTTCTAAAGCCTCATCAAGCGTTGCAACAGGTTCTCCATAAACTGTTATACTCTCCCTTATAGATCTGAAATCAAGCTGCGATGGAGATATCTCCTTTCCGGATACCCTTTTAAAATCAGGATCATGAAGAAGTATAAGCTCCCCATCCCTTGTTGATCTTACATCAACCTCAACAATATCAGCGCCGCAATCTATAGCAAACTTTATAGCAGAGACAGTGTTTTCTGGTCTTCTTCCTTTCGCTCCCCTGTGACCTACAACAGAAAAAGGCTTTCTTGAAAGTGTTTTTAGTATATCCATACTATTCTCCAAGTTTTTTAAACTGAAGTCTTAAGGCATTTGATACAACAGATACAGATGAGAAGGACATAGCTATACCTGCAAAAACAGGTTTGAGAAGAAATCCTGTAAACGGATAAAGTATTCCACCTGCAACAGGAATACCAAGCATATTGTATATGTAAGCCCAGAAAAGATTCTGTTTTATAATCTTTAATGTTTCCTCTGAAAGTTTTATACCTTTTATCACAAGCCTGAGATCATTTTTCAGAAGTAGTATATCTCCAGCCTCCCTTGCTATATCAGTTGCACCAGAAACAGCAATCCCAACATCGGCCTTTCCCATTGATGGAGCATCATTAATCCCATCTCCAACAAACATAACAACATTGCCCTCATTTTGGAGTTTCTCAACAATCCGGTATTTCTCTTCAGGCATAAGCTCCCCATAAACGGTATCTATACCAAGCTCTTCACCTATTTTCTCAGCAACTTTTTTACTGTCCCCTGTCAGAAGAACCGTTTTTATACCTCTTTCTTTAAGCTTTTTAACAACATAAAACGCCTCATCCCTCAATCTGTCAGATATATAAAACTCAGCTACAACCTCACCATCAACAGCACCGTAAACAACGGTCTGATCACCTTTTGAGATATTTTCAGTATTAACACCCGACTCCTTTAAAAACCTGAGATTTCCAACAACAACAGTTTTTCCATTTACAACACCTTTCACACCTTTACCTGCAACCTGCTGAAAATCCTTAACCTCCCCTTCAGTATCTCCTATATACTCATAAACAGCTCTGGATAAAGGATGATTACTGTTTTTAAGTAAAGCTGAGATATAGCCTAAAAAATCCTGTTTATAAACTTTTGAGTCTGTAACAGAAGGCTTTCCCTCTGTAAGTGTTCCTGTTTTGTCAAATACAGCTATATTTACCCTCCCGACAGTCTCAACGATCTCTGGATTTTTTATAAGCATACCTTCTTTGGCCCCTCTTCCAACAGAGACAACAACAGCTATAGGTGTTGCAAGACCAAGTGCACACGGGCAGGCAATAATAAGAACAGAAACTGAAGCTATAAAACCAAGCTGAATATCATTTCCTATCAGATACCAGAGATCAAAAACCACAACTGAAAAGATAAGCACAAGTGGAACAAAATACGCTGTTATCCTGTCAGCAAGTCTCCCTATCGGCGGTTTTTTCCCCTGGGCTTCCGAAAGCAGCTTTATAATCTGGAATAAGACTGTATCCCTTCCTGTTTTTAAAGCTTTTACCTTTATCACACCTGTCCTGTTTACGGTTCCACCTATAACAGTATCTCCCTCTTTCTTGAGAACAGGAAGAGGTTCTCCTGTTATCATTGATTGATCAACCTCACACTCACCTTCAACAACAACACCATCAACAGGTATCTTCTCTCCAGGACGGACAACAACAATATCACCAACAACAACATTCTCAGCAGGTATCTCTAACTCCTTTCTATCAACTATAATTCTTGCCATCTGCGGCTTTAATGAGAGCAGTTTTTTCATAAACTCAGAGGCCTTTGATCTTGATCTTATCTCAAGATACCTTCCTAAAAGAACAAAGGTTATTATTGCAGCTGCACCATCAAAATATAGGTATCTCATATCTTCAGGAAACAGGAAAGGGAGAAACATAACAAGGACAGAGTAAAAGTAAGCCGCTGATGTTCCTATAGCTATAAGCAAATTCATATCAGCTATTCTGTTTTTTATTCCTGAAAATGCCGAACTGTAGAATTCCCATCCAGCGTAAAACTGAACCACAGATGCGAGAATAAGTATTAAAAGATTATCCAGAGTGAGCAAAGGAAGGCTTTCAGAAAGTTTAAGCTTAAAAAAAGGAAAGAATGTTAATAGAAATATTAAAGCTGTAAGAAATGCTGAAAGGAAGAACTTTTTTCTAAGATCCTTCTCTATCCTTTCCTTTTTTTTTCAAACTCTTCAAGATTTAATGATGCATCGTAACCTAACTGTCTTATCCTGTCTATAATATCCTCTTTTGTTATTTTTGTAGCGTCGTACTCAATATAACCTTTTGATGTTGCAAAATTGACTGATACTGATATTATTCCCGGAAGGTTTCTTAAAGTTCCCTCAATTCCAGCTGCACACCCTGCACAGTGCATACCAGATATATCAAGCTCTATATTCTCCTTCTTCCTTATAGACTCCTCAGCTGGAGAACTGTCTTCCTTCTTTTTACCAAAAAAGAACCAGCTTATACCACCTATCAGAAATAATGAAGCTGTTAATACGGAAAGTTTTTCCATCTATCTCCCCATTAAAAAGATCAGTTAATAATAATTTATAACAAAACAGAGAATATTTAAATACAGACAGGTATCTATATGACGAAAAAGATTTATAATATTTATGCAAAAAAAATAGGACAGGGAGCTGTTGGTATACAGAAGCTGGGCAGAGATTGACAGTAAAAGGCTTATCCAGAACACACATAATGTCTACAACTATTCAAAAAAAGGTATACTCGCCGTTGTAAAGGCCGACGCATACGGTCATGGATCGGTTGAGATAAGTAAGATTCTGGAAAAGATATCTTATGTTAGAAAGCTGTGTGTTGCAACAGCGGAAGAGGGAAAAGAACTTAGAGAGGGAGGTATAAAAAAGGAGATACTTGTACTTGGTGGTGTTCTAAAAGAAGAACTGGATTACTTCATTGAATACAATCTTCAGCCTGTTATATCAGATTTTGATCAGCTTTATCTTCTAAAAGATAGGTTTTCAGGCTCTGTTCATCTTAAGTTTGATACAGGTATGCACAGACTTGGTTTTTATATAGAAGATACAGACAGGGTTATAAAATATATTAAGGAAAAAAATATAAAAGTAGAAGGTCTGATGTCCCACTTCCCATCAGCGGATGTAGATCCTGAGCTGACAGGCCATCAGATAGAAAAGTTTAAAAAAATTGTTGATATTTTTAAAAATGAAGGTATAAATCCCAGATTTATACATATACAGAACAGTGCAGGTTTAGTTTATAGATGTGATTACTGTAACTGTGTAAGGGTTGGTATATCACTATACGGCGAAAAACCGTCTGATAATTTTCCATTAAACATAAAAACTGTTATGTCTGTAAAATCAAAGATAATATCAGTAAAAGGGATAAAAAAAGGTGATATGGTTTCATACGGCGGAAGTTTTAAAGCTGATAAAGATATGAAGATAGGTATTGTTTCTTTTGGTTATGCAGACGGGCTGCCGAGAGAGCTTTCAAACAGAGGTTTTTTTCTGGTAAAGGATAAAAGATCAAGAATACTGGGAAATGTAACGATGGATATGACCATCATTGATCTTTCAGGTATAGAAGATGTAAAGGTAGGAGATACAGTTCTGATTGTAGGCAAGAACGGCAAAGAGGAGATATCGTTTAACGATATAGCAAAAATGTGTAATACTATACCTTACGAGATTATGTGCCGTATATCAAAAAGGGTAAAAAGGATTATATTATAGTTTCAAAAAGTCAAAGGAACGGAAAATGAACGGATTTTCTATTTTAGTTGTTGATGATGAAAAGAATATAACTGACCTACTTAAAGACATTTTAGAAGATGAAGGTTTTTATGTTGAGACAGCCCAGTCTGTAAAGGAGGCAAAGGAAAGATTAAGGGAGAAAGATTTTGAGATAATATTCCTTGATGTATGGCTTCCCGATGGTGAAGGAACGGACCTTATACCTTACATAAAGGAAGTCAACCCTATATCAAAAATAGTTATGATATCAGGTCATGCAAACATACCTATAGCTGTAAAAGCCCTTAAAGAGGGTGCGTTTGACTTCCTTGAAAAACCGATCTCCACTGACAGTATACTTGCCGTTATTGAAAAGGCTGGTAAAGAGATAAAAAAAGAGGTGGAGTACAGATTTTTAAAAGAGAAAGAATTTGAAAGCTTCCAGATTATAGGTGAAAGCGAGCCTATCAAAAAACTGAAAAAACAGATAGAGAAGGTGGCAAAAACAAACGCATGGGTCATGATCTTCGGTGAGAACGGAACAGGAAAGGAGCTTGTTGCAAGGTCTATACACTATCTCAGTGAAAGAGCAGATAAGCCTTTTGTTGATATAAACTGTGCTGCAATTCCTGATGATCTTTTAGAGTCTGAGCTTTTTGGGTATGAGAAAGGGGCTTTCTCAGGAGCGGTCAGCAGAAAGCTTGGAAAACTTGAGATAGCCGATGGTGGAACCCTTTTTCTTGATGAGGTTGCTGATATGAGTCTTTCCTCACAGGCAAAACTTCTAAGGGTCCTTGAGGAGCAGGAGTTCAGCAGACTTGGGAGCAACCAGAAGATAAAGGTTGATATAAGGGTTATATCCGCAACAAACAAAAATCTGGATAGAGAGATACAGGAAGGAAGGTTCAGACAGGATCTTGCATTCAGACTTTCTGTAGTTCCCCTTTATGTTCCACCTTTGAGAGAAAGGGGTGATGATATAATCCTGCTTGCAGAGTATTTTCTTGAGAGATCCTGTAGAGAAAACAAGATGGAAAAGCCTGTTCTATCTGATGATGTAAAGGAAGCCCTCTTAAAGTACAGCTGGCCAGGTAATGTAAGGGAGCTGAAAAACCTTATGGAAAGGCTGTGCATATTCGCCTCAGATGGCATAGTAACAGTAGATGACCTCCCTTCCTACATAGTTAAGAACAGACCTGTAAGATCAAGGTCTGAGATAGGGATAAAACCTTTAAAACAGGCAAGGGAGGAAGCTGAAAAGGAAGTTATAAAACAGGCATTAAAACAGTACGGAAGGAATCTTAAAGAGATAGCAAAGGTTCTTGAGGTTGATCTTTCCTCATTATACAGAAAGATAAAACAGTACAATCTGGAGGAGTGATATGCCTTATGTAAATGTTAAAGTTGCCGGATCTTTAACAAAGGAACAGAAGAAGAAGATCGTTGAAGGAATAACAAAGGTTCTTGAAGAGGTTGCAAACAAACCACCATCAGCCACATATGTGGTTATTGAAGAGATAGATAGGGATAACTGGGGAAAAGGAGGAAAACTCCTCTCAGAAAAGTAAAGCCCCTTAATCGGGGCTTCCTTTAAAATAATAGACCTGCCGTCACATAAGGCTGTTTTATCTTTATATCAGCACTTATATCATCTATATCGTCTATCTTGAATCTCTCATACCTGTAACCAAGCCCTATAAAGAAGTCAACAGCAAGGGGAATAGTTATAGGTTTTATTCTGAGTTCCCCATTTAAATCGTAATAGCTGTGTCCGTTGTAAGCCACACCTCTACCTTCAGCTTTAATAGAGAAGAGACTTACCGGGCTTATCTCAACAGAGCCGTAAAGCATTGGAACAGGAATCGTCGCTGTCGCTGTCTCATCAACTGTTGAAGACTTCACACGGGCTTTAAAATCAAGTACTCTTACATTAAGACCAAACTCAACATCAAGTATTCCCGCAGTTGCAAGACCTACAAACGGGAGATTATAAAAAAGAGTTATATCGTAATGGTCCATCTTTACAGATGAGTTTACAGTATCACCTACTGTAAAAACCTGATTACCATATCTGAAAGACCTTGTTATCCTTCCTGTTCCTGAAAAGTCCATCTTCATATACTGAAATGCAACATTGGGAAGAACTGGGACAGGATGCTCAAGTTTTGCTCTGAAGAAGTACGAGTCCTCATCTCCTATATTCAGGTCATCTTTAAGATCAACCTGATCTCCCTTATACTGAACCCATCCTGAAGGTTTCTGCTTTATATACCCGGCAGAGATCTCCCCTTCAAACAGTGGAACAGCCTGTGAAAGACCAAAAAGTGATAAAACAGCTAAAGCTGAAAAGGTCTTTTTCATAATATAACCCTCCTGTTTTTTTACCTTTCCCTCATGCCTGCTATAAACTCTTCAACCATCTGTCTTGCCTGCCAGTCAGTGTACTGTATAGGAGGGTGCTTCATTGTGTAAGCTGATATTGAGTATAAAGCCCCTCCAATACCCCTGTCCTGAGCAAGTTTTGCACATCTTATAGCATCTATAGCAACACCCGCACTATTAGGTGAGTCTTCAACATCAAGCCTTAGCTCAAGATACATAGGAACATCTCCAAAAAGCCTTCCTTCAAGTCTTATAAATGCTATCTTCCTGTCCTTAAGCCATGGTACATAATCTGAAGGTCCTATATGTATATTTCTCGGATCCATCCCGTAAGGTATTAATGATGATACAGCCTCAGTTTTTGATTTTTTCTTTGTTGCAAGTCTGCTTCTCTCAAGCATATTAAGAAAGTCCGTATTTCCACCAACATTAAGCTGGTATGTTCTGTCTATCTTTACACCCCTGTCAAGTAAAAGCTGTGTTAAAACTCTGTGTGTGATTGTTGCTCCGACCTGTGATTTTATATCGTCACCAACAGCAGGAATTCCTTCAGACTCAAATCTTTTAGCCCATTCATCATCAGAAACAATAAAAGTCGGCATACAGTTGATAAATGCAACACCTGCTTTTAAACAGGCTTCAGCATAAAATCTTGCAGCTTTTTCAGCTCCCACAGGAACGTAATTTATAAGAACATCAGCACCGGATTCAACAAGAACCTTTGCAACCGTCTCAAGGCTATCCTCCCTTGCCTCAGAGAGAACAAAAGCATTCTCAGGAGGATAATTTTTCATATGTTCCGGATATCCATCCAGAACTTTTCCTTTCCTCACCTTTACTCCCGTTTTAGGTATCTCATTCTGAAAAACAGCAGTACAGTTTGGAGGGTTGAATATAGCTTCAGATATGTCATAACCTACCTTTCTCTCATCAATATCCCATGCAGCAACAACCTCTATATCCCAGGGTCTGTATCCACCTATCTCCTCATGCATAAGTCCACTTGCTTCAATATTCTGTTTTTCCTTGTAGTAGTATATGCCCTGAATCAGGGCACTTGCACAGTTCCCCACACCTGCTATA
Organism: Persephonella marina EX-H1; assembly: GCF_000021565.1. NCBI lineage: Bacteria > Pseudomonadati > Aquificota > Aquificia > Aquificales > Hydrogenothermaceae > Persephonella > Persephonella marina. Next base: position 304,552 of record NC_012440.1, on the reverse strand, counting down.
GCAATCTTTATCTTTTTTTCTGACAATGTATATATCCTCCTTACAGTATTATCTCTTTTGCCTTTATTATCTCTGGGATGTTCTGGATCTCTTCAAGTATAGCCTCATTTATTCTCTCATCTAACTGGAGAGCACCGAGAGCTATCTTACCTTTCTCAAGTCTTCCAAGCCTGAAGCCTGCAATATTTATGTTATGTCTCGCAAGTATCTCTCCCAGTTTGGCTATTACTCCTGGGACATCTTTATTCTCAAAAACAAGTATCACACCTTCAGGATCAATATCTATCCAGTATCTGTCTATAAGCATTATTTTAGGAAACTTGCCGTAGAATGCTGTTCCACCTACAGTATGCTCTTTCCCATTATCTTTTGCTGTAATTTTTATGAACTCCTTAAAGTTAAGACCCTCTTCCCTTGTTGATTCAACAACCTCAATACCTCTTTCTTTGGCAAGAAACGGAGCATTAATAATATTTACAGGTCTGTCAAGTATAGGAGATAGAAAACCTTTTAAGACATAGGCAACAATAGGTTTCACATGCTCTGCTATAGACCCTCTAACCTCAACATGAAGCTCTCTGAAGTTTCCACCTGCATACTGGGTAAGAAAGCTTCCAAGTCTTTCAGCAAGTAAAAGATAAGCCTTAATATTCTCAAACCCTTCAGTAACTGTGAAAGGAGCGTTAACAGCAGCCTCAACAAACTGTCCTTTAAGTGCAGCTATAACCTGTTTGGCAATCTTTATAGCAACCTTATCCTGAGATTCATACGTATTCGCTCCAATGTGTGGAGAAAGGCTTATGTTCGGGAACTCAAATATCCTTCTTATCCTGTCATCTGGAGGTTCCTTTCCATAAACATCAAGACCGATACCTGCAAACTTCCCTTTCTTCATAAAGTCATACATTGCATCTTCGTCAACGATCCCTCCCCTTGCACAGTTAATGAAATAAACACCGTCCTTCATCATCTCAAACTCTTTTCTTCCTATCATTCCCCTTGTCTCTTCTGTTAAAGGACAGTGAAGTGTGACTATATCCGATCTTCTTATCAGCTCCTCAAGTGTATCAACAAGCTCAACTCCAAGTCTGTCACCTTTTTCCCTTGGGATATATGGATCATAAGCGATAACCTTTGAACCGGCAGCCTTACACCTTATAGCAACCTGTGATCCAACATTACCAAGACCTATAATACCAACAACCTTTCCGTCAAGCTCTTCACCCATAAATTTCTTTCTGTTCCACTCTCCCTGAAGCATTGATTCATGGGCAAGATGTAACTTTCTTAAAACAGCATACATATGGGCTATTGTAAGCTCAGCAGCTCCAACTGTGTTTGCACCCGGGGTATTAACGACAAGTATTCCTCTTCTTGATGCAGCCTCAAGATCAACATTATCAACACCAACACCTGCTCTACCAACAACCTTTAGTCTTTTAGCTCTCTCAAGGAGTTCTTCCGTAACAGGTGTTCTGCTTCTCGTTATTATCGCATCATAATCTGAGATTATCTCTAAAAGCTCACTCCACTGTATCTCAGGCTGGTAATCAAGTTCTATCTCTTCATCGTTATTTAATATATCAAGACCAACACTTGAGATATGATCTGTAACAAGAACTTTAAACATTTATCTCTGATCCTCCTTGATTAAAATATTGAAAATTAACCTTATTATACTAAAATTTAAAGATTTTAAATATAAATTAGGACATTCAGTCCAGTCTCATCCCAATAAAGATAGTAACAATCACAAGTATTATAAATATTGCCATCATAAGAATGAGATTCTCCATCTTTTCCCCCGGAGAGTATTAATCAATACCTAAAAATTATAAAACTTTAGGTTAATAATTACTAACAATTGTTTTAAAATATAAAGAGTACATATTTTTTAAAAAGCTTATAATATTAATTTAAACCTAAAATCTGGAGGAAAAAATGGAAAATTCATGGTGGGAGTTAGCAGGAATAATATTCTTCTCCTTCATGGTTATAACTGTCGCACTTATATGGGGACTTGCTATAAAGGCGAGCTATAACGAGGAAAAACAGAAGAAAGAAGAAAAACAGCAGTAATGAAAAAGAACTGGCCTTTCATAATAATCACAGGGTTTGGTATATTCGCCACACTTGTGTTCCTATACTTCTTCGTTTATGGTATGGCTGTTAACACTGTAAGATCAGCTGTTCTCCTTGAAAAAGCATACCCTAACATAAAACCTGAAGAGTATATAAACGAGCTTACTGCAAAGTCAGAAAAAAACAATCTTAGAATAATTCAGCTAAAAAAAGAGAGAAACTACTATATAATCCAGATAATAAACGATAGTATACTTGAAAAAACAGCCTCACTCTCCCCTAAATTTGCCCCCCTATCAGTTATAACTGTTGTTGTATACGATCTGGGGAATGGAACAGCTGTTGTGGGAAACAATCCTTATATATGGGATATAGTCTCTCCAGACAGTCATATTGATGATATAGCTGAGGATTTTTCCAATCAGCTCTCAGACATTTTTGACAGTATTTACTGGGATCTGAAGAAGAAAAAAGAGATACTTAGATGAGGTGATCATGCCATTTATCATAAGAGTTAAAAGGGAGTTTCAGGCAGCACATTTTCTTACAGACTACCATGGAAAACCTGAACCTCTACACGGTCATACATGGCTCGTTGAGATATTTATAAGGGCTGATAAGCTTGATAAAGGAGGTATGGGATACGATTTTATAGAGATACAGAGGTTTTTAGACCAGATCATTCCTGACTATAAATGTCTGAATGATATATTTGATTTCTCACCAAGTGCTGAAAATTTAGCAAAATGGCTGTATGAAAAAATAAAGGAAAGATATCCTACCCTTCAGAAAGTTGTTGTGTGGGAAACAAAAGAAGGTGGGGCTGAATACTTTGAATAGTAGAGGTTGACAGGAAGTTATAACAAAATATCTTATTTAGTGAAGACAAATTAATGGGGGATGCTCAATGGCTGATGATCCAAAGTATCAGGAAAAGGAGTTTGTTACAGAACACAGGGAACCTAAAGTAGTAAAAGAGAGCATATTCACAGGTAGTAAAGCCCTTGAAAAAGCTCCAAAGGTTTACGGTGTACCAACAGGTGTTGAAGGTCTTGATGATCTTTTTTTTATAGTAGAAGTTGAGGATGGTAAGGTAGTTAAAAAAACCCTGGGCGGTATTCCTGCCTACTCAGTATTCAATATAACAGGTGTTTCAGACACTGGAAAATCTTTAATGGTTGAACAGTTCACAGTAGAACAGGCTAGAAAAGGTCATAAGGTCGCATTCATAACTGTAGAATCACCTGCAAACTTTGTTATAGCTTCAATAAAGCTTAGAGCTGCTGCTATGGGATACAATTTTGAGGACTTTGAGGACAATATCGTCCTTATAGATGCAGCATCACACAGCACACTGAGGGAGAATATTCCTGATCTTCTTGCAACACTCGCCTATGCTATAAAAACATACCACATAAAGTACACGGTGATAGACTCTGTAACAGGTCTGTTTGAGAACAAAGAGATGATGGCAAGGGGAATTGTAAGGAGACTTTTTAACTTTATGAAAAAGTGGTATCAGACAGCACTTTTCGTATCCCAGAAAAGATCCGGACATGAGGAGTTAACAGCTGAAGCTGCAGGTGGATATGCCGTCGGCCATATAGTTGATGGAACAATGGTTCTAGCAAAAGAGCTTATAGATTCATCATTTAAAGCAAGGCTTTACAAAAGTGAGGTTGGTGATGTTGTAAGACTTTTTAGAATCGATGGCTGTAGAATGTCAGGACATGATACAAAAACACATTTTATGGAGATAACTGAGACAGGCCTTGTAAGAATCCTAGAACCTGTTTCAGGAAAATAAAAAAAGGAGGGATAAAAATGGTAATACAGTTAACAGCACCACCTGTAAGTGAGTACGATCTTGAGCATCTTGTAGGCAGAGTATTTTTTAAAGCTATAGATCTTCTCGGGGGGCTTCACAAACTTGCTGAGTACAAAACATTAACATGGCTCCCATCACTTGCAAGAGCTTCATTTGCCATCGTTCTCAGGGAAGAGTATCTGAAAACAGAAGAGGAGATAGCTGAGATAGTAGGTCTGACAAAAAACACTGTAAGAAACATCCTGAGAGCTGACCCAAACGCCGCACTATTCAAGATAGAACATATGGAAGAGCTTACAAAGGAAGAGAAAAAAGAGCTCAGAGTTCACACAGCTGGTGGAATAGCCAAGCTTGCCTACAAGTTAGTAAAAGAAGGTCAGGAATCACAGACAATACTTGAGTTCTGTAGAGAGTTATCAGCTAAGGCTGTTCAGGTGTGTGAAGCACCATGGGCTTATCTTGTTCTGAAAAATATAAAAGGGCTGAAATATCCTGTAGAAAATCCTGAGCCCCTCAAAGAAAAACTTTCAAATATAACAATTAAAGGTCTTGATAGCGGTGAGGTTGTTGAGAATATCGCCTACCCGATCAAAAATCCTGCACAGCTTCTCCATGAGATAAAAGAGTATCTCCAGATGAAAGGTGTTTAAAACGGGCTTTCAGCCCGTTTACACTTTCTCCTTTATATACTCCTGAAGGAATATCTCTATTCTTTCAGGATTTTTTATTTTAATGCTCTCAACCTTACTGAAAGAGATTTTACTGAATATATCCATCATCTTTGTGTCTTCATAGCTTATGTATGGATTTATATCACTACAGTTACAGCCTTTACATACAGATCCACCTGTCTGAATTGATACACCTTTAAAATTTTTTCTATTTATAACTTCACCACAGACAGAACAGTGATCAAGCTGTGGAAAAACACCTGAAAGATATACAAGTTTTGCTATAAAGTTAACCCTGTGGTTTTTTACCTTTTTTGCTTTAGTTAGATAGTAAAAGCTTTTTTTAAGAAAAATAAAAAGTTTCTCATCTGGAAAGATAACATACCTGTTGAAAAGGTTTGAAAAATAATAGGCTGTCTCAAAAAGATCCAGATCTGATGCTATTTGGAGAGAGAGATTCTTAAAACTGTCTATCTCCCTTATAAAAACATTTTCCTTTCTGTATAAAAATACCCCCTTAAACCAGTTAAACTGTTCAGTTGATGTTATAAAAGGGGATTTCAGCAGCTGACCTTTGGGTATGTATATATTTTCTTTTCCATGTTTTCTAAAGTAAACAGTTACAGAGAGATCATACTCTCCTGCAAAAGATCTTCTTAAAACTATAGCCTCATCTTTAAAGATTCCTTCCATATAAGCACACCTTCCAGCATCAAATATATACAGAGATACTGTACTTTCAACTGAATGTTAGTTTATTATATTTTTATGGCTGTAAAAAGTTTTATGAGGGTTTTAATCTTTGTCTTTTTTGTTATCCTCTCTCAGGGATGCAACCGTTCGGATCTGTCAACACCTGATAGTATGCTTATATCAGCTGCGAAAAATGGTGATATCAAACTACTTCAGCTTGCTTTAGCAAAGGGAGCATACATAAATACCACAGACGAAAGAGGTGGAACAGCATTACACTGGGCTGTTTACTACGGACATAAAGAGATAGTGAAGCTTCTACTTATGCATGGTGCAGATCCTCTGATTAAAGATAAAAACGGCATAACTCCTTACAGACTTGCAGAGATGAAAGGGAAAAAAGAGATATTAAAACTCCTTAATAAATTTAGAGAAAAAAATTAGATCTACTTTTCAGCCCAGCTTTCAACTATCTCAACCTCAAACTCAACAGGAACTTTCTTAAGAAGTATCTTCCCAGCCCTCAGCATACTTTCGGAAAGTATATCTCTTATCTCATCAGCTATACTTTCACTACACTCCACTATTATCTCATCATGAACAAGATTAACAATACCTGCATCTCTGTCTTCCTTTAACTTTCCAAAAAAGACAACAGCCATCTTTAAAAGATCACTTCCCGTTCCCTGTACAGGGAAGTTTACAGCCTCTGTAAATCTTCTTACAACCATCCTTCTTCCAAGAAGTGTATAAACAACCATCTTATTATGTTCTTTAAGATACTCCTTTACCCTGTCATGCCAGCTTTTAAACCCTTTATAAACCTCAAAAAATCTTGAATGAAAGATCTGTGCATCCTTAAGTGATATATCAACACCGTAACTGTTTCTCGCATACTCCATAAGTGATCTTGGTGATATTCCGTATATAAGACCGAAATTTATAGCCTTTGCCATCTGTCTCTCATCTTTTGTTATCTGATCATACTCCTTCCCAAGTATAAGTGATGCTGTAAATCTGTGCAGATCCTTACCTTCAGAAAATGCCTTTATCATCGTTTCATCATTCACATACTCGGCTGCTATTCTCAGCTCAATCTGTGAGTAATCGGCAACAATAAGCTTTTTCCCTTCAGGTGGTCTGAACAAAACCCTAAGATCCCTTGTTATATTCTGGAGATTAGGTCTCATTGATGCCATTCTTCCTGTTGGAGCTCCTATCTGCTTAAACTGTGTGTATATCCTTCCATTTATAAGGTGGGCTTTAAGCTCCTTCAGTTTATCAAGGATCTTTTTTTCAGATCTTATATGTAAGAGTTTTCTCACCTCCTCCCTGTCTATATACCTTCTTAAAGCCGAGTCCTGGGATGACAATGAGCCTTTCTGTGTTGTCGGGAGCTTAAGTCCTAACTTTGAGGTGAGCCAGTTTGTAACCTTCTGTGGAGAGAACGGGTCAACACCGTATCTTCTCACAAAATCGATATACTCCCTCTGGTAATCTGTTGATACCTTCTGAAGCATATCCTTTAAAAGTTTTTCATCAACAGGCATCCCTCTAAGCTCTATATCAGCAAGCTGTGGAACAAAAGCCATCTCAACAACAGCAACACCATTATCAAGACCAAATGTCTCATGTATCTTTCCTGTAGCCTTATGGGGCGTCTCTATCCTGTTAAGCTCGTCCCTTAAAACAGGGAATATCTCCCTCAGAACCTGAACATCTTTTGCTGCGTATCTTAGCTGTTCCTCTGTAAGATTCTTTATTCCCCATGGTGATCTCTGCTGTGATTTATCAAGATGGTTATCTGTAAGTCTGTAGGATAATGCAGATAGGGAGTGTTTTTCCCTTGAGTCCTCAGACAAGAGCTGTGAGGCTATCATAGTATCAAAAACGATCTGTGGAAATATACCAAAATTCGTTTTTAAAAACTTAATATCAAACTTGAGGTTGTGTCCTATAACACCTTTATTCTCAAGCAGTTCTTTAAGATGTTCAGAGAACTGTGGGATACGGAACATATCATAAACAAAGATCTTACTGTAATTACCGATCTGTATGAGGCGGATCTTATCATTGAAAAAATCTATATCTTCAAAAGATTTTACTGCAACCTCTGTATCAATAAAAAGATATTTATCTTCCTTAAAAGCTTCTAAAGATTTTACAGCCTCATCTATCTGTGTTATATATCTGAACTCCATATCACTCCACAACTACAGCTGTTCCCCAGACGGAGACGAGGAGCATTGACTGGTACATCTCATAACTGAAATTTATACCTATAACAGCATTAGCGCCTAAATTTCTCGCCTCTTCTTTAAGTTCTTCAAGTATCTGGTTTCTTGCGTTTGTCAGCTCTTTCTCATAGGCAGCTGATCTTCCACCTACAATATCCCTCACCTTCGCAAAAACATCCCTTATTATGTTCACACCAATAACAGCCTCTTTTGATACAACCCCCTTATAATCCCTGATCTTTTTCCCCTCTATAAAATCTGTTGTTGTTATTATCATCTTATATCCTCAGCATTTATAATGACTGCGCCTTTATTTTTCATAACTTCTACAGCCCTCTCACTGTCTCCCTCATTTACATCAACACCTTTTATACCATCTTCAAGAACAAAGACCTGATAACCTAAATTCAGACCACCTAAAACGGTATTTTTAACACAGTAATCTGTTGCCACACCCCCAACAAATATCCTCTTTATTCCCCTCTCCTTTAGAAGATCATCAAGCACAGTTCCCTGAAAACCTGAGTAAGCATCAAACTCCCTTGAAACTCCCTTTGAGATTATAAATTTGTTATCAGATGGTATCTTCAGTTCTGGATGAAACTGTGCCCCTTCAGTGTTCTGAACACAGTGGGGAGGCCATATTCCACCGTACCCTTTGAAGGATATATGATCTTCTGGATGCCAGTCCCTTGTAAAGTAAACAGGGCTTCCTTTCTGTGAAAAAAGATCTATATACCTGTTAAGAGAATCAACGATCTTATCCCCGTCAGGAACAGGTAACGCTCCCCCGGGCATAAAATCATTCTGCATATCCACTATAATAAGGGCATCAAAATCTGTGATATTTATCCTCATGCCCTTCCCTCCTTTTACTCGTTTTCCTCCTCTAACTCCTTACATTTTATACAAAGTTTAGCTATCGGACGGGCCTTTAACCTTGGATATGGAATCGGTTCACCACACATCTCACATATTCCGTAAGTTCCGTAATCTATCTTCTGAAGTGTCATCTCAATTCTTTTAAGTACCTTTCTATCCCTGTCAAGGTTTCTCAGCATAACAAGTCTTCCAGCTTCAGTATCAGCCCTGTCTATCTCATCTCCCCCTTCGTATGAGAGAGGTTCACCTATTGAGTCATGACTTTCCTGTAAAAGCTGTTCCTTCCACTGTAAGAGCATATTCTTAAGCTCTTCAATCTGATCCTTTGTAAGATGTTCCATCTCTTAACTCCTTAACCCATAGAATTTAAGCTCTTTTATCAGCTCTTTCACCTCTATCTGTCCTGGAGCGACAGACTCTCCTATATATGTATAAGTTATAAGTGAACCAAAGAAAAATCCAGCAACTCTTGTGATCTTTCCAAGATCACCCATTCCAATAGAAACTATCTTTTTATCCCTGTTTTTATGTGTCACACTGAGTATCCTTCCAACATCTTCAACATCCTTTACCATAAAGGCAAACTTTATAATATCCCCAAATGAGGATCTGTCTATTATCTCCTGTATCTCATCCTCTGAAGGGGTTTTCTCAAAATCATGGTAGGAAACAAGTAAAAACTTTTCTTTATCCCTGCACAGTTTTACAAGATCTTCATGTAATCTTTCAGATCTCAGTTCTATATCAATTATGTCAGCATAATCAGAAACAGCCTCAAAAAGTTCTATCCTTTCAGAATCTTTTAAATCTTTTAACCCTCCTTCCTCTACAGACCTTACAGTTCCAATAATACCAAAACCTGAATCTTTTACCTTTCTTGAGATATCCTTTACATAATCAGATTGTGTACTGGAAAACATATCTATCCTGAGCTCTATCAGATCTATCCCTTTACTCTTTGCCTGAGACAGCTTACTTTCCAGATCTCTGTCATCTAAAGGTAGGGCTATCAGAGGATACTTCCCGATTTCCAATTCTGCCACCCCTTTACTGTTTTTAAAAAAGCTTATATGAAAAAATTGATCTTTGCAAAGTTAAGTTTGACTTAAAACTTAATTTAGTTTTAAGATTAGAATTAACACAACAAGGTCTCAGGTATTAAGATGCTGGATATTATCATTCTAACGATCCATATTCTTGTGGCTTCATTCTGGATAGGTGGTATGCTTTTTATGGTTCTCGCATTATCTCCCTATGTCAGGAAACTGCCTGAGGATCTAAGTGTGAGATCATATCAGGAAGTTGGAAAAAGATACAGCTTCTGGGGAACTGTTTTAGGTCTTCCAATCCTTTTTTTAACAGGTCTTTATAATATGCATGTTATGGGTGTATCATTTCATGATCTTTTTAATTTCTCAAATGATTATGCCTCAACATTACACCATAAACTTCATCTATTTATCCTTACAGTAATACTCGCGGTTATCCATGATTTCTATATAGGTCCAAGATCACATATAAACAGGAAGTTCAGGATTACAGCAAGAATAATCGGCGTTCTGAATCTTGTTCTTGGTATATCAATAATATTTCTCGCTGCAAAGCTGAGATTTGGAGGATAGTTGATCTAAATCATAGAAAATTATTTTCCTATATTTAAGATAAAATAGTATGAAATCTTAAATAAGAGGATGTTATGGGAAAGATTGAGAGAATACTGAAGGAACTAACTGTTGAGCATACAGATCTGCTCAAAAAGATAAAAGACTTCCAGGAAAGACTTGAGAGTGACTTTTCAGATGAACTTATTGATGAGATATTAAAGTTCTTAGATGAGGAGCTTGAGGAACACGCAAGGAAGGAAGAAGAAGATCTGGTTGATGCGATAGAAGAGGCAGACGCAACTTTTGATAGCGGTGCTCTGATTTTCGGACACCAGACACTTGTTGATGCTATAGATGATTTTAAAACGGCTGTTGACGAGTACAGGAAAGGGAAGTCATCACAGAAAGATGTGGTAAAATATGCAGACAGGGTTTTTACTTTAATTAAAGATCACTTCATTGAGGAAGAACATTTCCTCTTTCCTGATATTTTAAAATTAGATCTGGAGAGATTTGAGTAATGCTGTCGGTAGCATGTAAAGACTCTATAAGGGCAATGATTTATATAGCAAAATACGGCGACAGGAACAGCTTTCTGTCAATACACAAGATAGCTGAAGATCTTGATCTCTCATTCTACTTTTTATCTAAAAATCTACAGAAACTTGTGAAGGTCGGTCTGTTAGAGTCTTACAGAGGACCTAACGGCGGTGTCAGACTTGCAAAACCTCCAGATCAGATAAAGCTTTTAGATATTATTGATGCTATAGATGGAACGGAGTTTTTCAATAAATGTATACTCGGTTTTGATACATGCTCTGATGAGAACCCATGTGTTATACATCATAAATGGGCTGAAAAGAGAAATGAGATATATGAGATGTTCTTTGGAACAACACTTTCAGAAGCTGTAGAAGATATACACAAATTCAGTAATATCAAGATTTAGCCATGTATGAGATAGCAAAGATAATACATCTTGTCAGTGCTGTGGTTTTTGGTGGTGTTCTTTTTGTTGAGGTTGTTATGCTACCTGTCTTAAAAAAAGAGTTTGGTGAGGAGTTTTTTAAAAAGGTAGAGTTTACAATAATAAGAAAAAGAGGGATAAAGATAGTTCCTCTTTTCGTTCTCAGTTTATATCTGTCAGGTCTGTTTATGTTCCATTATCATATGAAAGATCTTGATCTTTCAACAACATTTGGAAAGCTATTATTACTTAAGGTATCCATAGCTTTTGCTGTTATATTAGGCGTTATTACAGCTATAACAATGTTTAAACTTGGAAAGTCAGAAAACAGACTCTTTGATTATATACACCAGTTTGCGTTTATTGCTGTTTTCACAGTTATAATCCTGGCCAAGCTTATGTTTGTCCTATAAGGATCAGAATAAATCAAATAATTTTAGGAGGTCATACTATGGGTTTAACTCTCAAACCAGATGGGGTCTTTAATGATGAAAAGCCCCACATCCAGCCTGCAACAACAGGCAAAAACTTTAAGATGGTATACTTTCATCTTAAAGCAGGTCAGAAAATTCCACTTCACACCACATCATCAGAGGTTGTGGTAACCGTTTTAAAAGGTAAAGGTAACTTTTTTGCCGGTTCTTATGAAAATATCAACACACTCTCTGAAGGTGAGAGCTTCTTCTACGAACCTGAAGAACCTCACGGTTTTGAAGCTGTAGAAGATATGATAGTTCAGGCGGTAATCACTCCTATCCCTGAAAAGAAACTCCAGTTATAACTAAAATTGATATGAATCAATGAAATGGGATATGTTGTTGATTACTTTTAAGACAAAAGAGTATGAATTCTAAAATAAAATTATGAGAATTATTGAATGTTTAAAAGATTTAATAAGAAGCAATGGTTGATCATTATCCTTACAGCTTTGTTTCTGATGTTTTTATTTGTAACACTCTTGGCACAATGTGTAATTGCAATAATAAAGATGATGCTAGGATATCCAATCTGAGAGGGAGTATATGGAGATAGGTGGTTTTCTATGGAAGATATCTTATATGTTGCATGTTATATCAAACGCAGCCTTCTTTGGTGCAACACTTCTTGCTGTAATTGCCTGTGATACGATCTGCACAGGTAAAAATCTGAAAGCTTATCTCAAGCTTTCATCTGTGTTCGTAACATTTACAGGATTAACAGGTATTCTATTACTTTCCATACTTAGTATGAGCGGTATGGATGATCTGACCAACAATCCTGTAGGACAGTCCGTTCTTGTAATGATAGCAAGTTACACACTTGTTCTCTTTATTTTCACTCTTGTTGTTATTTACAAAGGTGGAGAAGCAAGAATCTACAAGAAAATGTTTTCAATTATGCTTATTAGTTACCTTGTTGCATATTTATCAAGAACTTATTTAACTACTTAGGAGGTTTCAGGAGATGGCTGGAGATAATTCCCAGAAAAAATGGTTTTTAGTCTTTGTCCTCAGCTTAGTCGGTGCTGCTGTTATTTTCTTAGGCCTTACAATAAAACAGATCAAAGATGTTCCTCCAATTCCAAAAGAGGTAAGAGGTACATCTACACTTTACACCTATGATGATGTTGTTCAGGGTAAGGCTTTCTTCCAGAAGTATGTTCTTATGAACCACGGTACGCTTTTAGGTAATGGAGCATACATCGGACCTGATTACACATCTCTCTTCTTACATAAAAAGATAGAAAATCTCCAGGATATTTACGCGCAGAAAAAATTTGGAAGAAATTATGCTGATCTTACTGACGAGGAAAAAGGACTTGTTGATATTCTAGTTAAAAAAGATGTAAGAGAGATATCAACATTAAAAGAGGATGTAACAACTATAACACCTGAACATGAACAGGCATATCTCAAAGCTAAAGAGTACTTAAAAGAGTTTCTGGTTAAAGGAAATCCTTCCTATGCATGGATAGGAGGACTTATAAAACCTGAAGAAGCTGATTATATAGTCTCATTTGTTGACTGGTCTACACTTGTTGCTGTAACAACAAGACCAGGTACAGATGTTACATACACAAACAACTGGCCACCAGAACCTGCTATAGGACTGAATGCACCATACTCTTCACTTTTCTGGTCTCTTATAGCATTTATGGCTTGCTGGTCTTTAACAATTGTAGTTTTATGGGCATTCTACGATTATTTCCTGAAGTTTGATGCTGAAAAACCAGCACCTTCTTTAGAGATAAAATCTTTAACACCTATGCAGGAAAAAGTTTTAAAGTTCGTTCCACTTGTACCGGTATTCTTCGTTCTTCAGGTTGCTTTAGGTGGTTATCTTGCTCACCTTTATGCAGATCCTGCACACAGCTGGATAGTTCCACAATCTCTACTTCCATTTAACGTTGCAAGATCTTTCCACCTTAACCTTGCAGTTCTGTGGATCGCTATAGGATGGCTTGCAGGTGGACTGTTCATCGCACCGTTAGCTTCAAAAGGTAAAGATTTCAAATTCCCAATAGCGGTTGACATATTATGGGTTGCTCTTGTTATTGTTGGATTAGGAGGTCTTATAGGCCTTTGGCTCGGTGCACTCGGTAAACTACCTGCTGAACTCTGGTTCTGGCTTGGAAACGAAGGTAGAGAGTACATTGAGCTTGCAAGGGTATGGGATATAGGTCTTGTTGTCGGACTTGTTTTATGGTTTACGATTGTTTTCTTCACAGTTAGACAGGCTGAAAAACTTACACCTCCTTTACAGATGATAATCTGGTCAGCATTCGCTATAGCTGTTCTGTATATGGCAGGAATGGCTCCTTTACATAAGATCATGCCTAACTTCACTATAGATGATTACTTCAGATGGTGGGTTGTTCACCTCTGGGTTGAAAACACATTTGAGCTGTTTGCAGCAGGTACACTTGCTTTCCTAACAGTCTCACTTGGCCTTGTAAGTGTTAGATTTGCAACTATTATGATGTTCTTCGAAGCTTTCCTTATCGTTGCAGCAGGTACACTTGGAACAGGTCACCACTACTTCTGGATGGGTGAGAATGAATTCTGGATAGCTGTTGGTGGTGTTTTATCATCTTTAGAACCATTACCTCTCGTAATTCTTATGGTAGAAGCATCAAAAGAGTATTTACATATCAAGAAAGCCGGTCAGGCATTCCCATTCAGAATGTCGTTCCTCTGGCTTGTTGGCTCAGCATTCCTCAACTGGCTCGGTGCCGGATTTTACGGAATGTTAATCAACCTTCCTATAATAAACTACTACGAACACGGAACTTACTTCGGAATGGCTCACGGTCACGTTGCTTTATTAGGAGCATTCGGTTACATATCAATAGCATTCCTGTACTTCATAGTCAGAGCAAATGCTCTTGCAAAAGGATTACACTGGGATGAGAAGATCTCAAACCTTGCATTCTGGATGATGACTGCAGGTATATTCCTTTATGCTATCCCAACACTGGTAATAGGTGAAAAACAGATGGAATGGGCATTTGAGTACGGCTACTGGGCTGCCAGAACAAGAGAAGTACTGGAAGGGCTTGGATTCTGGATGTGGGTAAGAATTATCCCAGACTCTTTAATACTCGCTGGTGCAGTACTGATATTAGTTGATATAATTTATAAACTGTACTTATCTGCTAAAGAAAAACCTGCCACTGCAGCTGCGTAATGTAGCGGGCCCCTGATGGGGCTCTTTTTTTTATGAAAATCTTTTTATCTTTCCTTTTAGATAGTATGAAACAAGAACCACTGAAGATAGGATAAGATAAAAAACTGACTGTTCTTTTAAAAGTAGTACAGGTGAACTGTACCAATTGAACAGGTAGTTGATGCTAAGTAACATCATCATATCAACAGAGTAGATTATTATCAGAATTGTTAATAAAAATGAAACAGACCTTTCTATCTCTTTTTTAAAAAAACCTTCAGCAGACTCACCTAATATCCAGAATATAATTAAATTTAAAAGCAGAACTATAGCATTCAGTTCCATAACTGTAAAGCCTCTTATGTTCAGATACAATCCAATTATTAGAATATAAGTTAAGAACTGAATGATGAGTTGTCCATAGAATTAAAAATATGATGTATCCTCACTTAAGAATAACAGTTACTTCACAGACCCCTTCCCCATTGGCGTTACATCTGCTTTCAAATGCTGAGAGTTTCTTACCAAGATAGTACTCAACTATACCCAATACAAGACCAACCTCAAAAAAACATATCCTTTTACCTATATTATCCATACCTGCACAGGTTATACACTCATCAAGCTGTATAACAAGTTTCTCATCAGAAAACTCAGCAACATTTATAATCCCTATCTTCTCTTTCTTAACAAAATCTGATACATTTGAGAGATATCTGTTTATATCCTGATCGTACAGAACCTTCCCAAGTTCTTTACCAAGTGTTCTACCTGCATTAACAAAAAGTATATTTGCCCCTTTTTCTCCTAAAAGATCAGATGCATATATACTTGTAAAATGTCTGAGTGCTCTGAATATTACTATAGGAATATCTGTTCCAAGTTTGTCCCTTTTAACCTTGGATATTTGCTCCAGTACGTTCTCCATTTATAATAGCCTCCTCCCAGAGTTTAAAATCTTCAGAAAAGTATCTGATCCTCTTCTTTTTGAACTCTTTTGTTGAGTAAAGAATTTTGTAATCACTGATCCCTGTTTCTCTGCTCAACTTTTCAACAAACTCTTCAATCTCCTCTTTAGTTCTTCCGTGTATCATACTGAAAAGGTTATAACTCCAGCGTCCATTGATAGTTCTAAGATAGCAGTGGGATACAGATTTAAATGTTGAAAAGAATTTACCTACATCATCAGCGATCTCCTCTGGCACTTTCCAGACTGTCATACCATTTGCCTTAAAACCTGCCTTTCTGTGGTAAAGTATTGCAGCAAATCTTCTCATCACTCTGTTCTCTTTAAACTGGTTAAGCTTATGGAGTAATGTATAAACGGGTATGCCCAGTTTATCAGCAAATATATGGAAAGGTTTTGGTTCTAAAGGGATATCCTCCTGAGTGATCTTTATAATATTCTTTTCTATCTCATAGAGATTAACATTACCAGCATTGTAACTCTGGTTCATATCTTCAGACCTTTCATCAAGACTGCTGAATGTAAGCTTTACACCTATTTTGTATGTTTTAACAGTTCTCAATATCACATAATCCTCAGCACCAGAAAGATCAGCCAGTATCTCAACGGTCTCATCAAGACCTATCTTACTGTCAGGTGGAACAGCAAGTGTGAACCAGATATTATACTGATCATTTCTTTCGTAGTTATGACTCACTCCAGGATGGGAGTTTATAACAGAGACAGCTTTCTGTATATCTTTTACCTTAAAAGCAACAAGAGAGCTGCTGTATCCCAGAGCTTTTGTGTCGTATATAGGAGATATCTGTCTTATTATCTTTTCCTTTTTTAACTTTTTTATACTCTCTATCACATCATCTTCAGAAGTACCGATCTTTTTTGCTATAGCATTGAAAGGGTTCTCTACTATAGGTATACCTTCCTGAAGTATTGTAAGAAGCTCCTTCTCAAACTCTGTCATAATCTGATCTCCTCTAACTGATTTTCAAACCAGTGGATTTTCTTTCTTAAAGAGACAACATCACCTATGAGGAATATCGCAGGTGGATAGACGGTAACCTTTCCTTCAGCAACCTCTTTCAGTGTGGACTCAATAGATTTCTGTTCTTTTGTAGTACCTTTTTCTATGAATATCACAGGTTCATCCGGATTTCTTCCAGCCTCTATAAGATTCTGGGCTATCTTTTCCCTGTTTGATACGCCCATAAGGAATATTAATGTTCCTATACCTGCCAAGGACTTCCAGTTTATATCAGGAAATTTTCCTTTATGTCCGTGTCCTGTAACAACTGCAAATGATGAGGATATCCCTCTATGGGTAACAGGAACACCTGCATAAGCAGGAACAGCTATAGCTGATGTAATACCCGGTACAACCTCATACTCTATTCCCTGTTCTTCAAGGAATAGAGCTTCCTCACCACCTCTTCCAAAAACAAATGGATCTCCCCCTTTTAACCTGAGAACAATCTTATACTTCTTTACAAAATCCTGGAGTAAAAAATTTATCTTATCCTGCTCCATTATATGCTTCCCATCTTCCTTACCAACATAAACAAGCTCACACTCAGGTTTTGCCATCAGAAGTATCTCAGGATTTATAAGCCTGTCGTAAAGGATGACATCAGCTTTCTGTATCAGCTTGTAGGCCTTTACGGTAAGGAGATCAGGATCACCAGGTCCTGCCCCAACGATATAAACTTTTCCATTCATGATAAAACCCCCTTTATCGGACAATAAAGATGCCCGAAGGTGTAGGAACTGTTATTTCTTTTATTATTCTGAAATTATCTGTATCAAATATTTTCAGCCTGTTTTCAAAATATGAGGATATATAAAGTCTCTTTCCATCTTTTGAAAATCTCAGATGCATTACCCTTTTCCCGGCTTTTATATTTTTGACAGGTTTAAAATCTTTGAGATCAATAACTGTTATATAATCTTCTTTGTCTCCACTGTAGTTAACAACAGCAAATCTTCTGTCAGGAGATACTGATATAAAAACGGGAAGACCTATAAGATCTATAGACTTCTCAACCTTCATACTTTTTATATTTACAACATAGGCTTTTCTCTCACCTACAGATGGTATAATAGCTCTCTCATCCACAATTCCCCACATACCAAAATGAGGGATCTTAAAAACAACCTCCTGATCTTTATCAGATCTGAACTTAACCTTTCTGTATTTGAAGTTTGAAAGATCAAGTATCCCAACACCTTTTTCCTTAAAAAATCCAACTATATACCTGTCACCATCTATAAGGGCATCAAAGGGAAGTTTCCCAACATTATCAATAACGGTCTCAAGCTCAAACCCTTTATCAGCATTTAATACCCATATCTGATCCTTATCCATAAGAGAAAAAACAAGGTATGGATAGTAAACCTTTATACCAACATTCCTTGATCCTGTCTCAACAACTATGTATTTATCAAGATCTTTTGTAAGGATAGTAACCTTTTTAGGATCGTAATGGGCTATAGCTATGTAATCCCCAACAAATGTGAATCCTATACCGCTGTTTCCCGGTTTGATCTTCCTTACAACCCTGTCTGATCTGTTATCAACCTTTGAGAAATAACCGTTCCTGCTTATAACATAACTGTAATCACCATCTGTTTTTACGATGGCATGGTTAAGGTTTCCAAGATCCCTTATCTCACCTTCAAACTTTCCATCCTGTATAACAGCCAGGCTTCCCCTTTCCCTCTCAACAACATAAAGTTTTTCAGCAAAAACTGTGCTGAAAGATATCAGAAAAACCATTATCAGATGTAACATTCTGGATCCTCCGCAAAATAGTTTCCGTATACGGCGTAAGCCCTTGATCTTGAATTACCGTTACATATCTCAAGGTATCTGCAATACTTACATCTTCCCTCTACAGGTCTTGGATGCTGTCTTAACTTACTCAGTATCCCGTTTGAGTTCCATATCTCGTAAAAGTTTTTCTCTTTTATATTTCCAAGTTTTAAGGGAAAGTATGTATCAGGTTTTACAAAACCTCTATAATCTATATCAGCAATTCTCACACCTGCCTGATTTCCACCCCAGATTTTCAAATTCTCATAAAGTATCTCAGCCTTCTCAGGATATCTTTCCTTAAACTTCTCATAAAGGACAACAGCATCAGCCTCATTATTTCCTGTCACAACATCTATCCCTACACCTTTATCTACAAACTCAAAGGATCTCTCAATTATATAATCAACAACCTTTCTATAATCTTCCTTCTCAGCCTGGTTAAGGTTTCTGCCTCTACCTGAATAAACAAGATGTGAGAAGTATATCTTTGGGATTCTTTCATTCAGTGCAAGATCAAATATAAATGGGATTGATCTGTATGTCTGTGATGTTATGGTAAATCTTATCCCTGTTTTTATTCCGCTGTCCCTTACAAGCCTGAGAGCTTCAACTGATCTTTCAAATGCTCCTTCCATACCTCTGAAAGCATCATGTGTCTTCTGATCTCCATCTATACTTATCCCCACATAGGAAAAGCATTCCTTTATACTCTCAATATTTTTTTCATCTATTAAAAGTCCGTTTGTTGATAGTGTGACATTAAAACCGTTTTCCTTAAACAGATTGGCTATATCAAATATATCCTCACGGATTAATGGCTCACCTCCTGAGAGTATAAGAACCTTAACACCTGCCTCTTTAAGATAAGGTATCTGTGACCTTATCTCATCAATAGAAGGCTCTCCAGCTCTGCTGAGATTTGCAGCTGAGTAACAGTGCTGACAGAAAAGGTTACAGGCGTTTGTCAGATTCCATATAAGGATGACCCCGTTAAATGGTCTGATCTTTTTCCCATCTAAACTTTTCCTTATATACTCAGTTATTCTGAGCATCTTTAAACTCCATCATATAACTGACCACAGCCTCAAGCTCCCACTCTGAAAGATTTAACTGGGGCATGGCATTTCTGCTGTAACCTAAAGCTTTATACATTCCCTCTGGATTTAAAATATGTGCAACTATTGTTGATCTGTCACGTCTGTTCACTATCCATCTGAATGATGGGGCAAATGCCTCCTGTGTCTCATGATGACATCCCCAGCATTTTTTAAGAAAAACCTCCCTGCCTAAAAGGACAGGTGCATACTTTCTTGATTTGTTTATAATGTTGTACTTTCCTATAGGGATACTTGCAGGAATATTTTTCAAAAGGTCCAGTGTTATACTGTCGTATATAAGAAGGTTTCCATCCCTATTATAAAGGCTTACATAGGCGTATTTTCCATCACCGGAAAACTCTGTGTGTATAACCCTTTTTCCTTTAAATGTTTCTATGCTTTTTACTGAGTAATCTGTCTTATCTATAAGTATAACTTTATCCTTACCGTTGTCTGTCCAGAGATAAGGAGTTGAAGGATGTGTTCTTACAAAAAAGCCGTTTCCCTCTGTATTTACCTTTTTTACAAACTTCCAGTTATACATCTGCCATACAGTAACATAAGGCATTATCATATGAGGTGTGGCAAAATAAAACTTCCCATCTCTGTACCAGTAAGTTGCTGAAGCAAGATGTGGCATACCTTCTATAGGGTAGTTAAAAACCTCTTTTTCCTTCCTTATGTCGTAAACAGAGAGAACAGTTCCTTTCCTTGAAGTGCCTATAATAAATCTCTCAAAAGGATCTATAAAAAAATCCTCGTAAGGCTCTTTTATCTTCAGGTAAGATATCTTGAAATTTTTTGTATCAAGAAAACCTATAACAGGTCTGTTTTTGAAACTGAAAACAGCCTTATCCTCCGAGTAGAGCTCATAAATAGCAGATATAAGACCATCCTGTTTTATATATCTGACAGGACTGAAAGTTTCACCGTCAAGCACAACTATTCCTTCAGGAAGCCAGCAGGAAACAAGGATGTACTTACCTGTTCTATCAAGAGATATATTTCTCAGGTAAACACAGGCTCTTACCTTACCGTAAAATCTTCCTTTATCTATATCATATCTGCCTATCCAACCGTCCCTTGATGGAACATAAACTGACCAGCCTGACGGGGAAAATTTCAGCCCACCGTGAACATTTTTGAAATCAAACTTATCAAGTATCTGTAAACCTTCCATAATCCATACTTTATTTTTTCCCCTTTCAACAACAGCAACGATATTTTTTATATCTCTGATCTTAAGATCCTTACCTTTTTTGTCTGAATTTAATGTTATACTTTTTTTGATTTTATCTATATCCCAGCTTATATTTGCTGGTTTTTTTATGTATGTTATAATCTGTTTTATCTCTTTTTCCGAAAGATGAGAAAAGGCTGGCATCTGAGATGCAGGGAGACCATTTTTAATTATATTGAATAATTTTTTTTCAGAGTAACGTTTTAAAAATAAAGAAAAAAGAGGAGGGGCTACTTTACCAGCCCTGTCTTCCCCATGGCAAGAGGCACAGTGAGTCTGGTAAAGTAGTTGCCCTTCTCCTACTTCCTGAGGGTAGGAGGTAGCTACGACCGATAAACCAAACAGCAGCAGCAGCAACCATCTTCTCATTATTAGTAAATATCCTTCATTGTATTTGTCACGTTAAACTTACCTGTTGGTGTTCTTACCCAGTCTCCTGTAATCTCTTTCTTCAGCTTTAATGTTTTTGCATCATAAACGAGTATAGCCGTTGGATAGTCCTTTTTACCCCATACTGAGATCCAGAACTCTGATCCGTCTTCATTGAACTCTTCATGAACAGCTCTAACATTTTTGTATTTTGAAGGTATTTTCAGTGTTTTTACAAGCTTAAATGTAACTTTGTCGAAAACAAATATACTTCTCTTAAGTTCTGGGTCTGGGTTTAAAGGTCTGTCAGCTAAGAGATACTTTGAGTTTGGATGTGTTTTGATAAACAGGTTTCCACCACCTTCACCTGGGAGGTTAAACCATTTAACAACCTTCCACGCATACTCTGGATGACCTTCTGGATCAGTTCCTATACATGCAACCCTTTTCTCACCGATATGTCCTGTACACCAGATAGGACCATACTTAGGATGATCTATATTTGCTCCTCTTCCAGGGTGTGGTTTTGTTCCAACTTTGATGAGAGCCTCAAGCTCTTTATCCTTAGTATCGATAACGACAATAGTATTTCTCATGTTCGCAGCAACAAGGAAGTATCTCTTAGAAAGATCCCATCCACCATCGTGAAGATATCTTTCAGCATCAATCATATCTATCTTTACAGTTCCTTTATCAACTTTTGAGTAGTCTACAAGCCAGACCTGACCAGCTTCTTTAATATTCAGAACCCAGATAGGATCGTAATGAGAAGAAACGATTGATGCAACACGTGCCTCTCTAACAAATTCCTGAGTATCATAGTAGTAAGAGCTTGTTGAAACTATCTTCTTTGGTTCAAGTGTTTCACCATCAACAACAACAAATGATGGAGGCCAGTAACATCCAATAACAGCATATTTATCTTCGTAACCATGATACTTACTTGTGTCTATAGATCTTGCATCATAGCAAGTTTTAACCTCTGCCACTTTGTCAGGCTTTTTGAGCCAGAGGTCTATGACGGTAGCCTTTCCATCTCTACCTATTGAGTACATATATCTTCCTGAAGCGGAAGATCTTAAGATATGAACAGCAAACCCTGTATCTACAATATTTACAAGTTTCTTTGTATCACCATCAACTATAGCAACCTTACCTACGTCCCTTAATATAACACCAAAGAAGTTCTTCCAGTTAAGGTTGTGCTGTGGTCTCTTTGGTCTCTTCTCAGGTGGAATAAATACTTTCCACGATCTTTTCATATCTGCCAGTGACATCTCAGGTGGTGATGGTGGTTCATGCTGGAGAAATCTTGCTAAGAGGTTAATTTCACTCTTTGAAAGAACTCCCTGCTTACCCCAGTCTGGCATACCACCTGGAGTACCATTGTAGATAAAAGCTTCTAAAACTTCAGTGTTGTATCCCTTTTTCTTCAAGGCTTCCGGTGTTAATGCTGGTCCTGTAGCTCCCTTTCTGAGCATTCCGTGACATCCTGCACAGCGGTCAAAGAAGATCTGTGACGCTTTTTTCATCTCTTCTTTAGTCAGTGGCGGCGGTCCTGCATTAGCTGCAGTTACAGCGACTGTAAGGAAAGAAGCCACTGTAGCAGCAGACAGGAAGGTTGTTAGACTCCTTGACACTTTCATGATGTTCCCTCCATTGATATTGATTTATCAGACCTATAAGTAAAAATTTACTTACTCAACAAAAAAGGCGGGTGATCCCCCTTAACCCGCCTTTCAAGGTTTTATTAATACTTGTAGTCAAGCATTAGCCAGTACTTTGTTACATCTTTTGTTCCGTATAAAGATCCAAGAGAGTAGTACCCATTATCAGCATTGTAGAATGCTGCTTTAGCAAGGAAAGAAAGTCTCTTTGTCAGTTTTTTAGCGTAAAGAGCATCTATCTCTGTACCTACACTCTTACCTATTCCACCTACACTTTTGTCTGAATCAAATGTTAGGTACGCTACCATTATCTTTCCTATTGTTTTGTTTTTGTAACCTGCAGATATACAGATCTCATTTAATCCACCATCAAAGCCGTTTGCTGCACCTGTTAAAAGAACATCAGACCATCCATCCCATTTGTGGTTTGTAGCAAGTGGTACAGAGAATCCTTTCGCTTTTCCACCTGCGTCACCGAAGTATGTGTACATCACATTACCGAAAAATCCACCTGAAGAAGCACCCACTTTTACTCTGTAATAGTCTGTATCTATCTTTGGTTTTGTTGCAGCATTATCAGTTGTATATGGATCTTTTTGCTGTGCATACTCTGCGAGGTAAGAGATTTTCGCAGCTCCAAGATCAACTTTACCTGAAGCTTTTACTCCATAAGTGTTATGAACATCAGTTATAAGATAAGCAAAACCTTTAAGTCTTAGTTGTGGAGATACTGTGTAATTAACATCAAATATTAATGGCATTTTATCTAATTTCCAGTCCATATTGAACTTATCAAGAATACCTTTTCTCTCGTATATTCCAGCTACAAGTACATTAAGATTTGGAATTGTGTTATCAGCTATAGCAAGTACACCAAAAGATTGTGGCATCTGTCTCCAGTTAACAGTTCCTATAAATCTGTGATCATCAATGGCTACATATTTTCTACCAGCTATAAATGTTGTCTTTCCTACTGTGTAAGATATAAACGCCTGTGTAATTCTTGTATTTGGAGGATCGGCAACTTTTTCATAACCGGATTTCTGTGGATCGTAATCATCAATAAATGCTCCTACATCAATAGCTTCAATCTGACCTTTTAATCCAGGAACTCCTAAAACAGATCCGATTTTTACACCTATCTTTGTTCTTAATGTTAAAGCACTTGCAGCATCATTAGTACTTCCACTAACATCCACATACTCATATCTTGGTCTGAACTCAAGATATGGTTTTACATCATCAATAAATGCACTTTGTGCTGAAACATCTGAAACAGCCCCCTGCCCCAATATAAAACCTTCCATCATAAGCAGCGACGCAAGGGCAAGTTTTAACTTTCTCTTACTCATAACCCTACCTCCATTGGATTTTCAAAAATCTCAAAATATCTCTTTTTAAAATCCCCTTTTGATGAAAAATAGTCATTGATTTGTATCAATTTAAGAATGACTTGGATAGTTTTAGTAGAATTTGTATCTTGTATTTTAATTTTTATAATTTGGTCCCCTCCATTTCCTGCAGGCATAATTATCCTTCTAAAAAATTTTTAATTTTTACTTTATATACGCCTTTATATGTCCTTTATAAACTATAGCTTCAGCTTTTACATCATCCCTTTCGAGTATTTCCGGTACTTCCTGTTCCTTTTGAACTCTTTCAAACTCATTTATCGCCTTCTGGAGCTCTTCCTCACTGTAAGCAAATGACATCTCAGCAGAAACTACATGGGGAATATCCTGTATAGCTCTTAATTTGAAAGTTTCTTCGTAAACATCTTCACCTTCAATAGTTACAATAATTCTTCCTTTTTCATCATAAAAATGAATATCACACAGTCCACTTTCCTCTAAACTTTTCAGAACATCCTGAATATGTTCCGGCTTTGTCATAACAACGATACTTGATATATTCATAGCTACCTCCTCCAAAAAAATAGTTTTCCATCATCACAGCCAACAATGAGACTGTTCTCATCTAAAAATAGAATAACACTTACCGTGTATTTATGTCCTGTAAGCATATCCACCCTGCTTCCCGTATCAACATTCACAACAGCAACATCATTTTTATCATTGTAAAGATATGCCAGATATTTTGCCGATGGGCTAAGACCAAGTCCAAAAACCAGGAACTGACCATCAAATCTTTTCCCTTTTCCTGTCTCCAGATCGTAAACTGCCACCCTTCTATCTCTTCCACCTGAGGCAACTCTACCGTTTCTGAAATCAACATTGAAAAGTCTATCAACATTTATACCTGTAAGATCTTTAACGAGATCTCCTGTTTTTACATCTGCTATATGGACATCTCCAGACTCATCACCCACAGCTACCAGTGTTTTATCTTCATTTATCTCCATATCTGAAAAAGTAGACATACCTACGGATTTTCTGTAATGAATCTTTTTATCATCCAGGGATATCAGTAATATCTCGTCGCCTGTTGTTGCAACTACCACGTTATTTTTATCTACAAATCTAACCTTTGTCATAGAGATCCTTCTCTTTCCGGGAATAATAGTATGGATCCTACCATCATTTACAGTTATAAACTTCAACTCTCTTGTACCATCGAAACCTTCGACAACAGCAATAATATTTCCATTTCTGCAAATATCTATTGAGAAAACCTTTGGTTTAAGTTTCTCTCCAAAATAATTCTCTATCTCGGGAAGTTCTATTACATTGAGAACCTTTTTTTCTTCTAGATCAAGAACATATATCTTTCCAAGCTCAACAGATACATAAAGCTTACCGTCTTTCAGTCTTATCTCTGTAATTGCACTTTTCAGATCAACTATATCAGTATTTTTAAAAACTTTTCCGTAAGCTATGCTAACAAAGAATAAAAGGAGAACAAATGTTCTAATCATATCCCTCTCCCGAAGGAATATCTACACTTATCGCAGATACAGGACATACAGATACACAAAAACCGCAACCTGTACATCTATCTGGAATTATCTGTGGATTAAATAAACCTTCAAACTTTATAGCATTATCCAGACAGGGCTCTTTACAGGAAAAACACATCGTTTTTTTCCAGGCAACACATTTATTAATATCTATCCTTATATTAACCTGAATATTTTTCTCACCATTTTCAACTGAGAGAATGCCCTCTGGACAGCTTTCAGCACATTTTTCACAGAAAGTACATCCCCTATCACCAAATACAATATGGGGAATACCTTCTTCCGTTCTTTTGATAATATCCTCCTCACATGAGGTTACACAGAAACCTTCACAATCTTTACACAGAGAGAAATCTGCTTCTTTAACAGTATAAGGAGGTTTTATAAATACAGGTGTATATTCCTCTTCATTTTTCTCTGATCCTTCAACTATCTCATCAACAATAGCTGCTGGGAAAAAAGGAAGGGTTTTTAAAAAACCCCTCCTGTCAACTTTCTTTTCCATAATTAATTACTTCACACCTTCAAGAAGGTTTTTGTAAAGTTTTGTTCTATTCTTAGTAGAAGGATCTCTGTAATCAGGCTTAAACGTATTTTGAACGAGTGGCTTTGTTTTTGCCTGTGGAACGTGACACTGTGAGCAGTTAAATCTTGCTGGATCAAGATCTTTTAACTTAACAATCTTTCCTTCCGGAAGTCTGAAGAAGTCTATGAAGTGTGTTGGAGAGATAGGTGTAGCACCAACATCTTTGGCCACTTCTGGCATATGACATCCTAGACATGCGTTGTTATCCTTTGTTATAGGAAGTAGACCTTCAACACTGTGAGGAATTAATGGAGGTGCATTTTCATAAGCTCTTGTAAAACGCTTGGCTTTTCCTGGTGGTTCTTTTGGAAACTCAACAGCTGGTGGTACTGCAGTTGCTGTTAAAGGAACATTTCTATAACTTAGATCTTCCGATGATAGAGCTTTCTCACTTGCTGTTGCACATGCGAATATAGAAACCCCTACAATAGGAACTAACATTAGCATCCCTAATTTTTTCTTAATCATTTTTACCTTCCTCCTTTTTACCTTGTGGTTTGTATCTAAAACCAAAATTTAGAGCATCGTCATTACAGACCTCTATACATCTGGCACAGTTTATACACTCACCAGATGTAACAAAAACACTTTCCTTACCTATCATGTGAAGCACCTGCTTTTCAGGACACACATTCTTACAGTTCAGACAGAGAGTACACTTATCAGCATCATGTTTTACCCTTATGGCACTGGGTTTTGTAATCAGTGAATAAAATCCACCTAATGGGCATATATGACCACACCATCCATTCTTTGTAACAAAAAGATCAAATAGGAATACAGCTAAAACAGCTGCCCATCCCATTCCCATTCCAAATATCAGTCCTCTGTGAAGCATCGATATGGGGCTTACAAACTCAAACGCTGGAACGGCTATCAGTGCTGATAGTACCAGACTTATTCCAAGAATCCAGTATCTCAGCTTTCTGCTTATTCTGAGCTGCCATTCTTCCCTGTGAAGACCTGTTTTCACCCTTATCCAGTTCGCAAGATCCGTAACCATATTTATAGGACATACCCAGCTACAGAAAGCTCTTCCACCTATCAGTCCATAGAAAATAATAACTATAGCAGCACCTATGAGAACATCTGTGCCAACAATAACGCCTGCAGCAAACATCTGTAGGGTGGCATAAGGGTCAGCCATAGGTATGACATCAAAGATCTTCGAAGCACTCAGGTTTCCTTGAAGTATCTTCCAGCCGTATACATTTCCTGCTATATACAGGGAGATAATACTCAACTGAACCACCCTTCTTGCTATTAGGTATCTATGTTTATACAAAAATCCTGCCTCTTTCTTATCTTCTTTACTCTTCATCTAATAAGTCCTCTATGTTCAGATATTCTTCAGGTGAAAGTTTACTTCTCTCAGTTCTGGTAGTTTCTATTCCCTTAGCTCCTTTCAATCTCTCCTCATCTTTCTTTTCCCAGCCTTTTATGTAGTGTTTACCGACCTTACCTAATGCAATCTCTCTGGGCAGTACGTATATGGCAGCCTTTTCTGTAACACATGCCTTCTCACATAGGCCGCAACCTGTACATACATCACTGTAAACAACAGGTAACAGGAATGCGTGTTTTCCTGTACGTGGATTTCTTCTGTACTCTAGCTTTATAGCCTCATCGATCAAAGGACAGGCTCTGTAGCAGGCATCACACTGGATTCCCCAGAATGCTATACAGTGTTCTTCATCTACAACCGCAACTCCCATTCGTGCCTTGTTTATATCCAGAACTTTTTTCCCATTTTTTATAGAGGAAACAGAATCAACATCTAGAGCTCCTGTAGGACATACAGGAACACAGGGGATATCTTCACACATATAACAGGGTATCTCCCTGGGAATAAAGTAAGGGGTGCCTATAGGTTTATGATCACCTGGTGATGCCAGTCTCAGCGTTGCTGTGCTTTTGGTTCTATCAGGATTGGAATCCCTGTTTTTACAGGCCTCTACACATAATCCACATTTTATACAGGTTTTTAAAAAATCCTCTTCTTTAAGAGCACCTGGAGGACGCAGTACAAGAGGATCAGTTTTAGCCTCACTAACATAGGCACCCCAAACAGTCCCCCCGAGGATAGAGAGACCTATCCCCTGGAGGGTCTTTATGAAGAACTTTCTTCTTTCCTTATTCACATTGCTGTCAGTTTTATTGTTTTCACTCATCTTTATTCCTGGTTAAGCTTTGTATATCTTCACAGCACACTTCTTGTAGTCTGTCTGCTTGGATATAGGACATGTAGCATCAAGTGTAACCTTGTTGATATAAACCCTTTCATCGAACCATGGAACGAACACGAGTCCTCTTGGAGGTCTGTTTCTACCTCTTGTCTCAACTCTCGCTTTAACTTTACCACGTCTGGACTCAACCCATACAAGCTCTCCATCCTTCACACCAAGTTTTTTAGCATCAGCTGGATGCATGTAACAGAGTGCTTCAGGAACAGCTCTGTACAGTTCTGGAACTCTCATTGTCATTGTACCTGAGTGCCAGTGCTCAAGAACCCTACCTGTTGCAAGCCAGA
Organism: Persephonella marina EX-H1; assembly: GCF_000021565.1. NCBI lineage: Bacteria > Pseudomonadati > Aquificota > Aquificia > Aquificales > Hydrogenothermaceae > Persephonella > Persephonella marina. The sequence continues at coordinate 275,761 of NC_012440.1, read as the reverse complement.
ATGGATATTCGCTATCAGGTGTTTCAGGTGGATCCATGTAAGGTCTGAAGAATATCTTAGCTTTATTCTTAAGGCTGAATTTCTGTTTTGTCTTAGGACCGAAAAGGTCTCCTTTTGGTAGAGATTTAAGAGCAGGTCCGTAGAATGCAAAATCTTCACCTGGAGCGAGTTTTCTAACGTAAGGATCGTATTTTGCGTTAAATCTCCAGAGTGTCTCTTTACCGTCAACAACAGGCCATCTGAGACCTCTCACTCTGTGGTATGTATCAAAGTATGCAAGGTCGTGTCCATGTCCATTACCAAACTTTCTATACTCTTCCCAGAGAGCTTTCTGTATGAAGAATCCATATCCTTTCCATGGTTTTCCATCTATACCACGTACATTTCTGTGGTCACCTTCAGCTTCTGTGTTTGGATGCATTTCTCCAGTATTAGGGTTCTTAGCTATTGGATCAGGCCATTTGAATGACTTGAAGTAATCGTTGGCAAACAGAACTTCGTAAAGTGTCATCTCTGGATCGTATCCCATCTCTTTAGCTTTATCAAGAACATTAGGAAGTACTGTTCCGTCTGAGAGTCTCCACTCCTTCCATACTTCTTTCAGTTTGAAGTACTTGGAGAACTCAACTATATGCCATATATCAGGCATAGCTTCACCTGGAGCAATAACCTGCTGTCTCCAGTGCTGTGTTCTTCTTTCAGCGTTACCATAAGCTCCCCATTTTTCGTATATCATTGCTGCTGGGAGAATAAGGTCAGCAACTTTAGCAGATATACCTGGGTAACTATCTGAAACTACGATAAAGTTATCCATCTTTCTGGCAGCTTTAATCCAGTGGTTCGCGTTGGCTGTATCCTGCCATGGGTTACATACCATTACCCATGCCCACTTAATCTTACCGTCCTCAAGATCTCTCATTATCTTAACGATGTGTGATCCAACTTTTGGATTTATTGTTCCTTCAGGAATTCTCCATATCTTTTCAGCGATCTTTCTGTGTTTTGGATTGAATACAACCATATCAGCAGGTAGTCTGTGTGCAAATGTTCCAACCTCTCTCGCTGTACCACAAGCAGAAGGCTGACCTGTGATTGAGAATGCACCGCTTCCTGGTTTAGCCTGCTTTCCTAGGAGGAGGTGAACTGTATATGCCAGCTCGTTACACCATGTTCCTCTTGTATGCTGGTTGAATCCCATTGTCCAGAAAGTAAGAGCCTTTCTATTTTTATCTATGTACAGATCAGCAAGTGCTTTGAGTTTTCTCTTGAATGTTTCTAGATCTTCATCAGGATCACCTTTTGCGATTCTTGCAACATAGTCAAGAGTATAAGGTTCAAGTCCTTTCTTGAAGTCTTCAAATGTGATTATCCAGTGTTTACCTGCCTGTTTAGCATGTTTCATCTGGATAATATCACCTTCTTTGTAACCGTAAATGCTTAAAGCTTTCGCCTCGAGGTTTGATACAGGCTTAGCAACCTGTTTTCTAACAGTTTCTCTTTCTTTTTCTGTAAAGCTTGGATGATCAGGTGTTCTCATTCCATAACCAATATCTATATAACCGGTTGCAAATACTGTATGTTTGTTCACAAAATCCCAGTCAATAGCTTCTGGATGGTTGTAAACTATCTCTCTTGCAATGTAGTTCCATATAGCTACATCTGTTGAAGGTCTGAATACAATATCAATATCTGCCAGATCCATTGTTCTGTGTCTGAATGTTGAAAGAACAACCAGTCTCACGTTATCAGGATCTGAGAGTTTTCTGTCAGTAACCCTTGCCCAGAGGATTGGGTGCATCTCAGCCATATTTGATCCCCAGACAAGGATTGTATCTGTGAGCTCGATATCATCGTAACATCCTGATGGTTCGTCAATTCCGAAAGTCTGTATAAATGCAGCAACCGCAGATGCCATACAGTGTCTTGCGTTAGGGTCAATGTTGTTAGTTCTCCATCCAGCTTTTGTGAGTTTTACAGCAGCATAACCTTCCATAATTGTGTACTGACCTGAACTGAAAATTGCTACCCCCTCTGGACCTAACTCGTTGTAAGCCTTCTTGAACTGCTTAGCCATTTCTTCAAAGGCTCTCTGCCAGCTAACAGGTCTGAACTTACCATTTTTGTCGAACTCTCCCCTTTCGTTCATTCTGAGAAGAGGTTTTGTCAGCCTGTCAGCACCGTACATGATTTTTGCAGTGAAGTAACCCTTAATACAGTTAAGACCCCTGTTAACAGGTGCTTTTGGATCCCCCTTAACAGCAACAATGCGGCCATCTTTTACAGCGATCATGATTCCGCAACCTGTTCCACAGAATCTACAGACCGCTTTATCCCATCTCCAGCCAGCCTCTGCTTCCCTTGCTGCAGCCATGGCTTCTTCAGGAACTTTCATTCCAACCGCTGCAGCTGCCGAGACCGCTGCTGCTGTTTTTAGGAAATCTCTACGGGACAGTTCAAATCCCGTTTCACGTTTTTCCCTTTCTTTGACCTCCATTTCCTGCTCCTATCCTGAGCTCCTTCTGCTCAGGGCTGGGCTACTTATATTCCGCCATTTTAAAGGATAGACACGACCCAGCAGGCGGTAATTTTGTCTATCCCTCTATAAAGATAAGATTAAAATCAACGGAATACTACATCTTAATCCTTATTCAATTCGTATATTGAATGTAAGTAGTTATCAGAGAACAATCATTGACATGAATCAATTATTTTCTCAAAAAAAATCCATACTATATATAGTGGATAAATTTTTTAGACCACTAAATATTGAGGAGGGTCAAGGTGGAAAGAAATCTGATAGACAGCTATTTAAAGAAGTTAGACTGGAGGGTTACGGAAAACAGTAATACCACTTACTCACTTCAGGGACTGAATTTCTATATATCTTCAGAGGTGACAAAACACTACTGGCTGACAAAGATATACACGAAGGATATAGCTGAGGCTCACAGAAATGGAGATTTCCATATCCATGATCTACAGAATCTTAGTGTTTACTGTGTAGGCTGGGATCTTTATGATCTTCTTATTAACGGTTTCAAAGGTGCTTATGGAAAAGCTGAAAGTAAACCTCCAAAACATTTTACATCGGCACTTGGACAGATAGTTAACTTCTTCTACACACTTCAGGGTGAGGCTGCAGGAGCTCAGGCTTTTTCCAATTTTGATACACTGCTTGCTCCCTTTGTCAGGTACGACGGTCTTTCCTACAGAGAGGTAAAACAGGCGATTCAGGAGTTTGTTTTTAATCTTAATGTTCCAACAAGGGTCGGTTTCCAGACACCATTTACAAACCTTACATTTGATCTAAAAGCTTCAGCATCAGCCTATGCAGATCAGTACGTGATAATAGGTGGTAAGGTTCAGAAAGAGAAGTACAAAGAGTTCCAGAAAGAGATGGATATGATAAACAGAGCATTTTTTGAGGTTATGTCTGAAGGTGATGCATCAGGAAGGATATTTACATTCCCTATCCCCACATACAACATAACAAAGGATTTTGACTGGGATAACCCTATATACGATGGTCTGTGGTATATGACAGGAAAGTACGGCATTCCTTACTTTGCAAACTTTGTAAACTCTGATATGGATCCAAATGACGCAAGAAGTATGTGCTGTAGACTTAGACTTGATATAAGAGAACTTAAGAAAAGAGGAGGTGGACTCTTTGGAGCAAACCCTCTAACAGGATCTATAGGTGTTGTAACGATAAATCTTCCAAGACTTGGATATCTTTCAAAGGATGAAAATGAGTTCTTCATCAGGCTTGAGTATCTCCTTGATCTTGCTAAGGAGAGTCTTGAGACAAAGAGAGCATTCTTAGAAGAACTTACAGAAAAAGGACTATACCCTTACTCAAAGTTTTATCTGAGAAGTATTAAGGAAAGAACAGGAAGCTTCTGGAAAAATCATTTTTCAACGATAGGTGTGATTGGTATGAATGAGGCATGCCTCAATCTTTTTGGTGAGAGCATAGCAACAGAAAGGGGTAAGGCATTCTCAGAAAAGGTTCTTGATTTCATAAGGGAAAAACTTTTCAGATACCAGGAAGAGACAGGTAATAACTACAACCTTGAAGCAACACCTGCTGAAGGAACATCTTACAGACTTGCGAGAATAGACAAAAGCAGATATCCGGACATAATCGTTGCAAACGAAGAAGACTATCAGAGAGGTGCACAGCCTTTCTATACAAACTCAACTCACCTTCCTGTTGATTACTCTGACGACCCTGTTTTTGTCCTGGATCATCAGGACAGCCTCCAGACTAAATACACAGGAGGAACAGTTATACATTTCTTCCTTGGAGAGAAGATATCTGAGAAGGAGAGTGTTAAAAAGTTCATAAAAACTGTGTGCGAAAACTACCATCTTCCTTACTTTACACTTACTCCTACATTCAGTGTATGCCCAAACCATGGATATATATCCGGTGAGCATAGATTATGTCCTGAATGTGATACAGAGACAGAGGTTTACTCAAGAATCGTTGGATATTTCAGACCTGTTAAATACTGGAATGATGGAAAGAAAGAAGAGTTTATTAAGAGAAAAAGTTATAAGATACGGGTTACCCTCAGGTAATCTCCTCCTGTTTTCTCCCCCCTCTCCCCGCTCCTCCCTCCCCGGGAGGCCTTTTTATATTAAAACTGAGGTAAAACAATCATGATTAAAATCGGCGGAATCCATAAATTTTCATTGATAGATTTTCCCTCAAGGATCTCTGCTGTGATATTCGTCCAGGGATGTAACCTGAGATGTCCTTACTGCCATAACAGACATCTTGTTCTACCTGAATATTTCGGATACACAATAGGAATTGATGAGGTTTTTAGATTTCTTGAAAGTAGAAAAAAGATGATTGAAGGTATAGTTATATCAGGTGGAGAACCAACAATATACGAAGGGATAAAAGATTTTATAAAAAAGATCAAGGAGTTTGGGTATCTTGTGAAATTGGATACAAATGGAACAAATCCTGAGGTATTAAAAGAGCTCATTGAGGAAAAACTTGTTGATTATGTTGCAATGGATATTAAAGCATCTGCCGGTAAGTACGAATATATATCAGGCTCATCAATAAGTATGGACAAAATTAAAAAAAGTATTGAAATTTTATTACAATCAGATATAGAATATGAGTTCAGAACAACTCTTATTAAGGACTTACTAACTTATAATGATATAATTAAAATAGGTCAGATGATAAAAGGAGCTAAAAGGTACGCTTTGCAGAACTTTGTTTCATCAGAAAATCTGATAAACAAAGAGATTAAGAATAAAACAGGTTTTTCCAGAGAGGAGAGAGAAAAACTGAAAAAGAGATTGAAAAATTACGTAAAAGAGATTATTTTGAGATGATAAAAAAATAAATAAGCAGCAGGTAATTAATTATGAATCTAAGAGATATTTATATCTTTGAAAATCTTTCAGATGAACACCTGAAAAAAATACAGAAAATCTCTTTTGAGAGGGAGTACGAAAGAGGTGATCTTCTCTTCTATGAGGGAGAGGAGCCTGAAAATCTTTACATACTTACCGAAGGTATACTGAGGGTTTACAAAACAGATATAAAAGGACATGAGATCACACTTCACCACTTCCATCCTGTATCTCTTATAGCTGAGAGGGCTAACTTTGAGAACATACCTTACCCTGCAAACGCTGAGTTTGAAACAAATGGAAAGGTTCTTGTAATCAATTTCAAAACATTTGAGAAGGAGCTATTAAAAGATTCAAACCTCTGTTTCAACATTGTAAAATCACTTTTATACAAAATAAAAATACTTGATGATGTTATCGTTCAAAACCTGATGATGGATGCTGTTACAAGAACAGCTAAATTTATTTACGAACACGAGGATCTATTTATATCATTAAAACATAACAAGATAGCCTCAATACTGAATATGACACCTGAAACTCTGTCAAGAATACTTAAAAAGTTCAAAACAAGGGGCATCATACAGAAGGATGGGGGAACATACAAAATAAACAGGGAAGAGTTAAAGAAACTTCTTTAGTTTTTCACTCTCCTTAAGAGATTTATAAAAAGTCCAAGGAATAAAACAGCATAACCTGTGTAAGTTGGAATAAGCCCCGGATCGTAATTGACAGAAAGAACTGAACCTTTCTCATCATTATCGTAAGAAGTCTGAAAAATCCTGTAACCTCTGTACTTTAAAGGATTGTTCATATAAATAACATAAGGTATCTCAGTGTTTCCATCCCTGAGAATAACATGACTTTCATAAGAAGAGACTTTGTCCGATCCAGGATATCTTTTCATCACAAAATCTTCCAGATACAAAGAAAATGGAAGCTTTATCTCTTTTGATCCCCATAACCCCTTTATCTCAACATCTTTTATATTTATCCTGTCTGGAATTCCCCTGTAGGATATACCTCTGCCTAAAAGATACAAAAACTTCTCTTCTCCCTCATACCTAACCTTAAAAATGAGTGAAGAGAGATCGTTCTCACCTCTAACAGGCTTAAAAACAGGTTTTATATGAAGATCTCCAGATAAAAGGATCTTTTCAACAGATATAACAAGACCACCTATGGCATAAAGTTTTCCTTTCTCCAGTCTCATATAACCTTTAACTTTATCCTTTTTAGCTGTCTGTGGATCGAAAACTAAAAATGGATAATTAGAGCCGATAAAAAAGCTGTTATCTTTTACGTATATATGGATATAAGGTTCATCAACAGAGGGCTTTTTATTAAAAAACAGGCTGACCCTTCCTATCTTTAAACTGCTACCATCCTTAAAGGGGTACTTCTTAAAATCCTTCCCTCTTTCCTTTATCTTCAGTAAAGCCACAGGAGCACCATCAGATCTCTCCACAAGATCAATATCAGCAACAGGTAAAAAATCAACAAGCTGTATGGAAAGTGTAGAACTTCCAATATTAAATCTTTTACTGAAGAAGTTCCCACCGGCAGATGATACATAAAATCTTTCCTCATACTTTATACTCTGGTTTTCTTTCTTTATAACAAAACTTATATAAGGATCGTAGGAGATCATATAACTTTTTTCTTCCCCTTCCCTTAGATGAACTGTCCCCTCATATCCTGAATACCTTGTTAAAACAGCACCTGAAAATATAAGCAGAAAAGAGAGATGTATTAAAAGAACAGAAGGTTCCCTCCACAACCTGTAAAGAAATATACCCCCTGTCAGGTTCAGTATGAGCAAAAGCCATAAAACCTCAAACCATCTTGATTTATAAACAAGGGAAAGGGCTGTTTCAGTTCCAAAATCGTTCTCGACGAATGTTCCTACAGCCATAGATACAGATAGGATGATAAAAAGAAATATGGAAAGCTTTATACTGAAGAGTTTACTAAAAGCAGATCTAAAAAAGTTCATACGTATATATTCCCATTTTTTTCAACTAATGTAAAACTACTTGATATAAATCATTATATTTGTTTTTCAGGACTGCTAAAATTTCTCCCTCTAAAAAAGATCTGGGGGTTTTCATGTTTTTTATATCCAAATACAGCCCGTTATTTTTCTTCCTTGCATTTGTAAACCTTATAGGGTCTCTAGTACTTAGAATAAATGGGTCTGATCATATAGATACAGCCATAATAACAGCTTTTGGGTTTGTTATATACACATTAATAGGTGCAGGTTACCAGATAATACCAAACTCACAGCAGAGGCAGATAAAGTATAAACATATTCAGGCTGTTGTTTTCTTCCTATCTGTTCTGTCATCTATCTTCCTTCTTACAGGTCAGTTTTTATACGCCTCAATATTTAACCTGATCACAGTTCTTATATTTACAGCTCATGTCTCAACAGTTGTTCACAACATTCAGCCTATTACTGTGAGATTTATAATCTCAAGTGTTGTTTATACTAATGTAGCATCTGTTTTTTTCCTACTATCACAGATAACAGGAAATATACTTCTCCAGACTGTTTTACATACTGTAACAGTTGGCGTTCTTCTTAATGCTGTTATAGGCGTTGAGCTTGCATGGATACCTATGATGCTTATGCACTCACTTAATATAAGACTGGGAAATATCATCTTCTATCTCCATCAGGTAACAACAGTTCTCCTTATAGGATCTTTCTACTTTTTTGATTACAGATATATACTTTTTGCTGGTATTTTTGAAACGGCTGTTATATTAGCATTCTTCTATGTGATATTCTCAGCTGTAAAACCATCAAGATCACTTATGAAAGTCCAGCCACCTATTAAGTACTTCTTAGGGGGACATCTTTTCCTTGTTATAGGTCTCCTTATGGCATTACATATATCTGCAAGTAAGATGATCCAGTTTATACCTGTTCATATGGATGCTATGATGTACGGCTTTGCCGCTCTTACTATATTTGGCGGTATGCTTCATCTAATGCCGAGAATAGTCTGGAATATGGTTCATATTAAAAAGGCAAGGGAAGGTAAAGAGATACCAAACGTTTTCCAGCTTATAGATTACAGAAAGGCGAACCTCTCCTTTTATATTATGACCGCTGGAACATTACTGATGATAGCACTTGAGTTTATGATGCTTCCTTCTTTTGCTTCCGTTGTTTATATACTGGCTTCCTTATACTTCTTTTATATTCTTTTTGTAAAGATGTTCATCTTTTATATAAGGTAGATAAATCTGAACTTCATCTCCCTATCAGGAAAGATCTTTTTTATAACCTCTGTGTAGTATCTCTCCTGAGGTCTGTATTTCTCTTCATCTTTTATCCTTCCTGTTTTGTAGTCCCCAACATATATAACTCCATTCTTCTCATAAACAATATCTATCTTACCTTCAATATAACGCCCCCCTTCCTTTAAAGTGAAAGGCATCTCCCTGAATATTATCCTTGAAGAGGAGATATCTTTGTAGGCATCTGATCTGATAAATCTCTTCAATTTTTCTAACGATATATCTCTTACTTTATCCCTGTTATCCTCTGTTATAAGTCCTGAAAATCTCTCAAAAAGTTCCTCTATCTCATTTTCAGCCTCTTTCAGATCTTCAGGAAAACTGAAATACTCAAGAATCTTATGAACAATAATCCCTGTCTCAACTGGTATATCCCTTTCCTTTAAACTGTCATCCTCAGATATCTGAAACTCCTCAACAACTGATTTTTCATTTTTCTCATCTATGAGAGCCGAGACTGTTGTAAAAATCTTCGCTGATACAGCCTTTTCAAACTCTTCCTTTCTTCCCTCTTCCTCATCTTTTAACAGTTTTAACTTTTCCATAATATTCCTGTCCTGTCTTTTAATGATATCGCTCCAGTACCTGATATTATTTGATATACCAGACGGTTCAGTCATTTTTATCTCAAGTTTAAAACTAACAGGTTTCCTATCCTGTGTGTAAACTGTAACTTCCTTACCATTTATCCTCTCAATAACAGTCTCTATCTCATTCATATACCCTTTGCTTCCTGAATAGAACAGAATAAGCCTCTCTTTAGCCCTTGTAAAAGCAACATATAGAAGTCTTTTTTCCTCAAGATAGATCTTTCTTTTTACCTTTTCCTCATCAAAGTTTAATGTTCTTGCCACCTCCCTGTTGTAATCATCTCTTATCCTTACCATGATCTCATCTTCAACAGTGAAGAAACCGTTTGTACTTCTGTTTATCCTTTCAGAGAGTCCAGGGATTATAACAACCTTAGCTTCCAGACCTTTTGATCTGTGCATTGTCATCACTTTAACAAATCTGTCATCTGTGGTTATTAAAGCATCCTCTTCATCTTTATACCTGTTATCCTCTAAAAACTGTATAAAATCTCTCAGCTGGAAATTCTCACCTTCAAGTCTGTCTGCGATAAACTTCAGCTTCTCAAGATTTGCTACTTTCTGTTTGCCGTCTGGATAAAGAGAAAATATCTCCAGAACAGGCAGATCTCTGTATACACGATCTAATATCTGTGATATATTCAGGCTGTCCTTTATCTCCTCTAATCTTTTTATCTCCTTTAGCTGGGGTATTCTGTCAATATAAAGATCATTTCTTATCTGATAAATCTCTTTATCTGAAAAACTGAAAACTGGAGACTTCAAAACTTTTAAAAGTGTAAGCTGATCGTAAGGATACTGTATCAGCTTTAAAATATTAAGGACTGTTATAACTTCAACACTGTTGTAAAAGTTTGAACTCAAGAAAGATATGAAAGGTATATTTGATTTTCTCAGCTCCTGAATATACCTATCAGTTTTACTTCTTGATCTGAAGAGAACAAGTATATCCTCAGGACTGTATCCTGAGTTTAAGAGCTGTTTTATCTTTTCTGCAAGGGCAACAGGCTCTGTATCACTTTCGGTTTTTACTATCTCAACAGGATCTGTTATATCCAGACTTTTTTCTGACGAATAAAAAAGTTCAGGTATATACTTCTCTTCAAGATGATAGAGCTCCTTCACCTTCCTATTTGAGTAATCCCTGTTTAAAAAATCGTTCTCCACGAAAAAAAGATTAAAAAATCCCACTAAAGAAGGACCGCTTCTGTAACAAACATTAAGTGTTCTTTCTTCAAAATCTTCTGTGAAACTTATATAGTTGTACAGATCAGCTGATCTCCACTCGTAAATACACTGCTTTGGATCTCCAAAAACGATAAGATCAGATCTTTCAGAAAGCATCCTTATTATATCTGTCTGTATCTGGTCTGTATCCTGAAACTCGTCTATAAAAAATGCCTTAAACCTCTCCCTGTACTCCTCTAAAAGGTCAGGGTATCTCAAAAAGATCTCTTTTGATCTGAGAATTATATCGCTGTAAGTTATAAGATGGTTTTCTCTCTTTTTCTCCTCAAAAATCTGTAAAAACTCATCAAAGTTGTCAAGAATAATAAGAAAGTTTAAATAGAGGGCGTTGTTCCTCAACTCTTCAAGAGTGTTTATAAGCTGATCCTCAAGTTCTAATACCTTTTCCTTATCTAAACTTTTAAGTGATCTGTGATTTTTAACATTTTTATGTTTCAAAAGCTTTGGGAAGTTTTTATTTTTCTCTACCTTTATCTGTGTAAATCTTTCCTGCTTTATCTTTGTATAGATATCCTTAAGATCGGTTTTTAAAAATTCCTGACTGTCCACAAAATCCCTGTAGTGATCCTTTATAAAATCATCCAAAAGTTTTAGAGCTTTCTCTTTTAACCTTTTTATATACCCCTCACGTTCTTCTATACTTTCTTTTCTGTATCTTTCTATCTTCCACAGATTGGCGTATATGTTCTTGAATACTGTGTATATCTGATTCTTCCCTGAAAAATAGTTAGCAAGTATACCAGCCCTCTCCCTGTTTTTCTCAAGAAAGATCTCAAAGCTCTCAAAAAATAAGGCCTCCTGCTGTAAATCATCAATAACCTTGATATCCTCTGTTATTCCTGATTTATCAGGATTTGCCTTGAGTATCCTTAGGAGAAGTGAGTGTATCGTTCCTATATAGCTATGCTGGACATTTCTGAAATTACTGAAAAGTAATTTAAGCTGATCAGGGTTTTTCTGATTTTCGTATATCTTCTCCTTTATTCTGGCGTATATTCTGCTTTTCAGCTCTGAAGCGGCCTTCTCTGTGAATGTTGATACAAATACCTGATCTATATTTATCCTTTTTCTGATTATATACTCATCAACGATCTTTTCTACAAGTGTATATGTTTTCCCTGTTCCAGCAGAGGCTATATAGTTTATCCTTTCCATAATCTCTTAAAAAAGCCGAAAATCCCCGACTTTTTCTCTTCTCTTTTTCTGTAAAGTGGCTCTTCCTTGAGCTGATCAATAATACTTTTTATCTCCTGTAAAAGATCTATCTGTCTCTCAAAAAGCTGTATCATATCTTTTACAGCCTTAACACCATAACCGTAGTTCTGTAAAATCCAGTTGTAGTTATCCTGGTATTTCTTCAGCTCTAAAGCCAAAAATCTTATATTCTCCTCATTTATCCATCCTGTCTCAAGATATCTAACAAATGTGTAAAGATCAGGATAGCTCTCGTCCATATTTACGGAAAGTATTGTGTGCCAGAGCTGTCCAGCTATAAGCCTCCCGTCCTCATAAAGTCTCTCAAAAGATCTTTTAATATCCTCATTTACTGTCATATAGTAGATCTTCTCAAAATCTTCCATATTCTTAAGGTGCGGCCATACATTCTGATCAAGATCTTTAAGCTCTTCTCCAATTTTTAAAAGCTTTTTTATCTTATCTTCAACAGGTTTGAAATCCTCTCTGATCTCCAATGTAGAACCCCACAATAATTCTGATAATAATGATATTACATCTTTAAGGGATTTAAAAATTCAGTCAGTATAGATCTTATCAATACATCCTTTTTCCTTTCCCTTTTCAATTAAGGTTTTCGTCTCTTTCTCTATTTCTCTGAATTTTTTGTGAAGCCTGTGGTGATCTCTGATCTTCTTTCTGTAAAAGAGAAACCCTGAAATAACCGAGAAAAGATAAAAAAGATAAACATAGAATGGATGGTTTTCGTACCAGTATGTGTAAAGAACTACAAGATTATGTATAACAAAAATGGTAAATATCACAGCTGAACCTATCCATACAGCGTAAAGCATACTGTCAGGCTCGTTTCCATAAGCCTCAAGACTTAAAAGCTTTCTTCTGTTTTCATTTATCTTTTTCTTTATACTTTTACACTCCTCACTATCATCTTTATTTATGATCTGCTCCCTTATCTGTATATTACTTATCTCACTCTGGCTGTTTAACGTTTTGTAATCATCAAGAAACTTTGGATTTTCATTTAAAAGATGGAGGATCTCCTCAACGGTAAGACCCTCCTTTCCAGAAAGCTCTTTCATCTCATTGTATATAAATGTGTAAAGACCATCTTCCTTTATAAGTCTCGCAGCCTTCTGAATATCTAACATACCTATCCTTTCTGAACAGCTGCTGCTGTTTCAGGTACAACAACATCCCTGTCTATACTTGATGGCCTGAATATCCCTATCAGACCTTTAAGACCAATAGTTGCCACTATATTGAACATGAAAAGTACCCATGCGAGTATCAGCATAAAACCAAAAACAGCAGCAGGAATCATATAGATCATATACTCCCCTTCTGTGTAAATATGTCTTCTCAGCATACCGTCTATCCCTGCCATTCCCATAAACGCCCCCATTCCTATACCACCTATCAGATGCAACCAGAAATGCCAGTTTGCCAGTTTCTGGCTGTAAAGTTTCACTGAGTTGTTCGTGAGTATAGGGAATAGAACATATATAGCACTGTAAAGAGTCATTGTAAGACCTACAAGAATGGCAACATGGAAATGGGCTCCTGCTACCCACTGTGTGTTATGTAAAAGTCTGTTCATACCTAAATCAGCCTGTATTATACCTGCAGGAACTGCAAGTGCAAACCCGAGAAGACCACCAAGTAAAAACTTAAGCTCATTTGACATCTTTAAAGGTCTTGCAAGCCATAGAGTCGTAAGAGTTATAAAGAATGCAAGACCCTGCGTTATAAGCTCAAATGCTGTTATCATCTCACCTGATGCAAGCTTCATGATCTCAGGCTGAGGCTGGTCAGATAGAAGGTGGTGACTCCATACAGCCCATGAAACGAGAAGCTCAAGAAGAAGTGCTGCTCTCGCTATATTCTGCATGAACAGATTTCTTCCTGATATTATCATAGCAAGGAGATACCATGTACCGGCAACATATATCAGAACAAGCCCATCAGCTATAAGATCAAGACCCCACCAGAATATATTTTTGTAAAGAAGTGCATCAACCGCATGATAGTGCAATCCCCAGCTGAAAACCTCATTTCCTATATAAAAGAGTATAAGCAATCCTGCTGAAAGAATAACAAGGGCATCAAGGAATGTGTCAACAGTTCCCCTGAATATGGCAACAATAGGAAGTGAGAGAGGCGGCTCTTTAACATAAGGCTCTTTCCCTCTTATCTTATTGACGATATTCAAAAATCCATCAATACCAAATGCACTCATAAGAAGTGGTTTTACCGGCTGTTTTTTCTGCCCCTTAGGTGTATGAAACACAGTTGCGTAAGTATTAAAGATAAAAGCTAACGTCCCTATCATAATAAAGGCAACACCGAGGACAAACATAAAACCACCTGCAACACTGAACTGTGTAAAATCAACAGGTAAAGGCCAGTATATTGTGTATAAAGGTGCGTAATGGTAGATAAAACCTGAAAGCCATACAAGAACTGTTCCCACCGTCATTATAAGCCATGTAAAGTTAGCTAACTTTATGCTGAAAATAGGTTTTTTCATCAGATATGGAACGAGAAATGTGAAAGATCCAAAGACAAGGAGATATGTTGAACCAAATATACCAACTATAGGATGTGCTGTCATAATAGAGAAGTAATGACTCTCATCTATAAGAGGGAGAGGTTTTACTGCATAACCTCTCATAATCATACCTTCTATAGCTGCAACACCATAGAACAAAAGACCTATAACAACGAATCTCAGTGTTACCTTTTGAAGTGGACTTAGTCCCTCATGATTAAGGCCACCGCTGTAACCTTTTAAAAGAATATCCTTTATACTCATCTCACCCCCTCCCTCATTGCTAATCTTTCACATCCAACAACCTTAAACGCATCAGGAACCTTCATATAAGCCCCTTTTGGACCTGAGTACTCTGTACTGAGAACATAAAAAGTTCTTTCCTCAGTGAACTTCCAGAGGAGAACATTCCTATGTTGTGGAACTACCTGCATCTGAAAGACCATACTGTTATTCTCCCTGAAAAGTCCAAAACCGTAAGTAAGATCCTCACTTGTAACATTAAACCTTACAACCTCACCACATTTTATTGTTATAGGCGTTTCCTCAGGGATAATGAATGTGTGATCCTTGATATGGACATTTATCTCCCTGTCCGGCTGGATTTTATGTTTTTTTAACTCCCATGCAACCCAGGGAACCTTGTTGTAGGTAAGAATATGAATCCCTACTCCTATAACTACAAGCATCCCGAGATAGCTGTAGAAAACCTTCGGAGTCAGCCATGTTCTGTTTGAGTCCGGTTTTTTTGTAACCCTGTAGCCAAACCATCCTATAAATGAGATGATAGCAAATGCATAGATGGTGTAAACGATCTTTAACATCCACAACACGTCCGCTGATGTGACCATAATACAACCTCCCCTTAATTTTTACAGACTTATCCCCCAGCAGATCTTTTATGGTTTTTAACGGACGTGTACCTTGATATATATTTTTTATATTTTTATATTTCCTGAAAGTTTAACAGAATACTCCCTGTAAAAAATTGACCTTTATCAAAATTAAAAATTTGAGGTTATCCAAGTAGATCTTTAAGCCTGTTTTCCCAACCTTTTCTCAACTCTTCCATACTGTCAGTTATATGGAGATCTCCTATCTTAAGATCAAGATAAGAGCTGTCCTTTACAACTCCTACAACCTTGAAGCCTAAAGCAAGTTCCCTTGCCTTTGCCTCAAGATAGGGGATATCTTCCTCTGAAGCTGATATAACAACAATACTCCTCATCTCATCAAAAAGCTCAAAATCAGGTCTGTGATCCGTTTTTATCTGTATATCAAGTCCAAATGTTCTTTCCTCTCCAAATGCTGATTCCAGTATGGCTGTTATCAGCCCACCATCCGATACATCATGGGCTGATTTTATCCTATCCCTGTTCTTATGAATAAATTCCATCATCTTTTTCTCTATCTCAATATTTACAGGTGGTATAGACCCTGAAACTACTCCGTGAACCTCTTTAAGATACTCACTGCCGTTAACTGTAGGATTTCTGTCTAACTCACCTATAAGAACAACAATATCTCCCTCTTCCTGGTAAAAGGAAGGTATAGCATCTTCAGGTCTGTCAAGAACACCTACAGCCACAACAGTAGGAGTAGGATATATATTTATCCTTCTATCAGGTAAAACCGTCTCGTTGTACAGGGAGACATTACCGCTTATAACCGGCGTGTTAAGCTGCCTGCAGGCATCTGCCATCCCTTTTGTTGCCTGTTCAAACTGCCACATTATCTCAGGATTCTCAGGATTTCCCCAGTTAAGACAGTCAGTTATCGCAAGGGGTTTTGCCCCAGATATATAAACATTTCTCACAGCCTCAACAACAACCCTTTTGCCGCCTTCATAAGGATCAAGGTATACCCATCTCCCATTTCCGTCTGACGATATGGCAACAGCTTTTTCAGAGTTTATCTCAGGCTTAACAGCCCATCTTACCCTTAAAACCGCAGCATCACTTCCAGGTTTCACAACAGTGTTTATACCAACCTCATGGTCATACTGTCTGTAAACCCACTCCTTCTTTGCTATCGTTGGTGAAAAAAGAACTGTCCTAATAGCCTCTTTAATATCAACCTCAGGGAGACTGTTCTGATCAAAAGCTCTTGTCTCCTTAAGATACTCAGGCTCCTTTCTAGGTCTGTTATAAACAGGTGCATCATCAACGATAGCTGATATTGGAAGATCAGCCACCTTCTCACCTTTATAAAAAACTTCCATCCTTTTTGTGTCTGTTGTCTCTCCTATAACAGCTGCCTCAAGACCGTAGGATTTTGCTATTTTTATAACCTGATCAACATTTTCCTCATCAACAGCATATAGCATCCTTTCCTGTGATTCAGATAGCAGTATCTCATAAGGTGTCATTCCCTCTTCCCTTAAAGGAACATTCTCAAGATAGACCCTCACACCCATTCCTGATTTTGATCCAAACTCTGATGTTGATCCTGCAAAACCAGCAGCTCCAAAATCCTGACATCCTACAATAAGACCTTTCTGCATAACCTCAAGAGTACACTCAATAAGCCTTTTCCCAAAAAATGGATCACCTATCTGGACATTAGGTCTTTTTGATTCAGACTCCTCAGAAAACTCAGCTGATGCCATTGTTGCTCCATGTATCCCATCTCTACCTGTTGAGGAGCCTACCATAACCATCTTCTGTCCTACCTTTGTAGCCCTCGCTCTGAACATCTTGTCCTTCTCAAGTATCCCAAGACAGAAGGCGTTTACAAGGGGATTTCCAGCATAAACCTCATCAAATACGACTTCTCCACCAACTGTTGGAACACCTATACAGTTTCCGTAAAATCCAATACCTTTAACAACACCCTGAACTATAGGTTTTGCATCCTTTATGCTTTTTCTTTTTCCATCATTTCTGACATCCCCAAACCTGAGGCTGTCAAAAGCACATACAGGTCTTGCTCCCATTGAGAGAATATCCCTTATAATTCCACCAACACCTGTTGCCGCTCCATGAAAAGGCTCTATATAAGAGGGATGGTTATGACTCTCTATCTTGAAAGCTACAGCATACTTATCATCTATCTCAACAACACCTGCATTCTCTCCAGGTCCCTGTATAACCCATGGTGCATCTGTTGGAAATACCTTCAGGAAAGGCTTTGATGATTTATATGAACAGTGTTCACTCCATAAAGCACCGAATATACCGAGCTCAACCTCATTAGGTTCCCTGCCTATAAGCTGAACTATCCTTTTATACTCATCTAAAGTCAGTCCATGTGCTGAAAGAACTTTCTCTTCCATCCATTACTCCTTAAATTTTAATCAACTAATATTTTATCAGGATTTAATCCTTAACAAACAGGTAATGAGTTATCAGGACAATATTATGATAAAATCTTTATTCACACTAACGGAATCGGAGAGTTGTGTATGCTCGTTTATGCCTTACAGGTCAATCTTGAGCTTGGAAATACAGAAAAAAATATTGAAAAGGTTTTCTCATATATAAAAAAGGTTAAGAAAGGTTCCCTTGTACTACTTCCGGAGATGTTCAGCTGCGGCTTTGATAACGAAAATTTAGACATACATGTTAAAGAAACACCTTCCATTTACAAACAGCTGAAAAAGATATCACATGAAAAACATCTTGTTATATCAGGAACACTACCCGAGAAGTCAAGAAGCGGGATATACAACAAGGCATTCGTTATAGACAATGGTGAGATCGTTTACAAACAGGCGAAGGTAAAGCTCTTCAGGCCAACAGGAGAACACAAATACTACAGGGCAGGAAAAAATTTTGATGTAACAGAAAGCTCAAACGGGAATCTTGGGATAATGATATGTTTTGAACTCAGATTTCCAAATATCTCCTATACACTCAGGAAAAAAGGGGTTGAGATCATACTCGTTCCTGCACAGTGGGGAAAACCACGTAAAAAACATCTTGAGATACTTTCACAGGCAAGGGCTATAGAGGATCAGGCATTTGTTATAGTGAGCAACACAACGGGGAGGATAGGAGATATTGATTACGCAGGAAGCTCAGGAATATACGATCCCTGGGGTGAACCCCTTGCCTTTATCGATGAAGAGGAGGGAATGATTGAGGCTGATATAAATCTTAATGATATCTACAAGATAAGAAGAAAAATAAGGATGGATATATAGGAGGTATAAGTTGGATTACAGGGAAAGACTTAAAGAGATGATAAATGAAAGGGCTTTAAAGGTTTCCGACAGGCCTATATTCAAACTCTCATCTGGAAAGATGAGTACTTACTATATGGATTTAAGAACGATAACACTTGATCCTGAAGGTGGTTTTATAATAGGCAATCTTATATTTGAGATGATAAAGGATAGAAATCCTGATGCCGTTGGTGGTCTCACACTTGGTGCTGATCCCATCTCTTACGCTACAGCATTGATCTCATACATAAACAGAAAACCTATAAAACCTTTTGTTGTAAGAAAAGAGCCTAAAGGACACGGAACAGGAAAACAGATAGAGGGAAACGTCAAGCCAGGAGAGAAGGTTTTTATTGTTGAGGATGTTGTTACAACAGCAGGATCATCACTAAAGGCAGCAAAAGTTGCCAGAGATTTTGGACTTGAGATATTAGGTATAATAGCGATAGTTGACAGAGAGGAAGGTGGAGAGGAGAACATAAGAAAAGAAGGGTTTGATTTCTTCCCTGTATTTAAGATCTCGGAATTTCTCAATAGATAGGATGTTTCACAAACCAGTAGATAATAAAAGCGAAAAAGCCTCCAAGAACTGTCAGATAGGAGGCTTTCTTACCCTTCTCATGTTTTATCACCATAATATGTATTATAAAACCGTAGTAAATCCAGAGGAATGAAAGCGCAAGCTGTTTAAGATCCCATATCCAGTGTTTCCCAAGATATACACTTGACCATACAGATGAGGCTATAAGTGCAAGTGATAGTGTTATAAACGCAAGAACATTTGATTTGTACTCTATATCCTGGAGCAGAACAAGAGAAGATGAGAATTTAGAAACAAGAAATGAGTCAAGCTTTTTCTTCTTAAGATCCCTCTCTGTAAGTATATACACAAATGCAACAACAGCAGCTGCAATTATAAAAGCGTAAGCCATCATAGACAGGATAACATGGGCATAAAACCAGAAATTCTTATAAAGCTGTTGATCGGTCCCAACATTTGGAAGTGTCATAGCTATTAGAAAAACATTTATAGGTGCAAATATAGATCCAAAATCCCTGAGCTGTTTTTTATACTTGAGAGACAGTCCGTAAAAAACAACAGCAAGTAAAAAAGCGAGGAAAAATGGAAGCTCTTTTGCTGTTGCAACAGCAAAACTCTTCTCCTGTATATCCCTTATCCCTATATAAAGAAGCTGTAAAAGAAATCCTATACCAAAAAATGAGAAACCTACCCTTTCTCCGATCTTTTTCTTTGTAAATATGTACATCCAGAAAACAAGGGATGATAAAAAGTAGGACATCAGGGAGGCTACCAGTATTATTTTCAGCATCCTTTTTTCCTCTTATACTACATGACAAATATTATACACGGTAACACTCTTAATAGTATAATCTATTAACCAAAAATAGAATATAAAAGGAGGTTTTTCTTTGGGCCTTATTGAAAAGATAATTGAAAGACTGCTCTGGGAAAGCAGACTTATGATATTTTTAGCTGTTGTGGCAAGTATATTCGCAGCTTTCGTCCTTGTTCTTATAGGAACTTTTGAGATCGTTTATGTTCTTAAAGGATCTGTCAAACTATTTGGAGAAAAGGAAGTATTTGAGGATTTTTATAAGTACGCGATAAAACATATAGTTACAGCTGTTGATATCTATCTTATAGCAACCGTTCTCCTCATTTTTGGTATAGGTCTTTATGAGCTTTTTATAAGCAAGATTGATTATATTGAACAGGAGGAAAAGTCATCAAAGATACTTGAGATACATACACTTGACCAGTTAAAGGAGAAGCTCGCCAAGGTTATTCTTATGGTTCTAATAGTTACATTCTTTAAGTATGCTATAGATTTTCAGTACAAAGATATTAAAAGCCTTCTCTTCTTAAGTATGGGTATATTTCTTGTCTCACTTTCCATATATATGATGCATAAAGGAAAGGATAAAAAATAGTAATCATATAACCTTCCACAGCTTCAGATTGAATTTCTGATTGATATTTCTGTGAATCGGGACGGTAACAGGAAGTAAAATCATCTCAAATGTTACCGTCACTTCAGCCTCAAAAAGATGCCCACCAAAAAGTTTAAAGTTTTTGTCAGCTATTGATATATGTGTATGTATTACAGGTTTTTTACTTTCCGGATCAACAGATATATTTCCGTGACAGGAGACTATTTCGTAATAATCCTTAAAGATAGCCTTTATGTAATCCTTCTCCTCTATATCAAATATTCCCAGCTCAACATTTCTTATAGCACCAACAGCCCAGAAAAATCCAGAGATTATCCCTTCTGTCTCAACAAACCTCTCTATTGATCCTATTACCCTTTCCCCCTCCTGAAGGCATAGGAGGTAAATATCATCTATCTTTTTGTAGTTCATAAATACTCTCTATTAATACTGAGTTTTATTATCTGGTTTTAGATCTCTTTTCGGAAGATATTGAAGGCCTCTTTAAGCTTTGATGGTTCAGTTCCGCCACCCTGTGCCATATCAGGTCTCCCTCCACCTTTTCCACCTAATGCAGGAGCAACTTTTTTTACTATCTCACCTGCCTTTATTCTGTCAGTAAGATCCTTTGATACTGCAACAATAAAGTTAACCTTGTTCTTCTCCTTATCTACTGATGCTATCATAACAACAGATCTTCCAAGTTTTGATCTTGCAACATCCGCAAGATCTCTAAGATCATTAGGCTGTAATCCTTCAACTGAGCCGTATGCTATCTTTATTCCTTCCTTCTCTTCCACTGTAAGTATATCTGTAATTCTATCAACAACAGACTTTTTCTTTATGTTCTCTATCTCCCTCTGAGCCTCTTTAAGCTTAAGCTTAAGTGTTTCTATCTTGTCTATTATCTCATCTTCCTTCGCAGTAAGAGCTCTTTTTACATTCTCAATAAGGAAATGTTCTCTAAGGCCTCTTTCCACAGCCTTTCTTCCTGCAACAGCCTCAATCCTCCTTGTTCCTGAAGCAACAGCCGTTTCAGATATTATCTTAAAGTATCCTATATCACCCGTTCTGCTCACATGAGTTCCACCACATAGCTCAGTTGATATTCCTGCCGATATAACCCTCACAGTATCTCCATACTTCTCATCAAATATGGCTATAGCTCCTGATTTTATAGCCTCATCATAAGGCATCTCCTTACAGATAACAGGCTCGTTCTTCATTATCTCTTCATTTACAAGCTCCTCAACCCTTTTTATATCCTCATCAGTTAGGGACTCAAAATGGGTAAAATCAAACCTGAGATAATCAGGATGAACAAGTGATCCTGCCTGCTTAACATGATCTCCGAGAAGGTTTCTAAGTGCAGCATGTAAAAGGTGTGTTGCTGTGTGATGTCTCATAATATCAAGTCTCGTATCCTTATCTACCTTTGCAGATACAGTCTCACCTTTTTTAACAGTACCGTGTATAACCTTTCCCCTGTGAACTATAATCCCTTCAACAGGTGTCTGTGTATCTACAACATCAAATAAAAATCCATCACCCTCAATTATTCCCCTGTCTCCAACCTGACCGCCTTTTTCAGGGTAAAATGGGGTTACATCAAGAACTATCTCACCTGTCTCACCTTCATGGAGTGTGTCAACCTCTCTATCTTCCTTCAGAACAGAAAGGATCTGTGCATCATCAACCTCTAATCTTTCGTATCCTACAAAAACATTCTCAGGAAGCTTATTTTTCAGCTCAAGATATACAGGTTTTATCTCCTTCGCCTGTGATTTCCATGAAGCTCTCGCCCTTTCCTTCTGCTCTTCAAGAAGTTTGTAATACTCTGCTATATCAACGCCAAAACCGTTATCCCTCGCTATATCCTCAAGAAGATCCACCGGAAATCCGTACGTATCGTAAAGTAAAAATGCCTCTTTACCTGTTATATGATTTCTTCCTTCTTTTTTAGCTTTCTGAATTATATCGTAAAGTATCTCCAGGCCTTTTCTTAATGTTTTTATAAACTTCTCCTCTTCAGACTTAACAAGATTTTTTATGAAACTTCTGTTTCCTATAAGCTCAGGGTAAGGCTCTTTCATTATGTCAACAACAACATCAACACCCTCAAAAAGGAAAGGTCTTTCTATGCCGAGCTCCATTCCGTATCTTAAAGCCCTTCTCAGTATTCTTCTAAGAACGTATCCCCTTCCTTCATTTGAAGGGAAAACACCGTCGGATATAAGGAATGTTATAGCTCTGAGATGATCAGCGATAACCCTCATCGCAACAGTATTTTCAGATCCTGGATCCTCAGGATCATAACTCTTTCCTGATACAGACTGTGCAAACTCTATAAGAGGCATAAAAAGGTCTGTCTCATAGTTTGAGTTTACACCCTGGAGAACAGATGCTATCCTCTCAAGTCCCATTCCTGTATCTATATTAGGTTTTGGGAGTGGCGTTAACCTTCCGTCCTTATCTCTGTTGTACTGCATAAAAACAAGATTCCAGACCTCAAGGTATCTTATATCCTCGGGTGATCCAAGCTCTGGATTTCCGAAAGCCTCTCCTCTGTCATAGTATATCTCTGAACACGGTCCACAGGGTCCCGTCTCACCCATTGACCAGAAGTTATCCTCAACACCAAGTCGGTGAATTTTCTCCTCAGGAAGACCTATAACCTTATTCCATATCTCAAAAGCCTCATCATCCTCCTCAAAAACAGAAACAAGCAGTTTTTCTTCAGGTATCTCTAAAACTTCAGTCAGATACTCCCATGCAAACTGGATAGCCTCTCTCTTAAAGTAATCACCAAAAGAAAAGTTACCTAACATCTCAAAAAATGTGTGGTGTCTCGGTGTATATCCAACATTATCAAGATCGTTATGTTTACCTGAAACCCTGAAAACCTTCTGACAGGATACAGCCCTTTTATAAGGTTTCTCCTCAAGTCCAAGGAATACATTTTTAAAGGGAACCATCCCTGCATTCACAAACAGTAGTGTTGGATCTGTCTCAGGTATTATGGAAGCAGATTTTACCCTTGTATGCCCCCTTTCCTCAAAATATCTTAAGAAACTCTCCCTGATCTGATTTGCTGTAAGAAACTTCAAATCTTCCTCCGGTTTACTTTTATGTGAAAAATAATTATAAAACATATTAAAATTGAAAAAAAACTCCAACAGGGATATATTACTGTTCATGAAGTTAAAGGATATTATAAAAGACAGTCTTAACAGGCTTTTTGAGATAGAAACGGAAGATCATTTCACAGTTGAGTCTGTTTATTACAGAGGTGATACTCTCTGTGTATCATCACAGCTTGGCTGTCCTGTAAGATGCTCATTCTGTGCATCAGGTATGAACGGTCTTATAAGAAATCTCTCATACGATGAGATAATAGATCAGTACAGAATTGCCGTTTCAGAAGGAATGGAAATAAAAAATATAGCTTTTGCAGGGATAGGGGAGCCCCTTCTAAACTGGGAAAATGTTAAAAAGGCTTTTTACCATTTTAAAGATATAGGACTGAAAGCATCTTTTTACACTACAGGTTTTCCACTTAAAAACTTTAAAGAGCTGCTTGAACTACCACACAACGGCGTAAGTCTCTCTCTTCACGCTGTAACAGATGAAAAAAGAAAACAGCTCATACCTTACGGTCAGCCTTTAGACCAGATACTGGATGTGTTTAAGGATCATCTGTCAAAACTATCAAGAAGAAAAAGGAAGATGTACAGTATCGCATACCTCCTGATTGGTGGTGTGAATGACTCTGAGGAAGAGATACAGAAGCTATCCCAGATTGCCAGAGATCTTCAGGTAGGTGTTTCCCTGCTGAAATACAACGAGATAGATGGTATTGATTACAGATCAACATCTGATGAGGAGTATGAGAGGGTTTTCTTACAGCTTAGAGAGAATGGGATAAGGGTTACACTCTCAAACAGGTACAGAACAAGAAAGATAGGCGGCTGCGGAACTTTAATGATAAACAGAACTGTCTTGACAAAATAAAAAAAAGTTTATATTATATTTGTCCTGATTGGGCGGTTAGCTCAGCTGGCCAGAGCACCTCCCTTACAAGGAGGGGGTCATAGGTTCGAATCCTATACCGCCCACTTAATGCGGAGCCGTAGTTCAGCTTGGCCCAGAACGCCGGCCTGTCACGCCGGAGGTCGCGGGTTCGAATCCCGTCGGCTCCGCCATTACATTAAAAAAGAGCATCTCATGTATAGAAAAAGAGAAAAAACAGAGTATATAGTCCATAATGTAGATCTTGCCTTTGATATTCTCTTTTTCTTAGCAAAGTATCCAGAAAGCAAACTCCAGGAGATAGAAAGCAGAATAGAAGGCTCTCACTATCAGATAGAAAAGATAATTGAGGTTCTTATAAACAGAGGTTACATAGATTTTAATAAAAAGAAAAAAACATACTCACTCGGTATAAAGAATTTTGAGGTAGGATACTCATACATATCACACGTTGAGATAAGAAAACTGGCAAAACCTTATCTTCAGTATCTTGGTGAAAAATTTCAAGAGAATGTTTATCTTGCATTAAGAAGTGGTTTTGAGATCGTATATATAGACTCTTATGAGGTAAACAGATCTGTTCTTGTAAGATCGAGGGTTGGAAGACTCCTACCAATGTACGCATCAGCCTCAGGAAAGATCCATCTTGCGGAGATGGATCAGGATGAGCTTGAGGAGTTTTTTAAAGAGGTAAAACTCATACCATACACAAACAAAACGATAACAGATAAAAACCTTCTCCTTGAGCATATAAAGAAGGTAAAAGAGCAGGGATATGCTATAGATGATGAGGAATGGGAAGAAGAGGTTAAATGTCTTTCTGTCCCTGTTAGAAATCACACAGGCAAGGTGGCAGCAGCTTTAACACTTTCCGCCCCATCATACAGGGTTCCAAAGGAAAGATTAATAACAGAAGTAAAGGACGAGTTTATTAAAAAAGCCTCAGAACTATCTGAGAAACTCGGATACTCAAAGGAATGAGAGAAAAGCTGAAAGATTATCTGACAGATCTTGTAAATATCCCATCTGTAACTGGAAATGAGAGGGATATTGCTGACTACGTTGAAAACTTTTTAAAAAAGCTCTTTCCTGAAGAGAATATAATCAGATACAACAACTCTATCATCGCTTTTGACAGCATAAACCCTGATAAAAAAACGATCTCATTTATAGGACATCTGGATACCGTTCCAGGTGAGAATGAGTTTACAGGGAAGATCATTGATAACAGGCTTTACGGTCTTGGTGCTTCCGATATGAAAGGTGGTCTTGCTGTTATGATGGCTCTTGCTGAGTATTTCAAAGACAGGGATAAAAGATTTAACTGTATCTATGTGTTTTATGAGAGGGAAGAAGGACCTTACGATGAGAACGGTCTTGAACCACTGCTCAGAAATTTCAGTATCATCCAGAGATCAGATCTTGCTGTCGTTCTTGAACCAACAAACAACAATATACAGGTTGGATGTCTTGGAACTATGCATGCATCTGTAATATTCAAAGGAAAAAGAGCCCACTCAGCAAGACCGTGGCAGGGTGAGAATGCTATACACAGATCTGCAGACTTTCTTAAAAGGCTTTCTGAACTTAAATGGAAGGAGTATACATTTGGCGGACTTAAGTTTGTTGAGGTTATGAATGCAACAATGGTTGATTACTCAGGTGGGAGAAATATAATCCCTGACAGGTTTGTTATAAATGTTAACTACAGGTTTGCACCTGGAAAAAGTATAGAGGAAGCAAAAAAGGATGTATTAGATCTTGTAAAAGGCGAGGCTGAGGTTCAGTTTACAGATCTCTGTCCCTCAGGAAAGGTATGCCTTGATAACCCTGTTCTGCAGGAGCTTATAAACAGATTTTCTCTTAAGGTTGAGGCAAAACAGGCATGGACAGATGTTGCGAGACTTTCACTTTATGGTGTAGACGCTGTAAATTTTGGTCCTGGAGATCCAGCTCAGGCTCACCAGAAGAATGAGTATATTCCTTTAAAAAATCTTTATGAGAACTTTGATATACTGAGGGATTTTTTAGAGGGTTAATCCTCTTCCTCAGCAAGCTCAACAGCCTTCATCATAGCTTTCGCCTTGTTTACAGTCTCCTCATACTCCCTTTCAGGAACTGAATCAGCAACAATCCCAGCACCTGCCTGGATATAAACATCATCTTTCCTGACAACAGCTGTTCTTATAGCTATAGCAGTATCAAGATTTCCATTGAAGGATATGTAGCCTACAGCTCCTGCGTAAGGACCTCTCTTCTCAGGCTCTATCTCTTCAATGATCTGCATAGCTCTTACCTTAGGTGCTCCACTTACAGTTCCAACAGGGAAAACAGACTTTAAAACATCTAAAGGATGAAGATCCTCCCTCAACTGTCCAGAAACATCAGAAACTATATGCATAACGTGTGAGTAGTACTCTATATACATAAATCTATCAACCTTCACAGTTCCTGATTTTGATACCTTACCTACATCATTTCTCGCAAGATCAACAAGCATGAGATGTTCTGCCCTTTCCTTCTCATCATTCAGAAGTTCCTCAGAAAGCTTCTTATCCTCCTCTGCCGTTTTCCCCCTTGGTCTTGTACCTGCAATAGGCTTTGTCAGTATCTTCCCGTCCTTCACAGAAACAAGTATCTCAGGTGATGATCCTATAAGCTTTATATCTCTAAAATCAAGATAAAAAAGGTACGGGGAAGGATTTATAGCCCTCACAGCCCTGTAAACATTAATAGGATCTGTCCTGAGCTTTTTATGAAATCTCTGTGATATTACTACCTGTATTATGTCCCCTTCCTTTATATAAAACTTACATTTCTCAACAGCCTTTAAGAAATCTTCCTTTTTAAAGTTTGATCTCCATCTTTTTATATCAACATCCTTCTTTTCCTTAAGGGATATCCTCTTTATCTTTACCTCTGAGGAAAGTCTATCCTCAATCTCCTCTATCTTCCTTATACTCTCATCATAAACTTCCCTTAAAGATCTATCCCCATCAATGATCGCAGAGACTATTATCTTTATACTGTTGTTAACATTATCAAAGGCTATAATCTCATCACTCAGGAAGAAAAAAAGATCCGGAAGATTTAATGTATCAGGCTTCTCATCAGGAACGGGCTCATAAAAATGGATAACATCATATGCTAAATAACCTACAAGCCCTCCCCAGAAAGGTGGAAGGTCTGGAAGGTCTGCAGGCTTGAATTTAGCGAGGAATCTTTTAAGCTCATCTATAGGGTCCTCAGTATAACTGTAGCTTATTCTCCCGTTATCGTAATACTCAACATAATTTTTCTTTGTTCTTATATAAACAGGCAGGGAAGAGCCTATAAATGAGTATCTGCCTACATTTTCTCCCTTTTCAACACTCTCAAGTAAGAAGTTAAACCTGTCCTCAGATTTAAGTTTTGCAAAGACAGATAATGGCGTATCAAGATCAAAAAGTATCTCTTTATACAGAGGGATAACATTGTATTTCTCAGATAACTTTTCAAACTCAGGAAATGTAAGATTTACAGACATTATATTACCTGCCGTCTTTTTGAATTATTATAACAGATCAGGAAGGGATGATAGCCATAACCTCTTCATGCTGAAGGGAAACTATAACAAGACTGTCCTTATCTTTTCTCGGAATTATTGATATATGGATCTTTTTATCAGCTATTCCGCCGTTAACCCTTTCATTTATCTCTTCCAAAACATACTCCCAATCAACAAAAAGATCTTCATTGATCTTTGAAAGAATAGATGAGGCTAACCTGATACCCTCTCTACTCCCCACCTCAATAACTATAGAAGATTCTGTTTCATCATAGGAATATATTTTCAGCATAAAAAAATTTTAATACAGATTTAAAAAAAGGGGAAGGGAGAAACTCCCTTATTTTACTTCTATTTTTACCTCTTTTTCTGTTGTTGCTTTAGGTATCTCTAACTTTAAGATACCATCCTCTATTGTTGCTTTAGCATCTTCAGCTTTTATCTCAACTGGGAGAGGTATAACCCTTTCAAATTTACCGTAGAATCTCTCACTTCTGTAGTAGTTCTCCTCTTTCTTCTCTTCTTCTTTCTTAACCTCACCTCTAATAATTACGCTATTGTCTTTGATCTTAACCTCTATATCCTCTTTTTTAGCTCCAGGTATTTCAGCCTCAATCACAAGCTTATCATCCTTTTCGTAGATATCAACTCTGGGATTCCATGTTCTTACTTCTACAACCTCTCCTTTAACTGTTGATGGAACAAGCTCATTAAATATCTTGTTCAGCTCATGCTCAATTCTTGCAAGCTCTCTGAATGGATTCCATGTAAATGTTGCTGGGATATTTCTTCTTTCCATCTTCCTCACCTCCGATTTTTATAATCATTTTTATATATAATATAATAATATCATACTCAAATCTTTTCAAGGGTATATTTACAATACTTTCACTAATAAATCTAATGATTAGGAAAAAATTTACACCTGTTAAAAATAGCCGCTTTCACATTCACTCTTCAGCAACTCGCTACTAAGATTTGCTTCATAAAGAGATTCTGACAGACATCCAACCTGACAAGCTCTATTTAAAGCAGGAATCTCGTATATCTTAACATTACAGCTTTTTAACTCTCCTTTTTCTCTTTTATGATAGCATTCAACTACTAACTTACCGACAAAGTCACACAAATCATCAGCATATAAGAATGAGGGAATAAGAAAAAGAAAGAGGATAATCTGTCTCACAGCTAACTCCTTTTGAAAGATTCTTTAAGATTGAATATAAATCAGACCGGACTAAATTTCAGGATCTTTAAATTTTTGAAGTTAAAAGATCTCTATAAATACTTCCTTTCAGCTTTTGGAACATACCTGTACTCAGGAACCAAGACCTCTATCCCTTCAATCTCTTTAAATGAATAATTTCCCATCTCTACCGAAAGAGCCGTGTACGAAGATACAACAGCATTCACCTCTGATCTGAGTCTTTCCATATCCGTTGAGAAAAGATTCTCATCTACATAGATTCCAGCTTTTGACAGGGTATATATCCTCTGCTCAACACCTTCCCTCGTCTCAACCGGAAGAAGATCTCTGCTAACAGCCTGTTCAAAAAATAGATCAGTATCTGTAACCCCAACAAACCTGCCATTTTCATAAACCTTTTTTACTTCCATCTGTTCAAACTCAAAACTCTCAAGAAGGACATTCATAAGATCTGTAAGATATCTGAACTTCAGATCTGAACCTCTTTCCCTGAAGTTAAGATTTAAAACAGCAACCTTCACCTTTGAATGCTCCAGGAACCAGTAAAGGCCCTCTTTCCAGAAATGGTTTATACTGGAAATCTTCCCGTCTTCCTCTATAACAGCTACAGTAAAAAGATTTCTGCCGCTTATATTTATACCGATATACATTATCTTCCCCAAGAAAGATTTTATAAATGATAAAACTAAGGAGAGAATATTTTTATGATCTATATAAGGCTATATGTACTTTATAACATTCACCTTTTCAAGGGTGATAAGTCCTTTTGTTATGAACTTCTCAATAATCGGTATAACCCTTTTTATCTTCTCTTCCTTATCAACAGCCTCAATAACAACAGGTAGATCACCAGAGAGTGTGAGTATAGAGGCTGTATGAATTCTGCTTGAAGCACCGTAACCCATTATTCCCCTTATAACGGTAGCACCTGCAATATCATTTTCCCTGAGTATCTCAACTATCTTTCTGTACAGAAGCTTACCTTCCACCCTGTCGCTCTCACCTATAAATATTCTCAAAAGAAGAGCCTCTCCTTCTATCTTCATAGTTCACCTCTAACCAATCACCCTTGCGAGAAATAGTCCTGATATTCCTGCTGTAATTGAGACCACATTATTCAATATAATGTTAAGCATAGCCTTTGTATACTCCCCGTCCTGAAATAAAGCTATAGTTTCGTATGAGAATGTTGAGAAAGTTGTGAATGCTCCAAGAAAACCAACAGCAAAGAAAAGCCTCCATACAGGATCAATACTGAGTTTCTCTATACTGAGAATAAGGAAAAAGACAAGAATAAAAGAACCTAATGAGTTAACAACAAGCGTCCCTGCAGGAAAGTCCAGGGGAAGATTTCTGTTCACATAGTTAGATATAAAAAATCTTGAGACAGCACCAAGACTACCGCCTATCATAACGTAAATATACTCCATAACAACACCTTTTCGTAAATATAAAAATCCAGTTTAAACTTTTACTCCTTTTATACCGAATTATATATTTATACAATCATTATATATGATAGAGGTATAACTTGTTAGCCTTAAGGTTTTATAATCAGAGGGACATTAGATTAGAAAAATTACCAAAACCAAAACCTAAAAAAGAAGAGGTACTTATAAAGGTAACACAGGCTGGGATAAGCCAGACCCAGATAAACGAGTTTATTGAAGGACCATTTTTTATAAACAAAGAACCACATCCACTTACAGGAAAAGCGATCCCTTTAATCCCCTGTCAGGAGTACGGAGGGATAATTGAGGATGTTGGAAAGGGGGTTGATAGATCTTTAATAGGAAAGCAGGTAGCAGTTCTGCCATTAATAAGCTGTGGGAAGTGTGAACACTGCTTAAAAGGAAAGGAGAATCTGTGTGAAAAGATGGCATATCACGGCCTTTTAGGACTTGATGGTGGATTTGCTGAGTACTCTGTCGTTAATGTTAAGAATATATTTCCTGTGGAAAAAGAGGAACTGCTCACATTTATAGAACCTATACTTGTTGGTATGAACACATTTGATATCTACAGACATTACAACGGAAAAGAGGATTTCAAGGAAAAAAAGATACTTATCTTAGGTGCTGGACCAGTAGGTATCTCTGTAGGAGCTGTATGGAGAGATTATGTTAAGGCTGATGTTGTTATCAATGATATACTCTCGTACAGAATGAAAAAGGCAAAAGAGGTAGGCTTCAGAACTGTAGAAAAAAAGGAGCTTAAAAAAAACAGTTTTGATATTGTTATAGATGCTGCAGGGATGGATCCTCTTTCAACACAGTCTGCTATAGTTGAGGGAATTGATTACATCAAAAAAGGGGGTTTTCTAATAAGTGTGGGAAGCTACTTCCATCCTGTTGAGTTTATACCTTCGGAACTTACATTTAATGAAAAGAATATAATATCCTCTATGGCATACTCATTAAAGCTGATAGATGAACTGCCTGAGGTATTAAAAAGTCTCAGGATAAATTTTAAAACTCTTATTCAGGAGATAACCCTTGAAAAGATCATAGAAGAAGGTTATTACAGAGCTGAGGTTGAAAAGGAAAGTTTTGTGAGGATAGTTGTAAGATGTTAAAGGCCATATCAGAATGTATAAAAGAGGGATTTGAGCTTGAGGATGTAAAGGTTGTATCAAGAGGAAAAGGGGATATTCTGAATAAATACTCTGACTACAAAAAGATACCTGTTCTGAACCAGTATTTTCTACTTATAAAGGGCGATATCTCATACAAAAAACAGCATCTGATAAAAAAATCACTTGAGGATATTCTAAAATCACTCCAGAACTCATCCCATAAGGTAAAAAAATTAAGTATCTTAGAAAAGGAACTGGAGACTATACTCAGGGCAAATGAGATATTCTTCTCAGGGGAAGGAAGCTTAGAAGATTTCTTTCTTTTCCTTAAAAACAAAAAGTACGCCGTCGTAGAGAATAATAAGGTAATCCTGAATACAGGGATTGATAAGTTCAGCATTACAACATCACTTGGAAAACTCAAAAAAGTAGATGAGTTCAGCACATCTTTTGGCAAGGGAGAGACATACGCTCTAAAAACAGGAATGTACCAGATTATTGTCCAGAGTGAAAAGGAACCTCTTGATCCATTTTTAAAGAAGGTGCTGAAAAGCAGACTTCTTTGGCTTAACAAGATATATTACGAGAAATACCAGTACTCGGTAGACGAGCTTACAGGTCTTTTCACAAGGAAAAAGTTTCTTAATGATCTGCCAAAATTTAAGAACAGATCATGTCTGCTTATAAACCTTAAAAACTTCAGATTTATTAATGAGATATACAGTCCTCAGGTTGGGGATAAAGTTCTTCAGGAGTTTGCAATTCTTTTAAAGAAAAAATCTCTATCTGAGAATGTTTACAGGATTTTCGGAGACAAATTCGCTATAGTTTTCAATAATGAAGACCAGTCAATAAACTTTTACAGAAATATAGTCAAATTTCTCCAGTCAGGAATAAAGGTTTTTCACGAAGTTCTAAATGAGTATGTTACTGTAAACGTCCAGGTAAAATTTATCATAATAAAAAAGATAGACTCAAACTTCCTTGAAAGGGCTATGATAGCATTCAAAAAAACAGCCTACCAGGAAAAGGATCTGATCATATATGAGGACACAATTCTGCCCCAGATGGAAAAAGAGCTTAAAAGTATTGAGGTCATACAGAAGGCTATTGAAAATGACAAGGTGATACCAGCATTCCAGAAGATAGTAAACCTGAATACAGGATCTGAGTACTACGAAGCCCTGATGAGAATAAAATCAGGTAGGAAGGTTTACCTTCCCGGAGACTTTCTCACACCTGCAAAAGAAACAGGTCTTTATCCAAAACTGTCAAATATAATGTTTGACAAGGTTGTGGAAGCAATAAAAAATACAGGATATAAGATATCAATAAATATAGAGATAACAGATATCCTGAGAAAGAACTTTATAGATTACACAATAAAAAAGATCAAAAGATCCGGCGTCTCACCGGACAAGATAATACTTGAGCTTACAGAAACTGAGGATATGAGCAGAATGATAAGATATGCACAGGACATACTCCAGACTCTGAAAAGGGAAGGATTTTATATATCAATAGATGATTTTGGTTCTGGATACTCAAACTTCTCATATCTGACCAAACTACCTGTTGATATTATAAAGATAGACGGAAGTCTTATAAAAAATTTAGAGAAAAGCCGTAAAAATCTCCTTATAGTCAAATCAATCATAAGTATGTCAAAACTGCTCGGTATAGAAACTGTAGCAGAGTTTGTTAACTCAAGAGAGATATACCAGATCGTTGAGAATTTAGGTGTAGACTATGTTCAGGGTTTTTATATAGACAAACCTAAATTTAAGATATAAACTCAAGAAGCTGGTCTATCTCCTTCCTGCTTCCTATAAAGACAGGCACTCTCTGGTGTATATCCTCAGGCTTAACATCAAGTATATCCATCTTCCCGGTTGTAGATTTTCCACCTGCCTGTTTTATTATGTAAGCCATAGGAGCAGCTTCGTATAAAAGTCTTAACTTTCCTGACTTATTTTTCCTGTCTGCAGGATAACCGAACATGCCACCTTTTATAAGTGTTCTGTGGACATCCGCAACCATTGATCCTATATACCTTGATGTGTAACCTTCCTCTTTAAGCTTATCTATATATCTTACTAGACCCTCATCAGTCCATTTATGTGCGTTTGCCTCATTTATAGAGTAGATTTTTCCTTTTTCAGGTATTTTTATATCAGGATGTGAAAGGAGGAACATACCAACAGCAGGATCGTAAGTAAAGCCGTTAACACCGTTTCCTGTTGTTAGAACAAACATAACGGATGAGCCGTATATTATATAACCTGCGGCAACCTGTTTGTACCCTTCCTGAAGGAAGTTTTCAATACCATCCCCTATCCTTCTGTGTATGGAAAATATCGTTCCTATACTAACATTAACGTCTATATTTGATGATCCATCAAGTGGATCAAAAGCTATAACATACCTTGCATCCTTTCCCTTGTGTGAGTAAACAGGTTCATTCAGCTCCTCAGAAGCAAGAGCGTAAAACTGTCCACTGTCAAGAAGATGCTGGAGCATAACTGTGTTTGAAAGCTCATCAAGTTTCTGGACTTCCTCTCCCTGAACATTTACTTTCCCCGCCTGTCCTAGTACATCAGCAAGACCTGCCATCCTTACATGTGAAGCTATTATCTTGGCAGCTGACTCTATAGCCATAAGGGCAAGTGATAGAGATCCTGAGGCTGAAGGATGCTTTCTCTCCTCCTCAAGAATAAATCTATTTAGATCCATACCTTTCTCAGCCATTCTCACCTCCATCAGTTAAGATCCTTTTTAAACTCTTTGAACTTTATCAGGGCTTTCTTGTTTTTTATATGCTGGAATATATAATGAAAATCTATAGCTTTTCCGTAGGATCTTACAAGCATCTTTATAAGATTACACACATTCTCATCACCGGCTATACACTCATTCATCATATCTATAAGGAGATCCTCAACTGAGATAACATTTATGATCTCACCATCAACCTCTATCCTGTTAAATGTTCCAAATGGGATTATCTCAAACTTTCTGCTCACCTCAACAGCTATATCTCCCCTCACCCAGAAATCTCCCATAGACTGGTATCCGAGCTCCTTTAATACTTTTTTAAGCAGATTCAGATCAGGGAAGAGAAGGGAGATATTACCTGCCGGATACATACCCTGTGTGTAAACTGTAAGGGCAAACTTACCTACAACAACAGGCTGTATCCTTGAACCTGCCTTTTTTATCTCCCTGTATATCTCCTTTATAGCATTTATCTGACTGTCAAGCTGCGACATATTATCTATCCTTTAACTGATCCATAACTTATCTTTACAGGTTTTACATACTTCTCTACACTTTCCTTTGTGTTAAACACATTCAGCTTATCAAAGAGGAACTCAAACTTATTATAGAGGGCTTCAAGTATTCTATTTTTGTACTGATCTTCTAATGTCCACCACTGGTATTTAAATGGACCGAAACCTTTTTTCCTTGTTTTGTATATAAACTGCTGTTCTGTCTGTCCTTCCTTCCACTCATTCTTAAAGTTCTCTTTTATATACTCGTATATCTCATTTCTGAAATCTTCAGGGATAAGATCGTACATAATATTCTGAAATCCTGTTGCAAGGTGTATCTCACAGCAGTTACTCTCAGGGAATTTATCAAAAAGCTCATCAGGGAGTGTTGATGCACCATGCTGAACAGTTCCACCAAGACCGTACTTCTCCCTTGCAACCTTTCCTATATCTTTTAGAACATTAAAATCAAGCTTTACTTCTGCAACAGTTCCATCAGGGAGAGGGATACCTCCATGCTCTGTTCCTGTCTGGACAGACATCTTTGATATACCTGCCATACCTTCAGGTATCTCACTTAGATACCCTTCCATAAAAGCCTCAAACTCCTCAACAGTTGAGTTTTTACCTCCTATATGTCCTATCTCAGCTCCTATTGAAACTGTCACACCTTCAGGTTCTATATCTCTTATAAACTGTGTCATCTTTGCTGTGTTTATATAGTTATGGTACTGCTGTTCTTTAAGTGATGGTTTTGAGTAATCAACGAGTGTTGAAGGATCAATATCTATATTGTAAAAGCCTGCCTTAATAGCCTCCTCAGTGAGATCTTTTATAGCCTGAAGTTCCTTTTCAGGATCTTCTGCATACTTTTTTGCATTAAACTGGAAATGATCTCCCTGTATAAAAACAGGTCCTTTATAACCTTCCTTTATAGCTGCTGCGAGAACACAAGAAGCATACTCAGAAGGTCTCTGGAATGTGTAACCTATCTCTGACTTTGCTATCTCAAATATAAACGCACCAACATTATGTTTATTTGCAACCCTGAATATCTGTCTTGCAACATCGTATGTCATCCCCCTTATATTAACAGCAGGTGTTGTAAGATTATCAACCTCTCCTCTTCCTATAGCCATATAAAAATCATGTATTGATGCTGCCACAGCTCCAAACTGGTTTGCTGTCTCCCTTATTATCCTTTTTGCCTCTTCCTTTGTTCCTTCATCCTCTGAGAATACAGCAGTATAGATAAGATCATCTATAGTCTTATCTCTAAGTTTCTTCTCATCCTTTATATTAACGAGATCTCCTTCAACTGATACACTTTCAGAAATAATGTTTATAAGCTCCTCTTTTGATTTTGCTATAACCGGCATAAAACAACCCTCCTGTTTTTATTTATATTAAATTATATCAGACAGATGAAAGAGTTCTGTAAAATCCTGTATCTTTCCTCTCTTTCATTCT
Source organism: Persephonella marina EX-H1 (assembly GCF_000021565.1). NCBI lineage: Bacteria > Pseudomonadati > Aquificota > Aquificia > Aquificales > Hydrogenothermaceae > Persephonella > Persephonella marina. The sequence continues at coordinate 239,266 of NC_012440.1, read as the reverse complement.
TTTTATCTCTCTGTAGGCCTCAGGGATAAATCTTATAAGATCTGTTGCTTTCATACTTTCAACACCTGTCTCTTTAACAGCAAGATCCCCTGAAAGACCGTGAAGATAAACAGCTGTTTTTACCCCTTCCTCTGCTCCAAGCCTGAAAACAAGAGTCCCTGTTATGCCAGAAAGTATGTCCCCCGTTCCAGCTGTTGCCATCCCTTCATTACCTTTTATTGAGTAATAAACCTTCCCATCAGGTGTTGATATTACAGTTCTTGATCCTTTCAGGATAACAAATGATCCTGTCTCCTTACTGAAGGATAATGCTGTTTCTTCCATGCTGTCCAGTATCTCTTTTGTTTTAAGACCTGTAAGCCTTGACATCTCACCTATATGGGGTGTTAAAACTGTGGGATGTTTTCTCTTTTTGAGTTTTTCCTTAAAGTTATCAACAAGAACAAGATTGTTTATACCATCAGCATCTATAACAAGAGGCATCTTCCCCTTTAAAAGCTGATCTATCACAGAGATACAGTTTTCAGTTACTGACATTCCCATTCCAGCAACAACAGATGTAAACTTACCATTTTTTATGATCTCTTTTATCTGTCTGTAAGCCTTTTTTCCAAAATAGCCGTCAATATCATCAACAGGTATTGTCATCTCCTCAGTTAATGCGTTCTCAAACACCTGATCAAGAGATCCTGGAACCACAGCAGTAACAAGTCCAGATCCTGAGGCTGTAGCTGATCTTGAAGCCATTATAACAGCTCCTGTCTTCCCGACAGAACCTCCAACAACAAGAAGATGACCGTATGTGTATTTATGGCTGTTTTTCTTCCTCTCTGGAAGCTTTATGCTCTCATAAGTAAGCAGATATCTGTGTATCTCCTTCAGATAGCTATCATCTATAGATATATCAACAACAAAAACCTCACCACACAGCTCACAGGCAGGATAAAGTATGTGTGCAGGCTTTGGATATGCGAATGTTACTGTTAAATCAGCTCTTGTATGAACACCCTCTATCCTCCCTGTATCTGTTGAGAGACCTGAGGGTATATCTACAGCAACAACATTTTTAGCATATCTATTTATTATCTGTATAACCTTCTCTCTGAAACCTTTAACAGGTGGTTTGAATCCTGTCCCAAATATAGCATCTATGACTACATCAGCCTCTTTTACAGGGTTTCTTATCTTACCTGTGTTCTCCTTGTTTATAAATAATACCTCACCACCAAAGGACTCAAATATCTCTAAATTTTTTAGATTGTCCTGTGAGAGCTTCTGCCTGCTGTCAGAAAGTATAAAAACCTTAACATCTCTGTTATATCTTAGAAGATACCTTGCTATTACAAGACCATCACCACCATTATTCCCACTTCCTGCAACAACAACAAAATATTTTTTATCAGGATACCTTTCAAGGATTATCTGTGATGCTGTTCTTCCAGCATTCTCCATAAGAACAAGTGAGGGGATACCTGTCAGCTTTATCGTGTTCTCATCTGCATAAGCCATCTCAGAGGCTTTAAGTATCTTCATAGGCTTTCTATTTCCTTCTCAACAAACTCCTTAAGGTTTTCAACAGCATCAAGTATATCTCCATACATCTCAGGATCGTAGCATATTGAAGTTGTACAGTCATCAGGTACCATTATATCCTCAAGATCAATTATAGACTGCATATACTCCGGGAACTTTACTGTGGTTTTTCTCTCAATAAGTGCAACAAGATCGGATATACTTTCTATACCTTCATAATCAAGGTTGTACTCTTCGGCGAGTGCTTTCAAAAGATAAAGAACCCCATTCCTTAGATGGTGAAAAACAAGACCGTCATCACAGAAAGACTCGTTTAAAAGTGTTGCAACCTCATTCAGCTCCCTTTCAGCAAGTGTTATAAGATCCTCCCTCATGCCTCATACCTCAGGTTTAATAATTTTTTTAGCCTCTCTTCTTCAGGATAAACACCGAGGACTCTTAAAATCATTGTGTAGATCTTCTCTTCCTCTGAAGGATCTTTCCCCTCTTCAACAAACTCACCTTTTTTGTATATATCAACTAATATTCTATATTCATTATCGTAAGGTAGGCTGTCAAGACTGTCTGAAAAGAGATTGTAAAGAAAGTGAGCCTCACCTGACGGGATAAGTATAAGCCAGTTTTTGTAATCCTCCTTAGATATATCACCTTTCAGGTATCTCGCTGTAAGCTGTCTGAGCTGTGTGTAAGGATCTTTATCCTGTATATCCTTTGTTATCTCTAAAAACTGGTCGTACCTTTTTGTGTAATAGCTGTAGTCTGCCATAAGCTTTTTATCATCCTCAAAAAGTATCCTCATAGCTTTATCAAGGGTTTTCTGGTTCATAAAACCTTTTGAGATGTAAGGATACTGGAAGAGATTTTCTAAGAAACTCTTTACTGATCTTTTAAACCTTTCTGTCAGAAATCCCTCATCCTGAGCCTGTCTTAAAAGCTCCAGTATATAGTAAACAATATCATCTGTATCAAAATACATCACAAGAAGTGTGATATTTATATTATCTATACCAAGAAGCCAGAAAATACTTTCTATCCTGTCATTTACTGTAGCATCCTCCCTTTTCAGTGACTCTTCAAAAACATTTTTCTGATTTGTGTAGTCAAGAACTGTAAAAATTCTCCCCTCTGTGCTTTCCTCATCAGCATCAGAAGTGAAAAGAAGATACTCAAGCTCATCCTTATCTTTAAGCTGGTCTATAACATAATTTTTAACCTTAACAAATATACTGGACTGTTTTTTATTTAAAATTCCTGTTTTCAGTATCTCCTTTTCCCCAAGGAAATACTCCGTTATACCAGAAAAAACAGACTCAATCCCTAACTTTAATATATCAAGATCAGGTTTTAACTCTTTACCTTTATGGATAACAACGGTATCAAAAGGTATAACCTCCTCATAAAGAACCTTTTCGAGAAGATCCAGTATCAAAAAGTTAAGATCTGAGACATGTTTTGATATACCTTTTGTAACAAGCTGATCCTCCGGATATATCTTGAATACAGCCTGATGTTTTTTAACAGAGTTCAGATTTTCAATACTTTCCATAAGAAAAGGAACAAGATCAAAATCAATAGCTATAGAATGCCTCTTTACAAATATATTTCCGTTATAATCAAAAACTAAAGGGGATGGTGTAGGCGATGTTTCACAGACAGCATCTGTAAAAAAGAGAAAAACAAGTTTATCAAGGTTCTGCTGATCTATCTTAAAATCAAGTTTTTTGAATATCTCTGATACAGCCTTTCTTGTCTCCCATTTATTCAGATCTTTGAACTCTCTTCTTACAAACTCAACACAGCTTCTTCTTATAACGAGGAAGTTCCCACTGTCCTTTAAAAAGCTTTCAAGATCTCTAAAACTCTGTATCTCTTTTTTTAAGAAATCAACAGACCTTTCTACAACCTTATCTACTTTAGAGGTATCCTCTAGATGTTTATCCAGAATCTCCATCATCCGTTACTCATAAGGTATTTTAATCCTGCTAAAAGAACCTTGTAAACAAAAAATGTTACAACGACAAAAAAGCTGACATTAAGGGATATCAGGAAGAGGGCTATACTTGACCTTCTTTTTTCAGGTGGCCTTTTTGCATTTATCTTCAGAAGTATAAAGTATGTTAGAAAACCAGCCCCTATTATAAGTATTATAAGCAGAAGTATATCAGAGGCATGCATATTCCCAACTTCTGCCAGAATATCGTTAGGAGTATTCACATCTACCCCTCCTGTTTTATCCATATATACTCAGATCTTTCAGGTCCTGTTGAAAGCATAACAACAGGTGTTCCTGTCTCCTTTTCAACAAATCTTATAAACTCCCATGCCTCATCAGGAAGTTTCTCTTTATCCTTCAGTCCTTTTGTACTTGTGTGCCAGCCTTTCAGTGTTTTATAAACAGGTCTGCATTTTTCAAGAACCTTCAATGAAGCGGGAAAATCCCTTATCTCTTTGCCTTCGTACTCATAGGCAACAGCAACCTTTATCTCCTCAAAATGGTCAAGAACATCAAGTTTTGTTATTATTATTCCGTCCATACCGTTTATTCTTGCGGCAAATCTCAGAGCTACAAGATCAAGCCATCCACATCTTCTTGGTCTTCCTGTTGTTGTTCCATACTCATGACCTTCATCCCTCAGCTTCTGACCAAATCCATCATTGAGCTCTGTTGGAAAAGGACCTGCACCAACCCTTGTTACATAAGCCTTACTAACACCGTAAACCTTAGCCTGACCTATAAGCTTAGGTGAAACACCTGTCCCGTTGCTCAGACCTAAAGCTGAAGAGTTTGAAGATGTTACATAAGGGTATGTTCCCATATCTATATCAAGCATAGTTCCCTGTGCACCTTCAAAGAGAACTCTTTTTCCTTCTCTCAATGCCTTATCAAGCATAAGAGCTGTATCCGCAACAAGATACTCTATCTTCTCAAACATCCTTAATGTCTCAAAGTATATCTTGTTTATACTGAGATCAAAGGATACACCGTATATCTTTTCAGCTATCTCCTTAGCCTCATTCATAGAGCTTTCAAGTCTATGTCTGAAGTAGGCTGGATCGTAAAGATCGGCTATTCTTATTCCTGTTCTTGCATACTTTGACATATACGCAGGACCTATACCTTTAAGTGTTGTCCCAACTTTATCTTTACCTTTTGATCTCTCAGCAAGACCATCAAGTATCTTGTGATGTGGAAAAACTATATGTGCCCTATCACTTATGTACAGCTTTCCTTCAAAATCTCCAGCAACCTCTCTTACCTTTTCCATCTCATTTATAAGCTCTTCAAGAGCTATAACAACACCGTTTGTTATCAGATTTTTCTTTCCTTCATGTAAAATACCCGATGGTATAAGGTGAAGAGCATACTTTTTGTTTCCAACTATAACTGTATGTCCTGCATTACTTCCCCCCTGATACCTTACAACATAATCATAATCTGGGGCTAATAGATCAACTATCTTTCCCTTTCCTTCATCGCCCCATTGTGAACCAAGTATAACAAGGCTTTTATTCATTAATTACCTCCTGTATCTGTATAACTGAACTCTTTAATACTCAGCCTTTTCCAGTGGCCTATAGAAGGCATCCCTTCTATAAACTTCTTCTGTATATGTATAAGCTTGTTTATACCTAACTTTCCATACTCAAGCATCTTATCAAACTCCTGCTGTGTGAAGGAGTACTCCTCGCCTGTTGCCTGAACCTCAACAAAATTACCACTTCCAGTCATAACAAGATTCATATCAACCTTGGCAGATGAGTCCTCTTTAAAGTTAAGATCAAGAACAACCTCATTTCCAACTATTCCTGTGCTTATTGCTGCAACATAATCTTTTAATGGATTCTGTCTCACCTTCCCAGATTCTGTAAGTTTTATCATTGCATCAGCAACAGCTATAAAAGCTCCAGTTATTGATGCAACCCTTGTTCCACCATCAGCCTGTATAACGTCACAGTCAACCCATAACGTTCTCTCACCAAGCTTTTTAAGATCAACAACACCTCTGAGAGATCTTCCTATAAGCCTCTGTATCTCCTGTGTTCTTCCTGATGGTGCTCCTCTAACAACCTCTCTTATACTTCTGCTTTCTGTTGATCTTGGAAGCATCGCATACTCAGCTGTTATCCATCCCTGACCTGTTCCCCTTAAAAATGGTGGAACCTTCTCTTCAATTGATGCTGTTATGATAACCTTAGTATTTCCCATCTCAATAAGAACAGAGCCTTCAGCGTATATATTAAAATCTCTGATTATCTTTACTGGTCTGAGCTGTGTTGGTTTCCTTCCATCTGGACGCAACATACTCCTCCAAAAAGATTTTCACAAACATTTAATTTTAGCATAAATTGGTCTTAAATCACCCTCTCAATCTTCCCTCAATAAACTTTATCATACCTGTAATGGTCTCATTCACAGGAACATAAATATCCTTCTCTCTTGCAAGTCTGACAATAGCCCCATTCAGAGCGTCTATCTCAGTTTTCTTTCCCGCTTTCAGATCGTAGTACATAGAAGGGTAATGATTCCTTGTAGGTGGTATAAGATTTTTGTAGAAATGTTCTATATACTCCTCAGGGCTTTCGTAGTTAAGTTCTATACCGTGTGCCTCTGTAACCTCAAATATCTCTTTTATAACTCTGTTCATAATCTTTCTTGTCTCCTCATTCTCTGCAAGATCACCATAACTACAGCTTAAAAGAGCTCCAAGAGGGTTTAATGCACAGTTGTAAAGTATCTTATACCATAATGTCTTATAAACATCTGGATCGTATGATGCTGGTATACCAGCATTTTTTATTATGCAGGCGATCTTTATTATCTCCTCTTCAGGTATTGTTCCTGAAGGATCTCCTATTCTTACATCATCCGCATTTACTGTAACTTCTGCAAAACCCGGTTTTATGATCTTTGAACCAAAAATAACCCTTGCAAGTAATGTATGTTCTTTACCTATCTCTTCTGAGACGATCTCGTAATTACCGTATCCGTTCTGTGCAACTATAACCTTTGTTTTCTCCGATACCATATCCTTAAGGCTTTTTACAGCATTCTGAGTATCGTAAGACTTAACTGAGAGTATTATAAGATCTATCTTTTTATCCTTCAGAGGGGAGACTGAGCTGAAAATACCATCAAGCTTTACTCTATGATCTCCCCATATACCTTTTACCCTAAGTTCAGATGATTTTAGATCATTCAGATATTTATCCTTTGTTATGCCGTAAACTTTATACCCTGCTTCTTTCAGGAATGTTGCAAATACAGTTCCTACAGCTCCAAGACCAAATACTACTATATTCATAGTCCTAAATATCTTGCTATCTCATTTATGTCCGGTGGCATCTCTACAGGCTTTTCACTTGCCTTTATAACTGTGTCAGGATCTTTAAGACCGTTACCCGTAAGTGTACACACTACAGTTTCTCCACCTTTAAAAAGACCTTTTCTGTATGCCTTTATAACACCTGCAACCGATGCTGCAGATGCAGGTTCACAGAAAACACCTTCAGTTGAGGCAACAAGTCTGTAAGCCTCAAGTATCTCCTCATCAGAAACAGCATCAATAAAGCCGTTGCTCTCCTTTGCCGCCTGAAGTGCAGGCTGCCAGCTGTAAGGATTTCCTATCTTTATCGCTGTTGCAATCGTCTGTGGATTCTTTATGGGAAAACCTTTCACTATAGGAGCAGCACCTTCAGCCTGCCATCCTATCATTCTTGGAAGTTTTGTTGATCTGCCTGCCTCTTTATACTCTTTGTAACCTTTCCAGTAAGCTGTTATATTTCCTGCATTTCCCACAGGTATAAAGTGGTAGTCTGGAGCATCACCAAGAGCATCTATAATCTCAAAACTTGCTGTTTTCTGTCCTTCAATCCTGTAAGGATTTACAGAGTTAACAACCTCTACAGGATACTTTTCCCCAATCTCTCTCACTATACTCAGAGCATCGTCAAAATTTCCCATCAGGGCTATAATCTTTGCACCGTAAACCATAGCCTGAGAGAGTTTTCCAAGGGCAACGGCACCCTTAGGAAGTATTACATAAGCATCCATACCAGCCCTTGCAGCATAGGCAGCTGCAGATGCAGATGTGTTTCCTGTTGATGCACATATAACGGCTGTCTTTCCAGACTCTTTAGCCTTTGATATGGCCATCGTCATTCCACGATCTTTAAATGATCCTGTTGGGTTAAGTCCTTCATACTTCAGATATATCTTAAGATCCTTGTCAGGAGCTATCTTTTTTGAGAGGTTTGGAGCATCTATGAGTGGTGTGTTTCCTTCGTACAGTGTTACAACAGGGGTTTTATCGGTTACAGGTAAAAATTCTCTGTATGCGGTGATTATCCCTCTCCATTTACAGTTGTCCAAAAGAAAATTCCTCCTGTATGTGTTTGACAGAATATTATATCATTCTCATTGATATAGATCAGAATATATTATGATTTTGAGAGTTTTAGTTCCTTGAAAAGTTCCTCTGTTATAGGTCCTTCAGCTTTTCTATTTATAAACTGCTGAACAACAGGATCAGGATGATTTTTTATCTCATCAGGTGTTCCCACAGCATATATAACACCTTTATGAATCATAGCTATCCTGTCCGCAATACTGAAAGCGCTGTCAAGATCGTGTGTAACAACTATTGATGTAACTCCTATCTTATCTCTTAGGTGAACTATAAGATTATCTATCATAGCACTTGTTACAGGATCAAGTCCTGATGTGGGCTCGTCATAAAGGATTATCTCAGGATCAGTTGATATCGCCCTTGCAAGTGAAACCCTTTTCCTCATACCACCTGAAAGCTGTGAAGGATAAAGATCCTCTATACCTTTAAGACCAACAAGTGACAGTTTTTCTACAGCTATCTTTCTTATATCTTTTACAGGCATCTTTGTGTTCTCAAGGAAGTAAAATCCTACATTTTCCCACACTGTAAGACTGTCAAACAATGCCCCTTCCTGAAACAGATAACCCATTCTCTTTCTGAACTCTATTAACTCTCTATCAGAAAGAGCTGTTATATCTGTATCATCAACGATTATCTTTCCAGATGTTGGTTTTAAAAGCCCTATTATATGTTTTATAGTAGTACTTTTACCGCTCCCACTTCCCCCCATAATAACAAATATCTCCCCCTCTTTAACATCAAAGGAGATATTTTTTAAAACCTCTCTTTCTCCAAATTTTTTTGTAAGATTCTGGACGATTATCTTTCTTTTCATAAAGACTTATTTTACAGGAGTTTTAAGAAATCTTCTAACTCTAAAGGCCTGTTGAAATAAAATCCCTGACCGTAATCAATATCAAAAACAGTGCATTTTTTAAGTTTGTCAATACTGTCAATAAACTCTGCAACAGTTTTCATATCAAGCTCTCTAGAAAGTATTGATATCGCTTTTACTATAGCCTGATGCTTTTTATCGCTTATGCACTCATTTATAATAGATCCATCAATCTTTATAATGTCTATAGGAACCTTTGAAACATAACCAAAAGAGGCAAATCCTGCACCAAAATCATCAACAGCAAAGAGTATATCCCTCTTTTTAGCATAATGAACTATATCTTTAAGATAGGAGAAGTTCTCAACAAATGAGTTTTCAGTGATCTCAATAACAAAGTTTATACCCGATATCTCCTTCTTATGATAGGAGAGCTCATCTATCAGAGATTTAATATTTTTCAGCTGTCCTGCTTTAATGTGTCTGTTTATGAAAATATACCTTCCTCTTAATTTTTTTATACTCCCAGATGTAAGGAATTTATCAAGCTGTATCTTTTCAAGTTTTGGAAGTAGACCAAAGAATATAGACGACTCTATAAAATCAACGGCAGGAATTATCTTTCCCCTGTACTCAATCCTGAGAAGAAGCTCCCCACCTATAATCTCGTTTTTCTTAAGAGAAACGATTGGCTGAACATAAACCTTTATAGCATCTTTATTATTAATCGCATGTACTATTATATTTTTCTTCTCTTCAAGATCTTTAAGCTTTTCCTGTATATCCTCTGATGAGAATGTTGCTATATTTTTTCCCTTTGTTTTTGACTGGTATGTACTGACCTCAGCCTTATTCAAAACCGAAAGTATGTCAGTATCAGAATCCGGAGAGTATATAGAGACACCTACAGATACTGTAGTGCTTAAGTAACTGTCTCCAACCTTAAATCTAAAATTTTCAATTCTGCTTTTTATTCTCTCAACCTCAAACAGTATCTCATTAAACTTTATCCCGTATATAGCTATACCGAACTCATCTCCACCTATCCTTGCAACAGTCCAGTTAGATCTGCTTATACTTTTTAAAAGTTTTCCAATTTCTTTAAGAAAGAGATCTCCTATCTCATAACCGTATGAGGTATTTATTATCTTAAAGTTATCAAGATCAAGTGTTATCACAGCTATACTTTTTTCTTCAAGAGAGGAAAGTTTTGAAAGCTCTAAAAGTGTTTTTTTAAAACCGTCTCTGTTTAAGAGTGATGTCAGGTAATCTGTAAGCAGTTTTTCTTCAGACTGACTGTCCTTTGCCTTATACTCATTGATCATATAATCGTATTTTTTTGTTATCTCAACAAGTAGATTCTTTAGTATTCTCTCCTTTATCTTATAATTCATCTCTCAACAAACCCTACCAGTATGGATGTTTCATTATAAAACTTTCCTGCCTTTCCCATTCTGTCAGGACCGATCTCACCAAATGTGAGGAAACCTGCGAAAGGTATCTCTTTTATTTTTTCGTAATATATCTCCTGTTCTTTACTCTCCATGTTATCACCAAGAAGAATATAGTTTCTTGCTGTGCATGTTATATTAAGTACAAAATCAGGTTTTAAACTTCTGACATTTATGATATTTCCAAACTCTTCAGAACGAATCTTAACATCCATAAGTATATCTTCACTGTCTCCAGTTGAAAGCTTTATCTTACTGCCTTCTAAAACTTCGCCGTAAAACATAAATGACTCATCCTCATTATCAAAACACATAGGAACAAGAAGATGACTTATATAACCTGAGTCTTCAATAAAGAGAAATGGAAACTCCCACAGAACCTCAGATGTTTTTACAGGATCAAGATCCTGTGGCTTTATACCTGTATTTTTAAGTATGTTGTTTAAAAAATAAACAACAGGCATATCATCAAGCGAGTATATCTTATTATCTCTTGCCTTTGTTACAGTATAGGTAGTTCCAACAGGGATAAAACCAAGTGATATTGTGTTGAAAGATATCACATTTTCAAGATTCAGTATCACAAAACCATCCTTCAAAAGTTGCCCGTTCACAGATATATATGTTCTGAAATCCGGTGCATCTGAAGATGCTATACCGCCATATAGCCTTATATCTCTATTTCTGTTTTTGAAAACCCTGTTTAGAACCTTATTAACCTGAAGATTAGAAGAGGTTGAGAATATGAGATTTGTTCCTCTTTCCTCCGGAATCAGATTTTTTTCTAAAAAATTAATAGATCCTTCAAGATCGGCTGATATACTGTCTATCTGCCTGAGATTACATCTTCCAGTTTTTTCAAAACTTATAAAAATCCCACCAAAGGCGTTATACTCTATCTGATCATCTTTAACAACAGCAACTGTTGATATACCTATACAGTTCGTATCTTCAGACAGATTAAACAAAGATCCTGATTCAAAAAATCTGTAAGGGGCAAAAAATATAAAAAGGTCAGGATTCATCTCACTGGCTGTTTTTGATACTATCTCCTTCGCTTTTTTGATATCTTTTTCCAAAAAGACTTTAACCTTCAAACTGTTTATCCTTTGTTTTTAGTTTTTATAATTTTTCCTGAACTATTCGGAAAAAAGATCACCTTAATTAATTTAATGTATTAACTACATTTTGTCATAGTTGTCATCTAGGGATAATTTACATATAATATTTATCCTCAGGATTTCATTTCTGCGAGAGTGGCGGAACTGGCAGACGCGAGGGACTTAAAATCCCTTGGCCGAAAGGCCGTGCGGGTTCGATTCCCGCCTCTCGCACCACTTATAAAAGGATTTTCAGAAAATCCTCTTAAAGACAATTTTTCAAAATTCATCAAAAACCTCTCAATCTGGTGGACATACGGGGGACAAATCCACTTCGGCAAAACCTCATAAAATCAGGTTCTCTGGAATTCGGTATGTATTTCTGGTGGACATTTTAAAGTCCCCCTTTACCTGTCTTGAATGAGGTAAGCCGTGAAAAAGACAGGCATTTCAAATGTTTAGCTTTGTTTTTAAAATTTGGAAACAGAATTTATCTTAATATGCAGGTATACTGAGAGATAAGCTCGAATATGTAGAGCAGGAAATATACGACCACGAACTTAAAATTGTTGGACATCCTGACGGAGTTATTGATAATACCGTAAGTGAATTTAAAACAATATCACCGTGGACATTAAAGAAAGCTGAAGTTCTGCCGTATCCCCATCATATATTTCAGCTAACAGGATATATGTATTTGCTTAGAAAAGAAAAAGGTTTGATAGTTTACATAGAAAAATCAACAGGAGAGATTTACGAATATCCCGTCCAGCTAACTGATGAGGATATCAAAATCCTTAAAGCCAAAGTAAACCTCATTTATACATTATCACAGCAAGATATGGAAACACTAAACCTTCTGGACAAAGAAACTCTGGATGTAAAAGAATGGCAGTGCAAATACTGCTTTTACAAACACTGCTGTCCAGTAAATAACAAAGGAGGTGTAAGCATTGAACACGAAAACTCTGCTTATAGCTCTTGAAGTAGCCGTATTAATTGTTGCTGAAGTGATAAGGACTGCAGTTTGTGAGAGAAAGTAAAACTCTTAACAGGTTCCCTTCACGAGGAACCTGTTTTTGTTATAAAATTTAAGCCGATAAATAAAATAATACATAAGGGATAAAAGGTCTATACTGATGAAAGTACTTGATCTTTTTTGTGGGATGGGTGGATTTTCCTATGGATTATCTAAAGCTGGCTATGAAATTACTGGTGTTGACATAAATAAATGGGTAGAAAAAATTTTTGAGAAAAATTGCATTGGTAAAGCTATCATAAAAGATTTGAAAAATGACTTTATTTTTGATGAAAATCCAGATATTATAGTCGGAGGTTCCCCCTGTAAACCCTGGTCCACGCTCAATTTAAAGAAGCGAGGATCCTCTCATGAGGATTTTGTTCTAATGGAAAAATATTTTTTACATGTCCTAGAAATCAAACCGGCAGTTTTTGTGTTTGAGAATGTTGTCCCTGTAGGAAAAGATAAAACTTTAAGAAAATTTATCAGGAAACTCAGAGCTCATGGCTACAGTATATATGAAACTAAAATCAAGTATTCAGACTTTGGAGCTGCAATAGCAAGGGAAAGATATTTTGCTTTTGGGTTTTATAAAGATAAAAGTGCACGGAAGCAATTTGAAAAACTTCTTATTGGATCAAAAAATTCTCCAAAAACTGTAAAACATGTTATAGAAAAATACAGAAACAAAGAAGAAAAAGAAGTTCCAGATCATGAATGGCCTAATCTCAAAACAATAGATAAATATCTGGATAAATATGAAACCGGGAAATTCGGCTGGTATATTCTCGACTGGAATAAGCCTTCTCCATCTTTTGGAAATATCATGAAAACTTATATTCTGCATCCCGGATTTAATAATGGGGGACCTAAAAGAACAATATCCATAAGAGAGGCAGAAGCAATTTTCGGATTTAAGGATGATTTTGCATTTCCTGAAGGAATGGGAAAAGGTATGAGATATCAGATGATTGCTGATGCAGTAAGTCCGGATTTTTCTTACCTTATCGGGGGACTATTAAAAACAATATTGTTGAGATGAAAAAAACAAGTGTAAATTGTAAAGCTTTGTTAGATGACTTTGATGTTAAACATTTTCATGAAAAACTATTTTCATGGTGGGAAGATCATAAAAGAATTTATCCCTGGAGATTTGAAAAGGATCCATACAAAGTATTAATAGCTGAGATTTTCTTGCACAGAACTAATTCTTCACAGGTTGAAAAAGTCTATAAAGATTTTATTGATAAATTTCCAGATATAAGAAGCCTTCTAAAAGCGAAAAAAGAAGAGATTTCACCCTTACTGCAATCACTTGGACTAAAATGGAGGCAGGAATTATTCAATAAGATGATTTTAATACTGAGAGAAAAATATGGAGGTAATATTCCACTCAATCATAAAGAATTAAAATCCTTACCAGGAATAGGAGACTATATAGCAGCAGCAGTTATTATTTTTACACTGAACAATCCATTACCTCTTCTTGACTCAAATATTGTTCGCGTGACCGGAAGATTGTTCTGTCTGAAAATAACTGATTCTTCAAGGAGAAGCAGATTGTTTCGTAATTATATTTACTGCTTGATATATAAGAACGACCCAAGAGTTTTTTACTATGCTCTTATTGATTTCGCGGCACTTGTATGTAAACCCAAAGATCCAGACTGCGATAAGTGCCCATTAAGGAATTTTTGTTGTATTTATAAAAATCAGGGGAGGTAGCCATGGCATTGCTTGACTATATAAAGGATATTTACAGAGATGCACTGGGACCACGAAATTTTGACCCGGAAGAGATTCTGGAAACGCAAAATCCAGCAAATGAATTCATTACAGGAATTCTTTCTTCTTCAAAGCATGCAGTAAAAATTGACGGTAAAAGCGCATTTATAGAAGATGAAATTATATTGGATAAACTTGATGAAGAAGATGTAGAGGTTTCTCCTGATATAGAACCTGTATCTTCAGAACTCCTTAATCCTGTTCTTAATCCACGAAAACTTCCTGTCAGTATAGGAATAAACTTTTCGGTAGAATCAAAAGAAACAATAGAACTTGACTTATGCGTTACATGGGGCAAATATTTTAAAATTGAAGAAAGTAATAAATCTGATGAAAACGAAGAAGAAAGAAAAAAATGGATAAGGAAGAGTTTCTCTTATGTACAAGAAGATATAAAACTTGAAAAAGACGAAGAAGAATTTGAAATTCCCGAAGAAGAGATTATCATTGGTGAAAAAAAATATGAAAATAAGTTAAGATTAAAAATAGAAAAAAGATTAAAAAGTAAGAATAAATACTTCATTTCAGTTTATCTTATAAACGAAACAGAAGTACCACGGGAATATGAAGATCTTATAAATCCTCCAACAGAATATCTTATTTTTCAGCCTCAAATAAGAGTAAAGATTAAGAAAGGAAAACTGTCAGGTTCATACTCAAGGGCAGTGGAAACTGGAATAGATGAAGAAGAAAAGTTATATGAATTTCCATATTTGGAAAGTAATACTCTTTTCCCTGCAAAAGGCAGTATGTGCGCTGCTATATGGAAAGAAATAGATCCATTACAGGAAAATCCAGATAAATTTGATTTTATGTGGGTGGATGGTAAGACAATAAAAAATAAAGATGAGAAAAAATACAAAAAATTTCTTGAATGTGATTTAAGGACAGAATTTTTACCTGTTATACCACAGGGTATACCGGACTTTGATATTAAAGGCATAAATTTTGATCCGGAAGTTTTATCAGAAATCCAACCTGATGAGATAGATAACTATTTCAGTACATTTTTGAATAAATATAAGAATTGGATATTACGAAAGAAAGAAGAAATTTCTCATACATCAAATCCATCACTTGCTGAGAAAATTATAAATAAGCATGAGATCGTATATGACCGAATAGAAAAGGGAATTAATCTGCTAAAAGAAAAAGAAGAAGTTCTTCTATGTTTTAATTTCGCAAACAAAGTAATTTCTGTTGTCCAGAAAGACTGGGCAGGAAAAAAGGAATTTAAGTGGAGACCTTTTCAGCTTGCTTTTTTCCTCATGACTATGGAGTCTATTGTTAATCCAGATTCTCCTGACAGAAATTATATTGATATTCTGTGGGTACCTACAGGTGGAGGAAAAACAGAATCTTATCTTGCCATATCTGCTTTTCTACTCGCCTATAGAAGAAGAACTAAAAAGGACACAGGATATGGGACAGCAATAATATCGAGGTATACATTGAGACTGTTAACTGTTCAGCAATTCACTAGGACTCTAAAAACTATACTTGCCTGCGAATATCTCAGAATTTTTCCTAATAAATCTGGCAATAAAGGATGGTTACCTGGATGGGCTGAAGAAAAAGTAAAAGATGATTATGTGTGGGAGAAGTATAGATTTTCTGCAGGTTTATGGGTTGGAGGAGCAATAACTCCAAATAAGTTACATACAACTACAGGAAGAGGTGGAAAAAAGTTTTATGGAGCCATTGATTTACTTAAAAAAAATGATACTATTTATAAACTATCAGGCAGTGATGATAAAAGAGATAAGAATGAAGTTTATAACCTGAAGAGATCTCAAAATGTAGCTCTTATTTCTAGATGTCCTGTGTGTGGAGAATATCTTTCTATACCGGAAGAGGGTATTTTAACTGAAGATAACGGAATTGAGTTGAATTTTATTGTGAGATTACACAGTTTTTCAGGAAATAATATAAACGAAGATGTTCTTGAACCGCTGAAAACTCTCATAGCAGAAAATGAAAGTTACGATTTTGAACCATTAGAAATAAGAAAAGTTGATACAGAGGATGAAATTTACTTTATGAAAATATATATATTAACAGGGGAGCTTAAACCAGATGATGTTATAGAAATATGGGAAGATTTACAGTCAAACATAAATACACTTGGATATGAGATGGAACTTTTATCATTATCTCCAGATAAACCGGGGTATTTTCCATGGGGTAAAACTGGTTCAATCTATATAGATTTTACAATACTTTGTCCAAATATAGATTGTCCACTTAATAATCATAATTATGAATGGCATGAACTTGTTCCTTCAAAAGATAATTTTATAAGCATATTTGATACTTCTGAATTTGAAGAATTTTCTTGGATGAAGAATTTTATACCAGTTCCTGCGTATTTTGTGGATGAACAAATATATTCAAAACTTCCATCCATAATAATATCCACTGTAGATAAGTTTGCGAGATTACCATTTGAACCTGCCACTGCCTCTATATTTGGGAATATTGATTTTTACAGCTCTTTATATGGTTTTTTTAGAGAAGATGCTATATATTCTGCAAGAAGAGATCTGAAAGATATTACCAAGTATGGTATACCAGTTAATAAACCAGAACCACCAGAACTTGTAATTCAGGATGAATTACATCTTATAGAAGGACCTTTGGGATCTCTGGTCGGACTTTATGAAACAATAATAGAAG
Source organism: Persephonella marina EX-H1 (assembly GCF_000021565.1). NCBI lineage: Bacteria > Pseudomonadati > Aquificota > Aquificia > Aquificales > Hydrogenothermaceae > Persephonella > Persephonella marina. The sequence goes on along the minus strand of NC_012440.1, from coordinate 222,476 downwards.
AATTATGTAAAGAAAATAGTGAAGGAAAAAAATTAAAGTATATAGCATCTACAGCAACGATAAAACATGCAGGATATCAGACAGATGCATTGTTCTTAAGAGAAGCATTTCAGTTTCCACCTGTTGGATTGAATATAGAAGATAACTTTTTCTCCAGAATAGAAACTCCTTCTCTGGATAATATACTTTCTAATGAGTATGTTCCTGGAAAAATTTATATTGGCGTTATGTCTCCAGGAAAAGGTCCTTTAACTCCACAGGTAAGGCTGTATGCAAGATTGTGGATGACAGATCAATTAACCCAGGGAAATAATCCTATGGTTGGGTATTACAACGCAGTAAGAGAACTCGCAGGTGGTAGAAGAATTCTTGAACAGGATATAAGTGAAAGACTTACAAAAGATCTTGGTTTTAAAGGTAAACTTCCAGAAAAGACAGATATACTTGAATTGTCGTCCCGCATGGATTCAGATGAAATATCCCTATTAATAGAACAGCTAGAAAAAGAAAAAATAAACCCACATTTTATAATTACTACATCAGTATTTGGTACAGGTGTAGATATTCCACATTTAAGGTTTATGATAATGAATGGGCAACCTAAAACAACTGCAACATATATTCAGGCCACTGGACGTGTTGGAAGGAAAAATACAGCTCTTGTAATTACATTTTATAGATCAACCAGACCACGTGATATAAGTCATTATGAATTTTTTGCAGGGTATCATTTAGCATTGTATAGATATGTAGAAGAGGTTTCTGTGTTTCCATTCTCCAAAGGTGCAGTTTACCGTGGAAATGGGCCAGTAATAGTCGGTATAATGAGAAACTCGCGAAATATGAAAATAAACTGGATATCTAATGAATCTCCCATACAAATGAAAAACTGGCATCATAATCCGGAAATTCAAAGTGATTTTAACAGAGCAGCGAACATTTTGCAGAAAAGAAATGAATGCCAAAAAGCAGAAATACGAAAAATAGATAGTTCCGAGTTAGAATCCATAATAAAGGATAGATATCAGGGGCTTGATAAATGGAAAAGAGTTGCAAGAATTAACAGAAATCTACTTTTTACAGAATACTTCAAAGTTAAAAATCCAGTTGTTCTTGGAGATCTGGAACACGAAAAATTATCGGAAGATTTTGTAGTTTATCGTCGTGTTCCAAACTCCCTAAGAAACATTGAAGATACAGTTAATATTGAAATACATCCATATTAAATGGAGGAATTAAAATAATGGAAATTAGAAGGTCTCAGTTTATAAGAACATATGGACCGGGAGCAATAATAGAAACCCCAAGAACACCTGCAATTATTTTATCATTTGATACAGGAAGTGAACCTCGTGATTTTTTACAGAGAGGTTATCTTATTAAAGATCCTATTTTAGAAAGCTATCTCAAATCCATAATAAAAAAATATGAGAACAGAATGGATTTAAAAGATTTGAGGGTTAGAATTTTTGAGTTGCCTTTTTCCAGTGAAGAAAAAAACATAAAATTTTCTGCAAAAAACTTCCAGAAATGGTATTTATGTCCTGAGCACAGAATTTTATGGAAATATGATTACAGAAGTCAGAAAGATTGTCCCCGTTGCAGGGGGGATTATCCAACAAAATCCTCTCCAGTAAGATTTATTCAGGTATGTGAAAATGGGCATCTTGATGATATTCAGTGGGATATGGAAGTTCATACAATATATAAAAATAATAAACCTACCAGATGTAGTAGGACATACTTTAGATGGGAGGGTCCCGGAACAGGCACCTCAGAAACCAAAATAATATGTGAAGAATGCAAAAGGTATATTAAACTCAGTGATTTATATAATAGAAAATTAAAATGTACTGGTCGATTTCCAGAAAAAGAAAGACCAAGGTCTTCTGAGAGGTTTGAAGAAGACTGTTCAGAAAATGCAACTGTATCTCTTCGTATGGCTTCTAATCTCAGGATTCCCGAAATTGAATCCATATTTATGGTATGGCCTCGTTCAAATGAAATAGGAAGTATTCTGGCTTCAAACATTGCTATGTCAGTTGAAATCTTGACAACAATAGAATTTTATGAAGAGGGGCTATTATCCTATGATAATCTCAAAGCAAAATTCCGTAATATCCTTAAAAATGCTAGGGAAGCAAAAAATATATCAGAAGAAGAATATAATAAGCTTAAGAAAAATGAAAGTGATATTCTTGCTTTAAAAAAGTATCTTGAAGAAGTAAAAAAATTAGAAAAAAAAGAATACTCCTATAGAGATATAATTGATATGGAATATAGAAATTTACATGAAGGTGCTATTACAGGTAAGCTGGAAGATTTACCAGAGACAGGAAGAAAATATCTGGAGATAAATTCGACAAAAACAATTTCTAAAAAGTTCTTATCAGTAACACCCATAGATATACTCACAGTTGTGGAGACACAGGTGGCTTATAGAAGACTTGATATAAGTAAAGGAAAACCTGTACTTATCCATAAAACAGGAGAAGATGGTACTTATTACTTTCCTTCAATAATGATAAATGGGGAAGGTATATTTTTGGATTTTCATAAAATCAAATTGAATGAAGAAACCGATACTTTCCAATCATGGTTAAAAGCTTTTAAAAATAGAAATATGTATAATCAGGAATTTTTGTTTAAAATAAAAGAAGAAAAGTATGAATTACATCCCACCTTCGTATTCCTTCATACATTTGCTCATCTTTTAATAAAAGTTCTTTCTCTATATTCCGGATATCCAGCCACATCCATAAGAGAAAAAATTTATATAACTGATATAAACACAGATAATCCTTCGGGAGGTGTAGTTCTTTATACCGCAACAGAGGATGAAGGAGGGGCATTAGGAGGGCTGGTTTCTCTTGTGGAGGAAAAAAGAATGAAAAAAATCTTTAATAATGTTATAAATATTTCTCATTCCTGTTCTAATGATCCTGTATGCACTGAAAACAAATTTAATATTGGTAAATATGCTGGAGCTTCCTGTTATTCCTGTACGGCTATTTCAGAGACATCTTGTGATCACAGAAATCTATGGTTAGACAGGAATTTATTTAATGAAAACATAAATTTATTGAAAGACTGGCTATAAAGGATATGCCTAAAGATAAGATCCAGATACTTTCTTCAGGTTATGTTTTTATCGAAGAAGGTGTTGTAAGTGTTGAAAGTAAGTTACTTGAAATGCTAGACAATACTGCACATGAGCTTTTTATTATCATGTATACAATATCGGCAAAACCGGAAAATTTCTGGAATAAACTTGAGAATCTACTTAAAAATAGTGTTCAAGTAAATTTTGTTATAGAAGGATCTATCCAACACAGCACAAAAACAACAGATATCCTCAACAGATTGCAAAAATATGAAAATTTTAATCTTTATTTTTATTCTGACAGAAATCCATTACATGCTAAATTAATAGTTTCTGATGGGAAAAGAGCTATTCTTGGCTCAGCAAATATAAGCGGAGGAGGACTTGTTCAGAATCATGAAATTGCTGTATATATAGAGGGAGAAAAAGCTTGGACATTAAAGAAATTGGCCAAAAGGCTTATAAGAATGCTATCAAATGAAAACAACTTAAGTAATTTATAAGCAGATATTTATAAAACAATGATACAATTTATATAATCGTAAACAAATCAATGTATACAGGTAAAGGGGACAATGGGCGGACTTCGAGATGGTAAAAATAGAAAGCCCTTATCATTTAAGGATTTTACAGACAGGAATAAGAGGACTTAAAATCCCTTGGCCGAAAGGCCGTGCGGGTTCGATTCCCGCCTCTCGCACCACTTATAAAAGGGTTTTCAAACCCTCTTAAGTGCGATTTTCAAAAACACATAAAAACTTTTTTTGTTCCCAAAGGATTATCAGGCTTCAACTTAAATTGACACAAAAAACTTTATGTATAAATTTATCTGTATATTTAATTAATAATTAAAATCTAAATAAAAAGGTGATCAGTTATGAATGTTAAAAGCAGAAAAGTTAGAAAGAATATTACCCTTTCCAAAGAAGCAGAAGAAAAACTAAAAGAGCTTGCAAAAATAGAGAAAAAATCTCAAAGTGAGCTAATAGAAGAACTGATAAACGAAGTATATAAAGAAATAGAAAAAAAGAAGAAGTTAGAAGCTCTAAAAAGGATTATTGAAAATAGGAAATACTTTGAAGGAATAGATCCAAATATCACCATACAAAAAATCAAGGAGCAGATGGGGAGTGAACTATAAAAAGGTATTTGTAGACGCCAATATTATTTTAGACCTGTTTTTAAAAGACCGTCCTTACAGCGAATATTCTAAGGAATCCTTTTTCTATTTACAAAAAAATAATGTAGAGCTTTTGACAAGTTGTGATTTGATAACCACTGTGTATTATGTATTGAGAAAATATAACAAACAAAAAGCCTTAGAAAATCTTTCATATACTTTGGATTTGCTATACTTAATACCATTTTCAAATGAAGAAACCCAAAAAGCTATAGATTTAATGCAAGAAGATAAAAACTTTAAAGACTTAGAAGATACACTCCAATATGTTTTAGCAAAAGAAAATGAATGTGATTTAATCTTATCCAACGATGATGATTTTTATTCACCAGATATAAAGAAGATAAATACAAAAGATTTTGTAGAAAAATTGATGTGAAATTAATAATAAAAGCTTTACCACTTACCAGATAAAAGGATTTTTGTACAGTTTATCCAGCTTATCTAAGATACCATTTGCAAATTTTCTTAGCTGTTCTGCTGAGGTATAAAACTTTACTATATATCCAGGTTCGTGATTCTTGTATAAAAAATCATCAAATAGGTTTTCATCCACTAAACCGTAAATTTTTTCGTTCTTTTCACCGTCACGATCAAAAATCTCAAGATATCTTATTTTCGCTTCGACATAATAAATATTTTGAAGTCGCGTTATTGTCATATAAAACTCAGAAATATCTCCCGTATCCCAATCATACATGCTAAATTCTTTTGTCCCAGATGGTTTGTTACCATCGATAAGATCTAGAATCTCCTTAAAAAAATCTTTATACTGATCACCAATATCACCGATTTTTATAAACATATCGCATATCTGAAATCTGTAATAAACTATATGAAAACCATCAGTGAATTTTTCTATGTGATAAAAGTAAGGGTCTACCATAACACGAGGTTTTCCATGAATATCCTCAAGATACATAAGTTTCAACTCCTATATCTAATAAAAGTCGTGTAAAATATAAATTTAATATTTGCTTGCAAGAATGCACCCCAACAGTCTTACAGGCAAACTGATGAAAAAATCCATATATATGTTATAATATAATGTTCAAAATTATTTAAAAATAACAGGAGGTTAATTAATGTCAATCACTCCAGAGAAGAAGGCAGAGATCATAAAAAGGTTCGCAAGACATGAAGGAGATACAGGATCTCCAGAGGTTCAGATTGCGATCCTTACAGAAAGAATCAAAAATCTGACAGAACACATCAAAAAGAACAAAAAGGATCTCCACTCAAGGAGAGGTCTTATAGGAATGGTTAATAAAAGAAGAAAGCTTTTAAACTACCTGAAAAGAACAGATTTTGAGAGATATCAGAAGATTATTCAGGAGTTAAATATCAGAGAAGCTACCGGGAGTAGGTAATGGAAGGAATAGGTGATATTACTGTTGAGAAGGTTGAAACAAAAATTCAAGAAACACCTATTTCAATAGAAACAGGTTATTTTGCAAAGCAGTCCAACGGTGCTGTAATAGTAAGACAGGGTGAAACAGCTGTATTTGTTGCAGCTGTAATATCAGAAGAAGCACAGGCTGATATAGACTTCCTTCCCCTTACAGTTGACTACAGGGAAAAAACTTACGCCTACGGTAAGATCCCTGGAGGATTTGTAAAAAGAGAAGGAAAACCTACAGTTAGGGAAATTCTCGTATCAAGACTTATAGACAGGCCTATAAGGCCTATGTTCCCTAAAGGCTTCTTTAATGATGTTATCATCACAGCTATGACACTCTCAGCTGATGACAAATACGATCCTGATGTTCTTGCAATAGTGGGAGCATCAGCTGCTTTACATATAACAGAAGCTCCATTTGAGGGACCAGTTGCAGGTGTGAGAGTATGCAGGCTTGATGGTGAGTTTATCGTAAACCCCACATACGAGCAGAGAAACAGATCTGACATAGACATAGTTGTAGCTGGAACAAAGGATGCTATCGTTATGGTTGAAGGTGGATCTGAGGAGGTATCTGAAGAGGTCATACTTGATGCAATCCTTTTTGCCCATGAAGAGATCAAAAAACTGTGTGATCTTCAGGAAGAACTCAGATCAAAGGTTGGAAAAGAGAAGATAACTGTAGAGATAGATGAAGAGGATGAAAGAATAAAGGCAGAGCTTGAAAGTATTGTAAGAGAAAGTGTAAAAGAGGCGTTCAATATACTTGATAAAAAAGAAAGAAACAAAAGAATTAAAGAGATATACGAAGAGGCAATCCAGAAGATAGAGATACCTGAAGAGAAAGAGAAAAAGGCTGAGGTTATTTACAAAGAGATAGTTTCCAACATAATGAGAGAAAAGGTACTGAAAGAGAAGGTTCGTATAGATGGTAGAAGACCTGACGAGATAAGGCCTATCTGGATAAGAACAGGACTTTTCCCAAGAATACACGGTTCAGCTATCTTTACAAGAGGCCAGACTCAGGCATTTGTAGCAACAACCTTAGGTGCTCCAGGTGAGGAACAGATAGAGGAAAGTATTGAGGAAGGTGAAGAGAAGAAGAGATTTATGCTCCACTACAACTTCCCACCATTCTCAACTGGAGAGGCCAGACCTCCTAGGGCTCCTTCAAGAAGGGAAATAGGTCATGGAAACCTTGCTGAGAGAGCCATTGAGCCTCTCATACCTGATGAAGAAGAGTTCCCATACGTTATAAGAGTTGTTTCTGAGATTCTGGAATCTAACGGATCAACATCAATGGCAACTGTTTGTGGTGCTTCTCTCTCACTTTTTGATGCTGGCGTCCCTATGAAGAAGCATGTTGCCGGAATAGCTATGGGTCTTCTAAAAGAAGATGACGATTATGTTATATTGACAGACATTTTAGGCGATGAGGATCATCTTGGGGATATGGACTTTAAGGTTGCAGGAACGAGGGATGGTGTAACATCCATCCAGATGGATATAAAGATAAAAGGTCTATCTAAAGAGATTCTCCAGGAGGCTCTTGAACAGGCCAAAAAAGCAAGAATGCATATACTAGATCTTATGTATAAGGCTATGCCTCAGCCAAGACCTGAACTCTCACCTCACGCACCAAAAGTTATAACAATGAGAGTTCTACCTGAGAAGATACCTGTTATTATCGGTCCTTCAGGAAAGAATATCAAAAAGATCATTGATGAAACAGGGGTTAAGATAGACCTGGATCAGGAAGGTCTTGTAAGAATATATGCTGTCGATGGTGAAAGCGCAGACAAGGCAAAAGAAATGATAGAAAGACTGATAATGGATATTGAGCTTGGTGAGGTTTATATGGGTAAAGTAACAAGGGTTGAGGATTACGGTGCCTTTGTTGAACTGATGCCTGGAAAACTATCACTGCTACATGTTTCACAGATATCTCCTGAGAGAATAAGATCCGCAAAAGAAAAGATAAAGGTTGGAGATATACTCACAGTTAAGGTCATAGATATAGACGAGATGGGAAGGGCAAAAGTCTCTTTAAAGGAAGTTAGAGAAGGAGAAGAGCCTAAAAATAAATTCCTCTTTGAGTAGATGAAAAAATCAAAGATAGGGCTGTGGGAGGCTGTCTCCTTAGCTGTAGGCACCATGATAGGTGCCGGTATATTCTCTATTCTCGGTGTTGGTGCCCAGATATGTGAGAACAATCTCCCTTTAGCATTCTTTATAGCTGCTGTTATATCATTCTCAGTTGCTTACTCTTACTCATTTTTAGGATCAAAGTTCATATCAAATGCAGGACCGATAGAGTTTATTATTAGAGGTATAGGGGATAATCCTGTAACAGGTACTCTAAGTATACTGATGTGGTTCAGTTATGTGATATCTATATCACTTTTTGCCAAGGCTTTTTCAGGTTATTTCCTCGCTCTTTTTCATCTTCCAGATAAGCCTGTTTTTGTGGCATCTGTTGAAGGTGCAATAATAGTATTATTTACAGCTTTAAACTTTTTTGGATCAAAAGCTGTTGGAAAGGCTGAGTTCTGGATAGTCTTAATAAAGATTTCTGTTCTCCTATCATTTGTTGTCCTTGGGATCTGGAGTATAAATCCAGATTTTATAAAACCCGTATTCAATAACAGCAGTATAGTTAACACTTTTTTTGCATCCTCAGTTCTTTTCTTGACATATATGGGTTTTGGTCTTATAACAAACGCATCTGAGAACATAGAAAATCCAGAGAAAAACGTTCCAAGGGCTATATACATAAGTATCTTCATTGTTGCTTTTATTTATATCTCCGTTTCAGTGGTGGCACTTGGAAACTTAGGTGTTGAAGGTCTTATAAGATCAAAAGAGTATGCTCTCGCTGAAGCTGCAAAGCCATTTTTAGGTGATATAGGTTTTACACTTGTTGCTATAGGTGCTTTATTCTCAACATCATCAGCTATTAACGCAACGTTATACGGTGGAGCAAATATTGCATACGTTTTATCAAAGAAAGGACATCTACCGAAGGTTTTTGAAAGGAAGGTATGGTTTAACGAACCTGAAGGCCTTTTCATAACAGCTGTTCTCAGCTATATCTTTGCTCTGTTTTTTGATCTAAACGGGATATCAGCCCTTATCAGTTATGTATTCCTTATAATATACATCTTTGTTATAGTCTCCCATTACAGGCTTTCCAATATAGCCGGTGGAAAAAAGGTATTTATCATACTGAATCTGATTGTTATCTTATCTGTGTTTATAATTCTTCTGATATACCAGTGGAACAATCAGAGGGACAGCTTTATAACAGGATTTTTCATTCTATCCTTCGCATTTTTATTTGAAATTGTCTACAGACAGATCACAGGAAGGATATTTATAAAAAGAAAGCTAAACAGATCTCATATAAATACCATTTTCTGATGTTATCAGTCCCTTTAATTCCATATCAAACAGGATTACCATAAGATCGGAAACAGATATGTTCATTTTCTCAGAGATTATATCTATATGCTCAGGGGATGAAAGAATAAAAAGTATCTTTTTCTCAATCTCTGAAAGATTAATCTCTTCTTTATCTGATCTTTTTATGTAAGGCAGATTTTCATCTATACTCTCCATATCAACTACAGGAATGGCCCCATCCTTTATAAGAATGTTATTTCCCTTTGCAAGAGGGTTGTTTATATTTGCAGGGACTGAAAAAACTACTCTCCCATAATCATTCGCAAGTCTTGCCGTTATTAAAGCTCCTGATTTTTCTGAGGCCTCTGTCACTATTGTTGCATATGAAATCCCTGCAACAGTTCTATTCCTGACTGGAAAATTATACTTATAAGGGGGAGTTCCCATAGGAAACTCTGATATTACAGCACCATTTTCAATAATTCTCTCATAAAGCTTTTTGTTCTCAGGAGGATAAGCAATATCAATACCACAACCTAAAACTGCTGTAGTCAGACAGCTTCTCTCTAATGCTGTCTCATGGGCTATAGAATCTATCCCAAGGGCCATACCTGATACTATATTTACATTCTGATCAGAAAGATAAGAAACAATCTGTTTTGTAACAGTTTTTCCATAAGAGGTAAATCTTCTACTTCCAACAACGGAAACAGCTCTGGCCAGATCAAGCCTTCCTTTACAGTAAAGGTATAAAGGGGGATCAGGTATCTCTCTAAGAAGTTCCGGATAGGAATGGTCATTAAAGTGAATGATCTTCACGCCTGATTTCTCAGCCCTCAAAAACTCTTCTTCAGCCTTCTTCTTAAGGCTTTTATCCCTTTTCAGTATAAGCTCAGCTACAGAACTTCCTACAACAGACGATAGCTCACTGAAAGAAAGTTGAAAAATATTCTCCGGACTGCCGAAAGTATTTATTAATAGCTTTAACGTTTTATTTCCTATGCCTTTTATATAGGAAAGTTGTATATAATCTATAGCAGACATTTATTACCCCCTGGAAAATTATATAGTAAAAGGAGAGAGGATGGAAAAAAGTTTTTTAAGGGAAGTACTTAACTGGATGAAAGAACAGGACAGCATTGAGGTTGCTGTATTTTTTAATGAAGTTCCTGTAAAGGCGAAACTTAAAGTCCTTGATATAGATTATGAGAGGAAACAGATAATATGGAGTTTTAATGAAAAACTGAGAATACCTCTTCTTGATAACAGGGTTATCTATTTCAAGTACAGAAATGATATATTTATCGCTACGGTAATAATACATGATGATAAAGAGATGGTAACTTCATTTCCTACTCTTGCCCTTGAGCCAAAACTCAACAGAAGGTATGTAAGGGTTACAACATCTCCTGAAAACCCAGCATTCCTGATAATTGACGGAAAAAAATACCCTATTGAGGATATAAGTGAAGCTGGTATAGGAATAATACTTCCTTCTGATATAGGCTTAAAGGAAGGTGAAGAGAAGGAGATGGAACTTGAACTGAAGGGAACTGTTTTTGATATTAAGGGAAAGATAGTCTACATAAAAGACCAGGGAAATAATCTCATTAGAGTGGGTATAAAGCTTTTAGATATCCCAAACAGGGTAAGAAACCAGATAGTAAAGTATGTTTTTGAAAGGCAGAGAGACATAGCAAAGAAGATAACTATGTTTTAGGTCACTCTGCCTTTTCCTGTACTATCTCGTATGCCTCTATCTGGTCTCCAGGCTTTATATCATTAAAGTCCTTAAGCATAAGTCCACACTCGTAGCCTTTCGCTACTTCCTTAACATCCTCTTTAAATCTTTTCAGGGATGTTATCTCACCATCGTAGATAACAACACCATCCCTTACGAGTCTCGCTTTAGCATTTCTCCTTATAACACCCTCTGTCACCATACATCCTGCAACAGTTCCAACACCTTTTATTCTGAATATCTGTTTTACCTCACATATACCGAGAAGAACCTCTCTTTCCTTAGGTGTAAGCATACCTTTAAGAGCTTTCTCAAGATCATCTATAAGATCATAGATTATTCCGTATATTTTGATATCAACATCCTCTTCCTCAGCTGCCTTTCTTGCTGAAGCGTCAGGTCTTACATTAAAGCCTATTATCAGAGCATTTGATGCTGCAGCCAGCATAACATCACTTTCCGTTATAGCTCCTATTCCGCTGTGAATAATATTTATCGTTACATCCTCAAACTTCTCTGAAAGCTCTTCTATAGATTTCGTGATAGCCTCAAGTGATCCCTGAACATCAGCCTTAAGAATAATATTTATCTCTTTAACATCTTTCAGGTTCTCAAGATGGATTCTTGTTCTCTTAGCCTGAAGCTCCTCTTCGTATTTCTGCTTTCTCTGCTCAGCGAGGAGTCTTGCTTCCCTTTCAGAAGGTTTAACAACAAATTTATCCCCTGCCTGTGGAACCTCGTTAAATCCAAGCACTTCAACAGGTGTTCCAGGTGTAGCCTCTTTTACCTGTCTTCCTCTCTCATCAAACATAGCCCTAACTTTACCCCATGTAAAACCGGCAACAAAGTAATCTCCCTGGTGAAGCGTTCCATTTTCTATGAGAACTGTCGCAACAGGTCCTCTTTTTGGATCAAGTTTTGATTCTATGATAGTTCCAATTGCAGGTCTATTTGGATTTGCCTTGAGTTCAAGTATCTCAGAAACAAGAAGTATATTCTCAAGGAGCTCCTCAACATTCTGTCCTGTTTTTGCAGAAACAGGAACCATTATTGTGTCTCCACCCCACTCTTCAGGTATAAGTTCATACTGGGCGAGCTCTCTTTTTACCCTTTCAGGATCAGCACCTGGCTTATCTATCTTGTTTATAGCAACTATTATAGGAACACCAGCACTTTTTGCGTGGTTTATTGCCTCAACTGTCTGCGGCTTTACACCATCATCTGCAGCAACAACAAGGACAGCTATATCAGCAACCTTAGAACCTCTTGCCCTGAGTGTTGTGAAAGCTTCATGTCCAGGTGTATCAAGGAATGTTATCTCCTTACCATTGCTCAGTTTTATCTTATAAGCACCTATATGCTGTGTTATTCCACCTTTCTCCTTTGCAGCAACATCTGTCTTTCTGATAGTATCAAGAAGTGTTGTTTTTCCGTGGTCAACGTGACCCATAACGGTAACAACAGGAGGTCTTTCAACAAGATTTTCTTCCTCTTCTTCCTCTTCACCTAAGAGTTTTTTCTTCTCTTCCTGAGGAAGCTCCTCAACAATCTTAACCTCCTCTCCTTCTTTCTGTATCTCTGCTAAATAACCATGTTCTTCAGCTATCTGGAGAGCTATCTCAGGATCTATAGTCTGGTTAACAGTTGCCAAAATGCCCCTTTTAAGAAGTTCTGCCATAATCTCATTAACAGGCATATCAAGTATGTCTGAAAGCTCCCTTACAGTAACAACCTCCGGAATTATAGCTATCTTAAGCTCTTCCTCTTTTTCCTTTGTTTCAACAGGTGCTTTTTCTTCCTCTTTTTTCTTCTTTTTCTTTTTCTTCTTCTTTGGCTGAGGCCCCATAAGTTTTCTAAGTGCTTCAAGTTCTGCCTTCTCTTCCTTTGTCTCTTTTCTTATCTCAGCTTCAGGTATCTTTATCTTAGTCTCCTCTTTTTCCTCTACAACCTCAACCTTTGGCTTTTCTACTTTTTTAACTTCTTTAACTTCCTTTTTCTTAGGTTTTTCTTCTACAGCTTTTTTCCTTTCCGGTTTTTCTTCTTTCGCAACTATTTTTTCTTTTCTTTTTACCTCTTTTTTCTCAGGCTTTTTCTGTACTTTTTCTTCTTTTTTCTCAACTTTTTCAACTTTTTCCTCTTTTTTCTCTTCCTTTTTAACCTCTACAGGTTTTTCCTCAACTTTTTTCTCTACTTTTACCTTCTTCTCTTCTTTTTCCTCTTTCTTTTTCTCTTTTTCCTTTTCTTTCTTCTCTTTTATGTAATCTTTTAGTCTGTTTACAGTTTCCTCATCAAGTATCGTAAAATTGTCTATGCTCTTTGTGTATCCTATCGCTTTAAGATCCTCTGCAAGTTCTTCAAAAGGTATATTCCAGTCGTGGGATAGCTCAAAAATTCTGTAACCTTTCTCCTTTTCTACCTTTTTCTCTACAGCCTCTTCCACTTCCTCAGCAGGCTGTAAAACATCCCTTAAAAGGGATACTATCTCCTCATCTATCTTAGTAGATGGTGATTTCACAGTTTTTCCTGTAAGTTCCTCTATCTCTCCAGCAAGCTCTTTCCAAGTCATTCCGAACTCTTTAGCAAGATCGGAAATCTTTATCTTTGACAATTAACACTACCTCCTTCAAGGTCTAAAAATTGTTTAATCAAACTTTTTAATTTTAAACCAAATTTGGTTTCAGGGACAAATATTAGTCCCACATTTTTTTTGCCTATAAAACTGCCAAGCTCTTCCTTGGTAAAAATCTCAAAATAATCGCCTTTGAACAGCCTTAAGATATTCCTTTTTGTTCTTTCTGCCACATCTGTGGCCAATATAAGAAAACCTTTTCTGCCTTTATTTATCTCCTTCTCAGCCTGATCGTAACCTATACTTATAATTCTTCCTCTCCATCCTATCTGAATAAGATTTACTATCTGTTTTCTCAGCTGATCTCTCAGTCTTTCAGGATCTATCTTCATACCCTTTCTTTTCACCCTCAAAACACATTCCGGACAGATGTAATAACCTCTTCCACCTTTCTTCTTTAATAAATCAACCTCATCTGTACCTGCAATAAATCTTATAAGCTCTTCCTTAGGTCTTTTTTTTTACATAAAATACAGGTTCTTAAAGGTTTAGCCTGCTGTTTTTCTCGGAAGCTGTTGTATTCTTTCAAAATCTTCCTCGCTGAGTATATCTATATGCCATCCTGTAAGTTTGTGTGCAAGTTTTGCGTTTATACCACCTTTTCCTATAGCAAGCGAGAGCTCATTTTTTGGGACAGCAACCTCTATTCTTTTCTCATCCTCAAGAAGTCTCCATTTCTTTGGATGTGAAGGAGAAAGTGCTCTGAGTATAAACTGTGCAGGATCAGGATCCCACTCTATAACATCTATCTTCTCACCTGAAAGCTCTGCAGATACATTCTGTATTCTGCTACCTTTCAGTCCTACAACAACACCAACAGGATCTATATTTTTATCCTCTGTCCATACAGCAACCTTTGCTCTCTCACCAGGTTCTCTTGCTATAGCCTTTATCTCTATCTCACCTTCCTGTATCTCAGGAACCTCTATCTCTATAAGCTTTCTTAAAAAGTTTGGATGTGTTCTTGATAGTATAACGAGGGGTTTGTCCCTGTCTATAGGTTTTATAACCCTTTTTACCTTACCTCTCTCATAAACAGGATAGGAACCATCTTTTATAACCTTCAGTATAAGAGCCCTTATCCTGTCTCCAACTCTGTACTTTTCCTTTTTTATCTGCTCTTCCTCCGGTAGAACAGCCTCTATTCTTCCTAAATCTACTATAATATCCCCATCTTCAAACCTTCTAACCGTTCCTGTTACTATCTTTCCTTCAAGCTCTTTAAACTCTTTGAAAAGTATATTTTTTTCAACCCTCGCAACTTTATGTGTTATAACTTCCTTGGCTGCGTTCAGTGCTATCCTCCCAAGCTCCTCAAGATTGAGAGGAACAAACACATAACTTCCAACCTCAGCTTTTGGATCTATCTTTTTCGCTTCTTCAAGTGATATATCCCTTTTTGGGTTTTCAACAAAAGGTGTTACCCTCTTTTTCAAAAGAACCTTAAGCTCATCCGCCTCTTTATCAAATATAACCTGAACGTTATCCTTATATCCGTACTCCTTTTTCACAGCAGCTGTGATACCATCTATAAGTGCCTTCTCTATTATCTCCTCAGGAACATTCTTTTCCTTTGCAACCGCTTCTATCACATTTTTTAGTTTAACTGCCATTACACTTCCCCTTTAATGTTTAAATTCTAAATTTGCCCTTGCTATATTCTCTAAAGGTATCCTTACCTCCTCTCCTTCCTCTTCAACGATAATATTATTGTCCTCTCTACCTTTTAAAACACCTTTTATAACATTCTTTTTGTCAACAGGCTCTTTTAAAACTATCTTTATATCCCTTCCTTTAAAAATATCATACTCTTCAACATTTTTTAATTTTCTTTCAAGTCCAGGGGAAGACACCTCAAGTGTATAGGAAACAGGTATAAGATCCTCTATATCAAGTAAAGCTCCTATCCTTCTGCTTATCCATTCACAGTCTTCTATTGTTGTTCCCTCAGGATTGTAAATATAGATTCTTAAAACAGGTTTACCTTCAGTCACATACTCTATATCAACAAGTTTTAAGCCTCTCTCCTCTAAAAGAGGCTGAAGCATCTCCTTTACTTTCTCAATTATCTCCTGTTTCAACTTTACAATACCCCACTCAAATTTTACTAAGGATTAATATAAGGATTTTTCAAAGATTGTCAAAGAGTTAGATAGAGAGGATCTCTTCCTCCTTGGCAGTGGCTAAATCGTTGATCTGTTTTATATATTTATCTGTAATCTTCTGTAGCTGTTCTAGGGCTTTTTTCACTTCGTCTTCAGAAAATCCTTCCTTTTTCAGATCCTCAATTCTCTCTTTATCATCTCTTCTTATATTTCTTATAGCTATCCTTGCTTCCTCTGCCATCTTCCCTAACATCTTTACTATCTCTCTTCTTCTCTCCTCTGTCATGGGAGGAAGAATAAGTCTTATAAGGTTTCCTTCTGTCTGCGGGTTTGCTCCGAGATTTGCTTCCTGAAGTGCTTTTTCTATGGCAGGAACAGCATTCTGATCCCACGCCTGTATAAGTATCTGACTTGGTTCTGGTGTTGTTATTGATGCTATCTGTTTTAAAGGCATCTCAGCCCCGTAGTAGTCAACCTTTATATTTTCAACAAGACCAACTGATGCTCTTCCTGTTCTTATACTTGCCAGTTCCTCTTTGAATTTCTCTACAGCCTTTTTCATTCTTTTTTCAGCATCTTTCAGGTATTCCTGTATCATCCCGACCTCCTTTATCCACTTGTGAAGACTAATATTTTATTATATCACGATAGAGTTTAAGTTATGGAATTAAAAGAATTTTGATAGGAAAAGAAGTTATCTGACGATAGATCCTATAGGCTCACCAAGGAGGATCTTCATTATATTTCCTTTTTTCTTTATGTTAAAAACAACTATAGGGAGATTGTTCTCCATACATAGCGTTAATGCTGTATGATCCATCACTTTCAGATCTTTGTTTATGGCCTCAAGGTATGTTATCTCCTTAAGCAGCTTTGCATCAGGGTGTTTAACAGGATCTTTATCGTAAATCCCATCAACTTTTGTTGCCTTAAGAAGAACATCAGCCTTTATCTCTGCAGCTCTTAAAGCTCCTGTTGTATCTGTTGTAAAGAATGGTGATCCTGTTCCAGCTGCGAATATAACGATTCTTCCTTTTTCAAGATGTCTTATAGCCCTTCTTCTTATGTAAGGTTCTGCTATCTGCCTCATCTCTATGGCAGACATAACCCTTGTGGGAACCTCTTTTTTTTCTAAAATGTCCTGAAGTGCGAGGGCATTCATAACAGTGGCGAGCATACCCATATAGTCTGCTGTTGCTCTATCCATTCCCATTGAGGAGCCTTTTACTCCTCTGAATATATTTCCACCACCTATAACTATGGCTATCTCTGCACCTATCTCATAAACTGACTTTATCTCATCTGCAAGTTCACTAATAAAAAAGGGATCGATACCATACTCTCGATCCCCCATTAAAGCTTCACCTGATAGTTTTAAAAGGACTCTCCTGTACTTTAAGCCCAAATTATTCCCCTATCTCGTACCTGCAGAATCTTGATACTTTAATATTCTCTCCAAGTTTTGCTATGTACTCTTTAATGAGATCTTCAATAGTTTTCTTGTCATCCTTTATGTAAGGCTGTTCTAAGAGGCATACCTCTTTGAAGAACTTCTCAAGCTTTCCCTCAGCTATCTTCTCAGCTATATGTTCCGGTTTTCCTTCTGCTATAGCAGCTTCCCTTGCTATCTCTCCTTCCTTCTCAATCACTTCCCTTGGGATATCCTCTCTGCTCACATACTGTGGCTTCATAGCTGCTATCTGGAGAGCTATCTCATTTGCAAGCTCCTTGAAAACCTCATTTCTTGCAACAAAATCTGTCTCACAGTTAAGCTCAAGTAAAACACCAACTCTTCCACCTGCATGTATGTAAGAATGGATTATACCTTCCTTTGTTTCTCTTCCTGCCTTTTTTGCAGCCTTTGCTATCCCTCTTTTTCTTAAAAGCTCAACAGCCTCCTCAAGATTTCCACCTGTCTCTTCAAGGGCTTTTTTACACTCTAATATTCCAGCACCTGTCATCTCTCTTAAAGTTTTTACAAGTTTTGCGTCTGTAGCCATTACTTTAACTCCTCCTTTGCTTCTTCTATTTCTTCAGGAAGATGCTCCTTAACTTCCTTATCTACTTCCTCTTCTAGTTTTTCCTCTTTTTCAGGTGCGTTTGCTCCATGTATTCCTGACTCAACTATCCCAACTTCAGCAACACCTTCTTCCTCAGCCTTTTTCATAAGCTCAGCTTCTATACTTTCAGTCTCAACAGCTTCACCAACGCTTTCCCTTAAAGACTTTCCTTCAATAACAGCATCAGCTATCTTCGTTGTTATAAGATTTATAGCCTTTATAGCATCATCATTACCTGGTATAGGGTAATCTATCATGTCAGGATCACAGTTTGTGTCCGCTATAGCAACAACAGGTATACCAAGTTTCTTTGCCTCCTTAACTGCAAGCTCCTCCCTGACTGTATCAACTATGAATATGATGTCAGGGATCTTTTCCATATCCTTTATACCTTTCAGGTACTTCTCAAGCTTTTCCTTTTTCTTTTTGAGCTTTACAACTTCCTTTTTTGGAAGTATCTCAAAAGCCCCTTCAGCTTCCATAGTCTCAAGCTTTTTGAGCTTGGCAACACTCTTTCTGACTGTTGTAAAGTTGGTTAAAAGACCTCCTAACCATCTCTCATTGATGTAGTAAGCTCCACATCTTGTTGCCTGTTCTTCAATGATCTGCTGTGCCTGTTTCTTAGTTCCTACAAAGAGAATGTCAGATCCTTTTGCAACCTCGTCTCTCACAAACTCCCAGGCAACTTTGAAAAGCGGGATCGTTTTGGCAAGGTCAATGATATGGATCCCGTTTCTCTTTGTGAAGATGTAAGGTGCCATCTTGGGGTTCCATCTTCTTGTCTGGTGACCGAAATGAACCCCAGCTTCAAGAAGTTCTCTCATAGTGATTTCAAAAGCCATAAAAACATACCTCCTAAGGGTTTATTCTTCCGCCTCCCAAGGACCACAAAGGGCAACCCTTTTGCAGCGGGAAGCGTGCTTTTTTGTGAATAATTAACCGAAATAATATATCATATTTAACTACATTTATCAAAAATAAAGGTTTTAAATGAGGATACTAGATAGATATTTATATAAAAAACTGACTGTTTACCTGCTTGTTGTTCTACCTTCTTTCTCATTTGTTGCGGTTCTCGCCGAACTTATAGAGGTTTTAAGAAAGGCGAAACAGCTTGATATTTACTATCTTTCGCTGTACATACTCTATCAGCTTCCGGAAAAGGTATACTACATTCTGCCAATATCTGCTGTTATAGCTTTTATACTTCTTGCAAAGGATCTGATAGAGAGTAAAGAGATATACCCGATACTTCTCAACGGAATCTCACTTAAATCTCTGGCCACAAAACTTTTTATATTTCCGTTATTCCTATCATTCCTGCAGATAATCAATCTTGAGCTCATTATGCCGACCGCTAAGAAAGAGGTGGAAAAGGTTTACTCTATATTAAAGAACAGACCTCCTGAAGAGGAAAAATACCTTTTCGCTTATAACAGATGGATTACACTTGACAGTAAAAGCTATATGTATTTCAGATTTCTTGATTTTAACAAAAGGGAAGGTAAGGATCTTATATTCATACAGTTTGATGAGAACTACAATCCTGTTTTAAGAATAGAAGGTAATAGATTCAAGATAAAGGGCAGAAGCATACTTATTCAAAACGGCAAGATCATAGATCTATCTGACATTTTCTCTTTTAATTACAGAAGGTTTAAGACATTTGACTTTCCTGTAGCTGTAGACATTAAAAATCTAAAAAAACTTGTAAAGGTTAAAAAACCTGTATCAATACTACAGCTTTACAGATCAGCTGTTATAGCAGAAAAGTTCGGTTATCCTGCAGGATACTACTGGAGTAAGTTTTATTCAAAGCTTGCCACTGTATTTTCAGCCCTTATCCTCTCAATCGTTGTCTTCCCATTCCTGTGGAGCAGAAAGAAAGATAAGCTTTTTATAGCTTTTGCATCTATAATCGTTTACTGGTACGGTACAGCATTTATAGCATCAATGGCTGAAAGTGGAGCTGTCCCTTATATAACCGTTCTTTTTGTGGATCTTGTGTATCTGATGGTAGGTCTGTTTTTCCTTTCTAAACTCAGGTTCAGTGAGCTTTAGGGTATGAGCCAAGGATCTTGAAGAAAGGTGATATCTCCTCAAGCTCTTTTAAAGCTTTTTCTACCCTCTCATCCTGTATATGACCTTCAATATCTGTGAAGAAAATATAATCCCATGCCTCCTTTTTAGAAGGTCTTGATTCTATCTTTGTCATATTTATCCCGTGTCTGTATAAAGGCTCAAGTGTCTTATATAGAGCTCCCACCTCATTTTTTACGGAGAATATGAATGTTGTCTTATCATTTCCAGTTCTGTTTGGTATCTGTGTTCCTATCACAAGGAATCTTGTGAAGTTATGTATATGTCTGTCTATCTTTCTCTCAATTATATGAAGTCCATAAATATCAGCAGCTGCCTCACTTGCCACAGCGGCAGACTCATAATCATCCTTTGCCATCTCTGCGGCTTTTGCTGTACTTTCAACCTCTATAAGCTGTGCATTTGGCAGATTTTCCCTGAGCCAGTCCCTACACTCAGCAAGTGCATGTCTGTGGGAGTAAACTCTGACTATCTCCCTGACATCAGGATTTATTCCCATAAGATGAAGTGATATCTCAAGTATAACTTCACCCGTTATCTTAAGAGGGTAATCAACAAGAAGATCCAGTGTGTAATTAACTATACCTTCTATTGTGTTTTCAACAGGAACAACGCCAAAATCAGCCTTCTCCTTTACAATCTCCTCAAAAACATCCTTTATTGTTGATACAGGTATATGCTCAACAGCCTGACCAAAATGTTTTATAGCTGCCTGGTGTGTAAATGTTGCCCTTGGTCCAAGGTATGCAACCTTAATACTCTCCTCTGTTGATCTACAGGCTGATATTATCTCTCTGAATACAGGCTTTACAGCATCTGTAGGGAATATTTCACCAAGCTCAGCATTCAGCTTTTCAAGTCTCTCAAAAATAGCCTTTTCCCTGCTTGGAACGTATATAGGGAGATTATGCTCCTTTTTTATATGCCCAACTTCCTGGGCTAATTTAGCCCTCTCATTCAGAAGTCTGAGAATCTGCTCATCTATCTGGTCTATCTTATTCCTAAGCTCTTCTAACTTTTTTTTATAATCCATCACACAAGTGTTCTTTTTACTATTTTATAAAGTTCCTCATGAATGTGGGGACTTCCCGCTATAACATTTCCGTCTAACTTTTCCTCACCTTCAAAATTTGTAAAGATACCGCCTGACTCCTTTATAAGAAGGACTCCTGCTGCAATATCCCATATTGAGAGCTTCATCTCAAAAAATCCATCAAAAACACCTTCAGCTGTCATCGCAAGATCAACAGCAGCCGCCCCAGGTCTTCTAATAGCTGAGAATGTTATCATAGCCTCTCTAAAAGCTTTCAGATAGCTGTCCAGCTCCTCTATATACCTGAATGGAAATCCTGTAGAAACAAGAGCCATCTCAACAGGCCTGTTTGATATTCTTATTCTCTCACCATTTAGATATGCACCTTCTCCTTTTCCTGCCCAGTAGAGCTTATCAAGCATGGGAACATATATAGCACCTGCTACAATCTGATCCCCTTTCTGGAGGGCCACCGAGACAGCAAATATCTCAAAACCGTTTATATAGTTCTTTGTTCCGTCCAGAGGATCAACTATCCAGAGGTACTCACTTTCTGTATTTCCTACAACGCCCTCTTCCTCACCTAAAAATGCATGGTCAGGATGGACAGAAAGTATAAAATTCCTTATCCTTTCCTCTGAGAGCTTGTCAACGTACGTAACAAAATCTTTAACAGATTTGCTCTCTATATCCTCTTTTTTAATCTTTTTGAAATACTCCTTCAGTATGTGACCGCCTAAAACAGCAGCCTCTTTAGCGGTTTTTATATACTCCTCCAAGCTGTAAACCCCTTATTCATTTTTGGTTATAGCCTCAAGACAGGGAAGAACTTTACCTTCAAGGAGTTTAAGGAATGCTCCTCCACCTGTTGATATATAGCTTATCTCATCTATAACACCGGCTTTATGAATGGCATAATCTGTGTCTCCTCCACCTGCAATGGATAGAGCAGGTGATTCTGCTATAGCATGGGCAAGCCCAAATGTTCCACCTTTGAATTTATCTATCTCAAAAACACCCATAGGCCCGTTCCATATTATTGTCTGTGCATCTTTAAGTATCTCTTTTATAAGGGTTATAGATGCATGTCCTATATCAAGACCCATCCAGCCTTTTGGTATCTCCTGCCATGCAACCTCAATAACAGGTGTCTGTTCTGATATAGCCTGTCCGCAGACAAAATCTACAGGAAGGTAGAACTTTACACCTCTCTTTTTAGCCTCATCTATAACATAAAGGGCCTCATCAAACATATCATCCTCAACAAGGGAGCTTCCAACCTCATAACCCATAGCTTTTATAAATGTGAAGGCCATCGCTCCCCCTATAAATATCTTGTCAGCCTTATCAAGCAGATGTTTTATAACACCAAGTTTAGATGAGACCTTTGATCCACCTATAAATGCAACAACAGGTCTCTGTGGATTAACAAGAGCTTTTTCAAAGTATTTCAGCTCCCTCTCAAGGAGAAATCCCATAACAACAGGCTGTACAAAATCCTTTATGCCGTACATTGAAGCATGTTTTCTATGGCATGTACCAAAGGCATCTATAACATAGATCTCTGCAAGTTTTGCAAGAGACTTTGCAAACTCAGGATCGTTTCCTTCCTCTCCAGGATGGAACCTTAAATTCTCAAGGAGAACAACATCCCCATCTTTCATGTTAAATACAAGCTCCTCAACTTCCTTTCCAACACAGTCAGGAGCAAACTTAACCTCTTTGTTTAAAAGTCTCTCAAGTCTCCTTGCGACAGGGAATAGTGAGTATTTTGGATTTCTCTCACCTTTTGGTCTTCCAAGGTGTGAGGCAAGTATAACCTTCGCATTTTTATCTAAAAGGTAGTTTATAGTTGGGATTGTCTCCCTTATCCTTGTGTCATCAACTATATGACCGTGTTCGTCAAGAGGAACGTTGTAGTCAACCCTGACAAAAACCCTTTTTCCAGTAACATCAACATCTTCAAGAGTCATATAGCTGTTGAACATCTATACCTCCCTATTCCTTATTTAGAACGGCAGATCGTCTTCGCCTTCATTCTCACCTTCAATACCGTCAAATATATCCCAGTTAGAGACCTCAATTCCTCTTATTTTCAAAGCTGTCTGTCTTAAAAGCTCAAGATATGCTGCTATCTCCTTATAAGCCTCAAGCATTGAAGAGAGCTTCAGTATCTGTGATTCATCAAGGGATCCTTTATGATTTCTCAGGGCCTTCTTTATTGCAGCTTTTGTTACAATGATCTCACCTGTTTTTTCCTGCCATTCGCTCCAGAACTCATTAGTTCCGAGAGGATTTTTTATTATAAATCTCTCAAGGTTAGTAAGCTCCTGTGCAAGCAGCATATCAAACTGTGAAAATGATTTCTTATCCATATTAGACCTCTATTTAGAATTCTTAATCTTCCTTACTGCTCATATACTTTTTTGCCTCTTTTACAAGAAAAGCGATAATAATAACTGAAACAACTGTAAAACCTGCAGCTGCTATATAAGCTGTTATTGGATGCTCCATCTTTATCCCCCCTTTAATCTATCCAGTAGTTTGGAGCTTCCTGTGTAATGTAAACGTCGTGGGCGTGACTCTCCCTCAGACCTGCGTTTGTTATCTTTATGAATCTTCCATTCTTCTGAAGATCCTCTATTGTTCTGCTTCCTGTATAACCCATACCTGATCTAAGCCCACCAACAAGCTGGTAAACAACATCGGATAAAGGTCCTTTAAATGGAATTCTTCCCTCAATTCCTTCAGGAACAAATTTCTCAACATTCTCCTGGGAGTATCTATCTGAAGAGAATCTCGCTTTCATCGCTCCAAGCGATCCCATTCCTCTGTAAACCTTGTAAGCTCTTCCCTGGTAGAATATCCTCTCACCAGGTGATTCTTCAGTACCTGCAAATAGGCTTCCAAGCATTACAGTATCAGCACCTGCAGCTATAGCCTTTACTATATCTCCTGAGTATCTTATACCACCATCAGCTATAACCTTTCTGCCATACTTGTGGGCAACCTCAGCACACTTTGCGATAGCTGTTATCTGAGGAACACCTATACCTGCAACAACCCTTGTTGTACATATAGATCCTGGACCAACACCAACCTTTACAGCATCCGCACCGGCTTTAATAAGATCCTCTGCAGCCTCACCTGTTGCTATATTTCCACCAACAAGCTCAAGATCTGGAAACTCAGCCTTAACTTTCTCCACAGTCTCAAGTACTCTTACAGAATGACCGTGAGCCGTATCAACGATAATCACATCAACACCTGCCTCAACAAGTGCTGTAACCCTGTCTATTGTATCTGGTCCCGTCCCAACAGCTGCTCCAACCCTTAACCTTCCAAGCTCATCTTTACATGCATTTGGATACTGCTTTCTCTTGACTATATCCTTTATAGTGATCAGTCCTTTCAGATGACCTTCATCATCAACAACAGGTAGCTTTTCAACCTTGTGTTTCTGGAGTATATCCATAGCCTCTTCAAGTGATGTTCCCTCTTTTGCCGTTATGAGAGGAGCTTTTGTCATAAACTGCGAAACAGGCTTTCTGTAATCCTTTTTATGCAAAAATCTAAGATCCCTGTTTGTAAGTATTCCTATAAGCTTATTCTCAGAATCAACAACAGGAACACCTGATATCTTATATGTTGCCATTATCTCAAGAGCTTCCTTTACAGTCTGATCAGGACCTATTGTTACAGGCTCCGTTATCATTCCACTTTCAGCCTTTTTTACCTTCTCAACCTCTTTCATCTGGTCTTCTATTGACATATTTCTGTGTATTATCCCTATTCCACCTTCCCTTGCAAGTGCTATGGCGAGTCTGTGTTCTGTTACAGTGTCCATAGCTGCAGAAACTATCGGTATATTCAGTTTTATTTTTGGTGTCAGATAAGAACTAACATCAGCCTCATGTGGAAGAACATCAGATTTTTGAGGTAAAAGCAGAACATCATCAAATGTAAGAGCCTCTTCTATGATAAACTCATTATACATTAAAGCTTCAGACCTCCTGTTTAAAAGGATTTGTGTACTGATTTAGATTTTATTCATTTTATCATTATTTTCCATACCTGTAAATTTTATATTATAATAATTAATCCTTATCTATATACGTCGGAGGTTTATGAATAAATGCCAAAAGTCAAAGCATTAAAATGTAAAGAGTGTGGTAAAGAGTATCCTGTCGAACCTATACATGTGTGTGAGTTCTGTTTTGGACCACTTGAAATAGAGTACGATTATGATGAGATAAAGAAGAATATATCTAAGGAAAAGATAGAAAACGGTCCTAAAAGTCTATGGAGATATGTTGATCTCCTTCCTGTAGATAACCCTAAGGTGGGGCTTTCTGCAGGATTTACACCTCTTATAAAAGCTGAAAAGTTAGGAAAGGAGCTTGGACTTAAAAATCTGTACATAAAAGATGACTCTGTAAATCATCCAACGCTCTCGTTTAAAGACAGGGTTGTTGCTGTTGCACTTTCCAAGGCTAAGGAGTTTGGATTTGATACAGCAGCCTGTGCATCAACAGGTAATCTTGCAAACTCTGTTGCCGCAAATGCTGCAGCCTCAGGAATGAAATGTTATGTCTTTATCCCATCAAACCTTGAGACTAACAAGATCATAGGCTCACTCGTATTCAATCCTACAGTTGTTGCTGTTGATGGAAATTATGATGATGTTAACAGACTCTCTTCAGAGATAGCCAATGAGTTTGGATGGGCTTTTGTTAATATAAATGTGAGACCATTTTACTCAGAAGGATCAAAAACTCTTGCATTTGAGGTTGCTGAACAGCTTGGATGGAAAGCTCCTGACGCTGTTGTAGCTCCTTTAGCTTCAGGTTCTCTGTACACAAAAATATGGAAAGGGTTTAATGAGCTTAAAGAGGTAGGACTTATATCTGATAATCCTCCAAGAATGTACGGGGCTCAGGCAGAAGGATGCAGTCCTATATACAAGGCCTTTAAGGAAAACAGGGACTGGATCGTTCCAGAAAAACCCGACACAATAGCAAAATCAATAGCTATAGGAAACCCTGCTGATGGTCCTTATGCTGTTAAAGTAGGGAAGGAAAGTAGTGGTGATATGGAGATAGCCTCAGATCAGGAAATAATAGAGGGTATAAAACTTCTTGCTAGAACAGAAGGTATATTCACAGAGACAGCTGGTGGAACAACGATAGCTGTTCTCAAAAAGTTAGCTGAGAAAGGGGCTTTTGATCCTGAAGAGACCGTAGTTGTTTACATAACAGGTAACGGTTATAAAACAATGGAAGTTCTTGAAGGACAGCTCAAAAAACCTGTTCATATAAAACCTTCACTTACTGAGTTTAAGGAAAAAGTTATTGGTCAGACAGTAAAAGCTGAAGAAAAATAAGGAGGTAAAAATGGCGGTAACAGTTAGAATACCAACAGCATTAAGAAGAGTAACACAGGGTCAGGGCGAGGTTCAGGTTGAGGCATCAACAATAGCAGAGCTTATTGATAAGCTTGAGGCTGAATTTCCTGGAATAAAAGAGAGACTTGTTGAACCTAACGGTGAGATAAGAAAGTTTGTTAACTTCTTTGTTAATGATGAGGATATAAGATTTTTAAAAGGGAAAGATACAGAGCTAAAAGATGGAGATATTGTAGCCATAATACCTGCAATAGCCGGGGGTTTGGAGGCCTGAGTTATGGAATCTATAAAGCTAAAACTTATATACCCTGAAGAAAAGATAAAAGAGCCTATCTTAAGCAGGGTCTGTAAGAATTTTGATGTTGAGATAAACATAAGAAAGGCTAATGTTCAGGAAAATATAGGCTGGCTTGAGCTTGAGCTTACAGGAAAAGAAGAGGAGATTGAAAAGGCTATACAGTACCTTGTAAGTCAGGGGATAGATGTTTCCCCTTTAGAAGGACAGGTCTTTATGGAGTAGAGTTTTGAGCTATAAAGTAGCTGTAATTGATATTGGAACCTACTCCACAAGACTTTTAATATCTGGCATTCATGAGAAAGACTCATTAGAGGAAACACTCCGTAGTGTTGATGATATCCTATCAGTTGGGAGAATAACATCCTTAGGGAGAAACCTGAAGGAAACAGGGTATCTCCAGAGGGAAGCTATTGATGAGACACTTGCAACACTGAGAGAGTATGTTCTTATAGCAAAAGAGTATAAAGTAGAAAGAATAATAGGTTATGCAACAGCCGCATGCAGAGAGGCTGAAAACGGAAATGAATTCCTTGAAAAGGCAAAACAGCTCGGTATTGAGATAAATCTTATCACAGGAGATGAAGAGGCTTATCTCTCTTTTCTTGCAACAGCTTACGGACTATCACCTGAAGGTAGTTTTGTTGTAGTTGATCAGGGTGGGGGAAGTACTGAGTTTGCATACGGCATAAAAGAAAACGGCGGATATAAGCTTGAAAGTTCAGTTTCATTTCCCTTCGGTATAGTAAATCTCACAGAAAAGTTTATAAAATCAGATCCTCCTGAAAAAAAAGAGATAGAGGATATGAGGAGGTTTATAACTCCTTACATAGAAGAAGCCTACGGAAAGATGAAGGAGTGCAGGGAGATAATAGGTCTTGGCGGAACAATAACAACACTTGTTGCTCTTGAGTACCATATATTCCCTTACTCATCTCAGAAGGTTCACGGTAAGAGATTAACAAGAGAAGCAGTCAAAAAATGGCTTGATAAGCTCTCATCAATGACTCTTACTGAAAGGAAAAGGATACCCCAGATTGAGGATAAAAGAGCTGAAGCTATCATATCTGGGATAGTCATATTTGATACGGCTATGGAGGTTTTCGAAAAAGATAATATAAGGGTAAGCGACTGGGGATTGAGACACGGAGCTGTTATAAAATACATAATGGAAAGGTTTTCATCAAACAGGTCTTAGATATACAGGCTGTAAAAACAGAGGGTCTTCTTTAAGATCATACTTTAAAGCATAAAAGAACCCATCAACAGAAAGATCATCAATATCCTTTATAACATTTTTCCCGAAAGTATCCAGATTTTTCTCAATAATCAGATAGTCCTTATATTTTTCTATATCTTCCCTCAATCTGCTAATCTTCTCTATACTGTAATCTGTTAAAGGTTCTGTCTCTTTCCCATCTGATATATACTCCCTCAGGAATGCTTCCTTCTGACCACCGTTTATAGCAACAAGTATCTTACCTCTATAGAGTCTGTACCTGTAAGCTATAACATCAAGACTCTCATAAGCGTATATCGGAACAGAGAGGGAGAAAGATACAGTTTTAGCCACAGAAAGTCCTACCCTTAAAGCTGTATAACTTCCGGGACCTTTATTTACAACAACACCAGATATAAGATCAGCAGACAAACCGAGATCATTGAAAATATCATCCAACTTTCCGACAATTAATTCAGAGAATGGTTTTGTTTTGGATAAAGAAAGTCTTGCAGCAATATGATGTCCATTTATAAGGGCTATTCCCATATTTTCAGAATAAGTATCTATTGAAAGAAACATGACCTCTCCTTTTTTAAAGTAACAAAAGGATTATACCGAAAAATGAATAACTGAGGAAAGGGCATTGGATGAGAAAAAACTTCGTAAGCTTTTAGAGCAAAAATTATCTGAGGAAGATTTGGAAAAGTTAGAAGCATATTTAACGGAGGAGAAGCTGTTGCGTATGGAAAAGATAAGAAAGATAAAAGAACTGATAGAAAGAGGAGAGTACGACATACCAGCAGATGAAGTGGCAGAAAAGATTATTGAGTTTTTCAAAAAAAATCAGTAAAAAACAGAGAGTTTTCCAAAAATATCCTTGATTTTTTCCAAAAGAATATCTACCTCTTCCTCAGTATTATCAACACCAAAGGAAAATCTGACAGCTCTCAATGCCTTTTCCTCAGAATAACCATAGGAAAGTAAAACATGGGAAGGTGAGGGAGTGCCTGAGGAACAGGCAGAACCTGAGGATACAGCGATACCTTCCGTATTAAGTGCCATTATAAATGTCTGTGCATCAATCTTCGGGAATATAACTGTAATTATATTTGGGGATCTTTCAGCATTTTCACTCACTATCTCAACATCAGGAATTATTGTTTTCAGCCCATTAATAAATTTACCGCTAAGATCTTTTAATTTTTTTATAAAATAAGCTCTGTTTTCATTCCATATCCTTACCGTTTCAGAAAGAGCCTTTATATAAACAACATTCTCCGTCCCTGACCTTAAACCAAACTCCTGCCCTCCACCGAAAAGAAGAGGTGTTAACTGTATATCTTTTTTTCTTCTGAAAAAGCCGATCCCCTTTGGAGCATTTATCTTATGTCCTGAGACAGAGAAAAAATCAACAGAATCTGAATTTATATCAATCTTACAGAATGACTGGACCGTATCTGAGAAAAATAACACATCTCTTTCCTTACATACCTTTCCTATACTTTCCAGATCCTGAACAACACCCGTCTCATTGTTAACATGTATAATGGAAACAAAAAGCGTTTTTGGCGTTATCTTTTTGTTAAGGTCATCTAAATCAACTATCCCCTGACTGTCTACCTTTAAAAATCTGATCTTATATCCCCTTTTTGAAAGATATCTCACAGGGTTTAGAACTGATTTATGCTCTATAGGTGAGATCAGTATCTCATCTTTCTCAGGGTAACCCTCAGCAAGACCTCTTATTATTGTGTTGTTACTCTCTGTTGCACATGATGTAAAAATTATCTCATCCTCAGGAACACCAAGAAAGGAAGCTATATACCTTCTTGATTCCTCAACAGCCATCCTTGATCTCTGTCCATCTGAATGAATAGAGTTAGGGTTTGCATAAAAATCCTGTGACCAGATCTTTATCTTATCTAAAACCTCTGGAAAAACCTTTGTTGTAGCAGCGTTATCAAAATATATCATCACTATCCCCTGTATTAAAATCCTTAACTATCTGGAGAATCTCCTTTATCTCCTTAACAGCTTCCAGATCCCTCTCTCTGTAAGCCTTTTTTAGCGTTACTGTTAATGATGCCTCAGCTATACGAAGTAAATTTATGTACTCCTCAGGTCTCATACATTCCTGAAGACCTTTCATCATACTGAAATGCTCAGAGAATATATCCCCGTAATTAAGCTTCCCAGCTCTATTCAGACAGTCCCTTATAAGACCGTCTAACCTTTTAAGCTCTCCTCTAAAAAGAACCTTCTCTATCTCCCTCATCTTAAAGGAAAGCTTTGGTTATATAAAATATCAATGGAACTGTTATAAAACTAATTATAATACCAATTCCAACAGATGAAACAGCAAGATCCCTGTCAAGACCTGCACCTATTACAAGTATAGAGGCTAAAACCATAGGGGGCATTGATATCTCAATAATAAATGAGAGCCACTCAGTATCAGGATTTACAGAAAGTATATAAAGAACAAGAACTGTTAAAACAGGTATCATAAGCATCTTTATTGATATGACAGCAATTATATCCTTCAGCCTTCCCCTAACCTTAGAAAATCTGAGATTTATACCAACTGAGAAAAGAGCAAGGGGTATAACAGTCATACCGAGCATCTTTAAACTGCCGAGAACAAACTCAGGAATATAGATATTTTTTATCAAAAAAGCACCTAAAAGGGCTATAAATGGCGGAAATGTTAAAACCTTTTTTATATCAATGCCTATCTTTTCCGATGACTGTCCAAATGAAAGTATAAAAGGTGAGATAAGGGAAACAGGAAGGAATGATGCAAGCTGATCAAAAACTACAGCATATCTAAGTCCCTCTTCCCTAAGTAGAGCTATCTGGAAAGGAAAACCTAAGAATGATGTGTTACCAAATGATGCCATCATAACAAATGATGCAAGTGTTACACGGTTTAACCTCATTAACTTCCCTGCAATATACGAGACAGCTATTGAAAAGATTATTACAAGCCATCCGCCAAGTATAACAAGGATAAATGATCTCTTTATATCAAGATAGTAAACGTTGTATATAACAAGTGCAGGAAATGCAATGTATATTATGAACTTTATAAGAGTATCAGCAGATCTCTCATCAAATATCCGAAGCTTCCTTGAGAGATAACCTGATATAAAAAAAAGCAGTACTGAAAAGAGATTCTCAAGCATCTATCTTACAAACCTGCTTATTATTTTTGCCCCTATAAGATCACCCCAAACATTTGTTGCAGTTCTGAGCATATCAAGGAATCTGTCAACAGCAAGTATTATCGCAATACCTTCAAGTGGAATACCTACAGCCGTGAAAACAAGTGTCATTGTAACAAGTCCAGCACTTGGAATACCGGCAGCACCAACAGCAGCAAGTGAAGCTGTAAAGAATATAATTATCTGCTCTCCTATAGAGAGCTCTATCCCGTAAAGTGAGGCTATAAACATTGCAGCAACAGCTTCATAAAGAGCCGTCCCATCCATATTTATGGTTGCTCCAAGTGGAAGAACAAAGCCTGCAGTTTTTTTATCTATCTTTGCCCTTTCCTCGGCAACCTCAAGTGTAACAGGAAGTGTTGCTGAACTTGAGGATGTTGAGAAGGCGATAAGCAGAGCCTCTTTAACCTTTGTGAAGTAACTGAGGGGATTGAACTTCCCAAATAAAAATCCTATAAGACCGAGATTAAAAACAGCATGTATAAGAAGACCAACAACAACAGCAAGAACATACTGCCATAGAGAGAGTATAGACCCAAGGCCTTTATCAGCAACGATGTATGAAACAAGGGCAAAAACACCTAAAGGGGAAAGATTAATAATCCATTTTGCCACAGTCAGCATAGAGTCATTAACACCTTCAAAGAATCTCGTAATAACTTCTTTCTTGCTCTGTTGGAGTTTCAAGACAGCAATAGCAAAAAGAATTGAAAAAATTATAACGTGAAGAACTTTACCCTCAACAAGACTCTGAAAAATATTTGACGGGATAAAACTCTGAATAAGTGCTTCAACTGTGAACTTTTTATGTTCAAAACCATCTGATGAAAGATTCATCCCATCAACAGGACTGAAATTTATAAAGTTAACAACAACGATACCTGTAAAAACGGCAAGCGCCGTTGTTGAAAAGTAATAAACTATAGCCTTAATCCCCATATCCTTTATATCCTTTATTGAGGCAAGTGAGGCTATGCTCACAAAGATAGAGGCAAATATGAGGGGTATAGTTATCATCTTCAGAAGATTTAAAAATGCATTTCCCACAAGCTTGAGATTTATAACGATATCTTTTAGATAAACACCGGACAGAATACCAAGTATTATGGCTATAAATGTGAGATTCTCTATTGAAAAAAGTCTCCTCAAAGCTACCTCCTTTTATCTTTTTGTAATAAGTTATTATAAATGAATTAGGGAGGCTGTCTTATGAGCGGGATTATTGTACTTATGTTTCTGTTTTTTGTTTTAACTATGGCTGCATTTGTTTATCTGAGGATCAAAAAGGAGGTTGATAAAAGGGAATAATGCTATAATATCTATTCCTTAATGAAAAGAGAGGTGGAGATGAAAAAGATACCTGAGTATCTAAACGAGATCTCACAGAAAGAAGGGTTCAGCTATTTTTACCATGATGAGACAAGGGAAGTATGGATTAGCGGATATAATAAGGGAGTCAGGTTTGATCTTCTGGTAAGACCTGTAAAAAGAAGGTATATAAAGGTTGTTTATGAAACACCTGATGAGAGGAAGGTCATCCTCTTTCTATCTGAAAAGGATGCACTGAACAGACTGAAAAAGATATTCTCCCCAGAGGAAACTGTTGAGACTGTATGAATCTGTTGAAAAATCTCCTTAAACCCATAAATTTCTTAAGAATTTTCTAAAAATGGAGGAAAGATGAAGTTAAATGTTGGTATAGTTGGACTTCCAAATGTTGGGAAATCCACAATATTTAATGCATTAACAGAGACTGCAAAAGCCGGAGTTGCAAACTATCCATTCTGTACGATAGATCCAAATGTAGGGATTGTAGATCTTCCAGATGCGAGACTTGAAAAACTTGCACAGATAGAAAGATCCAAGAGAATAGTACCTGCAACAATTGAGTTTGTTGATATAGCAGGACTTGTTAAAGGAGCAAGTAAAGGGGAAGGTCTTGGAAATCAGTTTTTATCAAATATAAGGAATGTTTCAGCTATTGCACATGTTGTAAGATGTTTTGAGGATAGTGATGTTGTACACGTTGAAGGATCTGTTAATCCTGTGAGGGATGCTGAGATCATAGAAACTGAGCTTATTCTTGCAGATCTCCAGACTGTTGAGAAAAGGCTTGATAAGGTTATAAAACCTGCAAAAACAGGTAACAAAGAGGCTAAATTTGAGGTTCAGGTGTTAGAAAAGGCAAAAAAGATACTTGAGGATCTGAAGCCTTTAAGATCATTTACAGATCAGTTTGAGGAAGAAGAGATAGATTATATGAGAAAAACTATATTTCCACTAACATTAAAGCCTGTTATGTATGTTGCAAACATAGATGAGGAATATCTTCCAGAAGGTGAAGATAACGAGTATGTTAAGGCTATAAAAGAAAAAGCTGAAAAAGAGAACGCTCCTGTTGTTGTCCTGTGTGGTAAGGTTGAACAGGAGCTTATAGAGATACCTAAGGAAGAAAGGGGAGAACTCCTTGAGGCTTACGGTCTGTCAGAACCGGGATTAAATAAGATGATAAGAACAGGATTCAGACTTCTTGATCTTATCACATACTTTACAGCAGGAGAGAAGGAAGCAAGAGCATGGACTATAAAGAGAGGAACAAAAGCACCACAGGCAGCAGGTGAGATACACTCAGACTTTGAAAGAGGTTTTATAGCTGCCGAGGTTATAAACTATGAGGATCTTATAAAGGCAGGTTCCTTACAGAAAGCAAAAGAACAGGGACTTCTAAGAATAGAAGGTAAGGACTACATAGTCCAGGATGGAGATGTGATACATTTCAGATTTAATGTATAATTCTAATACAATGTTATGATATAACTGTAATATCGGTTGGAGCTATGAACAGAGAATTAGCTGAAATAATAAGAATATATGCAACCAAAACTCACAAAGAGTTAAACTCATATTTATTGGACTGTTCTAAAAACAACCTAATTGCTATTCTAACAGATTTGCTTACAATTTATATGAACGATTCTAACTCATCTACTTTAAGAGAATTTCTCACTGTAACATTGGCGGGATATCAGCATACAAAAGGGAAAATAGGATATAACGGTTATAAACTAAGTGCCTATGGAAAACCTATAAGATGTGAAGCAAAACCAAAAAATATAAAAAGCTCAGGGAGAGGAAAACTAAACGGTGGTGGTAACTTTACTGATTATACTCACGAGAGGTTAGAAAGAGATTTAAATGAAAATATAAATATGTTAGTAAGTGGATTTATTGATGGAAAATTGATATATATTATAGAGTTTCCTTTTCGTTGTGAAAAGTTTGTAAAAAAATTAGAAGATCAACTTAATAAACGCTTTCCTGATGGTGATATTCCTGGACAGTATTTGAGAAGTGCTTCCTTTACATATGAAGACTATATAAACTGCAAAAATTTAAAACTTGTTTTCTGCCTTCCAAAAAAGGAACTCAGGAAATACGAAAATTATATTGTAAAGAAATTTTATAAATTTTTATGGGAGAACGCTCAAGATGGTTAGTGAGTTTATAGATAAAGTAATTTGTGGAGACACTTTAGAAACTTTAAAAAAAATCCCTGACAATTCAATAGATTTAGGTATTACTTCACCTCCTTACAATAAGAGAGAAGATAAAAAAGGTTGGTTAGTAGACAAAATAACATATAAAGGAGCTACAGACAACCTACCTGAAGAAGTATATCAAGAAACTCAAATAAAAGTATTAAACGAGCTTTATAGAATTATAAAACCGGGTGGTTCTTTTTTTTACAATCATAAAATAAGATGGGAAAAAGGCATAATGTTTCATCCTATGGACTGGTTAAGAAAAACAAAATGGATTATAAGACAGGAAATTATATGGGATAGGATGATAGCAGCTAATTTAAGGGGATGGAGATTTTGGCAAGTAGAAGAGAGAATTTACTGGTTATATAAACCAATAGGGAATAATAAAATAGGTAAAGAACTTAAATCCAGACATGCTTTGTTAACATCAATTTGGAGGTTATTGCCTGAAAATAATAATCCTCACCCTGCACCGTTTCCTATAGCACTACCTGTAAGAATAATATATTCCATATTTGATGAAGAGCGTGGGAAATTAGTTATAGATCCATACTGTGGTAGTGGGACAACTTTAGTAGCAGCTAAAATATTAGGACATCATTATTTAGGAATAGATATATCTCAAGAATATACAGATTATGCTTTAAAAAGATTGGAAAATTATCAGTTTGAGATTCCTAAAGCTCAAGAAGAAATATCTAAACATGTAGTTAAAAAAACATTCAAAGAAAGAAAAGAAAAAGGAGAATTTGTAGGGAAATACAGAAAAAAAACTCAACAAAAAAATCCTTCTCTTTTTGATATATTAGAAAAAGTGGAAGACAAATAAACCTACTCTAAGGTAACTCTTATAACCTCATCAATTGTTGTTATTCCCCTTAAGGCTTTTTCTACCGCATCCTGTCGGAGGGTTTTCATCCCTTTTTCAAGGGCAACAGCTTTTATCTTCTCTGTTGATTCTCTCTCTATCAGCATATTCTTAATATCTGAGTCTACCTTTAAAAGCTCGTGGATACCTGTTCTTCCTTTGTATCCTGTGAAGTTGCACACCTTACATCCACTTCCCTTATAAAGCCTTAAATCATCATTTATCTCAAAACCTGCATTTTTTATAACTATCTCTTCTTTTTTAGATGGTATGTAGGCTGTTTTACAGCTGTTACATATCTTTTTTACAAGTCTCTGGGCACAGATTAAAAGCAGTGAATCTGCAAGAAGATAACTCTCTATTCCCATCTCCTCAAGTCTTGTTATTGTGCTTACAGCATCATTTGTATGGAGTGTTGAGAAAACAAGATGTCCTGTAAGTGATGCCTCAACAGCTATCTTTGCAGTCTCAATATCCCTTATCTCACCAACAAGCATAACATCAGGATCGTGTCTTAAAAATGATTTAATAGCCTTTGCAAATGTGTAACCTGCGGCAGGATTTATGTTAG
This sequence comes from Persephonella marina EX-H1, assembly GCF_000021565.1. Taxonomy (NCBI): domain Bacteria; kingdom Pseudomonadati; phylum Aquificota; class Aquificia; order Aquificales; family Hydrogenothermaceae; genus Persephonella; species Persephonella marina. The sequence continues at coordinate 186,595 of NC_012440.1, read as the reverse complement.
TCTGGACGATTGATCCACCAAGTGTGTACTCAACAGGATCTTCAACTGTTATTATCTTTTTCTCAGGTGTGTCTATCTCCTTTAATGCTGAGTAAAGTGTTGTTGTTTTACCTGAACCTGTTGGTCCAACATGGAGTATTATCCCGTAAGGTTTCCTGATTGTTTCCCTGTAAAGCTTCAGATGGTTCTCTGAAAAGCCAAGTTTATCAAGGTCAAGTATAACACTGCTTTTATCTAAAAGTCTCATAACAAGATCCTCACCATAAACTGTTGGAACTGTTGAAACCCTAAGGTCAATATCAATAGCCGGATTAAATCTTGCGAAATTTATCCTCGCATCCTGTGGAACCCTTTTCTCATCAATCTTCATATTAGCCATAATCTTGTATCTTGTTATTAATGGCTCGTGGGCAAACTTCGGCAGATTCAGATAATCAACAAGATCTCCATCTATTCTCATTCTTATCCTTGTATTTGCCTCTGTAGGCTGTATATGTATATCAGATGCGTTTTTCTTGTATGCATCCTCAATTATTCTGTGGGCGAGCATGATTATAGGAGAGCTTTTCTCTGTTATATCCTCTTCATGCTCAAACTTAAACTCTTCCTTCTCTTCAACCTGTAATATCTTCAGTATCTCTTCTAACTTCCTCTTTTCCTCATATAAGAGTTCTATCTTTTCAAGGATCTGCTTTTTAGTTGTTATTATTATGTTCACTTCCTTTATATCATAGCCGTGCTGTTTGAGTATCTCTATAACCTCATTGATTGTTATAACATCTGTAGGCTCTACCATCGCAAGAATAAGAACATTCTGATCAAACTTAAGAGGAAGAACATACCTTTCCATAAGAAATTTTTTGCTGAATATCTCCGTTATCTCTTCGGGTGGAACATAGTTTGTAAGCCTGTCATACTTGTAACCAAAATACTCAGCCTTTATCTTTGCTATATCTTCCTCTGAGTAACCGTGTTCAATAAGAACCTGAAGGAGATTTTTGTTTTCCTTTTTTGCGATACTCTGATATTTCTTGATGTCTTCAAGCTGAAGACCAAGCCTCTCTACTATAAGATCAATAAAACTCTTATCAGGAATCTTTCTTTTAATTGTTATACTCATATCTAACCACGTGGAAAATGAAATATTAATCCTACATACTCAAATCTTCCCTCAAGTACACATTCCCATATTATAGGCACCATCCTTATCCTTATAAGATCAAGTGTTATCTCTTCAGGTATCATATACTTTCTCACAAAATCTATCTTATCAAGATGTGCTTTTATTATCGGGAGTATCTCTTCAATCTTTTTATTTTTCGCCTCATTCCGGGAAAATCTGTAACCTGTCATCTCACCAAACTGTGAATTAAAGGTTATTATTCTGTTCTCATTATCTAAGAGAACAACAGCCTCAGATATATTTTCAAGTATAACCTTTTCTATATTCTGGGCAATTCTCATCTTTGAGTATTTAATAACGTTATCAAGGGCTATAGCGATAAGAGGTGTTATCTTTCCTAATATCTCCTCATCCTTTTCTGTAAAGTACGGATCCTTATTTATAGCCTGAAATACGCCTAAAACTTCACCATCTTTTATCACAGGTACAGAAAGCATTGATCTTGTTTCAACTCCTTTGATACTAAGCCATGGATTATGGTACTTAAGATCTGGGTCAATGGATGAAAGCTCTTTTTTGTCGTGTATATCTTTTATGTTCAGTATCCTTTTCTCTAAAGCTGTGTATCCTGCTATACTCTCTTTATCTACAGGTATCTCTATCTTATCAACATTCTGATCTACAGATATAACAACAGATCTGAGAAGGTTTTTCTCCCTGTCATAAAAGAATAGTGAGGATCTCTCAGCACCTATGAACTTCCTTATCTGATCTGTAACATTTATAAAAAGAGTTTTTATATCAAAATCCTGGAGTATTGTTTTTGTAAGATTGTATATAAAATCTTCATAGCTCATCTTATAACCTGTCTAAAAAATTATCTATCTCATTAATATCTATCTCTTCTTTCTTTCCATCCTTCCTTGTCTGGATCTCAACTTTACCATTTTTTACACCTCTACCAACAACTATTCTGTAAGGTATTCCTATAAGATCAGCATCCTTAAATTTAGCTCCTGGAGAGATATCCCTGTCGTCAAAAAGAACCTCTATTCCTTTTTCTTTTGCCTTGGTGTATATATCCTCAGCTACAGTTTTAATCTGATCATCTTTTATATTAAGTGCAAGTATGTGAAGCTTGAATGGTGCTATGTTCTCAGGCCAGATTATCCCGTTTTCGTCATGGCTCTGTTCAACAGCTGCCGCCATAAGTCTGCTTACACCTATTCCATAACATCCCATCACTATAGGTTTTTCTCTTCCGTCCTTATCAACAAAGTAAGCCTTTAACGCTTCAGAATACTTTGTTCCAAGAAGGAAGATATGACCAACTTCAAGACCTGTGGTCTCGTTTAAAGGTTTTTTACAGACAGGACAAGGATCCCCTTCCCTTGCTGTTGAAAAATCAACAAAATCAACAGGTTTAAAATCCCTCGGTATGTTTACATTTATGTAGTGGTAATCCTCTTCGTTTGCTCCTACAACAAAGTTATGGAGATCTTTGACAGAGATATCAGCATAAACTGGTATATCAAGGCCCATAGGTCCAACAAAACCCTCAACTATACCTAAATCTTTAAGTTCCTCAGATGAAGCAAGGTGGCAGTCAAGGGCTTTAAAGTAATTTATAAGCTTTGTCTCATTTAGCTCTCTGTCCCCCCTTATTAAAACAGCAACAGCTGTGCCATCATCAAGTATGTAAACAAGTGTTTTTACTATCTTCTTCTGATTAATGTCTAAAAATCTTGATACATCCTCAACAGACGAAACTCCCGGAGTATGAACCTTCTCTAAGGGTTTTTCATCTTCTGGTGGTAGTTTGTCAAGCTCAAACTCATACTTTGCAGCCTCAACATTTGCAGCATAACCACAGTTATCACAGAAAACAATATGAGCCTCTCCATTTGGAACTTTTACAACAAACTCATGGGAGTACTTTCCACCTATAGCTCCAACATCTGCCTCAACCATAAGGTAATCAAGACCAAGCTCATCAAATATCTTTTTGTAAGCCTCTTTCATAATCTCGTAAGATTTTACAGCCATCTCCTCAGATATATCAAATGAGTAAGCATCTTTCATAATAAACTCCCTTCCCCTTATAAGACCGTATCTCGGTCTTGCCTCATCCCTGAACTTTGTCTGTATCTGGTAGAAGTTCTTTGGAAGATCTTTGTAAGATCTTATATTTTTTCTGACAAGATCTGTTATTGTTTCCTCATGTGTAGGTCCAAGGGCAAAAAATCTTCCCTTTCTGTCCTCAACCCTGAAAAGCTCTTTTCCATAAACATCCCATCTTCCCGTTTCCTGCCAGAGCTCTGCAGGGGCGAGAATTGGGAGTAAAACCTCTAAAGCTCCTGCATCATCCATATATTTTCTGATTATTCCTTCTATCTTTTTTAAAACCCTGAATCCAAGTGGGAGATATTCATAAAGTCCAGCTGCAAGCTGTCTGATAAAGCCTGCTCTTATAAGATAGATATGACTTGGAACCTCTGCTTCTGCAGGTGCTTCCTTCAAAGTGGGTATAAAGTACTGGGATGCTCTCATCTATTACACTCCTGTATTATTTTTGTTAATTCTATTTTATCTTTTTCCGAGGAGATTATCCAAGTGATAGATACTTTTGAAAGCTGTGACAGCTGAATTAAGAGATGGAGTCGGCGGGATTCGAACCCGCGACCTTTGCCATGCCGAGGCAACGCTCTCCCAGCTGAGCTACGACCCCATATAATATATATTATACCAGTTTAAGATATAACAATGCTAAGATATGCTAAAAAAATTTATAAAGATTAAAAATGAGATACATTGTAAAACCATCTTTAAAAAACTTGGTAATTTTAACAGCTGTTATACCAATACTTTATCTATCCTCAGCTCTTTTAACTTCACAATCTTTTTTAGGTTACTTATCATTCAGGTTGTGTTTATTTTTGATAAATATTCTCCCAATAATTTTTACAGCCTATGTAATTCATAGAAAGTTCAGTTTAAAAGATAAAAAATTTTTCTATCTCATATACAACGTTTTAATACTTTTAACCCTTATATTTCACACTACTGTAGTAAACAGATTACTCTGAAAACCAATTAACCTAATGCATTGGTATTTTAACTTTACTTTCTTTATCTTCACATTTTTCATAATCCTTATATTTCCAGCCTTCGGGAAAACAGGTTGTTGGAAAGATCATTCATTTTTTATCCTTACAGGCACAGACTTCTATTTCTACACAGTTTTTATTTTTATCTTCTTCAGCCTTTATTTCAGTAAAAAATAGAGTAAAAACAATCGATAAAATTAATCTCATAATTTTCTCCTTTCAACTGCTATTCTAAATTATTATCCGAATTAAAAACTTAAGAATTTATGATATTTGTGAGGGTTTAGACCAGCATTTGAAATGTTTGAAAGTTATCTTCCACATAGAGTTATAAATTAAGTTAGGATTGCAACATAAAACATTGCCAGACTTTGTGTTTAAATTGCTAACACTCATTTATTGGTTCCTAATATTTTATTAAAGATCATTAAAACACCTACACTAATTAATCCACCTAAAATAATACCTGAAAATATTATTATGTAATAAAGAATCTCTTTATCCATCATCTTTTCCTCCAAATGCTATAAGCAAGTTACCAATTAACAATATAACAATATATGCAGTTACAAAAATTATACCTGTTTTCAGATTGAACTCTCCTTTTATAATCGGCTGTAAGATAGCAAATATAATTAATGCTACTGCTACATTTAAGAAGTGTTTTCCCGTTTCTTCAACCGCTTTCTTTATATTCACTTTTACACTTCTCCACCAGTAACCTTTTCATTTTCACAACTCTTAAATAACTAAAGTAAAAGATCTCCAACAAACAATAAAATCATCTTTTTCATTTTCCTATACAAAAGATTGAACGCTATAGCTTTAAACTTAAAAATTGAATTTTTCTATGTCAAATTTTATATCTTAAGTATTGTTCTTCCTGTATAAAAACTGGGTGCAAAATTGGGTGCAAAAATTTCAAAAAATTATAGATAATTCCAGACACTTACAATTAGAAAATTTTGATACAAATATTGAAAATTCTGAATTAAATAGGATTTTTACCTAATGCGCCCGGAGGGACTCGAACCCCCAACCTCGTGATCCGTAGTCACGTGCTCTATCCAGTTGAGCTACGGGCGCTTGATTTTACTCCTCTGATATAGCAAGGAGCTTCTGTTCCTGCTCCTTAGCTATAAGCTGATCTATTATCTCATCAAGATCGCCGTCAAGTATGTCGTGAAGTCTATGTGATGTGTAATTGATTCTGTGATCTGTAACCCTGTTCTGAGGGAAGTTGTAAGTTCTTATCTTCTCTGATCTGTCTCCTGTTCCAACCTGCATTCTTCTTTCTTTTTCTATCTTTTCCCTTTCAAGCCTGTCGTAGTAATCTTTCAGTCTTGCCCTCAGAATCTGCATAGCTTTTGCTCTGTTTTGGAGCTGTGATCTCTCATCCTGACAGCTCACAACAATACCTGTAGGTATATGTGTTATTCTTACAGCCGAGTCAGTCGTGTTAACATGCTGTCCACCAGCACCTGAAGCTCTCATAGTCTCTATCTTAAGCTCTTCAGGTTTTATCTCAATATCAACCTCTTCAGCTTCAGGTAATACAGCTACTGTTGCTGTTGATGTATGTATTCTTCCTGAGCTTTCAGTTTCTGGTACCCTCTGAACTCTGTGGACACCGCTTTCAAACTTAAGTCTTGAATAGGCTCCCTGTCCTTTTATTAAAGCTATAACTTCCTTTATTCCGCCTCTATCTGTTGGGTGCATACTTAAAACTTCAACCTTCCATCCTTTTCTCTCAGCATACCTCTGGTACATTCTGAAAAGCTCACCGGCAAATAAAGCAGCCTCTTCACCACCAGCACCCTGTCTTATCTCAAGGATAACGTTTTTCTCATCATTTGGATCTTTTGGAAGAAGCTCTATCTGTATCTCTTTCTCTAACTCTTCCTTCCTCTGATTCAGATTCTTGAGCTCTTCTTCAGCTAAAAGCCTCATCTCCTCATCTGGATTATTAAGGAGAGATTTTGTTTCCTCTATATCTTTGAGAACCTTTTTGTACTCTTTGTAGAGTTTTGACAGTTTTTCAGTCTCTTTATGCTCTTTTGCAACCTGCTGCAACTTTTTCTGGTCTTTAAGTACTTCAGGGTCAGATAAAGCTGCTTCAAGCTTCTTTAATTTTTCATCAATATTCTCAAGCTTTTGAAGCAGATACTTATTTAACATTACTTACTTTCAGCTGTCACCCCTTTTATCTCTAAAAATTGAGGTTTTATCTTAAGTTTTCCTGTGTAAAATGGATGACACTGGTTGCAAACCTCAAGGTGAACAACACCACCTTTTGTTGAGAGTAGATCAAACTCATTTCCGCAACCACACACAAAATGTGTCACCTTAAGCTCAGGGTGTATTCCTTTTTTCAATTTTCTACCTCCAAATATATTCCAGATTTTTAAAAGTCAAGCAAACTAATATTTTAACTTTTATAAGCAGGTTGATCAAGCATTCATAGATTTGAGGAACTCTTCATTTGATTTGAATTTTGCAAGTTTGTCAAGTAAGAACTCCATAGCCTCAACCTCATCCATTGTGGAGAGGAACTTCCTGAGTATCCATACCCTTTGAAGCTCCCAGTCTTCAAGTAAGAGCTCTTCCTTTCTTGTTCCTGATTTTGGAATATTAATAGCAGGGAATACCCTTCTTTCCATAAGTCTTCTATCAAGATAAAGTTCCATATTACCTGTTCCTTTAAACTCCTCAAATATAACATCATCCATCTTAGAGCCTGTCTCTACAAGTGCTGTAGCAAGTATTGTCAGACTTCCTCCATCCTCTATATTCCTTGCAGCTCCAAAGAACTTTTTAGGTCTCTGGAGAGCTGTAGCCTCAAGACCACCTGAAAGAACCCTTCCTGTTGGTGGTGTTATCGCGTTAGAAGCTCTTGATAATCTTGTTATAGAGTCAAGAAGTATAACAACATCCTGACCGTTCTCAACGAGCCTTTTAGCCCTTTCAACTATAAGCTCTGCAACATGCATATGTCTTTCTGGTGGCTCATCAAATGTTGATGCAACAACCTCAGCACCTTCACCAACAATTCTTCTCATCTCTGTAACTTCTTCAGGTCTCTCATCTATAAGAAGAATTATAAGATGTACCTCTGGATGATTTTTTATCAGAGCTTTTGCAAGTCTCTGTATAAGAACTGTTTTTCCCGCTTTAGGTGGAGCGACTATAAGACCCCTCTGTCCTTTTCCTATAGGTGATATCAGGCTAACGACCCTTGTTGAGAGGTCTGATGGATCATACTCAAGATTGAACCTCTCTGTTGGATGGAATGGTACAAGCCTATCAAAGATAGGTCTTCTCTTTATATTCTCCGGTTCTACAGTATTTACAGCCTCAATCTTTATAAGTGCTCTGTACTTTTCATTGTCCTTTGGAAGTCTTGCAATTCCTATAATGTAATCACCTGTTCTAAGACCAAACTTCTTTATCTGTGAAGGTGATACATAGATATCTGTTGAGTGGGGAGCATAGTTATTCTCTATTGATCTTATAAAACCATAACCTTCTGGAAGTACTTCAAGAACACCTTTTATAAAATTCAGGCCTTCATCTTTAGCCTTTTTCTCAAGTATCTTAGCTATAAGTTCAGATTTTTTTAAACCTGTTGTTCTCTGGAGTCCTATCTCTTTACCAAGTTTTTGAAGTTCCTGAAGAGTCATCCTTTTCAGTTCTTCCAGTGTGATTGTTTCAACCATGACGTTTTTTAGCCTCCTTTTGATTTGTTTTTGAATCAGTTATTTTCCTATACAAAATCTACTGAATATATTTTCAAGAACATCCTCTGTGGTTATCTCACCTGTGATTTCCTCGAGATATTTTTCTGCCTCACTTATCTCAAGCATTAGAATCTCTTTAAAATCAATCAGTTCATCAATATTCTGAACTGTTTTCTTAAGAATATTTTTTGCTTTTTCTAATGCTTTGTAATGTCTAAGATTTATATATATTTCTGAATCGCTATCCTCAATTATTCCAAGTTTGTGGAAGATCTCTTCTTCTAAATGATCTAAGTTTTTCTGAAGTTTAGTACTGACAAATAGTACATTCTTAAAATAATACTTTTTTCTAAAAATATCAAGCTCTTTTTCATTTACAAGATCGGATTTGTTACCTACAACTATAGGATCTTTATACTTTATCTGTTCGTAGATTCTCAGATCCTCATCAGTCAAGCCTTCAGAAAGATCAAAAACAAATATAACAACATCAGCTTCCTCTATCTTCTCTTTTGCTTTTTTAATACCTATCAGCTCTATTTTGTCTTCAGTTTCCCTTAATCCAGCTGTATCAAGGAGTTTAACAGGTATTCCTTTAATTGATACAGTCTCCTCAATAAAATCCCTTGTTGTTCCTCTATACTCGGAAACTATAGCCCTTTCATATCCTACGAGAGCATTAAAGAGAGATGATTTTCCAACATTTGGTCTTCCAACTATAGCAAGCTTTATACCTTCCCTTATGATCTCTCCTTTCCTGTACGTTCTTAGAAGATCATCTATCCCTTTAATAACATGTTCCAGTCCTTTTTTTATCTGATCTGGATCTATCTCCTCAACATCTTCCGGGAAGTTAATCTCAGCCTCAATAAGTGATACAAGATACAAAAGACTGTTTCTAAGTTCTTTTACCTTTTCAGAGAGCTTACCTTCAAGTATGTTTACAGCTACACGGGAAGCTTTTTCAGATCTTGCCTCTATCAGATCGGCTATAGCCTCAGCCTGTGTAAGATCTATCTTTCCGTTTATAAATGCTCTCTTTGTGAACTCACCTGGTTGTGCAAATCTCGCTCCAAGATTTACAGCTTCTTCAATAATTTTCTTTACAACTGGAACACTCCCATGAGGGTATATCTCAACAACATCCTCACCTGTAAAGCTTCTTGGACCTTTAAAGAAAATAAAGAGCCCCTCATCTATAACACTTCCTTTACTGTCTGTTATCTTTCCAAAATATACTCTTCTCTCCCTGATAGACTCAGGGAGCCTGAACAGTTTTCTCCCTATTTCTAAAGCCCTATCACCGCTTATCCTTATAATCGAAACAGCTGAAGGGATAAGCGGTGTTGCATTTGCTACGATTGTATCTTTGATCATTTGTTTTTGGGTTTGTAAAGTCCCATCTGTTTGTTTACTATAAAACTCTGACCTATCCCTAATATATTATTCGTAAGCCAGTATAAAACAAGTCCTGCCGGAAAGTTCATAAAAAGGAATGTGAAAACAAAGGCCATTATATACATTATTATCTTCTGGTTTTTATCAGATGAAGGTGTTATCCACTGCTGGGCTATCATTGAAACACCCATAAGAATAGGGAGAATATAGTAAGGATCTTTATCTGCAAGATCCTGAACCCAGAGGAATGGAACCATCTTAAGCTCAACGGTTACCATAAGAACGTTATAAAGTGCTATGAATATAGGGATCTGTGCAACTATCGGAAGGCATCCGCTCATAGGGTTTGTTCCATGTTCAGCATAAAGCTTCATCATCTCTTCCTGTAACTTCTGTGGATCCTTCTGGTATTTCTTCTGTAACTTTTTTATCTCAGGAGCAAGATCAGCCATCTTTTTCATAGCTTTTAGACTTTTATGGTTCAGAGGGAAGAGAACTATCCTTAAAAGGACTGTAAGGATTATTATTGTAAGCCCCCAGTTATGTATGTAGTCGTAGATAAAGTGCATAATAAGGAATAAAGGCTTTCCAAGTATACCGAAGAAACCAAAATCTATACTCTCTCTGAGTGAAAGATCTATGTTCCACTCCTTTTTGTATTTTTCAGTAATATCACCTAAAAGTGAGTAAAGCTTAGGTCCGCCAAAGAAGAATCCCTCAACAGATGTTGGGATCTCCGAGAAAACAACGGTTTTCTCTTCAGCTATAGGAACCACATGTGTTGCAGAAAAACCACCCTTTACAGCAAGCATCTGGAGAAAATACTTATTTTCCTCACCTGCCCATAAAATATGTCCTCTTATTGTCTGCTTCTTATCTATATCAGCATCAAGCTTTATAAGCTCCTTGTCTGTTTTGATTATAGCCCCTGAATGACCAAATGCCCTGCTTTCAGCTTTTAAGGATATACCGTTAATAACAGATAGACCGTACTTTTCAAGGCCTTCTGTATCTATTTTTAAAGATAGTGTAGAATCTTTATTCACCTCAAATATCTTTCTTACAGATATATCCCCCTGTTTAAGTTCAAAAATAAGTCTGTCCCCTTCCTGTCTAAATGAATAAGGGCTGAAATTTATCAGGGCTGTAAGCTCTGGACTTGTTGTTATTATCTCTGTAGGAAATAGTCTGTTTGTTTTTGAGAAATCACTTATCATATCTGTTTTGAACTTTTCAACGTAGATTGAAACAATTCTTGCCCCTATCTTTGAGATCTCGATATATCCAAAATCTGTATTTATCCTGACTGTGTCTTTAAGATTATCAGCATTTATTCTTCTTTTATCTAAAAGTAAGTCATAATCTCCTGTCTGTTTATAGGTTATCCTTTCTTCTGGCTCAGGTACCTTTCTTTGCTCTTTTATTTCCTCTTTAACCTCAACCACTTCCTGAGTTTTCTGGTTTTTCTCAGGTGAAGGTTCAGTTGGATAGAGATAACTGCTTATAATGGAGTAAGCTATAAGCAGAACAGCTACTGCTATAAAAAAGATAAACATCCGTTTCTGCATTTCCTGATCGTTATTGTTCATCTGCTACCTCTCTAAATTTTTTATGGATAATCTACACCACCCTTAGAGAAAGGGTTGCATCTTAAAATTCTCCACACAGCTTTTAAGCTTCCCTTTAAAGCTCCGTACTTTTCTATAGACTGTATAGCATAACTTGAACATGTAGGATAATATCTACAGCTGTTTGGTAATGCAGGCGATACAAATTTTTTGTAAATCTTAATAAGTTTTATCAGAAATCTGTCCATTTCCTTCTCTAAGGATAGAAATTAATTTTTCCATATCCCGGTATAAGTCTTGAGTTTTTTTTCCTATGATATTTTTTTTAGCAATAAAAATGATATCATAACTAAGATTCTTAAGACTTCCGTAATATGCCCTTAGTGCTTCTTTAATAATCCTTTTTGCCCTGTTTCTAACTACCGCTTTCTTTGAAAATTTTCTGGATAGAATAAAAGCAAATCTCGGATATCCAAGATCATTATTTCTGTAGATAACTATAAAGTTCTCTGTATGTAAAGATCTTCCTTTTGAGAGAATACTTTTTATCTCACGGTCTTTCAGCGTAATCATAACGGGACGCCATCTTTAGCTGATGGCGATTCTCTTTCTTCCCTTTCTCCTTCTTCTTGCAAGGATCTTTCTTCCAGATTTTGTTCTTTTCCTTGCAAGGAAACCTGAAGTTCTCTTTCTTTTCTTATTTGAAAGATGATCCTTTACCTTTTCTGGCATCTTACTCCTCCTGAATTTATAAAATAAAAAGAGCGCACATACTAGATGCACGCTCCAGATCTATAAGTCTACCTATTTAACACTATCTGTTTTAACTTTAGAATCCAGCTTTTCCGTCAAATATTCCTGTAAAGAGGAATATGATTGCTATTAAAAGTCCGTAAAGAACAAATGTTTCTATAAGCGCCATACCAATAAACATTGTTGTTAAAAGCTTTCCACCCATATTTGGGTTTCTTGCCATACCTTCAAGAACACCTCTAATAGCATTACCAAGTCCAGCAGCACCACCTCCAGCAGCAGCACCTATAGCAACTCCAGCACCTATAGCAACGCCTCCGTAGAAGATAGCTCTTGCCATAGCATCAGCTGTAGCACCCTCACCAGCAAAAGCAGCTGAGACAGCACCTGCTACCATCATTAACATTATGAATGCGGTAGAGTATTTCTTCATTACTGTAAAAACCTCCTTACTTTTTATTTTATTACCAGTATTTGCGAGTTTAATCTTGGTATATCTCTTTCATAATCGTGGGTTATAACAGTAAGATCGGGCTTTTCATCCTCAACGATCTCAGGGAGCCTGTCAACCACCTTTCCTTTAGCATCTATAACAAGCCTGTATGAACCTTCAAAATCCTTAAGCAGAGGTTTCAGTCTATCCTTCACATTTTTTTCTGCATTCTCTTTAAGATCTGGTGCAGATGGTATCCCGAAAGATGAGCTGACCTTTAGCATCGTGTAAACATCTTCCATCTCATGGTATACAACAAGCTCACTTCCGTATCTTCTGGCTATATCTTTAGCCCACTCTAAAGCCTTTAACGAAACCGGTGTTAGGTCTACACAAACCAGAACTTTATTCACATTCACCATAGAATTACTCCTTAGTGTGCTTCTTCAGTGATAGCACCAGCTATATAAACTGTAGTAAGTATCATAAATACGTATGTCTGAAGGAATACAGCAATCAGGTGAACAACCATTATTGGAAGAGGAATTAAAAGTGGAACAAGCATGATTAAAACTATAGTTATAAGCTCACCACCTGTCATATTTGCAAAAAGACGTAATGCAAGTGTTATAGGTCTGCTTATATGTGATATGATCTCTATTATGAAGAAGATTGGTGCAGCAACAGGAATAGGTCCCATAAAATGTTTGAGGTACCCTATACCGTGCTTTCTGAAACCTTCAACGTTGTATATAACGAAAACAAGTAAAGCCAGTGCAAGTGTTGTGTTTATATTTGCAGTGTAGGACTCAAGCCCCGGGATCATTCCCATAAGGTTTCCAAAAAATACGAAGAGACCGATACCTGCAACAAGGGGAAAGTATTTTCTTCCCTTTTCTCCCATATTCTCTTTTATCATATTATCAACAAACTCTATATACATCTCAAAAAGGTTCTGTAAAGGTGTTGGAACTAAAGAAGGCTTCTTTGCAAATGTTGAAAATATAACAGGAACAACAACAAGGGCAACTACAGCAAACAGAACATGATTAATGTATAAACCTTCCAAAGCTTAGGCCTCCATTCGTTATTACCGATATGACACAAACTTCAATTATTATAGCAGAAAAAGTTAGTCCGTGTAAACTAAAACTCCCTTGTGTATGCTCTGTATTCTTCAATCCTTCTCTTTATATCTATCCAGTTGTCATTACCAAACTTCTCAAGAACAGCCTGAGCAAGAACTATTGCAAGCATCGCCTCACCAACAACTGCTGCTGCCGGTACAGCTGTCACATCAGATCTCTCCTTTGCTGCATCAAATGGCTGTTTCGTTTTTATATTTACAGATCTGAGTGATTTTCTTCTCATAAGTGTAGGTATAGGCTTCATACCTACCCTGACTAATATTGGTTCTCCGTTTGTTATTCCTCCTTCAATCCCACCTGCCCTGTTTGTTCTGTGGTAAAAACCTCTTTCCTTATCCCAGAAAATCTCGTCATGGGCCTGAGAACCATACATCTCTGCAAGGCTGAATCCTTCACCTATCTCAACACCTTTCATTGCCTGGATACTCATCATTGCCTGTGCTATTCTTCCATCAAGCCTTCTATCCCAGTGAACATGACTCCCTAGACCGACAGGAACACCAACAGCAAAAACCTCAAACACACCTCCAAGACTTTCACCTTCCTCCCTTGCCCTATCTATCAGTTCTTTAAATTCTTGATCAAGCTCAGGTAAAGGTGTTCTAACCTCAGAACTTTCTGCCTTTTCAAATCTTTCCTCAAGGGGAATATCCTTTATCCTATCCCTCAGTGAAATCTCACCTATTGAAACAACATAGCTTCCTATTCTTATACCTATATCCTCAAGAAGCTGTTTACATACAGCACCAACAGCAACCCTTGTCGTGGTTTCCCTTGCACTTGCCCTCTCAAGAACATTTCTAAGATCGTGAAATCCGTACTTTATCCCCCCTGGAAGATCAGCATGACCTGGACGGGGATTTGTGATCTCCTTCTTTTCTGTAGGTTGTCCTTCCACAGCCATAATATCAGTCCAGTTCTCCCAGTCTTTATTTCTTACCATAAGTGTTACAGGAGACCCAAGTGTATACCCAAATCTGACACCTGAGAGTATCTCAACTCTGTCCTTTTCTATCTTCATCCTTCCGCCACGACCGTATCCGGACTGTCTTCTTGAAAGCTCCCTGTTTATAAACTCAGATGATATCCTGAGATTTGAAGGAAGCCCCTCAATAATTGCGGTCAGGGCAGGTCCATGTGACTCTCCAGCATTTAAAAATCTGAGTGTGCCCATCTTACTCCTTCAGCAGTTTTTTAAACTTTCCCTATTATATATTAAATAGATTCAGCTTACTTCCGAAAATTCTTAGTAACACTTAATAATTTTACAAGGTAATCTTATGGATAAGATCCTTTTTGACTCAAAGAACCACAAATTTATTTTACTGGGTTTCGCAGAGAGCAAGGAAGAGCTAGGAATACCATCAAACCAGTATCTTATTGTTCACAATAATAAAGGTATAATACTGGATCCGGGAGGGTTTGGTCTGTTCCCGATACTCCTCTCAAGAATACTGAAATACACAAAACTTAACAATATAAAAGCTATAATTCTTTCACATCAGGATCCGGATATCTGCGGGGGTCTGAATATTTGGCTTGAGATGACAAATGCGAAAGCCTATATATCAAAATTATGGCTGAGGTTCATCCCCCATTACGATATTAAAAGGACAGACCAGATATACGGAATACCAGATGAAGGGATGGATTTAGAGGTGGATGAGAGGCTGAAGCTTAAAATAATTCCCGCCCATTTTTTACACTCACCAGGTCATGTTAATGTTTACGATCCTGTATCAAAGATACTTTTCACAGGGGATATTGGAGCAGGTCTTCTCCCATGTTCAGAAAACAAACTTTTTGTTGAGGATTTTGAGGAGTATGTTAAGTGTATAGATAGTTTTCATAAAAGGTATATGGCCTCAAACGAGGCCTTAAGAAAATGGGTAAAGAGGGTAGAAAAGTTAGATGTAGATATAATAGCTCCACAGCATGGTTATCTGTTTAAGGGGGAGAATGTGGATAAACTTCTAAAGTACCTTTACGATCTAAAATGTGGAGTTGATCTATTTTGAGCAGGAAAAATCTTAATTTTGAGAACTTAAGAAAAGAGCTCGCATTAAAAAGTGGAACTGTAATAGAAAATTTACTTAAATATAACTCCCTGATAAAAGGTCTCAGGAGGGAGATAAAAAGTCTTTCAGAACCCCAAGAGTTTAAAGAGCAGTCCTGCGATCTTATACTTGAGGAGTTTGAGAAAAATCTGAATTACAACATACAGCTTGTTAAAGACGGAAGTATAAGGGCTATAGATCTTATTCTTCTCCTTGAAAAAGAGGTTGTTGATAAAAAACTTCTTCAGGAAGAAACAAAGATACTGAAGGAGATAGTCCTTTCCAGGGAAAATATTATGGACTGGAAGGGGTATGCAAAGGAGATATTAAGAAAGTTAAGGGCTATATACCCTTACGATCTGTTTTTCTTTATGTTTGAGGAAGATAACACAATAAAATTTTATATATTCTACAGCTATATACCCCCTGATGATCTCAAAGAGGAGATTAAAGTATACCTCACTGAGAATGTGGTTAAAAACTTTAAGAAAAATCCTTACAGGAATCTGGATTTTGAAGAGATATACATATCAAATAAATCCCGAAGAAAGGAAATTAAAAAGATACATATTGAAACCCACCAGTTTTTGCCAGATTCTCCTGGAATAGGAGGTACTCTTGGACTTATAGTTCTACCTGAAGAAAGGCTATCAAGAAAAGATATAAATATATTAAACTCAATCCTTTCAATAATGACACTTGTAACAGGTTCATCAAGAGCTTTATCCAAAGCTATAACAGAACTTGAATATTTTGCAGGCCATGATCCATTAACTGATCTTTATAACAGGAGAATATTTGAGGATCTTTTAAAATACGAGGTAAGTAGAGCTAAAAGAAAAAATTATAAATTTTCATTAATACTCATTGATCTTGATAACTTTAAGTATATTAACGATACATACGGTCATCACATAGGGGATATAGTTCTAAAATCTGTTGCTGACATACTTGAGGCATCAATAAGAGATGGTGATCTGGTTGCAAGGATAGGAGGAGATGAGTTCGTTATTCTTCTAAGTGAAACAGAGCTTGAAAAAGCCCTGATCGTTGCTGAAAGAATAAGAAAAAATCTTGAGAACAACAAACTCTGTATATTTGAGGGAGCAGTAATATCTGTAAGCGCCTCTCTGGGAGTTGTTGAATTCCCAACACATGGAACAACCAAAGAAGAACTTATGATGGTTGTTGATAATGCCCTTTACAGAGCAAAGGATCTTGGAAAAAACAAAGTTTACGTTCCAACACATGAGGAGATAGAAAAAACTATAAAAGAGAAAAGAAAGGAGTTTTCAATCCTGCAGGAAGCTATAGACAAGGAACTTTTCGTACCTTATTTTCAGCCGATATACGATCTGAAAAATGATAACGTTCATGCCTATGAGGTTCTTGCCAGACTAAAGGATGAAAAAGGAGAGGTTATATCAGCTTACAGGTTTATATCCCTCGCAGAAAAGCTTGGAAAGATTAAAGATATAGACAAAACAATAATTAAAAAAGCTCTTACTGAAAAGAAAGAAAATGATCTTAAAGAAAAACTGTTTTTGAATCTTTCAGCAAAAGATATATCAGACGATTCTTTCTGGCAGTACATATTCTCAGTAGTAAATGATCTGAATATAGATCCTGAGGAGATCGTTTTCGAGCTTACAGAAAGGGAGGCTGTAAAGGAAACAGCTGAAGTTCAGGCATTAATAGTAAAACTCAAGGACAAAGGTTTTGGTTTTGCGATTGATGATTTTGGAAGCGGTTACTCATCATTTTATTATTTAAAGTATTTTCCCATAGATTATGTAAAGATAGATGGGGAGTTTATAAGAGAGCTTAAACCCTCCGATCCTAAAAGTATAGCCTTTGTTGAGAGTATGGATCTGCTATGTAAAAGACTGAACATAAAAACGGTTGCAGAATCAATAGAAAATGAAGATATTTTAAAAATTCTAAAGAATATAGGTATAGATTACGGTCAGGGTTTTCACCTTGGTTATCCGGAATCAAAATTTCTTTGAAATCCATTTTATTCTTTGAGATAATGATTAAAAGACAAAATTAGGAGACCTGATAATGAAAAGCAGACTTTCCCTGTTCGTTGGTGTAATTCTTGTATTTATAGCTGGTGTAAACTTTGGACTTAGCGCAAAGACCGATACAAAGGATATTGAAAAAGATCTAAAGCTGATAGGTTTATATACAGAAGTATTCAAGATCGTAAAGGATTACTATGTTGAGCCTGTAGACAGTAAAAAACTTATATACGGCTCTTTAAGGGGTATGTTACATTCACTTGATCCATACTCAACATTCTTTACACCTGATGAGTTCAAAGATTTTACAACAGAAACACATGGTGAGTTTGGTGGTCTTGGAATAGAGATAACTATGGAAAACCACAAGCTGATAATAGTAGCTCCTATTGAAGATACACCTGCATGGAAAGCTGGATTAAAGGCAGGAGATATTATTATAGAGATAGATGGAGAACCTACAGACAAGATGACTCTTATGCAGGCTGTCAAAAAGATGAGAGGTAAGCCTGGAACAAAGATTACACTTACAATATGGAGGAAAGGTGTAGAGAAGCCTTTTAAGGTCACAATAACAAGAGCAATAATAAAGATAAAGAGTGTCAAAACAAAAGAGCTTGAAGACGGAAAGATAGGATATATAAGACTTACACAGTTCCAGGAAAACTCAGCAGAGGAGTTTGAAAAGGCACTTAAAAAATTCAAAGATAAAGATGGAATAATTATAGATCTAAGGAACAATCCTGGTGGTCTTCTATCAACAGCTGTTGAGATAGCAGATATGCTCCTTGATAAAGGAAAGCTAATTGTTTACACAAAAGGAAGGGACCCAAGGGCAAATGAGGAGTACTACTCAACATCTTCACCTATTATCCCGGATGATATCCCTATAGTTGTTATTGTGAATAAAGGTTCTGCAAGTGCTTCGGAGATTCTAACAGGAGCTTTAAGGGACAACAATAGAGCTTTAGCGGTAGGTGATCAGACATTTGGTAAAGCATCGGTCCAGACATTGATACCTTTACCTGATGGTGCAGGACTTAAGATTACGACAGCACATTACTATACACCAAGCGGAAAGCTCATAATGAACAAAGGTATAACACCTGATATCGTTGTCCATATGACTGAAGAGGAAGAGATGGAAAGGATAAAAGCTGAAAGGGAAGCTAAAATAAAAGGTGAAGAAAAGGTAAAGATAGTTGATCCACAGCTTGATACAGCGATAAACGCCATAAAAATACTTAACTTCGCCCGTAAAGAAGCTAAATGAAGATACTGGGTATAGAGACTTCCTGTGATGATACAGCTGTATCAGTATATGACAGTGAGGAAGGTCTTCTATCAAATGTTGTCTCCTCCCAGATAAAGATGCATGAGGAATGGGGAGGCGTTTACCCTGATTTAGCTGCAAGGGAACACACAAAGAATATAATACCTGTTCTTGACAGGGCTTTAAAAGAAGCGTCTGTAAATATAAAGGATATTGATGGAATAGCCGTAACTGTGGCACCAGGTCTGATAGTATCCCTCGTTATAGGAATATCCGTTGCAAAAACGTTAAGCTGGATATACAGAAAACCTCTCATCCCTGTCCACCACATAGAAGCTCATATTTTTGCATCTTTTATCACAGAGAAGATAGATTACCCTTTTATAGCCCTTGTTGTTTCAGGTGGTCATACAGAGCTTTACCTGATAAAAGGTTTTGAGGATTACAGGTATTTAGGCGGAACACTTGATGATGCTGTTGGAGAGGCTTATGACAAAGTGGCAAGAATGCTTGGGCTTGGATACCCTGGTGGACCGGTTATAGACAGGCTTTCAAAGGAAGGAGAAGATACAGTAAAACTACCAAGACCACTTATCAATGATAGAGGTAAAAACAGGTTTAACTTCTCATTCAGCGGTCTGAAAACAGCTGTTCTTAGAGAGATACAGAAAGGAGTTTACAGGAAGGAAGATATAGCAAGATCATTCCAGGAAGCTGCAACTGACGTTCTTCTGGCTAAAACGATAGATGCAATGAAAGAGTTTAATATAAAAAATGTGGTCATAGCTGGTGGTGTGTCTGCAAACTCAAGACTGAGGGAAAAGTTCAAAGAAGCTGAAGAGAATCACGGAATAAAGGCGTACTTCCCACCTTTATACCTCTGTACAGATAACGGAGCAATGGTTGCATTCACAGGATACAAAAGGTTTAAAGAGAGTGGAACAACTGTAGATTATAGCTTTGAGGGAAAGGCAAGATTAAGAATGGATAAGTTTGTAGAGATCATCAGAAAAAGCAGTGTTTCTTCTTAAACTCTTTGTAGGGATCTATCTTTCTTTTATTTACAGACTGATTACATCCTGTATAACAGACAGATTTAGCCTTTTCCAGTATGTCTGTCCCGTATCCTTCCTTTTTTAAAACCTTGTAAAAACCGTTACTCAGTCCTGTACAGTTTGATGGATCCTCAATAAAGTAAGAGCCGTAGTAGCAGTCAGAGTAAACCTTGTATACCAGTTTACATTTATCTTCTTTGGAAAGTTCTGAATCTTTCTTTGAACAGGAGAGGATAAAGAATTGGACTGTTACAAGAAAAGATACAATAAAAAGGCGGGACAAACCCCGCCCATTTATATTAAGCCTGCTTAGCTTCCATCTCTTCAGCTTTTCTCTTAGCATCTTCAATATCAGCAACCATATAAAATGCCTGTTCTGGAAGGTGATCCCACTTAC
The DNA here is from genome assembly GCF_000021565.1 of Persephonella marina EX-H1. Lineage (NCBI taxonomy): Bacteria > Pseudomonadati > Aquificota > Aquificia > Aquificales > Hydrogenothermaceae > Persephonella > Persephonella marina. Next base: position 166,522 of record NC_012440.1, on the reverse strand, counting down.
CTTCAACAACCTCTTTGAAAGATCTTATAGTATCTTCTCTCTTCACGTAATCACCTGGCTGACCTGTAAACTGTTCAGCAACGTGGAACTTCTGAGCAAGGAATCTCTGGAGCTTTCTAGCTCTGTAAACAAGAGCCTTATCCTCTTCAGAAAGCTCTTCCATACCGAGAATAGCGATGATCTCCTGAAGCTCCTTGTACCTCTGGAGTATTCTCTGGACTTCCCTTGCAACAAAGTAATGTTCCTCACCAACATACTCAGGTGCAAGAGCCTTAGATGTTGACTCAAGAGGATCAATAGCAGGATATATACCGAGCTCTGCAAGTCTTCTCTGTAGAACGATTGTAGCGTCAAGGTGAGCGAAAACTGAAGCTGGAGCTGGGTCAGTAATATCGTCAGCAGGTACGTAAACAGCCTGAATAGATGTAATAGAACCGTTTACAGTAGATGTGATCCTTTCCTGAACCTCACCAACGTCCGTTCCAAGTGTTGGCTGGTAACCAACAGCAGAAGGAAGCCTTCCAAGAAGTGTTGAAACCTCAGCACCTGCCTGAACGAATCTGAATATGTTATCTATAAATATAAGAACGTCCTGCTTCTCAACATCCCTGAAGTACTCAGCCATTGTAAGACCGGTCTGAGCAACCCTGAATCTAACCCCTGGTGGCTCGTTCATCTGTCCGTAAACCATAGCTGTATATGGGAGAACCCCTGATTCTTTCATCTCCATCCAGAGGTCGTTTCCTTCCCTTGTTCTCTCTCCAACACCAACAACAACAGAGTAACCTGAGTGGAACTTAGCGATGTTGTGGATAAGCTCCTGCATAAGAACAGTCTTTCCAACACCAGCACCACCGAAAAGACCAACCTTTCCACCTTTGATAAATGGAACGAGTAGGTCTATAACCTTAATACCTGTTTCAAATATCTCAACCTTTGTTGACTGCTCTTCAAATGATGGAGCAGGTCTGAATATTGGCCATTTCTCCTCTGCCTCAACAGGGCCACCATCATCTATAGGCTGTCCTACAACGTTGAATATCCTTCCAAGAACTGGCTTTCCAACAGGGATCTGGAGAGGTCCTCCAACACTTTCAACTTCCTGTCCCCTTACAAGCCCATCTGTAGGACCATAAGCGATAGTTCTAACCCTTTTCTCTCCAAGGTGCTGTGCAACCTCAAGATAAAGATCTTCAACAAACTCATTTCCCTTATCATCTATTGCTGTTCTCTGGGTTTTTAAAGCCCATCTGATTTCTGGAAGTTCTTCAGTTTCAAACTCAACGTCAACAACAGGTCCAACGACCTGAACGATTTTTCCTTTCATATCTGCCATTCTTTATATCCTCCTGACTTTCTTTTATTCAATAGCATTAGAAGCATTAATAATATCAATAAGCTCTGTGGTAATAGCTTCCTGTCTTGCTTTATTAAATATGATCGTCCATCTTTTAATGGCTTCACCTGCGTTTCTTGTTGCGTTATCCATAGCTATCATTCTTGCAGCATGTTCTGCTGTTGATGACTCAACAAGAGCTCTGTAAAGCTGGAAGTTTATGTATCTTTTTAGTAACTGTTCTAGAACCTCTTCAGAAGAAGGCTCTATATTGTACCTGCTTATCTCGGAAAGCTTAGTGTAATCAAGCTCAGGTTCTATAGGGAATAGCTTTCTTACCTTTGTCTCGTATGTTGCTGTTGTTATAAGCTCGTTGTTTATAAGGTAAACGGCATCGGTTTTCTCGTTCTCGTATCTCTCTGCGATAATACCGCCAACCTGAGATGTGAATGAGAGATTCATATGATCCCTGTATATATCTTCATACTCAGCTATTATATTAAATCCTTTATTCTTGAAAAACTGGACAGCCTTTCTTCCTATAAGGATAAGATTTACATCCTTCCCAGCTTCCTGAAGCTCCTTTACCTTACCAAGAGTTGTTTTTATCACATAGGAGTTAAAAGCACCAGCAAGACCTCTATCAGCTGTTACAACAACTATATCAACCTTATGTTCATCCCTTATCTTTAAAAGTGGGTGTATATCCCTGTCAACAAACATAGCAAGATCGTTTATAAGATCGTAAAGCCTCTCTGAGTATGGTCTTGTAGCATTCAGCTTTGCCTTTGCTTTATTAAGTTTGGCGGCAGAAACCGCCTTCATAGCCTTTGTTATACGCTGTGTATTCTTAATACCCTGTATCTTTCTTTTAATATCCCTTGGTGAGAGCTTAGCCATTCTTCTCTACCTCTCTAAAATGCAACTTTCTTTTTGAATTCTTCAATAGCCTCTTTAAGTTTTGTCTCTATCTCATCAGTTATCTTCTTCTCAGCTCTTATCATTTCCAGTACTTCAGGCTTCTCAGTATCAAGGAATGTGTAGAACTCCTGTTCAAACTTCTGGATCGCATTTACAGGTACATCATCAAGGTATCCTTTAGTACCTGCGTATATTATCGCAACCTGCTTTTCAACCGGAACAGGTTTGTTTGGTGGCTGTTTTAGAAGCTCAACAAGTCTCTGACCTCTTGCTATCTGTGCCTGTGTAGCTTTATCAAGCTCTGATGCAAACTGAACGAAAGCCTCAAGCTCTCTGAACTGTGCAAGCTCAAGTCTGAGTGTACCTGCAACCTGTTTCATAGCTTTTATCTGAGCTGCACCACCAACCCTTGAAACTGAAAGACCAACGTTAATAGCAGGTCTTATACCTTTGTGGAAAAGGTCAGTTTCAAGGAATATCTGTCCATCAGTAATGGAGATAACGTTTGTAGGAATGTAAGCAGCAACGTCACCTGCCTGTGTTTCAATTATAGGAAGTGCTGTTAAAGATCCTGCTCCAAGATCATCATTAAGCTTAGCTGCTCTCTCAAGAAGTCTTGAGTGGAGGTAGAAAACATCACCAGGGTAAGCTTCCCTACCAGGTGGTCTTCTAAGGAGTAGTGAGAGCTGTCTGTATGCATAAGCGTGTTTTGTAAGGTCGTCATATATGATAAGAGCGTGCATTCCGTTATCTCTGAAGTACTCAGCTATAGTACATCCAACGAATGGAGCTATATACTGCATAGTTGCAGGATCGGAAGCTGTAGCTGCAACAACAGTTGTGTATTCCATAGCTCCGTGTTTCTGGAGTGTTTCAACGATCTGTCTTACAACAGCCCTTTTCTGTCCTATCGCAACATAAACACAGTAAACATCCTCACCTTTCTGGTTAAGTATTGTATCTATAGCAACTGTTGTTTTACCTGTAGCCCTGTCACCGATAATAAGCTCCCTCTGCCCTCTTCCTATTGGAATCATAGCATCAATAGCCTTGATACCTGTCTGGAGAGGCTCGTGAACTGATTTTCTTGTAACAACACCTGGAGCGATCTTCTCAACAGGTGAGTAGTAAGCTATATTCTCTATAGGTCCCTTTCCGTCTATTGGCTTTCCTGTTCCATCTACAACCCTTCCAACAAGTCCCATTCCAACAGGAACTTCAAGTATCTTTCCTGTTCTTTTTACTATAGTTCCCTCTTCTATTCCTGTCTCATCTCCAAGGAGAATTACACCAACGTTATCTTCCTCAAGGTTAAAAGCAACACCGAGCTTTCCGTTTTCAAACTCAACCATCTCGCCGTACATCGCTTTCTCAAGTCCGAAAACCCTTGCAACACCGTCACCAACCTGAAGAACCATACCAACTTCTTCAAGGTTAGCCTTGGCTTCAAATTCCTCAAGCTGTTTCTTTAAACCTTCTAATATCTCCTCAGCTCTTATTGCAGACATCTAAAACCTCCTTTATCTTTCTTAAATTTTTAACAATTTAAAAGGCTGTTAACTGCTGTTCTAACTTTTGAAGATAAGTTTTTAAAGATGAATCAAGTATATAACTTCCAGCTTTAACAATTATTCCACCTATGATTGATGGATCTTGCTTTATATCAAACTCAACCTTTTTACCGAGCTTCTTCTCAACAACCTCTTTCACGCTGTTTATTGTTTCCTCATCAATAGGATAGGCTGTTATTATCTCTCCTTTCACAGTTGCAAAGAACTTCTCAACCTCAAATCTGAACTCATCACCTATAATCTTCAGTAGATTTCCTTTGTTCGTTTTTACTATGTATTCCAGAGCCTCTTTCACAACAGGATCAAGTCCCGCCTTTTCGGAAAGAGAATCTATTATCTTCTTTTTATCCTCATACGGAGCTGAAGGGTTAAGTATGAAATTCCTGAAATCTTTATCTTTTCTGTATATCTCCTGAATAAGTGTAAGATCATCAGAAACTTTTATTAATGCAGCCTCTTCCTTTGGAACTTTGTTTAAAAGAACCTTAACAATCCTTTTTAAGCTCTTCTTGTCTATCTTCAATTTCAGCCTCCACTAACTTAATGCTTTTAATGTTTTCTTAATGATCTCCTTCTCAACCTCAGGATTTACCTTTTCTTTTATGATCTTTTCAGATATCTCTAAAGCCTTCTTAACAGCATACTTTCTCAGCTCATTCTCACCTCTTTTAATCTCAACCTGTATAGCATCTTTCGCCTGGGCTTTTATCCTTTCAGCTATCTCGTTAGCCTCCTTAATGGCAACCTCTCTCTCTTTCTTTGCTGTTTCTTCAGCTATCTTAAGAGACTCTGTGAACTTCATCTTTGCTTCTTCAAGCTTAGCCTCTGCATCTTTTAAGGCCTTCTCACTATCCTCTTTAGCCTTTTTTGCCTCTTCAACCATTGAGACTATTGCATTTCTTCTGTTCTCAAAGAACTGGACACCCCATCTTTTAACTATGTAAAAAAGTGCTCCCAGAAGGATAATCGTATTTATAGTTTTCCAGACAAGCATCATTCCACCGTGTTCTGCACCACCACCTGCAAAAGCAGAGCTGACCGCTATAAGGGATAATAAAAGAGCTTTTCTCATGCTGCCTTCTCCTTGAGAAGTAGTTTTTCTGCTATCTCTTCAGCTATCTTCTGTATCACTTTGTCCATAGTTTTCTTCTCTATCTCAACAACCCTCTCAACATCTTTTTTAGCCTCTTCAATCTCTTTTTCTGCTTCCTCTGAGGCTTTTCTCAAGATATTAGCAACCATCTCATTTGTTTCTGAATGATACTGATCAAGAATTTTCTGTGCTTCCTTTTTGGTCTCAGCCAGTATGGCTTCAACCTGCTCAAGGATCTCATTTGCTTTTTTATTGTTTTCCTCAGCCTGTTTTAAAAGGCTGTCAACGGTTCTCTCCCTTTCATCAAAAGATTCAAGGTAAGGATCAAAATAGATCTTTTTCATAATAAACATGAAGATCAGAAATATGATAAGCTGAACGAACAGTGTTATATCAGGGATAACGCCAACATGCATACTCCAGCATCCTCCATTTTAGTTTATAACTTCAATCTAAATTATCATATCATAACAAAGGTAAATAATTCAAAACCTATATTTGTTTTGGATGTTATAAAGAGCTTTTCAAAAAGACGGAAGTATGTTTTAACTTACTTTTAAGGAGTCGTCGGAAAGGAGAAGATCAAGCTTTTTCAGATCCTCATCAACACGTTCTATTATAACCTTGACCTTATCTCCCAGTCTGAAGATCCTTTCCTTACCGATAAGTCTCTGATTCTCCTCATCGTACCTGAAATCATCAGGAAGTGTTGATATATGTATAAGACCTTCCACAAGATACTTTTCTATCTCAACAAATAGTCCAAATGAGACAACACCTGTTATCACCCCTTCAAACTCCTCTCCTATGTGGGAGGCAAGTATTCTGAGCTTAAGTATTTCAAGGGCATCTCTCTCTGCATCATCAGCAACCCTTTCCATCTTTGAACACTGATCTGCTATAACTTTCAGCTTTTCAGGAAGTTCCTGCATATCTTTCTTTGTGAATTTTTTTCTTATTGCCTTTTTGAGCATTCTGTGGACATTTATATCAGCATACCTTCTTATAGGAGATGTAAAATGTGTGTAACAATCTGAGGCAAGTCCAAAATGTCCTATATTTTCAACGGTGTATTTAGCCTGCTTCATTGTTCTTAAGGCCATAAATCTTATAAGATTCTCTTCAGGTGTTCCTGTAGCCTTTTCTATTATCTTCTGTATAAACTTTGGTGTTATCTTTTCAGGGTATGAAACATCATATCCAAGACCTGCAACAAGATCAACAAACTTTATCACTTTATCAAGATCAGGTTCTTCATGCGTCCTGTATATAAATGGGTATCCCTTTTCCTCCATAAATCTTGCAACAGTCTCATTTGCTATTATCATAAACTCCTCAATGATTCTGTGGGCAAGATGTCTCTCATAGGGAACAACATCGTAAGGATCCCCCGTTTCCGTAAAGAGTATCTTACTTTCAGGCATATCAAAATCAATACTTCCTCTTTTCTCCTTTGCTTTCATAAGTATCTTTGCAAGCTCTTCCATATACCTTAACGGTTTAACAAGATCTGGATATTTCTTTTCTAAAGCCGGATCACCAACAATAAGCCTTAAAGCCTCATCGTATGTAAGCTTTGCTTTACTTATGATCACACTCTCGTATATGTCGTAATCAACTACCTTTCCAGCTCTGTTTATCAACATCTCACAGGTAAAGGCATACTTTTTCTCATCAGGTCTGAGACTGCAGAGCTCAGCCGCAAGCCTTTCAGGAAGCATATGTAAAGCCATCTCAGGAAGGTAGTATGTGTTACCCCTCTCAAAAGCCTCCCTGTCTATTGCAGAACCTTCCTTTACATAGTAAGAAACATCAGCTATATGGACAAAAAGTCTGTAAAGGTTTCCCTCCTTTTCTATGGCAACAGCATCATCATGATCCCTTGCTGATTCTGGATCTATTGTGAAACAGATCTGATCTGTGAGATCCCTTCTGTTCTTTGTTATCCTGACGACTGGAGAAAGCTTTTCAGCCTCTTTTACAGCCTCCTCAGAATGTTTAAGTGGAAGGCTGTACTTTCTTGCAACAATCTCCGCAACGGTTCTTGTATTTTTTGTTTTTCCCAAAACCTCTACAACCTTTCCCCTTCCTCTAACCTTGGGTGCAGGATACTCTGTAATCTCAACAACAACATACATACCTTCTTCTAACTTTTTCTTCTTAGCTTCCTTCTTTGATATGTATATCCTGTGAGGTATCACTGTATCAGCAAGGAGTATGTAATGACCTGTTCTGTCTTTTTTATATATACCTACAACCGTTTTTACAGCTCTCTGTACTATCTTTACAATTTTTGCTTCATCTTTCTTTCTTCTTTTAACAGCTTTTGCAAGAACAATATCACCATCAAAAAGGTATCTCATCTGTGGTGGTGGGATAAAAAGATCCTCAACATCCTCACCTACGATCAGAAATCCGTAACCGCTTGGATGGGCTTCAACCCTCCCTTCTATAAGATCACCTTCTTCTTTCCACTCTGTAAGAAGGTATTTGCCTTTTTCATATCTGATTATCTTCTTTTTCTGCAGTTTTTTAAGAAGTTTTCTCAGTTTTTTCTTCTCGGACTTCGGTATACCGAGTTTCTTAAGAAACATCTTAAAGTATGTTGGTTTTCTTCTATGTTTTAAGAAATTTATTACATCCTTTTCTGTAACTTCCATATATCCCCCTTCAAATTAAAAACTGTTACACTTTAATATTAAGATTTAAATGATCAGACAACAACTTTTTTAAGTATATTCACAGCTTCCTGTATCTGTTCTTTCTGTATTATTAATGGTGGAACAAATCTAAGTGTGTTTCCTCCAGCTGTTCCTATTATAAGCCCTTCATCAAGAGCCTTTTTAGCTATATCACCTGCCTTTATATCCTCAGGTAAAGGACAGCCTACCATAAGACCCTTTCCCCTTGGTTTTAATCCTATATTTCTCAGCTCTTCAATAAGAAATTCTCCCTTTTTTTCTACATCCTCAAGGAATCCATCCTTTAGAACCTCATTAAGAACTACCTTTGCTGCTGTTGTTGATATATAGTTCCCTCCAAATGTTGAGCCGTGTGTTCCAGGTGTGAACACCTCTGCCACCTCTTCTTTTGCAAGTACAGCACCTATAGGAACGCCTCCACCTAAACCCTTTGCAAGTGTAACAATATCAGGACATATATCATAATGCTGGTAGGCAAAAAGCTTTCCTGTCCTTCCTATACCTGTCTGAACCTCGTCAACAACAATCAGAAGATCGTACTCTCTGCTTATCTTTACAATCTCCGATAGAAAATCTCTGTCTATAGGGTTTATCCCTCCTTCTCCCTGGATAAACTCAAACATAACAGCTGCTGTATTCTCATTAACAGCTGACTTCAGGCTTTCAACGTTATTAAACTCTGCATATCTTATTCCCTGCAGGAGAGGTTTAAAACCTTCATGATACTTTGGCTGGGCTGTTGCTGTAAGTGAGCCTATAGTTCTTCCGTGGAATCCACCTGTAAATGTTACTATCTCAAACTTTTCAGGTTTTCCCTTATCATAAAAATACTTTCTGACAAGTTTTATAGCTGTCTCATTAGCCTCAGCTCCAGAGTTGCAGAAAAAAACCCTGTCAAGACATGAGTTTTCAACAAGTATCTTTGCCACATCAATCTGGGGCTGTATATAAAAGAGGTTTGACACATGTATAACATCCTTTATCTGGTTACAGAGAGCTTCTGTAAGTAAAGGGTGATTATAACCAAGTGTGTTAACAGCTATTCCTGCGAGCATATCTATATATCTTTTCCCTTCTGTATCATAAAGATAAACCCCTTCACCTTTAACAAATGAAACAGGGTATCTCGCATAATTCTGTATAAGGTATCTTTTACCTTCCTCAATAAATTTTTCCATCTATTAATGATCCTCCTGATTGATGGATATTATATATTAACAGAATGATCTACTATGATGAACTTCCGTTTTTCGTATAAAATATATGCCTAATAAAAAATTGGAGGATGAAGCAACATTGCTTAAACTATCACCTGAAGAACAGTTAAAAATTATAAAAAAAGGTGTCCTTGAGATAATAAATGAGGAGGAGCTTCTAGAGAAACTAAAAGAGGAGAGACCTCTAATAGTAAAGGCTGGCTTTGATCCCACAGCTCCAGACCTACATCTCGGGCATACAGTTCTTTTACAGAAATTAAGAACTTTCCAGCAGCTTGGACATACCGTTTATTTTATAATTGGTGACTTTACAGCGATGATTGGTGACCCTTCAGGAAGGGATAAAACAAGACCTCCTCTCACAAAAGAGCAGGTTCTTGAGAATGCAAAAACATACAAAGAGCAGGTTTTTAAGGTTTTAGATCCTGAAAAAACTGTTGTTGTTTTTAACAGTGAGTGGCTTGGTGATATGACAGCACAGGATCTTATAAAACTTACAGCAAGATACACTGTAGCAAGGATGCTTGAGAGGGATGACTTTAAAAAGAGGTTTAAGGAAAACAAGCCTATAGCGATACATGAGTTTATATATCCATTACTGCAGGCTTACGACTCTGTTGCGATAAAAGCTGATGTTGAGCTTGGAGGATCAGACCAGAGATTCAATCTTTTAATAGGGAGAGATATACAGAAAGAGTACGGGATTGAAAAACCACAGGTTGCTATCCTGCTTCCTCTACTTGTTGGGACAGACGGTGTCAGAAAGATGAGTAAATCGTACGGAAACTATATAGGTATAACAGAGCCTCCTGAGGAGATGTTTGGAAAGCTCATGTCCATACCTGATGATCTTATGTGGGATTACTGGGAGCTTCTGACAGATCTTAGTATAGAAGAGATAGAGAAGATGAAAATGGACGTTGAGGAAGGCGTTTTACATCCAATGGAAGTAAAAAAACAGCTTGCTATGTATATAGTAACAAGATTCCATGATGAGGAATCCGCTATAAAGGCAAGGGAGCATTTTGAGAGAGTTCACTCAAAAAGGGAGATACCTGAAGAGATACCTGAACCTGAGATAATAGTTGCCACAGAGGGGAAGATACCTCTTTATGAGCTTGTTTTCAAAACAGGCTTTGCACCTTCAAAATCTGAGGCGAGAAGACTTATAAAAGGTGGTGCTGTAAAGATAGATGGAGAAAAATTCACAGATCCTTATTTTGAGGTTGATCTTACAAAGGAGTTTGTCCTGCAGGTTGGAAAGAGAAAGTTCGCAAGAATAAAGCCTGAAAATATAAAAATAGAAAGATAGCTTAAGGAACATATTAATGTTTGAAGGTCTAAGAGAGTGGGCTGAAGCCGTTGTAAACGATTACGGATACTTAGGTATATTCCTTATATCCTTTACAGAAAGTATAATCCAGCCTGTTCCACCTGATCCTTTTATCACAGGAGGAACAGCATTCGGCCTTTCTCCCGTTTATGCCGCTCTAATAGCTGCAGTTGCAAGTGTATTAGGCGGTATGGTTGGGTATGCCTTAGGTAAATTCCTCGGTGAGCCTGTTTTCAAAAAGTTTATAGGTGAGAAGTATTACGACAAAGGTGAGATCCTGTTCAGAAAATATGGAATATGGGCTGTTATAATAGCGGCAATCACACCTATACCTTTCAAAGCTATATGCTGGCTTGCAGGAATATTTGAGATGCCTTTCTGGGGTTTTGTTCTGGCAGCATTTATCGGAAGATTACCAAGATTTTTATTTATGGCATTTTTTGGGCAATGGCTGGGAAGTCTGTAAACTGCTATAGATGTAAGCATTTTTTTATAACGTGGGACAGAAATTTTCCCTATGGGTGTAGAGCTTATAACTTTAAAAGCAGATCCCTGCCTTCATTTGAGGTAAGATCAGCCTCAGGAAAGGAATGTCTGAGTTTTGAAGAAAAGGATAAAAAGGTCTGAAATTTAGCTGAGCAGATCCTTTAGATGTTTTTTTGTCGCTAAAGCTCTTATCTTTTTCAATGCCCTTATCTCTATCTGCCTGACTCTCTCCCTTGATATCCCAAGCTCTTTACCTATCTCTCTCAGTGTTTTTGGTTCTTCACCGTTTAGTCCAAACCTGTTTACAATGATAAACCTCTCCCTTTCTGAGAGATGGGAAAGAATGTACTCTATCTCTTTCTCTATGGACTCTCTTACAATATTCTCCTCAATATCCTTTGTGCTGTGTTTTGAGATAAGATCAATAAAGAAAGTTCCCTCATCCATATCTACAGGTGTGTCCAATGATACAGAATGTCTCTTTATAAGCAGATAGTTTTCAATCGTTTCCTCGTCTATATCAATATTTTCATGTTCCTTTAGATACTCTTTAATCTCGCTGTACTTAGGTTCCCTGTTCAGTCTTTCTTTAAGCTCAAGGTAGGCTGTATCTATCTTCATAGACAGGTTCTGCGTTTTCTGGGGTATCTTTATGATATCCTTCTGACTCTGGATAGTCTGGAGTATAGACTGTTTTATCCACCATATAGCGTAAGAGATAAACCTTACACCCCTTTCTGGATCAAACCTTTTTGCAGCCTCTATAAGACCTATATTCCCCGCAGAGATAAGCTCCTGAAAAGGTATTCCATATCCTGTGTAATTCTTTGCAACATTTACTACGAATCTCAGGTTTGATTTTATCAGCTTCTCAAGGGCTTCTTTATCACCTTCTTTGGCTTTTTTTGCGATCTCCTTTTCTTCTTCAGGAGAAAGGAGAGGTATCTTTGATATGGAGTTCAGATAATAAGTTATTCCCTCTTCGTATTTAAATTTTCTCATTGTAACCTCTCTTTAAGTCCCCCGAATATAAACCTTATACAGTATATATTCGGTTGTGAATTTTACTATAGTTAATTTCCTTTGTCTAATTTCTCCTCAATTACGACGGTGATGATGAGCCTTTTCCTGTTTCTAAGTATCTCAACTGATGTTTTCTCTTCAGGTTTTAGCCTTGATATTACCTGTCTCATATCCTGCAGATCCCTTATCCTGATCCCGTTTATAGATAAAATTATATCACCTGTTTTTATACCTGATTTTTTAGCGGGACTTTTCTTGAAAACCTTTATTACAAGAACACCGTGATCTATATTTAACTTTCTTTTCATCTTTTCATCTATCTCCTGAACAAGAACACCAAGCCAGCCCCTTTTTACTTTACCATACTTTATAAGCTGTTGAGAAAGCTCTTTTACAGTGTCTATAGGAATGGCAAACCCAAGTCCCTGACCTGACTGAATTATCGCTGTATTCATACCTATAACATTCCCATTAATATCAAGTAAAGGACCACCTGAATCCCCCGGGTTTATAGCAGCATCAGTCTGTATATAGTTCTCGTAGGGTGAGATGCCGAGATTTCGGTTAAGTGCGGATATTATACCGAGTGTAAATGTATGTCCGAGGTTGTATGGACTTCCTCCTGATATAACAAGATAGCCAACTTTTAGATTTTTTGTTGTACCAAGCTTTAAAGGTTTTATGCCCTTCGTTTTTTCATCAATCTTTACTTTAACAACAGCTATATCTGTTTGCTTGTCCTGACCAACTATCTTACCTGTGGTCTCATATCCATCATAAAATTTCACAGTAATGGTTTTTGATTTTTCAACAACATGGCTGTTAGTAACAATGTAAAGGAATTTCTGGTCTTTCTTAATAACAAATCCTGATCCAAGTGTTTCACTGTCAAAGGGAAACGGCTCCTCTGAAAATCTGAATATGATAGGTGTTTTACCGGATTTTGTATGGGTGAGAATCGTCACTACAGAAGGTGCCGTCTCCTGAATAATTTTTGCAAATCTTTCCTGTATGACGGCAACAGGGTCTTTCTCTTCCTTTTTCTCGGGTTTTTCACAGGAAAGAAAGAAAAATATAGAAATAAATGACAGTAATATATAAAATTGATGCATACGCACCCTCAGGGTAGGATTTTCTTTTAAATTATAACATCAAAGGAGAATACAGTTGGGAAGTTTATCAAAATTTGAGACATTAAAAAAGGATTTTCTGCTATCCCTTCCTGAAGATAGATATGATCTATTAAAGGATTTAGTTGACCACTCATCCTGTATAGGAGATTTTATATTCAGACATACAGACCAGCTTGAGTATCTTTTCACAGAACTTGAAAAACCTCTGAAAGGAAGGGAAAAGCTTGTTAATGAGGCTATGGATCTGCTTGATATCCCTGATGATGAGGAGTTTATAAGATCACTCACCTTTTTCAAGATGAAACATTTTTCAAGAATAGTTGCAAAGGATATAAAAGGTAAGAACGAACTTTTAGATCTGACAGAGGAGTACTCCTATCTCGCAGATGCCTGTTTTGAGGTTTCTTTTGAGAGGGCATACAGAAAGCATAAAAACAGGTATGGAACACCTATTGATGAGAGTACAGGTGAAGAGGCAAAAGGGAGCGTGATAGCCCTCGGAAAACATGGTGGACTTGATCTTAACTACTACTCAGATGTTGATGTTATGTATATATACTCAAATGAAGGGAAAACAACAAAAGGGATAACAAACAGAGAGTTTTTTATAAATATGTTCAAGGATGTTACAAGATACCTGACAAAAAGGAATTTTGAAGGTATTACATGGATCGTTGATCTTGATCTCAGACCTGAAGGGAAAAAAGGTTTTATAGCATACTCACTTCCCGCTGTTGAGTTTTACTACTGGAGTCATGGAAGAACCTGGGAAAGGCATATGCTTATAAAGGCGAGACATGCAGCAGGTGATCCTGATCTTTCAAATGAGTTTATGAGCATAGTTCAGCCATTCGTTTACAGAAAGTACTCAGGAGAGGAGATATTTGAAGAGATCCTTGAGATGAAAAAGCTTATTGAGGCTGAAGCTAAAAAGAAGATAAAAGGTGAGTATGATGTAAAAAGAGGTGAAGGCGGGATAAGGGAGGTGGAGTTCACAGTCCAGATCCTACAGCTTTTATACGGTGGAAAGGATCCTGAACTTAGGGAAAGAAGAACCATGAAAGCTCTGGAAAAGCTTGTAGACAGAGGTTATATCCCTGAAGAAGACGGTAAAATACTGAAGGATGGATATATATTCTTAAGAAGACTTGAACATCTGATACAGATAAAAAACTGTGTACAGACACAGTCCCTCGATTTTAAAGATATAAAATATTACGCATCAAAACTTGGGTTTGAAAATGAAAAGGATTTTTTAGAAAGGCTTGATCAGTTTAGAGAAAATATAAAAAGGATCTTTGAGAATATAACACCTGAAACAGATATAAAGCTCACACCTCTCCAGAGATTTATAATAACAAAACAGTACGAAGAAGAGGCGGAAGATTATCTTGAAAGTCTTGGTTTTAAAGATCCTTCATGGGCATTATCAAGGTTTAAAGAGATATTTTTCTCAAAGATGTATGTAGAACTGACTGAGAACTCAAAAGAGGTATTATTTTCTTTTCTTCCAGAATTTGAAAAAGAGCTTAAAGAGTTTCCAGACAGAGAGGACTTTCTTCTGAACTTCTCCAAGATGATGGTTGAGGGGGGTATGCTCTGGGTTTTTGTCTCTGCACTTGAGCAGAATGAGAATCTTGTCAGATTTATGTTGAATATAGCGAAACTTTCAGATTATATATCCGATCTTATGTCCAAGGATAGAGAGCTTCTTGACTGGGCTTTCGGGATAGAGGATGTTCCTCAGGAAAGGGAAGGTTTTGAAAAGGAGCTTAACGTTATAAATAAAAGACTTGATCTTCCTGACAGGCTGAAAAAGCTCAAAAAGATCGTTGAGGTTCTTGTTTCACTGAAGTACCTTTCCCAGATAGGTAATAAAAATGCTGAGAAAAGACTTAAGGAGATAAATATATCCTTATCAAACCTCGCAGATTATATACTTGAAAAACTTTATGATTACTTTGGTGGTGAGAGCTTTTCAATATACGCGCTTGGAAAGTTAGGAAGCAGAGAGATGAACATAGGATCAGACCTTGATCTTATATTTGTATTCAAAGATGAGAGATCAAAAAACAGATTTATAAAGATACCCTCACAGATCGTAAAAACATTAACATCATACTCAGGGGAAGGGCTTTTATACCAGCTTGATCTCAGGCTCAGACCTTTTGGAAAAAGGGGAGAGCTTTCACCTTCCCTTTCTTTCTATAAAACATACTTTGAGAAGGAAGCAAGATCGTGGGAAAGGCTTGCATGGACAAAGGCTAGATTTATAACAGGTGATTTAGAGACAAAAGAGAGATTTGAGGAGCTTATACAGAACTTTCTTTTCTCAAAGCCTATAGATGATAAGTTTATAGAAGATATTTTTGAGATGAGGTTCAGGCTTGAGGGGCTTGTAAGGGAAACACCTGAGGAGATAGACATAAAACTTGGAAAAGGTGGAATAACAGATGTAGAGTTTCTTATACAGACATTTCTGATAATTAACAGATCAAGGGAGACTAATATACTTAACGGCGTTAAAAGATACCTTCCAAATATAACTGATGAGTACATATTTCTAAGGGAGGTTGAGGCAAGACTCAGGATGATAAAAGGTGTAGGAATGTCAAAGATATACAGGAACTCACCGTTCCTGTACAGGATTGCACATTCCTTTAATATGGAACCTCACCAGTTATGGGAGAGGATCCTTAACACAAAGAAGATTATAAGGGATATATTCCTGAGAGAGATAAAACTCCTCAGAGAAAGGTTTAGAACATAGGCTGTTCAAGATTTACAGCAACAACCTCTTTAACCTCAGGTATAGCTTCTTTAAGTTTCATCTCAATACCACCTTTCAGTGTGACAAGAGACATAGCACATCCGTGGCATGATCCCATAAGTCTAACATAGACAGTTCCATCCTCACCTATATCAACAAGTTCAACATCTCCACCATCAAACCTGAGCATAGGTCTTATCTGCTCAAGTACCTCTTCAACCTTTGCCCTATCTATGTTAACTTTGTTTCCTTGCTCTTGAGACATATCAAACCTCCAGAATTTGTTTTAAAATCTATAACAATTATATACTCTTTAACAGAAATATATATGATCTTAATCAAGGATGAGGAAGAGATGAGAGGTTTTTTTATAACATTTGAAGGTATAGAAGGTGCAGGAAAGTCAACACAGTCAAAGATGCTTTATGAATATCTGATTAAAAACGGAAAGAATGCTGTTTTAACAAGGGAGCCAGGTGGTACAGATCTTGGGAAAAAGATAAGGGAGATACTTTTAAATCCCTCAAAAGAGATATTTCCTCCTGTTGCAGAGCTTATGCTTTATGAGGCTGACAGGAATATACATGTACACAACATTATAAAACCGTACCTGAACAGAGGATTTTACGTGATATCAGACAGATTCACAGACTCAACACTTGCATATCAGGGATATGCAAGAGGGATTGATATAGAGCTTGTGGAGAGACTGAACGATATAGCCTCTGAAGGTATTAAACCTGATATCACATTCATTATTGATATACCTGTTGAGGAAGGTATGAAAAGGATACATAGATACAGAGAGAAAGACAGAATAGAACAGGAGGGTGTGGATTTTCATAAAAGGTTAAGAGAAGGTTTCCTGAGGATAGCCCAGAAAGAGAGGGAAAGGGTGGTTTTATTAGATGGAAGAAAAGATAAAGAGATCATATTTAATGAAATCTTAGAGATTTTAAGAAAAAGAGATATAATTTAACGTTATGAAGATTTTAGGACATGAAGAGACTAAAGAGATTATAAGATTATACCTTGATAAAAAATACAGCTCTTACTCCCTTCTCTTTGAGGGAAAGGACTGTATTGGTAAAAAGCTTATAGCACTTAAAACAGCTAAAGGTTTTTTATGTGAAAAAAGATACGGTTTTGGATGTGACAGCTGTGAGAGCTGCCGTCTTGTAAGAAACACAATCTCAAATATATATGATAAAACAGATCTGAACCCACATCCTGACATAAAGATAGTATCCCCTGAGGATGGAAAAGAGATAAAGATAGGTCAGATAAGAGATGTTATAAGTTTTCTAAAACTCAAAACGAAGGAAGGAAAGGTCGTAATAATAGAAAAAGCCGAAAGGATGAACAGAGAGTCATCAAACGCACTTTTAAAAACACTTGAGGAACCACCTGAAAACACATTAATAATTCTGACAACATCAAACCAGAACGCTCTTCTTCCCACAATAGTATCAAGATGCCAGAAGATAAAGTTCAGACCGTTAAGTAAAGAGGAAATTCTCAGTATACTGAAAC
Source organism: Persephonella marina EX-H1 (assembly GCF_000021565.1). NCBI lineage: Bacteria > Pseudomonadati > Aquificota > Aquificia > Aquificales > Hydrogenothermaceae > Persephonella > Persephonella marina. The sequence goes on along the minus strand of NC_012440.1, from coordinate 149,404 downwards.
TTAAAGGTGTTGATGAGTCAAAAGCAAAAATACTTGCCTCTTTATCTGAAGGCAGTATGTGCCTTCCAATGATGATACTGAACAATGAAAATCTGTTTAAATACGCAAAGGATCTGTACAACCTTTTAGCTGTGAAGAACCTTCACCCTGAAGGTATTATAAATCTGGCAGAGATCTTAGACAGATTGGAAACAAATGAGATATTTATAATCTTTGATATACTTGAGAAGATAATATACAAAAAGTCTTTAAAGGGAGAGGTACCTTTAGGTCTTTATGAGAACTTTTTAGATGAGTACTCATTGTTTAAAAAAGCTGTCGAAAAAGGTGTAAAGAAAAAGCTTGCCGTTGAAGGACTTTACTTTAATCTAAAGACATAGGAGGAAATAATGGTTAAAACTATAGATAAAAAAAGTAAAGAAGTGAGAAAGAGAACCGTAAGAATAAGATTTTTAGATACACATAAATTTCACGAGGTAGATGAGGTTCCTGAAACAGTACAGAAAGGAGATTTTATAGTTATAGAGACTGAAAAAGGAGAGGAGCTTGTCCTTGTTGTAGGTTATGCAATACCTGATAAGGAAAACCCACCACCTTATAAATTTCTGAGAAAAGCTGGAAAGAAGGATATACAGATATTTGATAAACATGAGAAAGAGTCTGAAGGAGCATTAATAACCTGTAAAAAACTTGCTGAGAAGTTAGGACTCAAGATGAACCTGCTGAAAGCTTACATACCCTTAAACAGATCAAAGATAATGTTTTACTATGTTTCAGAAGGAAGGGTAGATTTCAGACAGCTTGTTAGAGAGCTGGCTAAAAGACTTAAAATGAGAATTGAGATGAGACAGGTAGGTGTCAGGGATGGAGTCCAGATGTTTGGGGCTGTAGGTGTCTGTGGGAATGAGTGCTGCTGCAGCTTATTTATGGACAGGTTTGATACCGTAAATGTTGAGATGCTTGAAGAGCAGAATCTCCCTCCAACACCTGCAAAGTTTACAGGTGTGTGTGGAAGACTTATGTGCTGTCTTTCATTTGAGACTGAGAACTATGAGTTCAGGAAAAATCTACCTGAGATAGATTCAGAGGTTGAGATAGACGGAAAAGTTTACAGGGTTAAAAACTTTGATTTTATAAGGGAGTATGTTGAGTTTACAGATATGGAAGGTTCACCTCTCATAGTCAGGTTTGACCAGATTGAAAATATGAATATAAAAGTTTTATCAGTTCCCCAGTCAGCATGTTCTGATTGTACAGGATGCAGTATGAATAATACCGAGGGAGAAGATGAAGTTAAAGATGAAGGATAAATCACCTTCACAGATAGGGAAGAAGGTTTTAGAGGAAGAAAGAAACGCTTTACAGAAAACGCTGTCAGCACTTGATAATAACTTTGATAAGGCTGTTGAGCTTATACTGAACACAAAAGGTAAGGTTGTTGTTACAGGAATGGGGAAGTCCGGTCTTGTTGGGAAAAAGATAGCTGCCACACTTGCATCAACAGGAACACCCTCTTTTTTCCTGCATCCTGCTGAGGCTATACATGGTGATCTTGGTATGATCTCAAAAGAGGATATCGTTCTGGCCATATCAAACAGCGGTGAGACACCTGAACTTCTGGCTATAATACCAACGATTAAAAGATGGGGAAATAAGGTTATATCAATAACAAACAATAAAAACTCAACCCTGGCAAAGGAGAGTGATATACATCTGTACCTTAATATAGAAAGGGAGGCTTGTCCTCTAAATTTAGCCCCAACATCATCATCCACAGCAACACTCGCACTTGGAGATGCCCTTGCTGTTGCCCTTTTAGAGATGAGAGGATTTACAGCTGAGGATTTTGCAAGATTCCATCCTGGAGGATCATTGGGCAGAAAGCTTATGAGAGTCTCAGAAATAATGCATAGAGGTGAAGAGCTTCCCGTTGTTCATCCAGAAACGGAGCTTAAAGAGACTGTTATTGTTATGTCAGAAAAAGGTTTTGGTGCTGCATTGATAATTAACAAAGACGGAGATCTGACAGGCATTATTACAGATGGGGATCTTAGAAGGTTTATAAAGAAAGGGGGAAGTATAGACAGAAGTCTCACTGAAGAAGCTATGACAGTAAATCCAAAGTATATAAACAAAGATATCTTAGTAGTTGAAGCCCTCGAGATAATGGAAAGGTACAACATTACAGTTCTGCCTGTTGTTGAGGATAAAAAACCTGTGGGACTTGTACACCTTCACGATATATTAAAAAGCGGTGTTATTTAAAAGAAACTGGAGAAAGTCCCTCTCCACCTTTGGAAGTCTCACATTTTTCTGTGTTATAAAGGAGAAATTCCTGTTTATCTTTATACCTTCTATCTTTATCTCTTTGAGTTTTCCATACCTTATCTCATCTTCAGCAACAAGTCTTGATACAAAAGCAAGACAGTCTGATCCTGATACAATCTTCGATATAGCCTTACTGCTTCCAACTTCCATAAAAGGTTTTATCTCTATCCCCGATTTTTTTAAAGCCTTTTCAACAACATTTCTCGTTCCGGATCCTTTTTCTCTGAAAATAAACTTAAAGTTTTTAAGATCATCAATTTTTACCGATTCTGGCGTTTTGTCTGTATTTGCTCCTATAAGTATTATCTCATCTTTGAAAAAACCTACCACCTCAAGCTTATTTGAGCTGACCTCATCCTCTATAACGCCTATATAAAAGCTTTTTGACAGTATTCCTTCCTCTATCTCTTTTGAGTTACCTATAAAAAGATGTATCTTTATATCAGGAATCTTTTTTAGAAAGTTAGATATTATCTCAGGTAGGAAGAACTCACCTACGGTAGTACTTGCTCCAAGGACTAAATTCTTCCTTATATTTTCCTTAATGTGTGAAAGATTTTCCTCCATAAGAAGATAATCTTCAATGATCTTTGAGGCATAGGAGTACAGGATCTTTCCCTCTTCTGTCAGTGAAATACTCTTTTTATCCCTTTTAAAAAGTGTTACACCTAAGTAATTCTCTATCTTTTTTATCTGGAGTGTGACTGTAGGCTGTGAGAGGAATAAAAGCTGAGCGGCTTTGGAGAAACTTCCTGTATCAGCAACAGTTTTGAATATCTTAAGCTTGTGGTAGTCCAAAACTTCCATAATCAGTCCTTCCTTAACGCCCTGTGTGCTTCCATCACAACTTCCATTATATAACTTTCATCAATCTTTTCCTCACATCTAAAACCTTCAGGCTTTTTGAAAAGATAACATAAAAACTCAATATTACCCTTAGGCCCTTTAACAGGTGAGTATGTTATACCTTTAACACAGTAACAGCTCTTCTCAAGACCTTTTATAACATTCAGTATAGCCTTTTTGTGAAGCTCTGGATCCTTTACGACCCCATCTTTAACCTCTTTTTTTGAAAGCTCAAACTGGGGTTTTATAAGGATTATCCCTTCAGCAAAATCTTCAAATATAGAGCAGATCTCAGGGAGTATCTTAAGAATGGAGATAAAAGATACATCTGACACGAAACATTCAAGCTTCTGCGGGAAATCTTTTTCACTCAGGTATCTTGCGTTTGTTTTCTCCATAACTACAACACGGGGATCATTTCTCAGCTTTTCGTGAAGCTGGTGTGTTCCAACATCCACAGCATAAACCTTTTTTGCACCGTTCTGTAAAAGACAGTCTGTAAACCCACCTGTTGATGAGCCTATATCTATACAGACCTTATTTTCAGGATTAAAATCAAAATACTCAATTCCCTTTTCAAGTTTATAACCTCCCCTTGATACATACTTCTCCTTCTCCTTCAGGAATATATTTGCATCTACAGGAATTTTTGTCCCGGGTTTATCCACCCTCTGATCATTAACAAAAACACATCCAGCCATTATAAGACGCTGTGCTTTTTCCCTGCTCTCCACAAGACCTCTCTCAACAAGAAGCTTATCAATCCTCTCTTTTTTTGCCATGATACTATTTTAATATTCTTATAATATTCAAATCAGACTTTATTTAACATATAATGAGTTAAAAGAATTTCCAGAGGTGGAATTATGGAGTTTTCACAGAGGGTTTTAAGAGTTCAGCCATCACAGACGCTTGTTATAACAGCAAAGGCAGCAGAGTTAAGGAAGAAAGGTATTGATATAATTGGTTTTGGGGCAGGTGAACCTGATTTTGACACTCCGGATTTTGTTAAAGAGGCAGCTATAAAGGCTCTGAAAGAAGGAAAAACGAGATACACACCTGCAGCAGGAATACCAGAACTGAGGGAAGGAATAGCAAAGAGGCTGAAAGAGAAAAACGGTATAGAGTACTCACCTTCTGAGGTTATTGTAACACCCGGTGCAAAGATGGGACTTTACGAGGTTTTCTCAGTAATACTGAACCCGGGAGATCAGGTTATAGTTCCTGCTCCATACTGGGTTTCCTACACAGAACAGATAAAGCTCTGTGATGGAGAGCCTGTAATACTTGAGCTTTCTGAGGAAAATGGGTTCGTTCTCACAGCTGATAAGCTGAAAGAGGCAATAACTGAGAGAACAAAAGCTCTCGTTCTAAACACACCTTCAAACCCTACAGGAGCTGTTATACCAAGATCTGAGCTTGAGAGGATAGCCCAGGTATGTCTTGAGAATAATATACTTATCATATCTGATGAATGTTACGAGGAGTTCTGTTATGATGAGGAGCATGTCAGTATAGCTTCCCTCTCAAAAGAGGTGAGGGACATAACATTTACAGTAAATGCCTTCTCAAAATCTTACTCTATGACAGGATGGCGTCTAGGATGGGTTGCTGCACCTGAAGAGTATATAAAAAAGATAACAGTAGTACAGTCACAGACAATATCAAACCCAACATCCTTCGCAATGTATGGAGCCCTCGCTGCACTTGAGGATGGTGGAAAATTTCCAGCCATGATGAAGGAAGAGTTCAGGAAAAGAAGGGATTTTGTTATAGAACAGTTCTTATCTATAGATGGCATAACATGTCCTGTTCCTAAAGGAGCATTCTATGCATTTCCAAATGTAAAGGCATATATTGTTGGTGATATTAAGGATGATATAGAGCTTACAGCTTATCTTTTGGAGGAAGCAAAGGTGGCTGTTGTTCCAGGAAGTGCATTTGGTAAGGAAGGTTATATTAGACTTTCATACGCAACATCTATGGATAATCTTAAAGAAGGTATGAGAAGAATTAAGGAAGCTTTATCAAAATTAAGATAGATGAGGTGGCAAGTATGCTTAGAGTATTAACAGCTTTTCTGATAATAATAGGGATCTTCACAGCTTCCTGTCAGCAGAAGACGGAAGGTGGAGTTTCTGAAAAGTTTAAGGTAGACCCTGAACCTGTTATAAAGGAAGCTATGAAGGAAAAAAAGTTCCTCATCCTGATTTTTGAGTCTGAGGACTGTAAATACTGCACAAAACTACATAAGGAAGTTCTTAACGATCTTGATTTTAAGCAGTCACTTGTAAAAAACAAAACGGCTATAGCTATAATAAATGTCTATGGAGAGAGAGAAGTGACAGATCCTGAAACAAAACAGAAGATGAATGAACAGGCTCTAACATTCGCATACAGGGTTCAGGGTTATCCAACAATAGTGGTTTTTGATCCGGCGAAAGATTACAAACCTATATACACAATACCGGGCTATGTTGAAAAAAGGGATTTTATATCACTTTTAGACTTCCTTGGATCAAACTGTTACCAGAAAGTACAGTATGAAAAATTTGTTGAAAATGGAAAAAGCTGTTAGGAGATGAAGATGTCTGTACCACAGGTTTATATAGGAGAAAACTGGTTTGATATAAACGATATATTAAACAGCTACAGAGATGAGACAGCAGGGGCTGTAGATATATTCCTCGGTATACCGAGATCTGCACCGGAAGACGGTGACGTGATTGAACTTCACTATGAGGCTTACATATCTATGGCAGAAAAGATCATAAAAGAGATAATAGATGAGGCAAAAGAGAAGTTTGGTATAAAACATGCCGTTGTTCACCACAGAACAGGTATTGTTCCTGTCACAGTTCCATCATTCCTTGTTGCTGTCTGGTCTGGACACAGGCAGGAAGCTTTTGAAGCCTGCAGATACATAGTTGATGAAACAAAGGCAAGAGCCCCTATATGGAAGAAAGAGGTATTCAGAACTGGGGAGGAAAGCTGGAAGTAGATCTCAATATCTGAAAATCACTTTTTCCCTTTCTGTTGTAAAAATTAAAAATACTTAAAAGGAGACAGGACTATACTATGGAAATGCATGAGTTTATCCTTGATCTTTTTCTTATACTGATCTCTGCCAGGATATTTGCAGAGATTTTTTCATATATGAAGATGCCCCCTGTTTTAGGTGAGGTTTTTGCTGGGATACTGCTCGGGCCGAGTCTGCTCGGGATAGTTGAGGTTAATGATATTATAAGAATTATTGCGGAGATAGGTATAATTCTCCTTCTTTTTGAGGTAGGTCTTGAGACGGATATTAAAAAGCTGCAGAAAGAAGGTGTCAAATCCGTTATAGTAGCCCTTTTTGGTGCGATAGTTCCTTTTGTTGGTGGATTTGCTGTAAGTTACTACATGTTCAATCTTCCTTTAATAGTCTCCCTTTTTATAGGTGGGACATTAACAGCAACAAGTATAGGTATAACAATACGTGTTTTGAAGGATTTAGGAAAGGAAAGGAGCTCAGCAGCTCAGGTTGTAGTAGGTGCAGCCGTTCTTGATGATGTGATAGGTGTGATCCTTCTTGTTATACTGGCTGATTTCGCCCTCACAGGTGAGGTTAATATGGAGAATACTATAAAGATAATACTTCTTGTTGCTTTCTTCTTCACTGCAGCACCAATTCTTGCAGCTATTATGTCCAAGTTTATACATATGTATGACAGCAGATACAGAAGACTTCCAGGATTTATACCTACGATAGTTGTATCCCTGATACTCTTCTTTGCCTATGTTGCACATCTATTTGGCGCTCCTGAGATAATAGGCGCTTTTGCAGCAGGTATAGCCCTATCAAGAAGATTCTTCCTTCCTTTTGGTATAGCCTTAAAGGCTGATCCTAACTTTGTTGACAAGCTTGAATCACAGATGAGACCACTGATATATCTTTTCACACCTATATTCTTTGTAACAGTCGGTCTATCAATGAATCTAAGGGTAATAGATTTTACTTCAGCTGATTTCTGGCTCTTAACACTGGTATTAATGGTTGTTGCAGTTGTAGGTAAGTTAGGAGGAGCATTCCTTATAAGAAGGATGGATAACCTTAAAAGGATTATTATTGGAACATCCATGATACCACGGGGTGAGGTTGGACTTATATTTGCCGAGCTTGGAAGATCTGTGAAAATTTTCACAAATGAGATATATTCAGTTCTTGTATTTATAGTTATACTTACTACACTTGTTCCACCTTTTGTACTTAAATATCTATTTAAACTTGAAAAGGACAAAGGTTAGATCTGAAATGGGAAAAGTAGCTGTTATAGGTGCTGGGCTTGCAGGAAGCGAGGCGGCTTTTAAGATAGCAACATCAGGTTTTAAGGTTGACCTTTACGAGATGAGACCTGTAAAAACCACACCTGCACACAGGACAGAAGGTTTTGCGGAGCTTGTATGCTCAAACTCTCTTGGCGGTAAGGATATAACAACAGGCTCAGGACTGTTGAAGGAGGAGATGAGACTCCTCGGCTCGCTTATAGTCAGTGTTGCTGAGGAGTTCAGTGTTCCTGCAGGTGGTGCTCTCGCCGTTGACAGGGTAAAATTTTCAAGAAGAATAACAGAGATCCTTGAAAACCATCCAAATATAAAGGTTATAAGGAAAGAGGTTACACAGCTTCCGGAAGGATACAATTTTATAATAATTGCAACAGGACCTCTAACATCGGAGGCTTTCTCAAAGGTTATACAGAGATTAACAGGATCAGAGTATCTATACTTTTACGATGCTATAGCACCTACAGTTGATGCAGATACAGTTGATTTCTCAAAAGGTTTCTGGGGAGACAGATATGGTAAAGGTAAAGGGGATTACTTTAACTGTGTTTTAAATGAGGAAGAGTACGAGATATTCTATAACGAGCTAATAAATGGAAAGCAGGTTCCGTTAAAGGATTTTGAGAAAGCTGTATTTTTTGAAGGATGCCTTCCTATTGAGGAGATGGCAAGGAGAGGAAAACAGACTCTCCTTTTTGGACCTATGAAACCTGTAGGACTAATAGATCCTAAAACAGGAAAACAGCCTTTTGCTGTGATCCAGCTAAGAAAGGAGAACAGGGAAGGAACATTACTCTCCCTTGTAGGTTTTCAGACAAAGCTTAAATATCCTGAGCAAAAAAGGATATTCAGACTTATACCTGCACTAAAAGACGCAACATTTGTAAGACTTGGATCTATACACAGAAACACATTCATACAGTCACACAGGGTTTTAAAACCAACACTACAGCTTAAAAAAGATCCAAGAATACTTTTTGCAGGACAGATAACAGGTGTTGAAGGTTACGCAGCATCAGCTGCTACAGGAATTCTTGCAGGCATAAATGTTGTAAGGATGTTAAAAGGTAAAGAACCTACAGTCCCACCTGAAACAACAATGCTCGGCGGTCTTGTAAGATACATCACAGAGCCCAAGGAAGAACTCCAGCCTATGAACCCAAACTTCTCACTTCTCCCAGATCTTGATAAAAAAGTGAGAGATAAAAGGAGAAGAAAGCTTCTGAAGGCTGAAAGGGCTTTAAAGGATATGGAGATATTCGCATCACAGTGGAAAAATTAGTCCAGATATATCTCCAAGTATGACAATAATTATACAAATCAACAATTTAAGCGTATAATATTTTAAATCATTTATATTTCTTGCTGAGGTTAATACTATGCCGAAGAAAAGAGGTGCTGATATTGTAATAGATGTTCTCCTTGAGGAAGGAGTTGATACTGTTTTTGGGCTTCCAGGTGGAGCCATAATGGAAGTTTACGATGCTTTATTTGACGCCCCTTTAAGAAATATTCTCGCAAGACATGAGCAGGCTGCAGCCCACATGGCTGATGGTTATGCGAGAGCTACAGGGAAGGTTGGTGTTGTTCTCGCAACATCAGGACCTGGAGCTACGAACCTTGTTACAGGAATAGCAACAGCATATATGGACTCTGTTCCTCTTGTAGCCATAACCGGACAGGTTCCAACAAGTTATATAGGGACTGATGCATTTCAGGAAGCTGATGTTGTTGGTATAACAAGACCTATAACAAAACATAACTTCCTTGTTACAGATATAAAAGATCTTGCACTTATACTGAGGGAAGCTTTTTATCTTGCAAGGACGGGAAGACCAGGACCTGTTCTTGTTGATATCCCAAAGGATATAACACAGCAGGAATACGACTACAAGATGCCTACTGAGAAGGATGTTCTTGATGCACTTCCAGGATACAAGCCACACTACGAGGGAAATCCATTCCAGATAAAGAAGGCAGCGGAGCTTATAAGAAAAGCAAAGAGACCTGTTCTTTATGTAGGCGGTGGAACTGTTATATCTGGAGCGTCTGAAGAACTGAGGGAGCTTGCAGAATTAACAAGAATCCCAGTAACAACAACAAATATGGCTAAAGGTGCTTTTGATGAGACACATCCATTAGCACTTCATATGCTTGGAATGCATGGAACATACTACGCAAATATGGCCGTTTACCACAGTGATCTTCTTATAGCTGTTGGAGCGAGATTTGACGACAGGGTAACAGGAAAGATACAGGAGTTTGCACCTGAAGCAAAGATAATACATATAGATATAGATCCAGCATCAATAAGTAAAAATATAACTGTTGATGTTCCAATTGTTGGTGATGTTAAGGTGGTTTTAGGCAAGCTATTAAAAGAACTGAAGAAAAAACCAATAGAATGGGTTAAGGCCAGGGAAAGCTGGCTAAAACAGATAGAGAAATGGAAAGAAAAACACCCATTAACATACGACAGAACAAGTAAGATCATAAAACCACAGTATGTTATAGAGGAGATCTATAAGATAACAGATGGTGAAGCTCTCATTACAGCAGGTGTTGGCCAGCACCAGATGTGGGCTGCGATGTTCTACAAGTACAGATACCCGAGACAGTTCCTGAACTCAGGTGGCCTTGGAACTATGGGATACGGCTTCCCCGCAGCTGTTGGGGCAAAGATAGGAAACCCTGACAAAACTGTTTTTGCTATTGAAGGGGACGGATCATTTGTTATGAATATGCAGGATGTTATAACAGCTGTCCAGTACAGAATACCTGTAAAGATAGCCATAATAAACAACGAGTTCTTAGGGATGGTGAGACAGTGGCAGCAGCTCTTTTACGACAGCAGATACTCATCCGTCTGTCTTGCTGTTCATCCAGATTTTGTTAAACTTGCCGAATCAATGGGAGCTGTAGGACTAAGGGCAACAAAACCTGAAGAGGTAAGACCTGTTCTTGAAAAAGCCATGAAGATAAATGATAGACCTGTGATAATGGATTTTGTCGTTGATAGGGAAGAGAATGTTCTCCCTATGGTACCTGCAGGTAAAAGTTACAGGGAGATGATAGTAAGCCCTAAACAGAAAGGAGAGGCTGAAACTATGTACCTTGTTGGTTAAAAAATATTTGAGGTAGCAGAGATGTCAGAAAATCTAACAACTGTAAAGATAAGACCTGAAACAAAAACAGAGATAAGAAAGCATGTTATTATAGTCAGGGTTTTACATAACTTCGGTGTCTTAACAAGGATAACAAGCCTTTTTGCAGGAAGAGGTTACAATATAGAAAGTCTGACAGTCGGGAAAACAAACGAACCCAATATAGCAAGAATAACAATAGTTGTTGAAGGTGATGAGAGAATTATAGAGCAGATAATAAAACAGTTGAGAAAACTTATAGAGACTGTAAGGGTAAGGGATATAACAAATGTTCCCCATATAGAAAGGGAGCTCGCACTTATAAAGGTTCACGCAGGAGAGGACAGGGCAAGGGATGAGATAATGAGACTTGTCTCTATCTTCAGGGCAAAGGTTGTTGATGTTTATACAGATACATACACAGTTGAGATTACGGGAGACAGGGAAAAGATAGAAGCTTTTATAGACCTTTTAAGACCTTTTGGCATAAAGGATATAGCCAGAACAGGTCTTTTAGCTATAACAAGGGAATCTGCTAAAAGGAAGCTTGAAGAAAGAATGGTAGAATGAAAAAATTTTTTATACTCATACTGCTGTTAGCGGTCACCGGAGCAAATGCTGAGACCGTAGCTATAAAAAGACCTGAAGTTAAAAATCTGCCGAGAGGTTACTCACCTGTAATATTCTCATTTTTTGAGGAACATTTTAAAAATGTTGTTAAATATCCGACAGAAAAAGATTACACATACCTTATACAGCCTGTTGTATCATGGATAGCAACATCATACAACGTCTGTCTCAATGTTTATAAAAAAGGTAAACTTGTTGATATTCACTGCTCCGTTTCATTCTCCGCAGAGGACCTGCATGACGATTTAGAAAAACTTTCCATATCAACAGGAATTCTTGAGAAGAAAAAAGACCAGAAAACAAAGTATATATACATTAAACTGATAGGAAAAGGAAATCTAAAGGGAGACAGGTTAAAGATCGTCTCTTCAAAAGGGGATATTCTTGTAGATTACAAAAATCTGATTGAAAAAGCTGATGGTGATTTTATAACAGTTTCAAACGCTGTAATAAATATAGATACCGCTTACATCCAGAGTTTTGAAGCGGCAAAACTCCTTGAATACCTTTTAAACAACTACAAAGTTAAAGGCATTTTGATTATAAAAATCTATTAGTGTAATATTATAAGATTGAGAAAATTTTGTGAAGGAGGAATTAGATGGCAAAGGTCTATTATGATGAAGATGCCTCATTGGAGGTACTGAAAGGAAAAACGGTAGCCATTATAGGATATGGAAGTCAGGGTCATGCTCATGCTCTAAATCTGAGAGACAGCGGTGTGAATGTGATTATAGGTCTTTATTCTGGTAGTAGATCCGCTGAAAAAGCTAAAGCTGAAGGTTTTGAGGTTCTTATACCGGATGAAGCGGCAAAGAAAGCTGATATCATTATGATGTTAATCCCGGACACAATTCAGCCTGAAGTGTACGAGACAGCGATACTTCCAAATTTAGATGAAGGGAACGCACTTGCATTTGCACACGGTTTTAACATACATTTCAACCAGATAGTTCCACCTGAGTATGTTGATGTTTTCCTCGTTGCACCAAAAGGGCCAGGTCATTTAGTAAGATGGCAGTACGAGGAAGGAAAAGGGGTCCCAGGACTTGTTGCTGTTCATCAGGACTTTACAGGTCAGGCTAAAGATATAGCTTTAGCTTACGCTAAAGGTGTAGGATGTACAAGGGCAGGTCTTATAGAGACAACATTCAAGGAAGAGACAGAGACCGACCTTTTTGGAGAACAGGCTGTTCTCTGTGGTGGAGCAACAGCTCTTATAAAGGCCGGATTTGAAACACTTGTTGAGGCTGGATATCAGCCAGAGGTTGCATATTTTGAATGCTTACACGAACTTAAATTAATAGTTGATTTAATATACCAGTACGGTATATCAGGAATGAGATACTCTATATCTGATACAGCAAGATACGGAGATGTAACAAGGGGGGACAGAATTTACGAGGCTGTAAAACCAATACATAAAAAGATACTGGACGAGATCCAGAGGGGAGAGTTTGCAAAAGAATGGGTGCTTGAGAATATAGCAAGAAGACCTCATTTTGATGCCCTTGTAAAAAGGGATGAGGAGCACCCCGTAGAGAAGGTTGGTAAAGAACTTAGAAAGATGATGCCTTGGCTGGAAGGAAAAGGACTTTAAAGGGGTATAGATGAACTTAACATCAAAAAGAAAATCCCTGAAAAAGATTTATGAGCCGATAGGGATTTTGTTTGCAAAAACACATATAACGCCAAATGTTATAACAGTTATATCGGTCATAGTGGGTATATTTGCCGCTATGGCCTTTTATAACCATAAGCCGTTAACTGGAGCTATTCTCCTTTTTATGAGCGGTTTTTTTGATCTTATGGACGGGGTTGTGGCAAGGGAAACGGAAAGATCATCAAAATTTGGGGCTGTATTCGACTGGCTTGCAGATAAGTTCGTTGATGGGATTGTTCTCTTCTCAATTGGAATGGCCTACTCAACACCTGTTGTCACAATACTCGCAGTTGTTTCAAGTATGCTCCACACATTCATAAAACCTGTTGCATACGCAGAGATAGGCTTTGAAAACAGGGAAAAGGGTAAGATTAACGATCCACTTGAAGGAATAGGTTTTTTCGGAAGACCTGAGAGTATGCTTGTTATCATACTTTTTGCTGTCTTTGAACATTTCCATATACTTGGTGGTTTACAGTTTGGTTTCGTTCTTGTTACAGTTCTGACTATCTTATCCCTTTTACAGAGGATTATATACCTTTACATAAAATACAACAGGGATTATGACTGAGAAGAAATCATGTTAAAATCCTTTATAAACAAAACAGAAGGAGAAGGATATGCAACGCCCTTACACAATAATAGTATCTGAAGTAACTGTGGACGGGAAACTGACCTTAAGAAGGGGAAGGTCTTCAAAAGAGATCATGCAGTTTATGGATGATGAGGCTAACAGGTATCTGCATGAGCTCAGGGCAAAGGTTGACGGTATAATGGTCGGAGCTGAAACTATAAGAACTGACAACCCATTTCTGACAGTAAGGTATGTTGAAGGTAAAAACCCAACAAGGATCGTTCCAACATCAAAGGCGGATATACCGCTGGATGCAAATATACTTGAGAAACATGCACCAACAATAATAGTAACATCCGAGTCTGCACCTGAAGAGAAGGTAAAAGCATTAAAAGAAAAAGTAGAGGTTATTATCTCAGGAAAAGATCAGGTTGATCTTATAGAGATGATGGATACCCTTTACAGAAAAGGGATAAAAACACTTATGGTTGAAGGTGGATCAACATTAAACTGGAATCTAATAAAGTTTGGTCTTGTTGACGAAATAAGACTTATACATATGCCATTTATTGTTGGAGGAGAGGACACACCAACACTTGTAGGTGGAGAAGGCTTTTACTCATTAAATGATGTCGTAAAAACTAAGCTCAGAGCCCACTTTATGAGAGGATCTCATCTTATAACTGAGTGGGAGATAAAGTTTGAAGGTTAAGGTTCTTTATTTTTCATCTTTAAAAGACAGGATTAAAAAATCCCAGGAAGTTATAGATATCAAAGAAAAAACAACGGTTGGTGAGTTTATAAAGATACTTAAAGAGAGATATCCAGAACTGGAAAAGAATTTTGATAATGTGATGATCGCCGTTAATGAGGAATACGCATCATCTGATCAGGTGCTTAAAGAAGGAGATACTGTGGCTATTATACCTCCTGTCAGTGGAGGATAAATATGTACAGGGAAGCCGTTGTCGCAAACAGCCAGATGTTTGCGAATTTTGATAAATACCTTTCAATGAGAGACCTATATTTTCCCTATGTAGGACAGTACAACCATCTCAGTGGGAACAAAAACCATCTTATAGTCTGTGTAAATGGAGAGATCAGCTTTCTTGATAAAGGATGGGAAAAAAGTTTCGGTTATAAAAAGGATGCATTAATTACAGATATAAAGGCTGTAAATTACGACCTCAGGATTCAGCTTAATATAAACGATATGATCCACAAATACATGCCTGTTTATATAAGGAAGCTAAAAGTAAAAAATCTTTCCTCACATAAAAAAGATGTAAAGATCTTTTTCTACCATGATTTCAGACTTAACGAAACAACTGTAGGTAATACAGCACTTTACCATCCTGATCTGAAGGGAGTAGTTCACTACAGGGAAGCAACATATCTATTTATATCTATATGTCCTGAGATCTCAGAGTACACAATAAAGAAGAAAGAGGAAAGCTCAATACTGGAGATAGAAAACGGATCGCTATCCATGAACCCTATAGCCAGGGGAGATATAGACAGTGCGGTCTCATACAACATTGAGCTTGATGGAAATGAGGAAAAGGAGTTTTACTACTACATAGTTGCGGGACATAGCTTTGACGATATAGAAGAAAAACTTATAAAGCTCAGGGCAGACACAACAGAACATTTTGTTGAAGAGACAGAGATATACTGGAAAGCCTGGCTTAACGAGAGGAAAGAGATAAAAAGATCTATAGATGATGAGATAAAGGAGCTTTACGACAGGAGTTTACTGATAATAAAGGCCCATATGGATAAAGACGGCAGTATAATAGCGTCTGCAGACTCAAGTATATTTCAGAGGTTCAATAAAGATCATTACGCATACTCATGGCCGAGAGATAACTCATTCATAGTTATGGCACTGGACAGAGCCGGTTATGGACACGCAACAAAGAGATTCTTTGAGTTCTGTGTAAGAACACTTACAAAAAAAGGTTACTTCCTTCAGAAATACCTACCAGATGGATCTTTTGGTTCATCATGGCATCCCTGGATAGATGAAAAAGGAAATCCACAGCTTCCTATACAGGAAGATGAGACAGCACTTGTGATATGGGCACTGTTCTCACACTATCAGGAAACAAAGGATGTTGAGTTTATAGACAGGATTTACAATCAGCTTGTCAGACCTGCAGCCTACTTTATGATGAATTACAGAGATAGGGAAACAGGACTTCCAAGGGAAAGCTATGATCCATGGGAAGAAAGAAGAGGTGTCGGAACATACACCTGTGCAACCGTTTTTGCCGGTTTGCTATCCGCATCAAAACTGGCACATCTGACAGGAAATCTTGATGAGGCAAGAAAGTTCAAAGATGTGGCTGAAGAGGTGAGGGAAGGAATTCTGAAGTATCTTTACGATGAAAGTGAGAACAGATTCATAAGGATGCTTTACAGGGACAGCTCTGGAAAGATAAAAAAAGACAAAACTGTTGATGCAAGCCTTATGGCTGTGTTTTTCACAGGACTTTTACCACCTGATGACTACAGGGTTATAAACACTGTAAATGCGATCAGGGAGAAACTCTGGATAGATGAAGGTATAAAAGGCCTTGCAAGATTTGAAAATGACGAGTATCACAGGATAAGTGAGAAATATCCAGGTAATCCATGGATAGTTACTACAATGTGGCTTGCTGACTGGTATATAGCTGTTGAAAAGATAGATGAAGCTGTTGAGCTTCTCAGATGGGCTGTAAAAAGAAAGTCTCAGGCGGGACTGCTTGCAGAACAGTACAATCCTGAGACAGGAGATCCGATCTCCGTAACACCTTTAACCTGGTCTCACGCCGCTTTCTGCTACACCGTCCAGAATTTAAACAAAAAATTATACGAGATGGGGATTTAATTTGATAATAGCTATAGATGGACCTGCAGGATCAGGAAAAAGCACTGTAGCAAAAAAACTGTCAAGAATACTTGGCTACACCTATATAGATACAGGAGCTATGTACAGGGCTGTAGCCTATAAAGTCAAGGAGGAAGGTATAGACCCTGATAACCCTGATGCTGTAGTAAATATTATGAAAAGAATCAATATAAAACTTGAGCCATCAGATAACGGTGTAAAAGTTTTCCTTGATGGAGAGGACGTATCATCAAAAATCAGAACAGAAGAGATAGGAAAGATAGCCTCAAAGATAGCAAGACATCCTGAGGTGAGAAAGATCCTTGTTCAGAAACAGAGAGAGATGGGGAAAAAAGCAAAAAATGCCGTGATAGAAGGTAGGGATACCGGAACGGTAATATTCCCTGATGCAGACCTGAAGATATTTATGACAGCATCCCCTGAAGTAAGGGCAAGAAGAAGATGGGAAGAGCTAAAAAACAAAGGGTTGGATATAGATTACAACCGGATCCTTAAGGAAGTAAAAGAGAGAGACCATTTAGATCAGACAAGAAAAGACAGTCCTTTAAGACCTGCAAAAGATGCGATCATCATAGATACAACGAACAAAAGTATAGACGAAGTTATAAATCAAATACTGGAACTTGTCAGAAAATAACCTAAATTTCAGCTTATGTCTGAAGATATAAAATTCCTTGATATCGCTTACGAAGAAGCACTGAAAGCCTATGAAAAGGATGAAGTTCCCATCGGTGCTGTAATAGTAAAAGATGGGGAAATAATCGGGAAAGGACACAACCAGAGGATAGAAAAAAACAACGCCCTTTACCACGCAGAGATAGTAGCAATTGAGGAAGCCTGCAGAAATACAGGAAGCTGGAGGCTTGACGGCTGTACCCTTTATGTAACTGTAGAACCCTGTGTTATGTGTGCAGGAGCTATAATGCAGTCAAGGATAAAAAAGGTTGTTTTTGGAGCACTGGATCAGAAAGGTGGAGCTGTTGTAAGCAAATACAGACTTTTTGATGATGGAAAGCTACCATTTAAGGTTGATTACTCCCTAATAAATTACGAAAAGGCAAGTATAATATTAAAGGATTTTTTTCTAAATAAAAGGAGGGTTTCCAGGGAGAGATGATAAAATACCTTGTTTTATCCTTAGTAATAATAATTATGATCGCTCTTGACATAGTTCTAATTCAAGAATTTCTGTACCAGCACAAACAGGAAGAAAAAATTCCCCAGTCTGCTAACAGGATAGATACAGGTCCAGTAACAACTGAACCACAGCTTTCAGCAAAAACAGAGAAGATCAAAATAGACAGTATCTCAGAATCTGAAAAAAAAGAGATAACACAGACAGTTGAAGAGGAAGTATCACATACTGCCGATATGCACATAACGGACTTATCTGAAAAAAAAGAAAAACCTGTAATGGAAGATCAGACGGATCAGATCTCACTGCAGGATACAGCAAAACCTGAAGAGAGTATAAAACCTTTAAAAGCTGTCTCTACAGTATGGTTAAATCTAAGGGAAAACCCGAGACTCGATTCGGAGGTTTTAACCGTAATAAACAAAGGCGATAGTGTTCTTGTGATAGATCAGAGGTTCAATCACTGGAAAAAGGTTATATATATAAAAGATGATCAGGTGTATACAGGCTGGGTTGATGACAGATACCTGCGGATACTGGAACCTACTCAGGAATCTGCTGTGTCAGACAGTGAAAAGCCCCAAGACCAATAACAATATCGTAAGCGTAAATCCCGATAACCTCTCTATCCGGAAAAAGTTTTCTCAGTGTTTCTAAAGCTATCTCATCCTTATCACAGTTAAAAACAGGAACAACAACAGCCTTATTTGATATATAAAAGTTTACGTAACTTGCAGGGAGTCTGTAAGGTTTATCATCACCGGGATATTTGTAGTAAACAGGATCAGGCATAGGAATTTTCACAATATTAAACTCTTTAAGACTTTTAAGTCTTTTATAGTTCTCAATGAGAGGGTAGTAATTCGGATCATTCCTGTTATCCTCAAAGGCTGTTACTACTGTATCTTTCGAGACAAACCTTGTTATATCATCAATATGTCCATCTGTGTCATCACCAATGATCCCTTCACCAAGCCAGAATATTCTGTTAACGCCAAGATAAAATCTTAGCTTCTCCTCTATCTCCTCCTTTGAAAGATCGGGATTTCTGTTTGGATTCAAAAGACAGCTTTCTGTAGTCAGAAGAACACCATTTCCATTTACCTCAACTGATCCACCCTCTAAAACCATATCAATATTTATCTTTTTATAACCGAGAATCTCAGGTATCTTATTTCCTGTTTTCTCGTCGTTCTCGTATGGGTACTTACCACCCCAGCTGTTAAATCTGAACTTTAAAGCGACTGTGTTCCCTTCACTATCCTTAACGAAAATAGGACAGTAATCTCTGCACCAGGCATCATCCGTTTTATTTATGAGTATCCTTACATCCCCATTAACATTAAACCTTTCAAGCCTTTTTAAAAGATCCTTTTTCTCCTCTTCACCGTTAACATTTATATAAACAGTCTCACCTTCAGATATGTACTTTACCATCTGGACAAACTGATCCCTAGCCTGATCAAGTCTGTCAAAAAATGTCTCGTAAGCCTGTGGGTACGTTGTTATCGTTCCTTTGTGTTTTTCCCATTCTGCAGGCATTCTGAATCTTTCCAATCAAAACCTCCTCAGATAAAGTCTGAATATTTTACGAAAAAATCTGTACTGATGCATCTTTAAAATATACTCTCCATAATATATTATTGATCCTGATGGTAAAAAAGGTATCATTCCTCCCGGCTTTTTTTATATGGGGTATAGTTTATGCTGTTGTTGATCTGATATTTACCCTCTTCAGTATAAAAAATATATCTTTTTATACAGTTGAAGGTGGTTATGATATAACATTAAAAATATTGACAGCTCTTTTTCTCCAGACCTTCAGCCTTTCCATTTACTTTAAATGGGTTTTTAAAGAGGGAATCTTTTTATCTTTTATAAAAGCCCTCTCAGTATCATCATTTCTTTATGTATTTATATACATACTCTTAACAGGTATGTATTTACAGTTTTAGAGAACAAACCTTGTGAGCAGATGCATTATCCCAAGGACATAAAGTCCAGCTATAATATCATCAGCCATAACACCAAGCCCTGAAGGAAGTCTCTCAAAAAATCTGATAGGAGGTGGTTTCAAAATATCAAAAAATCTAAAAAGAATAAAAGCTATCAGAAGATTCTGCCATGTAGGTTCTATACCGATCATAGCCACCATATATCCTGCAATCTCATCTATAACAACATAATCCGGATCTTTCTCTTTGAATGTCTCAACAACGACTGTAGAAGCCCATATTCCCACAAAAAACACAGCGAGTGTGATAAATATCTGATTTATAAGCATATATGATCCACCTTTCGTCCAGTAGATCAGTATAGGGATAAGTCCCACAACAGTTCCTATAGTTCCCGGGGCAACAGGGATCTTTCCTGCATAAAGTCCTGTTGAGAGCATATAGGCCACCATAACCTTAAAACTTTCCTCAGGCATATTCTCCTCTGTAACTATATCCTTTTCTTTCAATTTAGGACCTCATAAGTGTAATTTAAAACTTAAAAATTATACTAAAAATGTTGATAAAATTTGATTTAAGTTTTAAAATTTATAACACTGTTTGAAAAATCTGCATACGGAGTGGATTATGTCCTGGATAACACTTGATAAAGCCAAGAGATTAGAAGAAAAATTTGATTTTGTCAAAGTATTAGAAAATGAGCAGGCAACGGTTCTTGAAGTTCCAAAAGAAAATCTCATACAGTTTTTAAAATTTCTGAAGGAAGATCCTGATTATCTTTTCAAGATGTTCATTGACTGGACAATTATTGATCACGGCAAGAAAGCAGATCCAAGATTTCAGGGTGTGGTTATTCTCTTTTCTCCTGAATACAAAGAAAGAATTATTGTCAAAACATGGGCTACAGACGAAACACTCCCAACACTCACAACACTCTGGTCCGGTGCTAAATGGGCTGAGAGAGAAGCATGGGATATGTTTGGAATAAAGTTTGAAGGACATGATCATCTTGTAAGGATGTTTTTATGGGAAGGTTATCCTTACCATCCACTCAGAAAAGACTTTCCGGTTAGAGGAATTGAAGAGGTAGAGCTTCCATCTCTCAACGAAACAGAGAGAATGGATCAGCTTGAAGGTATGATGAACTACTCAAGAATGCATACAGCTCTTCCAACACTTGAAGATTTAGAAAGAACTCAGAAGATAAGAATGCCTGAGAAAAGCTCACAGGTTGTTCTTAACTGGGGTCCTCTCCATCCAGGAACACACGGAACTATATGGTTCCTATTTGATATGGAAGGTGAGTATGTTAAAAAGTGTGATATCATCATAGGACAGCTTCACAGAGGTATAGAAAAGCTTGCAGAAAACCTTAACGTTCAGCAGATAATACCATACACAGACAGGATGGATTATATAGCATCTATAAATGAGAATCACTCTGTATGTGTTGCAGCTGAAAAACTTCTCGGGATACACGAGAAGATACCTGAGAAGGCAAAGTATATCAGAACTATGATGGCCGAGCTTTCAAGAATAAACTCTCACTTACTCTGGCTTGGAACATACGCCCTTGACCTTGGTGCTTTAACAATGTTCCTTTACACATTCAGAGAAAGAGAAAAAATAATGGATATATTTGAGGGTATATCCGGTGCAAGATTTACTATAAACTACTTCAGGGTTGGAGGTGTTTACGCAGATCTTCCATACGGAGCCCTTGATGCTATAGAACATTTCTTAAAAGATTTCCCAACAAGACTTGCAGATTACGAGAGACTTTTAACAAGAAATAGAATATGGCTTAAGAGAAATGTTGATGTATGTATAATCACAGAAGAGGATGTTTACGATTACGGTCTAACAGGTGCTGTGGCGAGAGCTTCAGGTGTACCTTACGACCTGAGAAAGATAGACAAGTATGATGCCTACGGCGAGGTTGATTTTGATGTTCCTGTAGGTGAGAAGGGAGACTCTTACGACAGGTACCTTGTAAGGATTGAGGAGATAAGACAGTCTGTAAGAATAATAAATCAGTGTATTGAAAAACTCAGGAAGATGTCCAAGAACGATCCTTTCTTCTACGAACCTGAAGACAAAAAGATGAAGATAACTATAGACGGTAGAGGAACAAAGCTGAAAAAAGGTGAGGTTTACGCAGGAACGGACAACCCAAGAGGTGAACTTGGAGTATACATATATATGCCTAAGGATGGTATAAAACCTCACAGATTCAGACTCAGATCAGGTGCTTTTTACAATCTCCAGATATTTACAAAAGCTATAATAGGAAGACCTATCGCAGATGCCATAACACTTTTATCCACAATAGACCCTGTTGTTGGTGAGACAGACAGATAATTAAGGAGGCCTATAATGGGTATTAAAAAGGTAGGAATGAACGTAAACGTTCAACCACAATCAATAGTTGAGAAGATATTTTTCCTTGATTTTGCTAAAGGGCTTGCTACAACAATAAAACATCTCTTCAGAAAGGTTATAACTGTTGATTTTCCATATGAGGTTGTTGTTCCTGCACCAAGGTTTAGAGGTGTTCACGGCCTCAGAAATGTTGATGGAACAGAGCTTCCGGATTTTGATGCATGGGTTAAAAAGCTAAAGATAAAACCCCCTGAGATGGGCGAAACAAGATGTATCGGATGTAAGTTCTGTCAGGCAGCATGTCCTGTTCCGGAGATATTCACAATAAAAACTGAAAAGCTGGATGTCCCTGAGGATCATCCACATCACGGACTTAAGGTTGTATCACAGTTTGATATGGACCTTGGAAAGTGTATGTTCTGCGGTCTGTGTACACTTGCATGCCCAACAGCCTGCATAATACATACAGATATTTACGATCTATCATCCTATACAAGAAGGGGATGGGTACTTGATAAGGAAAAGCTTTCAAAGATAGCTGATGATTTTGTATCAAGAAGAAGGGAAGAGAAGTTTGATGAACATTCCTTCTGGCCTGACACTCAGAAAATATTCCCTGAATACGACAAGGCCAGAGCAAAGGCATGGGACAATAATCCACCAAAATTAGGTCCTAACTACGCAGATCAACAGTAAAAGGGAGATTCTTTCTCCCTTTCCGTGTATAAAATCACCAAATCTGTTAAAATTCTTTTGTTTATAAATTATGAGGTTTTGATATGTTTCCTGAAGGGGCAGATACATTTTTGAAAAAACGCTTTAATGAGCTTATAGATCCTGTTAAGTTAATCCTCAGAAAAAGCGGTAAGGATATAGACAGAGATATAGAAAAGGTTTTAGAAAGTATATCAACCTTCTCTGAAAAGATCTCAATTGAGATTAATGAAAGCCTGAGCTGTATAGATGCGCCCTGTATCTCCATTCAAACTACTGAAAAGGATTTCGGAATAAGATTCATGGGTAAGCCTGATGGAGGAGAGTTTAAAACATTTATAGATACTATAGTTATGGTCTCAAGAAATGAGTATGATCTTTCAGAAAGAACTGTTGAACTGATAGAACAGATAGACAGACCTGTTGAAATAAAAGTTTTTATAACTAACACCTGTGGATGGTGTCCACCAGCTGTTTTAAAATCATACAGCTTTGCGATGGTAAATGAGTATATAACAGCGACAGCTATAGACTGTTACATATTCAGTGATCTTGCTGTAAAATACAATGTTGCAACAGTACCAAAGATAGTGATAAATGATAAAGTTGAGCAGATAGGTCTTAAAGATGAAAATCAGCTTTTAGGCAGTATATTTGCTTCAATAAGTTAGAGGGGATGTTTTGAAAAGATTAGCAGTCCTTGGATCTACAGGATCCATTGGAACACAGACACTTGACATAGTCAGAAAGTACAGGGATAGGCTTGAGGTATCTTTACTGGCAGCTTCCAGAGTCTCAGAAAAGCTTTTAGATCAGATAGATGAGTTTAAACCCGAGTATGTTTATATAGCTGAAGGGGAAAAGATAAAAGGTGTTAAAACTCTGATAGGTGAGGATGGACTTTATAAGCTTGCCCAGCTTGATATTGATCTTTTTATAAACGGTATTTCGGGAATAAACGGAATACTGCCAACATATCTGCTCTTAGAAAACAACAAAAAGCTCGCCACAGCGAATAAAGAGGCTATTATCTGTCTTGGTGAGATTTACGGTGATAAATACTCAGACATATTCCCTATAGACAGTGAGCATTCAGCTATATTCCAGTGTCTTCTTTCAGGAAGAAAAGAAGAGGTTGAGAAGATCATACTCACAGCTTCAGGAGGACCTTTTTTAAATCTTCCTAAGGAAGAGTTCAGGTACATAACTCCAGATCAGGCTTTAAACCATCCCAGATGGAAGATGGGTAAAAAGGTTTCTATAGACAGTGCTACACTGATGAATAAAGGTTTTGAGATAATAGAAGCCCATTATCTTTTTAACATCCCTTACAGCAAGATAGATGTTGTTATACATCCAGAAAGCATCGTCCACGGTCTTGTCCAGTTCATTGATGGTTCCGTTATATCACATCTCTCACCACCTGATATGAGAATACCTATCTGTTACGCAATATCTTACCCTGAAAGATGGGAGATAGATGTAAGGAGATTAAACCTTGCACAGGTAAAAAACTTAACATTTTTAGAACCTGACTACGATAGATTTCCTCTGCTAAATATAGCTAAGGAGTGTGGTGAGAAAGGTGGAGCCTGTCCCACAGTCCTGACAACAGCAGACGAAATAGCGGTAAATCTGTTCCTTGAAGGTAAGATAACATTTGATATGATACCTGTTTATATCCAACAGGTTCTTGATCAGGCTGATTTCAGCAAACCGGAAACATTTGAAGATATTATCTTTATCATAAAAGAAACAGAAAAAATATTCTGGAATATATTAAAATTACAGAACGTTAATTAAGGAGGAATATTTTGATAAGTGTTATAGCATTTCTGATAATGATAGGTATTCTTATAACCATACATGAGTTTGGACATTTCCTTTTTGCCAGGCTTTTTGGCGTTAAAGTTGAGGTCTTCTCAATAGGATTTGGACCACCTTTAATAAAATGGAAAGGTAAAGAAACTCTTTACCAGATAGCTGTCATCCCTTTAGGTGGATATGTAAAGATGTACGGTGAAGACAGTATGACAGAGCCTGTTCAGGGAGAGGTTGATAAGGCAGCCTTTGAGGATCCTCGCTCCTTCTACGCAAAACCAAGATGGCAGAAGATACTTATAGCATTTGCAGGACCTCTTTTTAATATTGTTCTTGCGGTTATCCTCTTTGCCTCAGCATATATGATAGGAATACATGAGCCTAAGTATCTTAAAGAACCTGTTGTTGTCGGTTACGTCCATCCAGGGTCCGTAGCAGAAAAAGTAGGTATAAAACCTTATGACAGAATTGTTGCTGTTGATGGAAAGCCCATTAAAAACTGGAAAGAGTTTACAATAGCCATAGGTATGAAAGCTGCAAAAAGTGCTGTAATAGAGATAGACAGGAATGGTGAAAAGATAGTCCTGAATATTCAGGTTCCACACGATATCACAAAAGAACCTCTCGGTATATCCCCTGTCATACCTGCAAAGATAGGTCAGGTGATGAAAGGATCACCTGCAGAAAAAGCAGGTCTCCAGAAAGGGGATGAGATCATAGCATTTAACGGAAAACCTGTAAGAAGCTGGTTTGAACTTGTTGATACTCTATCAACGATAAAGGAAAAAAAGGAGATAACACTCCTCGTTAGAAGAGATGGTAAGGTTTTTCCTGTAAAGGTAACACCTGAATTCAATAAAGAACTTAACAAGTATGTATTAGGGATATCACCTAAAATGGATACCACTATTGTTAAGTACGGATTTACAGAATCTTTTGAGAAAGCTATAGAAAAATCAAAAGAGTTAACAGTTGCTATATACAACGTAATAAAAGGTCTCATAACAGGTGAGGTTTCCTTAAAGACACTTGGAGGACCTATTGCTATAGCCCAGTTCTCCGGTCAGGCTCTTGAGACAGGTCTTGCAGCATTTTTATTCTCTATAGCTTTTATTTCTCTACAGCTTGGATATCTTAATCTTCTTCCTATACCTGTTCTTGATGGCGGTCTTATAGCCATTCTGCTTATTGAGATGATCATAAGAAGACCTCTTCCCGAAAAAGCTAAGGAGTATCTCGCTTATATCGGTTTTGCATTACTTGGAACACTGATGATATTTGTCATTTTCAATGACATTATGCGTGCTTTATCATAAAATATAATAAAGATCTTTTTCATATTGGAGATAAAAATGGCTACAAGAGTAGGAATTATAGTACTAAGTGGAACATTAGATAAGGTTATGCCTGCTTTCATCCTCGGAACAACAGCTGCAGCAATGGGAATGGAAGTAGGTATGTTTTTCAGTTTTTACGGGATAAATGTTGTTCACAAAGAAAAATATAAAAATCTTAAAGTTTCCCCTGTAGGTAATCCTGCAATGCCTATGCCGATGCCTGTCCCGCAGATACTCACAATAATGCCCGGAATGGTGGATTTTGCCACAAATATGATGAAAAAGATGATGGCCGAAAACAAAGTTCCTTCAGTTGAAGAGCTTATAAAACAGGCTCAGGATCTTGGAGTAAAAATGTATCCCTGTCAGACAGCCATGCAGCTTTTTGGATATAAGGTTGAGGATCTTATTGATGGTCTTGAAAAACCGGCAGGTGCTGCAACATTCTTAAACTTTGTAAATGCGGGTGAAAAATCAATAGTTATGAACTTTTAGATATAGTTTCTGATAAGTATTAAAAACAGGAAAATAAATCCACCGGAAACAACATAAAATATACCTTTTATGGCCCTGTCAGACAGATTTTTTATTATTTTCTGGTTTATATTCTTCCCGTCTATATACAGAATATCCTTAAGGGGGATCTGTCCTTCATCAGAGATGATGTATATCTCATCATCGTTCTTTTTCAGACCTTTTATCTGTGTCTCAAATTTTTTACCTGTTACCGTTTCTATCTCAGCTTTACCTATTTTTATAACTTTCTGAGCCACATCAAGATCATCTGTATAAAGTAAAAGATAACCTCTTATCATAAGGAATATCGCAACAAAAAATATTCCAAAAAGAAAGAGATTCTTATAAAAAATCTTTGGATTTTTTATCTTTCCCATGAAAAAAGTTTTACTATTCTGGATTTTGAGCTAAGCTCTCTCAATGTTTCGTTCTTTTTTGAAAACTCCTTAATCATATAAACACAGATCACAAAAATCAGAATACCTGCAATAGCCCCTGTTAGCTTATCCATTATAGACAGCTTTTTTCTGCTTTTAAGCTCTTTTTTAACGATACTGTTTATAAGAAGAAATACGCTGAAAACAAGAATAAAAATCAAAGCAAAAGCCACAAAATCAAGTATTACCTTTTCTGCATTAAAATATCTGCTCAGATAGGCTGATAGATCTTTTGTGAATGAAAAACCTAAATATCCTGCTGTTAAAAAGCCAAGGCCTTTTATAAATATCTGGGTAAAACCATTAAAAAGACCGGCTATAACAAGGTAAATAAAAAAAAGAAGAAGGATTATATCCAGCATTTTCAGGAAAGTTTACTCTTGACTATGGAACTTACAACAGCTCCCTCAGCCCTTCCCTTCACCTTTTCCATAACAGCTTTCATAACCTTTCCCATATCCTTCATTGAGGAAGCATTAAGTTCCTTTATTGTTTCTTCTACTATCTTTTCAATCTCTTCTTCTGTTAAAGGTTGAGGTAAAAACTGCTGGACGATCTGAAGCTCTTTTTCCTCTTTCTGAGCAAGGTC
This sequence comes from Persephonella marina EX-H1, assembly GCF_000021565.1. Lineage (NCBI taxonomy): Bacteria > Pseudomonadati > Aquificota > Aquificia > Aquificales > Hydrogenothermaceae > Persephonella > Persephonella marina. The sequence goes on along the minus strand of NC_012440.1, from coordinate 122,115 downwards.
TTCCCGTCCAGCTTCTCTATACTGTTTTATAGACTCTTTTCTCTGTTTTGCATATCTCTGGATAACAGCTATTATCTCATCATCTGAAAGTTCTTTTTTCTGGTCTATCTGTACTTTTTTTATCTCAGAGATAAGCATTCTAATAGTTGATAACTTCTCTTTATCACCGCTTTTCATAGCGGCTTTCATCTCATCCTGAAGCTTTTTAAGAAGCTCAGCCATTTTTTATCCCTTATAAAAGACCTTTTTTCTTAAGTGCCTTAATAAGTCTCTTTCTTGCAGCTCTCTGCTTTCTTTTTCTCTTAACAGAAGGTTTCTCATAAAACTCTCTTCTCTTCATTTCTGTGATAATTCCTTCCTTTTCACAGATCTTTTTAAATCTCTTTAATGCCTTTTCAAAGCTTTCTCCTTCCTGAACTACAACTACTGCCATTAAGATCAGCCTCCTTTTAAAGTTTTTATTTAAAGTATTAATGATACTATAATTTTATCCTTTCCACTACATATTTATCAACTTTCCCTTCATAATATAAAGCTATTTCAAATTTTTCAAGGTCATGTAAAATGCTTAACATCTTATCATCAGAAACTTTTATATGTTTTCTTCCTGCAGACAGATTTACGGAAAACTGCTCAAGAGTTTTAACTGAAAATACTTTATCTCCGGATATCCAGACTCTTTCTATATCTCCCATTGTGGGATGTTCCTGAATTTCTATAGGAAACATATTGATTAATTGTGATGAGGTTATGGTGACCTCAAGTCTGACGGGATGAAATCTTACGAGTTTGAACTGTAACAAAAAGCATCAGCTCCTTACTAAAAATTGAAGAATTATTATACCACTTTTAAGCGAGAAAAAGCTTTCAGAAAACAACTCCCTTATTTCTCGGGAAAGTTTCAACTAGCAAATTTTTAAGAGAATTAATAGGCTACTTTGAGGAGTCGCAATTCCCTTACTTCTCGGGAAAGTTTCAACGCAATGGCACACTATTTTGAGCAAAACGGAGATTTAGTTCGTCGCAATTCCCTTATTCCTCGGGAAAACTTCAACAGAACTTGCAAGGCACGGATACCCTTATGATGTGTCAATAATCCGTCGCAATTCCCTTATATCTCGGGAAAATTTCAACGGTGTTTAAAAAAGATGTAGTTGAGATTGATCCTATGTCGCAATTCCCTTATATCTCGGGAAAACTTCAACAGGAATAAAAGAAATATATGAAAAGCAAAAAACAGAAAGTCGCAATTCCCTTATATCTCGGGAAAACTTCAACAGCTCCTCTATAATTATTGATATAAGCCTATTCTGTTTCCAAGAAACCCCGATTTCTGACAGACTCCCTATTAAAATACTGAAAAATCTAAAAACTGTCAACAGGCGTGTCTCAATACTGTCTCAATTACGAGCTTATTATTTTTCAATAACTTACAGATTTCATCCTCAAAATTTTACCCTTTATTTCTGACAGATTTTCAAATCTCAATTACTGTTTGATTTTTTTGATGTTAACTAAAGAAAGTCCTTGATATAACTTGCTACAAGAGGTTTTAATTTTTTTGAGATTGCTTAAAATACTTAAGATACTATTGATTTACTGAAAGATTTAAGAAAGGGGGAAAGATCCCCCTTTATAGAATTACTCATTTAGAGCTTCGTAAACGTGTCCAACAAGTTCTTCAGAAGGTTTGAGTGTTTTCTTTCCAGGCTCCCATTTTGCAGGACAAGCCTCATCTGGGTGACCTATGAGGTAAGCGTTAGCTTCCATTTTTCTGAGAAGTTCATCAGCATTTCTACCAACATTGTAGAAATTAACCTCTGAGCCAACAAGCTTTCCTTCTGGAGAAATTATGAATGTTCCTCTTAAAGCAAGACCTGTAGCTTCATCATAAACACCGAACATTCTTGAGATCTTTCCTGTTGGATCAGCACCCATTGGGTACTTTACATTTTCAAGTAATTTTTCATCTCTGTGCCACGCAAGGTGAACAAATTTAGTATCTGTTGAGACTGAGACTACCTCAGCTCCAAGCTCTTTAAGTTTTGGATATACCTCTGCAAGATCTGCAAGTTCTGTTGGACAAACGAATGTAAAGTCTGCTGGATAGAAGAAAAGAATTGTCCACTTTCCTTCATCCTTTGCTTTCTTTAATGAAAAAGTCCCGAACTTTCCAGTTTCAGGCTCATAAGTCTCCATCTCAAAATCAGGAACTTCCTGTCCTACTAAAATTACTTCTGACATCTTAGGTAACCTCCTTAAGTTATATTTTGTTATTTTAATAGTAACTGTTCTTAATAAGAACCAAAATGATATCTGTCATATTTAATTAATTTTTATATCTTCAACGATAAATTCCACCCCTAAATCACCATTCCAGGTAGAAAGTTTTGGTGTATATATTATGTCCACATTCATTCCCACAGACAGTTTTTTGAAAAATCCTACAGAACCCCACCATAATGCCGGATAAGCTTTTCCATCATTATCTTTAAACCAGAACTTGAGATGCTGGTTCCCTGCTCCAACTGTTATAAAATCATCAATTCTTAAATTTCTTGCTATAAACTTCGGATAAGGATTACCTTCTCCAAAAGGTTCAAGTATTTTAAGTTTTTTAACATTTTCAGGTGTCCAGTGTGAAAGGGGAACTTCCATATCAACCTCAATAAATGAGATCTTATCCTCCTCTTTTAATGACGAAACATAATCAATCAATATCTCCTTGAATCTCTCAATGTTTTTAGAGGGCATCGTAAGTCCCGCAGCAAGAGTATGACCTCCAAATCTATCAAAAAGATCTGCATTTTCTTCCATAACTTTGTATATATTTATATTCCCAGTACTTCTGACCGATCCTATAGCAGTTCCATTTTTGACTGAAAGAACAACAGCAGGAACTTTATACTGATGTGCAAGTCTTCCTGCAACTATTCCAACAATACCTGGATGCCAGTTCTCATCTGCAACAACTATACTTTTTATCTCTTTTTCTTTTTTCAGTTTCACCTGAGATTCTTTAAATGCAAGTTCTGTAAGCTTCTGCCTTTTTTTATTCAACACCTCAAGCTCTATGGAAAGCTGACGTCCTTTATTCTCATTTTTTGTTGTAAGTAGCTTAACCGCTTTCTTTGCATCATCAAGTCTTCCAGCAGCATTCAGTCTAGGTGCAAGAACAAAACCAACATCAAAAGATGTGACCTTATCAATAGAAAGATAATCAAGTAAAGCTTTTATTCCTGTTCTTCTTCTTTTGTTTATCTCCTCAATACCTTTCTGAACGAGTATCCTGTTTATAAGAGATAACGGAACGACATCAGCAACCGTTCCGAGGGCTACTATATCAAGATAAGGTTTCAATTTAACCTCAAGATTGAGTAATCTCCTGAGCATTATTATCACGTAAAAGGTAATTCCAACAGAGGCAAGATGCTTAAAAAGAACATCTATGTCATCGTGCAACTTAGGATTGAGGATATAGATCTGCTCATCATCTATGATCTCTTCTTTTGCCTCATGGTGATCCAGAACAAAAACTTTCAGACCTAGCTTTTTAGCGTAAAGAAGTTCCTCATAAGCATTTGTCCCACTATCAACAACTATGAGAACATCGGCCATCTGGGATATCTTTTTTATAGCTGATCTGTTCAGGCCATAACCTTCATAGAATCTGCTTGGGATGTAGTATCTGACGTCAGCATTAATATCTTTAAAGAAGTTAACAAGAAGTGCTGTACTTGTTATGCCGTCTGCATCATAATCTCCATATATAACTATCCTTTTCTTATCTTTTATGATCTTTGCAAGTTCATAGGATATTCTGTCAAGTTTATTGAATAGCTGTGGATCAAGAAGTTTTTTTAAAGTTGGATATATATTTTCTTCTTCAAAGTTGTTGTTAAAGATCTCTTTTCTGTTATATAAAAGCTGCCCTATTACTTTTCCAAACTTTTTTAGAAGATCCTCTGGGGCTTTATTCTTCTCTTCAAGTACAACCCATTTATAACCGGTTAATCCTGAGTCCATATTTATTTTCCTTGTTATGTTTTTATGTTTTATCAGATAGAAAATTATATTATATTATATGTATAATTAATTATTTATTGTTTGTTTTTCAGGTGCAATATGGGAAAAATTGTAAAATTCGGTCAGGTTCAGGAAACAGAACAATCTAAAGATCTAGTAGAGGAATCTTCAAAAGAGATAAAAACTATATTCTCTAAAAAACCTCTTTATCAGAAGATATGGGAAGGCCTTGAAGATTATATACTTCACAACTTCGCTGTAAAAAACGTTCTCGGTATGGATTTTACCTACAAGGAAAACAATCTCAAAGAGATAGGAGTGTTAGGCATATTAGCATACGAACATAAAAGGAGAAATGGAACTTTTGTTGCTGATTTTGTAGGAAGAGGGTATATTGATACGAAGAAGGATAAGGTTATTATAGATCTTGTAGTTTTTAAAGCAGGAGAAAGAGAGCTTTACAACTCCACAATCAAAATTCTCAAAGCTAAAAAGATATATCCAGAGTTAACATTTAATGAAGGAGAATAAAGATGAGTTTACCACCACTTAGAATCGGACAGTATGAGATACAGTATCCCATTATTCAGGGGGGAATGGGAGTTGGCATCTCATGGGAAAATCTGGCCGGAACAGTCAGTAAATACGGAGGTTTAGGTGTAGTATCTTCCGTTGGTACAGGATACAGACATCCGAACTACATAAAACTAAAAGATGGAAGACCTATTGGAAGTAAGTATATACACAATAGAGAGGCCCTACAGAGAATAATAAGGGATGCGAAAGAGATAGCTGGCGGTGAGAAGGCTGTTATTGGAGTAAACATTCTTTACGCAATTACAGATTACGGAAGGGTTGTTAGGGACTCTATTGAAGCTGGAGCTAATATAATAATCACCGGAGCAGGACTACCATTAAGACTTCCAGAGTATGCTCCTGAGCCTCACGTTGCACTTGTCCCTATCGTTTCATCTGCAAGAGCATTAAGAGTAATATGCAAACACTGGAAGAAAAAGTACAACAGGCTTCCAGATGCTGTTGTTGTGGAAGGTCCAAAATCTGGCGGACATCAGGGTATACCATACGAGGACTGCTTTAAACCTGAGTTTCAGCTTGAAAATATAGTTCCGGAAGTTATAAAAGAGAGGGATAAATGGGGTGATTTCCCTGTAATAGCAGCAGGTGGGATCTGGGACAAAAATGATATAGAGTTCTATCTTTCACTTGGAGCTGCCGGTGTTCAGATGGGGACAAGATTTGTAGGAACTTTTGAGTGTGATGCAGCACCAGAATTCAAAAGAGTTATTATTGAATCTAAAAAAGAGGATATAAAACTGATAAAATCTCCCGTTGGATACCCTGCAAGGGGGATAATAACACAGCTTATAAAAGATATTGAAAGAGGAACAGCACCTGAAGTTAAGTGTACATCAAACTGTGTCGTTCCATGTAATCATGGTGAAGAGGCAAAGAAGGTAGGTTTCTGCATAGCTGACAGACTTGGAGATGCTTATCTTGGAAGGGTTCAGACAGGTTTATTCTTCAGTGGATCAAATGGATACAGAATAAAAAGGCTTGTTTCTGTAAAGGACCTTATGAGGGAGCTCGTTGAAGGTATTCCATCAGGTCAGGAAATACCTGAAGGAGAACCTGTAGAGTCCGGAAAGCAATTATGACCGTGATCAGATTGAATTTATCTTAGAATTCATATAATATATATGTTTTTGATATCCCTGTTGTGAGGTGGTTGAATGTCTTTTCAATTTACAGAGGAACAGATAAAAAGATACAGCAGACATATAATTCTTCCCGAAGTTGGAGGAAAAGGACAGCAGAAGCTTTTAGATGCTAAGGTTCTTGTAATAGGTGCAGGTGGCCTTGGGTCTCCATCACTCTACTACCTTGCTGCTGCTGGTGTTGGGACTATAGGTATTGTTGACTTTGATGTCGTTGATTTTTCAAACCTACAGAGACAGATCCTCCACAGCACCGAGAGAGTTGGAAAGCCTAAGGTTGAGTCTGCGAAGATGACCCTTGAAGCTCTAAATCCTGATGTTAAGGTTATCGCCTACAATGAGAGAATACATAAAGGAAATGTTATAGATATCATAAAGGATTATGATGTAGTACTTGATGGCTCTGACAACTTCCCCACAAGATTTCTCATAAACGATGCATGCTTTTTCCTTGGAAAACCTCTTGTTTCTGCGGCTATACTTAGATTTGAAGGACAGCTTACAACATTTGATTACAGAAACAAGGATGAATCCCCATGTTACAGATGCTTATTCCCTGAGCCACCACCTCCGGGGCTTGTTCCAAGCTGTCAGGAAGCTGGTCTGCTCGGTGTTGTTGGGGGTATAATGGGAACACTTCAGGCAAATGAGGCATTAAAGCTAATACTTGATATTGGAGAACCTCTTATAGGTAAACTTCTCGTTTTTGATGCCTTAACTACTGAGTTTAATGTTGTAAAACTCAGAAAGGACAAAAAGTGTCCACTCTGTGGTGAAAAACCTGTGATAAAAGAACTGATAGAGTACGAACAGGCCTGTGATGTTCATTTTTAAGAGGTGAGTGATGGAAGAAGTAAAGGTTGATAGAGAGCTTGATCTGAGAGGTGAGGTTTGCCCATTTACTTTTGTAAAAAGTAAGCTTATCATAGAACAGATGGAACCTGGACAGGTTCTTAAAGTTATACTTGATTACAAACCTTCAGTTGAGAATGTGCCAAAAAGCATGAGAGAAGAAGGACAGGAAGTACTTGAAGTTAAGCAGATAGACAAAAATCTGTGGGAAGTAATAGTAAGGAAGGTGAGATGAATCTACTAATCATAATGGCAAGCAATCCATACTCCCATGACTTTAACACAGCCATAAAACTTGCAGAGGCATCCCTTAACAGAAACCATACAACAAAGATGTTCTTCATGGGAAACGGTCTTTTTTCCATACTGAGAGATGAGATAAAAAATCTGAATGAGAAAGGTCTTAAGGTTTACTACTGTGCCCATAACGCAGAACAGAGAAAGGTAAAGCCAGAAAGCTGGGCTGAAAGCAGCAGTATGTATGGTCTTGCAAAACTTATAACAGAAGCAGATAAAGTTATAATGCTGTCTTAGGAGAAGATCGTGGCTAAGAAAAACCTGATTTTTGTTATAAAATCAAACCCATTCAGCTGGAAGGCATTTGAGGCTCTCAGACAGGCTGTTGGATGCTCAATGGAACACAAGGTCACCGTTATATTCCTCAAAGATGGTATATACACACTTACAGACTGGAAACCACAGATGATAGGGATAGACCCTATTGATAAATCTATAGACGCCCTTGGAATGATGGATGCAACTATAGTTGTTGAAGAAGAGGCTCTAAGGGAAAGAGGTGTAAAGCTGAAAGAGTGGTCAACACCTGTTCATATAAGAAGTAAAGATGAGATCTGCGAGATTATAAAGGAATCAGAGGTAGTGATCACATGGTAAATACAGTATGGCTTATAAAAAGGCCAGCGGACTTTCCTGAAGCTGATATGCTTGAGAAGGAAGATATGATAATCCTTATACAGGATGCTGTGATAAGAGTTCCAATAATTGAAAACTGGGCTGCGTGCAGGGAAGATGCTGTTGCAAGAAATATAAAGATACCTGAAGACAAACTTCTTAACTATGAGGACATAATAGATATTATTGAGAAAGCTGAAAAAGTTATTGTCTGGTAGTTAATGAAAAAGATAGGTATCACTCTTGGCGATCCATCAGGAATATCGCCAGAGATCCTTATAAAATCAATAGATAAACTGAAAAAAGCCATTTATGTAATCTATGGAAGCTATAAGATAATTGAAAAAGTCTCATCCATTCTTGATAAAAAAACAGAAATAAACATCATAGACAGTCCTGAAGAGGCTGAAAAAGAAGGTGTTTATCTTATAAATGTGTACGACAGGGATTTCTGTGTAGGAAAACCTGATAAAGAAACAGGAAAGGCTTCAGTTCTTTTCCTTGAGAGAGCTGTAAAAGATATCCTTTCAAAAAAATTAGATGCTATTGTAACACTCCCTATCTCAAAAGAGTATGTTATGAAAGCCGGCTTTAGATATGCAGGACATACAGATTATCTTGCTGATATTACAAAGACAGAAGATTATCTGATGATGCTTCTCTGTGAAAAGATGAAAGTAGCACTTGTTACAACACATATCCCCCTAAAGGATGTTCCGGAAAATATAAAACCTGAGATTTTAGAATCAAAAATAAGACTTCTTAACAGGGAGCTTCAGAGCAAGTTCGGTATCAAAAAACCTAAGATAGCCGTTTTAGGCCTGAATCCACACGCCGGAGATGGTGGAAATATAGGAAGAGAGGAGATAGATATAATAAATCCTGTTGTACAGAAGCTAAAAAGTGAAGGGATAGATCTGGAAGGTTCTCTATCAGCCGATACAGCATTTAACAGGTACAGGGAGTTTGACGCTTATCTCGCCATGTATCACGATCAGGGATTGATACCTCTGAAGCTTCTATGTTTTAAAAAGGCTGTAAATATAACCCTCGGTATTCCCTTCATAAGAACTTCACCGGATCACGGAACAGGTTTTGATATAGCAGGAAAAGGTATCGCAGATCCTTCATCTTTCATAGAGGCTGTAAAGCTTGCACTGAAACTGTCTAAACAATATTAACATCCTCAAACCAGGCATAGGCCTGAACCTGTGCAGCCATAATATCATTTATTGAGAGCTTCATATCCTCAAGTATATGGCTTATCTCCTGAAGATTTCCCTCTTCAATCTTCTCAACAATCAAAAGAACCTTCCCAAGTTTTCCTTCATATCTTACGAGGGCTTCATTTATCTCTTCATCAAGATTCAGCTCCTTGACAAACTCCTCCTTCGGTGTCTTTAAAAGCTTGTCCATCAGAGAGAGAACTCCTACAAGGAAGGCTTTCTCCACCTCTTCCTTTGGAAGCTTCAGCTTTTCAAAGATGATCTCCATAGTTTTACCCCTTTCTGCGGCAAGCTCTAAAAGTGTTTCCGCATAGGAGGTATCATCGGATGTTCTGTACATATAAAGAAGTAACCACTGCATAAGATTTTTCTGTCCAAGTATTGATATCGCGTGTCTTATTGATGTTATCTTCTCACGGAAACTGAAAACAGCAGAGTTTATATATTTAAGGAGACTAACGCTCAGATCAGGATTTTTCTTTATTATCTCCTCTATCTTTTTAGGATCAAACTCCTCGTTTATCTGATTAAAAAGCTGGATAATAGCAGCTTTTGAAGGCTCTATCGTTTTCCCGACGATCGTCTGTGGTCTCAGTATAAAATCCCCTCTGAACAGTTTATACCCGAGGGATATGTAATACTCAAACTCTTTTTCATCCTTTATACCTTCAAGTACAAACTCAAAAGGGAACTTTATCGTAACAAGTTTTTTTATAAGCTCATCTTTAAGTTTTGACACATTGAAGAAAACATAATCGGCAAGATTTTTTGTTGTCTCAAAATCTTTATTTAAAGGGAAGGCAAACCTGAATCCTATACTTTTAAGCTGTTTTATTACAGGAATTATATCTTCATTTATCTTTGTTATATACAGAACCGTTTTTTCTTCAGGTATGTAATCAAGTATCTCCTGATCAAGTATGTGGGGATCAACCTTTATAAATAAAAGATGATGCCCTGCTATCCTTTCAAGGCTTATATTTGCAAGTATCTCAGCAAAATCCTCAACAGGTATAGGGTTCTCTTCTTTATCTTTAAGTGTGAGCTCATAGGCAAATATTCTTTTATTTTTATCAAGTAGAGGTATCTTTGATAGATATACCTCCCCACTGATAGGCATAAAGTTACTCCTTTTTCATCTTTATTCTTCTAATTTCAGTCTTTTCATCAGTTTTTTCAACTACAATCGCATGAAAGAGATAACCACCTGTTGCAACCTCATACTTTACAGGCATACCTGTTAAAAATTTTTGTATAGGCTGGTCTATCTTCATACCTATAACAGAATGAACAGCACCTGTAAGTCCAACATCGGTTATATATGCTGTTCCTTTAGGAAGTATCTGTTCGTCAGCTGTGGGAACATGTGAGTGAGTTCCAAAAACTATATCAGCCTTTCCGTCAACATAATATCCAAAAGCCATCTTTTCAGATGTTGCCTCAGCATGAAAATCAACAACAATATAATCAACCGTATCTTTTATCTTTTCGTAAATTTCATCAAATGTTCTGAATGGACAGTCAAGGGGTATTCCCATAAAAACCCTTCCCATCAGATTTATAACAGCTATTCTTTTATCATTTTTTTTATAGATTCCATAGCCCCTTCCAAGTGCTGATGGTGGATAGTTAGCAGGTCTGAGAAGTCTCTCTTCCTGATCAATGAACTGGACTATCTCTTTTTTATCCCATATATGATTTCCTGATGTTATAACATCAATTCCCATTGATAGAAGCTCGTCTAAAACCTTTTTTGTTATCCCAAATCCACCTGCAGCATTCTCCCCATTTGCAATGATAAAGTCAGGTTCTTCCTTATCAATAAGAGAAGGGAGAAACTCCCTCAGAGCGTTTCTCCCTGTCCTTCCTATAACATCACCTATTATCAGGAACTTCATACTATCTCCATTTAAAGTATTTCGTTATATGCTTTTTCACCGTGGATTATCTCATCAATTCCCTGCTGTTCTTCATCCTTACTTATTCTCAGACCTGTAACCATATCAGCAATCTTGAAGATAATAAATGTTGCAACAGCCGTGTAAATACCAACAGCAATAACACCTACAATCTGAGGAATTAACTGTGATCCACTTCCGTATAAAAGACCTGCAACCTCTCCAACTGCAGGTTTTGCCAGTATAGCGAGAAGTATTGTTCCAAGCATTCCACCAACACCGTGAACACCAAAAACATCAAGGGAGTCATCATATTTGAATTTATTTTTAACATAAACTACAGCGACAAAACATACAATTCCGCCTAAAAAACCTATTATCACTGATGCAAAAACATCAACAAACCCAGCTGCAGGTGTTATCGTTGCAAGTCCTGCGATAAATCCTGTGAAAAGTCCAAGTGATGTAGGTTTCTTGAAAAGTATCCATTCTGCAAACATCCATGTTAAACCACCTGTAAGTGCAGCTATCGTTGTTACAAAAGCTGCCGAGATAGCAACACTGTTCATACCAAGGGCAGATCCACCGTTAAATCCAAACCAGCCAAACCATAAAAGACCTGTTCCAACAGCAACAAGAGGAAGATTAGCAGGTTTCATAACATTTTCCTTCCTGACACCAAGGAGGATAGCCCCAACAAGTGCACCTATCCCACATGTCTCATGAACTACAATCCCACCTGCAAAATCAAGTGTTCCAAGCTGTGAAAGCCAGCCTCCTCCCCATATCCAGTGAGCCACAGGAAAGTAAACTACAGTTGCCCATAATACGGATATAAGTATCCATGCCGTAAACTTCATTCTCTCAATGAAAGCACCTGCCATAAGTGCCACAGTTATAGCGGCAAATGTCATCTGGAAGAATATAAAAAGATAATGGTAAAGGTTGTCAGATGCAGGTGCAGGATCAGCTGGATTTATACCTGACAGAAATATATACTGGAGGGATCCTATAAAACCTCCTATATCATTTCCAAATGTTAATGAGTATCCGTAAACTATCCACAGGATACTTACAACACAGAACGCAACCATAACCATCATAATGGTATTGAGCATACTTTTACCTTTAGAAAGTCCAGAGTAAAAAAGTGCCAGTCCTGGAATTGACATTAAAAAAACAAGAGCTGTGGCAGTCAGTATCCATACATTATCCGCCGGAACAATACTCATTCCTCCAAAACCTCCTTAAAAATTTAAGATTAAAACAATAAATTATACTTTAAGAGAGGGGATTATTGACAGGCCTTTGAGGATATTGGAGGAGAAGAGTTGATGAAGAGGAGGAAGGAAACTCCTCCTTTTTAGTGCGGATGTTTCTTTATAAACTCTTCCCATGTTTCATCAAATCTTCTGTAGAGCCATATAGCAACAGCCTCTTTGTCTTCCTCTTTCATATTTTTACCTATCGCAGGCATAACACCAAATAACTTGTATGCCATAGGGAGACACACACCTTTTTTCTTTGAAGGGTTTGTGATGTAATCCTTTACAAAATTAACAAAAGCTTCTTCATCAGGATAGAACTTTTTTACCCTTGCTGACACTTCAGACATAGGAGGCGCTTTGAAAGGTGGTTTTTTACCTGCTTTGACATTCTCACGGATTTTTGCCATCTCTTCAGGTGTAACACTTTCCACATGACATGCGGCACATATCTTCTGGTATATATGATACCCTTTCTGGAACTCTTCCTCTGCTGAGTATGCAGAAACTGTTAATAGCATCCCCACACTTACCAGCAAGCTGAAAAACTTTTTCATAGCTACCCTCCATTAAGTAATAATTCTATAACTAATTTTATGGTAACAGAACCCTGTAAGTCAATCCCGCTTCTATCTGGCCGATCACACCACTTATTACTAAATATAATATAATTGCAACAATTATGAACTGGAAGTTTTTAGAATCTTCAGATGGAATTTTTAAAACCTTCTCCGCACCTATAAAAACCAGGTAAAATGTGTAAAAGGTACCAAGGAAAAGCATAAACATAGTTATAGGAGAGTTTACAACATAAAAGGCACCTGCTGCCCAGCTTGGAACAAGGGCAAATACAGCTACCGTGAATGACTTATCAGGATCCTTTATCCCTTTAAAGGCAGGTGAGAGGAATAGTATTATTGTTGCGAGAACGACAGGTTTAAAAAGTTCAAAACCGTAGGTTATCAACATTATTGAAAGTTCCTTTGTAAGATCGTTATCAAGAAGAGCCTGTTTTAACGCCTTCATATACTCTATTGTTCTCTGGGACTGCTCCTTGTCCTGTTCAGCCATTTTTAAAAACTCATTGATAGCGGCTATGTACATATTCTTAAAAAGCGTAAATCCTATAAAATGGCTTATAGCAGGTATAAATGCGAAAATGATCACTATCTTCAGATACAGGTCCTTTATGGTGAACTTTTCCTTTCCAAGCTCTTCCCAGCCCTGTTTAGGTTTAAAATAAAGATCAAGAAAATTCTTAAACATGACTCCTCCTGCTAATTAAATACTTATTTTGGTATAAAATTATATAGGAATTTATAGATATTCTGATGGAGTTTAAATGGAAAATATATCTACAGAAGAAATAAAAGCGTTTGTTGGGGAAAAATCCGATTACTACATAAAAAAGTTTGAAAAGTTTGAAAAAGGTGGAAGTATAAGCTGGAACTGGTCTGCCTTCTTCTTCGGCGTTCTATGGATGTTTTACAGAAAGATGTATCTCTACGGTACTGGCATTTTTTTAGGTATCCTTTTTCTAAACATAATCCTTGAGATACTCAAGGTTAATCCTGTTGTAAGTACAGGAGTATCCCTGTGGCTCTGGATCGGATTTGGAATGTTTGGAAATTATATTTACTACATCTTTGTTATTAACAGTATAAAAAAGCTAAAAAAACAGTTCCATAGTGAAGAACAGTTTTTTGAGTTACTGAAGAAAAAAGGTGGCGTAAACAAACTCATTCTATACATATTTGGTGCATTAGGTCTGATCTACCTGTTACTTCTGGTGATCTATATGTTCAATCAATAAAAAATTTAATAAAGGAGGAAAGTATGGAAGAACTTAAAAGACTTATTACAGAGAGCTGGGAAAACAGAGAACTATTAAAGGAAAAACAGTATATAGATGCTGTTAGAGAAACAATTGATCTTTTAGACAGAGGAAAGATAAGGGTTGCAGAGAAAAGAGACGGTGAGTGGGTTGTAAATGAGTGGGTAAAACAGGCTATATTACTCTACTTCCCCATTCAGGATATGCAGGTTATGGAAGTTGGACCTTTTGAGTATTACGACAAGATACCTTTAAAGAAAAACTGGAAGGAAGCTGGTGTAAGAGTTGTTCCACCTGCAACGGCAAGATACGGGTCATTTATAGAAAAAGGTGCTATCCTGATGCCTTCTTACGTAAATATAGGAGCGTATGTCGGGTCTGGAACGCTTGTTGATACATGGGCTACAGTCGGATCATGTGCACAGGTAGGAAAGAATGTTCATCTTTCAGGTGGTGTTGGGATAGGTGGTGTTCTTGAACCTCCATCAGCAAAACCTGTGATTATTGAGGATAACTGTTTTATTGGATCAAGATGTATAATCGTTGAAGGTGCTGTTATTGAAGAGGAGGCTGTTTTAGGTGCGGGGGTTGTTATCACCGGATCAACAAGAATTATAGATGTATCCGGAGAGGAACCTGTAGAGTACAGAGGAAGAGTTCCTGCAAGAAGCGTCGTTATTCCTGGAGTTATGAACAAAAAGTTCCCAGCCGGTGAATACGGAGTTCCTGTTGCTCTGATAATAGGAAAAAGAAAAGAGTCTACAGATAAGAAAGTTTCTCTGAATGAAGCATTAAGAGAGTTCAATATAGAAGGTTAGTGTTATGAAAGTACCGTTTTTTGAAGGTATAAAGGCATTTAAAGAGCTGAAATTCCCAAAGTACAGGGATAAATTCCTTGAGCTTGTTGAAAAAGGACAGAGCCCTAAGGCTCTGTTTATAACCTGCAGTGATTCAAGGATTCATCCAGATGAGATAACAGGTGCTGACATAGGAGATCTTTTTATTGTCAGGAATATAGGGAATATGGTTCCACCATTTAAACCTGATGATGATTACCACGGAACGGCTGCTGCTATAGAGTATGCCGTCTCCGTTTTAAATGTTCCACATATAATCGTTTGCGGACATTCATACTGTGGAGCCTGTGAGAGTCTTTATAGAGATCTTGGAGAGAGTGAAGAACTCATACATGTGAGAAGATGGCTTGAGATAGACAGGGAGGTCAGAGAGATAGCTCTAAAACAGATACCTGAACCCGGCAGAGATCTATTTGAGCTGACGGAAAGACTGAACATAATAAAACAGCTTGAAAATCTTCTCACATACCCTGCTGTTAGAAGAAGGGTTGAGGAGGAAGATCTGACACTTCACGGCTGGTACTACAGAATAGATAAGGGTGAAATAGAGTATTACGATTTTGAAAAAAATGAGTTTCTCCCTATATAGGGATTGACAGAAAAAAATCGAGTCTTATATTTAATATCAGTAACTATTATCAATAAAGGAGAGGCCATGAGTGGTATCACACGGGAAAAATTTATAGAAGAGTTAAACAAAGATCTTGAGTGGGAATATGCAGCAGCTATACAGTACATACAGCATGCATCCCTCATAACAGGTCCGGAGTATGAATCAATAATAAAAGAGCTTATAGTCCATGCAAATGAAGAGATACAGCACGCTATCACACTTTCAGAACAGATAGCCTTCCTGGGGGGTATACCTTCTATCTCTGTTGAGGAGATAAAGACATCAATGGACAGTAAAGAGATGTTAATTCAGGATCTTGAAGGGGAAGAAAATGCCATAAAGAGGTATAAGGAGAGAATAAAACAGGCGGAGGAGCTGGGAGAGTACGGGCTCAGGAGAGTTCTTGAGGATATACTTGTACAGGAGGAGGAACATAAAAGAGATCTTTTAACTGTTTTAGGAAGATAACAATTACGGTGGGTAGGGACTTCCCTACTCACTGAATGTTTTGGTTCTATACCTGTAAATCTTTATAGGATATTTAAGCCAGCAGTCAGGAGGCATTCCCGCCTTTGAACACAGATTTGTAAGGAAAAGCTGTCTGTCAGGAATCTGCTGCCAGACATCCGGCAGAAATGTCCCCTGAAAATTTTCATACTTTAAAATGAGTCCGTCTTTAAAAGGCTCTATCTTTTTCAGAAGTTCAGCCGGATCTTTAAATTCTAAAGGTTCAGGATATGATAGAACAGAGACCTTTACCCTTATCTCAGGAAGCTCATTTACTGTAACTGGAGGAAATCTCGGATCCTGTGTGGCTGCTGATATGGCATTGTGTATAACATCCTTATACAGGGGCCTCACAGGTATTATAGAACCTATACATCCCCTCAGGGCACCTGTTGTTCTGTTTTCCAGTGTAACAAATGAAGCTCCTTTCTTTTTCCAGCTTTCATAAGGAATTTCCTTAAGATCAACAGTTATCCCTGTGATCAGATACTCCTCTATAGCTTTCCTTGCAAGGTATACGAGAGCTTCCCCTTCCTCATCTGATATCTGGTCAAGTGATCTGATCAGGTCTTCCATCTTCACCCTCTATAAAATATATAGCTTCCGTATCCAACAACAGAAGCTCTGTCACCTGCTGTGTCACCTGATGTTTTATAGTCAAGAACCTTAGATTTCCATCCCTTTTTTGATGCAAAACTTATGATGGCCTCTATTCCGGTTTTTCCACATGCCTCACATTCCTCAAGATAAGAAAGATCCAACAGTTCTACAGCTAGATTACAGTATCTGTCTATTCCCTTTGCAACATCGTCGGGATAGTAGTGGCTCAGATCAGAACTTATAACAACAATAACATCATCCCTATCATCCTTTATAAAATCTATAACTCTTTCCAGAACTTTGTAATCAACATGTCCATATATAACGGGGATTATAGAAAAGTTATCAAGAACAACCTGTAAAAAAGGAACCTGAACCTCTAATGAATGTTCCTTTGAATGTGGAAGTGTGTTTAATGTTACGGGTATATCAGGATTTCTATAAACGAAATCTTCAATAACCTTTTTATTTACTCTCACCTCCCCGAGAGGTGTTTCCCAGAAATCGTAATATCCAAATGATATACCTGCAAACGGAACATAATGTGATGGACCTATAAGCAGTATGTTGTAATGCTTATCCCTATCAAGATTTAAAAACTGTTTATATCCTACAGCAGCAACCTCTCCTGAGTATATATAACCTGCGTGTGGTGAAACAACAGCCTCAGGTTTTATATCATAAAGAGGAGCCATACTGAGATAATGTCTTATAAGATCTCTAAGCTCCTCAGGATTACCTGGATAAAAAGCGTTGCTTACTGCTGGTTCTCTAACAGAGATACTCATTTTTTCTCCCCTGATTTAATTTTTTTCTTTTTCCTGTATATAAATATAAGTATCTCAGCTACAGCTTTGTATAGCTCAGGAGGTATCTCCTGTTTTATATCAAGCTGTGAAAGTATCTGAACAAGCTCCCTATCCTGTTTTATCTCTATACCATACTCCCTTGCGATCTCAACTATTCTTTCAGCAATCAAACCCTGACCCTTAGCCACAACCTCAGGGGCATCATTTTTTTCTCTGTCGTATCTTAAAGCAACAGCCTTTTTTATCTCCTTCATACCTTCAGGTGAAACAGATTATCACCACTCCCTATACTTTCTTCCTTCCTGTTTTTAAATTTAAGGAAAATATTATTAAAAGAAACAGCAAGATTATCCTTCAGTTCCTTTATCCCACTACTCAAAATCTCCCTGAAACCTTCATCCTCTACATAAAGTGTTACCATAAGATCTTTTTCATAGAGAAAAACTGATATCTGCAGATCTCCAATATCTGAAAACTCAAGATCAATAATACATAAATAGCCCCTTTTTCCGTTTTTAGCTCTCTCCTTTATAAAGATATCCCCCCTTTTCAGACCTTCCCATAAAACAGGAAGAAATGTGAATATACCATCCGTTAACCTTGATACTATCTGAAACTGGTCTATCGTTTTTATTAACTCCTTCAGATTTTCATCACCTGAATGAACATTTTTAAGTGCTTTAAACTTTAGATCTTCCTCTATATTAGAGCCTCTCCTGAGTTTGTTTTCAAAGAAAATACCCGTATTTACTATAGCATTTTGAAGTTTATCCGGTGTTAAACTTTTTACAGGTATAAAGTTCTCCTTAAACATCTCCTGCACACTCTGAAGGATCAATTTTCTTGAATTATTCAGCAGAATAGATACTAAAATATTCCTCTGATTGCTGTCCAGACTGTTAAATTTTTGAGGAAGCAGATCAACAAGACTTTTTATAAAGCTGTCCTTCAACTCTTCCGAACTAAAAAGAGATACAAGCTGGTTCAGTGTGATACTTGCTTTCGGGTTTAAAGAGATAGATCCTTCTCTGCCTAAGACAGCAATTATCTGAAATCTCAATCTATGATCTGTATCAGGGGTATTCAGTATCTTCAGAAGAAGAGATGTGTCCTTCTGTAGAGGTATCTCTGTGTTCACAGTGATATGACCACCTTTCATTCTGAGAACAACACCACCTGAGGGAAGTACATCAATAACCTCAGCTCTGACTGTCTCACCGGCTTTGATCGTAATAGATTTCCCCTGAGGTTTTGCTATTGTCAGGAACTCATAATTGAAGTTAAAAGGCTTTATATTGATCAACTCTCTGTCTCAAAGGATATTTTTAATTAAATTTAATCTGATGATCGGATATTTGAAGTTATTTTTTATACACCTTCCTTTTGAATATATCCTTTGGTGAGACCACCCTGTCAAGGAAAAGTTTTCCCTTTAGATGATCCATCTCATGCTGGATAACAACGGCTTCAAAACCTTCAGTATCAAATGTTATGGTATTACCATCTATATCCTCTGCCTCAACTTTTATCCAGTAATGTCTCTTAACATTTCCTGTAAAATCAGGAACTGAAAGACAGCCTTCCCTTATAACTATCTCCCCATCATATGCTATTATCCTCGGGTTTGAGAGTATCATAAGCCCGTGGTTTGTTTTGTTGTACTTATGTTTGTACTCTGAGGCATCAACTATTATAGTCTGGATATGCCTGTTTACCTGAGGGGCTGCTATACCAACACCGGCAGGTGAGTTCCTCATCGTGTACAGAAGCCTCTCCACAAAATCTTTAAAATCCCTTCCAAAATCTTCAACAGGCTTTGATACCTTTTTCAGTCTCTCATCAGGGTATGTGAGAATCTCAAACTTTTCCATTACATCTCCACAGCTTCTTCTTTTTCAAGGGAGATATCTATATTCAGCTCCTCTTTCAGCCTTTCTATATCAACTTTCAGCTCCTCCTCTGACATACCAGGTGGAAACTCAAGCTGGGCTATCAAAAGATAAAGATCATTACTTTTCTCTGTTCTCAGATCTGATATGTTAATATTTCTATCCGACAGGAGCTTTGCAACACTGTAAACGATACCCGGTTTGTCAGCCCCATAAACAACGATATTATAAACCTCACCGACCTTATGTTTTTTCTCAAAAATATCCTCGGGTATCTCCTTTACGTTTATGTACAGATCCTTTTCCCTTGCAACCTTATCAAAAGACTCCCTCAGCTCATCCTCAGTTATATCTTCCTCTGTTGTAACTATCAGCATTACGGTAAACTCGTTGTTCAGTCTTGTCATTGTCGAGTCTTCAATATTGAATCCCTTCTCATACAGAACTTTCGTAATACCTGCAACTATACCCGGCCTGTCTTCACCAACAGCTGTTAATACGAAATGTCTCATACTATCCCTCTTCTGCTTCTATTTCCTGTATGTAAGCTCTGTAATCATCTGATGTCATGAGATCTTCAAGCTCGGTTGTATCACTTATCTCCATCTCGTATATCCATCCCTCACCGTATGGATCTGTATTCAAGAGGCTTGGATCTTCCTTTAGATCCTCATTAACAGATATGATCCTGCCTGAGAGCGGCGAGAAAAGATCTATAGCAGCCTTTACAGACTCAATGGATACTACCTTTTCTCCCGATTCAACCTCCTGATTGACAGAGGGAAGCTCAACAAAAACGATATCCCCAAGCTGGTGCTGTCCGTAATCCGTTATACCGATCACAGCATCGCTGTCCTCAACCTTAACCCACATATGTTCCTTTGTATAGTAAAAACCATCCTCTATTCTGTACTCTTCTGCCGCCATTTTTATCCTCCTTATTATCTCTGTTATCATTTATTATAAACTAATTACAGGAGTTAACAATGAGTATAAGGGAAAATGTTGAGAGAATAAGGGAGATAATATACAGATCAGCTGAAAGATCAGGTAGAGATCCTGAAGAGATTATACTTCTTGCAGCATCAAAAACACAGCCTGTTGAAAAGATAAAGGAGGCTTACGAAGCAGGTGTTAGGTATTTTGGTGAGAACAGGGTTCAGGAAGGTATAAAAAAGATAGAGCAGTTAAAGGAGATTAGGGATATTCACTGGCATCTTATAGGAGGTCTCCAGACAAACAAAGCAAAATACGCTGTCAGATACTTTGAGCTTATTCACTCACTTGACAGGGAATCCCTTGCCGACGAGTTAGATAAGAGAGCAAGAAAAATAGGAAAGAAACAGGATGTTCTCATTGAGGTAAATATAGGAGAGGAAGAAACAAAATACGGTGTAAAACCTGAAAATCTTGAAAAGCTTTTTGAGTACTCAATAAAAAAGGAGAACATTAGAATACTAGGTCTGATGTGTATACCCCCATATTTTGAAGATAAGGAGAGATCTAGACCTTATTTTGTAAGACTCAGGGAGATGAAAGAAAAACTTGAAAGAGATTTTGGCGTAAAGCTTCCACATCTCTCAATGGGAATGTCACATGACTTTGATGTTGCTGTTGAAGAGGGAGCAACGATAGTAAGAATAGGAACAGCCATATTTGGAGAAAGAGAGTAGCCCTTTCGGGCTACATATATCAGGATACCTTTCTTATCAATTCCTCCTCTATCATCTGGGCAGCTTTAACAGCATCAGGCTCAACCATAAACCTCGCACCGAGAAGATTTTCAAGATCTCTTGTTAAAAGTCTTGTAAATCCAGGTCCCCCAACTATAGGCGGGACAGGGTTAACATAGGTGTTTATTCCAAGAGATACAGCCAGCAGACCGTCAATAAGAGCATCGTTGTTGTAATACTCAGGGGCAGCAGCTACAACAGGAAGAGCACTTGGATCAACACCAAGATATTCAGACAGGGCTATTATGAGCAGTGCCATTCTTCCTGTATCAAGACATGAACCGAAGTTAAGTACAGGCGGAATATCAAGGGCCTCACATAAAGCTCTCAATCCCGGTCCAGCAAACTCCTTTCTACCTTTTGAGTTTGTGAAACCTTCAACCTGTGCAAGAGAGGAAGCACATCCAGCTATAAGAACAAGTATGTCCCTTTTAAGAAGTTCCTTTACAAAATCGTATGTGAATGTTCCATGTCCGTTCTTCATAGTTGTACAGCTCACAAGACCGACAACACCCTTTATTGTTCCATCCTGAATAGCCTCAAAAAGAGGATCAGGTGTTCCACCTAAAACTTTCAGAATGCTCTCAATACCAAATCCTGCTATATAATGTGTTTTCCTCTCAGGTATATGTATTTTGTAAGTTTTTCTTCTATTTTTGTACGCATCTATAGCTTCCATAATCAGTCTTTCAGCCTGCTCTTCAGCTTTTACAGGATCGTACATAAAATCAGACCTTGCCTCTACATCTTTAAGTCTGACAACGGAACTGACAGGTATCAGCTTTGTGTGGAGCTTCAAGCTCTGGACAAGATTTGCCATTCCTGGAGCAGCACAGTTTTTATCCATAAGAAAAGCATCAACAGCCCCTGTTGCTGCAACAAACTCCTGTGTGAGCCAGTTTCCAACCTGACCGTCAAGATACTTTGCTGTTTCAGGTCTCTGGAGAAGCTCCTGACCTGTACACAGACTTCCGTAAACTTTTATTCCTTTAGCCCCTGCAGATCTTGCTATATTCTGGAATTTTGCCGTTTTTGCCTTTTTAGCTACAATACTTCCCATCCACGGGACATGACCGTGAACCACAATATTCACATAGTCCTTATCAAGAACACCTATATCAGCATAGCCTTCCGTTATGTCAGGAGAGCCAAAGATAATATCCCTTATAACGGTTGTTGCTATATTTGCTAAAAATCCTGCAGACAATCCAAGTCTCAGGGATGTAAGTGCAAGATCTATATAATCCGTATCAATATTGGGCATCACCTTTGCCGATGCCTCATGACTTTCAAAGATATACCCTCCAGGAATGATCCCTAAACTTTTCCATATTTCCACCCTGCTTTCCGGAGCAAGTTTCTCAATAAGTGTTAAAGGTTCGTTTAGATCCTTCATAAACTCCCTCTCAAGGAAGTCTGCAAGTCTTCCTATTATCTCCTCATCTGTCCCTTCTGTATCAAGACCTAAAGAACCTGCAAACCACAGAAGTTTATTTCTGTCAGACACTCTGAAAGGACTTTTTCCTTCAGCTATAGCCTTTAATGTTTTAAGTGTTGTTTTAAAATCATGTGTATAAGCTGCTCCCCCCTGATTAACAAGTCTTAAAAGATTTCTTGCAGCAAGACCGTCAGCATCAATTCCGCATTTACCCTTAGGTGCTCTCCTTTTTATTCTGCAAGGACCATCAGGACAGAGGGTACAGCATCTTCCCTGTTCACCAAAGTAACAGATAGCTCCCTGCCTTTTAACCCTCTCAAAAAACGTGTGTTTAAACCCCATTGATGTAAGAAATGAATGCATCTCCTTCACAGACTCGTGAGGAGTGATACAGTAGTCACAGCTCATCTCACTACCCCCAAATTTATTTAAGATTTAAAACTCTTAAATCTTATCTGCATAAAAAAGTTGCATATTTTTTGAAACTGCCTAAAAAAGTGTCAGCGACGAGCTCTCCTTCTTCTCCGGCTCCCCGTTTTAACAGGTCTTTTGTATGTTTTTCAGATCAACCTGTATATAACTGTGCAAGTACTGTGCCATTATCTTGTTTTATTAACAGATTTGATAAATAATGAATAAATAAAGAGGAAAATATAATGAGATATATAATCGCCTTTATTCTTTTTCTGTTTTCATTAAGCCCGGCAGGTGTTGTTACAGGTCAGTGGAATGCCCCTGTTACACCTGTTATGTCCGATTATGTAAAAAGGGTTATACATAAAGCTGAAGTGGAAAAGGCTGATGCTGTCATAATTATGATTGACACACCTGGGGGACTTGATACATCAATGAGAGAGATAATAAAGACAATAATGAACAGCAGTGTTCCCGTTGTTGTATACGTTTACCCTCCAGGATCAAGGGCTGCATCAGCAGGTGCTATCATAACAGTTTCAGCGGATATAGCTGCAATGTCCCCTTCAACAAATATAGGATCTGCAAGTCCGGTCCAGATGGGTGGGAAGGATATAGAAGAGACCATGAAAAAGAAGATAATCAATGATATGGTGGCCTTTGTTAAAGGAATAGCAAAGGAAAAGGGGAGAAATGAGAAGATCATAGTAAAGATGGTAACTGAGAGTATAAACCTCACAGCTGAGGAGGCTTTGAAAAAGAATGTTATTGATATTATAGCAACAGATCTGGACGATCTTTTAAACAAGATAGAGGGCAGGACGGTTAAAAAACATGGTAAAGAGATAAAAATCTCCCTGAAGGATAAAAAGATAGTAAAAGTTGAGAAAAGCCTGAAGGAAAAAATATTAACAATACTTACAAATCCGACCGTAGCATACCTTCTTTTAATGATAGGGTTTTATGGCATATTTTTTGAGCTTTACAATCCCGGATCGTTAATACCAGGTATTCTAGGAACAATATCACTCCTCCTCGCTTTATACTCATTGAATATAATAGATGTTAACTGGCTTGGTGTTCTTCTGATAGCAGCCGGCGTACTTTTCTTCATACTTGAGGTTATAACCCCAACATTTGGTGCACTTGCATTGAGCGGTGTTATAGCCATACTTTTCGGATCTTTGATCCTTACAGACCCAGACTCTCCATACGGGGATATATCCCTGAAGATAATAATACCTGTCGTTGCTTTCAGTGCTCTCTTTTTCTTAACAGTGGCATACTTAGGTCTGAAAGCCCAGAGGAGAAAAACGGAAACGGGTATGGAAGGTATGATAGGTATGATAGGTAAGGCTGAAACTGATATAGACCCAGAAGGAAAGGTTTTTATAGCAGGAGAAATATGGAATGCGTACTCAGAAGAGCCGATAAAGAAAGGAGAAAATGTTAAGGTTGTATCAGTTAAAGGTTTAAGATTAAAAGTGGAGAGAACTGAAGGTGAAACTTGATTTTAGATCTTCAAAACCATTCACAGTCGGTATAGAGCTTGAGATACAGCTTGTTGACAGGGGTAGTTTTGAACTTTCAGAAAGTTCTGAGATTGTGTTCAGTAACGCATCTGAGGGATTAAAGAAACTTCTCCATCCAGAACTTCTGACATCAATGGTTGAGATAGTAACCCCTGTATGTGAGACACCTGAAGAAGCTGTATCCCACATAAAAAATGCAGTGAAGGAGATAGATCTTATAGGGGAGGATTATGGATTTCGTTCGGCAGCTCTTGGAACACATGTTTTTGCGAAAAAGGAAACTATACATATAACAGCAAAGGACAGATACCTTAAACTCCTTGAAGAGTTCCAGATATTACTGAAGCAGTTTCTTATATATGGCCTGCACATACATGTGGGATTTCCTGAAAAGGAGATGGCCATTAAAGCCTACAACGAAACACTTAACAATCTTCCCCTCTTTTTGGCTGTATCAACAAGCTCTCCATTTTTCCTCGGAGAGTTTACAGGTTTAAACTCATTCAGAACAAAGATATTTGAACAGCTGCCCAGAGCAGGAATTCCTGAGTATTTTGATAGTTACTCAGATTTTGAGAAGCTTTACTTCACCCTACTTGAAAACGGATTTATTCAATCAATAAAGGATATATGGTGGGATGTCAGAATACATCCAGACTTTGGTACTGTAGAACTGAGAGTTTGTGATTCAAACCCTGATATGGAGAGGATTGAGTTCATAGCAACCCTCTTTCAGGCTGTCTGTTTTTATAGCAGTTTTTCTTCAGGTGAGAGATACTTCCATCAGATTTTAAAGCAGAACAAATGGAATGCTACAAGATACTCTGTGGAGGGAAGATTTCTGTACAGAGAAGGGACAGTTCAAATAAAGAAAAGAATTGCTGATATAATAAAGGAGCTTAAAAAAACGGACATACTGAAAGAACTTGGAACTGAGAAAAGGATGGAAAAGCTTTCAGATATTATTGGGAAAAAGAGTATATCACAGATGATGATAGAAGAATACAGGAAAAAAGGAAGTATAAAAGAGCTTGAGAGATTCGGTTTTATAGAATGAAAGGTATTATAGCAGCAGGTGATAAACTGACAGCAGAGGCCGGAGCAGAGATACTCAGAGCTGGTGGGAATGCCTTTGATGCTGCGGTAGCCTCCCTTCTATCAGCACCTTTAGCAGAACCTGCCCTAACAAGTCTTGGCGGTGGAGGTTTCCTTTTAGCTGTAGAAAAGGGAATGTATCCTCTCATTTATGATTTCTTTGTTGACGTTCCACCAAAAAGGATTGATAATCCTGATTTTTATCCTGTCTATGTTGATTTTGGATCTGCCGTCCAGGAGTTTCACATAGGGTGCGGATCTGTAGCTATTCCAGGAATGGTAGCAGGTATATACCAGATATACAGAGAAAGATGCAGTATGCCTCTCGAAAAGCTAATAAAACCTGCCGTCAGATATGCTGAAGAAGGTATATACCTTTCAAAGATGCAGGCTTCCTTTGTAAAACTTCTTGAACCTATATTTACTGCAACAGAAGAATCAAGAAGGATATACACGGTAAATGGAAAGCTTATAGATGAAAAAACATTATACAGAAATCCAGATTATGCAGATTTTTTAAGGGCTTTCTCAAAAGAAGGATCATGGATCTTTTATGAAGGTGAGATAGCTGAAAGGATTGAAAAGCTATCATTAGAAAATGGCGGACTTTTAAGAAGGGAAGATCTCAGGAGATACAAAGTTGATGAGAAGGATCCTGTTTTTTTCAGATTCAGAGATCACGATATATTCACAAACAGCCCTCCATCAGCAGGAGGCCTTCTCATAGCATTTACATTAAAACTACTTGAAGATACAGAACTTGGCAGTTTTGGATCTTTAAAACATATATCATCAATTGTTGAAGCCATGCACACAACACAGTTGTTCAGAAGGGAACATATAGACAGAAATATACATAAAAAAGAGCTTGAGCTTATCATAGAGGACAGATCACTATTTGAGAGCTACAAAAAATTCTTCAGAAAGAGACTAAATCTGTGGGGAAACACGACACATATATCCATTATAGACAGAGATGGAAATGCTGTAAGTGTAACAACAACAAACGGTGAAGGCTCAGGTTATATTATCCCCGGAACGGGAATAATGCTAAACAATATGCTTGGAGAAGAAGATCTAAACCCTGAAGGATTTTTCAGATGGGATCCATATCTGAGGCTACCTTCAATGATGTCCCCTACAGTTGTTATGAAAGATGATAAGATCAGACTTGTTCTCGGAAGTGCAGGAAGCAACAGGATAAGGAGTGCCATACTTAACTGTATTATCAATTACACTGTATTTAATAAAACCGTTCAGGAAGCTGTTTCCCTGCCGAGAATACATTTTGAAAACCATACAGTATTCCTTGAACCTGGGTTTAAAAAAGAGGTCATCAAAAATTTAGAAAGGTATTATGAAACTGTTGTGTTTGAAGATATAAATCTCTTCTTTGGTGGCGTTCAGGCTGTAACAGGTGATTTTGAAGGTGCAGGAGACCCCCGTAGAGGGGGATATGTCATAAAGGTGGATTAATCAAAAAGTGCATCAACAAAGTTTTTAGCATCAAAAGGCTGAAGATCCTCTATATCCTCTCCAACACCTATAAACTTAACAGGAATGCAGAGTTCCTGACAGATAGGTATTATGGCCCCACCTTTTGCAGTTCCGTCTAACTTTGTTATAACTATACCTGTTACATCCGTTGATTCTTTAAATGTTTTTGCCTGGTTTATTGAGTTCTGACCTATTGTTCCATCAAGGACAAGTATGGTCTCAACAGGCTGATCAGGCATAAGTTTTTTTATCGTTCTTTTTATCTTCTGTAGCTCTTTCATAAGATGTTCCTTTGTATGAAGCCTTCCTGCAGTATCAATCAGTACTATATCGTCTCCCCTGCTTTTTGCAGAGTTTACAGCATCATAAACAACTGCTGAAGGATCAGCACCCTGTGTATGTTTAACAATCCTTGCTCCAGATCTTTCAGCCCATACCTCAAGCTGATCTATAGCTGCAGCCCTGAAAGTATCTGCTGCTGCAAGAACAACAGATTTTCCTTCCTGAACAAACTGTGATGCCAGCTTCCCAATTGTTGTCGTTTTTCCACTACCGTTTATACCTAAAAACAGAATAACCGCAGGTTTCTGATCCCCAAGTTCAAGTTTTCCCTCGCATTTTTTCAGTATCTCGTAAAGTTTTTCCTTTAGAAGCTCTTTAAGATCTTCTCCTTCTGTTATCTTCCTTTTTTTACTCTCTTCCCTGAGAAACTGGATTATCTCTTCTGTAGCTTTAAGGCCTACATCAGCCTTAAGAAGAACCATCTCTATATCTTCAAAGAGGGACTCATCTATCTTTCTTCCAAAAGATATGAGATTGAAGCTGTCAGATATCTGCTTCTTTGTTTTTGAAAGTCCCTCTTTAAGTTTTGAAACTATGGACTTGAACATTACTTACCTCTCGTTTAGATTTAGTATTAAAATAATTGTATCATTTAGCTAATTATAATAAAGATATATTCCGAAAATTAATTTATACAAATACAGCAGGAGGGAATAATGAGATTTTTTATAGCTCTGCTTTCTGTGATCTTTTTCACAGTTGCGTCGTACAGTGGGGAGGTAACAACAACGGAACTTTTAGATGAAGCTCAGAACTCATTAAAATCAGCTTTTGAGAGTGGATGTCCTGAAGTGGCACCTTACGAGTATTACAAAGCTGAAGCGTACTATATGATAGCAAGAGAAGAAACATCAAAACTCAACCTTGAGGCTGGAAATGCTGCAGCTCTCAAATCTATAGAATGGTCCTTGAAAGCGATGTCTAAAAGGTTCGGGGGGAATTAAAAATGAAGAAGAAAACCGCCTTTATCTCAGCTGTTATAGGTGTTTCACTAATTTTCGGTTCCTGTGCAAAAAAGACAGAAGAAGTAAAAAAGCCATGGGAGAAGGAAACAGAGATCAAACTCTCATCTATAAAGGATAAAATAAACCAGCTTTACAAACTTCATGTTGTTGAGTGCGCACCTAAGGATATAGCTATTGCAGAGTCTTATATAGATGCTGTGGACGGTCTTGAGTATATAGACCCCAATGAAAATGTGGAAAAAACGGTACATATAAGCAAGGTGGACCAGATAACATACCTCAATAAGGCAAGAAAGTACGTTTCTATAGCCAGAAACAAGGTTTACAGTGATGTTGATAAAGACGGGATTCCATGCTATCAGGAGATAGAACAGGGAACTGACCCTTTTGTTCCAGAAGGGGAAAAGGTAGCAAAACTTGAAGAGAGAAAAACTCCAGAAAAGAAGGTGGAAAAGGAAAGGGAGATTATAGAAGAACAGTTTGAAGGTTACTATCCATTAAAGCTTCACGCCAGAATACATTTTGAGTTTGATAAATACCAGATAAAGAAAGAGTATCTTCCATATCTAAATGTGATATCAAAGTACCTGAAATCAAAACCAAATCTGAAGGTTAAGATAGTTGGATATACTGACTCTATAGGATCAAAAAGCTACAATGACAGGCTTGCATACAAGAGAGCCCTTGCTGTTAAAGAGTACCTGATAAAGCAGGGTATTCCAGCGGAAAGGATAGAGATTGTGGGAAGAGGAAAAGAAAACTACCTTGTTGATAACAAAACATGGCTTAACAGGTTCACAAACAGAAGAGCAGACTTCTTTGTTATGGAAGTAACCCAATAAAGGAACAAAGTTGGCTTCAGGAAGAACACATGAGATCATAAACCTCCTTTTTCTTCCTGGAGCTGTCTATTATCTCAATCCTGTAAGCTTTGAAGGTTTCATCTCAGGGTATATCATAGGAACATTCTTCCTGTCACCAGATAACGATATATACCACTCAAAGCCTAACAGGAGATGGGGTTTCCTTAGATTCGTATGGTATCCCTACACAAAAATCTTTTCCCACAGAGGTATATCACATATCCCGGTTATAGGAACAGCAACAAAGATCGTGTATCTTTCATTAGTATCACTGATCCTTATATACATTTTTATATTCTCATTGAAGTATGCGTTTCCAGATCTTGATATACAGATACTTGATAGGTTCAGGGATGTGGATATATACTCATTCCTCTCAGGCAGTTTTGTATTTTCTTTCATATTCGGTATCTTCCTTGCTGAGATGGTTCATATTTTTACAGATTTTGTGTATTCTACACTGAAAAGGTTTAAAATAATCGGGAGAAGTTAAACGGAGAATGTAATGAATTTGAACCCAATCCCACTTTTTAAAGTTTTTGGAATACAGATAAATCTTGATTTCAGCTGGTTTTTCATATTTTTTCTTGTAACATTCACACTTGCTGAAGGTTTCTTCCCACATTTTTATCCTGGATACAGCTTTATCGTTTACTGGATTGTCGGCTCTATATCAGCTGTTCTTCTTTTCGTTTCCGTTTTACTACACGAGCTTTCGCACTCTGTAACAGCACTCCATTTTGGTATTCCAGTTAAGAGTATAAACCTCTTTATCTTCGGCGGCGTTGCTATGATAGAGGAAGAAGCCCCAAACCCAAAGGTTGAGTTTCTCGTTGCTGCTGCAGGACCTTTATGTAGCTTCACGCTTGGTATCCTATTCTTTACGATGGCATACTTTTATCCTGTAGATGATCTATTAAATGGGATAATAAACTATCTTATGTATGTCAACTTTGCCCTTGGTCTTTTCAATCTCGTTCCAGCATTTCCTTTAGATGGTGGAAGGATACTCAGAGCTATAATATGGACAAAAAAAGATCTCCTTACAGCAACAAGGATAAGCAGTCTTTCAGGAACTATCTTCGCTTACTTTCTCATGTTTGTAGGGGTAATATCTATACTCCAGGGAAACTTTATTAACGGGATGTGGTACGGACTGATAGGTCTTTTTTTAAGACAGGCCTCAAAAACAAGCTATGAACAGACAAAGTTCTCCGTTATACTCTCAGGATATAAGGTTGAAAACTTTATGCAGACTGTAAAACCTCTCCTACCTGATGAAACGGTTCTTGATTTTATTAACTTTTACTATCCATTCTACAGGAGCAGTATATATCCTGTTATAGGAAGGGACGGTCAGATATACGTGATAAATATTGAGGATATAAAAAATATACCTGAGGAGAGATGGTCTGTTGTTCATGTTATAGATATTGCAAAACCTCTGATAGCCTATGTCAGTCCATATGATTCTCTTTACAAAGCATTAAAACTTATGAATAAATACAGACTTGAGGAGATACCTGTTGTTTACGGAAACACAATTCTTGGTATCTTAAGAAAAAGCAGTATTGAACTTCTATTAGAGAGGTATCTGGAGGAAGAAAAAAGATGAAAGTTTTTATACTCATAACAGGTTCAGAGTTTGTTAACGGCCTTAAATTAGAGAAGAACAGCCTTTTTATAGCAAGGGAGGCTTTTGAAAGAGGACTTGAGGTAAATGGTATAGGCATTGTTGGTGATGATATGTACCAGATACAGTACTTTATAAAGATGGCTCTTGATAAGTCTGATATCCTGATTGTCTCAGGTGGACTTGGGGGAACACAGGATGATCTCACAAGGGAAGCCATACAGGAAGCTATAGGTGTCCATCTTATATACGACAGGGAATGGCTTGAGAGTATAAAGAAAACATTAAAGGATCAGGGAAGGGCTTTAACAGATGAGATAAAGAAGATGGCAAGACTGCCTTACGGAAGTAAAAGGATAGAAAATCCTGTAGGAAAGGCTGTAGGGTTTGTAAAGATACTTGATGATGTTAATAAGGCTGTTGTGGCTGTCCCGGGCGTGCCTTCTGAGATGAAGCCTATGGTAAAGAAAGCCTTTGAGATGTTAGGTTTCAAGGAAAAGCTTAAAAGATCCCATATATTCAGAACATTCGGTATTCAGGAGCTTGAGATTGATGAGATGCTGAAGGATATTGATGGTGTTATACTTAACAGCTCTCCAAAAGGTGTTGATATATTTGTAACAGACAGGGAAGCGTTCTTTTTAAAAAACAAGGTGGATGTGATAAGGGAAAGAGTAGGAGATTACGTATACACTGAAGAAGATATTGAGATGGAAGAGGTTGTTGGAAGATTACTAAAAGAGAAAGGATTGACTGTCTCAACAGCAGAATCATCAACAGGAGGTCTTATAGTTTCAAGACTTGTAAATATACCGGGATCATCTTCTTATGTTATGGCAGGGATAGTATCCTATTCAAATGAAGCAAAGATAAATATACTGGGTGTTTCTAAAGAGAGTATAAAAAAGTTCGGTGCTGTGAGTGATCAGGTTGCAAGGGAGATGGCCGAAGGTGTCAGGAGATTAACAGGAACCGATATATCTGTATCAGATACAGGCATAGCTGGACCTACAGGTGCAACAGAAGATAAACCTCTTGGACTTCATTATATTGGTTACTGTGATGGAGAGAAAACGGAGGTACACAGAATAGTTTACAAAGGTGAGAGAAATGATGTGAGGCTTTATGTATCACAGTATGCACTAAACCTTATCAGAATAAATATTGGCAGGTAGTTCTATCTCTACCCTGTTTCTTCCTTTATCTTTTGCTTTATAAAGTGCCACATCAGCTCTTTTAACAAAGCTGTCAACAGTATCATTCTCAAAGGCTTCTGTAACACCAAAACTTGAGGTAACCTTTCCAACAGTCTCAAATGGATACTCTTCAATAGCCTTTCTTATCTTCTCAGCAAGTATCTGTGCCCCCTCAAGATCTGTCTCTGGTGCAAGAATTACAAACTCCTCCCCACCCCATCTTGCGAAGAAATCAGTTGATCTGATATTTGAAGATACGATTTTTGCAAGGGTTTTCAAAACATAATCCCCCGCCTGATGACCGAATGCATCATTAATCTTTTTGAAGTGGTCAATATCAAAGATTATAAGACTTAAAGGTCTTCCATACCTTTTACTTCTATCAAGCTCTACCTGTAAAAGATGGTTAAATTTACCTTTATTGTATATTCCTGTCAGTGTGTCTATCTCAGCCATAGCTTTGAATCTCTCTTTTATAACGCCAAGGATAAAGCTCATCGTAAGTAACAGACCTACAAGAAGATTTATACCAACATAACTGATAATAAATGTGTTTTTAAATACTCCGTACGTGTTATCTTTCTCATAATAAACGAGATAACCTATGTACTTCTCTTTCTTGTTTGATATAGGTATGAAAGATGCTATGTAGTAATCACCATTTATATCAACAGCTATTGATTTTGGCTTAAAATCCTCAAGATTCCCCTTTAGCTTATTCCTTATCTGAAGATTGATCTCGGAAATGATCTCCTCAGGTATGTTCCATCTTATAACCTTAAACTCAGGATCCTCTTCATAGTAAAAGTCAGGATCTATCTCACTCTGTATGTAATTCTGCTTCTCCTCAGAAAACTTTTTACTGTAGATAAGATCCTTGATAATTAGAAAGTTATACTCCCCTCTGAATATCTTTCTCATCTCAACCCTGACAGCACTGAAAGGAAGCGTAAACTCAACATTTCCGATAAATATATTCCCATCTGTTACAGGAAATGTGTACTTAAATCCAATAGTATCCCTGTCATTACCACCTTTACCAAGATCAAATATGGAAAACCTCTCCTTCTCAGGTTTATCACCAAACTTATCAGGTCTGTGAAATCTTATAAATGTTGTTCCATCTGGAAAGTAGAACTTAAAAAACTTTATCTGGTATCTTTTAAGGTCTGAGTAAAGCGGTCTAAGAAGGGTGTAAACTCTTTTCCTCAGCTTATCAAGATTTTTTCTGTCCCTGTAAGCCTTTGATAAAGCATTAACTATCTCCGGATCATACATGTACCTTTTGTAAACAAAGTATATAACCATATCATAACCATTTAATGTGGCTTTAAACTCTGCAGAGGCCTTCTCTATTTTCTGATGCAGGTAAACTCTCTCATTCTCCTCACGCTTATTGGAAAGAAATACGTAAAGAACAGAACTTATAAGGATGAAAATGATGATGTATATGGCGGCGTCTTTAAATAATTTCATATCCGATATCTTTAAAAACTTATTTCTTGGTATATTATATTACATTCGGCTGTAGTCAAATTTTTGGCAAGGAGAGATGTATGGAAAAAAAGCTGTGGGGTGGAAGATTCTCCGAAGGAACAGACCAGTTTGTTGAGGAGTTTACAGAGAGTGTATCTTTTGATAAAGAGCTTGCCCTGTACGATATAAAGGGAAGCATAGCCCATGCAAGAATGCTCGGAAAGCAGGGGATAATACCTCAGGAGGATGCTGAAAAGATAATAAAAGGTCTAGAAGAGATAAAGAAGGAGATAGAAGAGGGAAGGTTTGAGTGGAAGAAGGAGCTTGAAGATGTTCATATGAATATAGAGAAAGCTCTCATACAGAAGATAGGAGATGTTGGAGGAAAGCTACATACAGGGAGAAGCAGGAATGATCAGGTTATTACAGCATTCAGGCTTTATCTTAAAGAGGAGACACAGAATATAATTGAGCTTTTAAAGGAACTAAAAAAAGCTCTTCTAAAAAAAGCAAAAGAAACTGTTGATATAGTTATGCCCGCATACACTCATCTTCAGAGGGCACAGCCTATAAGGCTCGCACACTACTTTCTTGCCTATCTTGAGATCTACAACAGAGATGAGGAGAGATTTAGAGATACATTGAAGAGAATAGACCAGATGCCGCTTGGAAGCGGAGCTTTAGCAGGCGTTGATTTTCCTATAGACAGAGAAATGACAGCAAAGGAGCTTGGTTTTTCTGAAGTTATGAGAAACTCTATGGATGCAACTGCTTCAAGGGATGTGATAATTGAGTTTTTATCAGATGCGGCAATATGTATCTCAAACCTTTCAAGACAGTCAGAGGATCTTATAATATGGAACTCCACAGAGTTCTCATTTGTTGAGCTTCCTGACAAGCTCACAACCGGATCATCAATAATGCCCCAGAAGAAAAATCCGGATGTTCTTGAGCTTATAAGGGGAAAAACAGGAAGGGTTTACGGTGATCTTGTAGCACTTTTAACGATTGTTAAAGGTCTTCCTATGGCTTATAACAGGGATCTTCAGGAGGATAAAGAGCCTGTTTTTGATGCTGTCAGAACATTAAAAGGTTCAATTATCGGAATGACAAAGATCATTGAAGGTATGAAACCTAAAAAAGAAAATATGGAAAAAGCGGCAGGCGGCTTTGCACTTGCAACAGATCTTGCAAACTACCTTGTAAGAAAAGGTATGCCTTTCAGAAAAGCCCATCATGTTGTTGGGCAGATTGTAGCCTATCTGACAAAAGAGAACAGGGAGCTTGAGAGCATAACGCTTGATGAGCTGAAGAGATTTTCCGATCTTTTTGAGGAGGATGCACTTAACATACTCAATCCTTACTCTGTTGCAGATGCAAGGAAGTCATATGGGGGAACGGCGAAAGAGAGAGTGTTGGAACAGATAAGATACTGGGAAGAGAGATTAAGCTGAGTTGAAAATATATATAAATTAGATATCTTAAATCCTGAAAAAATAAAAGAGAGGTGAAGATGATAATAATATTTGATGTTGATGGGGTTTTGATAGATGTTTCAAAGTCATACCATTATTCAATAAAGGATACTGTTGATTACTTCTCAGGGAAGGATATTCCTAAGGAAGAGCTTCTTGATATTAAGTTCTCATTCAATATAAATAACGACTGGGACGCATCTGTAGCAGGAATTCTTTACGCAAAATCAGGAATGTCACTTGAACAGTTCAAGGATGTTTTTAAGGATTACAGCAGAAATCTTGAGGAGATGTACAGATTTGGTGATGAGTCCGGTATAGACCTTCCTGAATACAAAAACTTAGTTGAGTTCTTTGAGGATGTTTACAGAATACACAGAAAAAAGGAAACACTTATATTTCCACATGATGTTCTTGATAGGATGAGTAAAAAAGCTGACATACTCGGCGTTATAACAGGAAGACCTGAGAGTGATCTTGATTACTCATTTAAACAGTTTGATCTTTACCAGTATTTTGATTATATAATCACCGAGGATGATATACCTAAGCCGGAGCTTAGAAAACCTTCCTCATACCCAATGAAACTTTTCTTTGAGAAGGTTGATTTTGATAATCCTGTTTTCTACATAGGGGATACTAACGCCGATCTCCAGATGGTAGAAAGTTTTAATAAAGAAGAGGGAAAAAATGTCAGATTCATACTTTTTGAGCATCCCCACAACAGACATATAAAATCTGAGTACAGAATTAAAAAACCGGATGAGATATGTGAGGTTCTTAACAGCTATGATTATGCTCAGGATTAGTTTTTCTCTCTTACTGCTTTTTTCGTTTAGCGGGCTGTCAGATGAGATTGATATGGAAAAACTTGAGAGATACGTTCAGGAAGAGGTTGATAAAAAGGACGACAGATTTAAGAAAGAGCTGGACAGATGTCTGAAAGAGGCTGAAAGGTTAGGAAACAGACCTGATATTGAGATACAGATAAGAAAAGCTGGATGTAAGGATGTTTTTGATCAGTATGAAATGCTTATAGAGAGAGCTACTGAAAGGTACAGCAGAGAGATTGGTAATACTAACTAGCCATTCTTGATCTTCTGTGAGAGAACCTTCAACTTTTCCTTTATCATTCTTGTCTTTCTGTGGTTTTCCCCAAACTCCTGTTCATAAGCTGGTAAGGATTTTTTATAGAAGTAGTAGGCTTTTCTGTAATCTGATATTTTCTCATAAACAGATCCAAGACCTCTATAAGCCATAGCTGTGAGAAAATGGTTGGTTCCGTAATATTTTTTAAAGATCTTTAATGCTTTAAAATAGAAACGTAAAGCCTCCTTATTGTTCCCCATTTTTAAGTACAGATCACCCATCTTGAGATATAGTTCTGCTGCTTCAGGATGGTAAAGCTTTGAGAGCTCCTTATACTTCAAAAGAGCCTTACTGTAAAACTCAAGTGCCTTCTCATAATTTCCGTGTTTGTAGTACTTGTAACCTGTGGCTCTGTATATCTTAGCAGCCTTTTCATTCCTTATCTTTTTTCCCAAACCTTTCTGGTATTCTGCAGTTGGAACTCTGTTCTCTTCAGAAGGTATGCATCCCTGAAATACGAGAGGGATAAAAATTAAAATAAAAAGTCTTGTAAGCATCCCCCTACCTGCTTATACTGAAAGTTTTGATGTTATAATAAATAACTTGAATAAAATAAAAATGCAATAGAGAGGAAAACTCTGATGATAGATAAACTTGGAGATTTTAAAAGGGATTATTTCTGTGGGGAACTTACCGAGAATAACATAGGCGATGAGGTCAGACTTTTAGGATGGGCTGACAGTGTAAGGGATCACGGTGGTGTTATATTTATAAACCTGAGGGATAAAGAAGGGATAATTCAGGTTGTTATTGATCCTTCAAAAAGTCCAAAAGAAGCCTATGAAAAGGCAAAGAAGGTAAGATCTGAGTATGTTCTCGCAGTTAGAGGGAGAGTTCAGAGAAGACCTGCAGGAACTGAAAACCCAAAACTTCCAACAGGAACTATAGAGATAGCCGTTGATGAGCTGAGAATATTAAAC
This sequence comes from Persephonella marina EX-H1, assembly GCF_000021565.1. NCBI lineage: Bacteria > Pseudomonadati > Aquificota > Aquificia > Aquificales > Hydrogenothermaceae > Persephonella > Persephonella marina. Next base: position 85,363 of record NC_012440.1, on the reverse strand, counting down.
ACATGCGATATCCTCCCATTCCCTATAGAGGACGGGATAAGTGCACATGAGGAAGTAAGACTGAGATACAGATTTCTTGATATTAGAAGACCTGAGATGATGAAAAAGCTTATACTCAGGCATGAGGTTTACCAGGCTACAAGGGAGTATCTTGCAGGACATGGATTTTTAGAGGTTGAGACACCTATGCTCACAAAATCAACACCTGAAGGTGCAAGGGATTTCCTTGTCCCTGCGAGACTTGAGAAGGGGAAGTTTTACGCCCTTCCACAGTCGCCACAGCTTTTCAAACAGATACTTATGGTAAGCGGGATAGACAGATACTTCCAGATAGTAAAATGTTTCAGAGATGAGGACCTCAGAAAGGATAGACAGCCTGAGTTTACACAGATAGACTTTGAGATGTCATTTGTTGATGAAGAGGATGTTATAACAGTATCAGAAGGACTTATACATTACATATTTAAAAAGGTACTTGGGATAGAACTGAAACTTCCATTTAAAAGAATGAGCTATACAGAAGCTATTGAGAGATACGGAACTGATAAACCAGACCTGAGATACTCACTTGAACTTAAAGATATTACAGATATAGCAAAGGATGTCCAGTTTAAGGTCTTTAAGGATACAGTGGAGAAAGGCGGAATAGTAAAAGGGATCAATGTTAAAGGTGGATCAAAGTTCTCAAGAAAGGAGATAGACGATCTTACAGAAGAGGCTAAAAAATACGGTGCAAAAGGTATGGCATGGATAAAGATAAATGAGGACGGCTCATTACAGTCTCCAATAGTTAAGTTCTTCACAGAAGAACAGATCAACAAAATAAAAGAGATAATGGAAGGGGAAAATGGAGACCTGCTTATATTTATAGCGGACAGTTACGAGATAACACACAGAGTTCTCGGATTTTTAAGAAAACATCTTGCAGAAAAATTAAAACTCATTCCCGAGAATGTATGGGAGTTTGTATGGGTAGTTGATTTTCCACTTGTAGAGTGGGATGAGGAAGAGGGTAGACTTGTTGCACTTCACCATCCATTTACATCACCAAAAGAGGAAGATATAGACAGACTTGATGAGGCCATTCAGGATAAAAAGGTGGCTCTATCCTTCAGATCAAGGGCTTACGATCTTGTTCTTAACGGAGAAGAGATAGGTGGTGGATCAATACGTATACACTCAAGTCATATCCAGAAAAAGGTTTTTGAGCTCCTTGGAATATCAGATGAGGAAGCAGAGGAAAAGTTCGGATTTCTAATAAACGCATTAAAGTACGGTGCTCCACCTCACGGTGGTCTCGCCTTTGGACTTGATAGGATAGTAGCTCTTATGACAGGTTCAGAAAGTATAAGGGATGTTATAGCATTCCCTAAAACACAGAAAGGTATATGTCCTTTAACTGATGCTCCTGATTTTGTTCAGGAAGATCAGCTTGAGGAGTTAGGTATAGAGGTTAACATCCCTGAAGAAACTGTATAAAGGGCTTTTGCCCTTTTCACACTTTTTTCACTTGTTGAAAAGTAAAATATTTGGCATTAGGTTAATAGTATCCTGAATAATATCATAAAACGGTGTATCAGTAATAGTTACTATTTATAATATTACCTATTAAGAGGCTGAAAATGGCAGACACAGAAAAAGAACAAACAACCTTAAACTTATACATACAGAAAATGGCAGAACATCCCCTTTTAACACCTGAGGAAGAAAAGGAGCTTGCTAAAAGAGCAAAAAAGGGGGATAAAGAGGCTCTTAAAAAACTTGTAGAAGGGAATCTACGTTTTGTTGTTAATGTTGCAAAAAACTTTATGGGATGGGGTGTTCCATTAACAGATCTTATAGCCGCTGGAAATTTAGGTCTTATAGAGGCTGCGAAAAGGTTTGATCCTGAGAGGGATGTAAAATTCATATCATACGCTGTATGGTGGATAAGACAGGCTATTATGCAGACTATATTCCAGCAGACAGGGGCTGTAAGAATACCTGTTAAAGAGTCACTGTTCATAAGTAAAGTGAAAGAAACATACGAGAAGCTCAAAGAAGAGCTGAAAAGGGAGCCTACAATTGAAGAGATAGCAGAGAAAGTAGGAGCAAGCCCTAAAAAGGTAAAAAATGCCCTTCAGGTTGTGAGAATGCCTTACTCCCTTGATAAACCTCTCGGTGAAGAAGGGGAGGATCTTACGCTCCTTGACGTTCTTTCAAAAAAGGGAACTGAGGATGTTGAAAAAGAGATAGTTGAAGAGTCATTACATAAAGAGCTTAACACACTTCTTAACGTTCTTGATGAAAGGGAAAGGGCCATAATAGAGCACAGGTTCGGACTGAACGGTGAGGAGCCAAAAACATTAACTGAGGTAGGTGAGATCCTGGGTATCTCAAGGGAAAGGGTGAGACAGCTTGAACAGAGAGCTTTAAAAAAACTCAGAGCCCTTGCTATGAAAAGACATCTTAAAGACTTTCTCTCGTAATCCTTGCCCCCAGCATTCTTAATTTCTGGTCTATATTCTCATACCCCCTATCAAGATGGTATATATCGTATATCACTGTTTTGCCTTCAGCTATAAGACCTGCTATAACCATTGCTGCACTTGCCCTCAGATCTGTTGCCCTTACTTCAGCTCCTGTCAGTCTCCTAACCCCTTTTATATAAGCAGTTCTGCCGTCTATCTTTATCTTTGCTCCAAGTCTTTGAAGCTCCGGAACATGCATAAACCTGTTCTCAAAAATGTTCTCAGTGATCTTTGAGTTCCCATCAACCACAGTGAGAAGCGTCATAAGCTGTGCCTGAAGATCTGTAGGAAAATAAGGATACTCTTTTGTCTCCACAAAAACAGGTTTTAAACGCCCTTCCCTTTTAACCGCGATATGATTTTCACCTATCTGGATGATCTTTATTCCTATCCTTTCAAAAACCCTGTGTACATACTCAAGATACTCAACAGGATAGTTTTTTATCGTTATATTCCCATCAAAAAGAGCAGAGAGTATGGCAAACGTTCCTGCCTCTATCCTGTCAGGTATTATTCTGTGTACCGTTCCAGACAGTTTTTCAACACCGTTTATTACTATTCTTTCTGTTCCCTCTCCCTCTATATCAGCCCCCATCTTTTTAAGCATATCTGCAAGGTCAACAACCTCAGGCTCTCTTGCTGCATTGTTAATAACCGTTCTTCCCTTTGCGAGAACAGCTGCCATCATTATATTCTCAGTTCCTGTCACCGTTATCTTTGGAAAGTTTATCTCTGCTCCTTCAAGTCCACCAGGTGCCTCAGCATATATATATCCATGCTCAACCTTTATTCTCGCACCCATCTTCTTTAAAGCTTCAAGATGAAGATCAACAGGTCTGGTTCCTATGGAACATCCACCAGGTAAGGCCACCTTAGCGTATCTGAACCTTGTCAGAACAGCACCTAAAACAAGAATGGAAGCTCTCATTTTGCTGACAAGCTCATAGGGAGCCTCAAGTGAGTTTATATCTCTGAGTCTGAACTGGAAAACCCCTTTTCTAAGCTCATCAACTTCCATACCTATATGGTTTAAAAGTGATCTCATAGTGAAAACATCGAGGAGGTCGGGAACATTCTCAAGTACAACGGTCTCATCTGTAAGTATTGTTGCTGCCATGTCAGGAAGGGCAGAGTTTTTTGCACCTGATATCTCAACAGTCCCCTTAAGCGATTCTCCCCCCAATATCTCAAGATAATCTGCTGTATTACTTCTGATTTCAACCATTTCTCTCTCCTATAACTACCCTGTCGTAATCCTGAAGGTCTTTATATACCTTTACGTTAAAACCCTCATCCTGTAGTATCTTCTTAACTCTATCCGACTGGGTATAACCTATTTCAAATCCAAAAAAACCTTTTTCTTTCAGATATATTTTACCCTCTTTTACTATCCTTTCGTAAAATTCTATACCCCCTTTACCACCTATCAATGCCTCAACAGGTTCTTTTTTAACCTCTTCTTCAAGACCAGCGTACTCCTCAGCAGACACATAAGGTGGGTTTGATACTATAAAATCAAACTTAATATGTGGAACATCTTTAAAAAGATCAGATTTTAAAAGTTTTAATCTACTTGAAACCCTGTGAATTTTTGCATTTTCCCTTGTAAGTTCCAGAGCTTTCTCAGATATATCAACACCATACATAAAAAGGTTATGTCTGTACTTTAAAAGGGATATTGATATAACCCCTGAACCAACTCCGATCTCAAGACCCAAAACTCTTTTATCCTCAGGAATTCTCTTTAAAACCTCATCAACAAGTATCTCAGTCTCGGGTCTTGGTATAAGAACACCTTTTTTTATCTTAAAATCAAGACCGTAAAATGCCTTTTCACCTGTTATATATGCAAGTGGTTCCCTCTGAGCCCTTCTTTCTATAAGGGAAAAAAATTCCATAACCTTTTCCTTTGGTATTTCCTCCTCCCTCTCCGTTATAAGCTTCCATCTTGGAAGTTTTAAAACGTAAGAGAGAAGTATCTGCGTATCCGTAACAGGTGTTTTTATCCCAGCCTCTTTAAGTCTTTCACTGCCTATCCTGATCAGGTCCTTAATCTTCATTTTTTCTTATCAGTAGACCTTTAAGATAAAGGGAGAATGGTATATTTAAAATATAGGGATGATCCTCATCCTGGTAAAGATGTTTAACAATCTCCGCACCACATCTCATGTTCTTTGAGACATCAAGAACGGTTTTTTTCAGATCATCAAGCGAAACATGGTAAGAGCAGGAAAATACAGCTAAAAACCCTCCATCATTTAATATCTCCAGACTCCTTGATATAAGGAATTTAAAGCCTCTAATTGCATCTTTAACCTCATATCTGTTTTTCGCAAATGATGGGGGATCAAGAATTATAAGATCATACCTTTTATCCATACTTCCGGAGTCTGTCAGAAATTTAAAAACATTTTCCCTGTAAACGGTGTATCCCTTTATGCCGTTCAGTTCACAGTTTTTGTCTATTAAAGATACAGCATTTTTTGATATATCAACGAATGTTATATCTTTTGCTCCTTTAATACCTGCATATATACCGAAACCACCAGCGTTAGAAAAAAGATCAAGTACGGAATCACCCTCTTTAATATACTCAGAAACTATGAACCTGTTTATTCTCTGATCAAGATAAAAACCTGTTTTCTGGCCTTTCTCAAGCTGGATATAGAACTTTACTCCATTTTCATGAATAACAATACTTTCAGGGACTTTACCATAAACAACCTTATTTTCCGTCTTTAAGCCTTCTTTCTCCCTTGATTTCTCATCTGATTTTTCAACAATTCCCTCAGGCTCAAAGATATCAATCAGGGCTTTTATTATATTTTCCCTGAATCTTTCCATTCCCGCTGTATTTATCTGTACAGAGAGGTATCTGTCGTAAAGATCAACTATCAGCCCGGGAAGGCCATCAGCTTCAGAATGTACAACCCTTACAGCATCTGTCTTTTCTAATAGTCTGTACCTTTTCCTGTAGGCTTTTAAGATCCTTTCTTTTATAAAATCAAAATCTATATCCTTCTTTTTAAAAAAGCTTAAAACACGAACAGATATTTTGCTTTCAGGATTTATATATCCTGTACCTAACAGATTACCTTTTGATGAGTACAGATAAACGATATCCCCTTTTTCCACATCTTTAGGAAACTTCTTAATCTCCTTCCTGTAAATCCATGGATTGAGAGAACTGATCTTATCAACACCTGAACTGTTAAGTATAACCTTTTTAACCATCCGGTAATTATACCAGATTAATCCTTCTTACCGCCTTTAACCTTCTCATCTTTCATAAGATCTTCTCTGAAATCTTTAAGTTTTATAAATATCTCTACCCTGTCATTTCTTCTTTTTAAAAGGGGATGGTTCCACGTATACACAGGTTTGGTGTTTCCATAACCTGTAACAGCTATCTTCTCTGGATTAACTCCATGCTCAATAAGGTACTGTGCAACGACAACAGCCCTTTTTATAGAAAGCTTCCACGGATCAATACCCTTTGTAACAACATATGCATGTCCGTTTATTAAAACTTCTGAATAGGCCTTATCAAGAGCCTTTAAAGCATTTGCAACACCTCTCAGGGCCTTTTTTGATTTTTCTGTCAGCTCTGCAGAATCAGGTTTGAATATCACATCATTGAAAAGTCTCACAACAATATAGTTTTCTATAGCTTCTATCTGGTAAGCGTGCATTGGAAGAATTCTTTTTATCCTGTTTTTTATCTCAAGGGCTATATCTTTCTGGAGAAGACTTATAGGTGGTATAACAGTAACAGTTTTTGTTGCTACAAATGCCTCCTCACCCTGAAAGTACCAGAGGAATTTCATCAGTTTTTTTATATCGAGAACAGACATTGAGTAAAGGAGTATAAAAAATGTTAAAAGCAGAGACATCAAATCACTGAAACTTATTATCCATGCTGGAACACTGGGACATTCCTCTTTCTTTTTACGTGCCAAAGTTTAACCTCTTATCCTGAAGTATCAATAACTATCTCTATCCTTCTATTTTTAGCTCTGTTTTCTGGGGTATCGTTTGGAACGAGAGGTCTGTACTCTCCGTATCCTCTCGCCGATAAAAGTCTGTCCGGATAACCACAGCTTTTAAAAAGCTTCAGAACTGAAAGTGCTCTTTCTGCAGATAGTTCCAGGTTTGACTTGAATCTTATAGGGGTATTGTCTGTGTGACCCTCTATTGTGATTGGGAACTGTGTCTCTTTCAGCCTTTTACAGACCTCAAGTAGTAGTGGGACAACCTCCTTATAAGGTGTAGCACTTCCAGATGGAAACATCCTTTCCGTGTTCAGCCTGAACCTGATGATACTACCATGTTTTTCAACCTCAGCTTCAATTCCTGCTTTCTCAAGAAGCTGCTCAAGTCTGTTTAGATCTTTTTGAAGTTTGTTTCTCTTTTTTTTTAACTTCATATACATCTCAGGAAATTCAACCTCAATATTTGAGGTGTTCAGGATCTTTTCCTCATGGATGATCTTTCTTCCCCCGAGGGATTCTGTTATCCCCTTTATCACCATATGGAATTTTTCCAGGGAGATCGTTCCCATTGAGAACAGAAGTATAAAGAATGTGAGTAGAAGTGACATCAGATCTCCAAAACTTACAAGCCATCCAGGAATGCCCTTACATTCCTGTTTTTTCTTACGGGGCATTTTCTATTCTTCTCCACCTTTTATCCCAAAGAGAGACATCAGTTTACTTCTTAAAACGTTAGGGTTTGTTCCATTGTTTATAGCCTCAACTGTAAACATGTAAGACTCTTTATAAAGAAGTGAAAGATCCTTGTAAAGCTTAAGTTTTTTAGATACAGGCACACAGAATGCGTTTGCAAGAATAGCTCCGTAAAGAGTTGTGATCATAGCAACAGCCATACCGGGACCTAAAGCTGATGGATCGTTAAGATTCTGGAGCATCTGTATAAGACCTATCAGTGTCCCTATCATACCAAATGCAGGGAAAAGCTCACCAAGAGTTTCCCAGACGGCAACCTCCGTTGAAAGCTCCTGCTCAATCTTCATAAGTGAGCTATCAGCATTACTTCTTATCTCTTCTATATCCTGACCGTCAATAAGCATTCTCATTATCTCACCAAAAAATGGATCCCTTCCGTAAAATTCATCAATATTTGATTCAAGTGCCAGTATACCGTCCTTCCTTGCTCTGTTTGCAACATCAACAAGAAAGTCTGTAAGCTCCATCGGATCAGGAAGACCTGGATTCATGGCTTTTGTTATGGCCTTCAATCCAGAAAAAAGATCCTTCATCGGAAAGGATGTAAGGGTTGCAGAAAGTCCACCACCAACTGTGATAAGTATGGAAGGTATATTAACAAAGGCAAGTGGACTTCCACCTATAGCGATAGATATAACTATAAGTAAAAAAGCGGCTACTATACCTATAATCGTTGATATATCCATTTCCTTTTACACCCTTTTCGTTTTTGATCTTCCCAACAATTTTTTGTACTGTTTTAAAAGTTCCTGTTCTGCTCTTATAATAAAACTAACAATGGATTCCTTATCCCTCTCTTCCATCTTCATAAAATGAAGTCCGTAACATACCTTCTTTTCTTCCCTGTAAATATTCCTTATTGAAGACTCAAAACTGAATGTTCTGTTGTTAAGTTTAAACTCCACATATATCTCTTTTCCTATGTTAAGTCTGTACTTCTGATGGATATCTTCCGGGATACATACTCTGATACCTTCAGAGCTAATATCCACAGCTTCAGCCTCTATCTTCACTTCCTCTTCATCAAATTTAAATGTAAGACTGACGGGGAACTGGACATGAACCCTGAACTCCTTACGTCTCTGCACCCTTTCCATCTTAAAAACATGTGGAAGCTTGACTATATACTTATCATCCTCCCTTATTATGTCCTCAATAACAGTCTCAATTGTGTATATACCATCATTTCTCCTTAAAAATTTCACCTTAACCTTATCCCCTTTCTTAAAGTCAAATGGCTGATGCGTATCTATCAGTAGCCAGTACATAAATCTCTCATCCTTGTCATACAGAGCAACGGAATAGCTCTTCCCTGTCTCTGTAAACATTTTTCCTGTCTGGAAGATATCGATATCCTTTGTTGTAACAAGAGGCACATATTCAGGTAATGTATCAAAGCCAAGCTTTTTCCTCATATTTCTTATCATATTATCGTCAAAATCAGGGTTTTCGTTAGTATACTGCTGTATAACCTTCTCAAATGTTGCCTTTATCTCCAGTGTGAGAAATGGATCTCTCTTAAGTTTCCTTGCGTACTTCCAGAGTATCTCCGCTTCTTCAGGTGTCAGATCGTAAAGTGATGCTTCTTCAAAAAAGGCTTTTTTCATGTATTTAAGACTTACGATCTCCTTGAGCTTCATATAAAACATAAAAAAGATAACAACAGCTATGAATACGGTGAATATTATTAGAAGAGCTTTATAGTTTGCTCCCTGTTCAACAGCCTGCCTCCAGGCTTCAACAAGGATGTTTACCCTCTCATCCACATCTTTTTCCCCCTTAGCCTGTTATTTCCCTTATCCTTTCCACAACCTCTTTTATTATCCAGTCTGGTGTTGATGCACCTGCACTTACCCCTATATTTTCGGCATTTTTAAACCATTCTGAATCCAGTTCATCAGCTTTCTCAACATGGTATGTATTTGGATTTAAGGCTTTTGATATCTGGGCGAGCCTTCTTGTATTCCCGCTGTGCTTTCCACCGATTATTATCATCACATCAACCTCTTTTGCCAGTCTTTTCACCTCTTCCTGTCTCACTGATGTTGCGTCACATATCGTGTTAAAAACCTTAAGCTCCTCAACATTTGATGCTATATAACCAACAGCCTCCTCAAAAAACTCCTCATTCTGTGTTGTCTGTGCAACAACCCCAACCTTATTCCTTCTTGGAAACTTCCTTATAAGATCTTCCATATTTTCAACAACGATACCTTTCCCCCCTGCTTCCTCTAAATGGCCTAATATACCTATAACCTCAGGATGCCCCTCCTCACCTATGATAACAACATAGTAACCTTCTTCAACAAGCTGTTTTACCTTTTCATGAACCTTTTTAACAAACGGACATGTTGCATCTATAACATTGACACCAAGCTGGTTTAACATTCTCTCAGTTTTAGGCGGAACACCGTGTGATCTTATAAGTATCGTGTCCCCTCTTTTTAACTGATCGTAAGATTTAAGCTCTTTTACATTAAGTCCTTCAAGGAACTGTACAACCTGCTTGTTATGTATAATGGGGCCATTTGTAAAGGCCTTTCCAAACTTCTTTCCTGCCTCTACAGCAGAATCTACAGCTATTTTAACACCGAAACAGAATCCAGCACTTTCAGCAACCTTTATATTAGCCATCTTTACCTCCTAAAGAGATTTTATTGATTCCATAATCTTCTCAGATATACTTTTATAATCTTCCTTTTCCTCAAAATATAAAGGCTTTCCTATCTTTACGTAGATACGTGATCTGAATAACTTTGGAAATTTTGATCCAACAGGAAATATATCATCTGTTCCTTCAATCCTTACAGGTATAACAGGAACGTCCGTTCTTGATACAAGAAGTCCAACGCCGCTCTGAGGTTTTCTGAAACTCTTTGGCTTAGCTCTTGTCCCTTCAGGGAATATACCAACACACTCTCCGGATTTTAAAAGCTCAATAGACTTTTTTAAAGCGTTTATATCCCTTTTATTTCTGTTAACAGGTATGGCTCCTGCCTTTTTTATTATCCAGCCAAGGAGAGGGATACCGAACAGCTCCCTTTTTGCCATAAAAAGTATAGGTCTTGGAGATACCGTATTAAGAACGAAAGGATCAAGATGACTTCTATGGTTTGAGGCTATAATACAGCCTCCTTTTTCAGGTATATTATCAATACCCTCAACATGTATCCTGAGTAAACTTTTAAAAAGGGGTCTTATCCTGAAAAAAAGCCTGTAACCTTTTTTAGAGTAGCTGTCCAACTAACATACCTTAAAATTTTTCATACATTATATATCCTGAACTTACAGTTAGCAAATAACGGGCAGTCTTTGCATAAAGGCTTTTTTCTGCAGAAACTCTTCCCAAGCTCAACAATCAAGGCGTGGTACTCTTTGTAAATATCTGTATCCTCAGGTAGATTTTTCTCAAATAACTCCTGAATCTCATCATAACTTAAATTTTTATCAAAAAATCCTATCCTCGAGAATACTCTTCTTGTATAAGCATCAACAACAAAGTAAGGTCTGTTAAGGGCATAAAGTAAGATGCTGTCCGCTGTCTCTTTGCCTATTCCTTTTACAGAAAGGAGTAAATCTCTCGTTATTTTATCTTTTTCAATATCTTTAAACCTTCTTGAGAACTCAATTAAAGTTCTGGATTTTCTTTTATAAAAACCTGCAGGTTTTATTATCTCCTGGAGCTTTTCTTCATGAATACAGCTTACCTTTTCTAAATCTACAAGATCTTCATCTATAAGATTTTTCAATGCTTTTTCAACATTTTTCCATGATGTGTTCTGTGTTAGGATAGCCCCAAATGATATCTCCACAAAAGGATTGTCAGAATAAACAGGCCACCAGTTCTGATAACCAAAAAAATCCAGCAGCGTTCTGTAAATCTCTAAAATCTTACTTTCTTCCATGTTATTTTATAATATATTGATTTTATGACAATTAAGTATAATTTTCATTCTGAAAATGAAAGAAAGGAGGTCTTAAGATGGCTGGACATAGCAAATGGCATAACATAAGACACAAAAAAGCGAAGATGGATGCAAAAAGGGGACAGATGTTCACAAAGATAATAAGGGAGATAACTGTTGCTGCAAGACAGGGAGGTGGCGACCCTGAGTTCAATCCGAGACTGAGAATAGCTATAGAAAAAGCAAAAAAGGCGAACATGCCTGTTGAAAATATAGAAAGAGCTATTAAAAGAGGAACAGGTGAGCTTGAAGGTGTGAGCTACGAAGAGGTCGTTTATGAAGGCTACGGGCCAGAAGGTGTTGCTATCATAGTTGAGTGTCTGACTGACAACAGAAACAGAACAACAGGTGAGGTAAGACATATATTCACAAAACATGGCGGAAATCTTGGATCTTCAGGTTGTGTATCATTCCTCTTTGAAGAGAAAGGTGTGATACTGGTTCCAAAAGATAAGTACGATGAGGAAACTGTCTTTGAAAAGGCTATTGAGGCAGGAGCAGAGGATGTTATAACAGATGATGAGGAGTTTTACGAGATAAGAACAGAACCAAAAGAGCTTTACACTGTTAAGGAAAACCTTGAGAAAGAGGGCATAGAGATAGAAAAGGCAGAACTCACAAGAATCCCCACAACAACTGTTGAGATTAATGATGAGGAGACAGCAACTAAACTTATGAAACTTCTTGATGCACTTGAGGATAACGATGACGTTCAGAAAGTTTACTCTAACTTTGAGATGTCACAGCAACTGATGGAAAAAGTATCGTAATGGGAAAAACAGTTCTTGGTATAGACCCGGGAAACTACAGTACCGGGTTTTCCATATTTAAGATAACAGGTAAAAAACACAGACTTGTAAGCTCTGGGACTATAAAAACATCAAGGAAAAAACCTGAAAACTTCAGAATAATATACGAATCACTTGAGAGAACGATAAATGAGTTCTCACCTGATGAGATAGCCCTTGAGTCTTCATTTTACGGTAACAACCCACAGACTATAATAAAACTTGGAGAGATCAGGGGAGTTATACTTCTTCTTTCTGCATTTTACAGGATACCTGTTTATGAGTACACACCACAGCAGGTGAAAAATGCTATAACCGGATACGGCTGGGCAAAGAAAGAGGATGTTTATCTTATGGTTCAGAAACTTTTTAATATAAAACCTGAGACAAATGATGAGGCTGACGCTATAGCTGTTGGATTCTGTCACTGTTTATCAAAAAATCTTTAAGGGGAAGATATGAGGATAGATAAGATACTTGTAGCAACAACAAACAAAGGAAAGCTTAAAGAGTTTAAAAAGCTTTTCGGTGATCTTGGAATACAGATACTCTCACTTGATGATATGCCTGAAAAAATAAAAGTTGAGGAAGACAGGGAAACATTCCTTGAAAATGCTGTTAAAAAGGCTAAGGAGTACGGAGATTTTTATAAGATACCTGTCATAGCGGAGGATGCAGGCCTTGAGGTTGAGGCATTAAAAAACTATCCGGGGGTTTACTCTGCAAGGTTCTACAGTATAGATTTCGGTGGTGTTTACCAGATTAAAGAGAGCATAGACAGAACAAATATTGAGAAACTACTTGATCTTCTGAAAGATGAGAAAAACAGGAAGGCAAGATTTGTAAGCGTTGTTGTTTTTTATATTCCTGAGGATTTTGGTCTGTGGACGGAAGGGTACTGTTATGGAAAGATTGCAGAAAAACCTGAAGGGGAGAAAGGTTTTGGTTACGATCCTGTTTTCATACCTGAAGGTTATAAGAAAACGATGGCAGAGCTTGATTTAGAGGAGAAAAACAGAATATCACACAGGGGTAAAGCTGTAAGAAAACTTATGGAGAAGCTAAGATATCTCCTTTCCTGAATGTTTTTTCGAGAACTTTCTCCCTTTTTTTACTCCACGATAACTTTCTCTCAACTGTTATCTTCAGATGGGTAAAATCTTCAAAAATATAAAAATCTATAAGCTTTTCCTCTCTGTAGTTCAATGGATCCTTTGATGTTATAAGGTATCTCTCTCTGTAAACAGGTTTCCCTCTATTAAAAAGCTCAACTGTAACATAGTATTTAGGTCTCCCATTATCAGCTGTTGGAACTGAGTGGGGAATCTTAAGATTTTTCAGCATAACCGCTATTCTGTCTTCCTCTAACTTTACTTTTAGATCAAATGATCCTTTATCCGGGATCGGAACCGGAAAAGAATGGTTGTGAATATCTTTCTTCAGATGTAGATACTGGAACGGAAATTTCTGTATCAGGTAACCTTTTTTTGAAGGCATATGGCAGCTCTGACAGCTTTTTTCCGTTTTTGAGCTTTTCCACTGCTGATATGTCCTTTTATGGCATCCACCACAGATCTCAGACCTTTTATAGTTCGTGTCTTTCTTTGAAGGGTGAGGCGGTGAGAAAACATCATACCCGCCGTGAATTGATCCTGTCTCATCCTTAAAATGACAGGAAACACAGTTCACCCCATCGTGTCTGTTCTTCTTTCTGTGATCAGGCTCCTTTAGAGGATCTACCTGATATGGTATATGGCAGGAGTAACATTTTACCTTCCTGTAGTTCTCTGTTCTCTTTTTATAATCTTCACTTATCCAGCTTTTACTGTGCCTTGACTCCTTCCACTGACTGTATATAACCCTGTGACACTCTCCACATCTTTTACTTTCAGGCCTTTTTAAAAGATCTTCCTCAATAAACAGATCCTTTATACTATCACAACCTGTAAAAAAGATTGATACAGCCAGTATTAACCATATCATCTCTTTTTAAATCTCTCCTGTAGTTCAGCCTGTATGATATGGGTGTTGTGGCATTTTGTACAGTTAAAGACGCCTATAAGTCTCAGCCCTTTGAATATCTTCTCCCTTTCTCCCTTTCTCAATCCATTTTTTACCATAGACAGGCCTTCCTTAACCTTACCACCGAAGTAAAGACTCTCAGAAGCTTTACCTGAGTGGCAGTCGCTGCAGGACTGCTTTAAAGCCTCAAACCTTTTAATAAATCTGGTTCCAGATTTCAAAGCTCTTTTTTTCTTACCGTCAAAAATGTATATCTTTAACTTTTTCATATCGTCTGTCATCTTTTTCATATAATCATGGAAATCAATATCAAGTTCTGAAACAGGATCCTCTATAGAGACGGTATGAAATGAAGGGAATCTGTAAAGTATCCTTGCAGATATCTTATAGTTTTTGTGACACTGAACACAGCTCTTGCCTACAATCTGCAAGTTCTGCTTAAATCCTTTAACATCCCTCTTTTTAACAGATAAGACAAGATTATTTACAGCCTCTTTCTTAAGAAGTTTATCCCATTTTTTCACCTTATCACCTATCTTCAGATAGTTTTTCTTAAGTTTTAAAGCCCATTTCTCAGCATTTTTCCAGTCTTTTTCCTGAACAGAAACAACAGTTCCTGTCAGAGAAAGTGAAAGCGTGTGCATCAAGGAAACAAACGGATATCCTTCAGAGTTTGGCGGGTAGTACTTTCCAAGTTCCTTAGGCGGTTCTTTGAGCCTGATGTTACCTGCTGAAGCTGTTACGACAAAGATGAGAAATATTAAAATAATCCTGCCCATAGCTAACCTCCTACCTTTATTTTTTCTTAAAACTACATCTAAAGCTGATAGATATCAATTTGATTATTTTTCAAAAACTTTTTATACTATTAAGTCTATCTTTCCATTTTTCTAAATTTAGAAATAAAGGAGGTTTAAATTATTATGGCTAAAGTTAAGATGAAAACAAACAAAACAGCTGCTAAAAGATTTAAAGTTACAGCTAAAGGAAAGATAAAATACTGGAAAGGTGGTGTTTCACACTACAACACAAAGAAATCAAGCAAGAGAAAAAGACAGGGAAGAAAGGCTGACTATGTTCCTGAAAACATAGCAGACAGAGTCAAACAGTTAATACCTTACCAGGTTTAAATCTTGAACAAGGAGGAAAAAGATGAGAGTAAAAGGACCATCATCAAAGAAGCATAAAAAGAAGATATTAAAGTTAGCGAAAGGATACTACGGAGCAAAACACAGATCTTTTAGAAGAGCTAAAGAACAGGTTTTAAGATCTCTACAGTATGAGTACAGAGACAGAAGATTAAGAAAAAGAGAGTTCAGAAGACTGTGGATACAGAGAATAAATGCTGCTGCAAGACTTAACGGTCTTTCTTACAGCCAGTTTATGCATGGTCTCAAACTTGCAGGTATAGATCTTAACAGAAAGATGCTTGCTGATATAGCTGTAGCTGATCCTGAAACATTCACAAAGCTTGCAGAAAAGGCAAAGGAAGCTATATCACAGAAATCAGCAGCATAGATCGGAAGGTGGAAGTTGGGGCTTAAAGAGGATCTGAAAGCTTTAGAAGAAGAGGCTAAAAAACTTATAGAAGAAGCATCAGATATAGGCAAACTTAATGATATAAGGGTAAACTACCTTGGAAAGAAAGGTAAGATAAAGTCTATACTGAAAACACTGGGAAAGCTGTCTCCTGAGGAAAGAAAGGAGATAGGACAGCTTGCAAACAGGATAAAAGATGAGCTAGAGGAAGCTCTTAAAGAAAAAACCGAGTTACTGAAGAAAAAGGCTTTAGAGGAAGAGCTAAGAAAAAACAGGATAGATATAACTCTTCCTCCACAATGGATAGAGTCTGGAAGCTCTCATCCAGTTATATCAACGCTTATAGAGATATCCCAGATATTCATATCAATGGGATTCTCTGTTGCTGAAGGACCAGAGGTTGAAAAAGAAAAGTACAACTTTGATATGCTGAACATCCCACCGGACCATCCTGCAAGGGATATGCAGGACACATTCTTCCTGAACAATGGGGATATCCTCAGAACACACACATCCCCTGTTCAGATAAGAACGATGCTTAAACATAAACCTCCTATAGCTGTGATAGCTCCGGGAAGGGTATACAGGAAGGATGCAGATCCAACACACTCCCCAATGTTCCACCAGATAGAAGGACTTCTGGTTGACAGGGATGTTACATTCAGAGATCTGAAAGGTATTCTTAAGATATTCTTAGAGTCCGTTTTTGGGAAGGACACAAAGATAAGGTTCAGACCGAGCTACTTCCCATTTACAGAACCTTCTGCAGAAGTTGATATAGGATGTACCGTATGTGGTGGAAAGGGATGTAGAGTATGTAAGGGGACAGGATGGCTTGAGATTCTTGGATGTGGAATGGTTGATCCTGAAGTATTTAAAGCTGTTGGTATAGACCCTGAAGAGTACACAGGATTTGCTTTCGGTCTTGGTATTGAAAGAATAGCAATGCTCAAATACAGAATCACAGATATAAGACTTCTGTTTACAGGTGATATGAGATTTAATCAGCAGTTTAAGGGGATAAGATGAGAGTTCCTTACTCATGGATAAAGGAGTTTATTGATATAGATATTCCTGCTGAGGAAGTTGTAGAGAGGCTGAACACTACAGGTATAGAGGCTGTATGTGAGACTTTTGGCGAGTATATTGAAGGGATAGTAACTGTAAAGATACTCTCTGTAAAGAAACATCCAGAAAGGGATAAACTCCTCGTATGTGAAGCTACAGACGGTCATAAGGTATACCAGGTAGTCACAGGTGCTGATAATGTAAAAGAGGGCAGTACAGTAATCCTTGCTAAAGAAGGTTCTGTAATAAAAGGAATAAAGATAACAAAAAGGAATTTCGGTTCTATCCAGTCTGAAGGTATGTTCCTCTCACTTGAGGAGCTTGGAATATCTGAAAAATCGGAAGGTGTTCTTATACTCCCAGATGATATCAAGCCCGGCGAAGACCCAAACAGGATACTTGGACTTGGTGATGAGAAGATAATAGAGATTGAGATAACACCAAACAGGGGAGATGCTTTAAGTGTTAGAGGTCTTGCAAGGGAGATAGGCGCTATATTCGGTATAAAAAGAAAGGAAGTATTCCCTGTTATATCAATAGCTGAAGAGATCATTCCTGAGATATTTGTAAACTCAGAAAGATGTACCAGATACAGAGGTATCATAATAAAGGATGTCAATATCAGACCATCTCCTTTCCATATTCAGCTTAAGCTTATAAAATCAGGAATGAACCCTATAAACAACGTTGTTGATATAACAAACTACATACTTCTCCAGGAAGGTCAGCCTTTACATGCATTTGATCTTGACAAGATAGAAGGGGCTGTTTATGTAAGGAATGCAAGGGAAGGTGAAAAAATAGTTACACTGGATGGTGAGGAAAAACAGCTCAAAGAGACTGACCTTGTTATAGCTGATGATAAAAAAGTTATAGCCATCGCAGGTGTTATAGGTGGTGATAACACAAAAGTTGACAGCAACACAAAGAACATACTTTTAGAGGCAGCTGTATTTGACAGTATATCTGTAAGGAAAACAGCAAAAAGACTTGCTGTATCAACAGATTCTTCATACAGATTTGAAAGGGGTGTTGATATACAGAACCTTCCTAACGCCCAGGATAAAGCTGTTGAGCTCATACTTAAAACAGCAGGTGGAAAGGCTGTAGGAGAAAAGGATATCTATCCAGATCCTTACAGACCAGAGAAGATAAAACTCAGAGAGAAGACTGTTGAGAGAATACTGGGCGTATCCATTCCTAAGGAGGAATGTTCAGATCTTTTAAACAGACTTGAGATACCCACAGAGATAGAGGAGGATGGAACGGTATCCCAGATACCATCATTCAGGGCTTTTGATCTAAAAAGGGAGATAGACCTTGTTGAAGAGGTAGGAAGACTGAAAGGTTTTGATACTTTCGGTGAGAAATACCCGAGGGTATCCGTTGAGAGCTTCAGAAAAAGTGACGAGTATCTGTTTGAGCTGAGAACAAGGGATTTCCTCAAGGATAATGGTCTTGATGAGGTAGTAACATACACATTTGTAGGAGAAGAGATATTCAATATCCTCGGAATTCCTGTACCTGTGATAAGAATAGAGAACTACCTTTTAAAAACACAGAGTGTGATGAGAGATAACCTCGCAGTAAGTCTTATCGGTGTCTTTCAGGAGAATTTAAGACACCAGATAAAGGATCTGTCAGTCTTTGAGATCTCATCAGCTTTCTTTGAGGAATACGAAGAAATAAGGGTAGGATTACTTCTCTCAGGAAGGTATATAAAAGGCTTTAATTTCACGAGAGATGATCAGAGATTCTCAACAACAGATAAGTGGAACTTCCTTAAAGTTAAAGGTCTTATTAACAGCTACTTAAGATCAATAGGATTAAAAGATGTAAGATATATCCCTTCTGATCTTCCTTATCTGAACCCTTATGAATCTGCTGATATATACATAAATGATCAGTATGTAGGTTATATAGGAAAGATCCATCCTGAAAAGGCAGACAGACTTGAGATACCAAAGGAAACATATATAGCTGAACTAAAACTTAGATATGTTCCAAGGGATATAAACGACAGCTCTCTTAAGGAAGGATACCTCTTCACACTTTATAAAAATGCTGAAATACCAGTATTTAGAGAGCTACCTAAATACCCCTCAGTTAAAAGGGATCTTGCATTTGAGGTTGCAGAAAATCTTCAGATAGATAAATTAATAAATGTTTTAAACAGAAGCTCTGAACTGATTGATAAGGTGGAGCTTTTTGATATTTACTACATATCCAGTGACAGAAAGAGTGTTGCTCTTTCTGTTGAGTTCAGAGCTGAGGACAGGAGCTTATCTGACGAAGAGGTAAATAAAGAGGTTGAGCTTGTTATACAGAAAATGAAGGAAGAGATTCCTGATCTAAAACTTAGACAGTAGGAAGGTTTAACGCGGTAAAGATGGTATTAAATATATTTTCAGATAAAAGAATAAGTTGCCTGCGGGGGCTCGATAGGGATGCAGCGGTAGTTTCTGGGCTATAGCTAACTTAAAGGGAGCTCAAAATCCCGTGTATCCCGTGGGAACACGGTGAGAGCACCCACCTTTTGTTTGGGTCCAGAAAGGGCTCAGTATCCCGTCGGTCCCTGCGGGTTTATACCGCGTGACCTTCCAGTTACTGGGAGGTCAAATTGAAACAGAGAGTTAGAGAAGAGTTACTTCAAAAAAGAAGAAGATATGAGAAGGCTGAAGAGGATGCCTTAAAAATAAAAGATAGGTTTCTTCAGCTGGAAGAGGTTCAGAGGGCAAACTCTATCCTTCTGTACTACCCTCATAAAAATGAGGTAAACACACTTCCAATAATAGAAGAACTTCTAAAAACAAAAAAGGTTGTTCTTCTTCCAAAGGTTAAGGATCACGATATAATCCCCATCCAGATCTCAGACCTATCAGGCTTAAAGAGAGGATATGCAGGCATATTAGAGCCTGAAGGAGAAGCTTTTCCTGTAGAAGATATCGATATAGTTGTTGTTCCTGCTGTAGCTTATGACCTTAGAGGTCACAGACTCGGCTACGGAAAAGGCTACTACGACAGGCTTTTAAAGAGGATAAAGGGTCTCAAGGTGGGACTTGCTTACGACTTCCAGGTTGTTGAAAAGCTCCCTGTGGAATCTCACGACGTACCTGTTGATCTTATTATCACTCCCACCAGAACAATTAATACGAAAGGAGGAATGTGAAAGATGGTAGAGATAGTTGTTGGTATATCAGCTTTAGCTGTTGGAACGGCAGCGGGATTTGCTGCGTGTAAAGCAACTGTTGGAAAAACACTCAAAGAGAAGGAAAGAAAAGCTGAAGAGATAATAAAAAATAAGGAGGAGATAGAGAGGGAAGCAAGAAGAAAGGCTGAAGAGATAATAAAGGAGTTTGAGGCTGAGGCAAAGAGAAAGGCTGAGGAGATAGTGAGGGAGGCTGAAAGTCTCAAACAGCAGCAGGAGATAATAATAGAGAAAGAGATACTGAAGAGAAAACAGGAGCTTGAAAAAGAGCTTAAATCTGAGAGGGAAGAGCTGCAGAACCTTGAAAAAACACTGATGAGCAGAGAGGCTCAGCTTGAGAAAAGGCTTGCAAGACTTGAACACAGGGAAGAGGAACTTGATAAAAAATGGGATGAGATCAAAAAGCTTGAAGAGGAGATAAGATCAATACAGAAAGAGATTGAGGAGAAAGAGGCAAAACTAAAAGCTGCAGAAGAACAGTACATGTTAGAGCTCCAGAGAATAGCGTCTATGACAAAGGAAGAGGCAAGAGAGGAGCTTTTAAGAAAGGTTGAAGAGGAAGCTAAACTTGAAGCAGCAAAACTTATGAAGGAGATTGAAGAAGAGGCAAGAAAAGAGGCAGAGAAGGAGGCTAAATGGAATCTTGTTACAGCTATACAGAGACTTGCTCCAGAGATAACAACATCTCACACAATATCCGTAGTTGATCTCCCAAGTAACGATCTCAAAGGAAGGATTATAGGAAGGGAAGGTAGAAATATAAGAGCCTTTGAGATGGAAACAGGGGTTGATCTTATAATAGACGACACTCCAGACATAGTAACAATATCCTCATTTGATCCATTAAGAAGGGAGATAGCAAAAAGATCCCTTGAGAGACTTATAGCGGACGGAAGAATACATCCAGGAAGGATTGAGGAGATCGTTACTAAAGTAAAGGATGAGATGGAATCACACATAAGAAAGCTTGGTGAGGAGACATGTCTTGAGCTTGGATTTACAGATGTTCACCCTGAACTTTTCTACTACATAGGAAAGCTTTACTACAGAACATCCTATACACAGAACGTTCTTCTCCACACAAAAGAGGTTGCACACCTTGCAGGTATAATGGCTGCTGAGCTTGGTTTAGATGAGAAGGCTGCCAAGAGAGGTGGTCTTATGCATGATGTTGGAAAATCAATCTCACATGAGGTTGGTGGATCACACTCAAAGGTAGGTGCTGAACTTGCTAAAAGATACGGTGAGCCTGATGTTGTTATAAACGCTATCCTTTATCACCACAATGACGAACCTGCAAGATATCCTGAGGCTGTTCTGGTTGCAGCTGCTGACGCACTTTCAGCAGCAAGACCTGGAGCAAGAAGGGAAGCTCTCCAGTCTTATATAAACAGACTTGAGAAGATTGAGGCTATAGTTAACTCGTTTGAGAATGTTGAAAAATCATTCGCTATACAGGCAGGAAGGGAAGTAAGAATAATAGTTAACGCCGAAAAGCTCTCAGATGAAGAGGCTTACATGCTCACAAAGGAGATAGCAAAGAGAATAGAAAAAGAGGTTGAGTTCCCGGGTCAGATAAAGATAACAACAATAAGAGAATCAAGATTTATTGAGGTTGCAAAATAGGGGATCTCTTCCCCTTTTTGCAAATAATTTGCAAAATCAGATTTTTACCTCTATACTATTTCCATGAAGATAGGAGAGATATTAAAACATATCAATACGAGCATATCATTTGAGTTCTTTCCTCCAAAAACACCTGAAGGTGAGGATCAGCTATTTAGAACGATCAAAGATCTTGAAAAACTGAATCCAACATTTGTATCCGTTACGTACGGTGCAGGTGGAAGCACAAGGGAGAGAACCATAAGGGTAGTTAAAAGGATTCATGAGCAGTGTAACCTTACTGTTATGGCCCATCTAACATGCATAGGACATTCTAAAAAGGAGATCTACGATATTCTTAAAGGTTACAAAGATATAGGAATACAGAACATACTGGCATTAAGAGGAGATATACCACAGGGGCAGGAAGAGAGTTTTGTCTTCCCACCTGATGGATGCAGATACGCAAATGAGCTTGTATCATTTATAAGAGAACAGTTCGGTGATTATTTCAGTATAGGCGTTGCTGCATATCCTGAAGGTCACCCTGAAAGTCCATCACTTGAGAAGGATATATACTACTTCAAAAAAAAGGTTGAGGCCGGAGCTGAGTTTGCAATAACACAGATGTTTTTTGATAACAGCTATTTCTACAGGTATATGGACCTGTTAAGTAAAGAAGGCATAAACATTCCTGTCATACCGGGAATAATGCCTATAACTAACTTCAGACAGATTGAGAAGTTTGCTGTGATGTGCGGTGCAACAATCCCTAAAGATCTTGTTGAAAAACTTGAGAAGGTTGAGAACAGTCCAGAGGAAGTAGCAAAGATAGGTATAGATTATGCAACAGAGCAGTGTGAGGATCTTCTAAAAAACGGTGTTAAAGGACTGCATTTTTATACATTAAATAAATCAAAGGCCACTGTTGAGATATACAGGAGAATAAAAGATCTGATAAAGTAAGGGGGAAGATCCCCCTTATATCTAAAATGTTGCAGGTGGTTTTCCTTTTGATGTTACGAGTCTTTCTACGGGCTCTCCACCGAGTATATGTTTCTCAATAATCTCAGGAACATCCTCAGGCTTTACGTTTCCGTACCAGACAGCATCAGGATACACAACAACAGTTGGACCCATCATACATGGACCCATACATCCAGTTGGTGTAACGGCCATTTTATCAAACAGGTTTTTCATCATAAGCTCTTCCTGAAACTTCTGGAATATCATGTCTGCACCTTTCTCACCACAGTTAGGCATTCCAGGTGGTTTTCTCTGAAGGCAGACAAAAACATGCTTAAACTCAGCTGACATACAACATACCTCCTTTTGGATTTTAAAAAAGGATACTTTGAAAAATTAGGAAAAAAAATGATCTTGGTTATATTTTTATCTTCTCAATTATAACGTCCTTCAGACCTTTCTCCATTAATCTTTTCTTCTCTTTTACGGCCTCTTTCTTTGTCTGATACATCCCACAGTAAACGGCTATATACTTTTTGTAAGGCTTTGTAAAACATTCTTCAAGACCATATCTCTTTATAAATTTCTTAGCCCTTTTCTCAGAGTAAAATAGGATAACCCTTACAGAGTAATAGGTTTTACCTTCTGTATCTATAACACCTGCTTTCTTAAGCTGTAGTATCCTCTTTCTCGCAAGATCTCCGTATCTTGTCTTAAACTCCGATGCTTTTTTGTAATACTCGGCAGCTTTTTTGTATCTCTTTCCCTGATCCTCAATAACACCTAACATATAAAAAGCGTAATCCTTATATCCCTTCTCAAGGGTGAGAAGCCTGAGATACTTCTCTGCGATCAGATACTTTTTCCTTTTAAAGTAATAACCTGACAGAAATTTTATAACCTCAGGGGTTTTAAATGTTATAGCCTCCATGTAGGAAGCCGCCTTATCCTCTCTCCCAAGTTTGAAAAATGCAAGAGCCCTGTAGTAAAGAACATCATCTTTCTGATCAGGAAGATACTTTTCCATCCTCTCAGTCTCTTTTATAACATCCATATACCTTCCCATTTTATAAAGGGCGATAAGTTTCAACAGATTAAGTTCTTTCTCCGGTGGAAGTTCTAAGATCTTCGCCCATCTCTTGTTCTTGTAGTAAATAGCAGCCAGTTTTTCAAGAAGCTTTTTTCTCTCGTAACCTTCTGTGTATCTTATAATTCTTTTAAGAACCTCTGCTTTCTCATCCGGATTTTTCTCAAAAAAGCTTAAAACTGTAGCATAAACCCTCTTTTTTGTTTCCTCAGAGAAGTTATAACTGTTTACCCTGTCTATCATAGACAGTACTTTTTCCTTATTCCCTTCCTTTATATAAGCCTGAAGCTGTAATATAAAAACCTTCTCCCTGTAAGGATCATCTGGATCTGTTTTATCAAGGTATTCCTGGGCTTTTTTAGCTGCCAGTGAGTAGACCTTATCCTTATAAAGACCCTGAATAAGCATAAGAAGACGGTCTTTCTCCTGCTCTGTCAGACCAAAACTTAAACCTACAGTAATAAGCAGAATGATTAATATCTTTCCCATTGATTATCTATTATATAAAAAAAGAAGGGGAAGCACCCCCTTTTGAAGGGAGGTAGCTTTAGGGATGCCGGTTAGTTAAAACTTACTTATTAATATAATACATAAAAAATAAAGATGCAAGATATGTTAATATATATAGGACTAAAATAAGGAGGTTAGAATGCAAGGAGATCCTGTAGGCGGACTTATCAGTGCAATAATATGGATGGTACTTCTCATAGCAATATTCTACTTCCTTCTGTACAGACCACAGCAACAGCAGAGAAAGAAGCATGAGGAGTTTCTAAAAAATCTTAAAAAAGGTGAAAAGGTTATAACATCCGGTGGAATAATAGGTGAGATAAAATCTATAGATGAAAAAACAGTTTCCCTGAAAATATCAGAAGGAACAATAATTAAGGTTCTCAAAACAGCAATATCAACATACTACCAGGAAGAAGAGAAAAAAGATTAGATCAGGATTGACTTATTAAAAACAAATATTTATTATTAATTATTGATAACCATACAATATATAAAACTAATATACTGTGAGGTGGAAGATATGCTTCTCATTAAACAGTGTTTAAACTGCTCAAACATCACAGAATTTGGAAAGTGTGATGGGGGATATGAGCTCAGGTGGAGGGTTGAGAACGCATTTGAGAAACTTGTCTGCGAAAACTTTGTAAAGATCGATAACTCTCCAGAAAATGACAAAATAGAAGATGTAGCTAAAGCTTCTTAGTAATTGCCGCAGCGAACAGAGTGGGAAGTCCTTTATTCAGTATCTCTTTTGCCGCTTTCTCATAATCGTACTCCACCCTTCTAACTAACACCTTCTTTTTATCTTCATCATGGATTATATAAGAGAGTCTTGGATCTCTATCCCTCGGCTGACCTACACTCCCCACACTGATCAGATACTGTTTACCCTCCTCTATACGACACTCTGAAACATCCCTAATAAGCTTTATACTATCTTTATCCTTTACAAAAATAAGTGGTATGTGTGTATGGCCGTAAAAACAGATCTGCTCAGAAAAACATGGGAATGTATCCTTTGCATCCTTTAAAGATGTTATAAAGTACATACTTCCTGGAACAGATGGTTCATCATGGGTAATTATAAAACCCTCTACCTCACCATCCTTTGGAAGTGACGCTATATACTCCCTGTCTTCATCTGTTATCTGATCGTAGGTCCAGTCTGCCATCTTTATAGCTTCAGGATTTGTTATAAATATATCCTCACACTGTGAGACAAATGTATCATGTTCTCCCCTCAGGACTGTATGACAGTTCTCCCTTACCCACTCAAGAACTTCCTTAGGATTTGCCCCAAAATTCAGTATATCTCCAAGACAGATAATCCTCTCGACACCCTGATCTTTAAGATCTCTCTCAAGAGATTCAACAGCGTGGATATTTCCGTGTATATCAGATATATATGCTGTTCTCATTGGTTTACTTTCTGCCTGTTTTTGTATACTGTACTTAAAACACCATTTATAAACTTGACTGTGTCTGGATTATCTATATAGCATTTTGTAAGATCAAGAATGTCCATAAAAACCCTACCCTTGTCCTCTATATCTGAGAAAAGCAGTTCATAAACACCAAGTCTCAAAAGGGCTCTCTCAGGATAACCGAGCCTCTCAAGCCTCCAGTTTTTCAGGTTCTCCCTTAAGATATCATCTATCTCAGGGAGATGCTCATCTATACCTTTAAGTATTGAGTAAATATAATCAACAGTCTTTTTAGATAGCTTTCCTCTGATATCCTTTATATGATCCTCCATTATCTCAAAAAGATCTCCACCTTTTATATCATAGGTGTATAGCGTTCTGAAAACGATCTCCCTTGCTTTCTTTCTGTACTTTCCCATTACCTGATTTCCTTTATAAGATTGGCCATCTCTATCGCTGAAAGTGCAGCATCAAAACCTTTATTCCCCATCTTTGTTCCTGCCCTTTCAACAGCCTGTTCAATAGTATCTGTTGTAAGGATGCCGTAAGATACAGGTATCTCTGTCTCAAGTGAAACGAGGGCTATACCTTTTGTAACCTCCGCTGCAACATACTCAAAATGTGGTGTTGATCCCCTTATCACAGCACCAAGACATATTACAGCATCATACTTCCCTGTCTTTGCCACCTTTTTAGCTATAAGAGGTATCTCAAATGATCCAGGAACCCTGACAACAGTGATATTATCCTCTGAGCCACCATGTCTGACTATACAGTCTATCGCCCCTTCAAGAAGCTTGTTTGTTATAAGATCGTTAAATCTTCCAACAACAATACAGAAATTCAGTCCTTCAGCCGATAGATTGCCGTTTATCTCCGTCATCAGATTTCTCCTTAATAGATTTCTGATAGTATTATACTAAACCTCAGGACAGATCTTTTACAACCTTTTTAACAGTATCTACAATATATGCTATCTCATCCTCTTTTAAAGCTGCATGAACGGGAATGGCAAATATCTCTTTAACAACCTTTTCAGAGAAACCACAATCTAAATGCTCAGCATTCCTAAGCTGGTGGAGTGTGTAATCGTAATAGACCCTTGCTCCTATCCCCTTTTCTATCAGTCTTTCAAGTATCTGATCCCTTTTTGGATGTCTGAGGGCGTATATATGAAACACATGTTTTCTTCCATCAAGCTCCTCAGGAAGCTTTAGGGCAGGAAGATCTCTAAACTCTCTGTTATAAAGTTTTGCTATCTTTCTTCTTTTCTCATTTGTATCATCAAGCTTCTGGAGCTGCCAGTAACCTATACCGGCCTGAAACTCTGTAATTCTCAGGTTCAGTGCTGGATGGTCTCCAAACTCTATCCAGTTTGATATCTTCTCATCTATCTCTGGATCTGATGTTAAAATCGCTCCTCCTTCACCCATTGCAACATTCTTTGAGGCATAAAAGCTGAAGGCTGACAGATCACCAAGATTTCCAGCTTTTTTCCCTTTATACTCAGCTCCGTGTGCCTGTGCTGCATCCTCAAGAACTATCACATCATTCTCTCTACAGATCTCCTTTATCCTGTCCATATCAGCTGTCTGACCAAAAAGATGAACAGGTATAACAACCTTTGGTCTGTATTTCTCAACAGCTTCCTCTAGCTGCTCTGGATCCATACAGTAATCATCACCAACATCAACAACAACAGGCTTTCCACCTGCAAGTAAAACAGCATCTATCGTTGCCATAAAGCTCATAGCCGGAACTATAACAACATCTTCAGGGCTGCTTACACCAACAGCTTTTAATGCAATATAAAGAGCCGCTGTACCACTGCAAACAGGATGACAGAATGTTGAACCTATATAATCGCTGAAACTTTCCTTAAACTTTAATGTCCATCTTCCACGGGTTATCTGACCGCTTTTCATAATCTCAAGAACTGTATCTTCTTCCTCTTTCCCAAAAACAGGCTTTATTATCGGGATCAATGCTCTCTCCTTTATACTCTGAATTTGTCAAACTCCTTAAGGATGTTTAAAGCTCTGAAAGAGCTTTCAAAAGATGGGTTCTGGACGAACTGTTTTATCATAAGCTCAAGCTTGTCAATATTATCCTTCTCTTTTACCTTTCCAGAAGGGTACTCTATCCTGTCCTCAACAAAGTTGAGCTTTATCTCCCCTTCCTTTGATCTTAATATCCATTCTCTTCTTAGATAGTCATGACTCCATGCAACCTGAAGAAAGAACTCATTCTCTTCAGTCTCACCATATATATCAAAGATATCTCCTTTATCTTTCACACTCTTTATACTAAACTCACCAAAAAGATAGCTGAATATATAAAGATCATGCCACGCAAGATCGTAAAATGGGTTTATATAACCTCTTCCAAGGTTTAGTCTGTATGCCTGAACCTGATCAACAGAGCTCCCTATATCAAGATTTCTTATACTGTTTGATCTGAGCTCTATCTCCGAGACCTCTAAAACAGCGTTGTTCTTATATGCAAAATTTATAGCATCCTCAAGTTCTGAAGGTTTTATTGAAGGGGGCTTTTCCACCATAACATTTATCCCCCTTTCAAGTGCCTTTTTTGCTATCGGTATGTGAGAAACAGGGTCTGTTGCAACAAAGAGGAAATCTATATTCTCATTTTTTAATGCCTCATCTATATCTGTATACTTTTTGAATCTCTCAGGAAAATCTTTCAGTCTTGACTGTTCTTTATCTATAAGGACAGCATCGTAACCGAGAATCTCAAATTTTTTAATATACTTAGATCCCATATTTCCCGTTCCAACAATACCTACTCTCAAAAAAATCCTCCAGCAAATTTTTAAGTCTGAAAATATAAAGCAAAAATTATACCAAAGAAAACGGTTTAAGTACCGGTGTTTCAGAACTTTTCTTTAAAAAATTTTTTGAAATTTTGCAAATCTACCTTATAAGACCGTAATCCTTTAGAACCGATTTAAGCTTTTCCTCATTTTCAGGTTTCATGTAATAGAGGGGAAGTCTCATCTCAATATCATCAATAAGCCCCATAAGGTAGGCTGCAGTTTTTACAGGTATAGGATTTGTCTCAATAAATAATGTCTTAAAGAGCTTCCAGTATCTATCATGTATCTGCCTTGCCTCCTCAAATCTTCCTTCAAGGGCAAGTCTGCACATTGTTGCTATATCTTCAGGGACAAGGTTGTTTGCAACTGATATAACACCTTTAGCTCCAACAGCCATCATAGGGAGCGTCAGGGCATCATCACCTGATAGAATAACAACATCAGGATTTGTGAGCGATATCATCTCAGAAACTCTTGCAACATTACCTGTTGCCTCCTTTATACCTATAACATTTGGGAAGTCTGAGTAAAGTCTTGCGAATGTTTCAGGAAGCATATCAACACCTGTCCTTGAAGGTATGTTGTAAAGTATAAGGGGAATGGAAGTTTCTTCTGCTATCGCCTTAAAATGCTGGTAAATTCCTTCCTGAGTCGGTTTGTTGTAATAGGGAACTATCTGGAGAGAGCCATCCGCACCTGCCTTTTCTGCCGATTTTGTTAATGCAATAGCCTCATGTGTTGCATTTGCCCCTGTTCCGGCAATTATCGGAATTCTTTTGTCTGCAAACTCAACGGCCATCTTTATAAGATCTTCATGTTCGCTGAAAGTCAGTGTTGCCGACTCACCTGTAGTTCCTGCTATAACAATCCCATCAGTTCCCTTTTCAACATGGAAATCTATAAGTCTTTTAAGAGATTTCCTATCTATAGCACCATCCTTAAAAGGTGTTATCAGTGCAACGATTGAGCCTTTAAACATACTAACCTCCATCTTGAGAAAATTCTTTTTAATAATAGTTTATAATATATTTTCTAATTTATCTTTTTTACTGGAGGGAATATGTTTCTAAATTCCATTCTTGGATTTTTCTCAAATGATATCGGAATTGATCTTGGGACGGCAAACACCCTTGTTTTTGTCAAGGGAAAAGGTATCGTTTTCTCAGAACCTTCTATAGTCTCTATTGAGAAAACAACAGGAAAGGTAATAGCCGTTGGTGAAGAAGCTAAGGCAATGATAGGTAAAACACCTGAAAATATAGAAGTTGTAAGACCTCTAAAAGATGGTGTTATAGCTGACTTTGATGTTACGCAGGAGATGCTCAAGTACTTTATAAGAAAAGTTCATAAGAATCTTCCATTAACAAAATTCTTAAAACCGAGACCAAGAATTATAGTTGGTGTTCCGTCCGGGATAACAACCGTTGAAAAAAGAGCTGTTATAGATGCAGCAAGACAGGCTGGAGCAAGGGATGTTTTCCTTATTGCAGAACCTATGGCAGCAGCTATAGGTGCAGGCCTTCCTATATCAGCCCCAGGTGGAAATATGATCGTTGATATAGGTGGAGGAACTTCAGAGATAGCAGTTATATCTCTTTCAGGTCTTGTTCTTTCAACATCAATAAGAATAGCAGGGGATGAGGTAAACAAGGCTATAATTCAGCATCTTAAAAGATCTCATCACATTCTTATAGGTGAACAGACAGCGGAGAGGGTTAAGGTTCAGATAGGATCTGCCTACCCAACTGAAAGGGACAAGGAGACAATGGAGATAAGGGGAAGGGATATGACAGGTATGCCGAGAAGTGTGACAATAACAGGGGAAGAGATAAGAATAGCTATAGAGGATGTTATAACAAGTATTATAAATGCTGTAAGAAATGCCCTTGAGAGAACACCTCCCGAGCTTGCCGCTGATATCGTTGAAAGGGGGATTGTACTTGCTGGAGGTGGATCTTTACTTTACGGTATGGATCTAAGACTTAAAGAAGAAACAAACCTTCCTGTTTACTACTGTGATGACCCTCTAACAGCTGTTGCAAGGGGTATTGGTGAGGCCTTAAACGATATTGAACTTATTAAACGTGTATCATTCCAGTAAAAAGGATGTTTAAAAAAAAAGGATTTAAAAGGGTAACCCTTTTTGTTGTTATTGTTTTATCTATAAGCGTTGTTTACCTTTTTCTTATACCAAACTCCAAAGGGGCCGTCCTCACAGTCTTTCATCCATTTCTGAAAGCTGTAGACGGCGTTTATGAAACATTCTCCTCTGTTATAAGATCTGTTGAGGATAACTACAGACTTTACAGAGAAAATAAAGAGCTGAAGAAAGAGATAGAAAGATTAAAAGGTGAGATAACACTTTTAAAACAGTATGAGATTGAGAACCAGAGGCTTTCCTCCATAGCAAATTTCAAAAAGAGATTTAAAAAATACAGGCTACTGACAGGGAAAGTTATAGGCTTTTCCCCTGATAACTGGTCAAACTTTCTTATCATAAATCTTGGGAAGAAAAGCGGTATAAAAAAAGGTGATCTTGTTGTATCTGACGGATACCTTCTCGGTATTGTGTACAGTGTAGGTCCTTTCAGCTCTTCCGTTCTGTTAGTATCAGACAAAAATTTCAGGATACCTGCAAGAACAAGGAAAACAAGGGAGCTCGTCTTTTTTCAGGGTAAAGATCTCAAATCAGGCGTATTAAAGTACGTCAAACCTCAACAGGATATAAGGATAGGTGATATTATTGAGACTACAGATGTAGGTAAAAACTATCCCCCCGGAATCCCTATAGGAAAGATTAAAAGTATAAACTACGAGGAAGGTGACTTCTTCAAAAATGTTGATATAAAACTTGATATAAATCCCCTTTCTGTTGAGTATGTTGTTGTTATAACAAAGAGGGAAAAAAGTAAAAAGAGATGAGAATATACATCTTAGCTTTGGTACTGCTTATACTTCAGTCTTCTATAGTTATAAAGAATCTCTCAGTTATGAACTTTACCCCTGACTTTCTTGTGATCCTCATAATCCTTTATACACTTAACCACGGTCTGAAAGATTCACTGAAGTTTTCCATATTTGTTGGTATCCTTCAGGATATGTTAAACCCCGTTCCTACAGCTTTTAACCTTATCAGTAAACTTCTTTTAACACTGGCAACATTTAGCGTAAAGAACAGATTTTTCCTTGGTGATATTTTCATAAGATCTATACTTATAATACTGTTATCCGTTATGGATATAACTGTTAAAATACTACTGACATTTCTGAAAACTGGCATCTTTTATATAAATGTCTCATTTTTTGCATATGTTTTTTTAAACTTCTTAATATTCTATATAGTGCAGATAATAAATGAGAATAGACAGATTTAATCTTTTAGTGATAGCTTTCTTACTGGTATTCCTGATCTTAGCAGGGAGACTTGTGTACCTGCAGATCCTTAAGGGTACATACTACAGGGAGCTTTCTGAAAAGAACCATCTCAGACTTATAACATTAAATCCCCCACGAGGAAAGATATACGACAGGAACGGTATTCTACTTGCTTATGATGAGCCTTCCTACAACCTGTATGTCTTTCCATACATAGTAAAAAAGAATCTTCCTGAACTGAAAAAGAATCTGAAGAAGATACTCGGGATAGATTTAGACGAAAAGACCGAAGAGAGAATAAAAAAAGGCTTTGCCAGAAAGGTTATAATAAAAAAAGATCTATCTGAAAAAAGTATAAAGATTTTCTTTAACTACTCATACCTATTTAATGGTCTTTTTATTGAGGTTCAGCCTAAAAGGGTTTACACAGAGTACGCAAAGTATATGCCCCACCTACTCGGTTATGTAGGTTATCCATCTGAGAAGGATCTGAGGGAAGATCCATCACTATCACCTGATATGCTTATAGGAAAACAGGGTGTTGAGAAGATCTACGACAGGTATCTGAGAGGTAAGTACGGTGTAAAAGCTGTTGTTGTTGATGCACTTGGAAGACTGAAAAAGGTTCTGTGGGAGATACAACCAAAAAGGGGTAACGATATATATCTTACAATTGATGCAAGAATACAGAAGATAGCCTATGAGGCCTTTAAAAACTCAGGACAGAAATCTGGAGCTGTGATTATTGTAAATCCACAGAACTATGAGATTCTTGCCCTTCTAAGTTATCCCCTTTACAACATACAGAAGTTCTCAGACGGCCTGACTAAAAAAGAGTGGAATAAGCTAATTAAAAACAAGTATAAACCATTATTCAATAAAGCTTTAAGCGGTATATACCCTCCAGGATCAATATTTAAGATAATTGTAGGCCTTGCAGCCCTTCAGGAAGGGGTTGTGTCACCATACCAGAAAATATACAGCGGTGGATCCTTTGAGATAGGAAACTGGGTTTACAGAAACTGGGATCCTTCAGGGTGTGGCAGTATTGATGTCAGACAGGCTCTTGAGATGTCGTGTGATACATATTTTTACCAGATAGGTCTTGATCTTGGGGCTACAAAGATATCCTACTATGCCTCACTTTTTGGACTCGGTGAGAAGCTAAATCCTGAGATTGAAAAGAGAAGATCAAGGGTTCCCGTTCCTGAATGGAAGATGTCTGCAATAGGAGAGCCCTGGTTTCTTGGGGATACTGTAAACTACAGTATAGGACAGGGATTTCTCGCTATCACACCCTTTGACGGTATAAAGATCATATCACCTATAGCCAACGGCGGGAAGGTCTATAAGCCAAAACTTCTTAAAAGTTATTTTGATATGGATCTTCAGGAACTTGTTGAAACAAAGCCTGAACTTATCAGGGTTCTTGATATAAAGAAGGATTATATCAAAGTCATAAAAAAGGGTTTGTATCTCGTTGTTTATGGGAAGAAAGGGACGGCAAGAAAACTGTCAGATCTCCCTGTAAAAAATGCAGGAAAAACGGGAACAGCACAGGTTTTCAGAAAGCCTGAAAAAAACAAAAAGATAGACAGATGGGATTTACAGAACCACGCATGGTATGTTGCGTTTTTTCCATACAAAAAACCAAGATTTGCCCTCTCTGTTTTTGTGGAACATGGTATAGGAGGTAGTAAAACAGCGGTTCCCATAACAAAATCCATTATAATGAAACTTTATAAAGAAGGACTTATAAATGAAAAACATTAAGACATTTTTCAGCAGATACGATCCTGTTATACTGTTTACAGTCCTCGGTCTCCTCACATGGAGTGTTATAAACATATACAGTGCCACATTCCATGAGTACTCATCACTTTATATAAAACAGGCTGTTTACGCCTTAATAGGTACATTTATAATTCTAATATTTCCCTCTTTAGACTACAGAAAGTTACTCAATGCAGCTCCCTACCTCTATATCACCGGAATATTGCTCCTTATAGCTGTTATATTCTTTGGAACAACGATCCTGGGCGCAAAAAGATGGATAAAACTTGGTTTTTTTATGATCCAGCCTTCAGAGATGATGAAATTTATAATCATACTGATGGTTGCCTACATACTTGAAAACAGTAAGAGGGTTTCTTTCATTGAAGGACTGAAGATATTTGTTCTATCTACAATACCTTTTATTCTCATTCTGAAACAGCCTGATCTTGGAACAGCGATAACCGTTCTTATACCTGTTGTTATAATACTTTTCCTTGCGAATCTGAACAAGAAGTATATAATCGCAACACTTTCCGTTCTGGTACTCAGCGCACCTTTCATATGGGAACATCTTAAGGACTACCAGAAAAAAAGGATACTTGCCTTTCTAAATCCTGAAGCCGATCCTTTCGGAACAGCATACCATATACTCCAGTCAAAGATAGCGATAGGTTCAGGTTATATATTCGGGAAAGGATACCTTCAGGGAACACAGTCAAAGCTTTTCTTCCTGCCTGAGCAGCATACAGATTTTATATTTGCAACGATAGGTGAGGAATGGGGATTTGTCGTATCTATAACCATTCTTACAGCCTACCTTATTCTTGGACTGAGGATTCTGTACCTTGGAAGTAAGATAAAGTATTACGGTGGTAAGTATATCTGTTACGGAGCTGGAGGTCTTATAACTGTTCAGGCTTTTATAAATATAGCCATGACTGTAGGTCTGGCACCTGTTGTTGGGATAACACTCCCATTCTTAAGTTACGGGGGAAGTTCTGTCGTTACTTTTTCTCTGATAGTTGGAACTGTACTGAGTGTTATATACACACATAAAAGGGAGAGATTACATTTTTAAAGCAGGCAAAAAGCCTGCTTTTTATGCATCAAGTGGATATACGCTTACTACTTTCTTTCCTTTAGATGTTTCAAACTTAACCTTTCCGTCTATAAGTGCGAAAAGTGTGTAGTCATTACCAAGTCCAACATTCTTTCCAGGGTATATCTTTGTTCCCCTCTGTCTGACAAGTATATTTCCAGCTTTCACAACCTGTCCGTCATACCTTTTCACACCAAGACGTTTACTGAATGAATCCCTACCGTTCTTAGCTGAACCACCACTTTTCTTTGAAGCCATATCTTAATCCTCCTTTTAAGCCTTGATATCTTTAATCTTAATTAATGTGTAAGGCTGTCTGTGTCCATTTAACTTTTTGTAGTTTTTCTTTCTCTTAAAATGGAATACGAGAACCTTTTTGTGTTTTCCATGTTCTACAACTTCAGCCTCAACCTTTCCTTCAGTCTTGATATTCCCCTGATCATCCTTTATTAAGGATGCTTCTATCTCTACAGTTTCTCCAACATCTGCTGGAAGTTTCTCAACCTTTAAAAGCATGCCAGGCTCAACCCTGTACTGCTTTCCTCCTGTTTTTATAACCGCAAACATACTTTTACCTCCTTAATCTGTCTGGATAAAATGCAAAATAATATTTTATCACAAAAAGAGAGTTTTTCAATTGTGTGTAAAATTAGTAAACAACCTTAAAACCAGACCCTCACTCCGAAGAACGCAGTTAAATCATGATCTTTACCATTTCTATCTTTAATGTCTCCAAAAAAACTGTTGTAAGAAAATCCTATGTAAGGGGCAAACTCCCTTTTCAGTTCGTATCTCAATCTGAAACTTAAATTTATATTATTGATCCCATTATAAACACCTATCTCAGGTATATCAGAAAAAGAGAATGTCGTATCTATTCGTGGTTGAAAAACTAATCTCTGGGTGAATAAAAGATCATACTCCGCCTCAACATCTCCATAAAGCTCACCTTCAGTTGTAAACCTCATGTTTGTATCCACCTCAAACCAGTAAGGAGCAAGACCTTTTAACCCTACAACAAATGATTTTCTGTCCTTTGTTCCGTCACCGTAAGAGCTTCTATAACCTACGCCTGCTCTAATATCCCAGAAAGGGGAAAAAAGTTTTCCATAAAGTACATCTAATCTTTCTAAATCTCCTTCCTCTTTTTCAAAATTATTCTCTCCCTCAACCTCTATCCAGAATCTTTGATAATCCCCGCCATACCACGATGTAACCTCATAGTTTAATCTCTTACTATCATCATACTCAAGCCTGTCAAATAATATCTGGCCATAGTACAAAGGCTTCATCTTTTTTACAGGATAAAAGTCGCAATCTTCTGAAGGTTCTGCATTAGATACTCCATATAAAAAAGAGATTAATCCTATTGATATTAATAATCTTTTAAACATTTTTATCCTCCACTATTTACACACCTGTAAAACTCTAAACATACCTGTGTGCATGTGATACATAATATGACAGTGAAATGCCCAGTTTCCTAAAGCATCATTATCTATCTCAACACACAGTTTTTCTGCAGGCTTTATATTTACCGTATGCTTTCTTGGGCTGTACTCCCCACTGTTATTCTGAAGATACATCCACATCCCGTGTAGATGGATGGGATGATCCATCATTGTGTGATTTATAAAAACGATTCTAATCCTTTCGTTATATCTTGCTTTAATCAGTTGGTGAAACTCAGAACTCCATCTTTTTCCGTCGTATGAGTACATCTTCCATATGTATCTTTCCATATTTCCTACAAGATGGATATCTATCTGTCTTGTTGGTTTTCTCCTTTCAAATGGTTCTATACTTCTTAAATCTGCATACGTTAAAACTTTATGATCCACACCTTCAAATCCAACTCCAGGATCATCAATTCTGCATATTGGACTTTTCTGTATCATGGCTGCATCTGCTCCAAATATCTCCCTTGTAGGATCTGAGATCAGTTCGCATTCACCACACAACCCCTTTGATTTCATACTGTGTGACATTCCCATCGCTTTCATTCCCCTTGTGGAAGGAGGCCTTCTTTTAGGAATAGGAGCCTGAAGTCCTCTATCCGGAGAGAGTGTTGCCCTTGTATATCCACTTCTATCCATTGTTTCCGCAAAAATTGTGTAAGGTATATTTTCTTCAGGCTGAACTATGACATCGTATGTCTCTGCGATAGCGATTCTAAACTCATCAATATCAACAGGCTCTATACTCTGACCATCTGCCTGTACAACTCTCATCTTTAGACCGGGTATTCTCACGTCAAAATATGTAGATGCTGCAGCATTTATAAATCTGAGTCTTACTCTCTCACCTTTTTTAAAAATGAATGTTGGATTTTCCTCCTTAGTCAGACCATTTATTAGATAAATGAAGGTTGATGCTGTAATATCAGAAATATCCCTTGGATTCATTCTCATTTTAGCCCACATTAACCTTTCTCTTAATGTATTCTGGAATCCTTTTTCCTTTATATCCTCATATAAATCAAAAACAGTTCTTTTCTGGTAGTTGTAATATCCATCCCATTTTTTTAGATGAAGTAATACTTCGTCAGGATCCTCATATGTCCAGTCAGAAAGCTGAACAACATAATCCCTGTCGTATTCAAACGGCTCCGGATCTTTAGGGTCTATTATTAATGGGCCGTAATGTCCCTGTTGTTCTTGCAGACCTGTATGGCTGTGGTACCAGTATGTACCACTCTGAATTACAGGAAAGCTGTAAACAAAACTGCTTTTAGGGAGAATTCCTCTGTATGTAACACCAGGAACACCATCCATATCGTTAGGTAATATTAAGCCATGCCAGTGTATTGATGTGGATTCATCAGTTTCATTAAATACTTTTATAACAGCCTGTTTACCCTCTTTTAACCT
The DNA here is from genome assembly GCF_000021565.1 of Persephonella marina EX-H1. Classification (NCBI taxonomy): domain Bacteria; kingdom Pseudomonadati; phylum Aquificota; class Aquificia; order Aquificales; family Hydrogenothermaceae; genus Persephonella; species Persephonella marina. Next base: position 47,967 of record NC_012440.1, on the reverse strand, counting down.
TATTAATGGTGCAGGGAAGTTATCATTAAATAAAAATGCTGTACCTTTTTTATCTCCAATGGGTATCCTTTCTTTTTTAATTACTATCTCATACTCCACTGTGGTATCTGTTTCCTTTCTATCAGCTATATGAAATCCTCTGCTTGCTGCAAACAGAGGAACCGGTTTACCTAATAAACCAAGTGCAAAAGAAGAAGCGGATAGTTTTAATAGATCCCTTCTATTTAATCTCATAGCAAACCTCTTAAACTTTTATTTGGAAATACTGGTTATTTCGTCATTTAAACAGATCTATAGATCCTGATCTATTTCAGCATACTTTTGATCTCTTCTTTTAGATCAGGATTTTCTTTCAGAATCTCTTTTTCTGTATCTTTATTCATAACAAGCATCCTTATCATTCTTTTTAAAACCATTTGATCACCCATCATTTTTTTCATGACCTGCTTTTTACATTCTCTCATATGTTTCATCATTATTTTTTTAATCTCAGGATCCATCATCATAATCTGCATCATTCCCATTCCTCCATGCATACCCATCCCTTTTTGTGAGAAATGACTTTTATGCATCTGAGTTTCCATTTCATTTGTGTCGCCCACATCTTCATGGGCCATAGACAATCCTGTATAAATAGAAAAACACAAAACAGCCACAACCAAATTCCTTTTCATCTTAAACTCCTACTACAAAATTTAGTACTTACCTTAATGATAAGGTTATATTTAAAAAAATCAACTCTTTACATAAGTCCATTTAAGAAGGCCGTTAAATATATATAACAGACTGATCTATATTATTCCGCATTATTCTTTCCAAAAATCTTTTCTTTTTGATTGGATTTTAGTCTTGTTAACAAGGATAAAATTATTTATATTTATCCTTATGAAGGATGATAAAATGACAGAACTTTTCAAAAAACTGATAACAGACTTCCAGGAAAGGGATCTTAATTTTATAGAAAGGGATTATAACATTCCTATCAATTCAAAAAAAATAATCTCATTAATTGGAGTAAGGAGAAGTGGAAAGACGTACATACTTTATCAGATAATCAGTAAACTCAGAAAAAAAGGTTTAAACAGGAATATTATTTATATCAGTTTTGAGGATGAAAGACTTACCGGACTGAGTTACAGAAATCTAAATGAGATTATAGAGGCTTACTTTGAGCTTTTCCCAGAAAAGAGGGATGAAAAGATCTATATCTTTTTTGATGAGATTCAAGAGGTTAAACACTGGGAAAAGTTTGTTAGAAGAATCTATGACAGCCTAAATGCAAATATCTTTTTAACAGGCTCTTCATCTAAATTACTTTCAAAAGAGATAGCAACCTCTTTAAGAGGAAGAACTATAACCTATGAGATATTTCCATTGAGTTTTAAAGAGTATTTAAAATTCAGAGATATTCAGATAAATCTTTATTCATCAAAGAGTATCTCCTTTATAAAGAAGAATCTTGAGAACTATCTGCTTCAGGGTGGTTTTCCTGAAATCGCCCTGGAAGAAAATGAGGATGTTATAGTAAGAACTTTAAGAGATTATGTGGATCTGATCGTTTACAGGGATGTTATTGAAAGGTATGGTATCAAAAATCTTTCATTACTAAAGCTGCTTATTAAATATATTTTCTCTAATCCGGCGACTTTGATAAGTATAAGCAAGTTGTACAACGATTTTAAATCTATGGGTTATAAACTATCTAAAGATACTTTATTTGAATATTTTGAATATTTAAGTGATGCTTATACTCTTTTTACAACTTCCATATTTAGAAGTTCTGTAAAAGAAGAACAGAGAAATCCTAAAAAGGTTTTTATTATAGATAATGGATTTAATTATATATACAACACCTCTTTTTCCCCCGATTACTCAAAACTGTATGAGAACTCTGTTTTTCTCCATCTGAGGAGAAAATATCCTGAGATATACTACTTTAAAGAGAAAAAAGAGGTTGATTTTTATATACCTGCTGAAAGGCTTCTGATAAATGTCAGCTATGATATATCTGAGAGGAAAACATTTCAGAGAGAGATAAATTCACTAATAGAAGGTATGAGATATCTAAACCTGAAAAAGGCCTATTTAGTAACCTCAGATAGAGAAAAAGAGATTGAAATAGACGGTTACAAAATATATATAAAACCTCTCTGGAAATGGCTTTTATCTTATTAAGAATGTTCCTCAAGCCATCTATAAGCGAGATAGGCCAGTGCGGAAGATCCATCAGGAAGAACATCCTCATCAACATCAAATAAAGGGCTGTGAAGTGGTGCTGTTATCCCTTTTTTCTCATTTCTTATACCAAGCCTTATAAATGTTCCGGGAACTTTCATAAGATACTCTGAGAAGTCCTCACCACCCATTGTTGGATTTTCAAGCTCAACAACCCTATCATCACCAAAAAGATCCTTAAGCATAGAAAATGTAAATCTTGTTGTAAGTCTGTCATTTATAACAGGTGGGTTTCCTTCCTTAAAAGAAAACTCATATCTTGCTCCATAAGCCGATGTCACACCTTTTATAGTATCCTCAATCCAAACAGGGATCATATCCCTCAGATCAAGACTTAACGTTCTAACAGTCCCTTCCATCTCAACAACTTCAGGTATTATATTCTCAGCAAAGCCACCTTTTATCTTACCTATTGTAAGAACAGCAGGATGAAGGGGATCAACCTTTCTGCTTACAATATGGTGAAGAGCATTTATAACCTGTGCCGATACAAGAACAGGATCAACACCTTTATGGGGTCTTGAGGCGTGTGTTCCTTTTCCTATTATCTTTATCCTGAAAACATCAGAAGAAGCTAAAAAATGTCCCTCTTTCGTACCAAAAACACCTGCAGGAAGCTCAGGGAAAACATGTAAACCGAATATAGCAGAGACATCAGGATCTTTTAAAACACCTTTCTGGACAAGCGTTCTCGCTCCCCTACAGTCCTGTCTCTCCTCACATGGCTGAAATATAAGTTTTACATTCCCTTTTAGCTTATCCTTAATCTGAACAAGAACTTTTGCAGCACCGAGAAGCATGGCTGTGTGGGCATCATGTCCACATGAATGCATAACACCTTTTATCTTTGAGCTGTACTCTTTACCTGTTTTCTCTTCCATAGGAAGAGCATCCATATCAGCCCTTAAAGCTACCGTTATATCTTCCTGACCTTTTATGATACCTACAACAGCCGTTGTACCACCGAAATTTCTTATAACCTTATCAACACCAAACTCCTCAAGTTTTTCAGCTACAAACTCAGAAGTTCTGTACTCCTCAGATGAGATCTCAGGATACATATGTATCCGTCTTCTCCACTGTACAATCTGATCTTTTATACTTTCTGCAAGATCTTTTATCTCTTCTTTAATATCTCCCATATCATCCCTTAAATAGATTGTTAAATGATTTAAATATTATAAATTAAAAGTATAAAACTGGAGGGAGGCAAAGATGGGTATAAAAAATGTTGCAAGAAAAGAGGTCATTACAGCATCACCTGACACCCCTGTAAAAGATGTAGCAAAACTTATGAGGGATAAGAATGTTGGATCTGTAGTTATAGTTGAGAACAACAGACCTGTTGGTATTGTAACAGACAGGGATATAGCTATAAGGGTTCTTGGAAATGATCAGCCTGCTGAGATACCTGTCAAAAACATAATGACAGAAAATCCTGTAACACTAAAAGAGGATGAAGGTATATTTGAGGCTCTTGAAAGGGTTAAAGATGTTGGTGTGAGAAGATTTCCGGTGGTTGATAATGATGGAAACCTGACAGGTATAGTCACTATTGATGATTTTGTTTACCTTTTAGGTAAGGAGATGTCGGATATAGCAACCATTATAGAAAAGGAAGCTCCCAACCTATAAAAACCTTTTAACAGCTTTTAAAACTTTTTGTGGGGTTATCTTTTTCATACACTCAAATGTTCCTGTAGGACATTTTCTGTGTCCGTGAAGTCCACAAGGTCTGCATACCACACCTTCAGCCTCAACCACCACCCCGTTTCTGTAGGGGTAAAAACCGAACTCCCTTACAGTTGGACCGTAAATATCAACAACAGGTGTATTAAAGGAGACAGCTATATGAACTGGTGCTGAATCGTTTGATATAAGCAGTTTTGAGTGTTTGACTACAGAGAAGCTCTCCCTCAGTGATGTACTTCCTGTAAGATCAATAACATTACTCTTATGGCTTAATCTGTCCACTATCCTTTTTGAGACCTGAACATCCTCCTTACCGCCTATTATAACAACGCTCTCTCCCATCTTTACAAGCTCATCTATAAGCTCTGAAAAGCCCTCTTCAGTCCATCTTTTCGTTTCCCATTTAGATCCTGGAGCAATCGTTATATATTTTTTATCCTCAAGTCCAAAACTCTCAAAAAATCTGTCCTCTTCCTCAGAGAGAAAAAGCTCAGGTAAGCTGTCTATCTTACCTTTATCATAACTTTCAAGCTTTTTTAAAAGTGAAAGATTTCTCTTTATCTCATGTGTTCCATCAAACCTGTGTGGAACTTTATCTGTGTACAGAAAAGAAAATCCAGCCCTATCAAAGCCTATCCTTTTTTTTATACCTGATAAAAAAAGAACATAGGATGCTCTGTGTGATCTGTGAGGTGAGATCGCTATATCGTAACCTTCTCTCCTCAATCTCTTTATAAGGGAGATCGTTGAATCTCTCTTCTTATCAAATACTATAAGCTCATCAAGGTATGGATTTCCTTTAAAAACATCCTTACCAAAAGGTTTTGATATAAGATGGATCTGGGATTCCGGATACAGATTTTTTAATGATTTTATGAGAGGCGTAGTCAGAATAAGATCACCTAAAAAGGCTGTCTGCCATACAACTATCTTCATTTTTCCACAAACTTACCCATAGAGTAAAACTTAGACTGTCTCTCCTCAACAAGCTTTTCAGGATCCTTATCCATCAACATTCTGAGTGTAGATCTTATAGCCCTTTTCATAAGCCTGTACATCTTTTCAGGCTGTAGATGTGCTCCACCAAGGGGCTCAGGAACAATACAGTCTATAATACCAAGCTCCTTAAGATCCTTAGCTGTTATCTTTAAACTTTCAGCTGCTTCAGGAGCTTTTTCCTGCGATTTGAAAAGTATAGCCGCACATCCTTCAGGTGATATAACAGAGTATATTGAGTTCTCAAGCATCAGAACCTTATCTGCAACACCTAAAGCAAGAGCTCCACCACTTCCACCTTCCCCTATAACAGTTGCTATAATAGGTGTTTTCAGACTACCCATTACCATAATACTCTCAGCTATAGCCTGAGACTGACCTCTCTCTTCAGCCCCTATACCGGGATATGCTCCAGGCGTATCTATAAACGTGAGAACAGGTCTTCTAAACTTCTCAGCAAGTTTCATTATCCTTATAGCTTTTCTGTAACCTTCAGGATGGGGCATACCGAAGTTTCTCTCTATCTTCTCCTTTGTGTCCTTCCCCTTCTCGTGTCCGATAACAGCAACAGGTATCCCTTCAAAAAACGCAAAACCTGCTATTATCGCCTTATCATCACCAAACCTTCTATCCCCATGCAGCTCAACAAAGTCCGTGAATATATTTTTTATATAATCTATCGTGTGAGGTCTTTTCGGATGTCTTGCAAGCTGTACCCTTTCCCATGCAGAAAGCTTTTTCTGTTTTTCTCTTGCCAGCTTCTTAAACTTCTTTCTGCTTTCAACAAGCTCTTTTAAAACGGATCTGTTGCCTTTCTTAAGCTCCTGCCTTAGAATCTTTATCTTATCTGAAAGGATCTGTATCTCTTTGTCTATATCCATCTTCCTACCCCATTGATGTTACAGTTAGGTAAAAGTATGTTACATAAAAAATCATACCAAGGGAAAATCCAAAAGGTACAAGTTTTTTATTCACGTACGAAAGAACCAGAACCAGAAATCCTGCGATAATAGCAAAAACTCCCGAAACAAGTGCGAGCCCTTCAATATTCCAGTCTGTAAATATAATACCAAAACTCACAGGGATTGTACTCTGGAAAACCATAGCACCGCTAACATTCCCAACTGCAAGTGTATCCTTTCCCCTGAAAACCCAGAGAACACTGTTTACCTTCTCAGGAAGCTCTGTTGCAACTGGAGCAAGGAGAAGTGAAAATAGCAAAGGAGAAAATCCAAACGCTGTACTTATATGTTCTATACCATGAACAAAAAGATGAGCTCCAATTACCATTATAACAAGTGCAAAAACTGACTGGACAACAGCTATCAATATATGTGGATGTGGGTTCTTAGGTGCGAAATATAGATGTTCTGTCTCCTCCATATCCTCACTTTCACCTCTCAACGTGAGATAAACATAAAGAACATACAGTGAAAGAAGGAAGAAAGCTGTAAAAACCTTCAGTATGTATATCTCATAAGGAACTATAAAAAGCGCAACAGAGTAAGCAAAAAGGAAAAATACGATATCCCTTCTCAGACCTACCTCTTCAAGGTTTAGTGATAGATCACCCTTTTTAATAAAGTATCTTAAAAGGACTGTCAGACCTATCAGAGGGATGGCAAGTGTTGAGAGCATAAAAGGAGCTCCAAGTATAGCACCTATACCTATCTCGTGACCTGCATTGTCCGCAAAAAATATTATGGCTATAACAGGAAGTATAGATTCAGGAAGGGCTGTTCCAACAGCAGCAAGAACACTTCCAGTAAAGTTCTGTGAGAACTGGAGTCTGTGACCTATCGTTTCTATTCCATTTGTGAAAAGTTCTGCGGCTACAAGGATTATCCCCAGCCCCAGAACGAGAAGGAGTATATCTAATATCAAGCCTTATTTTCTCCCTTAAGTTTCTCTTTCAACAGTTCACCTAAGGTTGCAAGCCCTTCCCCTTTTGGTTTTACCTTTCTCATAACTTCTTCTATCTCTTTTTTCTCTTTGTCCTTCTCAAGGGCTTTTATACTGAGAATTATATCATGACCTTTTATCTTTATTATCTTTGCCTCAATCTCCTGTCCGAGTGAGAGCTTATCACTTGGTATCTCTATCTTCTCCTTTGATATCTCAGATAATGGGATAAAACCTTCAACATCCTCATTTATATCAACAAATGCTCCTCTATCAATAAGCTTCTTCACCTTTGCCTTTATTACATCTCCGACAGAATGTTTGCTGAAAAACTCTTCCCATGGATTATCCCTGAACTGCTTTATACCGAGTCTTACCTTATCCTTTTCCCTTCCTAAAACCTTGAACTCTCTGAGCCTTTTCCCTTTCAGAACCTGTCCAATATTTTTTATCTTAGGATTCCACGTTGCATCCTCAAGATGTATCACACCTTCAACATCCTTTCCAAGATCAACAAAAGCTATCTTGTTTCTTATCTCCTTTATCTTACCTTCAACAACTGAGCCCTCGGGATTCTCCTCTAAAAACTTATCAACAGGATGAGGATGAAGAGCCTTTATACTCAGCTTCAGTCTTCTGTTTTCCCTGTCAAGCTCTATTATCTTTGCCTTTACCTTCTGACCTTTTCTGAAACTGTTTTTGTAATTTTCAGGTCTTAAATGGGATGTCTCAGATTTGTGTATAAACCCTTCTAAAGCTCCCGTTTTAACGATAAGCCCAAAATCGTTTATATCCTTTATCTCAACCTCTATCTGATCGCCAACCTCTTTATCAAACGTTTTCCATGGATCAGGCTCAAGATCCCTTTTTGAAAATATGATCTTCTGGTTTTCCCTGTCTATTGATTTTACTACCAGGTCTATCTCATCACCTACAGAAAGCTCTGATATACTTCTGTCCCTGTCCCATGAGTAAAGTGATCTTGGAAGAAATCCAAAAACTATCCTTTCAAGTGAGAGAACAGCACCATTTTCCTGAACCTTCTCAACCCTTCCCCTCACCTGCTTTCCTTCCTCAAGCAGGCTGAATATCTCATCTCTCTTTCTCTTTATCTCCTCATCCAGAACCTTTTTCCTTGATACAACTATGCCTGGTGGCTTTCTATCCCTGTCAATTCTGAGGATATAAACATCAAACTCAGGTGGTGGTAGCTCCTCATCCCTTCTAAGCCCGGACTCAGAATATGGAAGGAAGGCTTTTACCCCTCCTAAATCAACAAGGAAACCTTTATTTATCTTTTTATCAAGTTTTGCTCCTATCTTCTCTCCCTTTGAGAAAGCATCCTCAACCCTCTGGAGAGCTTCAGAGAATATAAGAGGTCTCCTTGATATAACCAGATATCCGTCTTTATTTCTCCTTCCAAGATAAACAGCTGTTATCTGATCACCTTCAGAAAGACCGTTTATCTCATTTTTATCTATCACCACCTCTGTCTTCTGTCCAACATCAACAAAGGCGTAATCATCCTGTATTCTTACAATAACACCTGTAACTCTTTCACCCTTTGAGTAATATGGAATATCCTGACTTTCTTCAAGTAGTTTCTCAAACTCTGACTGAAAATTTTCCATAGCAACAGACCTCTTAATAATTAAAATCAAATACTAAATATAATATTTTAACACCCTTTTAGGAAGTATTTATTAAAATGTTAACTCCTCAGATCCTAAATTTTTTATCAGGATCAAAAGCTCCCTTTCCATTTCCTCAAGGGAATCACTTATCTCCTTTACAGCTTTCTCATACTCAGGTATATAAAAATGTTCAAGGGCATTAACCCTCACAACTGTTTTTTTAAGCTCCTCTGCAAGCTTCCACGCTTTTATCTCAGTGGATGCAACCTCAAGTATAAGCCTTACAGCTTCCATAAATGAGTTCCTTGCAAGATCAACAAATATATACTCAGACACAGGGTTAAGAGGTGTTTTTACTCTGTAAACTTTATACTTCACCTCAGGAATGGGAATTCCCATAAAACTCTTCTCATATATCTTAAGATCCCCTTTAAAAACTGATATCTTTGATTCTCTGAGAACATAATCCTTCCCGGCTTCCATATATGCCTTTATAAGAAGGTTGTAGCTTTTCTGAACAACCTCATTTAACCTTTTTCTGTAAGCCTCAACCTGATCTATTATTGAGAGTATCTCCTTCAGAAGGATATCCCTTTTCTGCTCCAGTATATCCTTCCCATCTTTTATTATTGATAGCTCCTTTTTAAGCTCAAGAAGATCAGTCTTGTTTTTTGTGTACCTTATCACTTTATAAACCTCTCTATATCCTCCTTTTTGAGTCTTACAAGCTCTGACTCAGGAAGTAATTTAAGAAGATCCCATCCTATACTTAAAGTCTCTTCAAGTGTTCTATCCTCGTATCTCCCCTGTTTTATAAACAACTCCTCAAATCTCCTTCCAAAATCAAGATAGGTTCTCTCTATCTCGCTTATCTCTGTTTCCCCAACGATAGAGGCAAGCATCTCAACCCTTTTAGCTTTAGCATAGGCTGAGTATATCTGGTTTGCCCACCTTTTGTGCAGATCATCAACAGCCCTGTTCATAAGCCTTGAAAGTGAAGGGAGTACATTTACAGGTGGGTAAACACCTCTCTGGTGCAGGCTTCTATCAAGAACTATCTGTCCTTCAGTTATATAACCTGTAAGATCAGGTATAGGGTGTGTTATATCATCATCAGGCATTGTGAGAACAGGTATCTGTGTAACAGAGCCTTTCATTCCCTTAAGAACACCTGCCCTCTCATAGATTGATGCAAGATCGCTGTACATATATCCCGGATATCCCTTTCTTCCGGGGATCTCACCTCTTTTTGATGATATCTCCCTTAAAGCATCACAGTAATTTGTCATATCGTATATAACAACAACAACATCATAACCTTTCTCAAAGGCGAGAAACTCACTCAGTGTAAGGGCTGATCTTACGGATATAAGACTGTTTACAGGCGGCTCATCAGCAAGATTTAAAAAAACAGCCGTTTTTGGAAAGTTTCCTCCTGACGTTATATCCTCAATAAGATAGTTTGCAGTCTCGTATTTAACCCCAACAGCACAAAGGACTGTAGCTCTATTTTCCGAACCTGTTTTTATCTGGCGGACAATCTGGGCAACAAGCTGATCTGTAGGAACACCGGAAACGGCAAAAACGGGAAGTTTCTGTCCCTTAACAAGTGTGTTAAGACCATCTATTGATGATATCCCCGTGTAGATTATCTCCTCAGGGTATAACCTTTTTGAAGGGTTGTAAGCCTCACCGGATATATCAAGAAATGCCTCAGGGATTATACTTCCAAGTTCATCTAAAGGGTTTCCAAATGGATCAAGTATCCTCCCGAGCATACCTTCTGAAACAGGTATTTTGAAAGGCTCTCCTGTAAATCTGACCCTTACATCCTGTGGGTTTATCCCGGAGCTCTCTCCTAAGATCTCTATAACTGTTATGTCCTCTGTCAAAACCGAGACCTTTCCTGTTATATCCCTATTATCAGTTCTTATAACAACCTTTTCTCCATATCTTACACCTTCAACAGTCTTAAAAAAGAGGATATTTCCTTTAATGGAAATACCTCCCTTATACTCAATAAGCATATCTACTCTCCATAACTGAGAATGAGATGGTGGTATCTCTCTTTTATCCTTTCCATCAGTCTGTCGTACTCTTCAATCCTGTCATTACCTACCTCATACTTAGATCTTAAAAACTCCTGTATCTCAGGCTGATCCTTAAGTATCTTTACAGGTATCTTTTTTTCTTCAAAAGCCTTTATCCAGAGATCATGAACGAGCCTGAGTATCTCTGCAATCTTTATCTGTTTTTCAGGTGATGAGTGGGCATCAACAGGATCAAAAGCATTCTGCTGCAGGAAGATCTCTTTTATCAGATATGCTATCTCAACAACAAGCCTTTTATCCTCAGGGAGTGACTCAGAGCCAAGCAGTTTTACTATTCTCTGGAGTTTATCATCCTCCTGAAGGATCTTTATCATCCATTCTCTGAGATCAAACCATTCAGGTGATCTCTCCTCCCACCATCTTCTCACAGTATCAACATACCCACTGTAGCTGAGCATATAGTTTATAGCGGGATAAAATCTTGAGCTTGCAAGCTCCTTATCAAGAGCCCAGAAAACAGTCGTAAATCTTCTTGTATGTCTTGTAACAGGCTCTGAAAAATCACCACCAGGTGGAGATACAGCACCTATAACTGTTATTGACCCCTTCTTTCCTGAAAATGCCTCAACATATCCTGCCCTCTCATAAACGGAAGCTATCTTTGAGGCGAGATCTGCAGGAAATCCCTCCTCAGCAGGGATCTCATTTATTCTTGCAGAAAGCTCCCTTATAGCCTCAGCCCATCTTGATGTTGAGTCTGCCATCAATGCTACATGGTAACCCATATCCCTGAAATACTCGGCTATTGTTATACCAAGGTATATAGATGCCTCCCTTGCAGAAACAGGCATATCTGATGTGTTTGCTATGAGCACTGTCCTTTCAATGAGCTTTTTTCCGGTATATGGATCCTCAAGCTGTGGAAACTCATTAAGAACTTCCGTCATCTCATTTCCCCTCTCCCCACATCCTATATAAACGATAAGATCAGCATCACTCCATTTTGCAAGTGTCTGCTGCAAAACCGTCTTTCCTGTCCCGAAACCTCCAGGGATTGATGCTGTTCCACCTTTTGCTATAGGAAAGAGGAAATCAATTATCCTCTGTCCTGTAATCATTGGTATATCTGGCTTAAGCCTTTTTTTAAATCTCAGGGGAACCCTTAAAGGATGCTCCCTTAACATCTTTATCTCAGTTCCGTTCTCAAGCTTTACAACCGTATCCTCAACTGTGTAATCTCCTTCACCAGCAACATAAACAGCCCTGCCTTCACCTGTTGAGAGTATCCTGTGTATAAAAGATCCTTCCTCAACATAGCCTATCTCCTGACCGTAAAATATATACTCACCTTCCTTTACAGAAGGAAAAAACCGCCATCTTTTATCCCTATCAACAGGGAAATACCTCTCCCCTTTTTTTATCTTTCTTCCAAGTCTGTTAAGAGGTCTCTGTATGCCATCAAAGGCTTTTCCTAACAGTCCGGGAGATAAAACAGCTGAGAGCATCTCACCTGAAAAGGTTATATCCTCACCAAGTGAGATTCCCTCTGTATTCTCGTAAACCTGAACAACAGCCTCATCTTCCGAGACAGATATAACCTCTCCAATAAGCTTATCCTTACCAACATACACCATCTCAAGAAGTGAAGGTCTCTCTCCCTCTAATTTTGCTTTAACAACCGATCCAGAGATGTAAGATATCCTTGCCATAACTCATCCTTTAATGTATTTAAGAACTAAAGCATCTATCTTTTCCTCATACATTCTGAATATATCATCAGCTGAGAATGAGATATAAACCTGGTCTTTCTCAAAGACAACCTTCTCTTTCTCATCTATCCTCAGATCAAAACCCTTAAAGAGATGAGACCATCTTTCTGGAGTGTGCACCGTACCTTCTTTAAATCTTTTTTTAAGCCATCTGCTGAAACATACCAGATAATCTTCAAATCTCTCTTCCAGAATACTCCTGATATCCCTTTTCACTTCCTGTATTATCTTCCCTATCTCCTCATTTTCCCTCCTTCTTACTAACATCTGTATCTCAAGGATCCTTCTTGTTTTTTCAGTTTCAAGATACTCCTTGAAACTCTCTATCTCACTTTCAAACAGTTTTTCTCCCTCCCTGCGAGCCTCTTCTATCTTTTCCCTGTATACATCCTCAGCCTTTTTTATCTTCTTTTCTGCCTGTAGTTTAGATTTATAGATAACTGTCTGCAAAAAGCTTTCAAAGTCTGATTCCGAGAACACCGGCCAAAAATCCTTTTAGATCTTTTTTTATGTGAATGCCATCTATAGAAGGTATAAAAACTACAGATGGAACAGCCTTCTTTCTGACCCTTTCTGAAAAGTTATCCTGAAAAGTATCAAAATACCTGTCTACAACGGCTATAATGCCAACATCATCTGATGATAACAGACTGTCCATCTTTTCAATAAAATCCTTTTCATCACTTACTTCAAGGGTATCAACACCTGCAAGTGAAAAACCTACAATCTCATCCTGATTTCCTAAAACAAAAATCCTCATTCTATCGTTCCAAGTATAAGTATAGCTATTATAAGACCGTATATCGCTATACCTTCAGCAAGTCCAATAAATATAAGGGCTCTCCCTGAAAGCTCAGGCTTCTCACCTATTGTTCCCATAGCTGCAGCACCAACAAGACCAACAGCTATTCCTGCAGCAAGACTTGAAAGCCCAACAGCAAGGGCTGCTGCTATATAAGCGAGACCTTCATCTGCAAATGCAAAAGCAGGTAAAAGAGCCAGAAAAAGTATTTTCAGATATCTTCCCACCTCATCCTCCTTCTATCATAAAGATAGTTACATAAACCAAAACAAGTCAAGGAAGAGAGAAAGGTCTGTATGGAATCCCTCCCCCAACGTAAAACCTTTTAAAAAACTCGTAATACTCAAGTCTCAATGTCTGTATCGCAACGATTATACCTTCAAGAACGATTATAAAGATATTCCCACCAACTATAACAAGCCAGTACAGAAACCCTCCTCCCCTCTCAGTCTCTATAAGCTTTGCAACTGTAAAAACAGCAAGAAAGAGTGCTGAATGGGCAAGGGCAAAGGCACCGAGTCTTATAAAGGATATCGTGTTTGTGAAGTACTCTAAAAGCTCTCTCAATGTATCTATTATTGATCCTGTAACTGTTTTTGTTCTGTAAAGTATGATGATAAATGAGATAAAAAGGAGAAAACCAAGTGCTACAAGATCGTACTTAATATCAGTATTAAAAACAAGACCTTTCACAAAAATTCCTATCAGATACCAGTATATAAGAAACCATAGAAGACCTCCCTCACCTGTGATAAGGGCAATAAACTTTTTCCTTTTTACAAGAGAGATCATATTAAGTATAAATCCTGCAGTTATAACCATAATTCCCACAGCTATGCTCAGTGTGAGTATCCTCTCTATGTTCTCTATAGGTGGAAAGAGAATTGAAGGTATAACTCCGTGGAAACCGAAAAAAGAGCCGTACAGAAAGCCAAAAAATGCAGAGCTGAAACCTGTAAGTATGAATATCTCTCCGGCATCCTTATATCTCTTCCTGAGAAAATATCCAACAGCTGAAAGTGTAAAGCCGTGTCCAACATCACCAAACATTATCCCAAAGAGGAGAAGAAATGTAACACCGAAAGGTATTGTTGGATTTATCTCACCATACTTGGGATATGAAAAGTTCTCAATAAGCCTCTCAAATGGTTTAAAGATCTTAGGTGTTCTCAGAAGAACTGGTGCATCTTCTCCCGCAGGGAACAGATCAACTTTTGAGTATCTAACAGCTCTTAAAAAAAGATCCCTCTTTCTGTAAGGGATCCATCCATAAAGTATGAAATACTCATTCTCAAGATCCAGACTCTCTTTAACCCTGTAAATCTTTTCAAGACTTTTCAAGACCGCATTTATAACAAGTATATCCCTTCCATACTTCTGGGAGATAACCCTCCTTTTTTCCTCAAGTTTCTTCAACTTCCCAGATATCTCATCCTCCTTCTTCTTGGAGAAGTACTCTACAGGAAGAACCTCAACCCTGTTTTTATCAAGGATTCTGTCTATATGATCTTTTATATCCTCTGTATACAGAATAACAATAACACAGCTACCCTCAGAAACTACCTTTGATACAGCAAAACCTCCATACTCCTTAACAGATAAAACGGCAGGCTCAAGATTCTCAACAGGTATAATACCGGCTGATATTTTTATGATCTTCAGTTCCTGTGCAAGTTTTATCAGATTGAGAGTATCTGAGAGAGATCTTTCAACCATACGGACCTTTTCAAGTATCTGTATCTCCCTTCCAACCTCCTTATCAAGATTTGAGATAGTGTCTATCTCAGAACTTATGACCATAAGCTCCCTTTCTATATCTTCCAGTGATAAAGGTCTGCTTACAATTACCTTCTCCTCCTTTTTTAGCCTGAGTATATCTATACACTTCTCAGAAAGGTTGTAAAGGTAACTTACCCTTTTCTCCTCCTCAAGATAAACCCTCTTCCCCTTCCTCTGATCAATATGCAAAACTGAAGCCTTCCCTATATTCTGTATCTCCTCATCAACCTTATCCTTTGGAATCTTAACCCTTACATAAAGCATTTTTTCAGGGAAAAGCATACTTACACACCTACAAGCATCTTTTTTATCTCTTCATCTGGCATCCTGAACTTTTTCCCCTCATAAACAGCCTTTATATTTTTTATCTCTATCTCCTTAAGTCTTAAAAGGGCGAAAGGAATTGAGAACTTAAATGGATATCCATACCAGACTTTATTTATCTGATCTATATGGTATCTGTAAACTGCCTTTCTAAAAGAGACAAAGTCTGAGAACTCCCCGATTATATCTTTCAGTATACGTGATACATCTGATAAAGAGCTTGATGATAGGATCTCAGATATCAGTCTGTATCCTGTTTTATAACCAAATGGAAGTATAAACGGATATACATCCTCTGGCTGTGATCTGTAAATGATCCTCAGTTTTACAGCTGTTATAAGATTCTGTAAATCGTAAAAGCTTCCAATAATAAATTTAGCCTCCCTCCTTTCTGAAACTGGAAGCTTTCCTACTGACTCTTTTAGCTGTTTTATATAGGAAAGATCTATCTTTCTCAATCTTAACTCATAATCCTTTCCCTTTCTTATCTCACCTTTCAGTTTAATGATATCCCTCCTCTTTATAAAAAAAAGGTAAAGAAGTTCTTTCTCTCTCCTCCCTAAGCCTGTTGTAACCTTTATGAAAAGATCATAAAAATAATCTTCAAGACCTTCATAAATATCACTATCCTCAAAACCACCGATAAAACTTCCGTAATCTGTACCCTGAAGGAAACTTTTTATATCACCAACAGTTTTTGAGCTTAAAAGCTGTTCAAAAAATTCAGGTCTGAGTATCTTTGATTTTAATGTTCTTGATTTTGAAGATATATAAACAGATCTGTGTAGTTTAGCTATCTGCATATCTCATCCTGTATAATCCCAAGGATCTCTGATACTATCTTCTCCCTGTTTTTTTTAAAATCCTCTCTTATTTTCTTTAATTTTCCCTCCAGTTCCCTCTCTTTCTCCGATCTTTCCCTTTCTATCTCCTCTAAAAACCTTTTTTCAAGCTCTGTTTTCTGTTTTTCTATCTTATTTCTGTAATTCTGGAGTATCTTTTCACTATCCTCCTCAGCCTTTTTAACTATCTCCTCATACTTTTCCTCAGCTTCCTTTAAAATCCTGTAAGCTTCCCTGTCTGTTTCTAAAATTTTCCCTGTAATATCTTCCATACCGTACTCTCTTTATTTTTAATTATAGGGTGAGGAAGTGATTTGACCAGAAGGGCTATATCTTTCTGATATCTATGTACGAACCTGACTGAAACCTTCTGAGTTCAGGTAAAAGTCTGTAAATCCTGTGAGCAGCCTCTTCAGGACTCATCTTTGGTGACTCTTTTATCCTTTTGACTGATGGGAATTTTTTCTCATCTGCTGAAAGGACAAACTTTTCAAGCATTGGCGTAAGTATAAGCCCAGGTGCAAGTGATATAAGATGTGTCTCTTCCATCTCCCTTGAGTAAAGTTTTATAAGCATATTAAGAGCAGCCTTTGATATTGAGTAGCCGTGCCATCCTCTATTTCCGTTAACTGATGCTCCTGAGGATATTGCTACAATCTGATTTACTTTTATGTTTTTATCTATGAAATAATCAAGTATCACCTTGTTAGCCCAGACATTAATATCCATCATCCGGTTCATCTCATAGATCGGTGTGTCATGTATATCCTTAAGCTCAGTTAAAAGACCTGCATTCAGTATGACAAAATCAATACTTTTAACAGTATTTAATATACTGTCAACAGCAGGATAGATACTTTCAAGGGAGAGAAGATCGCAGTATGAAAATCTTATCTTTCCTCTGAACTCTTCAGGAAGATGTCTGCTGAGGGCGTAAACACTGTATCCCTCTTCAAGAAAAACCTTTACTAAAGCTTTTCCGAGACCTGAACCTATACCTGTTATAAACAGATTCATTCCTTACATCTCTTTCCTTCAAATATAGCCCTGTCTATAAACTGGATGATCCAGTCCTCAAAATTGATGTAGTCAGGATTGTGTTTCTCAATCCATTTATCATCATAAAATATCTCTGTCTCAAGATTCCTGTGTATATCCTCATCACCAAAGTTAACAAGGGCAACCTGTTCAACAACAGCAAGCTTTATATTCTCATCTATCTCATCTATTATCTTTTTTAGATCTTTGTCAAACTCATCATAGGAGAGGATTAAAAATCTGTGCTTTAAGATCTCCCTTCCCTCGTTCTCAACAACATAATGTATATCAAGAAGCTTCTCAACAACAGGCTTTGTAAACCTGATATTTCCCTTTAAAACCCTTTTCATCACTCCCACTCTATAGTTCCAGGTGGCTTTGATGTAATATCATAAACAACCCTGTTAACACCCTTTACTTCATTTATAATTCTTCTCATAATTCTGTCAAGGAGATCGTAAGGAAGTCTCGCCCAGTCTGCTGTCATACCATCTGTTGATTCGACTGCTCTCACAGCTATAACCTTTTCATACGTTCTGTAATCTCCCATAACCCCAACAGTAAGAACAGGGAGAAGAACGGCAAATGACTGCCAGAGCTGTCTGTAAAGACCAGCCTTTTTAACCTCCTCAACAACTATAGCATCAGCCTCCCTGAGTATCTCAAGATCTTCCTTATTTACCTCACCTATTATCCTTATAGCAAGACCAGGTCCGGGGAAAGGCTGTCTGTAAATGATCTCATCTGGAAGACCGAGCTCTTTACCAAGCTCTCTAACCTCATCCTTGAAAAGCTCTCTTAAAGGCTCAATAAGCTTCAGATTCATCTTTTCAGGAAGTCCACCTACATTATGGTGTGTCTTTATAACTGCTGATGGACCTTTTACAGAAACACTCTCAATAACATCAGGGTAAAGTGTCCCCTGAACGAGGAACTCAACATCAGGTATCTTTTTTGCCTCTTCCTCAAATATCTCAATAAAAAGATTTCCTATTATCTTTCTTTTCTGTTCAGGATCTGTAACACCTTTTAAAGCCTCTAAAAATCTCTCCCTCGCATCAACAACGATAAGAGGAATATGGAAATGATCCCTGAATGTTTTCTCTACCTTTTCCCTCTCACCTTTTCTTAAAAGTCCGTTATCAACAAAGATACATGTGAGATTATCCCCTATTGCGTTGTGAACAAGAACTGCAGCGACTGATGAGTCCACTCCTCCCGAAAGGGCACATATAGCCTTTTTATCTCCAACCATCTTTCTTATCTCAACTTCCTTTTCCATAAGGAAGCTTCCCATCGTCCAGTCCTGACTGCAACCACAGATCTGAACAGCAAAATTTTTAAGTATATCCTTACCAAGGTATGTATGTGCAACCTCCGGATGGAACTGTACACCCCATATCTTCTTTTCTCTGTTTCTTATAGCTGCAAAAGGTGCGTTATAGGTTCTTGCTATAGGCTCAAAACCTTCAGGGAGCTTTGTAACCCTATCACCGTGAGACATCCAGACATGTATCTCATTTGGTATATCCTTGAAAAGATCAGAATGATCCAGTATCTCAAGCTCAGCCCTTCCGTACTCGTGTCTCTCAGCCTTAACAACCTCACCGCCAAAATGGTGAGTTATGAGCTGTAGACCGTAGCATATTCCCAGTATGGGAAGTCCAAGATCAAAAACCCTCTCATCAGGTTTTGGTGCGTCAGGATGGTAAACAGATGCAGGACCACCTGAGAATATAATTCCTTTAGGATTATGACTCATTATCTCTTCTACAGATGCATTAAAAGGGAGTATCTCACTGAATATATGTAACTCCCTTATCCTTCTTGCTATAAGCTGTGTGTACTGTGAACCAAAATCTAAGATTATAATTCCTCTATGTTCCAAGTTCTTACCTCTACTAAACTTTTTCTTCTTCTAATTTTAACATTTCTCTAAGCTCTTTCTCGTAGAAAAACTCCTCACCTTCTACTGGCTCAAGTTCGTCAAGCCACATGGCGTTCTCATCATACTTTGCAAAGAAAGGCTTTCCTACCCAGTCAGGATTTCTACCCTGTAAGAAATCAAGAACCATAACCTTCTCACCAAATATCTCAGAAACACCAAGTATTCTCACCTTCCCAGGTGTTGCAGACATTGAAGGTCCTTTAACAGTTCTTGCAAGTCCGCTCGTTTTCTTGTATGCATCTCTAAATATATTCCATGCTCTCACAAGTGGTACTCCAAAGTAATGCTGGGCTCCTGTATCCCTCGCCATAAACATATAGTAAGGTATCATCCCCATACTTACCTGCTCTTTCCACATTGTAGCCCATACTTCAGAGCTGTCATTTATATGTCTCAGAACAGGAGACTGAGTTCTTATCACAGCTCCTGTTTCAAGAATTTTATCAACAGCTTCCCTTACAACATCGGTTCTGAGCTCCTTGTAATGGTTGAAATGTGCCATAAATGCAAGATGGTATCCCCTATCAACTATCTGTCTGAAGAGATCAAGAAGTTCCTGGGCATCTTCATCCTCAGTAAATCTGTAAGGCCAGAATCCTAATGATTTTGTCCCTATTCTTATCGTCTTCAGATGTGGTATATTGGCCTCAAGAACAGGCTGTATATAGCTTTTCAGAACTGATGTTTTCATTATGAGAGGATCACCACCTGTGAAAAGAATATCTGTTATCTCAGGGTTTCTCTTTATATACTCAATAAGAACATCAACCTCTTTCATAGCAAACTTAAGCTCATTTATACCTACAAACTGTGGCCATCTGAAACAGAATGAACAGTAAGCATGGCAGGTCTGTCCCTGTTTTGGGAAGAAAAGTATTGTTTCTTTATACTTGTGCTGAGCTCCGTGTAGTTTTATACCATCAACCTCTGGGACGTTATACTTCTGTCCTGCAGGATGGGGATTAAGCTCCATTCTTATTCTGTTTGCCTCTTCTCTGATCTTCTCCTGGGGCTCTCCATTTTTTAAAAGTCTTGCTATCAGTTCATAATGTTCAGGGAAGAGCATATCCTTTTGAGGAAATGTAAGTCTGAAAATAGGATCGTTCAGAGGATCCTCCCAGTTTATAAGCTGATCTATCACGTAGTTATTAACCTTAAAAGGAAATACCTGACCTACAACCTCTATATCAAATTTCTGTTTTTCCGTTAGATATTTCTCAACCTGGGGTATTGTTCTGAAATTTTTTACCGTATAGCTTCTATATCTCATATATACTACCTCCTAAAAAGCTAATTATTAGAAAATTTAGAGCTATTCTGATTTTTTGCGAATTTTTTATAAAATTGTTGAATTATTCAGGTTATCATTATATTAAAAATACTGTATAAAGGCAAATTTATATAAAAACAGCGAATATTAATAGAAATTATGGAAAAAAAGGGAAATTTTCAAGAAAAAGATAAGGTAAAGCTTAAAAATTACAGTGACAGTTATAAAAAAGAGCTTATAAATGCACTTTTTGAGGCATATCTTGATCTACCGGAGTATGGAGAGCCATCTTATAAAAGTGCCAAAAGGTATATAAACTGGCTTAAGAACCATTCCACCTTATTCAAAGTTGCATTTTATAACGGAGAGATCGCAGGATTTGTTGTTGCAGATGCAAACTGGAAAGATCTTTACGGACGTGATGTTGGAGAGATTCACGAACTTGCTGTAAGAAAAAAGTTCTGGGGAAAAGGTATAGGAAAAACTCTTCTTGAAGAGGCATTAAAACATCTTAAAGAAAAAGGAAAAAAAGAGATAGGATTGTGGGTCGGAAGAAAAAACAGGAAAGCTATAGAGTTTTACAAAAAATACGGCTTCAAGATAGAGGAAAGCTACCGTGACTGGCTGAGAATGGTAAGAAGGGAGTAAAGGACAGCTGTATTGGATTTAAGCTCCTCTACCGTTATGTATTCCCTTTCCGTATGACAGTCAGCAAGGCTTCCAAATCCAAATATAACACACTCTATCCCAGCTTTTTTGAAGTTCGCAGCATCTGTCCAGGAAGGCATAACACCTGTTTGAGGCTCTTTTCCTATTACTGCCCTGTACGCCTGACACAGCTTTCTGAAGATAAACCCTTCTGGAAATGATATAAAGTCTTCTTTATCAATACCTTTGTAATTTACATCAAGTTCCTTTTCAACAGTTCCCTTTATTAACTTTTCAAGTTGATCTGCCTTTTCACCTTCATAAACCTTTATCTCAGCAAGAACCTCAGCTTCATCCGGTGTTGCGTAATGCTCCCATCCTGATCTGAAACTGAGTATATTTACCTCTCTTCCAAGCCTTGATTCTATCCTCTTAATGGCTGAAAATACTTTTTTAACGGGATTATCCGCCCTTTCAAACTCAGATGCATGGTATGAATCTGACTTAACTTTAAGCTTAAACTCTACAGTTCCCATCTGTTTTACACATATCTTTCCGTAAGTAGGTTCAAGAACTACGGCATAATCAATACCTTCCAGATTATTAACAAGAACTTCAGAACCGAGGGCTGAGTTCTGCTCTTCATCTACAGTAAAGGCCAAAGATACAGGTATCTCTCTATCCGGATATCTATCCCTGAAAAGATCAAGGGCCACTATAAGTGAAGCTATAAGACCTTTTGTATCAGCTGCACCTCTCCCGTATATCTTCCCATCTATCTCAACAGGTTTAAAAGGATTCTTCATCCTGATAGGTGGAACTGTATCAACATGTGTGTTTATAAGAACCGGCCTTGATGGGTCTATACTTATAAGATTGTAGTCCTTATCCTTTACAGGCTGTTTCTCAAATTGTATATAATCAAGTCTTTTCTCAAGATATTCCAGGATCTTGCTGAACTCTCTGTGACTTGGGATGGATATAAGATTAAAAAGTTCTTCCTTTACCGCTTCCAAAGTTTTCAAACTGAGTATCTCTGTTCTTTCCATGGATCACCAAGAATATGGTATCCTCTCTGTTCCCAGAAACCAGGTCTGTTCTCACTTAAAAACTCTATTCCTGAAACATGTTTTGCACTTTTCCATGCATAAAGTTTCGGAACAACGAGTCTCAGCGGAAATCCATGATCGGCAGGGAGAGGTTTATCAAAAAGCCTGTATGCAAATATAACATCTTCATCAAAAAAGTATTCCAGAGGGATGTTTGTTGTATAACCGTCCAGTGAGTGTATCATAACAGCCTTAGCTGTATCTTTTATCTTTACCAGTTTTTTTATCTCTAAAGACTGAAATCCTGTCCATGAGACATCAGGGCAGCTCCATCTTGTCACACAGTGAAAGTCAGCTATAAGATTTACTTTCTCAAGGTCAAGTATATCTTCCCATGTAAGAACAATCTCTTCCTCAACCTCACCGAATATTCTCAGTCTGTAATGTGAAAGATCTGTATCAGGAGGGTCTGATATGCCAAGGACATGCAACTTGTTTGTCCAGTGCTGACCAGGAGGAAGTCTGTCAGGCCTGCTGTTTATAGGACTGACTATCTTTTTCATCTATCAGTTGTCTCCATTACACAGGTTACATACACCTGTTATGAGGATATCAATTCTATGAACTGTAAACTTTTTGCTGTTTACTTTCAGTCCTGAGATATCTTCCTTTTCAACATCAAAGATCCTTTCGCAGGATATACACTTGAAGTGATAGTGTTCATCAATCCTTCCATCAAATCTACTCTGCTTTCCGTCGTTAATCTCAATAATCTGTCCGCTCTCTTTAAGTATCTTCAGATTTCTGTATACAGTTCCGAGGCTTATATTAGGGATTTCCTTTCTGGCCTGCTCATAAATCCAGTCTGCTGTAGGATGAATGTTTGTAGATCTCAGGATATCAAGAATAATCTTCCTCTGGTAAGTATTTCTCCTTTTTACATCATTGCTTTTAAGCAATGTAACAACCTCTCCTTGTTTATTTTGTGTTATAAATATAATGACGAATATTAAGAATATATATGATTATTGTTATATTTTCAATAACATATAAAGAGGTAAAGAATGAGAAGGACAAAAATAGTTGCCACACTCGGTCCTGCAACAAGCTCCGAAGAGATGATAGAGAAGCTTATCCTCTCTGGAGTTGATGTTTTCAGATTCAACTTCTCACATGGGGATCACGAAACACATCTACAGAATCTGAAAAAAGTAAGGAGCATATCCGAAAAACTTGGAAAACCTATCGCTGTTCTTCAGGATCTTTCAGGACCAAAGATAAGAATTGGTGTTGTTGAGGAACCTTTTTACCTCCATTTTGAAGACAGGATAAGGATAGTAAAAGAAGAGGTTATAGGAAACAAAGAAAGAATAAGCATAAACTATCCTGAGGTTTTAGATCAGCTTGAGAAGGGTAGTTATATATACATATCTGATGGATCAATAAGGCTTCAGGTTGTTGACAAAGACGATGAGGGAATAACAGCAAAGGTTATCGTAGGTGGGATGGTTTCTTCAAAGAAAGGGGTTAACTTCCCAAATGTAAGGCTTAACATACCATCAATAACTGAAAAGGACAAAAAGGATATCAAGTTTGCCATAGAGGAAGATATTGATCTTATAGCTCTATCTTTTGTTAAAACAGCTGAAGATGTGATACAGGCAAAGGAGATAATAAGATCCTACGGAGGAGATACACCTTTATTTGCAAAGATAGAGAAGCATGAAGCTATTGAGAATATAGACCGGATAATAGAAGAGGCAGACGGAATAATGGTGGCAAGGGGAGACCTCGGTGTTGAGATAGATATGGAAAAGGTTCCTGTTCTCCAGAAGATGATAATAAAGAAAGCTAACGAGAAGGGAAAACCTGTCATAACGGCGACACAGATGCTGACATCAATGGTATCATCTCCAAGGCCTACAAGGGCTGAGGTTTCAGATATAGCAAATGCTGTTCTTGATGGAACAGATGCTGTTATGCTCTCAGATGAAACAACAGTAGGGAAGTATCCTTTAGAGGCTGTTAAAGTTATGGAGAGAACAATCTGTGAAACGGAAAAAGTGTATCCATTCTTTACAGAAAAAGAGCATGCACCTACAGACCCTTCTCTTTCTGTAGCTTACGCAAGTAACTCTCTTGCAAAAAATCTGAACGGAAAAGCCATAGCCGTTTTCACAAAAACAGGCAGAACTGTAAGAAATGTAGCGAAGTTCAGACCTAAATGTCCTGTTCTTGCTCTAACACATGACGAAAAAACCCTCAGAAGACTCAATATTGTCTGGGGAGTAAAACCCTATATGATAATTAAGGAGGAAAAAGATACAGACAGGATGCTGTGTGAGTTCATAGGAAAGGCATACACAGAGGATTACAGAACTGATGAGATAGTTATAACGCTAATAGGATATGTTGGAAGCATACCAGGTTCAACAAATATAATAAGGATACTTATGGAAGGTGACGTGAAACAGCTGCTTAAAGAGTGCAGAATCAGTCAATAACGATCTCAACCCTGTTTTTATTATTCTTCTTCGCTCTATAAAGGGCTCTATCGGCCCTTTTTATAACCTCAACAAGAAACTCTCCTTTTTTCAGCTCTGTTATTCCTATACTTACAGTAACATTAAAGTTCTCCTCAAATTTTATATTCTCTATCAGTCTTCTTATCTTTTCTGCAACAACCCTGGCCTGATCGATATCAGTTTCAGGGAAAAATATTATAAACTCCTCTCCACCCCATCTTACAAAAAGGTCCTTTTTTCTGATATTGCTTTTTATAACATCAACTATCTTTTTTAGAACCTTATCACCAACATTATGACCGTACGTGTCATTTATCTTTTTAAAATCGTCTATATCCATTATCATTAATGATGCAGGGAATATATCATTTCTGTTTATAATTGAGTTGTATATCGCTATAAATGATCTTCTGTTAAGTACCTTTGTAAGTGGATCATAATGAGCCTGGAACTCAAGCTTTCCTTTAACCTCTTTTTTAGCGATAATGACAAGTATTCCCAGCACAAGAAATGTAATAATACCGTTTATACTGAAGATCACGATGAAATAACTGATATTCTCCTCTGATAGTTTCTGATACCTATACGTAATCTCATTTGCCATATACCAGCATCTCTCAGAAACACCTATCAACCTCTCTGGATCAGCTCCATCATATATAAGCTCTTTAACATCTTCCCAGCATTTCTTCAGTTTACCTGCCTCAGAATGTCCTGAAGAGAACGGAAGATACAGATATTTCTCCTTCTCAACAAGATTTCTCATATAAAAATCAACTATATCTATCAGCTTTTCAGGTGGTGATTCCGTTAAGGAAAGTTTAACTATTCTCTGTATATTCCCCCTTATCTTTCCGGATAGATTTATAACCTCACTTGACTTTTTTATATTGTTCATCATGAAAAAAAGAAAGACATTATTTATGAGAATCAGACCTATCAGAACAAATATAAGAATAAAGATTTTTTTGGATATCTTTCCCATTATTAATCAGTTTATAGTTTAAATTTTTCTATTCTACGGTAGTATATAAAAATATTTCGTTTCAACTATTAATGATAATTAATATTAAAGTTTTTTTCCAATCGTTTTAATAAAAAAGATAAAACTGCTTTCCCTGAGAATGTAAGAAGATAAAAAGTAAACGACAATCCCTACAAGAACACCTCCAAAAACCTGAATGATGATAGAAGGTACAGCCTCTTTAAATATATAAACAGCAAAGGCCATAAAAAGTGAGGATGTAACAACCTTTATCATCGTTATCACAATATCATTTCTGTTAATCTTAAAATCAGATCTTTTATAAAGGTAAAAAAGTCCAGCCATTCCACCTATTGATGAGGCTGTTGCAAGGCCAAAAACGCCCCATTTCATAAGAAACCCAAGTAAAACGGCAAAAATTATACTCACACCAAGACCAAAAACAGTTGAGTTTAACGGGGTTTTCATATCTCCAACAGCAAAAAAAGCACTTTTAAAAGGTCTGGTCAACGCATAACCTGTAAGACCGATAGAGTATCCAACAAGAGCATAATACGTCATTAAGGTATCGCTTTCTCTGAACTCTCCTCTCATAAGAAGAAGCTGTATGATCTCCTTTCCCAGTACGATCATTCCAACAGTAGCTGGAATTGATATAAAGATAGCAAGCTTGATACCGTTGTTAAGATCTCTGTAAAAACCATCCATATCTTTTTCCGAGAAGTATCTTGACAGAGATACTAAAAGAGCATTCCCAAGACCTATAGCAAAAAGACCGAGTGGAAGCTGGAATATCCTGTTTCCATAGTAAAGGTAAGAGACGGAACCTCCCACAAGAAATGACGCGATAACAGTATCTATAACAAATGCAAACTGGCTCACACCAAATGAGCTGAAGGCAGGAATCATCCTTTTAAAAGTTTCCTTTATCCTTTGATGGAATCTGAAAGAAAAGCCGAGCCTTATACCCTCCCTGTAAGCGAATAAAATCTGGAGCAAAACCTGAAGGATACCTCCTGAAATAGCTCCAATCGCAAGTGCGTATATACCGTAATACTGGGACAAAAAAAGAGCAGAGATTATAAATGACAGGTTAAGTAGAGCAGGTGAAACAGCAGGTATAAAAAATCTGTCCCTCATATTGAGAAGTGCCATAAAAAAGGAAACCCATCCAACAAGAATAAGATAGGGAAAAACCATCCTTACAAGATTTACAGCTTCCTCAAAATTCCCCTTCTCAACAAACCCGGGAGCTATTATTCTCACAAAAAAGTCAGCAAACAGTATTACAAAAACCGTAATAAGGGAGATCAACAGTGTGTAATATGTGAAAAGTGAGGATGCGTATCTATTTGCTGATTCCTCGGATATCTTTTTCTCCTCTGTATAGATAGGAATAAATACAGCGTTAAAACTTCCCTCTCCTATGAGCTGCCTCAATGTGTTTGGAAGTCTCCAGGCAACAAAAAAGGCATCTGTTAAAGGATTTGCTCCAAAAATGAATGCTATAACAGCATCCCTTATATAACCCAGGATTCTGCTGATAAATGTGGCCGCAGAAAATACGGCTGTATTGAGGACAAACCTGTCTCTCTTCAACTAATCCACCTGAAAGGGTAAAAGATCACTCTTCCTCTTTCTTTGATGTTTCCGCAACACCAGGTTTTACCTTTATCTTAGAAACAAGGAAAACTCTCTCCCCATTTTTAAACACAGTTAATCTTATAGCGTAATCTCCAGATGGAACTATCTCACCCTGAAAATCCTTAAGATCCCAGCACCATTTTTTCTCCTCATAAGGCTTTATCTCCAGTATCCTCTGGGCTGCTATTGGTGAGAAAACTATCTTGTCAAAGTCCTCATCCTCAAAAACAGCCCATGGTGCTGAAGATGGAAGGTAGACAGCCTTATCAGAGTTGTTCACAAGATGAAAGCATACCTTCTCATCTTTATTGATAATTTCTTTCTCTGGCTTAAATTCTAATTCTCCAGTTAGATTTGCGAAAGATAATGAGAAAATAAGAATTGTGTAAAAAACGGACAGCTTAAACTTTCTCATCTAAAACCCCTTAATATTATAATTAAATCTCTGACAGTTTTAAATTTTATATAAAAATAAAAAAATTTCAAAGGAGAAAGTATGTACAGGGTTGCGATTGTTGGGAGACCTAACGTAGGAAAGTCTTCCCTCTTTAACAGAATTATAGGAAAGAGAAAGGCTATAGTTGAGGATATCCCGGGTGTTACAAGGGACAGGATTGTATCTACAGCAGAATGGAGAGGTGTAACATTTGAGGTTGTGGATACTGGAGGTTATATAGAAAGTGATAAGGACACCTTTGCCCCATACATAAGAAAACAGATAGAAAAGGAGCTTGAACTGTCCGATGCGTTTATACTTGTTGTTGACGGTAAAGAAGGCCTTACACCTGCGGATAAGGAGATAGCAAGAATACTGCACAGAACGGATAAACCTGTTTATGTTGCCGTAAACAAGATAGACAATCCTGAGATGGAAAAGGCTATTTATGAGTTTTATGAACTTGGTTTTGAAAAGGTCTTCCCTGTATCATCCATACAGAAGTACGGCGTTGCCGATCTTTTAGATGCTGTTGTTCAGGATATACCTGAGTACGAAAGGGAAGCATCAAAAGAGGTTGGTGAAAAGGAAGAAAAGTCCGATGTAATAAAGGTGGCTATAGTTGGAAAACCAAATGCAGGTAAATCTTCTCTTCTTAACGCCATATTAGGTGAGGAAAGGGCTGTAGTCTCAGAGATACCTGGAACTACAAGGGATGTTGTTGACACCCTTTTTGAGTGGAAAGACCAGAAATTTCTGTTCCTTGATACAGCAGGACTTAGAAAGAAATCAAAGGTTGATTACGGGATAGAGTTTTTCAGTATTGGGAGAACACTTGATGCTATAAAAAAGGCTGATGTTATCGTTCATGTTATTGACGCACAACAGGGAGCAACAGAACAGGACACAAAGATAGCCCATCTCATACAGAAATACACAAAACCAGCCGTTATAGTCATAAACAAGATAGACACTGTTCCTCCAAAAAGCGAGGTCCTAAACAGAATAAAAAATCAGGTAAGGGAGAGACTCTACTTCATACCATACGCACCTATTGTTATGACATCTGCAAAGAACAGAAAAGGAATAAAACAGCTCTTAAAAGAGATAACAGACGTTTACAACCAGTCTTGGAAAAGGGTTGGAACAGGCCAGCTTAACAGAGCTATAAAACAGATACTCTCCCTCAGACAGCCTCCATCCTACCATGGAAAACCTCTAAAGATATACTACGCCACACAGCTTGAAGGAAAACCTCCATGTTTTCTCCTCTTTGTTAACCATCCTGAAGGATTCAAGGAGCATTTCCTCAGATTTCTTGAGAACAACCTTAGAACTGTCTTAGGTTTTGAGAAGGCACCTATAAAGCTTCTTCTTAGAGGGAAGGAAGAGAGGAGAGATTGACTTTCCTTTTCATTACAAATAAGTTAAAAATGGGAGGGAAAGTATGGAAAAAGGCTCAAATCTTATAGTTGTATCTGCCGTTCTGCCTATACATATAAAAAAAGAGGACGGAAGGTATACCGTTCATATATCACCTGGAGGGCTTGTCACAGCATTAAAACAGGTATTACACAAGAGGAAGGCACTCTGGATAGGATGGGCAGGTTCTGAGAAGATAACCCCAAAGATGAAAAATCTTATATTTGAGGAAGGTAAAAAGGAGGGATTTCTTTTATACCCTATATCACTGACAGAAAGGGAGATAGACCATTTTTTTAACGGTTTTTCAAACGGGATAATATGGCCTATGTTCCATACATTCCAGTATTTCTGCAGATTTGAACCTGAATACTGGAAGGCTTACCAGGAGGTTAACAGAAAGTTTGCAAGGTATATAAAAAGTATATCCACAGAGAAGGATCTTGTATGGGTACATGATTACCATTTCTTCCTTCTTCCTCAGTATATTGAAAATCTTGGACTTAAAAGGAAGACAGCATTTTTTCTTCATATACCTTTCCCAAATCCAGAACTTTTCTTTAAGATCCCCTGGAGGGTTGAGATACTAAAAGGTATGCTGAGATACGATCTTATAGGCTTCCACACATTTATAGACAGAAAGAACTTTCTTGACTGTATAGATGAGCTTGTTGAAGGTGTTAACATTCTGTCAACAGAACCTGTTACAGAGATACTTTACGAGGGAAAAAAGATAAAGATAGGAGTGTTCCCGATAAGTGTTGATTTTAACTACTACAGCTCCCTTTCAGAAAAATCAGAAAAGAGCAGATTCCCTTTTAAAGATCTGAAAGTTATCCTCGGTATTGACAGACTTGACTACACAAAGGGACTTATACAGAAGATAAGATCCTACAAAAGGTTTCTTGAGAAATATCCAGAGTTCCATAAAAAGGTTGTTCTCGTTCAGGCTGTAGCTCCAAACATAAAAAAACTTCCTGAATACGACCAGTTAAAGGTTGAGCTTGAACATCTCATAAGTGAAACAAATGGAAGATTTGGAACCCCTGACTGGACACCGATATACTACTATCCAAGAAGAATGCCCTTTGAGGATCTTATCAACTACTACAGATTTTCAGATATATGCTGGGTAAACTCAATTAAAGATGGGATGAATCTTGTAGCAAAGGAGTATATAGCCTGTCAGATTGAGAATAAAGGAGCTCTCATGCTGAGCGAGTTTACAGGAGCAGCAGCTGAGCTTAGAGATCATGCCTGCCTCGTTAATCCTTATGACATTGAAGGCTGTGCAGATGCTCTGTACAGAGTCCTTACAAAAGATTCATCAAAAAAAGAGTTGAAGATGCAAAGGATGAGAGAACATATCAAGCATTACGATATCTCCTGGTGGGGAAACACTATGCTTGAGACAGCATTTGGAAAGAAGATAATAGACTTCCCGGAGCTTGAAGAAGATATTCCCCTGCACGAGCTATCAAAGAGCTTTTGAGTCAATAATAAATGTAACAGGTCCATCATTCTCTATAAAAACCTTCATATGAGCAGCAAAAACACCTGTCTTTACAGGAATATACTCAGAAAGCCTTTCAACAAACCTCTGATAAAGCTCTTTAGCCCTTTCAGGCTCTTCAGCGTTATCAAAGGAAGGTCTTCTTCCCTTCTTAACACTACCTGCAAGTGTAAACTGTGATATAACAAGAGCCTCACCTTTTATATCAATAACAGAAAGATTCATTTTGCCGTTCTCATCCTCAAATATCCTTAAAAAAGGTATTTTCTTGATTAACTTATCTATATCCTCTTCAGTATCACCTTTTACAACACCTAAAAGTATGTTGAGACCCTTTCCTATCTCACCTACAACCTTCCCATCAACCT
Organism: Persephonella marina EX-H1; assembly: GCF_000021565.1. Lineage (NCBI taxonomy): Bacteria > Pseudomonadati > Aquificota > Aquificia > Aquificales > Hydrogenothermaceae > Persephonella > Persephonella marina. The sequence goes on along the minus strand of NC_012440.1, from coordinate 17,095 downwards.
CCACATACGATCTGTTTACTCTCTGAATAACAGCTATCATCTACCACCTCTCTTGTTTAATAACTAATATTATAAATGTGATGGGAAGATTTTATGAAGACAAAAGCTTGAGAGATAAGGAGTTTGTCTTTGAAAACAGGGACGAGGCAGGAGAGAAACTTGCAGAATTTTTAAAAGATATTATTGATAAAAACAGTATCGTTCTTGCAATACCATCAGGTGGAGTCCCAATCGGTATAAAGATATCTGAAAAACTGAAAATACCGTTTGATCTTATACCTGTTAAAAAACTGACATTTCCATGGAATCCTGAAGCCGGGTTTGGTGCCGTTACAGTTGAAGGTGATACATTCATAAATGAGGAAGCTGTAAGAATGACAGGTATAACGGAAGATATAATAAAAAAACAGAAGGAGAAAACTATAAATGTTCTCAGGGAGAGGAACAGAAAGTTTAGAGAAAACAGACCTTTTCCTGATCTTAAGGGAAAAACCGTAATTATAGTGGATGACGGCCTTGCATCAGGATACACAATGCTCGCAGCGATAAGTATGGTAAAGAGGAAAAAACCAGAAAAGATCATAGTGGCTGTCCCAACATGCTCAAAATCATCTGTAGACAGGATTATCAGCGAATCTGACGCTGTTGTCTGCCTTAACTACAGAACAGGATACCCTTACGCTGTTGCTGATGCTTATAAGGAATGGTATGACCTTACAGATCAGGATGTTTTATACTATCTAAAAAAGGAGGAGAAGGATGCTTAAATATATAGAGGTTGTTACACAGAAGAGAACGCATTTTGAGGATATAACAGATGCAGTGCAGGAGGTTATTGATGAGAGCGGTATAGATGAAGGGATCTGCTGTGTATACGTCCCACACACAACTGCAGGCGTATTCATAAACGAAAATGCTGATCCAGATGTTAAATGGGATATAGAAAAAACACTTGATAAACTCATACCATGGGAAGACCAGTACAGCCACGTGGAAGGAAATGCAGCTGCCCATATAAAGTCCGTCCTTACAGGAAACTCATTATACATACCTGTGAAAAATGGTAAACTTTTACTTGGAACATGGCAGGGAATATTCTTTGCTGAGTTTGATGGGCCAAGGGATAGAAAGGTAATAATAAAAGTGTTAGAGGGGTAGAAAAACTGAAGGTAAATATAGCCCTTATACAGACCAGATCGGTTGAAGATACAAAGGAGAATCTTGAAAAAACACTGGAGTATGTTTATGAAGCCGGAAAATCCGGTGCAGATATAATCTGCACACAGGAGCTTTTCAAAACAGTATACTTCTGTCAGACTGAAGACTGGGATAACTTCAGATACGCTGAGGTGATTGATCAGAACAATGATACGGTAAAAGCATTCTCTAAGATAGCAAAAGATACCCAATCAGTTATCATCCTCAGTCTTTTTGAAAAAAGGGCTGAAGGTCTATATCACAATACTGTAGCTGTTTTAGATGCTGACGGAAGTTATCTTGGGAAGTACAGAAAGATGCATATACCTGATGATCCACACTTTTATGAAAAGTTCTACTTCACACCTGGAGACCTTGGATACAAGGTTTTCAAAACAAGATACGCAAATGTAGGAACACTTATATGCTGGGATCAGTGGTTTCCTGAAGCTGCAAGGCTTACAGCTATGAAAGGGGCAGATATCATATTCTATCCAACAGCTATAGGCTGGCTTCCTGAGGAGAAAGAAGATTACGGAGAGAGTCAGTACAACGCATGGGAGACTGTCCAGAGAGGTCACGCTGTAGCAAACGGATGTTATATAGCAGCTGTAAACAGGGTCGGTTTTGAACCTTCACCTGACGGTAATGGCGGAATAGAGTTCTGGGGGAGAAGTTTTATCTCCGATCCTTACGGAAATGTTATAAAAAAAGCTTCTGGAGAAAAAGAGGAAGTTCTCATACATGAGATAGATCTATCATTAATAGATGAGACCAGAATAACATGGCCTTTCTTCAGGGACAGAAGGATAGAAACGTATCATGACTTATCAAAACGCTGGCTTGAGGATCTCTGAACCATCTCAACTATCCTGTCAGGGATGAGATCCCTGTTCTTCAGACTGATATTTATAACAACACTGTCAGGAAGATCCTTTATCCATCTCAAAACAGGATGAACATCCTTTAAAGGTATAGTAGCTATAACCGTTCTATTTTCATCCTCAAATATATCTTTTACAATATCAACAAATTTACCTGAGAAAAGCTCCATCTTCCCTATCTCATCAATAACTATTATCCTGTTTTTATCCTCTAAGCATCTCTCAAGTAGAGGAATAACAGATCTCTCAAAACCTTCAAGATTAACACCGTAAGAACCAACCCTGTATTTGGAGACAAGCTCTTTATCTGCGAGTATCTCTGTTTTTCCTTCTGTTGTAAAAATTCTGAAACCTTTTCTCTTACCTTTACTATCCCTGTAATCCTCAGTGTAAAAACCACAAACATTATCAGAGATCTTCTGTATAACCTTTTTAATAACTGTTGTCTTTCCTATGCCAGGCCTTCCTGTGATAAGAATCTTCATAAAATCACCTTTAAAAATCAATATCTGATAATATATTTTAGTTCAAAAAAATGAAGGAGATAGGCATGATTTCGTATAAAGATGCAGGTGTTGATATAGAGAAGGCAGACAGATTTGTCCAGCAGATAAAAGGCTTTGTAAAAAGCACATTCAACAGTAATGTTATAACCCCCATAGGAGGTTTTGCAGCAGCATACCTTCTTGAGATATCAAAGTATAAAAATCCTGTGATAACATCATCCACAGACGGTGTTGGAACGAAGCTCAAAATAGCTCAGGAGCTTGACAAACACGACACAATAGGAATAGATCTTGTCGCTATGTGTGTAAACGATCTTGTAACAACAACCTCAAAGCCTCTCTTCTTCCTTGATTACTTTGCAACTGGAAAACTTGAACCACATGTCGCTGTTGATGTTGTAAAAGGAATTACAGAAGGATGTAAACAGTCAGAATGTGCACTGATTGGCGGTGAGACGGCAGAAATGCCAGGCATGTACAGGGATGGCGAGTACGATCTTGCAGGTTTTGCTGTAGGAATTGTTGAAAGAGAAAATATGCTTGACGGCTCAAAAACAGAAGAGGGGGACATCCTTATAGGAATACCCTCTTCAGGTGTTCACAGCAACGGGTACTCACTTGTAAGGAAGATTGTAGAGATAAAAAAATACAGATACACAGACAGAATAGAGGAGTTTGGAAAGACCTTAGGAGAGGAGCTTCTAACACCAACAAAGATTTACGTAAAAACGATCCTCTCACTTGCCGATAAAGTAAACATACACTCCGTTGCCCATATAACAGGAGGAGGGATTCCGGGAAATCTTATAAGGGTAATAAACGAAGGTCTCACAGCTGTTATAGAGAGGGGAAGATGGGATATACCACCGGTATTCAGATGGATACAGAAGGAAGGGAATATAACAGATGAGGAGATGTTCAGAACATTCAACATGGGACTTGGAATGATAATTGCACTTCCTGAAAAAGAGGCCGATAAGGCGTTAAAGATCATATCTGAATCAGGTGAAAAGGCATACATAATCGGTGAACTTAAAAAAGGTGAAAAGGCTGTAAATATTATCTAAAAATCATAGAGGCAGTAATATGCCCTTAAGGGATTATATAGAAAAAGCAAAAGAGGTTTTAGACAAAAACTGGATGGGTGAGTACACGGTCCCATCTGTTCATTTATACCCCCACCAGTGGAACTGGGATTCTGGGTTCATAGCTATAGGATACTCAAGATACAACATGGAAAGAGCTGTAAGGGAGATACTACATCTCTTTGAAGCCCAGTGGAAAAATGGTATGCTCCCACAGATTGTATTTAATAAAAACGCCCTTGGAAGATACTTTCCAGAACCGGATTTCTGGAGAACAGACCTATCACCTTATGCACCTGATAATATACTCACATCTGGAATAACAATGCCTCCTATACATGGGTATGCTGTACTGAAGATGTATGAAAACGCAAGGGAAAAGGACAGACTAATACCATTTTTAAAATTTATATACCCAAAGCTTATAAAGCTCCACGAGTATCTCTACCTTGAGAGAAATCCAGATGATAACGGCCTTATATACATAAGGCATCCATGGGAGTCAGGTATGGATAACTCTCCCATGTGGGATCCTGTCCTTGAGAGAATAGATATAGATAAGGTTGATATACCTGAGTTTGAGAGGAAGGACAACAAGATAATAGATCCAGAGCAGAGACCTAAGGATATAGATTACAAAAGGTATATATACCTTGTTGATATATTCAGGAAGAACAGATACGATGAGAAGAGAATATTTGAGGAATGTCCATTCATTGTTATAGACCCTCTGTTCAACTCAATACTGTGTGCATCAAACGAGGCTCTGGTCCAGATAGCAGACATAATAAAGGAGGACTACAAAAAACCTGAAGAATGGTTCCTGATGACAGCAAGAGCTGTAAGGGACAACCTTTTCAGCAGTGAGAAAAAGATATTTTTTGCCTACGACTACGTACAGAAAGAACTTATTGAGGTTGAGACAGCCGCAGGATTTATGCCTCTATTTGGTGGCATAGCATCAACACAGCAGGCATTAAAGATATACGAACATCTTGACTCTCTCAGCTTCTGCAGACTTGGCGAGAAAAACTGTTTTGCCATACCAAACTACGATAAGAGGAAAAAAGATTTCAGCCCACACAACTACTGGAGAGGTCCTGTCTGGATAAATATAAACTGGATGCTGTACCAGGGACTTTTAAGGTACAAATTCAAACAGAAGGCTGAACATCTTGAGATAACAATAATGGAACTTCCAATGAGATTTGGATTTTATGAGTACTTTGACTCATTTACAGGAAAAGGATACGGAACGAAAGATTTTTCATGGACAGCAGCCCTTTTTATAGATCTCGCATACGATATGTATGAGAAAAATGAGAAAAGATGGGAGACCAGAAGTTTTGGAAGAGATGTAATTCTTAACGTTAATGGTGAACATATACCTGTTGAGGATATTGAGGAGATAAAGAAGGACTTTTTCTGTCTCACAGGAAAAATTATAGATAAATACACAAGAAATGGAACTGTTAATTATGATGCCATCCGACTATCTCCAGAATACAAGCTTTTACAGAACACAGTATCAAAATTTGCAAACAAGGATATTCTCAGGTTCAGCTCTAAAGAGGAAGAGATGGCATTCTGGATAAATCTTTACAATATGATGGTTATAGATGCGATAATAAGACTTAACATACAGGGCTCTGTAAAGGAGATAGAAGGTTTCTTTACAAATATAAAATACAGGATAAACGGGAAGGATTACTCTCTTGACGATATAAGGGAGATCCTGAAGAAATTTAAGGATAAAAGGGTTCCTTTTGCTCTTGTAAAGGGAACAAACTCCTCACCTCCATTAAGACTTTTCACTAAGAGGAATATAAGAAGCAAGCTTGATTCTGCAGCAAGAGATTTCATAAGAAGCCCAGAGGTTATAATTCTACCTGAAGAGAAAAAGGTACTCATATCTGAGCTTTTCAGGTGGAATGAGGATTACTTTAAAGATAAGGAAGAGATAATAAAGTTCATAAAAAGGTATGTAAAAGATGACATAAAAAAGGAATTTTTAGAAAAAGAGGATGATATAGAGATCAGATATCTCCTCTACGACTGGACATTAAACGGTTGATACTGTGGTATAATTACACAAAAAATAAAGGTTTCCAATGAATCTAGTAGTTCTTATATCAGGAAGAGGAACAAACTTAGAAGCGATAATCAGAGGTATAAACTCAAAAAAAATAAAAGGAAAGATATCCCTGGTTATCTCAAACAAAAAAGACGCAAAAGGCCTTAAGATAGCAGAAAAATACGGGATAAAAACAGAATTTATAGACCCATCTTTATATAAAACAAGGGAGGAATATGATCTAAAACTTGCGGAAAGAATTAAAAAGGAAAACCCTGATCTTGTTGTTCTGGCAGGTTATATGAGGATACTAACAGATGGATTTATTGATACTTTTGAGAACAGGATAATAAATATACATCCATCCCTTATACCTGCATTCCAGGGATTAAAAGCCCAGAAACAGGCTTTGGAGTTTGGAGCAAAATTTACTGGATGTACAGTTCATTTCGTAACAAAGGAGCTTGACAGCGGACCTATAATTGTTCAGGCTGTCGTTCCTGTTATGCCTGATGACAGTGAGGAAACTCTTTCAGAACGGATACTCCATTATGAACACAGGATATACCCCCAGGCTATAAAATGGCTTTCAGATGGTAGGGTTCAGGTAAAAAACAGACATGTTATTGTTAAGGGTGCAAAATACGGTGGTTTACCTGTAAATCCAGAACTTGAGGATTTTTAAAATCACTTATCCTTGATTCTTGAATTAATAATAAAAAATCAGTAGTTTAATAAAGAAAATTAATACCCAGAGGAGAGAGATGAGACTGATACCATCCCTGATTTTTTCAATTTTGATGATAATAACAATCTCAAAAGCATCACAGATAGAAGTTATAGATATGAAATTCGCCAGAGATGTTGTAAACAGAGAGCCTGTTGATGTATCAGACAGATTTCCACCAGACATTGGAAGGGTTTACTGCTGGACAAAGATAAAGGCCGATACAGTCCCAACAAAGATATACCATGTCTGGTATTACAATGAGAAAGAGATGGCAAAGGTTGAACTTGAGATAAGGTATCCGGTATTCAGAACATGGAGCTACAAAACGATTCTTCCCCAGTGGACAGGAGAATGGAAGGTCGTTGTACAGGATGAGGAAGGAAACAACATTTACGAAAAAACATTTGAGATTAAGCAGTAATGGCTGTAAAACATATAAAAGCAGACCAGATAAAGATAACGGTCTCCATAAAAGAAGGGACAGAAGGTGTAAAGCCTGAAACTCTATTTCCTGGACAGGAAAGGGTAGAAAAGGCTTTCAATATAGGTCTATCCACAGAAAAGGAAGGATACAACATTTACGTTGCAGGACCGGACGGAATAGGAAAGGTAACGTACTCTCTTCACAAGATAAAGCAGGTATCAAAAAAGAAAAAAACACCGGAAGATATCTGTTACTACAACAACTTTGAAGAACCTTACAGACCAAAATACCTCCTTCTTCCTGCAGGATACGGAAAGAAGCTTTCAAGGGATTTAGACAGAAGTATAGACACTCTAAAAGAGGCTGTTGTAAAACAGTTTGAGAGTAAAGAGTTTGAGGATGAAAGGGTAAAGCTTATAAAGGAAGCTGAGGAAAAGAGAAAAAGTATTCTTGAACAGCTGAAAAAGGAAGCTGAAAGCTACGGGCTTGCACTTGTGATAACACCTGCAGGTATCCAGTTCCTTCCTATAGTCCAGGGAAAGGTATCACCTGAATTCCTTAAAATACCGGAGATAAAATCAGAGTTTGAGAAGAAGGTTGAGCTTTTTGATGAGACATTCAGAAAATATCTCAGAGAGCTGAGGGAGATAGACCATACACTGATAGACAGTCTTAACGAGCTTAAGAAAAAGGTATCTGAGTATATAGTTGAAAATGTTTTTTACAGAATAGAGGAAAAGTACAGGGATATAAAACAGGCATTAAGATTTATAAGATACATAAAAGAGAAGATAGCAGAGAGGATAGATCTTTTTATCAGATGGAAGATACTTGAAGGTGATTTCTTCCTTCAGAGAACTGTTGAGAGGGAGTTTAACCTTTTCAGACTGAATGTTATCGTTGACAACTCAAAAACGGAAGGGGCACCTTACAAGTATGAAGAGATACCAACATTCAAGACCGTTTTCGGTCATATAGCATACAAGGCAGAAATGGGTATTCTTTATGCTGACCATATGAGTATAACAGCTGGAAGTCTGTTAAAAGTGAGAGGCGGATATCTTCTCCTTAGAGCTGTTGATATCCTAAAAAACCCATTCCTGTGGGAAGCTTTAAAAAGAAGCATACTTCATAAAAAGGTTTATATATCCCAGCATCCTGTTGAAGAGGTATTCCCATTTCAGGTAGGTATATTCCCTGAGCCAGTTCCCTTTGATGTGACAATAATACTTGTTGGAGATAACAGACTTTACAACATTCTTTCAGTTTACGATTATGAGTTTAACAGACTTTTCAAGGTTAAGGCTGAGTTTGATCCTGTTATAAAGCTAACAGATAAGGTTATAGAATCCTTCCCAAAAATAGTAAAAAAGATAATAACAGAAGAAGGTATGAAAGATCTTACAGCAGATGCCCTCTCCCAGCTCATAAAGTACAGTATCCAGCTCTCAGGTAACAGGAAAAAGATAAATGTTATTTTCTCCCATATAAACGATATTATAAGGGAGGCAGACTCCACATCAGATGGAAATCTTATAACAGGTGATGACATAAAAAGGACAATAAAGGAAAAGATATTCAGGGAGAATCTTATAGAGGAGAAGATAAGAGAGCTTTTCAAGGAAGGGATACTGATAATAGATATAGAAGGTAAAAAGGTTGGTCAGGTAAACGGTCTCACAGTTTACGATCTTGGTAGTTTCAGATTTGGAAAGCCCAGCAGAATAACTGCAAGTTCATATATCGGTGAGAAAGGGATCATCTCTATAGAAAGGGAGGTTGAACTTAGCGGTCCTATATACGATAAAGGTGTTCTTATTCTATCAGGATATATAGGAAGCAGATATGGTAAAGATACACCTTTAACTCTTTCTTGTAGCATAACATTTGAACAGTCGTATGGAGAGGTTGAGGGTGATAGTGCATCAGCAGCCGAGCTTATAGCTGTCCTGTCAAGTATAGGTGATATACAGATCAGACAGGATCTTGCCATAACAGGATCTATTGACCAGCACGGAAATATACAGCCTGTTGGTGGGATAAAAGAGAAGATAGAGGGATTTTACAAGGTATGTAAAGTTATAGGACTTACAGGAAGACAGGGTGTTATAGTTCCATCAAGAAATTTTGACAACATCATACTTGATGATGATGTACTGGAAAGCATTGGAAAAGGTGATTTTCATATATACACGGTTGACCATATAGATGATGTTATTCAGATTGTCTCGGAGATGAAACCCCTTGAGTTCCACCAGAAGGTAAAAGAGGAACTTGTACAGTTTTACGAAAAGGTATCAAAAGGGAAGAAATAGTACTACAAAATCTCTTCCCTTCTTTTTCTGGCGTTCTCAATCCATTCAGCAAAAAATGCAAGAAAAACTCCCAAGAACAGACCTGAAACAGAAGCAACAGCCAGAATCAGAGCCTTCTTTGGTTTTGAAGGTTTCTCAGGAACAACAGGATCCACAGCTATCTCATAACCTCTCAACAGTTTTAACTGATTCTCAAGATTTTTGACCTTCTCTTTAAGAGATAAAACAGTTCTGTCCATATCAACAGGATTAAAACCTAAATCCTTAATCCTCCCATTTTTAAGATCATTCAATATACGATCTTTAATTGATTCTATCTCTTTTATCTTTTCATTTGTTTCTTCTATAGAGAATCTTAGAGTTTCTTTTCTTATCTCTATTCTCTCTTTTACAAATCTGTTATTGTTTAGATGCTCAAGTATAGAAACACTCAGCTTGCTTATAATATTTGGATCATAAACATCCAGTATTACTTTTATTAGATTCTTGTTCTTTCTAATTTCTGATGCTGAAAATGAGTCAATATCCATAATTTTCTCTTGAGATATACCTAACAAGTTAGACAGTTCCATATAACGTTTTTCTTTTCTAAGATTTTCAAGATTATCAATAATATTTTTAGTCTCCTGCGGTGAGGTCAATCCCTGGGGAAGTTTAACAATAAATTCTGCCCTGTAAACAGGCTTTGTTAAAAATAGATAAACTGCTGATAATAATATAAAGAAAACTGTTACAGATAAAACCAGTTTATACCTTTTCTTTAAGGTAAGCCAGAGTTCATAAAGGTCTATCTCATCTTCCTCATAGTACACAACCTTTTCAGATAGATCTTTTGATTCCAGCTTCTGAATATTCTTATCCTTTTCCATCTTTATCTCTTTATCTTTATTTTTTGTCTTTATATTTTATCAGAATAAAAGATAATAAAAATAATAATAGGCTGTGGATATGTGGATAACTCAAAAATTTTTATATTTTTCAATAACTTACACCGTGAAAAAAATGTGGATAACCTGTGGATAGTATGTGGATAACTCAAAAATGAAAAAATCCTTTATTTAGAACACTTACGATTCTTAAAAATGCAAAAACGTTGATATTAAAGGCTGAAAACCTGTGGATAACTTTTTGACACCTGCCGAGTTATCCACAGCTTTTTCCAAGTTATCCACAATTTTACCTGAGTTATCCACAGGAAAATGGAAGTTATCCACAACTTATCCACAACCACCTGTGGATAACTCAATTAATCTTTAAAAATCAATAACTTACAATGTGGATAGCTCTGTGGATATCTTTTTGGAATGTGGATAACTTTTTGGTGTATTATAAAGTTTTATAGATAAAAGATTGAGAGGTAGTTATGGCTTACAGAGATTTAAGGGAGTTTATAAAGGATCTTGATAAAAATGGAGAGCTCATCAGGATAAAAGACAGGGTCAGTCCTGTCCTTGAGATAACAGAGATAGCAGACAATGTTATGAAGCTGCCTGATGGCGGAAAGGCTCTTTTATTTGAGAATGTTGAAGGATCTGATATGCCGGTTCTTATAAATGCCTTTGGAAGTGAAAAAAGAATGAAGATGGCACTTGGTGTTGAAAGATTTGAAGATATTGGCTGGAAGCTTTACAGGATACTGAAACCTGAAGTTCCACACACATTCTTAGATAAGCTTAAAAGGATACCTGAACTTAAGAAACTGAATGATGCTCTTCCTAAAACTGTAAAAACAGGCAGTGTAAAGGAAGTCATAAAAAAAGGTGATGATATAGATCTTTTTGAGATACCTGTTTTAAAATGCTGGCCTAAAGATGGGGGAAGGTTTATAACTCTCCCACAGGTGATCTCAAAAGACCCTGAGAATGGTCTGAGAAATGTTGGTATGTACAGGATACAGATCCTTGACAGAGATAAAGTTGCTGTTCACTGGCAGATACATAAAGGTGGAGCAAAACATTACTGGAAGTATAAAAAGCTTGGACAGAAGATACCTGTAGCTATCGCTATAGGTGGAGATCCTGTTCTTACATATGTCGCCTCTGCTCCTCTACCTGAGGATGTTGATGAGTATCTTTTTGCTGGAATAATAAGAGGTAAAGGTGTTGAGCTTGTGAGGTGTGAAACTGTTGATCTTGAAGTTCCTGCAGATGCTGAGATTATTATTGAAGGTTATATAGATCCTGAAGAGCCTCTTGTTGATGAGGGACCTTTTGGAGACCACACAGGTTTTTACACACCTGTTGAGAAGTATCCTATGATGCATGTTACAGCTGTAACACACAGAAAGGATCCTGTTTACCTGACAACGATAGTTGGAAGACCGCCTATGGAAGATGGTTGGATGGGAAAGGCAACAGAGAGGATATTCCTGCCTCTTATAAAGTTCAATCTTCCTGAGGTTGTTGATTATAACCTCCCTGTTTCAGGATGCTTCCACAACTTCTGTTTTGTATCAATAAAAAAACAGTATCCCGGACATGCATACAAGGTTATGGATGCACTCTGGGGAATGGGTCAGATGATGTTCACAAAGAATATAGTTGTGTTTGATGAATGGGTTGATGTCCAGAGTATAGATGATGTTCTCTGGATATGGGGAAATAATGTTGATCCTGCAAGGGATGTTGTTATTAAAAAAGGTGTTATAGATGTTCTTGACCACTCAACAGATCTTGTTGGTTTTGGTGGAAAGATGGGTATTGATGCAACCACAAAATGGAAAGGTGAAGGTTACCAGAGGGAGTGGCCTGAGCTTGCTGTTATGGATGAGTCCGTTAAGGAAAGGATGAAGCCTGTTGTTAACAGGGTTATGAAGGAGATAATGAAAAGTATTATTGATAAGGAAGTTAAGAAGGCTAAAAAATACCTGAAGTAAGGGAAGACCCTTACTTCTCAGGTAAAGCTTCAGGAGATCTTAACTTTATTATATGCTTTGTTCCATCTTCCTGAATAACCTCAACAGTCTTGACACCATCAACATCCTCATCAACGTATATCTCAACAGGTTTATGTATGAGATGATCATGTCTTTCAGCTGCAACCTCAAACTCATCATCCTTTGGATCGTAAGATAAACCTGTTAATGGCTGCCACCATGTCTCAACCTGATCGCCTATATCCTCATTGATAATCTCGATCTGGACTTCCTTCGCACCTAATTTTTTTGACAGCTGGTCAAAATAACTTTCCCATTCTGATCTTTCTAACTTTCTGATAGCCATCTGAACCCTCCTTGTAGTTTTTTCTTTTTTCTGTATCTTATATATGCATTATTTAATTTATTTTTATAAAAAAGGTTGACAAGTGTAGATGAGGAGAATAAAGCCCCTTTCTGAAGATCTGATAAGAAAAATCGCTGCAGGTGAGGTTGTAGAAAGACCTGCAAATGTTTTAAAGGAGCTTATTGAGAACGCAATAGATGCAGGCTCAGACAGGATAGATATATTTATTGAAAAAGGTGGAAAAAGATTGATACAGGTTGTTGATAATGGGGAAGGGATACATCCTGATGATATGCTTGACTGTGTAAAAAGGTACACAACAAGTAAGATATCATCTGAAGATGATCTTTACAGTATAAGCTCCTACGGTTTTAGAGGAGAGGCTTTGTACAGTATCTCTTCTGTATCCAAGTTCAGTATTGTATCAAGACCTGAGGATCTTTCTGTAGGGAAGGAGCTCTATATAGAAGGTGGTGTTTTCAGATCTTTCACTGAGACAGGAGCTCCTGTAGGAACAAAGGTAAGGGTTAAGGATATATTCTTTAACACACCTGTTAGGAAAAAGTTTTTAAAAAGTGAGAGAACGGAGTTTGTTCACTGTCTTAAAACTTTCATAAACTACGCTGTTGTAAACACAGATATACATTTTAGACTTTACCACAACGGAAGGGAGCTTATGAATCTTCCCCCTTCTGATCTTAAAAAAAGGATTACATATATATATCCTGAGCTTTCAGGCAGACTTCTTGAGCTTGATTATACAGATGAAACAGGAAGGATCTACGGTTATATATCCACAGATGAGAGATTTAAAAAGGAAGGTATCGTTTATGTTAATAAAAGACCTGTAAAAAACAGGGAGCTGAGAAAGATCATTAAATCTTTAATTTCTGAGAAGTTTTATGTTCTCTTTATAGAGCTTCCACCATACTTTGTTGACCACAATGTTCATCCTGCAAAGATAGAGGTAAAGTTCAAAAATGATACGGCTGTTAAAAATCTTGTTAGAGAAGGACTGAAGGCTTTAGAAACTCCATTTAAGAAAGGTGTTACATTTGACTACACAGTCTCCCAGAGAAAAGGTAGTTACGGAAAAGAAAAAGTGTTTGATCTGCTTGGACAGGTTGAGAACACATTTATTGTGGTTTATTACGATGGGGATATCTACCTGATAGATCAGCATGTTGTCCATGAAAGGATAAACTATGAGATACTTATGGAAGATCTGAGGGAGGATGGTTTTATAAAAAGAAAGATCTTAAACAGGAATATAACACACAGTATATCCGAACTTGAGAAGGCATTAATTGAGGACAAAAAGGGTACACTTGAGAGATCAGGTTTTTCATTTGATATAGACGGTTACAATCTTGTTATAAAGGAGATACCTGTATTTGTTTCTGAAGATCAGGCTCTGGATATATTTTTCAGGATACTGATGGATGAAGATGCAGAAACTGTTGATTATGTGATAGGAGAGATAGCATGTAAGCTTTCTGTAAAGTCAGGGGATATTCTATCTGATGAAAAGGCAAAACTGATACTTAAAAGATGGTTTGAGACGGACAGTCCTAACTTATGTCCACATGGAAGACCTGTTTACTATAAGGTCTCAATAGATGATGTAAAAAAAGCTATAGGAAGAGGTTAGGGGTATGGACAAGCTCTATATTGATGAGAAAAAGAGAATACTTGAGAGATACTTCTCAAAAAAGGAGGAGATAATTAACAAGCACAGGGCAGGTGCAAAAGGTCTTGATACTGTAAGGGAGCTTTCAGATATAACAGATGAGACTATCAAGGATCTTGCAAAGATCTCATTTCCGGATCTTGAGGAGGTCAGTATAGTCGTTTTAGGTGGTTACGGAAGAAGGGAGCTATGTTTCAAATCAGATATAGATATATCACTTGTTTTCAAGTCTGATAACTTTGAGTCACTTAAAGCGGGTATTGAGAGCTTTTACTACTCATTACTTGATCTTAAGGTTGATATAGGTTTTTCTCCAAGGGATATAAAAACGTTCCTTGAGCTTTCAGAGGAAGATCTAACTGTGGCAACATCTCTCCTTCAGGGAAGATTTATAACAGGTAACAGGGATATATACGATGATCTTATTAAAAAGTTTAAGAAGCTTATAAGGGGAAAGAGAACAGCATATATAAATGCAACATTAAGAGCAAGAAAGATGAGATATCAGAGGACAGGATCAACGATATACATGATGGAACCTCACATAAAGGAAGGTGAGGGGGGTCTGAGAGATTTCCATGAGGTTTACTGGATAGCAAGGGTCCTGGATGATGTCCCGAACTACCATTACTTCGTTGAGAAAAATATCATACTTGAGGAAGAGTACCAGGAGCTTATGAGAGCTTACGATTTCTTACTCAAGATAAGAAATGAGATGCATCTTATATGTAACAAAAGATGTGATGTTCTTGTGAGACCTCTTCAGGAAGAGGTTGTTAAAAGGCTCGGTTATCTTGAGAAGCCTTACGACTCAGAGAAACTCAGGGAAAGCGTTGAGAAGCTTATGAGACTTTACTATCTGTATGCTAAGTCTATAAACACTATAACAAAAAGGATTCTTAAAGGCATCACAGAAGAGGATGGGTTCCAGCTTTTTGAGCCTATTGATGCTGTTTTCTCAAGAACAGCTACTGAGATAGATGTTCTGAACAGAGAGAGGTTTGAGAGAAACCATACGAATGTTTTGAGGGCATTCCTTTACTTTAAGCAGTACAACCTTGATTTCTCGCCACAGCTTGAGTATCTCCTGAGGAAAAATGAGTCAAAACTGAGGGAACACAGGGACGATCCGGAAGTTAAAAAGCTTATGAGAACAATATTCAGTGATGTTAACAACCTCGCAAAAACGATAAGGAAGATGCAGGAGTTTTACGTTATAGACGATCTTATACCTGAGTTTGGATACCAGAGATGCCATTTCCAGTACGATGCATACCATAAGTACACAACTGATGCTCACGCTATAAAGGCTGTTGAGGAGCTTGAGAACCTTAAAAAGCTTGACCATCCACACAAAAAGATGATGTACGAGCTTTATAAGGAGATTGAAAGAAAGGATCTGCTTATATGGGCTGTTTTTCTTCACGATATAGGAAAAGGTCATAAATCTGACCATTCTGTTTTAGGTTCAAAAATGGCAAAGGAGATAATGCTAAGATTTGGATACTCACAGAGGGATGCAAATATAGTCAGTTATCTCGTCCTTTACCATCTTGAGATGGCAAAGATATCACAGAGAAGAAATATGAATGAGCCCAAGGTTATAAATGATTTTGTTAAGGTTATAAAGAATAAAGAGCTTTTAAAGATGCTTACAGTTCTCACATGGTGTGATGCAAACGCTGTAGGACCAAACATATGGAATGAGTGGAAGAATGCTCTTCTGTGGGAGCTTTACTTTAAAGCACTTGAGGTTCTTGAAAAGGGTCTCTCAGCTGAGGAGATCCAGAAGAGAAGACTTGAGGAGAAGAAGAGAAGACTTTTTGCTATGCTTGAGATAGATCTTGGTGAGGACAGGGCAAGATTCCATATGAACAGATTCTCAGAGTATTACCTTATATCAACACCGATTGATGATATTATCAGACATATAAAGATGGAAGAGATAATGTTCAGAACAAAAAAACCTCAGTTTTACTTTGAGAAAAAGTATGGGATTGGAGCTTCAGAGCTTATTATAGCTGTTGACAGATCCGTTGAAAATCCTCTCCTCGTTGTCACTGGGATACTCAGTTATATGAATATAAACATACTTTCCGTTTACAGTTACAGAAGGAAGGATGGAGCTACTATCGTTGATCTCCAGATATCAACATCAACACTTGAGGTTGTTGAGGACCAGAAATTTGAGCAGTTTAAGGATCTTTTTAACAGTTATATAAAGGGAGAGATAACACTTGATGATCTGTCAAGAAAGTCTGAAAGGGGGTTCAAAGCTGCAGCTGTCCCACCACCTACATTTGTTAAGGTGGACAACGAGACATCAGACATATACACAATATTTGATGTTTCAGGTGAGGACAGGATAGGTCTTCTGTTTGATATATTCAGGGTTTTCACAAGGTTCAACCTGTTTGTCCATATAGCAAAGGTTGTAACACAGGGTGAGAGAATAAGGGATGCCTTTTATGTCAGGACCTTTGATAAGGAAAAGCTGACAGATGAGCTGATAATAAAGGAAGTTAAGGAGGAGCTTCTCAAAGTTCTGAGACAGGAAGAGTTTTAGAAATATGACTGAGATACGCTAATATTTTATATGCGAGCTTATTGCATTTTTTTGTCTGGAGCTATATAATATTTAATAAATAAATAACAAAGGAGGTAAAGAGGATGGCAAAGATCAAACCCCTCTACGATAGAGTCGTTGTAAAACCAGCTGAAGAAGCTGAGGAAAAAACACCCTCAGGAATCATAATCCCTGATACAGCAAAGGAAAAACCATCAGAAGGAGAAGTTGTGGCTGTTGGTGAAGGAAGACTTCTTGAAAATGGTGAGATAGCACCATTAAAAGTCAAGGTTGGTGATAAAGTTATATACAGTAAGTATGCCGGAAATGAGTTTGTTGTTGATGGTGAGGAGCTTATCGTATTAAGAGAAGACGATATTCTCGCTATTGTAGAGTAATAAAA